>NZ_JBKIUP010000001.1:0-1193491 GCF_046602535.1 Klebsiella sp. 1SOBk10mer
AGCGCGGTGGTCCCACCTGACCCCATGCCGAACTCAGAAGTGAAACGCCGTAGCGCCGATGGTAGTGTGGGGTCTCCCCATGTGAGAGTAGGGAACTGCCAGGCATCAAATAAAGCAGAAGGCTCAGTCGAAAGACTGGGCCTTTTGTTTTTGCGTTTTAACAAGAACCCCGTCCCGAAAGGTGCGGGGTTTTTTGCTGTGTGGGGTATATATCTCCCCGGTGGCGCTGCGCTTTACGGGGCTACGGGTCCGACATGGAGCCACGCCCCGGTAGCCCGGCCAGGGGGGCTCAGCACCGCCTCCGGCGAAAATCCCACCATATCTCCCTCATCATCTTCATTCAAAGCAACATAAAACCCCGTCGTGGCAATCCCTTCGCCATAATCCACTTTTTCCTTGCTCCTGCGCTGGCGTTGATCGCGAAAACCGTGCTTACGAAAAAAAATGTGAATGCAATCACATATAAAGATATAACAATTATATAACATTTAGTTTACTAACTAATTTGTCTGCGTGACGTGGTACGCCCGACAAGACAGATTGCAGTCTTTGCTGGAGCAATATAACAATGACAGAGAGTAGCATTACCGAACGGGCCGCGCCGGAGCAGGCTGACACCCGTCGTCGTATTTGGGCAATTGTTGGCGCTTCCTCGGGAAATCTGGTTGAGTGGTTTGATTTTTACGTCTACTCATTCTGCTCGCTCTATTTTGCCCATATCTTCTTTCCATCCGGAAATACCACCACTCAACTTTTACAAACGGCAGGCGTATTCGCCGCCGGATTTCTGATGCGTCCTATCGGTGGCTGGCTGTTTGGTCGGATCGCTGACCGCCGCGGACGTAAAACTTCCATGCTTATTTCGGTCTGCATGATGTGCTTTGGTTCACTGGTAATTGCCTGCCTGCCGGGCTATGCAGTCATCGGCACCTGGGCTCCGGCGTTGCTTCTGTTGGCCCGTCTGTTCCAGGGGCTGTCGGTCGGGGGAGAATATGGCACCAGCGCGACCTATATGAGTGAAGTGGCGATTGAAGGAAAGAAAGGCTTCTACGCCTCTTTCCAGTACGTCACGTTAATTGGCGGACAGCTACTGGCGGTATTAGTGGTCGTGGCGCTCCAGCAGGTGCTGAGCGACGAAGATCTGCATGCATGGGGATGGCGTATTCCTTTTGCTCTCGGGGCAGTACTGGCCATCGTCGCGCTGTGGCTGCGTCGCCAGCTGGACGAAACCTCGAAGCAGGAGACCCGGGCGCTGAAAGAGGCTGGCTCATTTAAAGGGTTGTGGCGTAATCGCCGGGCCTTCGTGATGGTGTTGGGCTTTACCGCCGCCGGATCGCTGACCTTTTATACCTTTACTACCTATATGCAAAAGTATCTGGTCAACACGGCGGGAATGACGGCCAGCACCGCCAGCGTGATCATGACTGCGGCGCTGTTCGTTTATATGCTGGTTCAACCGCTGTTCGGCGCTTTTTCGGATAAAGTAGGCCGCCGTACCTCCATGCTGTGCTTTGGCGTACTGGCGACATTATTTACCGTGCCTATCCTGAGCGCCTTGCAAAAAGTGAGCTCCCCCTATGCTGCCTTCGGCCTGGTGATCTGCGCCTTGCTGATTGTCAGTTTCTATACCTCGATCAGCGGCATCCTGAAGGCCGAGATGTTCCCGGCGCAGGTTCGTGCGCTTGGGGTAGGGCTTTCCTATGCCGTCGCGAATGCCCTGTTTGGCGGCTCGGCGGAGTATGTCGCGCTGTCGCTTAAATCGGCGGGGATAGAGCACGCTTTTTACTGGTACGTAACGGTGATGGCGGCCATCGCCTTCCTGGTCTCCCTGATGCTGCATCGCAAGGGCAAAGGCCTGCGTCTTTAGCCGCTACTGGTGCGCCAGTTGCCACACAGCGTAGCCGGTGGTCGCGCCGGCTACATCCCAGGCGAAATCCTTCCAGCTCCAGCCGCTCCCTGCCGGGCGGCTGTCCCAAAGCTCTTTTGAGGCGCCGAGGCTGACAGAAAACATCAGGCCGATAGCGGCGCTGCGGTCCCGGCTGTAACCCTGATGTTGCGCATATTCATTGCCCGCGGCAGACAGCATCGCCGAGGCCAGAAAATGCTGGGCTTTGTCCTGACCGGACCATGCATCATTTGCCATGTGGCTGCAGCCCGTTAACATCAGCGAAGCAATCACGATTATTGTACGCATAGTGCTTCCAGAAAAAAGCCCCGTCGAGGCGGGGCTGATTGTCAGAGAATACGGCTGATCAGCCGGTCGATGCGGATCCGCCGCAGTCGGCGGATCAGTTTACGCACTTTCACCGGGTAGTCGGCAATACTTTGCAGATCCCGATAATGTTTCACCACCGTGGTGTGGGTGCGGATGAGATTCAGCTCTTTCTCCCGCATGGCCCCCAACTGCTGCTTTGGATCGTGGATCAGAATGGCATTTTCCAGATCGAGTCGCCAGGCGCGCGGGTTAAGGTTGTTGCCGGTGAGCAGCATCCACTCATCGTCAACCCACATGCCTTTCAGGTGGTAGCTGTTATCGTCATCCTTCCACAGGCGTACGATCAGCTGATCGGTATTCACATAATACTGCAGCCGGCTGAGGAAACGCCGCAGGTTGATTTCATACAGATAAGGAAGCGCGCCGATGATTTTAAACGGCTGATCTTCGGGAATATAGAAATCGTTAGCGGTTTTATCGCCGACAATAATCTCCACCTGTTTACCGTCGCGTAGCAGCTGGATGATATTTCTTACCAGCACGGCAGGAAGGTTGAAGTAGGGGGTGCAGATCGTTAACTTGTGCTCGGCACAGGGCATCAGGTGAAAGATAGTTTTGTTCAGCAGGCTGGATTTCCCCAGGCCTACCAGCGGGGTGACGGAGAGTTCTTCGTCACCGGCGGTGCCGACAAAATGGTAGCTGCGGTCGCGGAGCTCCTGACGGTACTGGCGAATGTCGTTTTTGATTTCCGGACTTTTTGGCCGATCCGGTCTGTCGAGACGATTCACACCGCGTCCCTGAACCAGATTATTGTCGACCCAGTCAAACATGACGTCCGCCATTTTGCCGTTTCGGATGCACTGATATCGATCATAGCGGTACTTATCATGCTGATGCAGATAAACATCGTTCAGGCTGGCGCCGCTGTAGAGGACGCAGTCATCGATAATAAAGCCTTTGAAATGGAGAACGCCGAGCGCCTCCCGGGTGTTAATCGGCACGCCGTAAACGGGGATCTCTACGCCCGGATTTTCAGTGGCCATCCGGCAATACCAGTCGGCGTTGGTGTTGGAGGCGGCGGCGCCGATACGGCCACGTTGAGCGCGGTGCCAGTCCACGAGGACGCGAACATCCAGTTGCGGACGCTGACGCTTGGCGTCATACAGGGCCTGCAAAATTCCTTTTCCGCCATCATCTTGCTCCAGGTAGAGCGCAATAATGCATATACGCTGAGTGGCGTTGGCAATCCGGGTCAGTAACGCTTCCCTGAAATCCGCAGGGGCGTAAAAGAACTCTACATCATCAACTGACTGAGAAAGCTTAGGGAGTTGGGCAAGGTGTTGTTGATGTTTATTACGCTTAAATTTTGACAACATCACAGTGCGTTTCTTCTCTGTTTATTGAAGGGTCTTCTGTACCATGCAGACGACGTAAGCGGGCAATAATACCATTACTACCCGCTAATGTGGTCAACAATTGCGGTCAGCGTCGCGCGATTATCCCTGATTCAGGGGCAGCGACAGACTGACAATCCCATCTTCCAGCTGAATATCAACGGTGAATCCCAGCTTTCTGGCGAGGCCGATCATGCCTCGGTTATTCGGCATCGTAATCCCATTCAGCCGTTGCAGGCCATGGCTTTGCGTATAGGCGATCAGCTTTTCCAGCAGCCTTCGGCCCAGGCCTAACCCTTTCAAATCTGAACGGACCAGCACAGCAAACTCGGCATCAATATTATCAGGGTCGGAGATCGCCCGCGTCACGCCAAGGATCTCGCTCTGTTCCGCGGTGGTCCTGACGGCGACAAACGCCATTTCTCGATCGTAGTCGATCTGGGTCATATTGGCTAAGTCGTCATGGGTAAATTCGTTGATCTCACTAAAATAGCGATAATAGAGATCTTCTTTGGTGACCTGGGCGATAAACGCGAGCAGCTGCGGTTCATCTTCCGGCAGGATCGGCCGGAACAGACAGCGATCGCCATTTTTCATCACCACCCACTCCTCCAGCTGGTGCGGATAGGGACGAATAGCGAGACGGCTTTCACTGTCGCCGCTGAAGGGAGCAAGCCCAAGGGTAACATCCAGCGCCGTAAACTCGTTGCCGGAGGCGAGCAGGGGATGAATATCCAGGCGCTGGATCTCCGGGCAGTCGACGATCAGGTTCGAGACCTGAACCAGCAGCTGGCTTAAGCCCGCGATATCCAGCGGTCGCAATGCGCTGCGGCCGCGGATCTTCTTATTTTTGATCGCCTGGATCACCAGATAACGCGCCAGGTTCATATTCAGCGGCGGCAGCGCCACGGCGGCCTGGTCCTCGGCCCGCCACTCCACGCCGCCTTCGCCCAACATAATCAACGGGCCGAAGAGAGGATCGTGCTCAACCACCACTCTCAGCTCCTGGGCGCCGGCGCGATTGGCCATACTCTGCACCAGCAGGCCATGAATGCGCGCCCGGGGCCAGGCCAGCCTGACGCGATCGATCATCGCATCCGCTGCCTGCTGCACTTCTGCCGCGGTACGTAGATACAGCATGACCCCCTGTACTTCTGATTTGTGGGGAATATCCGGGGAACGCAGCTTCAACGCAACCGGATAGCCTATCTGCTCAGCAATATGCACCGCTTCCGCGCTGTCAGCGGCGATCCAGGTTGGCAGTGTGTGGATGCCGTAGGCCCGGAGTACCGGGCTGACCTCGTGGGTATCCAGCGTGGTGGCACCGTCATCGATCGCTTGCTGGAGCAGGGCATGCGCCTCGCTGGTATTGGCGGTTAACGAGTCCGGCAGCACGGGGGTCTCGCGTAGCTGTTTCTGGTTGCGGCGGTACTCGACCATATGCATAAAGGCGGTGATGGTCCCCTCCGGCGTACGATAGGTGGGAAGCCCGGCATCGCTGAACAGCCGTCGCGCCTCCTGGGAGGAGAATTCGCCGCACCAGTTGGTCAGCACGGTGACATATTTGCCACGCGGATGGTGCTTCAGGGCGTCGATCAGCGCCAGGGCGCTCTCGGTGCCCGGCGCGGCGGCGCTGGGAGAGTGGATCACCAGCAGCGCGTCATAGTCCTGGCTGTTAAGCAGAATATTCACCGCCCGCTGATAATGTTCGCTGCTGGCGTCATCGCGTAGATCCAGTGGGTTGGCGATCTCGACGCCGCCCGGCAGCGCCTGGCGCAGGGCGTCGCGCGTCTCCTCGCTGAGGGTCGCCAGCTTACCGTTACGCAGCCAAAGCTCATCCAACGCCAGCGCCGCCGGCGCCGCGCCGTTGCTGATGATCATCAGTTTTTCACCGCGCAGCGGGCGCATATGGCTCAGGGTTTCTACGGCGGAGAAGAGCTCATGGGTATCCTGGACCCGCAGTAGACCAGCACGCTGGATGGCCGCATCCCATGCCGGATCCATCCCGGAGTTGACGTGCAACAGCTTCTGAGCCGCGGGACTACGGCCGCTTTTAATCACCAGGATCGGCTTGTTTCGCGAGGCGCTGCGCGCGGCGGAAACAAACCGGCGCGCGTCGCTGAGATGCTCAAGGTAGAGCAAAATGGCGCTGGTTTTGCTGTCGCGGGCCAGAAAGTCCAGCAGGTCATCGACATCTATATCCAGACTATCACCCAGCGCGATAAAGTAGGAAAACCCCATCTCGCGCTGTTGCGCCCAATCAAGGATGGTGTTGGAGACGGCAGCCGATTGCGAGATAAAGGCCAGTTTACCGCGATGGATCGGCACCGGCGAAAAGCTGGCGTTCAACCCTTGCCACGGCGCCAGCAGGCCGAGACTGTTGGGGCCGAGCAGGCGCATCTGATGGCGGGTGGCGCACGCCAGCAGCGCCGGATACTGCTCAGGCTGCGAAGAAAGAATGATGCAGGTCTTGCAGCCTTTCTGCCCCAGGGCTTCAAGCAACTCGAGATTACGCCGCGCGTTGGTACAGAGTACCGCCAGATCCGGCGTAAAGGGCAGGCTCTCGATGGTGGGCCACGCCAGCACCCCGAGCACCGCCTTCCAGGCGGGGGTTACCGGCAGCACCGGGCCATTGAAGCCACCGGCTAGCAGGTTGCGCATCATGAGATAGCCAGCGCGCTGCGGTTTCATTGATGCGCCAATAACGGCGATGGACTTTGGTCGCAGCAGTGCTTCCAGGCCTCGTTGGCTCATACCGGTCTCCTTTCATCCCAGTGACCGAATGATTTTAAACGTTTTCCACCTGGTCCGCTGTGATACTGCCCTTATGCTGGGTTTTTCCCGCCAGGTAACGGGTCCGGAAGCGGGTGAAGTGTTCGCCAAGCGCTGCGGCGGCCGGTGCATCGCCCGCCAGGTCCAGCAGGGCGATGGCCACTTCCGCGGTACAATATTGTCCATCGGCGTGCGCCTCGCGCAGATGGTAGGCTGAGATGCGGGACAGATCGACGGAGATTATCGGCAGCGCGTCCAGATAAGGGCTCTTACGGAACATTTTACGCGCTTCGGTCCAGGTGCCGTCGAGCATGATAAACAGCGGCGGTTTGCCAGACGGCGGCGCGCTCAGGACCTGGCGCTCCGGCCCGGCGTAGGAGGCGGGGAACACCACCATCGGCTGGTAATCGGGATGGGCGACCAGGTCAAGCAGCCCCTGCGGCGGCTCGGTTCTCGACCATTGATAAGCCTCGGTATTCGGCAGAATATCGGCGATGAGCCGACCGGTGTTGCTGGGCTTCATCGGTTCCGTATCAAACATCACCAGGCAAAAGCGGCTGGTGGACTGCGCCGGCGTTAACGTGGCGCACAGACACTGCTTGAGCGGCAGCAGACAGCGCTGGCAGCGGCGGATGCGATTACCGCGCGCAAGGAAAGGGCGGGTGGCTCGCGCGAGACGTTCGGCGCGCAGGCGAAGGACAGCGTTATCAGTCATGGGAGTCGCTAATGAAAAGCGCTATTGTCGCAGAGGCTAAAACGGGGCACAAGCGGTGCCCCGGAAGGATTACTGCTGTCCGGCTTCGTTCAGCCAGCTATCAAATGGCGCTTTTGGCACCGCGCCATTGAGCATGTCGATCACTTCGCCATTTTTGAACATCATAATGGTCGGGATGCTGCGGATACGAAACCGTGCGCTAAGCTCACGTTCCGCTTCGGTGTTAACTTTCACAAAGCGCATCTTCCCGCTACGCTCTTCCGCAACGTCTTCAAAGATCGGCGCGAAGCTACGGCAGGGACCGCACCATGGCGCCCAGAAATCAACAACGACCGGCAGATCGTCCTTTAAGAGTTTATCCAGCGTTGCCCCGGTCGCGTTGATGACGTCGCCGTCAAAAAGATCGTGACCGCAGCGTCCGCACTTTGCGCCATCCGCGCTACGATCGTCCGGGAGGCGGTTCAGAGCCTGACAACTGGCACAAACGGTATTCATAACTAACCTCTGGTTATGGGTTGCAACGTGGCACGTGGCCGATATGTTTCTGTGATGTTACATATTATCGATTAAGTGTTATTTAAGGACAATGCGTTTTGTTCGATGAGTGCAATAGAGGCCGGCTTTTAAACGAAATCATGGCGAAGCGATGACACATCGGGTAATCTGCGCGCTTCGCGCAGCGCAGGTGGAGAAAATTGATGAGCGACGAACTGAAAAATAAAAGCGGCAAGGTCAAAGTGATGTATGTCCGCAGTGATGATGATTCTGACAAACGCACCCATAACCCACGTACCGGGAAAGGGGGAGGTCGTCCAGGAAAATCTCGTGTTGACGGCCGCAGCCGCCCTGCGCGTGACGAACGAAACAGCCGCGGTGACGATCGTAAACGCGATGACCGCAAGCGTGATGAGCGCAAGCGCGATGATTTTCATCGTGACGATGCGTCCCCGTGGCGTACCGTTTCCCGCGCCCCTGGCGATGAGACGCCGGTAAAAGAAGATCACGGCGGGATCAGCGGGAAGAGCTTTATCGATCCGGAAGTGCTGCGTCGCCAGCGCGCGGAAGAGACCCGCGTGTATGGTGAAAACGCCTGTCAGGCCCTGTTCCAGAGCCGCCCGGAAGCTATTGTCCGCGCCTGGTTTATTCAGAGCGTGACGCCGCGTTTTAAAGAGGCGCTGCGCTGGATGGCGGCTAACCGTAAAGCCTATCATGTGGTTGATGAAGCCGAGCTGGCGAAAGCCTCCGGGACCGATCACCACGGCGGCGTCTGCTTCCTGATCAAAAAACGCCACGGCACCTCTGTTGCCCAGTGGGTCGCGAAGGCCGCAGAAGAAGATTGCGTTCTGGCGCTGGAAGACGTGGGTAACCCGCACAACCTCGGGGCGATCATGCGCAGCTGCGCGCACTTCGGCGTGAAGGGCGTTGTGGTTCAGGATGCCGGCGTGCTGGAGTCCGGCGCGGCGATCCGTACGGCGGAAGGCGGTGCGGAACATGTTGAGCCGATCACCGGCGACAGCTTCATCGATACTCTTGATCAATTCCGTCAGGCGGGCTACGCGATTGTCTCGACCTCCAGCCATAATGGTACCCCGCTGTTTAAAGCCGAGCTGCCGAAGAAAATGGTGTTGGTGTTAGGCCAGGAGCGCGATGGCCTGTCGGATGCAGCGATCTCCAGCGCGGACCTCAGCGTCGCCATCGATGGTACCGGCAATGTCGAAAGCCTGAACGTCTCTGTGGCGACCGGCGTTCTGCTGGCGGAGTGGTGGCGTCAGAACAAGGCGTAATACCTGTCCCTGAATAAAAAAAGCCAGCTGATGCTGGCTTTTTTTATGGCTGTCGATCACTCGCTTTCGGCGGGAAGGACCGGCATCCAGTCAATCGGCGCTTCGCCGCGCTCGGTCAGCCACTGATTGGTCTGCACGAAATGGTTGCTGCCAAAGAAGCCGCGATGTGCAGAGAGCGGTGACGGGTGCGGCGCCTTCAGTACGCAGTGGCGCTGGCGATCGATAATCGCGCCTTTCTTCTGTGCATGGGAGCCCCACAGTAGAAAGACCACCCCCTCGCAATGCTCATTGATTAACGCGATAACCTTATCGGTAAACGTCTCCCAGCCGAGACTGGCGTGCGAGTGCGCCTGCCCGGCGCGGACGGTCAGGACCGTATTCAGCAGGAGCACTCCCTGGCGCGCCCAGCTTTCCAGGTAACCATGGGTAGGGCGGGTAAAGCCAGGGATAGTGGCCTCGAGCTCTTTGTACATATTTAGCAGCGAGGGCGGGATGGCGACGCCCGGGCGAACCGAGAACGCCAGACCGTGGGCTTGCCCCGGGCCGTGATAGGGGTCCTGGCCGAGAATGACGACTTTGACATCGCCCAGTTCGGTAAAGCGAAACGCATTGAAGACGTCTTTTTGCGGTGGATAGATGGTGATCCCGGACTGGCGCTCTTCGGCGACGGTCTTCAGAGTATTGAGAAAATAGGGTTGTTGCTTTTCATCCGCCAGCACGTCATGCCAGGTTAAAGGGGTGGTCATCTTGCTCTCCTGCAAAGGGTCATTGCTATAGCTTAACGGCTTCTTTCTACAGAACAAAATCGGCACGGCTCAACGCGGGCCTTCATGCAAAAAAAATTGAAAATTTACAAAATTATTTATAGCAGCGCATGGCGTAACTTGATGTAAAACAATAAAATCCTTGCATACCCACTTAGAGTGAGTGGTTTTTATTGATTTACATCAAAGAATGCCGAGGGTACGGCTGATATATATACACTCATACAACAATGGTTTTACCAATTGGCCGCGAAGAGGCCAAAATCGAATAAACACTGCCTGGGAGGCATCAAATGATTACTGGTATCCAAATTACTAAAGCGGCAAACGACGACCTGCTGAACTCTTTCTGGCTGCTGGATAGCGAAAAAGGCGAAGCGCGCTGCCTGTGCGCCAAAGGTGGTTTTGCGGAAGATGACGTGGTGGCGGTCAGCAAACTGGGTGAAATCGAATACCGTGAAATCCCGGTAGACGTGAAACCAGAAGTTCGCGTGGAAGGCGGTCAGCACCTGAACGTTAACGTGCTGCGTCGTGAAACTCTGCTGGACGCGGTTGAGCATCCGGAAAAATATCCGCAGCTGACCATTCGTGTTTCTGGCTACGCGGTGCGCTTCAACTCCCTGACGCCGGAACAGCAGCGCGACGTTATCGCTCGTACCTTTACCGAAAGCCTGTAAGGCTAACGCCAGATGTGAAAACGCCGGGATAACCCGGCGTTTTTTTTTACTCTTCGTTGGGCGCTGATGGCGTCCCGGCTGCGCTTGGTTTCCGGCGCTTACCGATATTTTTTGTATCGCGGTGGCGCTTTTTCACCCGCGGCTTTTCTTTTTCTTTCTCTTTTTTCTCGGCGCGTTTCGCCAGCACTTTCTTCGATGGTTTACCGGTCAGCTTCTCGCTTGGCGCGCGGGTTTTTGGTCGCAATTCATCAATCACCCGAGCTTTCAGCGGTTCTTCAACGTAGCGGCCGATCTTGCCCAGCAACAGGTGGTCGTGCGCTTCAACCAGCGAAATCGCGGTGCCTTTCTTACCTGCACGCCCGGTACGACCGATACGGTGTAGATAGATGTCGGCGGTGCGCGGCATATCGAAGTTAAAGACGTGGCTGACGTCCGGAATATCGATACCGCGGGCGGCGACGTCGGTAGCGATCAGCACGTTTACGCGGCCATCGGTCAGACGCTTGATGGCTTCGTTACGCTTGGCCTGCACCATCTCGCCTTCCAGCCAGCAGGTGTTAATCCCGGCTTCACGCAGCCAGTTGGCCAGCTCATGCACGCGCTCGCGCTTGCGCACAAAGACGATAGCGCGGGTAGCTTCCGGCTGTTGCAGCAGATTCACCAGCAGTTTGGTTTTATGTTCGATATCGTCAGCGCGGTAGTACCATTGATGGATTTTCTTGCGCTCGCGAGTCGACGGGTTAGCGGAAACTTCAACCGGCTCCTCCAGAAGACGTTCGGCGAAGTCTTTGATCGCATCGCCTTCGAGCGTCGCGGAGAACAGCATGGTCTGCTTGCGCCAGCGGGTTTCACCGGCGATGGTTTCGATGTCCTGCGCAAAGCCCATGTCCAGCATGCGGTCGGCTTCATCGAGGATTAGGGTCTCGACGGCGCGGCAGTCGAAGTTCTCTTCTTTTATATACTGCAGCAGGCGACCAGTGGTGGCGACCACGATGTCCTGGTTTTCGCTGAACACTTCCGCGTGGTTCATGTAGGCTACGCCGCCGGTAATGGTGGCGATATCCAGATGGGTATGCTTTGCCAGCTCGCGGGCGTGGTCAGCCACCTGCATCGCCAGCTCGCGGGTCGGCGTCAGGATAAGAATACGCGGCGGGCCGGATTTCTTACGCGGGAAATCGAGCAGGTGCTGCAACGCTGGCAGCAGATACGCCGCCGTTTTACCAGTGCCGGTCGGCGCTGAACCGAGGATGTCACGGCCATCGAGCGCAGGCGGAATAGCGGCGGCCTGAATGGCTGTCGGGCGAGTGAAACCTTTATCCTGGAGGGCCTCCAGCAGGTTTTCGTCGAGTTCAAGTTCGGAAAAAGTCGTTACAGTCATGTTCTACCTCTGAGTGGGCCGCCGATTATAGACGTTACTGACGTAATGTTCATCTGTTTGTAAGGCTATCTGTTCTCCGGTATTGTGCATAGCCTTACGTTCAGGAGTTTTTGTCGGCAAGGTTATTGAGGATGTCTCAGTCGAAGTTTGCGCTGCCGCGCAATGGTTTTACCTTCAAACAGTTTTTTATCGCCCACGATCGTTGCGCGATGAAGGTGGGTACCGACGGCATTTTGCTCGGCGCCTGGGCGCCGATTGCCGGGGTGAAGCATGTGCTGGATATTGGCGCCGGCAGCGGCCTGCTGGCGCTAATGCTCGCCCAGCGTACCGGCGATGATGTATGTGTCGATGCGGTTGAACTGGACGCAGAGGCCGCCGCCCAGGCGCAGGAAAATGCTCTCGCGTCGCCATGGGCTTCGCGGGTTGAGGTCTGTCAGGCCGATATTCATCAGTGGCAGCCGCCGCAGACCCGACGCTATCAACTGATAATCAGTAACCCGCCCTTTTTTGCGGAAGGGGTGCCTTGCGCCACCTCGCAGCGGGAGCAGGCGCGGTATACCACTACGCTCGATCACACTTCTCTGCTGACCTGCGCCGCTGAACATATCACCGAAGAAGGCTTTTTTTGCGTGGTGCTGCCGGTAGATATCGGTAATGCGTTTATCGAACGGGCAACCGCGATGGGCTGGCACCTGCGACTGCGCACTGACGTGGCGGAGACCGAGCTGCGGCCGCCGCACCGGGTGCTGCTGGCTTTCTCCCCGACGGCGGGGGAGTGTTTCAGCGACAGGCTGGCGATTCGCGGGCCAGAGCAGCAGTATTCTGAAGGCTTTACCGCTCTGACCGAGGATTTTTATCTCTTTATGTGAGCCAGGGGCGACAGTATCGACGGGCCGCTGTTCGGCAGCGGCTGCGGATAGTCGAGGGTGTAATGCAGACCGCGGCTCTCTTTGCGCAACATCGCGCAGCGTACGATAAGCTCCGCCACCTGCACCAGATTGCGCAGCTCCAGCAGATTATTCGAGACGCGGAAGCGGGCGTAATACTCATCCAGCTCCTGCTGCAGCATGGTAATGCGCCGCAGGGCGCGCTCCAGCCTGCGGGTGGTGCGCACAATCCCCACGTAATCCCACATCAGCAGCCGCAGCTCGTGCCAGTTATGCTGGATAACCACCAGTTCATCCGGGATCTCCACCTGACTTTCATCCCACGCCGGCAGGGTGCTAACCTTCTGGGCCAGCGGCAGGCGTCGGGCAATATCTTCCGCGGCGGACCAGCCGTAAACCAGGCACTCCAGCAGCGAGTTCGAGGCCATACGGTTCGCGCCGTGCAGCCCGGTATAGCTGACTTCGCCGATAGCGTATAACCCATCGACGTCGGTGCGGCCATTATCATCCACCATCACGCCGCCGCAGGTGTAATGTGCGGCAGGGACGACCGGTACCGGATCTTTGGTTAAATCAATTCCCAGGCCGAGCAGCTTCTCGTAAATCATCGGGAAGTGCTGGCGAACAAACGCCTCGGGTTTATGGCTGATATCAAGGAACATACAGTCCACGCCAAGGCGCTTCATCTCATGATCGATGGCGCGGGCGACGATATCGCGTGGGGCCAGCTCGCCGCGCTCGTCAAAGTCCGGCATAAAGCGGGTGCCGTCCGGGCGTTTAAGGTGGGCGCCTTCGCCGCGCAGCGCTTCGGTAAGCAGGAAGTTGCGCGCCTGCGGATGATACAGCGCGGTGGGGTGAAACTGATTAAATTCCAGATTCGCCACCCGGCAGCCCGCCCGCCAGGCCATCGCGATACCGTCTCCGGAAGAGACGTCGGGGTTAGTGGTGTATTGATAAACCTTGGCGGCTCCGCCGGTGGCGAGCACCACCGCCTTCGCGCTGCAGGTTTCCACGCGCTCTTTATTGCGGTTCCAGATCCACGCTCCGACCACCCGGCGCGTGCCTGGCAAGCCAATCTTATCCGATACGATCAAGTCGACGGCATTGCTGCGCTCAAGGATGCGGATATTGGGGTGGGCGAGGGCTTTATCGACCAACGTCGTCTCCACCGCTTTGCCGGTAGCGTCGGCGGCGTGGAGAATGCGCCGATGGCTGTGGCCCCCTTCGCGCGTGAGATGATAGCTCTCTTCGCCATTGGCCTGGACCTGAGTGTCAAACAATACGCCCTGATCGATAAGCCACTGGACGCATGATCTGGCATTGCTGGCGACGAAGGTGACCGCATGGCGATCGCATAACCCTGCGCCGGCAATCAGGGTATCTTCGACATGGGATTCAATACTGTCCGTCTCGTCGAAAACGGCGGCAATCCCGCCCTGGGCATAGAACGTAGAACCTTCGCTGATCGGCCCTTTACTCAGCACGGTCACCGAACTGTGCTCTGCCAGGCGCAGCGCAAGGGAGAGGCCGGCAGCGCCGCTGCCGATAATCAACACATCACAAGAGAAGTCAGGAGTGGTATTCATCGTCTTTGTTTAATTTACTAAACACATTTAGCTCACAATAGCACCAGCTCGTGAGGAATCGTACATTTTTTTTGGCGGGCGTTGTGACGGCTAAACAGCAGGCGAGCGGAAACGGTCTGGAGCACGGCGAAAATGAGACGCGTGGCAGGTTGATAGCATTGGATTTTATAGTGAAATAAACGCCGTGTTACGATACCCTTCAGACGGGCCTGCGCTTTTTCTTATTGACTAACCTATCGTTTAGCAACCAGGGCATATAATGATTGATAACGATCTGCCGCCGTTGCCAGACAAAAAACAAAAAGCGTAACGGAACTTTATTGTTTTCATACACTCCAACAGTCAGCTTGCTCATAATGCAGATTTTGGGTGGTGTTTTGAAGACGCATGGGAATTGGGTTTGGGGAGACATTACCTCGGATGAGCGAGCAGTTAACGGATCAGGTCCTTGTTGAACGGGTCCAGAAAGGAGATCAGAAAGCGTTTAATTTGCTGGTAGTGCGCTATCAGCATAAGGTCGCGAGCCTGGTTTCCCGCTATGTACCGCCGGGCGATATCGCTGACGTCGTTCAGGAATCGTTCGTTAAGGCATGGCGTGCGCTGGACTCTTTCCGGGGAGATAGCGCTTTTTACACCTGGTTATACCGTATCGCCGTCAATACGGCGAAGAATTATCTGGTTGCTCAGGGACGCCGTCCGCCGTCCAGCGATGTTGACGCCAACGAGGCGGAAAACTTCGAAAGCGGCGGAGCGTTGAAAGAAATTTCGAACCCTGAGAACTTAATGTTGTCAGAAGAACTGAGACAAATAGTTTTTCGTACCATTGAATCGCTCCCGGAAGATTTACGCATGGCAATTACGTTACGGGAGCTGGATGGCCTGAGCTATGAAGAGATAGCCGCTATCATGGATTGTCCGGTTGGGACGGTGCGTTCGCGTATCTTCCGGGCGCGAGAAGCTATTGATAATAAAGTTCAACCGCTTATCAGGCGTTGACGATAGCGGAATACTGGAAAAGGGTATCAGGCATGCAGAAAGAAAAACTTTCGGCTTTAATGGATGGTGAAACGCTGGATAACGAACTGCTCAACGAGCTGAGTCGTTCTTCTGAGATGCAAAAAACCTGGGAGAGTTACCACCTTATCCGCGATACGCTGCGTGGCGATACCGCAGAGGTGCTGCAATTTGATATCTCCGCCCGGGTGATGGCCGCCATTGAAAATGAGCCCGTTCGTCAGACGGCGCCGCTTATTCCTGAATCTCAGCCCGCACCACACCAGTGGCGGCAGATGCCGTTCTGGAACAAAGTGCGTCCGTGGGCCAGCTCACTGACCCAGATGGGCGTTGCCGCCTGCGTATCGCTTGCGGTTATCGTCGGCGTCCAGCACTATAATGGGCAGTCTGATGCCGCTCAGCAGCCAGAGGCGCCGGTGTTCAATACGCTGCCAATGATGGGCAAAGCGAGCCCGGTAAGTCTTGGCGTACCGGCTGACGCATCAGCAGGTAGCGGCCAGCAGGCTCAGGTCCAGGAACAGCGCCGGCGGATTAACGCCATGCTGCAGGACTACGAACTGCAGCGCCGCCTGCACGCTGAGCAGCTTCAGTTTGGCCAGGCCCAGACTCAGCAGGCCGCAGTCCAGGTGCCGGGTTATCAAACTTTAGGAACGCAATCGCAGTAATGAAGCAACTTTGGTGTGCCATGTCGCTCATGGCAGGCAGTCTGTTGTTCTCTGTCAACGCCTCGGCTGATACATCGTCCGGGGCGTTGTTGCAGCAGATGAACCTGGCCAGCCAGTCCCTCAACTATGAGCTCTCGTTCGTCAGCATCAGCAAACAAGGCGTTGAGTCGCTGCGCTATCGTCACGCGCGACTGAACAATCAACCGCTGGCGCAGCTTCTGCAGCTGGACGGTCCGCGCCGGGAAGTGGTCCTGCGCGGTACGGAAATCAGCTATTTTGAACCCGGCCTCGATCCGTTCACCCTGAACGGCGACTATATCGTCGATTCGCTGCCGTCGCTGGTTTACAGCGATTTCAAACGTCTCAGCGCAGCCTATGATTTTATCTCCGTGGGCCGTACCCGTATCGCCGACCGCCTCTGCGACGTGATCCGCGTCGTGGCTCGCGACGGCACGCGCTATAGCTTTATCGCCTGGCTGGACGCTGAGACTAAGCTGCCGCTGCGCGTTGATTTACTCGACCGCGACGGTGAAACACTGGAGCAGTTCCGGGTCGTCTCTTTCAACGTTGGTGATAACGTTAGCGCCAGCATGGAGACGCTGGCAAAAGCGAATTTGCCGCCGCAGCTGTCGGTGCCTGAAGGGGGCGACAAAGCCAACTTCAACTGGGCGCCGACGTGGCTCCCTCAGGGCATGACTGAGGTTTCCAGCAGCCAGCGTCGTCTACCCACCTTTGATGGTCCGGTAGAATCACGTCTCTATTCCGACGGCTTGTTCAGCTTCTCGATCAATATCAACCGCGCCACCGCGGCCAGCAGCGACCAGCTGTTGCGCACCGGCCGACGCACCGTCAGCACGACGGTACGCGATAACGCGGAGATCACCGTGGTGGGCGAACTGCCGCCGCAGACGGCGAAGCGTATCTCAGACAGCATTAAATTCAAGGCAGTACAATGATCAAAGAGTGGGCCACCGTGGTTTCCTGGCATAACGGCGTGGCGCAGGTGCACTGCGACGTTAAAGCCTCCTGCAGCAGTTGCGCCTCCCGCGCCGGCTGCGGCAGCCGGGTATTAAACAAGCTGGGGCCGCAGACCAGCCATACCATCAGCGTGCCCTGCGAGCAGCCGTTGACGGCGGGGCAAAAAGTGGAGCTGGGGATCGCCGAGAGCAGTCTGCTGGGTTCGGCGCTGTTGGTCTACATGGCGCCGCTGGTGGGGCTGTTTGTGATGGCGTCGATTTTCCAGGTGCTGTTTGCCAGCGATATCGCGTCACTTTGCGGCGCGCTGCTGGGCGGCGTCGGCGGGTTCCTGGTGGCGCGCGGTCTGTCGCCGCAGCTGGCAGCGCGCCAGTCGTGGCAGCCGGTGATCCTGAGCGTCGCGTTGCCGCCGGATCTGGTGCGTATCGAAACGCCTTCCTCCGACATGGGTCAGTGATTTCACTGGCCCTTATCTGTATTTACCCTTCCTGTTACAACGCCACAATTTCTGCGGTTATGCTGGATCTAACAGCATTTCCTGGTTTCAAGGATGTAGTGTAGAATGCGGCGTTTTCGGATTAAAAAACGTCAGGCACAGTACAGCGGCCTCATGATACTCGTAAGGCATAATTAACTCTAAATATGAAGAATATACGTAACTTTTCGATCATCGCTCACATCGACCACGGTAAGTCGACGCTGTCTGACCGTATCATCCAGATTTGCGGTGGCCTTTCTGATCGTGAAATGGAAGCCCAGGTTCTGGACTCCATGGATCTTGAGCGCGAACGCGGGATCACCATCAAGGCGCAGAGCGTCACCCTGGACTATAAGGCCAACGACGGTGAGACCTATCAGCTGAACTTTATCGACACCCCGGGCCACGTGGACTTCTCCTATGAAGTCTCCCGTTCCCTCGCCGCGTGCGAAGGCGCGCTGCTGGTGGTTGACGCCGGGCAGGGCGTAGAAGCCCAGACTCTGGCCAACTGCTACACCGCCATGGAGATGGACCTGGAGGTCGTTCCGGTACTCAACAAGATCGACCTGCCTGCGGCCGACCCTGAGCGCGTAGCGGACGAGATTGAAGATATCGTCGGGATCGATGCCCACGATGCGGTGCGCTGCTCGGCGAAAACCGGCGTCGGCGTGACCGACGTGCTGGAGCGTCTGGTGCGCGATATTCCGCCGCCGGAAGGCGATCCGGACGCGCCGCTGCAGGCGCTGATTATCGACTCCTGGTTCGATAACTACCTCGGCGTGGTGTCGCTGGTGCGGATTAAAAACGGCACCATGCGCAAGGGCGATAAGATCAAGGTCATGAGCACCGGCCAGGTCTATAACGCCGACCGTCTGGGCATCTTTACCCCGAAACAGGTTGACCGTACCGAGCTGAAATGCGGCGAGGTTGGCTGGCTGGTCTGCGCGATCAAAGACATCCTCGGCGCGCCGGTGGGCGATACCCTGACCGCCGCCCGCAACCCGGCAGACAAAGCGCTGCCTGGCTTTAAGAAGGTGAAACCGCAGGTGTATGCCGGCCTGTTCCCGGTGAGCTCCGATGATTATGAAGCTTTCCGCGACGCGCTGGGCAAACTGAGCCTCAACGACGCCTCTCTGTTCTACGAGCCGGAAAGTTCTACCGCGCTGGGCTTCGGCTTCCGCTGCGGCTTCCTCGGCCTGCTGCACATGGAGATCATTCAGGAGCGTCTGGAGCGTGAATACGATCTCGACCTGATCACTACCGCGCCGACGGTAGTGTACGAAGTGGAGACCACCTCCAAAGAAGTTATCTACGTCGACAGCCCGTCCAAGCTGCCGCCGCTGAATAATATTCAGGAGCTGCGCGAGCCGATCGCCGAGTGTCACATGCTGCTGCCGCAGGAGTTCCTCGGCAACGTGATCACTCTGTGCGTGGAGAAACGTGGTGTGCAGACCAACATGGTTTACCACGGTAAACAGGTGGCGCTGACCTACGAAATCCCGATGGCGGAAGTGGTGCTCGACTTCTTCGACCGTCTGAAGTCTACCTCCCGCGGCTATGCGTCGCTGGACTACAACTTCAAACGCTTCCAGGCGTCGAACATGGTACGCGTCGATGTGCTGATCAACGGCGAGCGCGTCGATGCGCTGGCGCTGATCACCCACAACGATAACGCGCCGTATCGCGGCCGCGAGCTGGTGGAAAAGATGAAAGATCTTATTCCGCGTCAGCAGTTCGACATCGCGATTCAGGCGGCCATCGGCAACCACATCATCGCGCGCTCTACCGTGAAACAGCTGCGTAAAAACGTGCTGGCGAAATGCTACGGCGGTGACGTCAGCCGTAAGAAAAAGCTGCTGCAGAAGCAGAAAGAAGGTAAGAAGCGTATGAAGCAGGTCGGTAACGTTGAACTGCCGCAGGAAGCGTTCCTCGCCATTCTGCACGTTGGTAAAGACGGCAAATAACCCTAAGGAGTTGGCATGGCGAACATGTTTGCCCTGATCCTGGTGATTGCAACCCTGGTGACGGGCGTTTTATGGTGCCTGGACAAGTTCATTTTTGCACCGAAACGTCTTGAGCGTCAGGCCGCTGCTCAGGCAGCGACCGGCGAGCAGCTGGACAAAAAGACGTTGAAGAAAGTCGGCCCGAAACCGGGCTGGCTGGAAACCGGCGCATCGGTTTTCCCGGTGCTGGCGATCGTTCTGGTGGTACGTTCATTCATTTATGAGCCGTTCCAGATCCCATCCGGTTCGATGATGCCGACTCTGCTGATTGGCGATTTCATCCTGGTGGAGAAATTTGCCTACGGCATTAAAGATCCTATCTATCAGAAAACGCTGATCGAGACGGGTCATCCGAAGCGCGGCGACATCGTGGTGTTTAAATATCCGGAAGACCCGCGCCTGGACTACATCAAGCGCGCGGTGGGGCTACCGGGGGATAAGGTCACCTACGATCCGATTGCCAAGCAGGTCACTATTCAGCCGGGCTGTAGCTCCGGACAGGCCTGCGGCAACGCGCTGCCGGTGACTTACTCCAACGTGGAGCCGAGCGATTTCGTTCAGACTTTCTCCCGCAGCAACGGCGGCGAGGCGAGCAGCGGTTTCTGGCAGCTGCCGAAGGGCGAAACCAAAGCCGACGGCATTCGCCTCACCGAGCGTCAGGAGACGCTGGGCGACGTCACGCATCGTATTCTGATGGTGCCGATTGCTCAGGATCAGGCTGGCATGTATTACCATCAGAGCGGTCTGCCGCTGGCCACCTGGATTGTGCCGCCGGGTCAGTACTTCATGATGGGCGACAACCGGGATAACAGCGCCGACAGCCGTTACTGGGGCTTTGTGCCGGAAGCAAACCTGGTCGGAAAAGCCACCGCTATCTGGATGAGTTTTGAAAAGCAGGAAGGTGAATGGCCGACCGGTGTGCGGTTATCGCGCATTGGTGGAATTCATTAATTTCATCTGCTGAATTCACGCCGCTGCTGTTATCGCAGCGGCGTGAATTATTTAGTATTTAAATCCATTCAAACTAACGACATCCCGTGTCGTTGCGTATAGAATATCCCCCCGAAGTTTTTGGTTGTCGCTCTGCCGGGTGACACTGCACACGAAAGCGTATTGGTCTGTTTCAACTTCCTGTTTGAAGCGTATGCTCAGGTCGGTTTCGTGTGCTGCATCTTTGACGCATTCATTTATTGGTAACGCATGAACCCCATCGTAATTAATCGGCTTCAACGAAAGCTGGGCTACACTTTTCATCATCAGGAGCTGTTGCAACAGGCATTAACTCACCGCAGTGCCAGCAGCAAACATAATGAGCGCCTGGAATTTTTAGGCGACTCCATTTTAAGTTTCGTGATCGCTAACGCGCTGTATCATCGCTTTCCTCGCGTGGATGAAGGCGACATGAGCCGTATGCGCGCGACGCTGGTGCGCGGCAACACGCTGGCGGAAATCGCCCGCGAGTTTGAGCTGGGCGAATGCTTGCGCCTCGGGCCGGGCGAACTGAAAAGCGGCGGTTTCCGTCGCGAATCGATTCTCGCGGACACCGTTGAAGCGTTAATTGGCGGGGTTTTCCTCGACAGCGATATTCAGAACGTTGAACGCTTAATTCTCTCCTGGTACCAGACTCGTCTGGACGAAATCAGCCCGGGCGATAAGCAAAAGGATCCGAAGACGCGTCTGCAGGAGTATCTGCAGGGTCGTCATCTGCCGCTGCCGTCCTACCTGGTGGTCCAGGTGCGCGGCGAAGCGCACGATCAGGAATTTACTATCCACTGCCAGGTCAGTGGCCTGAGTGAACCGGTGGTTGGCACAGGTTCCAGCCGTCGTAAGGCGGAGCAGGCTGCCGCCGAACAGGCGCTGAAAAAGCTGGAGCTGGAATGAGCGAAGAAAAAAGTTATTGTGGGTTTGTCGCCATCGTGGGTCGTCCAAACGTTGGCAAATCCACGCTGTTGAATAAGCTGCTTGGGCAGAAGATCTCGATCACCTCCCGTAAAGCGCAGACCACCCGTCACCGCATCGTCGGCATCCATACCGAAGGGCCGTATCAGGCGATTTACGTCGATACTCCGGGCCTGCATATGGAAGAGAAGCGCGCCATTAACCGCCTGATGAACAAAGCGGCCAGCAGCTCGATTGGCGATGTTGAACTGGTCATCTTCGTGGTGGAAGGCACCCGCTGGACGCAGGACGACGAGATGGTGCTCAACAAGCTGCGCGACGCGAAAGCGCCGGTGATCCTCGCGGTCAACAAGGTAGATAACGTGCAGGAAAAAGCGGATCTGTTACCGCACCTGCAGTTCCTCGCCAGCCAGATGAACTTCCTTGATATCGTGCCGATGTCGGCGGAAACGGGGACCAACGTCGACACCATCGCGGCGATCGTGCGTAAGCATCTGCCGGAAGCGATCCATCACTTCCCGGAAGATTATATTACCGATCGTTCCCAGCGCTTTATGGCCTCCGAAATCATCCGTGAAAAACTGATGCGTTTCCTTGGCGCTGAGCTGCCGTACTCCGTCACCGTGGAAATCGAACGTTTTGTGACCAACGAGCGCGGCGGTTACGACATCAACGGCCTGATCCTCGTCGAGCGTGAAGGGCAGAAGAAGATGGTGATTGGCAACAAAGGCGCCAAAATCAAAACCATCGGTATCGAAGCGCGTAAGGACATGCAGGAGATGTTTGAAGCGCCGGTGCACCTTGAGCTGTGGGTTAAAGTGAAATCCGGCTGGGCCGATGACGAGCGCGCCCTGCGCAGTCTCGGTTATGTTGACGACCTCTGAGTTAACGCAACGTGGATGGATGGCAGCGCGCCTTTGTCCTGCATAGCCGACCGTGGAGCGAAACCAGCCTGATGCTGGACGTCTTCACGGAAGAATCCGGTCGCGTGCGCCTGGTTGCCAAGGGCGCACGCTCCAAACGCTCGAATCTTAAAGGCGCTTTACAGCCCTTTACCCCCTTGCTGGTTCGCTTCGGCGGCCGCGGCGAAGTCAAAACCCTGCGCAGCGCGGAAGCTGTCTCGCTGGCGCTGCCGCTCAGCGGCATCACCCTCTACAGCGCTCTTTACGTTAACGAGCTTATCTCCCGTGTGCTGGAGCACGAAACGCGCTTCTCCGAACTCTTTTTTGACTATTTGCACTGCATTCAGGCGCTCGCTGGGACCAGCGGCTCGCCGGAGCCGGCGCTGCGGCGCTTTGAGCTGGCACTGCTCGGGCACCTGGGCTATGGCGTGGATTTTCTCCACTGCGCCGGGAGCGGCGAGCCGGTGGACGACACCATGACCTACCGCTATCGCGAAGAAAAAGGCTTTATTGCCAGCCTGGTGATTGATAACAACACGTTTACCGGGCACCATTTGAAAGCGTTGGCGAGTCGCGAGTTTCCTGATGTTGATACGCTGCGCGCCGCGAAGCGCTTTACCCGTATCGCCCTGAAGCCTTATCTCGGCGGCAAACCGCTCAAGAGCCGGGAATTGTTTCGCCAGTTTATGCCCGCGCGAAAGGCGCGAGCGGATAATACGAAGAATGATTAACGAGGATTGTCATGGCTGAATTACTGTTAGGGGTCAATATTGACCATATCGCGACCTTGCGTAACGCCCGCGGCACCGCCTACCCGGATCCGGTTCAGGCGGCTTTCATTGCCGAACAGGCCGGCGCCGACGGCATTACCGTGCATCTGCGCGAAGACCGCCGCCATATCACCGATCGCGATGTGCGTATCCTGCGCCAGACGCTGCACACCCGCATGAATCTTGAAATGGCGGTCACCGAAGAGATGCTGACGATCGCCTGCGAAACCAAACCGCATTTCTGCTGCCTGGTGCCGGAGAAGCGCCAGGAAGTGACCACCGAAGGCGGGCTGGACGTCGCCGGCCAGCGCGACAAGATGCGTGATGCCTGTCAACGCCTGGCGGATGCCGGCATCCTGGTCTCCCTGTTTATCGATGCGGATGAAGCACAAATTAAAGCGGCAGCGGACGTTGGCGCGCCTTATATCGAAATCCATACCGGCTGCTATGCCGATGCTAAAACCGACGCCGAGCAGGCGAAGGAGCTGGAACGCATTGCCAAAGCGGCCGCCTACGCCGCCAGCCTCGGCCTGAAGGTTAATGCGGGTCACGGTCTGACCTATCACAACGTGAAAGCGATTGCCGCGCTGCCGGAAATGCATGAGCTGAATATCGGCCACGCGATTATTGGCCGCGCGGTGATGAGCGGCCTGAAAGAGGCGGTCGCGGAAATGAAGCGTCTGATGCTGGAAGCGCGCGGCTAATGGCCATTCTCGGGCTGGGTACCGACATCGTCGAGATCGCCCGCATCGAAGCGGTGATCGCCCGCAGCGGCGATCGCCTTGCCCGCCGGGTGCTGAGCGACCATGAATGGAGTATCTGGGAGCAGCATCAGCAGCCGGTGCGTTTCCTGGCGAAACGCTTTGCGGTCAAGGAAGCGGCGGCGAAAGCGCTGGGGACCGGGATCCGCAACGGGCTGGCCTTTAATCAGTTCGAAGTTTACAACGATGAGCTGGGCAAGCCGAAGCTGCGGCTATGGGGTGAGGCGCAACGGCTGGCGGAACGGTTGGGGGTGAGCCATATTCATGTCACGCTCGCCGATGAGCGCCATTACGCCTGCGCCACGGTGATTGTCGAAAGCTAAGCGCGACGGCGGTTAAATTTTATCCGCGTGGTGCATCAGGACGAATTTATCCCACAGCTGTTCTTCACTCTCGACGTGTGCCGGATCTTTCAGAATAGTATTCGGGATCGGGCACACCTTCTGGCAGGTGGGCGTATCGTAATGGCCCACGCATTCGGTGCAGCGGTCGCTGTTAATTTCATAAATGCTGTCACCCATCGAAATGGCCTCATTGGGGCACTCCGGCTCGCACATATCGCAGTTGATGCATTTTTTGGTAATTAACAGCGCCATCAGGAAAATCTCAGAAACAACACAAACAGGGCGGGCATTATACGCCCATTTTCTGCTCAGACCAGCTTTTTCACCAGCGCTTCGCTATGGCGAATGCGCTCCGGCGCCCGCTCCAGATCCTGCTGCACCAGCCCCATAAACAGCAGGTCGGTGAGCATCATTTGCGCGCTGGTGGAGGAGATGGCCGCGCTGCGCGTCGCCTGCTCTTCGGCGATAGTATACAGGCAGTGGGTCGCCTGCTGCTGCAGGGCGTTAGGGCTAAAGCCGGTGATCGCCAGGATCTTACAGCCGACGCGCAGCGCTTCACCGGCCGCCATATTGATCTCCCGACGCTCGCCGGAGTAAGAGATCGCCAGCAGCAGATCGTCGCTGGACATGGCCTGCACCGTCGCCAGCAGAGCGTGCATATCCTGCTCAGAGACAGCGTTGACGCCGATCTTCATCAGCTTCCAGCTAAAGTTACGCGCCACCAGGCCGGACGCGCCAATCCCGGTGACGATCACCCGCCGGGCGTTGCGCAGCAGCGTGACGGCTTCCCGCAGCGTCTCTTCAGTGTTGACGTCCAGCGAGGCATGCATGGCGGCGACATTGTCTTTGATGAGTTTCTCGCCCACCAGACGTAGCGGGTCGTCACCGCGAATGTGGTTATGTACCGGGACGGAGTGCGGATCCGGGCTGCTGGCCAGCGCTTCACTCAGCGCCAGCTTCAGCGCCGGAAAGCCTTTGAACCCCAGTTTTTGGGCAAATTTAACCACGCTGGACTGACTCACCCCGGCTTCCGCCGCCAGCTGCTGCGAGCTGAGGTGCCGGGTGTCATCGGGTTGGCTCAGAATAAAATCGGCCAACTTTTTGTCGCTCGCCGCCAGGGTGGGATAGCGCTGACGAATACGCGTTAAACAGTTCATTGGAGCTCCACTGGAGCCGTCCGGCTCGTGACTGAAAGAATTTTTATTCGATTATAAGGGGTATACCACGAATTAAAAATTCATAAGCCACAATTTTTCCTTCGCCTGCTAATTTAATTCTTCCTTAACGGCAGGGATGTTTTCCCTCTTCATGGCATAAGACTGTTAAGCTTACCCTAACGAGAAGCGAATCCTGAGAGAAGGGGGCAGTTTGCAGCACAGTGAACGGAGAGTGGTGTTTTTCGATCTGGACGGAACCTTGCATCAACAGGATATGTTCGGCAGTTTTCTGCGCTACCTGCTGCGCCATCTGCCGCTGAACCTGCTGCTGGTGGTGGCGATGGGGCCGGCGATCCTTGCCGGGCTGGCGGTGTGCGGGCGGGCGGCGCGCTGGCCGATGAGCCTCCTGCTATGGGCGTCAACCTTTGGCCGTCGCGAGGCGGTACTGAAGCGGCTGGAAGCGGAGTTTGTCGGCTGGTTTCGTCATCATGTGACAGCGTTTCCCGTGGTTCATGCGCGGCTGACGGCCTACCTGACCAGTACCGATGCCGACGTCTGGTTGATCACCGGCTCGCCGCAGTCGCTGGTGGAACAGGTCTATCGCGATACCCTCTGGCTGCCGCGGGTGAATCTGATAGCCAGCCGCACCGCGCGCCGCTGGGGCGGCTGGGTATTGACCCTGCGCTGCCTGGGCCATGAAAAGGTGGTGCAGCTGGAGAAAAAGATTGGCGCACCGCTGCAGCTGTATAGCGGCTATAGCGACAGCGAGCAGGATAACCCGTTGCTCGGCTTTTGCCAGCATCGCTGGCGGGTCACTCCGCAGGGAGAGCTGCAGCAGCTGGAGTAATAGTGTGTAATTGATAGCTCCCATGTATAATGCGCCCCGCTTTTTCTGCTGGAGTGGCCGCTGTGTCTGACCTCGAACTCAATGATGAATACTGGATGCGTCATGCCCTGACGCTGGCGAAGCGCGCCTGGGAAGAGGGTGAGGTACCGGTGGGCGCGGTGCTGGTGCATAACAATCAGGTCATTGGTGAGGGCTGGAACCGGCCGATAGGCCGTCACGACCCTACCGCCCATGCGGAAATTATGGCCTTACGCCAGGGCGGACTGGTGCTGCAAAACTACCGCCTGATCGATGCCACGCTATACGTGACCCTCGAGCCCTGCGTGATGTGCGCGGGGGCGATGGTGCACAGCCGTATCGCCCGCCTGGTGTTTGGCGCCAGGGATGCCAAGACCGGCGCCGCCGGCTCGCTGATGGATGTTCTGCACCACCCGGGAATGAACCATCGGGTTGATATTAGCGAAGGCGTGCTGGCGGAGTCCTGCTCTGCCATGCTGAGCGATTTCTTCCGCTGGCGGCGGGAAGAGAAAAAAGCGCTGAAGAAAGCCCGGGAGCAGAACGGGGAAAGTTAATACAGGTGGCCCGGGAGTTTCATCCGGGCATTATCCATCTGTTTATCGGCGCGAAACTTGAAAAAGGGCAGGGTGGTCTCCTGCGGCTGTTCGAGCTCATTGGGGAGCACGGCCGGGTAATCTTCCGCCAGGGCCAGCGTTTGCTGCTGCTGGCGCTCCTTCTCTGACAAATAGCCGACAAGGCTTATCTGATATTTGCGGATGTTTTCCACATAGGCGTAGGCCTCATGGCCGCGGGCATAGCCGTATTTTAGTTTGCTGTAATAGGGTTTCTGGCTCAGCAGCGGTAAACGCAGCTTAACGTCCGCCCAGCTGTTAGGATTGCCTTTCTGTTTGCGGGTGAGCGCCATGGCGTCCAGCATATGGGCATAGCCCATATTGTAAGCGGCCAGCGCAAACCAGATGCGTTCATCTTTCGGGATCGAATCCGGCACTTTATCCATCATATCCTGTAGATAGCGCATGCCGCCGTCGATACTCTGCGCCGCATCGGTCCGGTCAGTCAGCCCCAGACTTTGCGCCGTATTGCGCGTGAGCATCATCATGCCGCGCACGCCGGTAGGCGAGGTGGCCTGTGGATCCCAGTGGGATTCCTGCCAGGCGATGGCGGCCAGCAGGCGCCAGTCGATCTCGCGGGCGTACTTTTCAAACAGCGGCTGCACCTCCGGAAGAATGTTTTCCACCGCGCGCAGGAAGGTGCGGGTATCGACGTAATCAAAATCGTTGCCGTGGCCGAGGTACTTCTCCTCGAGGCGCGCCAGGGTGCCGTCTTCATTGATGTTGTTGAAGAAATCAAGCATCGCCGCCGACAGGGAATTATCATCGTCCCGGGCGCTGAACCAGGTGACCGGCTGTTCGTCGGTGATATCGAGGGCTACCGCCAGCTCCGGATGGACGCGCTGAAACAGGCTGACGGCCACCGAGTCGGCGATGGTGTAATCGAGTTTGCCGTCAATCACCGCCTGCATCAGCGCCGTGGTGCCGCGCTTTTCGTCCACGCGCCAGGCAAGATCTGGGTATTTCTCCGCTTTCAGTACCTGCAGGTCGTTGATCGCCACGTGGCCCGGAGCGATGGCGAGCTGCTCGGCGGTCAGCGCCGCGAGGGTGCGCGGCCGGGTATTGCCGACGCGGTAGACCAGCTGTTGCGAAACAGAATAGTAGGTGGGGCCGGCCTGATAGTTTTTCACCCGCTCCTGGTTATAGACCAGCCCGGCAGCCAGCATATCGGCCTGACCGTCGTCGAGGTCGTCAAACAGCTGGCTGATGTTCTGCCGGACGGTTATCTTAAGCGTCACGCCGAGGTAGTCGGCAAACTGCTTCGCCAGTTCGTAGTCCAGGCCGAACGTTTTATTGTTCATGGTGGTAAAGGTCATCGGCGAGTTGATGGTGCTGATGCGCAGCTCGCCGCGAGCGATAATACCCGCCACCCGGTTCTCGGGTTTACCGGACCAGGGGATCGACGGCCACAGGGCAGCCGCCAGCAAAAGGGTGACAATGCCGATCAGCAGATAATTAATCTTTAATTTTTTCAGCGCGTTAATCTTCTGCAGCTTCAGGTTCCTCAGCAGGCGATGTCCGGAAAAAACGCAAGGTTGTCGTCGAATGAGCGGCATTCTGCTTAAGAATGCGCCAGTTGGCAACTTATTCGCGATAGGCGTCACATTTATTGATAAACAGCATCAATGATTTTATTTCTACGCAAACGGTTTCGTCGGGGCGCAGGATTCACTATAATGACGCCCGTTTCCCCCCCTGGCTCACCCTGAAAGCTTCGAAGACGAGAGACTTATGATGGAAATTTTGCGTGGTTCACCTGCACTGTCGGCATTCCGTATTAATAAACTGCTGGCACGATTTCAGGCGGCCAACCTTCCGGTAAGCGCCATATACGCCGAGTATATTCATTTTGCCGATCTGAACGCCCCGCTGAGCGCTGACGATCGCGAGCGCCTGGCGCGACTGCTTAAATATGGCCCGAGCTTAAACAGCCATACCCCGACCGGTAAATTACTGCTCGTGACCCCTCGCCCTGGCACCATCTCTCCCTGGTCTTCTAAAGCTACCGATATCGCCCATAACTGCGGCCTGGCTCAGGTTGTGCGTCTGGAGCGCGGCGTGGCGTATTATGTTGAAGCCTCGACCCTGAGCGAAGCGCAGTGGACCGCGGTGGCGGCGGAACTGCACGACCGCATGATGGAGAGCGTCTTCGACGCGCTGGAAGCGGGCGAAAAGCTGTTCGCTCACCATCAGCCGACGCCGGTGACCAGCGTTGACCTGCTGGGCGAAGGGCGTCAGGCGCTGATTGACGCCAACCTCCGTTTGGGTCTGGCGCTGGCAGATGACGAAATTGACTACCTGCAGGACGCGTTTACCCGTCTGGGACGCAATCCGAACGACATCGAGCTGTACATGTTCGCCCAGGCGAACTCAGAGCACTGTCGCCACAAGATTTTCAACGCCGACTGGATCATCGACGGCGAACAGCAGCCAAAGTCGCTGTTCAAAATGATCAAAAACACCTTCGAAAAAACGCCGGACTACGTCCTGTCGGCCTATAAAGACAACGCCGCGGTGATGGAAGGGTCTGAAGTGGGGCGCTATTTTGCCGACCACCAGACCGGGCGCTACGACTTCCATCAGGAGCCGGCGCACATTCTGATGAAGGTGGAAACCCATAACCACCCGACGGCCATCTCCCCATGGCCGGGCGCGGCAACCGGCTCCGGCGGCGAGATCCGCGATGAAGGCGCCACCGGCCGCGGCGCGAAGCCGAAAGCGGGTCTGGTGGGCTTCTCGGTTTCCAACCTGCGCATCCCGGGCTTCGAACAGCCGTGGGAAGAAGATTTCGGGAAACCGGATCGCATCGTCACCGCCCTGGACATCATGACCGAAGGCCCTCTGGGCGGCGCGGCGTTTAACAACGAATTTGGTCGTCCGGCGCTGAACGGCTACTTCCGCACCTATGAAGAGAAAGTCACCAGCCATAACGGCGAAGAGCTGCGCGGCTACCACAAACCGATCATGCTGGCCGGCGGTATCGGTAACATCCGCGGCGAGCACGTGCAGAAGGGCGAGATTACCGTCGGCGCGAAGCTGATCGTGCTGGGCGGCCCGGCGATGAACATCGGCCTCGGCGGCGGCGCGGCGTCTTCCATGGCCTCCGGTCAGTCCGATGCCGACCTCGATTTCGCCTCCGTCCAGCGTGACAACCCGGAAATGGAGCGTCGCTGTCAGGAGGTGATCGACCGCTGCTGGCAGCTGGGCGACGCCAACCCGATCCTGTTTATCCACGACGTCGGCGCCGGCGGTCTCTCCAACGCCATGCCGGAGCTGGTCAGCGACGGCGGCCGCGGCGGTAAATTCCAGCTGCGCGATATCCTGAGCGATGAGCCAGGCATGAGCCCGCTGGAGATCTGGTGTAACGAATCGCAGGAACGTTATGTCCTGGCGGTCGCCCCGGAGCAACTGCCGCTGTTCGACGAGCTGTGCCGCCGCGAGCGCGCGCCTTATGCGGTTATCGGCGAAGCCACCGCCGAGCAGCACCTGAGCCTGAGCGACAGCCACTTTAACGATCAGCCGATCGATCTGCCGCTGGACGTCCTGCTTGGTAAAACGCCGAAAATGACCCGCGACGTGCAGACTCTGAAAGCCCAGGGCAGCGCGCTGGATCGCCAACCGATCACCATCGCCGACGCGGTTAACCGCGTACTGCACCTGCCGACGGTGGCCGAGAAAACCTTCCTCGTGACCATCGGCGATCGCACCGTGACCGGCATGGTCGCTCGCGACCAGATGGTCGGCCCGTGGCAGATCCCGGTGGCCAACTGCGCGGTAACCACCGCCAGCCTCGACAGCTACTACGGCGAAGCGATGGCGATGGGCGAGCGCGCCCCGGTTGCTCTGCTGGACTTCGCCGCCTCCGGCCGTCTGGCGGTTGGCGAAGCGCTGACCAACATCGCTGCCACGCAGATTGGCGAGCTGAACCGCGTGAAGCTGTCGGCTAACTGGATGGCCGCTGCCGGCCACCCGGGCGAAGACGCTGGCCTGTATGAGGCGGTGAAAGCGGTGGGCGAAGAGCTGTGCCCGGCGCTGGGCCTGACCATTCCGGTCGGCAAAGACTCAATGTCGATGAAAACCCGCTGGCAGGAAGGCAGCGAGCAGCGTGAGATGACCTCTCCGCTGTCGCTGGTGATCTCCGCCTTCGCCCGTGTCGAAGATGTTCGTCATACCGTCACGCCGCAGCTCTCGACGGAAGATAACGCCCTGCTGCTGATCGACCTCGGTAAAGGGCACAACGCGCTGGGCGCGACGGCGCTGGCGCAGGTCTATCGCCAGCTCGGCGACAAGCCGGCTGACGTGCGCGATGTCGCGCAGCTGAAAGGCTTCTGGGATGCGATGCAGGCCCTGGTGGCGCAGCGTAAACTGCTGGCCTACCACGACCGCTCCGACGGCGGCCTGCTGGTCACCCTGGCGGAAATGGCCTTTACCGGCCACTGCGGTGTGGAGGCGGATATCGCCGCGCTGGGCGACGACCGTCTGGCGGCGCTGTTCAACGAAGAGCTGGGGGCGGTGATCCAGGTCCGCGCCGCAGACCGTGAGGCGGTGGAAGCCATTCTGGCGGTTAACGGTTTGGCGGACTGTGTGCATTACCTCGGTAAAGCGGTCGAGGGCGATCGCTTCGTGCTGACCGCCGGCGGTCAGACGGTGTTTAGCGAAAGCCGCACCACGCTGCGCATGTGGTGGGCGGAAACCACCTGGCAGATGCAGCGTCTGCGCGACAACCCGGCCTGCGCCGATCAGGAGCACGAGGCGAAAGCCAACGACGCCGACCCGGGCCTCAATGTGAAGCTCTCGTTTGATATTAATGACGATGTCGCCGCACCGTACATTGCCACCGGCGCGCGTCCGAAAGTGGCCGTCCTGCGCGAGCAGGGTGTGAACTCTCACGTTGAAATGGCGGCGGCCTTCCATCGCGCTGGCTTTGACGCCATTGACGTGCATATGAGCGACCTGCTGGCGGGCCGCACCGGTCTCGGCGATTTCCATGCCCTGGTGGCCTGCGGCGGCTTCTCCTACGGCGACGTGCTGGGGGCAGGTGAAGGCTGGGCGAAGTCGATTCTGTTCAACGAGCGCGTGCGCGATGAGTTCGCGACCTTCTTCCATCGTCCGCAGACCCTGGCGCTCGGCGTGTGCAACGGCTGTCAGATGATGTCCAATCTGCGCGAGCTGATCCCGGGCAGCGACCTGTGGCCGCGCTTTGTGCGCAACCACTCTGACCGCTTTGAAGCGCGCTTCAGCCTGGTGGAAGTGACGCAAAGCCCGTCTCTGCTGCTGCAAGGCATGGTTGGCTCACAGATGCCGATTGCGGTCTCCCACGGCGAAGGTCAGGTGGAAGTGCGCGACAGCGCGCATCTGGCCCAGCTGGAGAGCAAAGGCCTGGTGGCGCTGCGCTTCGTGGATAACTTCGGCAAAGTGACCGAAACCTATCCGGCGAACCCGAACGGTTCCCCTAACGGTATCACCGCCGTGACCAGCGAAAGCGGGCGCGCGACCATCATGATGCCGCACCCGGAACGCGTCTTCCGCACCGTAAGCAACTCCTGGCACCCGGAAAACTGGGGCGAAGACAGCCCGTGGATGCGTATCTTCCGCAATGCGCGTAAACAGCTGGGTTAATTTTCCCGCAGCGTGTCACGCGAACGTATCGGCCCCCTGCTCAGGCAGGGGGCTTTTTTTTATCTGTGACGGCCGGCACGCCAGGGTGTCGGGAATCACCGACAACCGGCATATTGCAGTGTCGCCAAAAGGCGACACTTAAGTTATTGATTTAAATGATGAGTAACTTGGGATACATTTGGTGTCGCTAATTGGCGACGCTATGGATAAAAAGTGTACTGCGCTGGGGTGGCTGGCTTTTATGGTTAAAGCCATATATATCAATGTGTTAATAAAATGTTTGGAAAGGTGGCATAGTTCATGCATAATAATAACCAGTGGCTCATTCACCTTCTTATGTCAGCCCCTTCGGGACGCGCTACATAAACTTCGAATGACGCACAAACAGGTGCCTGCCGTCCAACTCCTGATAATAGCCTGGCTTTATCAGACATCGGGCGAAACGTCGAGTAAGGCACCGCCTCATTTCTGAACAAAGCCAGGCCTTGCGCCTGGCTTTGTTGTTTCTGGGGCGCCGTGGCGACGGGTATCGCTTTTCTCCGGCGCGCTCCTCAGTTAGCATCGACCAGAGCTAATGATTGAGACCACACCTTTGAAGCGACTCTCTCTTTTTCCCCGTTCGCTGCGTCAGCTGGTGACGCTCTCCTTTGTGCTGATCCTGCTGCCGTTACTGGTGCTGGCCTGGCAGGCCTGGCAGAGCCTCAATGCCCTCAGCGCCCAGGCGGCGTATATCAACCGTACGACGCTGGTCGATGCCCGCCGCAGTGAGGCGATGATCAATGCCGCGCTGGAGATGGAACGCAGCTATCGCCAGTACTGCGTGCTGGACGATCCGACGCTGGCGCGCGTCTATCAAAACCAGCGGCAGCGCTACAGCCAGATGCTGGACGCGCACGCCGGCGTGTTGCCGGACGAAAAGCTCTGGCAGGCGCTGCGCCAGGATGTCAGCGATCTGGCGCAGCTGCAGTGTAACAACAGCGGCCCTGACGCCGAGGCAGCCGCCAGACTGGAAGTTTTCGCCAGTAATAACAGCGACATGGTCCAGGCGACCCGGGCGGTGGTCTATTCCCGCGGCCAGCAGCTGCAGCAGGAGATTGCCGAGCGCGGCCAGTTTTTCGGCTGGCAGGCGCTGGTGCTGTTTCTGCTGAGCCTGGCGCTGGTGCTGCTTTTCACCCGCATGATCATCGGCCCGGTGAAAGGTATCGAAAGAATGATCAATCAGCTGGGCGCAGGGAAGTCGCTGGACGACGCGGCATTGTTTACTGGCCCGCGCGAGCTGCGCTCGGTGGGCAAGCGCATCATCTGGCTCAGCGAGCGCCTGGCATGGCTGGAGTCGCAGCGGCATCAGTTTCTTCGCCATCTGTCGCATGAGCTGAAAACCCCGCTGGCCAGTATGCGTGAAGGCACCGAGCTGTTGGCCGACCGGGTCGCCGGACCGCTGACGCCGGAGCAGCAGGAGATCGTCGAGATCCTCGACAGCAGCAGCCGCAACCTGCAAAAGCTGATTGAACAGCTGCTGGACTACAACCGCAAACAGGCCGACGGCCCGGTAGCCCGGGAAGCAGTGGATCTGGTGGAGCTGGTGGAAAACGTCGTGGCGGCGCACAGTTTGCCTGCGCGGGCTAAACTGATGCATACCGAGCTGGCGCTGCGGGCGCGGCATTGTCTGGCGGAGCCTGCGTTATTGATAAGCGTAATGGATAATCTCTACTCCAATGCGGTGCACTATGGCGCTGAATCCGGTAACATTCGTATCCATAGCTACCGGCACGGAGAGCAGGTGCGTATTGATGTCGCCAACAGCGGCGAACCGATCCCGGCCGCGGAAAAGAATATGATTTTTGAGCCTTTTTACCAGGGAAGCCACCAGCGTAAAGGGGCCGTTAAAGGCAGTGGGCTGGGGTTAAGCATCGCCCGCGATTGTGTCCGTCAGATGCAAGGGGAACTCAGTCTGGTTGACGCCCCCGCCGGGCAGGTCTGTTTTCGCATTACGCTTCCCTCAGCGCCGGAATAATCCAACTAATGAATCGATATCGGGGAACTATGTCCCAATTCCTGGCCTGGCGCCGTTCCCTTAGCGGATGGCTGCTCTCAGGCATTGCTTGTCTGACGCTGGCGGGGTGTTCCGCCGGCTTCTCGCCGCATAGTGCGGAAGGTGCCGCCGCCCCCGGGCAGGCGCAGCACCAGGTGGCCGATTTTGTCGCCGTGGACTGCGCTGATATCTGGGCGCACAGCAGCGATGCCAGCGACAAAAACCCCCTCTACTGGCTGCGGGGCATTGACTGCGCCGATCGTCTCGCGCCGGTGCAGGCGCGAGCGGAGGCGAAACGCCATACCGACGACAGCTGGCAGGACGCATTCCGCCGCGGCATTCTGCTTGCCGATGCCAAAATTACCCCTGACGAGCGCCGCGAGCTGGTGGCGCGTCTCGACACCTTCAGCCCGCAAATCGCCGTTCAGGTCCGCCCGCTATATCAGCTCTGGCGCGACGGGCAGACCCGTCAGCTGCAGCTGGTGGAGGAGCGAGCCCGCTACGCGAAGCTTCAGCAGTCCAGCGATAGCGAGCTGGAGACGTTGCGCCAGCAGGAGCAGTCGCTGCGCCAGCAGCTGGAGCTGACCACCCGTAAGCTGGAGAATCTGACGGATATTGAACGCCAGCTCTCCAGCCGCAAGCCGGGCGGCAATTTCGGCAGCGAAAAAGTACCGGAGGTGATCCATGACGATCCGTAAACCGGCGCGTTTGCTGCTGGTGGATGACGATCCGGGGCTGCTGAAGCTGCTCGGCATGCGTCTGGTCAGCGAAGGCTATAGCGTGGTCACCGCCGAGAGCGGACCTGAAGCGCTGCGCGTGCTGGGACGTGAGAAAGTGGATCTGGTGATTAGCGATCTGCGGATGGATGAAATGGACGGCCTGCAGCTGTTCAGTGAGATCCAGAAGGGGCAGCCCGGCATGCCGGTGATCATTCTCACCGCCCATGGCTCGATCCCCGACGCGGTGGCGGCCACCCAGCAGGGCGTCTTCAGCTTCCTGACCAAGCCAGTTGATAAAGACGCCTTGTATAAAGCCATTGATGAGGCGCTGGAGCAGCGATCGCCAGCCACCGACGAAGCGTGGCGCCAGGCGATTGTCACCCGCAGCCCGCTGATGCTGCGCCTGCTCGAGCAGGCCGGGATGGTGGCGCAGTCCGACGTCAGCGTGCTGATTAACGGCCAGAGCGGGACCGGGAAGGAGATAGTCGCCCAGGCGATCCACAACGCCAGCCCGCGTCATGACAAGCCTTTCGTGGCGATTAACTGCGGCGCGCTGCCGGAACAGCTGCTCGAGTCCGAACTGTTCGGCCATGCTCGGGGCGCCTTTACCGGCGCGGTCAGCAACCGCGAAGGGTTATTCCAGGCCGCCGAAGGCGGCACGCTGTTTCTCGACGAGATCGGCGATATGCCTGTCGCCCTGCAGGTGAAGCTGCTCCGCGTCCTGCAGGAGCGTAAGGTTCGCCCGCTCGGCAGCAACCGCGATATCGAGATCAACGTGCGGATCATCTCCGCCACCCACCGCGACCTGCCGAAGGCGATGGCCCGCGGCGAGTTTCGCGAAGATCTGTTTTATCGCCTCAATGTGGTTAACCTGAAGATCCCGCCGCTCTCCGAACGCACGGAAGATATTCCGCTGTTGGCCAACCATCTGCTGCGTCAGTCCGCCGATCGCCATAAGCCGTTCGTGCGGGCATTTTCCAGCGATGCAATGAAGCGGCTGATGGCCGCCAAATGGCCGGGCAATGTGCGCCAGCTGGTGAACGTGATTGAGCAGTGCGTGGCCCTGACCTCGTCGCCGGTGATCGGCGATGCGCTGGTGGAACAGGCGCTGGAAGGCGAGAACACGGCGCTGCCGACCTTCGTGGAAGCGCGCAATCAGTTTGAGCTGAACTACCTGCGCAAGCTGCTGCAGATTACCAGAGGCAACGTCACCCACGCCGCGCGGATGGCTGGACGCAACCGCACCGAATTCTATAAGCTGCTGTCGCGCCATGAGCTCGACGCCAATGACTTTAAAGAGTAGCTCCGCAACATAGCGCAAGATATGATACGGTAAGCAACCGGTTACGCGACTAAGACAGGAACACCATGAAAAAGATTGATGCGATTATTAAACCTTTCAAACTGGATGACGTGCGTGAAGCGCTGGCCGAAGTCGGCATCACCGGGATGACGGTAACGGAAGTGAAAGGCTTTGGCCGCCAGAAAGGGCACACCGAACTCTACCGCGGCGCGGAATATATGGTGGATTTTCTGCCGAAAGTGAAAATTGAAATCGTGGTGACCGACGATATCGTCGATACCTGTGTGGATACCATCATCCGTACCGCGCAGACCGGTAAAATCGGTGACGGCAAGATCTTTGTCTTCGACGTGGCGCGGGTCATTCGTATCCGTACCGGCGAAGAAGACGACGCGGCGATTTAACGCTCGCCGCTCGTTGCAGTATTGCCGGGTGGCGCTGCGCTTACCCGGCCTACAAATCCCCGCGGCGTCGGGGCTTACAGCACCTTATGCGGGCCGAAGCATTCGTAATGAATGTGGTCTTTATTGACCCCTAATTCTACCAGCTGCTTCGCTGCAAACTGCATAAACGCTACCGGGCCGCAGAGATAATACTGCATCTGCGGGTCGCGAATAGTTTCCGCCACCGCCGCTAAATCCATCAAACCTTCGCTATCAAAACGTCCTGCCTGACGGTCAGCCTCGCTCGGGTTGCGATACCAGACGTGAGCGGTAAACGCCGGCAGCGCCGCGCCGAGCGCCTGCACCTCATCGGCAAAGGCGTGGACCTCGCCATTTTCCGCCGCATGGAACCAGTTCACCTGACCCTGATGATGGCTCTTCGCCAGCGCATCCAGCATCGCCAGCATCGGCGTTTGCCCGACGCCGCCGGAGATCAGGGTGACCGGCGTCTGCGGTTCGACGTTAAGGAAGAAGTCCCCGGCCGGCGCGGCCAGATAGACCACATCGCCTTCGCTGGCATGGTTATGCAGCCAGCTGGAAACCTGGCCGCCTTCCTCGCGTTTAACCGCGATGCGGTAGCCCTTGCCGTCCGCTTTGCGGGTCAGGGAGTACTGGCGAATTTCCTGATATTCGAAGCCTTCCGGCTTCAGCCAGATGGCCAGATACTGGCCAGGCTGGTAATCGGCGACCGGCTGGCCGTCGACCGGCTCGAGCTCAAAGCTGGTGATAAGCTGGCTGCGCGGGGTTTTCTTCACGATGCGGAACGCGCGGGTCCCTTCCCAGCCGCCGGTTTTACGGGCGTTTTGCTGATAGATCTCGGCTTCGCGGCCGATAAAGACGTTCGCCAGCACCCCGTAGGCTTTACCCCAGGCATCGAGCACTTCCTGGCCCGGACTGAACATTTCATCGAGGGTCGCCAGTAGATGGCTGCCAACAATATTGTACTGCTCCGGTTTGATCTGGAAGCTGGTGTGTTTCTGGGCGATCTTTTCCACCGCCGGCAGCAGGGCAGGCAGGTTATCGATATTGCTGGCGTAGGCGGCAATGGCGTTGAACAGCGCTTCACGCTGGTCGCCGTTGCGCTGGTTGCTCATATTGAAGATCTCTTTGAGCTCCGGGTTATGCGCGAACATCCGATCGTAGAAATGGGCGGTTAACTTTGGTCCAGTCTCTACCAGCAGAGGGATGGTGGCTTTGACCGTAGCGATGGTTTGAGCGTCGAGCATAGTGTGCTTCCTTGGGTGTTATCTTAATGATGTATTTTAAATGCATCTTAAGGAAATAACCCTGCGTTGTAAATGGTTCTTTAACACTTTCCGCCGTTGCAGTTACAACATGAAGAATTTGCATCACAATCCTGAAAAGAAATCCGTTGATACTGAGAGAGGCGTTATTGCTCAAAGCCTTGTGTCATGCGGAGCCAAACGTTTGCGTAAAATCCTTTGTCAAGACCTGTTATCACAGAATGATTCGGTTATACTGTGGGCCGTTGTCCAATCGGACCGCCTTTTTAGGCCGAAATTTTATTGTTAGCTGAGTCAGGAGATGCGGATGTTAAAGCGTGAAATGAACATTGCCGATTATGATGCCGAACTGTGGCAGGCTATGGAGCAGGAAAAAGTACGTCAGGAAGAGCACATCGAACTGATCGCCTCCGAAAACTACACCAGCCCGCGCGTAATGCAGGCGCAGGGCTCTCAGCTGACCAACAAATACGCTGAAGGATATCCGGGCAAGCGTTACTACGGCGGCTGCGAATACGTCGACGTGGTTGAGCAACTGGCTATCGACCGCGCGAAAGAGCTGTTCGGCGCTGACTATGCTAACGTCCAGCCGCACTCCGGCTCCCAGGCTAACTTTGCCGTCTACACCGCGCTGCTGCAGCCGGGCGACACCGTGCTCGGTATGAACCTGGCGCAGGGCGGCCACCTGACTCACGGCTCCCCGGTTAACTTCTCCGGCAAACTGTACAACATCATCCCTTACGGTATTGATGAGTCCGGCAAAATTGACTACGACGACATGGCGAAGCAGGCTCAGGAACACAAACCGAAGATGATCATCGGTGGTTTCTCCGCTTACTCCGGTATCGTTGACTGGGCAAAAATGCGTGAAATTGCTGACAGCATCGGCGCTTACCTGTTCGTCGATATGGCGCACGTGGCAGGCCTGATTGCCGCTGGCGTATACCCGAACCCGGTTCCGCATGCTCACGTCGTGACCACCACCACCCACAAAACCCTGGCGGGTCCGCGCGGCGGCCTGATCCTGGCGAAAGGCGGTAGCGAAGAGCTGTATAAGAAGCTGAACTCTGCGGTATTCCCAAGCGCGCAGGGCGGCCCGCTGATGCACGTTATCGCGGCGAAAGCGGTGGCGCTGAAAGAAGCGATGGAGCCAGAGTTTAAAGTTTACCAGCAGCAGGTTGCGAAAAACGCCAAAGCAATGGTGGAAGTGTTCCTGAACCGCGGCTACAAAGTGGTGTCTGGCGGTACTGAGAACCACCTGTTCCTGCTGGACCTGGTGGATAAAAACCTGACCGGTAAAGAAGCTGACGCTGCCCTGGGCCGCGCCAACATCACCGTCAACAAAAACAGCGTGCCGAACGATCCGAAGAGCCCGTTCGTGACCTCCGGTATCCGCATCGGTTCTCCGGCTGTGACTCGTCGCGGCTTTAAAGAAGCGGAAGTCAAAGAGCTGGCTGGCTGGATGTGTGACGTGCTGGACAATATCAATGACGACGCGGTCATTGAGCGCGTGAAAGGTAAAGTGCTGGATATCTGCGCCCGCTTCCCGGTATATGCGTAAGCGTTAGCGTTGACATCAAAAAGGCCGCTTATGCGGCCTTTTTTGCATCTGCAGATTAGCGGCGGTCGAGGGAGATCGCCCCGGGGCCGGTTACCGCTAGCAGCAGGAAGGCGCCGGCGATGCTGACGTTTTTCCAGAAGTTAATCATGTTCGGCAATACCGCATCGCCAGTCATATCCCAGTAGTGATGGCCAATCACCGCCGTGCCGAGGGTGTAGAAGATAAAGATGACCGCCAGCGGGCGGGTGAAAAAGCCCAGCACAATTAAAATCGCGGCAGGCACTTCCATAATGACGGCGATAATCGCCGCCAGGGTCGGCATCGGCGCGCCGGAGGCGGCCATGTATTGCACCGTACCGCTAAAGCCCAGCAGTTTGGGGTAGCCAAAAAGTAGAAACAGAACCACCACGGCGATGCGGGCGATGAGCAGTAGCAGAGAGCGGGATGCGCCAAAATCAAAATAGCGGAGTGTGTTCATAATCAGCTCGTTATGAGAGACGTGTGATTTAAACGTAATACACAAAGTTGCCAGCCGCCATAGCAGGAAAATAATAATGTCGCGCTTCGTTTCATTAGGATTTCGCCGTATCGTTGGTCGCACTTTGATGCCCGGTTATCGGATTTTATTTAATACAACCGGTGACGGAGTGGGGAGTGCTCCGTGATGCGCGTCACGATTTAAAGACAAATGTACTCAACTTCCATATAGAGAGTGAGACACAGGTTTACTCACGATGGGGTTTATCGCCAGACTATCGCCACCATTCGGGAGGAAATCATGGTCTTGCACTCCACGCGCTGGCTGGCGCTCAGTTATTTCACTTACTTTTTTAGCTACGGTATTTTTCTGCCCTTCTGGAGCGTCTGGCTGGCCGGCAACGGGCTGACCCCGGAAACCATCGGCATTTTGCTTGGCGCCGGTCTGGTGGCCCGTTTTCTCGGCAGTCTGCTGATTGCCCCGCGGGTGAGCGATCCCTCCCGGCTGATCGCCGCGCTGCGCGTGCTGGCGCTGTTAACCTTGCTCTTCGCGCTGGCCTTCTGGGCCGGCACCCACGTAGCATGGCTGCTGGCGATTATCATCGGCTTCAACCTGTTCTTTTCACCGCTGGTGCCGCTGACGGATGCTCTGGCCAATACCTGGCAAAAGCAGATCACCATGGACTATGGCCGGGTGCGGCTATGGGGCTCCATCGCCTTTGTGATTGGTTCGGCGCTGACCGGTAAGCTGGTGAGCCTGTTCGATTACCGGGCGATCCTGCTGATGCTAAGCCTGGGCGTCGCCTCGATGCTGCTCGGCATGTTGCTTAAGCCGTCGGTGATGCCTCAGGGGGCGTCGCGCCAGCAGCAGGGGGCCGGAATGGCGGCCTGGCTGACGCTGGTGCGCCAAAGCTGGCGCTTTCTCGCCTGCGTTTGTCTGCTGCAGGGGGCGCACGCCGCCTACTATGGCTTTAGCGCCATCTACTGGCAGCAGGCCGGCTATTCTGCCTCGGCGGTCGGTTATCTGTGGTCGTTAGGTGTGGTGGCGGAAGTGGTGATCTTCGCGCTAAGTAAAAAGGTGTTCCGCCGCTTTAGCGCGCGGGATCTGCTGCTGCTCTCTGCCCTGTGCGGGCTGGTTCGCTGGACGCTGATGGGCTGGACCACAGCGCTGCCGGGGCTTATCCTCGCGCAGATCCTTCACTGCGGGACCTTTACGGTGTGTCATCTGGCGGCGATGCGCTATATCGCCGCCCGCCAGGGCAGCGAAGTGATCCGCCTGCAGGCCGTCTACTCCGCGGTGGCGATGGGCGGGAGTATTGCCATCATGACCGTCTTCGCCGGTTTCCTCTATCAGCACCTGCACCAGGGCGTATTCTGGGTGATGGCCCTGCTGACGCTTCCGGCGATGGCTATACGGCCAAAAGCGGTGGCGGCCTAGTCCTCGAGCATCGCGCAGATATGCTGCTGCTGGCGTTCGGTGAAGCAGTTCTCCGCGTGGATCAGCGGCGGTGAAAACAGCGGCAGCGCCGTCGCATAGGGAGTGACGATAAGCGTCACCCCTTTGGGCGCGCCTTCCTTCTGAAAGCGCTCTACGCTCTGGTATTTGATATTCAGCGGCAGCAGCGTCAGTTCGCGCAGCTGCTGCTCCAGGGCCGCTTCCATATCCGGATTATCATCGGTCAGCAGCAGAACCTGCTTCTCATGCAGGTCGCTTTTCTGCATCAGCCAGGCGCCAAAGATCACCGCGATTAAGCTGGTCTCTTCCTCATTAAAACGGACGTGCCAGGCCTCCTCGAATTCGCTCAATGCCGCCTGGGTGGTGCGTAGTAAACGAGGATAGAGCCGGCTCACTTCCTCCGTGAGCGTGCTGTCGATGCCGATGGCAAACACGCTGCGGATCAATGCCTGCGACAAGTGAATATAAAGCTGGTCGCTCAGCCCCTGCTCGTCACTGAACGACCTGCCGGCGAGCATCTGGAAGCGGTGGATCAGGCCGGAAATAGCCAGCCGCAGGCGTCGATCCTGCGGGTGACCATCGCGAAGCGGATCGGGGGTTTTGAGCATCATAAACAGCAGCGAGAGGAAAAAAGGCTCTCCGACATGCGGCGGAGCGCCGACCCGGCGCTGCCAGTGGCGGACAATCTCCTGCGCCAGAGTGAACTCGGCGGCGGTCTGCGCCCAGCGTTGCTGTTCATCATTGAAGTCGGGTGAATAGCCCCGGTGATGCTCAAGCAGGCAGTACTGCAGGTACAGGCGCAGAAACTGGACGTCCCGGCAGTCGAACTGGCGATTGAGCGCTCGCGCGCAACGGTTCACCAGCGCCTGCAGGTTGGTATCATCGTACAAGGTACGGGCGATGCCTTCCTGTTTAAGCTGCGTTTTCAGCGCCGGGGTAAAATGATGGTTAACGAACTGCGGGCACAGGCGCAGGCCCCGCCGCAGCGCATGCAGCAGGCATAAACGTTGGTCGAGCGCGGCGCCTTCAATCCGATAGCTGCCGTCCACCTGTGACCGAAGGGTCAGGCGGTGGTAACGCTGAATTTCGCGTCCGGTCTCCTCGATATCCTGCCGGGCCGTGGTCTCATCAACGAGGTTGATTCTGCCAAGCCGTTCAGTCGTTACCGACTGTCCGGGCAGATAAAACATCAGGAGCACCTGGCTACGGCGCTGTGGACTGGAAAGCGCAGATGGTGGTTCAATGACGGTCATCATCTGGTAAGTTCCAGTTAGGGTTTCCGCTAAGGATAGACAATGACGGCGGCGGGGGCAGGGAAGTGCGCCCGCTTTAGCTCAGGATTGCTGGCGAAGTTCACAGAATTTTTCACGTGAGGAACAGATGAACAGAGTGAAACAATGCACCAGCGCGGCGTTTTTCATGGTTTTATCATGGACAGCCGCTGCGCATCCGCATAGCTTCATCAGTTTGCAGAGCGAGCCGGTGGTCAAAGACGGCCTGCTGAGCGCCTTTAAAATGCGCTGGACAATGGATGAAATAACCTCCTCGGATCTGCTTTACGACGCCGGAAACGCTAAACCGGGTAGCGAAGTATGGAAAAAACTGGCGGCGGAGGTGATGGCCAACGTGCTCGGCCAGCACTATTTCAGCGAGCTGTGGCACAACGGCCAGCGGGTGAAATTTGACAATCGCCCCGACGGATACGGTCTTGAGCGCGACGGCCTGCAGGCGGTACTGACCTTTACCCTGCCGCTGGCGACGCCGCAACCCGTTGCCGGGCAGACGTTTACCTTTTCCACTTTCGATCCGACCTACTATGTCGATATGTTTTATGACAAAGATAGCGATTTTTCCCTGCCCGCCGCGCTGCAGGCCGTCTGTAAGGCAACGGTGATGACGCCAAAACCGAATGACAAAATGCTCTCATACGCCCAGTCGCTGGATAAAGCGGATGCGCCGCCTGAGGATATGGCGCTGGGCAGCTATTTTGCCCAGAAGGTGACGCTGACATGTCAGTAATTTTTACCCTTCGCGCGCGAACTTCGCGCTGGAAAGCGCTGTGGCCGCTGGCGCTGCTGCTGGCCGTGAGCGTAACGGGCGGCATCTGGCTGTGGCTGGCCTGGCCGCAGGTGCTGATGCAGAGCGCGGTCTGGCAGCGCGCGCTCAATCTGGAGCTCAGCCGCCTGCTGCAGGCGGTGGCGGAGAACCCGGCTGCGGCGGGGCTGTCGCTGCTTGGATTCAGCTTCGTTTACGGGGTGCTGCATGCCTTAGGGCCCGGCCACGGCAAAATTGTCATTACGACCTGGCTTGCCACCCATCCCTCAAAGCTGAAATCGAGTATTAACCTGACGCTGGCCGCCTCTTTGTTGCAGGGGCTGGTGGCTATCGCGCTGGTGGTGGTGGTGCTGGCGCTACTGCAGCTGCCAGCGCGCCAGCTGCATCTCAGCAGTTTCTGGCTGGAGAAGGGCAGCTATTTGCTGGTGGGCGCGTTAGGTCTGCTGCTCTGCTGGCGGGCGCTGAAAAAGCTGCGTCTGCTGCTGAGCCGGCCAACGTTTACCGCGTTCACCCCGCATCATGTTCATAACGAACACTGCGGCTGCGGGCATCAGCATCTCCCGGCCCCGGAGCAGCTGCAGGCCGGCGACGACTGGCGGGCTCGCACCGTGATTGTCCTGTCGATGGGCATGCGTCCCTGCTCGGGGGCGATCATGGTCCTGCTGTTCAGCAAAGTGATCGGAGTGTTCAGCTGGGGGATGGCGGCGGCGCTGGCGATGGCGGCAGGGACCTCATTGACTATCACGGCGCTGGCGCTGCTGGTGCACAGTTTTCGCCAGCTGGCGGTGAAGCTGGGTCAGCATCAGGCACCGCCGCTGTGGCGCCAGGTAGGCTGGCTGACGCTGGCGCTGGCCGGCGGCGTCATTTTGCTGGCGGCGGCAGGCGTGATGTGGTTCAGCGCCGTCCCGGCCGGCGGCGGGATCCGTCCGTTTTAGCCAGGCGTCGGGCGCAAATCCGAAAGTGGGCGCCGGCGCTTGCCGCTGACGCGGCGATGCTCTAGTTTTCCGCTTTTCGGCGGATGACAAGGAGTCGCTATGGCCGCAAATATCGTTTCTCCCGCGCAGAACGGGCGGTTCTATTATGGCTGCGCCGGCGCCGCCGGGCTGCTGGCGGGCCCGGCGATCGTCTTCTGGTTTCCAGCCCTGGCCAGCTGGTGGCCGTCCGATCTGGTGCGCGTCTACCACGCCATGCCGTATGTTATGCGATTCGGGGTGACGAGTGTCGCGGATATCCCGCTGGTGGCCTACGCCACCCTGACGCTGTCAGGCTTCGTGCTGGCCTTTTGCCATCCCGGGCACAGTAAACTGCCCATCGTCGCCTGGGCTGTGCATAACCAACCCTCGCCGCGGGAGATGGTCGACTGGATCCTGCGCAGCTGGGCGTTGCAGTTGGGTTTTCTGGTGATCATTTTCTGGCGTTTCGCGTTTATGAGTAAGCTAAGCAGCGACAGGCTAATGCAGATTGCGGGCATCTGTAACGACGTTTGCTATCTGGCCACGCTGGTGCTGGCAGCAATACTGCTGCGCGACGGCTGGCGCGGCGTTAAAGGCGTTGCCGCACCGGCAGGCAATATTCGCATTCCGCTGATCGTTGCCCTGAGTTTTTATCTGCCGTTTCAGCTGGTATGGATTTTACTCAGTGCGCAGCAGTATGAGCTGCCGCTGTGGGGATGGCTGCTGCTGGTTCCGGCGATGGTGGGCGTGCTGCTCGCTCGCCTGGCGACGGTAGGAATCGCGCTGTGTTTCCGGTGCTGGCTGGGGCCGCAGGGCTGCCTGCGCTGGCGCGGACCGCTGGCTTTATTTAGCGGCCTGACGGTGCTCTGTATTGGCGGTAATGCGGTGATTCGCCAGATCCTGAGGATGCTGTCATGACATAAAAAAAGGAAGCCGCGGCTTCCTTTTTGACATCAGTAAGAGATTAACGCTTCAGCGCATCGCTCAGCTGCTCGCGCATGTTCGCCAGCATCGCTTTTACCACGCGCGGGTTACCGGCAACGATGTTGCCCGTCAGCATATAGTTATGACCGCCGGTGAAGTCGCACACGATAGCGCCTGCTTCACGAGCGATCAGCTCGCCTGCGGCGAAATCCCATGGTTTCAGGGCGATTTCAAAGTAACCGTCAACGCGGCCGGCGGCAACGTAGGCCAGATCCAGTGCGGCGGAGCCGGTACGGCGGAAATCGGCGCATTCGGTGAACATGTTGCCGAGAATATTCATGTAAGTGGTGGCGTGCTGCTTCGCCTTGAACGGGAAGCCGGTCGCGATGATGGTGCCGTCGAGGTCGCGAGCGTTGCTGCCGCGCAGACGGTAGCCGTTCAGCTGCGCGCCCTGGCCGCGGGTCGCGGTGAACAGTTCGTTACGCATCGGATCGTAAACCACCGCGACTTCAGTACGGCCTTTGATGCGTACGGCGATGGAAACAGAGAAGTGCGGCAGACGTTTAACGAAGTTGGTGGTGCCATCCAGTGGATCGATAACCCATTGAACATCCTGCTCTTCACCAGCGTGTTCACCGCTTTCTTCGGTGATAATGGTGTGCTGCGGGTAAGATTTGCGAATGGTTTCGATAATAATCGCTTCGGCGGCTTTATCGACGTTGGTCACAAAATCATTGCTGCCTTTCTGGCTGGTTTCTACGGTGTCTGGCGTTTCGTAGTGTTTGGCAATTAAATTACCCGCCTTGCGCGCGGCGCGCACGGCGATGTTCAGCATCGGATGCATCGGTCTCTCTCACTGGATGTTAAAGAACGGGAAAAAACGGCGCATATAATAACAGCGAAATCTGCTTATGTCTCCGTTTTATGGTAGCATGCCCGAATAATCTTTAGCCGAAGAACCATAATGCTGCAAAATATTCGAATCGTACTGGTAGAAACTTCCCACACCGGCAATATGGGCTCCGTTGCCCGCGCGATGAAAACCATGGGCTTAACCAACCTGTGGCTGGTCAATCCGCTGGTGAAGCCTGATTCCCAGGCCATTGCGCTGGCCGCGGGTGCCAGCGACGTCATTGGCAACGCGCAGATCGTCGATACCCTTGATGAAGCGCTGGCGGGCTGTAGCCTGGTGGTTGGCACCAGCGCGCGCTCCCGCACGCTGCCGTGGCCGATGCTCGACCCGCGCGAATGCGGTCTGAAAAGCATCGCCGAAGGCCAGCATGCGCCGGTGGCGCTGGTGTTTGGCCGCGAGCGCGTTGGCCTGACTAACGATGAACTGCAGAAGTGTCACTACCATGTGGCCATCGCCGCCAACCCGGAGTACAGCTCGCTGAACCTGGCGATGGCGGTGCAGGTTATCGCCTACGAAGTGCGGATGGCCTGGCTGGCGGCGCAGGAGCAAGCGCAGCCGGCGGTTGAGCACGAAGAAGCGCCGTACCCGCTGGTGGATGACCTGGAGCGTTTCTACGGCCATCTTGAGCAGACGCTGCTGGCGACGGGCTTTATCCGTCCGAACCATCCGGGGCAGGTGATGAATAAACTGCGTCGTCTGTTCACCCGCGCGCGTCCGGAAAGCCAGGAGCTGAACATCCTGCGCGGCATGCTGGCGTCTATTGAGCAGCAGAATAAAGGTAAGTAAGAGCGTTAACGCCGGATGGCGCTTCGCTTATCCGGCCTACGAATCTACATCTCTGTTGTAGCCCGGGCGAGGCCTTTGGCCGACCCCGGGAGCGGCTCGAAATTAATAACGGCACGGAAAGCCAAATACCTGACTAAAACAGTCAAGTAAATAGTTGACCAAATTACTCGGGAATGTCAGACTTGGCCCTGCTATGCAATACCCATATTAATAAAAAGCCCGGCCAGGGGCGAGTTTGAGGTTAAGTAAGACATGAGACTGACATCTAAAGGGCGTTATGCCGTGACCGCGATGCTTGACGTTGCGCTCAACTCTGAAACGGGCCCGGTGCCGTTGGCAGATATTTCAGAGCGTCAGGGAATTTCGCTTTCCTATCTGGAACAGCTGTTCTCTCGCCTGCGTAAAAATGGCCTGGTTTCCAGCGTTCGTGGCCCAGGCGGTGGTTATCTGTTAGGTAAAGATGCCGGCAGTATCGCCGTCGGCGAAGTCATCAGCGCCGTGGACGAATCCGTTGACGCCACCCGTTGCCAGGGCAAGGGCGGCTGTCAGGGCGGCGATAAATGCCTGACTCACGCGCTGTGGCGCGATCTGAGCGAGCGTCTGACCGGCTTCCTGAACAATATCACCCTCGGAGAACTGGTGAATAACCAGGAGATCCTCGATGTTTCCGGTCGTCAGCATCAGCACGAAACCCAGCGCAATGCGCGCACCCAGGACGCGATCGACGTTAAACTGCGCGCCTGAGTGACCCGTCCCGTTTCGGGCTGCGGCTGACAGGGCGAGGCAGCGCGAAACGGCGGGACAACGATTATAAAGAGCTTTCAGAATCAGGCCGGGATGCTCCGACATTCCGTGTACTCGGTCGTACATCAAGCCGGTTGCCTGATTCCTTGCATTGAGTGATGTACGGAGTTTAAGAGCAATGAAATTACCGATTTACCTCGATTACTCCGCAACCACGCCGGTGGACCCGCGTGTTGCCGAGAAAATGATGCAGTTCCTGACCATGGACGGGACCTTTGGTAACCCGGCCTCCCGTTCCCACCGTTTTGGCTGGCAGGCTGAAGAGGCGGTTGATATCGCCCGCAATCAGATTGCCGAGCTGGTCGGTGCCGACCCGCGCGAAATCGTCTTTACCTCTGGTGCGACTGAATCCGACAACCTGGCGATCAAGGGTGCTGCCAACTTTTATCAGAAAAAAGGCAAGCACATCATCACCAGCAAAACCGAGCATAAAGCGGTTCTGGATACCTGCCGTCAGCTGGAGCGCGAAGGCTTCGAAGTGACCTACCTGGCGCCGCAGAGCAACGGGATTATCGATCTGAAAGAGCTGGAAGCGGCGATGCGTGACGACACCATCCTGGTTTCCATCATGCATGTGAATAACGAAATCGGCGTGGTGCAGGATATCGCTACCATCGGCGAGATGTGTCGCGCCCGCGGTATCATTTACCACGTAGACGCCACCCAGAGCGTGGGCAAGCTGCCTATCGATCTCAGCCAGCTGAAAGTGGACCTGATGTCCTTCTCCGGTCACAAAATCTACGGTCCGAAAGGCATCGGCGCGCTGTACGTGCGTCGTAAGCCGCGCATTCGTATCGAAGCGCAAATCCACGGCGGCGGCCACGAGCGCGGTATGCGTTCCGGTACTCTGCCTGTTCACCAGATCGTCGGCATGGGTGAAGCTTACCGTATCGCCAAAGAAGAGATGGAAAGCGAGATGGCGCGTCTGCGCACGCTGCGCAACCGTCTGTGGAACGGCGTGAAGGATATGGAAGAAGTGTACCTCAACGGCGACCTTGAGCAGGGCGCGCCGAACATTCTTAACGTCAGCTTCAACTATGTTGAAGGCGAGTCGCTGATTATGGCGCTGAAAGACCTGGCGGTTTCCTCCGGTTCAGCCTGTACTTCCGCGAGCCTTGAGCCATCCTACGTGCTGCGCGCGTTAGGCATGACTGATGAACTGGCGCACAGTTCTATTCGTTTCTCTTTAGGTCGTTTCACTACCGAAGAAGAGATTGACTACGCCATCAACCTGATTCGTAAATCCATTGGCCGTCTGCGCGAGCTTTCTCCACTGTGGGAAATGTTCAAACAGGGCGTGGATCTGAACAGTATTGAATGGTCACATCACTAATTCGGCACCAATAAGGAGAATTCATCATGGCATACAGCGAAAAAGTTATCGATCATTACGAGAACCCGCGCAACGTCGGCTCTTTTGACAACAGCGACGAGAACGTCGGCAGCGGCATGGTCGGCGCGCCGGCCTGCGGCGACGTGATGAAGTTGCAGATTAAAGTCAACAATGAAGGTATCATTGAAGACGCGCGCTTCAAGACCTACGGCTGTGGTTCTGCTATCGCTTCCAGCTCCCTGGTCACCGAGTGGGTGAAGGGTAAATCCCTGGACGAAGCGCAGGCGATCAAGAACACCGATATCGCCGATGAACTGGAACTGCCGCCGGTGAAAATTCACTGCTCTATTCTGGCGGAAGACGCGATTAAAGCCGCGATTGCGGATTACAAAAGCAAACGTGAAGCAAAATAATTAGTTGAGGTTTTGTTATGTCGATTACTCTTAGCGACAGTGCAGCAGCGCGAGTCAATGCCTTCCTGGCAAACCGCGGAAAAGGGTTTGGCCTGCGCCTGGGCGTGAGAACCTCCGGCTGCTCAGGTATGGCCTATGTACTGGAGTTTGTTGACGAGCCGGCGGCTGAAGACACCGTGTTTGAAGACAAAGGCGTGAAGGTCGTGATCGACGGCAAAAGTCTGCAATTCCTCGACGGCACGCAGCTGGACTTCGTCAAAGAAGGCCTTAACGAAGGGTTTAAGTTCACCAACCCGAACGTCAAAGATGAGTGCGGCTGCGGCGAAAGCTTTAACGTATAATCGGTACACCCCAACCCCACCGCGGTCACGCCGCGCGTGGGGTTTTCGTTTAGATGCATGACCCTGAGGTTACTATGGACTATTTCACCCTCTTCGGGTTACCAGCCAGCTATACCCTCTCGCTTGAACAACTGGCTGTCCGGTATCAGGATCTGCAGCGCCAGTACCATCCGGATAAATTTGCCAGCGCGCCCGCTGCGGAGCAGCTTGCGGCGGTTCAGTATTCCGCCACCATTAACCAGGCCTGGCAGACGCTGCGCCATCCCCTGACCCGCGCAGAATACCTCCTCTCGCTGCATGGCTTCGATCTGGCCAGCGAGCAGCATACCGTTCGCGATACCGCGTTCCTGATGGAACAGCTGGAACTGCGCGAAGAGTTGGATGAGATCGGCCAGGCGAAAGACGAAGCGCGGCTGGAAAGCTTTATCAAACGAGTGAAAGCGCTGTTTGATACCCGCCATCAGCTGATGGTTGACCAATTGCATAATGAGAGCTGGGAGGCGGCGGCGGACACGGTGCGTAAGCTCCGTTTCCTCGATAAACTGCGCAGCAGTGCTGAAGAACTCGAAGAAAAACTGCTCGATTTTTAATTTTCGGAAGCAATTATGGCCTTATTACAAATTAGTGAGCCCGGCCTGAGCGCCGCGCCGCACCAGCGTCGTCTGGCGGCCGGTATCGACCTGGGCACCACCAATTCTCTGGTGGCTACCGTGCGTAGCGGCCAGGCCGAGACTCTGCCCGATCATCAAGGCCGCTATCTGCTGCCGTCGGTGGTGAACTACCACGCATCGGGGCTGACCGTCGGCTATGACGCCCGGCTGAACGCCGCCCAGGATCCCGCCAACACCATCAGCTCCGTGAAACGGATGATGGGGCGCTCCCTCGCCGATATCCAACATCGCTATCCGCATCTGCCGTATCAGCTGCAGGCCAGTGAAAACGGCCTGCCGATGATCCAGACCGCCGGCGGCCTGCTGAACCCGATTCGCGTCTCCGCCGATATTCTGAAAGCGCTGGCAGCCCGGGCCACTGAAGCGCTGGCCGGCGAGCTCGACGGCGTGGTGATCACCGTTCCCGCTTATTTTGATGACGCCCAGCGTCAGGGGACCAAAGACGCGGCGCGTCTGGCGGGTCTGCACGTGCTGCGCCTGCTTAATGAACCGACCGCGGCGGCTATCGCCTATGGCCTTGATTCCGGCCAGGAAGGGGTGATTGCGGTCTACGATCTCGGCGGCGGTACCTTCGATATCTCTATTCTGCGCTTAAGCCGCGGGGTGTTTGAAGTGCTGGCTACCGGCGGCGACTCGGCCCTCGGCGGGGATGATTTCGATCATCTGCTGGCGGACTACCTGCGCGAGCAGGCGGGCTTCAGCGACCGTAGCGACAACCGCCTGCAGCGTGAGCTGCTGGATGCCGCCATCGCGGCGAAAATTGCCCTTAGCGATGCCGAGGTGGCGCACGTTGAGGTCGGCGGCTGGCAGGGCGATATCACTCGCAGCCAGTTTAACGATCTGATCGCCCCGCTGGTAAAACGCACGTTAATGGCCTGCCGCCGGGCGTTGAAAGACGCTGGCGTTGAGGCGCAAGAGGTGCTGGAAGTGGTGATGGTCGGCGGTTCGACCCGCGTGCCGCTGGTGCGCGAGCGCGTAGGCGAATTCTTCGGCCGCACTCCGCTGACCGCCATTGACCCGGACAAAGTCGTCGCCATTGGCGCGGCGATCCAGGCCGATATTCTGGTCGGCAACAAGCCGGACAGCGAACTGCTGCTGCTCGACGTTATCCCGCTGTCGTTAGGGCTGGAAACCATGGGCGGTCTGGTGGAGAAAGTGATCCCGCGTAATACCACCATTCCGGTGGCCCGCGCCCAGGAGTTCACCACCTTCAAAGATGGCCAGACGGCGATGTCCATTCATGTGATGCAGGGCGAGCGTGAGCTGGTGCAGGATTGCCGTTCGCTGGCGCGCTTTGCGCTGCGCGGTATCCCGGCGCTGCCGGCGGGCGGGGCGCATATTCGCGTCACCTTCCAGGTGGATGCCGATGGCCTGCTGAGCGTCACGGCGATGGAAAAATCGACCGGCGTGGAAGCCTCTATTCAGGTGAAACCGTCTTACGGTCTGACCGATGGCGAAATCGCCACCATGATTAAAGATTCGATGAGCTACGCCGAACAGGATATTCAGGCGCGCATGCTGGCTGAACAGAAAGTAGAAGCCGCACGCGTCCTGGAAAGCCTGACAAGCGCGCTGGCCGCCGACGCCGCGCTGTTAAGCGCCGCGGAGCGTCAGGCTATCGATGCTGCTGCGGAGCAGGTACGCGCCGCCGCGGCAGGCGACGACGCCGACGCCATTAAAGAAGCGATTAAAAATATCGACACACAAACCCAGGAATTCGCCGCCCGCCGTATGGATCAGTCGGTCCGTATCGCGCTGAAAGGCCAATCCGTGGACGAGGTTTAAAATGCCAAAAATTGTATTTCTGCCCCACCAGGACCTGTGTCCGGATGGCATCGTTGTGGAAGCTGAGACCGGTGAGACTATTCTGGATGCGGCGCTGCGTAGCGGCATCGAGATTGAACACGCTTGCGAAAAATCCTGTGCCTGCACCACCTGCCACTGCATCGTACGTGAAGGCTTTGACTCGCTGGCGGAAAGTACCGAAGATGAAGACGATATGCTGGATAAAGCCTGGGGACTGGAGCCTGACAGCCGCCTGAGCTGCCAGGCGCGCGTCACCGACGAAGATCTGGTCGTTGAGATCCCGCGTTACACCATCAACCACGCACGCGAGCACTAATATGGCACTGAAATGGACCGACAGTCGTGAAATCGGCGAAGCGCTGTATGACGCTTACCCTGACCTCGACCCAAAAACCGTTCGCTTTACCGACATGCATCAGTGGATTTGCGATCTGGAAGAGTTTGATGATGATCCGAACGCATCCAATGAAAAAATTCTCGAGGCGATTCTGTTAGTCTGGTTAGACGAAGCCGAATAATTTTCGCGTCATGATTTATGCGGCGGTATAAAGTCGGATGAATCATCGAGCGAGAGAACGTTACGGGCTGCCATACGGTGGCCCGTTTGCTAAGAAGGATAATGATAATGACCGAAGCCATGAAGATTACGCTTTCCACTCAGCCAGCCGATGCGCGCTGGGGAGAGAAGGCGTCTTACAGCATTAATAATGATGGCATTGCCCTGCATCTCAACGGTAAAGACGACCTGGGCTTGATTCAGCGCGCGGCGCGTAAAATTGACGGCATGGGCATCAAGCATGTCGCGTTAAGCGGCGAAGGCTGGAACACCGACCGCGCGTGGGCGTTCTGGGCGGGCTATAAAGGCCCGAAAGGCACCCGAAAAGTTGAATGGCCGACCCTGGACGATGTGCAGAAAAGCGAGCTGGATAACCGTCTGACCATTATTGACTGGGTGCGCGACACCATCAATGCGCCGGCGGAAGAGCTGGGCCCGGAGCAGCTGGCGCAGCGCGCCGTCGACCTGCTGTGCAGCGTGGCGGGCGAAAAGATGAGCTATCGCATCACCAAAGGCGAAGATCTGCGTGAGCAGGGCTATCTCGGCCTGCACACCGTCGGCCGCGGCTCCGAGCGTCCGCCGGTTCTGCTGGCGCTGGACTATAACCCGACCGGCGATAAAGAAGCCCCGGTATACGCCTGTCTGGTAGGTAAAGGCATCACCTTTGATTCCGGCGGCTACAGCATCAAACAGAGCGCCTTTATGGATTCAATGAAGTCTGATATGGGCGGCGCGGCGACTGTCACCGGCGCTCTGGCTTTCGCCATTACCCGCGGGCTGAATAAGCGCGTGAAGCTCTATCTGTGCTGCGCCGACAACCTGATCAGCGGCAACGCTTTCAAACTGGGCGATATTATTCATTATCGCAACGGCAAAACCGTCGAAGTGATGAACACCGACGCCGAAGGTCGTCTGGTGCTGGCGGATGGCCTGATTGACGCTTCGGCGCAGAAGCCTGAGCTGATCGTCGATGCCGCCACCCTGACCGGCGCGGCGAAAACCGCCCTCGGCAACGACTACCACGCGCTGTTCAGCTTTGACGATGCGCTGGCGAATCGCCTGCTGGCGAGCGCCCAGGCGGAAAATGAAGCGTTCTGGCGTCTGCCGCTGGCCGAATTCCACCGTAATCAGCTGCCGTCTAACTTCGCGGAACTGAACAATACCGGCAGCGCCGCCTATCCGGCCGGCGCCAGCACCGCGGCGGGCTTCCTGTCCCACTTCGTGGAAAACTACCACCAGGGCTGGCTGCATATCGACTGTTCGGCAACCTACCGCAAATCGGCCGTTGAGCAGTGGTCGGCGGGCGCGACGGGGCTTGGCGTACGTACTATCGCCAATCTGCTGACGGCTGAGTAATGGCCTTGCCGGGTAGCGCTACGCTTACCCGGCCTGGAAAATCCGCAGGCCCGTGCGGACGTCGCGCCGCCGGGCGATTTTTGAAGTAGCCAAACTATGTCCGAAACCAAAAACGAATTAGAAACCCTGCTGGAAAAAGCGGCTACCGAGCCCGCTCATCGTCCGGCATTTTTCAGCGCGCTGCTTGAGGCCACCGTCTGGGTACCGGGCAGCGCAGCCGATGGCGAGCAGATTGTCGAAGATAGCGCGCTGGATCTGCAGCACTGGGAAAAAGATGACGGCACGTCGGTCATTCCGTTCTTCACTTCGCTGGAGGCCCTGCAGCAGGCGGTGGAAGACGAACAGGCTTTCGTGATGATGCCGGCCCGCACGCTGATGGCGATGACTCTCGGCGAATCGCTGTTCCTCAACCCGAAGCTGCCGAGCGGTAAAGAATTCACCCCGCGGGAAATCAGCCATCTGCTCGGGGAAGAGGGCAGCCCGCTCAGCACCCAGACGGTGCTGGAGGGGGGCGAAGCGCTGCTGCTGTCTGAAGTCGCCGAGCCGCCGGCGCAGATGGTGGATTCGCTGACCACGCTGTTCAAAACGCTGAAAACCGTCAAGCGGGCGTTCCTGTGCTCGATCAAAGAGCACGCCGACGCGCCTGCTAATCTGCTTATCGGCATTGAAGCGGAAGGGGATATCGAGTCCATTATTCAGACCACCGGCAGCGTGGCCACCGATACCCTGCCCGGCGATGAGCCGATCGATATTTGCCAGGTGGTAGACGGCGAGAAGGGCATCAGCCACTTTATGATTGCCCATATCACGCCGTTCTATGAAAAGCGCTGGGGCAGCTTCCTGCGCGATTTCAAACAAAACCGCATTATCTGACAGCGGGGGCGGCAGCCCCCGGTTTCGCTATACTTTCAGCTCGATGCCAAAGCGGGTTGGTAAAGATTAATGCAGGGCGGCAACGATTCGCGGATAGGCTGACACCATGTGATAGAGCAGAAATCCCGCCACGCACAGCGTGACGATGCCGTTGAAGAGCGCCATATCCCCGCGCCAGGCCCGGCACCTTTCCTCTCCCAGCAGATAGCGTAGCGCTGCTACCAGCCCGGCGACCAGCATAAACGCCAGTAACACCCCCACCATCTGCGCGCTGACAATATACCAGCCCAGCGGCGTGGCGTATTCACGCCCCGGGCGCTCATCAGCGCGATCTGCGCCGGCAAAATCGTCTGGAACCCGAGGGTGAGGAGCATCAGAAGGCGCAGATCCGCCAGCTGAGCATCGAATCTGCGGGCCAGACGTCGGGCGTCACGCAGCAGCAGCCCTCCTGACGTCACCGCCGCGGCAACGCTGATGTGCTGGAGAATAAAAATATATAACGCCAGGGTCCCGGATCCGACCCGGGACAAAAAGAACAGATTGCAAAAGACCATGACCAGCAGGCCAAATTTCGTCACCCAGGCACGGAGTACCTCGCCGGGCCAGCGGCGGCTTGACGCCGGGTTGTGCATCATCCATGCGGCAAGCGTCGATTTACCGTAACCGGGCGCGAGCAGCACCATCAGAAAACCCAGCAGCGCCTGATGACCATAGGTGATCAGCGGGACGTCTGCCAAAGTGACGCCGATAAAGCGGGTATAGGCGGAAACGGGCGCGGGAACCAGGCTTAACCATGTTCGGTTCCATTGCGGCCAAAAATAGAGGATCGCGCCGCCGACCAGCAGGCCAGCGATGCCTCCCAGCCAGGGAAGGCGCGGGGAATAAGCAGAATGTGGGTTGGAGACTAATGCCATTTTCACTCCTTGTGGTGACATCAGGTTAGGGATTAAGCGCTCCCTCCTGGAGCTGGCCCCGACGGCGCCCGTTAAGCGCGCTTTCGGCGGGAGATGGTGAATTAGTCAGGGCAACCTTCGAGCCTGGCGTAAAGATCCTCATGAAGATATTCCAGCTCCAGCAAGGCGCCATCGCGTGCCTGGTTGAGGGCTTGCTGATGCTGCCATTCGTCGTGGCTCTCCTCTCCACCGGCAAAAATCTCCTGCAAATATTCAATCAGTGACGATTCTGCCAGCCAAAGGTCATTCTCTTTACCCTCGAAGCGGACGACAGGATATTCACCCTGTTCATCACGCTCGGTGACATAGATAAATACCTGCTGATCCCCAGGATGGCAGAGGCGAATCAGGGCAGGAAGACGCGGATCGTCGTTCCAGACGGGCATCAGCTCTTCAATATCCAGCCCGATCATATCAAGGCCATTCATATAATAAGCATCTTCATCCAGCGAGTCGGAAAGCAGGACGCCATGTTCATCAATGGCGTCCAGAACCGATTCCAGCACCCGTTGACCGTGGGGGCTTGTCAGCTGGCAATCGTAAGCCAGCAGCGCTTTCAAACTTTCCGGAAGCGCCACGGTTTCGCTATTTTGCGGATCGCGGTATTTCCGTACTCACAGGCGATCCACTTCCTCTACGGGCATCGGTTTTGGGGTGGGATTGCGGTTGTGCTTGTGTACGACATCCATGAGATCCGGTAATGAAAAAGCCATCATTCAATTTCCTTATATAGTGGGCGGCAGTAAAGCGAACACGGCAGGCGCAAGCCCTGCGGCAGCACAGAGTAACCGGTTTAGCGGCTGGCAGGAGAAAGAGGCGGGGAAAATCAGAAATTATTTAGTGGCCGCGGAACGGGGCGCCCGCGGCCATACGGCGTTTACTGAGCGGCAGGAGCCGGTTCAATCGGCAGATCGCTGCGCGCCCCCCATTCGCTCCATGAGCCGTCGTACAGGCAGACGCCGTTCACGCCAAGCGTGGTGAGCGCCAGCACCACCACCGCCGCCGTCACGCCGGAGCCGCAGCTGGCGATAATGGGCCGGTCAAAATCGACGCCCTGACGCAAAAAGATGTCGTTCAGCTCGTCGACGGTCTTCAGCTCGCCGTTAATCACCAGATCCGTCCACGGCACGTTAAGCGCGCCGGGGATATGCCCGCGCCGCAGGCCCGGGCGCGGTTCGTCAGCCTGGCCGTTAAACCGGGCCGCCGGACGCGCATCGACAATCTGCGCCGACCCTTCATGGCTGACCAGCAGCACGTCGGTCAGGCGCTTAATTTGCTGAGGATCGAAGCGCACGTCGAATTCCCCTTCGGCCACCTCCGGCACCCCTTGTTCCAGCGGCAGTTCGTCGCGGCGCCAGCCCTCCAGTCCACCGGCCAGAATCGACACCTTCTCCACGCCAAAGGCGCGCAGCATCCACCAGGCGCGAGGCGCGGAAAACAGATTGCCTTCGTCATAAACCACGAGGTGCTTATCGCTGCAGACGCCCAGTTCGCGCATGGCGACGGCAAACGCCTCGGCGCGCGGCATCATATGCGGCAGCGGGCTGGTGTGCTCGGACAGCGCCTCGATATCGAAAAACAGCGCGTTCGGCACATGGCCGGCGCGGTACTCCGCGGCCATATCGCGCAGGGCCTCCTGTCCGGCGGGCGCCATGCGGGCGTCGATAATCTGGATCTCCGGGTCATCAATATGTTCCGCCAGCCAGTCGGCGGCGACAAAAAACGAGGTGGACATAGGTGCCTCCGTTTTACTATTCATGACTGAATTGTCGGCGTTTTATCGGGTGCTGACAAGTTAAGGACGCCAGAGTGGGGACGACGTCACGGCACTTTTCTGATTAATCGGCAGAAACCCGCGTCATCACTGTTGAGAAGCGCCGCCTTAACGCATAATAAAAAGTGATAATTTGCATCAGGCCCACCGGCCGAGGGGTTAGAAGGATGAAACCATTTCGTTTAGCGGCGCTGTCACTGGCGCTCCTTACCGCATTTTCATTAACCGGGTGTGATGACAGCGGTGCACCGCAGGCTACGGCCCCGACGCCGGCCGCCGATAGCGGCCCTGGCGCGGCGGCAAAACCGGACAGCGCCCAGCTGGCGGCGCTGGCGGAAAAAAGTCAGGGCAAAGCGCTGACGCTGCTCGACGCCTCGGAGGTGCAGCTGGATGGCGCCGCGACCCTGGTGCTAACCTTTTCCGTGCCGCTGCAGCCGGACCAGGATTTCTCCCGCAGCGTACACCTGGTGGATAAGAAGAGCGGTAAGGTAGATGGCGCCTGGGAGCTGGCGCCGAACCTCAAAGAGCTGCGTCTGCGTCACCTGGAGCCAAAGCGCGAGCTGATTGTCTCGGTCGACCCGACGCTGGTCGCCCTGAACAAGGCGACGCTCGATAAACCATTCGAGAAGACTCTGACCACCCGTGATATCGCGCCAAGCGTTGGGTTTGCCAGCCGCGGCTCGCTGCTGCCGGGCAACGTGATCGCCGGGCTGCCGGTGATGGCGCTGAACGTCGATAACGTCGACGTGAACTTCTTCCGCATTAAGCCGGAATCGCTCTCGGCCTTCGTCAGTCAGTGGGAATACCGCAATTCATTAAGCAACTGGGAATCCGACGAGCTGCTGAAGATGGCCGATCTGGTATACAGCGGCCGCTTTGACCTCAATCCGGCGCGCAATACCCGCGAAAAGCTGCTGCTGCCGCTGAGCGACATCAAGCCGCTCCAGCAGCCTGGCGTCTACGTGGCGGTCATGAACCCGGCGGGTCATTATAGCTACAGCAACGCGGCGACGCTGTTTACCCTTAGCGACATCGGCGTGTCGGCGCATCGTTACCATAACCGGCTGGACGTCTTTACCCAGAGCCTGGAAAACGGCGCCGCCCAGTCTGGTATCGACGTCCAGCTGCTCAACGCCAAAGGGCAGACCCTGGCGCAGGCGAAAAGCGATAGCCAGGGTCACGTCACCCTGCAAACCGATAAAGAAGCCGCGCTGCTGCTGGCGCGCAAAGAGGGGCAGACCACGCTCCTTGACCTCAAACTGCCGGCGTTGGATCTGGCGGAGTTCTCCATTGCCGGCGCGCCTGGCTTCAGTAAACAGTTCTTTATGTTTGGCCCACGGGATCTCTATCGTCCGGGCGAAACGGTGATCCTCAATGCGCTGTTGCGCGATAGCGACGGCAAGCCGCTGGCGGAACAGCCGGTGAAGCTGGAGGTGGTCCAGCCGGATGGCCAGGTGATCCGCTCGGTGATGAGCAAGCCGGTTAACGGCCTGTACCAGTTTACTTATCCGCTCGACAGCGGCGCGGCCACCGGCATGTGGCACATTCGCGCCAGCACTGGCGACAATCAGCCCCGCGAATGGGATTTCCACGTCGAAGACTTCATGCCGGAACGCATGGCGCTGAAGCTGACGCCGCAGGCGGCGCCTGTCGCGCCGAATGCCGATGTCGCCTTTGGCGTCAGCGGCGCTTATCTCTACGGCGCGCCGGCCAGCGGCAACCAGCTGCAGGGCAAACTGTTCCTGCGCCCGCTGCGCGACGCCGTCGCCGCTCTGCCGGGCTTCCAGTTCGGCGATATCGCGGAAGAAAATCTCTCCCGCAGCCTTGATGAAGTCCAGCTGACGCTGGATGAAAACGGCCATGGTGAAGTGACGACCTCAAGCCAGTGGCAGGATAGCCATTCGCCGCTGCAGGTGGTGTTGCAGGCGAGCCTGCTGGAGTCCGGCGGGCGTCCGGTCACCCGTACGGTTATGCAGCCGATCTGGCCTGCCGAGGCGCTGCCGGGGATCCGCCCGCAATTTACCCTGCAGGACGTTTACGACTACCGCACTGACACCACGGTGAAGCAGCCGGTGGTGGATGAAAACAGCAACGCCGCGTTTGATATCGTCTATGCCGACGCCAAAGGCGAGAAAAAAGCCGTTTCCGGTCTGCAGGTACGGCTGATCCGCGAGCGCCGCGATTATTACTGGAACTGGTCCGACAGCGAAGGCTGGCAGTCGCAGTTCGATCAAAAAGATCTGCAGGAGGGCGAGGAGTCGCTGGATTTGCAGGCCGGCCAGATCGGTAAAGTGAGCTTTCCGGTAGAGTGGGGCTCCTATCGCCTGGAGGTGAGAGGACCGGACGATGTCGTCAGCAGCGTGCGCTTCTGGGCGGGCTACAGCTGGCAGGATAACAGCGAAGGCACCGGCGCAGCGCGCCCGGACCGGGTCACCATGAAGCTGGATAAACCGAGCTATAAGCCGGGTGACACCATCAGGCTGCACATTGCTGCCCCGGCGGCGGGTAAAGGCTACGCGATGGTGGAATCCAGCGAAGGGCCGCTGTGGTGGCAGGAGATTGACGTACCTGCCGAGGGGATGGACCTGTCGATCCCGGTGGATAAAGCCTGGAATCGCCACGACCTCTACCTCAGCACGCTGGTGGTTCGTCCTGGCGATAAATCCCGCTCGGCGACGCCGAAACGCGCGGTGGGCCTGCTGCATCTGCCGCTGGGCGATGAAAACCGTCGCCTGACGCTGGCGCTGGAGGCCCCGGATAAAATGCGCCCCAACCAGCCGCTGACGGTGAAAGTGAAAGCCAGCGTCAAAGAGGGCGAGGCGCCGAAACAGGTGAACGTTCTGCTCTCGGCGGTCGATAGCGGGGTGCTGAATATTACCGATTACGCCACCCCGGATCCGTGGAACGCCTTCTTTGGCCAGAAACGTTATGGGGCGGATATCTATGATATTTACGGCCAGGTCATTGAAGGACAGGGACGTGTGGCCAGCCTGCGCTTCGGCGGCGATGGCGACGAGTTAAAACGTGGCGGTAAACCGCCGGTTAACCATGTGACCATCATCGCCCAACAAGCGCAGCCGGTGGTGCTGAACGATCAGGGCGAAGGGACGGTGACGCTGCCGATCGGTGATTTTAACGGCGAACTGCGGGTGATGGCTCAGGCCTGGACGGCGAATGACTTTGGCAGCAGCGAAGATAAAGTGGTGGTGGCCGCCCCGGTCATCGCCGAGCTGAACACTCCGCGCTTCCTCGCCAGCGGCGACACTACGCGTCTGGCGCTGGATCTCAGCAACCTGACCGATAAACCGCAAACCCTGCAGGTGCATCTTGCCGCCAGCGGGCTGGTGTCCTTGACCGAGGGTCAACTGCCGCCGGTGCAGCTGGCGCCGGGGGCACGCAGCACGCTGTTTGTGCCGGTGAGCGCGCTGGCGGGCTTCGGCGATGGCCAGGTGAACGCCACGATCAGCGGCCTGAGCCTGCCGGGGGAAACCTTCGCCCCGCTGCAGAAACAGTGGAAAATCGGCGTTCGTCCGGCGTTCCCGGCGCAGACCGTCAACAGCGGCGCCGTGCTGCAGCCCGGCGAAAGCTGGCAGGCGCCAGCGGCACAATCGGCAGGTTTCGCCCCGCAGACGCTGCAGGGCCAGCTGCTGCTCAGCGGCAAGCCGCCGCTGAATCTCGCGCGTTATATCCGCGATCTGAAAGCCTATCCTTACGGCTGCCTTGAGCAGACCGCCAGCGGTCTGTTCCCGTCCCTGTATACCAGCGCGGCGCAGCTAAAGGCGCTGGGCATCAGCGGCGATAGCGACGAAAAACGCCGCGCGGCAATCGATGTCGGCATCTCGCGCCTGCTGCAGATGCAGCTGGAAAACGGCGGCTTTGCGCTATGGGATAAAGAGGGGCCGGAAGAGTACTGGCTGACCGCTTACGCCATGGATTTCCTCGTTCGCGCCGGCGAGCAGGGTTACAGCGTGCCGGTCAACGCTATCAATAAAGGCAATGAACGCCTGCTGCGCTACCTGCAGGAGCCGGGGCTGATGACCGTACGCTACAGCGACGACGCCCAGGCCAGCCGCTTTGCCGCTCAGACCTATGCCGCGCTGGTGCTGGCGCGTCAGCAAAAAGCCCCCCTCGGCGCCTTGCGTGAAATCTGGATCCGTCACGACCAGGCGCGTTCCGGCTTGCCGCTGCTGCAGCTCGGCATCGCGCTGAAAACCATGGGCGATGCGCCGCGCGGCGACGCCGCCCTGAAGCTGGCGGTTGCCACCCCGCGTCAGGATGAGAATCGCTGGCTGGGCGATTACGGTAGCCCGCTTCGCGATGACGCCCTGAAGCTGGCGCTGCTGGAAGAGAATAAGCTGCTGCCGGAGGTGCAAAATCAGCTTTTGAGCACGCTGTCGGAAGAGGCCTATGGCCAGCGCTGGCTGTCGACCCAGGAAACCAACGCCCTGTTCCTTGCCGGACGGACGCTGGCCGACCTGCCGGGCAGCTGGCAGGCGCAAACCTCGCTGCAGGCGGAGCCGCTGACCGGCGACAAAGCGCAAACCCGCAACCTCGACGGCGATCGGCTGGCGGCACTGCAGGTGAGCAACACCGGCAGCCAGCCGCTGTGGCTGCGCCTCGACAGCAGCGGCTATCCGCAAAGCGCGCCGCAGCCGGGCGGTAACGTCCTGGGGATTGAACGAACTATTTTCGATACCCAGGGGCAGCAGAAATCGCTGTCATCACTGCGCAGCGGCGAACTGGTACTCGTCAAGCTGGAGGTGACCGCCAAACGCAACGTGCCTGACGCGCTGGTGGTTGATCTGTTGCCAGCCGGTCTGGAGCTGGAAAACCAGAATTTGGCCAACAGCAGCGCCAGCCTGCAGGAGAATGGCGAAGCGGTGCAAAACCTGCTTAACCAGATGCAGCAGGCGGATATTCAGCATATCGAGTTCCGCGATGACCGCTTCGTCGCCGCAGTCGCGGTCAATGAAGGTCAGCCGGTGACGCTGGTCTATCTGGCGCGAGCGGTGACGCCGGGCACTTATCAGGTCCCGCAGCCGCAGGTGGAATCGATGTATGTGCCGCAGTGGCGGGCGACCGGAGCGGCCAGCGGCCCGCTCACCGTGACGCCGTAAATGCGCGTATTGCCTCGGGTAAAACGCTGCTGGCGCGGGCTGGCGGCGTTTATTTTTCTGCTGTGGCTGGCGGTGCTGGCTGCCGATCGCCTGTGGCCGCTGCCGCTGCGGGACGTTACGCCCGCCCGCGTGGTGGTGGCGGAAGACGGGACGCCGCTGTGGCGGTTTGCCGACGCGCAGGGCGTCTGGCGTTATCCGGTCACTCTCGCCGACGTGTCGCCGCGTTATCTTCAGGCGCTCATCCAGTATGAAGACCGCTGGTTCTGGCGCCATCCGGGGGTCAATCCCTTCGCTGTAGTGCGCGCCGCCTGGCAGGATCTTACCTCCGGGCGGGTCATTTCCGGCGGCAGCACGCTTACCATGCAGGTGGCGCGCCTGCTCGATCCCCACCCCCGCACTTTCGGCGGCAAGCTGCGCCAGCTATGGCGTGCGCTGCAGCTGGAGTGGCATCTGTCAAAAAGCGACATTCTGACCCTCTATTTGAACCGCGCGCCGTTTGGCGGCACCCTGCAGGGTATCGGCGCGGCCAGCTGGGCCTATCTCGGGAAGCCGCCTGCCAGGCTTAGCTACGGCGAGGCGGCGCTGCTGGCGGTGCTGCCCCAGGCGCCCAGCCGTTTACGTCCGGACCGCTGGCCGCAGCGGGCCCAGGCGGCGCGCGATAAAGTGCTTGCGCGTATGGTCAGTCAGGGCGTCTGGCCGGAGCAGGCGGTAAAGGAGGCGATGGAGGAGCCGGTGTGGCTGTTTCCGCGCCAGATGCCGCAGCTGGCGCCGCTCTTCGCCCGTCGGGCGCTGGCGAGCAGTGGTGATGAAAAGGTGGTGACGACCCTCGATGCCGGACTCCAGCGGCAGCTTGAGGATCTGGCGCTGAACTGGAAATCGCGCCTGCCGCCGCGCAGTTCGCTGGCGATGGTCGTGGTCGATCACACGGATATGAAAGTCCGCGGCTGGGTGGGTTCGGCGGATATTACGGACGACAGCCGCTTTGGCCACATTGATATGGCGTCGGCGGTCCGTTCGCCGGGGTCGGTGTTGAAACCCTTCATTTATGCGCTGGCGATGGATGAGGGGCTGATTCATCCGTCGTCGTTATTGCAGGATGTGCCGCGGCGCTTTAGCGATTATCGCCCCGGTAACTTTGACAGCGGCTTTCACGGCCCGGTGAGCGCCAGCGAGGCGCTGGTGCGCTCCCTGAATCTGCCGGCGGTCCAGGTGCTTGAAGCCTACGGGCCCAAACGTTTCGCGGCGAATTTGCGCAATGCCGGGTTGCCCCTGATGCTGCCCGCCGGCGCCGAGCCAAATCTGTCGTTGATCCTTGGCGGCGCCGGGGCGAGGCTGGAAGATATCGTCGCGGCATACAGCGCCTTTGCCCGCCACGGGAAGGCGGCGCGGCTGCGCATGAAGCCCGGAGACCCGCTGGTGGAAAAGGCGCTGCTATCCCCGGGGGCGGCGTGGATCGTCCGGCGCATCCTGGCCGGCGAAGCGCAACCGGTTCCCGATGCCTCACTCCCGCAAGTGGCGCCGCTGGCCTGGAAGACCGGCACCAGCTACGGGTATCGCGATGCATGGGCGGTGGGTCTCAATGCGCGTTATCTGATAGGCATCTGGACCGGGCGTCCGGACGGTACGCCGGTGGTGGGGCAGTTTGGTTTCGCCAGCGCGGTGCCGTTGCTCAATCAGGTCAATAATCTGCTGCTCGCCCGCCCGGCGATGAGCCGCGGCGGCCTGCCGGTCGATCCGCGCCCGGCAACGGTCAGCCGCGGGACGCTATGCTGGCCCGGCGGCCAGGCGCTGCCGGCGGGCGACAGCAACTGCCGTCGTCGCCTGGCCAGCTGGCTGCTGGAAGACAGCCAGCCGCCGACCCTGCTGCTGCCGGGGCAGGAGGGCGTGCGCGGGATCCGCTTCCCAGTGTGGCGTAATGAACACGGCGAACGGGTGGCGGCGGATTGTCCCGGGGCGCGCGAAACGGTGGTTGAGGTTTGGCCGCTGCCGCTGGAACCCTGGCTACCGCCGGGTGAGCGTCGCGCCGCGCGTCTGGGGCCGGCATCAAGGGCATGTCCGCCGCTGCAAACTCAGGATGTCGCACCGCTGGTGCTCTCCGGGGTCCGCGAGGGGGCGGTGATTAAACGTCTGCCGGGCGAGGCGCGGGTGATGTTGCCCCTGCAAACCAGCGGCGGGGAAGGGCGGCGCTGGTGGTTTATCAACGGCCAGCCGATAGATGCCGCCGGCGCGAGAACCACGCTAACCCTGGATAAGCCCGGCGAGTGGCAGCTGGTGGTGATGGATGAGGCAGGGCAAACGGCGGCCGCGCGTTTCACCCTGCAATAACCAGGGTAAATTTGTTGTTGGCGGTTTGTGTTTTCAATACTCATCTTATTTTAACAAAATGTTACCTTCATCCGTAGGCAGGGGCGGGGATGCTCATTATAATGCGCGCCAGGCCATACGATCGTATGTGCAACAACAGAACATTTAATTAGAGGTAATCATGGCTATTGAACGTACTTTTTCCATCATCAAACCAAACGCGGTGGCAAAAAACGTTATTGGCAGCATCTTTTCCCGCTTTGAAGCTGCAGGGTTCAAAATCGTCGGCACCAAAATGCTGCACCTGACCGTTGATCAGGCTCGTGGTTTCTATGCTGAGCACGAAGGTCGCCCGTTCTTCGACGGTCTGGTTGAGTTCATGACCTCCGGCCCGATCGTGGTTTCCGTCCTGGAAGGCGAAAACGCGGTTCAGCGTCACCGTGACCTGCTGGGCGCGACCAACCCGGCAAACGCGCTGGCGGGTACCCTGCGCGCTGACTACGCTGACAGCTTCACCGAGAACGGCACCCACGGTTCCGACTCTGTAGAATCCGCTGCTCGCGAAATCGCGTTCTTCTTTGCTGAAGGCGAGGTTTGCCCGCGCACTCGCTAATCCTCGTCGTCTTTTCGACCGTCGCGGCGTTGGCTGCGCGCGTTCACCCCGGTCACATAGTTATCTATGCTCCCGGGGATTAATGAGAGGCTCCTGCCTCTCACCGGAGGCCAGCCTACGGCTGGTCAAATTCGTTCCCGACGAATTTGTCACTTGCTTGCCGCCTTGCGACAATCGAAAAGCCTTAGAGGATTGAGCAGTCAGTTACAGATTTTTTATCATTGCTTTGTGCAAACGTGGCAATGATGCGCCAGAATTTGTAGAATATAGCGCCCCTGGACGAGCTGTCGCTCTCCGGGGCGTTTCTTTTTCAACCCACCTGGGGCCATAACGTGTAATAACGAGGCCGGAAAACATTATGTCTGAACAAATTGTCACGCCTGATACCGCCGCTCTGACGGTGCCGAACAAAGATGCCAAAATCAACCTGCTGGATTTAAACCGTCAGCAGATGCGCGAGTTTTTCAAAAACATGGGCGAGAAGCCATTCCGCGCCGATCAGGTGATGAAATGGATGTATCACTACTGCTGCGACGACTTTGATGAGATGACTGACATCAACAAAGTCCTGCGCAGTAAACTGAAAGAAGTGGCGGAGATCCGCGCCCCGGAAGTAGTTGAAGAACAACGCTCAACCGACGGGACCATCAAATGGGCGATTGCCGTTGGCGATCAGCGCGTCGAGACCGTCTATATCCCGGAAGAAGACCGCGCCACCCTGTGCGTCTCCTCCCAGGTAGGCTGCGCGCTGGAGTGTAAATTCTGCTCCACCGCCCAGCAGGGCTTTAACCGCAACCTGCGGGTTTCCGAAATTATCGGCCAGGTCTGGCGCGCGGCGAAAATCGTCGGCGCGGTGAAGACCACCGGCGTACGTCCGATCACCAACGTGGTGATGATGGGCATGGGCGAGCCGCTGCTGAACCTCAACAACGTCGTTCCGGCGATGGAAATCATGCTCGACGATTTCGGCTTTGGCCTCTCCAAACGTCGCGTCACCCTGTCGACTTCCGGCGTGGTGCCGGCGCTGGATAAACTCGGCGATATGATCGACGTCGCGCTGGCGATCTCCCTGCACGCGCCGAACGATACCATTCGTGACGAAATCGTCCCGATCAACAAAAAGTACAACATCGAGACCTTCCTCAACTCGGTGCGCGGCTATATTTCGAAGTCCAACGCCAACCAGGGCCGGGTGACCATCGAGTACGTGATGCTGGATCATGTCAACGACGGCACCGAGCACGCCCACGAACTGGCGGCGTTGCTGAAAGATACGCCGTGTAAGATCAACCTGATCCCATGGAACCCGTTCCCGGGCGCGCCGTATGGCCGCAGCTCCAACAGCCGCATCGACCGTTTCTCCAAAGTCCTGATGGAGTACGGCTTTACGACCATCGTGCGTAAAACGCGCGGCGACGATATCGACGCCGCCTGCGGTCAGCTGGCGGGCGATGTTATCGACCGTACCAAGCGCACGCTGCGTAAGCGGATGCAGGGCGAAGCGATTGACGTAAAAGCGGTCTGACAAATGATGGCCCGTGCAGCGCAGGCGGCACGGGCCATATTTATGACCTATAGCCAGGCGAAATACGCTGATTCGGTTAATAATTACGGTGCGTTTTTGTCGACTTTGAGGCAGTATGTAGCGGCACAACAACCGCTTAGCATTCAATTTTGATTCGTCTCTGTGATCGCGCGGCTGACAGTCCTATACTGTGAGGCTGACGTACCACAGATGTCTCGCGGCGCCGGCTTTTTCCCGCGCTGAACTTTAAATTTCACGTACCAGTAGTTGTAGCGAATGAATACTGAAGCCACTCAAGATCATCAAGAAGCAAACACCACGGGCGCGCGTCTGCGTCACGCCCGCGAACAACTCGGACTTAGCCAGCAAGCGGTGGCAGAACGCTTATGCCTGAAGGTGTCCACGGTTCGTGATATTGAAGACGATAAGGCGCCTGCCGACCTCGCTTCCACCTTCCTGCGCGGGTACATCCGCTCCTATGCTCGCCTCGTACATATTCCAGAAGACGAGCTGCTGCCGATGATGGCCAAGCAAGCGCCCATCCGTGCGGCGAAAGTCGCGCCAATGCAGAGCTTCTCTTTAGGTAAACGTCGCAAAAAACGCGACGGCTGGCTGATGAGCTTCACCTGGCTGGTGCTGTTTGTGGTTATCGGCCTGAGCGGCGCCTGGTGGTGGCAAGACCATAAGGCGCAGCAGGAAGAGATCTCCACCATGGCCGATCAGTCTTCCGCTGAGCTGAACAGCGGCGACACCAGTAGCCAGAGCGTGCCGCTGGATACCAGCGCCCCGGCAGCCCCGACCGCCGATAGCGCTGCGAACAGCGCGCCAACCGATACCGCCAGCGCCCCGACCACCAGCGCACCGGCTCAGACGCCAGCGGACAATAACGCCGTTGTCGCGCCTTCCCAGGCCAATGTCGATACCGCAGGCGCAGCCCCGACGGCGCCGGCTACCCCGGCCACGCCATTGCCGACCGATCAGGCGAACGTGACGAACCCGGCGGCATCGGCGCAGGATCTGGTGATGAACTTTTCCGCCGACTGCTGGCTGGAAGTGAGCGATGCTACCGGCAAAAAATTGTTCAGCGGCCTGCAGCGTAAAGGCGGAAATCTGAACCTGAGCGGTCAGGCGCCGTATAAGCTGAAAATTGGCGCCCCGGCTGCGGTAGAGATCCAGTATCTGGGCAAGCCTGTCGATTTAAGTCGTTTTATCAGAACTAACCAGGTTGCGCGTCTGACCCTTAATGCCGAATCATCACCGGCGCAGTAACAGACGGGTAACGCGGGAGATTTTTCATGCATAACCAGGCTCCGATTCAACGTAGAAAATCTAAACGTATTTACGTTGGTAATGTGCCAATTGGCGATGGGGCCCCCATCGCCGTTCAGTCAATGACCAATACGCGCACCACTGATGTGGCTGCGACCGTAAATCAAATCAAAGCGTTAGAGCGCGTAGGCGCGGATATTGTCCGCGTCTCTGTTCCGACGATGGACGCCGCTGAGGCGTTCAAATTGATCAAACAGCAGGTCAACGTCCCGCTGGTCGCCGATATCCACTTTGACTACCGTATTGCGCTGAAAGTCGCAGAATATGGCGTCGACTGCCTGCGTATCAACCCAGGCAACATCGGCAACGAAGAGCGCATCCGCATGGTCGTAGATTGCGCACGGGATAAAAACATCCCGATCCGCATTGGCGTCAACGCCGGCTCGCTGGAAAAAGATCTGCAGGAAAAATATGGCGAGCCGACGCCGCAGGCGCTGCTCGAATCTGCCATGCGCCACGTTGATCATCTCGATCGCCTTAACTTCGATCAGTTTAAAGTCAGCGTTAAAGCCTCTGACGTCTTCCTGGCGGTAGAGTCTTATCGCCTGCTGGCGAAACAGATCGATCAGCCGCTGCACCTCGGGATCACCGAAGCGGGCGGTGCGCGCAGCGGCGCGGTGAAATCGGCGATCGGTCTTGGGCTGCTGTTGTCCGAAGGGATCGGCGATACGCTGCGCGTCTCGCTGGCGGCGGATCCAGTGGAGGAGATCAAGGTTGGCTTCGATATCCTCAAATCGCTGCGTATCCGTTCCCGCGGTATTAACTTCATCGCCTGCCCGACCTGTTCGCGTCAGGAGTTTGACGTTATCGGTACGGTGAACGCCCTGGAGCAACGTCTGGAAGATATCATCACCCCGATGGATGTTTCGATCATCGGCTGCGTGGTGAACGGCCCGGGCGAAGCGCTGGTTTCCACCCTCGGGGTGACCGGCGGCAACAAGAAAAGCGGCCTGTATGAAGACGGCGTGCGTAAAGATCGCCTAGACAACAACGACATGATCGACCAGCTTGAAGCGCGGATCCGCGCCAAAGCCTCGATGCTCGATGAAGCCCGTCGGATTGACGTTCAACAGCTTGAAGCAAAATAACGTGTTGGGAAGCGATACGCTTCCCGTGTATGATTGAACCTGCGGGCGCGAGGCGCCGGGGTTCATTTTTGTATATATAAAGAGAATAAACGTGGCAAAGAACATTCAAGCCATCCGTGGCATGAACGATTATCTGCCGGGCGAAACCGCTCTCTGGCAGCGCATTGAAGGCTCACTGAAGCAGGTGCTCGGTAGCTACGGTTACAGCGAAATCCGTTTGCCGATTGTAGAGCAGACCCCGTTATTCAAACGCGCGATCGGCGAAGTGACCGACGTGGTTGAAAAAGAGATGTACACCTTTGAGGACCGCAACGGCGACAGCCTGACGCTGCGTCCGGAAGGGACTGCGGGCTGCGTACGAGCCGGCATCGAACATGGTCTGCTGTACAATCAAGAACAGCGCCTGTGGTACGTCGGGCCGATGTTCCGCCACGAGCGTCCGCAGAAAGGCCGTTACCGCCAGTTCCATCAGATCGGCGCCGAAGTTTTTGGCCTGCAGGGGCCGGACATCGATGCGGAGCTGATCATGCTGACCGCGCGCTGGTGGCGTGAGCTGGGCATCTCCGATCACGTTAGCCTTGAGCTGAACTCCATCGGTTCGCTGGAAGCCCGCGCCAACTACCGCGACGCGCTGGTGGCTTATCTCGAGCAGTTTACCGATAAGCTTGATGAAGACAGCAAACGCCGGATGTATACCAACCCGCTGCGGGTGCTGGACTCCAAAAACCCGGACGTGCAGGCGCTGCTGAACGACGCGCCGGCGCTCGGCGATTATCTCGACGAAGAGTCGAAAGCCCACTTTGCCGGCCTGTGCGCGTTGCTTGACGATGCCGGGATCCGCTATACCGTCAACCAGCGCCTGGTGCGCGGTCTCGACTACTATAACCGCACCGTGTTTGAGTGGGTGACCACCAGTCTCGGTTCCCAGGGCACCGTCTGTGCCGGCGGCCGTTACGACGGTCTGGTTGAGCAGCTTGGCGGTCGTGCCACCCCGGGCGTGGGCTTCGCCATGGGGCTGGAACGTCTTGTTTTACTGGTCCAGGCAGTGAATCCGGAATTTAAAGCCGATCCTGTTGTCGATATATACCTGGTAGCCTCCGGAACCGATACTCAGTCCGCCGCCATGCGTCTGGCTGAGCAGGTTCGCGATGCGCTACCCGGCGTGAAACTGATGACCAACCACGGCGGCGGCAACTTTAAGAAGCAGTTCGCCCGCGCTGATAAGTGGGGCGCACGCGTCGCGCTGGTGCTGGGTGAGTCAGAGATCGCTGACGGAAACGTGGTAGTGAAGGATTTACGCTCAGGTGAGCAAACTACCGTAACGCAGGAGAGCGTTGCCGCGCATTTGCGCACACTTCTGGGTTAATCTCCCGGGAATTATTAGTCAGGAGAAGGACTGCGTGGAAACTTTTAACAACGAGAACGATCAGGTCGATGCGCTGAAGCGCTTCTTTGCCGAAAACGGCAAAGCGCTGGCGGTCGGGGTGATTTTAGGGATTGGCGCGCTGGTTGGCTGGCGCTACTGGACCTCCCATCAGCAGGATACCGCCAGAGACGCGTCGCTGGCTTACGAACAGGCGACTTCCGCGCTGAAATCAAATACGCCAGAAGTGCTGTCAGGGGCGGAGAAGTTCGCGGCTGACAATAAAAATACCTACGGCGCCTTCGCTTCTCTCGAGCTGGCACAGCATTTTGTTGAACAGAACGATCTGCCGAACGCCGAAAAGCAGCTTCAGCAGGGGCTGGCTGCCGCGTCTGATGATAATCTGAAATCGGTTATCAGTATGCGTCTTGCCCGCGTTCAACTGCAGATGAAGCAGGCTGATGCGGCGCTGAAAACCCTCGACAGCATTAAAGGTGAAGGCTGGACCGCTATTGTGGCTGATTTGCGCGGCGAAATTCTGTTGAGCAAAGGCGATAAGCAAGGGGCCCGTGCGGCGTGGGAAGCTGGCGTGAAAAGCGATGCTTCTCCTGCGCTCAGCGAAATGATGCGTATGAAAATGAATAATTTGTCCATCTGAGAGGGACTCGATGCAATTGCGTAAATTACTGTTGCCAGGGCTGCTTTCCGTTACCTTGCTGAGCGGGTGTTCGCTGTTTAATAGCGAAGAAGATGTGGTGAAAATGTCACCGCTGCCGACGGTAGAAAACCAGTTTACGCCGTCCACGTCCTGGAGCACCTCGGTTGGCGATGGTATCGGCGAATTTTACTCTAACCTTCATCCGGCCTTCGCCGACGGCGTGGTTTATGCCGCTGACCGTAAAGGCACCGTCAAAGCGCTGAACGCCGACGACGGTAAAGAGGTATGGTCGGTGAATCTTGCGGAGAAAGATGGCTGGTTCTCGCGTACCCCGGCGCTGCTTTCCGGCGGTGTGACCGTCTCGGGCGGCCATGTTTATATCGGCAGTGAAAAAGCGCAGCTGTATGCGCTGAATACCAGCGATGGTACCGTGGCCTGGCAAACCCGCGTCGCCGGCGAAGCGCTGTCGCGCCCGGTGGTGAGCGATGGCATGGTGCTGGTCCACACCAGTAACGGCCAGCTGCAGGCGCTGAATGAGACCGATGGCGCCGTGAAATGGACGGTGAACCTGGATATGCCTGCGCTCTCCCTGCGCGGCGAATCCGCTCCGGCCACCGCCTACGGCGCGGCGATCGTGGGCGGCGACAATGGCCGCGTCAGCGCGGTATTGATGCAGCAGGGGCAGATGATTTGGCAGCAGCGTATTTCCACGGCCACCGGGCCGACGGAAATCGACCGTCTGAGCGACGTCGACACCACGCCGATTATCGTCAACGGCGTTGTCTATGCGCTGGCTTATAACGGTAACCTGACCGCGTTGGATCTGCGTAGCGGCCAGATTATGTGGAAACGCGAGCTGGGTTCGGTGAATGATTTCATCGTCGATGGCAACCGTATCTATCTGGTTGACCAGAATGACCGCCTGCTGGCGCTGACTACCGATGGCGGCGTGACCCTGTGGACACAAAGCGATCTGCTGCACCGTTTGCTGACCGCGCCGGTGTTGTATAATGGCAATCTGGTGGTCGGCGATAGCGAAGGCTATATGCACTGGGTGAACCCGGAAGATGGCCATTTTGTGGCGCAGCAGAAAGTGGACAGCTCCGGCTTCCTGACCGACCCGGTTGTGGCCGATGGTCGACTGCTGATCCAGGCGAAAGACGGTACGCTGTACGCGATTACGCGTTAATTACCGCTGTCGTGAGTGATTAAGAAACGGCCCCTGGCAGACAGGGGCCGTTTTGACTTTTTTAAAAACGTCGTTATGACGATGTTGCTTAGTGATTGTATGAGGCATTTAACATGATACCTGTGGTCGCGCTTGTCGGGCGCCCTAACGTTGGAAAATCCACGCTCTTTAACCGCCTGACGCGCACTCGTGATGCGCTGGTTGCGGATTTCCCGGGGCTGACTCGTGACCGTAAGTACGGTCGGGCCGAAGTCGAAGGCCGCGAATTCATCTGTATCGATACCGGTGGTATTGATGGTACGGAAGAGGGCGTGGAAACCCGGATGGCGGAGCAGTCGCTGCTGGCAATCGAAGAGGCCGATGTGGTGCTGTTTATGGTCGATGCGCGCGCGGGCCTGATGCCGGCGGACATCGCGATCGCTAAACACCTGCGCTCTCGTGAAAAGCCCACCTTCCTGGTGGCTAACAAAACCGACGGCATCGACGTCGACCAGGCGATGGCGGACTTCTGGTCGCTTGGCCTGGGCGATATCTATCCTATTGCCGCTTCGCACGGCCGCGGCGTGACCAGCCTGCTGGAGCAGGCCCTGCTGCCATGGGTAGATGAGGTTAATCCGCAGGAGGAGGTGGATGAAGACGCCGAATACTGGGCAAAATTCGAAGCTGAGCAGAACGGTGAAGCGGAAGAAGAGCCTGAAGATGACTTCAATCCGCAGGATCTGCCGATCAAACTGGCGATTGTCGGACGTCCCAACGTCGGTAAATCGACGCTCACCAACCGCATCCTCGGCGAAGATCGCGTGGTAGTTTACGATATGCCGGGCACTACCCGCGACAGCATTTACATCCCGATGCAGCGTGACGAGCGCGAATACGTGCTCATCGATACCGCCGGGGTGCGCAAGCGCGGCAAAATTACTGACGTGGTGGAGAAATTCTCGGTCATCAAGACCCTGCAGGCGATTGAAGACGCCAACGTCGTGCTGCTGGTGATTGATGCCCGTGAAGGCATCTCCGATCAGGATCTGTCGCTGCTGGGCTTTATCCTCAACAGCGGTCGCTCCCTGGTGATCGTCGTCAACAAATGGGACGGTCTGAGCCAGGAAGTGAAGGAGCAGGTGAAAGAGACCCTCGACTATCGTCTGGGCTTTATCGACTTTGCCCGGGTGCACTTCATCTCCGCCCTGCACGGCAGCGGCGTCGGCAACCTGTTTGAATCGGTACGTGAAGCCTACGATAGCGCTACCCGCCGCGTAAGCACCGCGATGCTGACCCGGATCATGAACATGGCGGCGGAAGATCATCAGCCACCGCTGGTTCGCGGCCGACGCGTGAAGCTGAAATATGCCCATGCCGGGGGCTACAACCCACCTATCGTGGTGATCCACGGTAACCAGGTGAAGGATCTGCCGGATTCCTACAAGCGCTACCTGATGAACTATTTCCGTAAATCCCTGGACGTGATGGGCACGCCAATCCGTATCCAGTTCAAGGAAGGGGAAAACCCGTTCGCCAACAAGCGCAACACCCTGACGCCGAACCAGATGCGTAAACGTAAGCGCCTGATCAAGCACATCAAGAAAAGCAAATAATCATTAAACCCGCTTCGGCGGGTTTTTTGTGGCCGCCGCGCCGGTAAATGTCAAAACCTTGCGCCATAATCCCGCGATACTTCGCCGGAAACAGACCGGCTCAAAAGTGGACTTATTATGCAGATTGGTTTTATCGGCCTTGGCGCGGTGGTGGAAACTGCCTATTTACCGGCGCTGCGCCGCCTGGGATACCGTATTGATAGCTGCCAGGGCTATGATCTGGATAGCAGCAGAGCGCTGCCGGGGATCCAGCGCCGCAATTCGCTGTCGGCGCTGCTGGCCGAACCCCTGGATACGCTCTTCATTACCACCTCATCTCTCCAGCACTTGCCTGTGCTGGAGAGGGCGTTAGCCAGCGCCATTCCCCGCATCGTGGTGGAGAAACCGATTGTGGCCAACCTTGAGCAGGCCGCCCGGCTGCGGGCGCTGCTGGCGCCGGCCAGGGAGGCCGGTCGCGTGCTGGCCCTCGACCACTGGATGGCGCGTGGGTTAGCGCTGAACGCTCTTGCTCCGCCGTGGCAGGCGGAAGAGGAGGCCAGCGGCCTGCCGCCGCCGCACCTTTCAGCGCAGGATATCGTCTGGATCGAAGGCTATTTGCTGGAGCCAAGCGGCTTTAACGCTGCCGGAGAACCGGTCGCGCTCAACTTTGCCACCGGCGAGCTGGATACCCGGCAGCTGCGTCATCCCGACGGCGTGATCCTCGATATCGGTACCCATGTCCTGGCGATGCTGCGTGAAACCCTGCTCGGCTGCGGAGGCGATGTGACGCTGGAGCTCGCCGTCCGGGCGGTGAAAGACCGTCTCGGCCGGGACATTGCTCATGGGGATATGGTCACCGCCGAGGGAGAGGCGCATCTGCAGGGACGTCTGGGCGATATCCCGCTGAATATCTGGCTTAACAAATATGCTGGTCCCGCGGGCGGGCAAAAGGGAATGCGGATAGGGCTGCGGGATGGGCGAATGCTCGCCCTCGATCGCGCCCCTGATGGCGAGGTGGCGACGCTACAGGACGGTGAGCGGATCCAGCGCTGGACCCGGCCCGGAGCGATCTATGCGCACTGTCTCGATGAGCAGATCCTTGGCGCGGAGAATGTGTTTACCCGGGCGACCGAAAGCGTGGCCGGGCTGACGCGGCGTCGGCTTGAGGAAGTGGAGTGGCTGCTCAGGTTGCAGCAGCAATTACGCGGCCCTCATTAAACCCGGAACATGGTAAAATAGATGCAGATAAACGTTGAAAGGAATGGTTATGGAACTTGATTGCCCTCTGTGCCACGCGCCGTTAGATGTCAAAGGCAGCAGCGCGCATTGCGCTCAGTGCGAAAGGGTATTTGCCCTTGAAGCGCGCTGCCCGGAATGCCACCAGCCGCTGGAGGTGCTGAAAGCGTGCGGCGCGGTGGATTACTTTTGCCAGCACGGGCACGGCCTGATCTCAAAAAAACGGGTGGAATTTATTCCGCTGGTTTAGGCGGCGATGGCTTTCTGGCCCGCGTTTTTTTCACCGGCGCAATCTGCCTCACTTCGCTTTCGACCCAGCCGTCTTTCAGGCGGGTGGTGAGCAGATCGCCGGTTTTGACCTGTTTTGTCTGCTTTAGTACCGTGCCGTCGCTCACCGAAGTGACGCTATAGCCGCGCGCCAGGGTGGCTAAGGGACTCACCGCCTCCAGATGGGTCACCGCGTGACCAAACCGTTCACGCCGCTCGCTGAGGCGGCCACGCATCGTTTCCGCCAGCCGGTATTCCAGCTGCTGTAGGCGCGATTGCGCCCGGTGGATGCGCGGCTGCGGGTTGTAGTGATTCAGGCGCTGAACAGTACGCTTTTGCCGCTGATCGGCGCGTTTAAGCTGCGATTCCACGGCGATGCGCATCCGCTGGCGCAGGCGTTCCAGAGCGGTCTGCTGGCGGGCCAGCCGCAGCTGCGGGTGCTGCTGCTGCAGACGATGGAACAACTGGGTAAAACGGCGCTGGCGACTGGCGAGGAAATAGTCCATCGCCATCTCCAGCCGCTGCTGCCCGGCCTGCAGCTGGCGCAGCAGCTCCTGCTGATTGCGGCTGACGATCTCTGCGGCGGCAGAAGGGGTCGGCGCGCGCAGGTCGGCAACAAAATCAGCGATAGTGACGTCGGTTTCATGGCCAACGGCGCTGACGATAGGGATCTGGCTGGCGAAGATAGCTCGCGCCACCCGCTCATCGTTAAAACTCCACAGATCCTCCAGCGAACCGCCGCCGCGTCCGACAATCAGCACGTCACACTCCCGGCGCGCGTTGGCCAGCGCGATGGCGCGCACAATCTGCCCGGGAGCATCGTCACCCTGAACCGCGGTCGGGTAGACGATCACCGGCAGCCCGGGGTCGCGGCGCCTGAGGACATGAAGAATATCGTGCAACGCGGCACCGGTTTTCGAGGTGATGACCCCGACGCAGCGGGCGGGGGAGGGGAGCGCCTGCTTATGTTTTTGATCGAACAGCCCTTCCGCGGTTAACTGCGTTTTCAGCTGCTCATACTTCTGCTGCAGCAACCCTTCGCCGGCGGGCTGCATGCTTTCAACGATAATCTGGTAGTCGCCGCGCGGCTCATACAGGGTGATGTTGGCGCGAACCAGCACCTGCTGCCCGTGCTGCGGGCGGAACGTGACCCGGCGGTTGCTGTTGCGGAACATCGCGCAGCGCACCTGGGCGTTATCGTCTTTTAAGGTGAAGTACCAGTGGCCGGAAGAAGGCTGGCTGAAGTTAGAGATCTCGCCGCTGATCCAAACCTGGCCCATTTCGCGCTCAAGCAGCAGACGCACCGTCTGATTGAGGCGGCTTACGGTAAAAATTGCGGGGGATTGAGAGGGTAACATGTGAGCAAGATCAAACTTTAAATCAGCAGGTTATTCAGTCGATAGTAACGCGCTCAGAGGGGATGGCAAGTATTATTTGCAAAAAAGGGTAGATGCAATCGGTTACGCTCTGTATAATGCCACGGCAATATTTATCCACCCTGGTCGAGATATTGCCCATGCTACGTATCGCTAAAGAAGCCCTGACGTTTGACGACGTCCTCCTCGTTCCCGCTCATTCTACCGTTCTGCCGAATACAGCCGATCTCAGCACTCAGCTGACGAAAACCATTCGTCTGAATATTCCTATGCTCTCCGCAGCCATGGATACCGTAACGGAAGCGCGTCTGGCTATTGCCCTGGCACAGGAAGGCGGCATCGGCTTTATTCACAAAAACATGTCCATCGAGCGCCAGGCGGAAGAAGTTCGCCGCGTGAAGAAACATGAGTCCGGCGTGGTCACCGACCCGCAGACCGTTCTGCCGACCACCACCCTGCGTGAAGTGAAAGAGCTGACCGAGCGTAACGGCTTCGCCGGCTACCCGGTGGTTACCGAAGAGAACGAGCTGGTCGGCATCATCACCGGCCGCGACGTGCGTTTCGTTACCGATCTGAACCAGCCGGTCAGCGTCTATATGACCCCGAAAGAGCGTCTGGTCACCGTGCGTGAAGGCGAAAGCCGTGAAGTGGTCTTCGCTAAGATGCACGAAAAACGCGTTGAGAAAGCGCTGGTTGTGGATGAGAGCTTCCACCTGCGCGGGATGATCACCGTAAAAGACTTCCAGAAAGCGGAACGTAAACCGAACGCCTGTAAAGATGAGCAGGGCCGTCTGCGCGTAGGCGCTGCGGTTGGCGCCGGCGCGGGCAACGAAGAGCGCGTTGACGCGCTGGTGGCAGCGGGCGTTGACGTCCTGCTGATTGACTCCTCTCACGGCCACTCCGAAGGCGTTCTGCAACGTATTCGTGAAACACGTGCGAAATACCCAGACCTGCAGATCATCGGCGGCAACGTCGCCACTGGCGCAGGCGCGCGCGCGCTGGCGGAAGCCGGCTGCAGTGCGGTGAAAGTAGGCATTGGCCCGGGCTCCATCTGTACTACCCGTATCGTGACCGGCGTAGGCGTGCCGCAGATCACCGCCGTTTCCGACGCGGTGGAAGCGCTGGAAGGCACCGGAATTCCGGTTATCGCCGACGGCGGTATCCGTTTCTCCGGCGACATCGCCAAAGCGATCGCGGCCGGTGCGGCGGCAGTGATGGTCGGCTCCATGCTGGCCGGTACCGAAGAATCCCCGGGCGAAATCGAACTCTATCAGGGGCGCTCTTACAAATCCTATCGCGGGATGGGTTCCCTCGGCGCGATGTCGAAAGGCTCCTCTGACCGCTACTTCCAGAGCGATAACGCCGCTGACAAACTGGTGCCGGAAGGTATCGAAGGCCGCGTGGCCTATAAAGGCCGCCTGAAAGAGATCATTCACCAGCAGATGGGCGGCCTGCGCTCCTGTATGGGTCTGACCGGCTGTGGTACCATTGACCTGCTGCGTACCAAAGCTGAATTCGTACGCATCAGCGGTGCGGGCATCCAGGAAAGCCACGTTCACGACGTGACCATCACCAAAGAGTCCCCGAACTACCGCCTGGGCTCCTGATTTCTTCGCCCGACCTTGCGTCGGGCGATTTATTTACTCTGTTTCACTTGCCTCGGAATTAGCGTCAATGACGGAAAACATTCATAAACATCGCATTCTCATTCTCGACTTCGGGTCACAGTATACTCAGCTGGTGGCGCGTCGCGTGCGTGAACTGGGCGTCTACTGTGAGCTGTGGGCATGGGATGTCACGGAAGCACAGATCCGCGAATTTAATCCAAGCGGCATCATTCTTTCCGGCGGCCCGGAAAGCACCACCGAAGAGAACAGCCCGCGCGCGCCGCAGTATGTGTTCGAAGCCGGCGTGCCGGTATTTGGCGTCTGCTACGGTATGCAGACCATGGCGATGCAGTTGGGCGGCCATGTAGAAGGCTCTAACGAGCGTGAGTTTGGCTACGCGCAGGTTGAAGTGGTTAACGACAGCGCGCTGGTGCGCGGTATCGAAGACTCCCTGACCGCGGACGGCAAACCATTGCTGGACGTGTGGATGAGCCACGGCGACAAAGTCACCGCCATCCCGTCTGACTTCGTCACCGTCGCCAGCACCGACAACTGCCCGTTCGCCATTATGGCCAACGAAGAAAAACGCTTCTACGGCGTGCAGTTCCACCCGGAAGTGACCCACACCCGTCAGGGTATGCGTATGCTGGAGCGCTTCGTGCGCGACATCTGCCAGTGCGAAGCGCTGTGGACCCCGGCGAAAATCATCGACGACGCCGTTGAGCGTATTCGCCAGCAGGTTGGCGATGACAAAGTAATCCTCGGCCTCTCCGGCGGCGTGGACTCTTCGGTGACCGCGATGCTGCTGCACCGCGCCATCGGCAAAAACCTGACCTGCGTATTCGTGGATAACGGTCTCCTGCGTCTGAACGAAGCCCAGCAGGTGATGGAGATGTTTGGCGACCACTTTGGCCTGAACATCGTTCACGTGGAAGGCGAGCAGCGCTTCCTCGACGCGCTGGCAGGTGAAAGCGATCCGGAAGCGAAACGTAAGATCATCGGCCGCGTCTTCGTGGAAGTGTTCGACGAAGAAGCGCTGAAGCTGGACGACGTCAAATGGCTGGCGCAGGGCACCATCTATCCTGACGTTATCGAATCTGCCGCTTCCGCCACCGGTAAAGCGCACGTCATCAAATCTCACCACAACGTGGGCGGCCTGCCGAAAGAGATGAAGATGGGGCTGGTTGAGCCGCTGCGTGAGCTGTTCAAAGACGAAGTGCGCAAGATCGGTCTGGAGCTGGGTCTGCCGTACGATATGCTCTACCGTCATCCGTTCCCGGGCCCGGGCCTCGGCGTGCGCGTGCTGGGCGAAGTGAAGAAAGAGTACTGCGACCTGCTGCGTCGCGCGGACGCTATCTTCATCGAAGAGCTGCACAAAGCTGACCTGTACAACAAAGTGAGCCAGGCGTTCACTGTATTCCTGCCGGTTCGCTCCGTCGGCGTGATGGGCGATGGCCGTAAATACGACTGGGTGGTTTCCCTGCGTGCGGTGGAAACCATCGACTTCATGACCGCGCACTGGGCGCACCTGCCGTATGATTTCCTCGGCCGCGTCTCTAACCGCATTATCAATGAAGTGAACGGTATCTCCCGCGTGGTGTATGACATCAGCGGTAAGCCGCCAGCAACGATCGAGTGGGAATAATCCCCGGCGTTAGTTGAATAAAATGAAACCCTCTGTTGTTACAGAGGGTTTTTTAATTTATGCCCAGCCTCAATCCCGTCATCCCTCACCGCTATCCATCACTGGGTGGTTTCCTGTGTCCCCGGTGAATGTACCCGTTTATGGTTCCGGCAGATGTTCAGCCGGCCCACGTTTTGCCCCCGGGCAGAGGGCTGGACGCTTGTCCGGCTCTGTTTTACCCACCGATCGCGCCATCGCCAGCGCCAGTCCGGCAACGATCAGCGTTAACCCGGTGGAAATCCACATTCCACCCACGATACCCAGCCGATGGTTCAGCCATGCATAGGTAAAGGGGGCGGCCGCCGCCATCAGTTGCCCGGGGATCAGCAGGAGACCCGTGCGGCTGGCGTAGCTTTCTGCGCTAAACAGCGCCAGCGGCAGCGTCGCTTTCACAATCGTCACCAGCCCATTTATCGCGCCATAGCCGAGCACAAACCCGGCTGCGCACCCGGCATACGCCGTGCTGCTGACACCAAGGAGAAAACAGAGCGGCATGGCGAGCGCGGTAAAACGCGTCAGCGCGAGCGGGGTGATGCGTCGACCGGCCAGCACTTCCCCCAGCCGGGCGCCGGTCTGGCCAAATCCCCACAGCATTCCGGTGGCAACCGGCAGGCCAAAGTGGCTGATAAACTCCGGCAGATGGGTGGAGGTGCCGGTGGAGATGAAGGTGATCAGCGCAATAAAGAGCGCATAACGTATGCCGTTACGCCGATCGCCATCCGCTGTTGGGGCTTTCGCTTTCGTCGATGAGCCGAGCCGCTGACGAGGCAGCTGATAACTCAGCCATGCGCTCAGCAGGCCAAACAGCGCATAGACCCGCAGGGCATCCTGCCAGGACATCACGGTGAGTAAAGCCTCCCCCAGCGGCCAGAAGAGGGCAGAGGCCAGACCGCCGGCGAGGGTGATTTGAGAGATGGTTTTCCGCGCCTGCTGGCCGTAAAGGTTCACTACCGCGGCGAACAGGGCATCATACAACGACAGCCGCATGCCGACGCCGGTCAGCAGCCAGGCGCCGTACCAGCCGACCAGCGAAGGGCTCCAGGCCATCATCGCGCAACTGGCGGCTATCAGTAAGGTTCCGCTGGTGACCACCAGTCGTCCGCCAAAGCGAGCCAGCAGCCTGGCGACCAGCGGGGAGACCGCCGCCATGATCAGCATCGCAAGCGTCAGGCCAAGATAGATCTGCGGCGAGCTCCATCCCTTGTCGGCGGCGATAGCTCCGGCAAAGGTGCCGGGCATATAAAAAGAGATACCCCAGTTGATCAGTTGCTGAGCGCCCGCGGTGAAGGCGAGGCGTCGGGGAATAGCCGGTGTTCCCATGGTTTTTCATTCCGTTAAGAGAGTTGTCCTGAGCATACCCGGCAGGCTATTGTTCTGGCAGAGCGGCCACCTTATGCGCGGTATAAGAGAAACTTTGCATGACAACACTGAACCTGGGAAACCTGGCGACCTTCCGGCTGGTCGTACAGCGCGGCAGCTTCTCAGCCGCCGCCGACGCGCTGGGGATCTCCCAGCCTGCCGTCAGCCTGCAGGTGCGTCAGCTGGAGCAATTTTTACAGACCCGACTGCTGGAGCGCACCGGGCGCGGGATCAAGGCGACGACGGCGGGAATGGCGCTGCTGGCCCACGGCGAGCAGATCGATCGGGCGGTGAATAGCGCGGTGCAGTCGGTCAGCGCATTTAGCCAGGAAGTTAATGGCTCGTTGACGCTGGGGACCGGCGCGACGGCCTGCATTCATCTTCTTCCGCCGCTGCTGCAGCATCTTCGTCAGCAGCACCCGCTGCTGACGGTGGGGGTAACCACCGGCAACACGCTGGATATCGTCCGGGCGGTGGAGGAAAACCGGCTCGATCTTGGGCTGGTCACGCTGCCCGTTCAGGGACGCAGTCTGGCGGTGACCGCCGTGGTGGACGAGGAGTTCGTGGTCATCCATCCCAGCCACGAGGCGGGGATCCCGGCGGTGTGTACCCCTGAGGAGCTGCAGGCGCTGCCGCTCATTGCCTTCGAGGCGGGCAGCGGCACGCGGGATCTGATTGACCGCTGGTTCCGTTCGGCGGGCCTGGCGGTCACGCCGGTGATGCAGCTGGGGAGCATCGAGGCGATCAAACGCATGGTGCGGGCCGGGCTGGGCTACAGTATTGTGCCCCGCATGGCGGTAGAGCAGGCGGAGGATCGCTATGGCTTAACGGTACATTCTCTGGCCCCGTCGCTGTACCGTCAGCTGGCGGTTGTCATGCGTCAGGATAAAGTGATTACCAAAGGAATGGCGGAAATGCTGCGTCTGCTGCAGGCCGTGCGCTTATAAATCGTCAGCGGCAAAACATGCCTCGTCAGGGATAGTGCCTCGGAAACGGGCGTCTCTACCTGCGGATAGTGGCGTATCCGGCATCAGGATCAACGGGTTACTCGCGGGCGGAGGGCTCGACGGTGAGCGTTGACTCCTGCGACGCTTTTTTATCCTGGTGATGATACCAGGCGCCGATGGAGGAGTAGACAAAGCGTCCAAAGAAGAAGAGAAAGCTGATAAGCAGTACGATACGGGTCATGCGACGGTTAAATCGATGTCGTTTACGCATACTGGGTGCCTGACTCACAAAAGGTTCCTTGAAGTATACCCGAAGATGGGCGATGGGGGTATTAAGGCACAGGAACGAGGTGGGGTCAATTGATGCAGATGTAAAAGTGCGGCAGTGAAAACATTAATTAATGTTATATAAGATAATCCTCGTATTTACATGCTCTCTTTATTAGCCACGAAAAGCTGAAAAAATAAGTTTTATTAATGTTGGTGTCAGCATTTGTTGATTTACATCAACAGCCTCATTCTCTTCACCACTAAAATCAGCGGACGTTACCGTATCGTTATTACTTATGCGGTCAGCATGGGGTGGTTGGATGCCTGCCTGAATATGCCTCGCAGGAGCAGAGGCTCTCTGTAGAGCACCTATGAATTTATTAAAATACTATCAACAATATCGCGACAAATGGTGGGCCTTACCGCTTCTCCTGCCTGTGTTATTATTACCCCTTGCCAGAGGGATGAATACATATACCATGCTGAATGGGCATATGGTTTATCTTTATTATCTTCCCCTGGCGCTGGTGCTCAGCCTGATGATGTTTTTCGGCTGGGCGGCGATCCCCGGAATTATCGTTGGTCTGCTGCTAACGCTGGCCCGGGGCATGACGCCGGAGCAGGCCGTTGGCGTACTGTTCCATTTCCTGATCCCCTGCGTGCTTTGCTGGGGCGGATATCGCATCTTTGTTCCCCAACGGCAGCAGGTATCGCACGGTAACGTCAGGCTGATGCCGCATCGTCTGTTCTGGCAAATGCTGCTCCCTTCGGTCATTTTTCTGATTTTGTCGCAGATCGCCGAGTATCTGGGGCTACATCCGCGCACAACGGATATGACCGGCGTCTCGCCGTTTAGTTTGCGGTCGTTAATCACCTTTCAGGCGCTGATGGTGGGGTGCCTGACCGGCGTACCGTTATGTTATTTACTACTGCGGGTAATTCGTAACCCTTTTTATTTGCGCGGGTATATTTCTCAGGTTCGCTTACAAATTGATCCAAAAATAAAGAAAATTGAAATCATCAGTTGGGCGGCGATATTAACCCTGTTGCTGGGGCTATTATTGATGCCGCTTAATGATACCAGCACCATATTTAGTACAAATTATACATTATCCTTATTGATGCCGGTGATGCTGTGGGGGGCGATGCGTTTTGGCTATCGCTTTATCTCGCTGATATGGACGCCGGTACTGATCGCCGTGATCCATTTTCATTACCGTTATTTACCTATTTATCCAAGTTATAACACTCAGCTGGCGATCACCTCGTCAAGCTACCTGGTGTTCTCGTTTATTGTCGCCTATACGGCGATGCTGGCAACACAGCAGCGGCTGATCTACGCCCGCGTCCGACAGATGGCCTTCCTCGACCCGGTAGTACATATGCCGAATCTGCGGGCGCTGAGCCGGGCGCTGAACGGCGCGAGCTGGTCGACGCTCTGTTTTTTGCGTATTCCTGAGCTTGAACTGCTGGGCCGCCACTACGGGGTGCTGTTGCGTATTCAGTATAAGCAAATGCTGGCGAATCACCTGCGTGCGCTGCTGGAGCCGAACGAAGCGGTATATCATCTTGCCGGTCACGATTTAGTGTTTCGTCTCAACAGCGAAGGGCACCAGGCGCGCATTCACTTAATTGAGCGCTCCTTGCGACAGTTCCGTTTTCACTGGGACGGGGTCCCCCTGCAGCCGCGGATCGGCATGAGCTATTGCAACGTCCGCTCGCCGGTGAAGCATCTGTATTTGCTGCTTGGCGAGCTGAACACGATTGCCGACATGTCGCTGGCCAGTGGCCATCCGGAGAATTTGCAGCGCCGCGGCGCCGGGCATGTCCAGCAGGATCTGAAAGACAAAGTGGCGATGATGAACCGCATCCTCAAGGCGCTGGAGCAAGACTATTTTGTCCTGATGGCGCAGCCTATCCAGGGCATTCGCGGCGACAATTACCATGAAGTGTTGTTGAGGATGAAAGGCGAGTCGGGCGAACTGACGGGGCCCAACGAGTTCCTGCCGGTGGCGCACGAGTTTGGGCTGTCCACGCGCGTGGATCAGTGGGTCATTGAGCATACCCTGGCCTTTATGGATGCCAACCGGCGGGCGCTGCCCGGTCTGCGGCTGGCGATCAACCTCTCTCCGGTCTCGTTGAGCCGCAGTCAGTTTCCCGAGGAGGTCGAAAACCTGCTGCAGGCCTACAACATTGAGCCATGGCAGATTATTTTCGAGCTGACCGAAAACTATGCGCTCAGCAACCCCGAGCTAGTTTGCCAGACATTAGAGCACCTGCGGGCACTGGGCTGCCGGGTAGCTATCGATGATTTTGGTACCGGCTACGCCAGCTATGCGCGGTTAAAAACGATGAACGTCGATATTCTTAAAATAGACGGCAGCTTTATTCGCAATCTGCTCGCCAGCAGTCTTGATTACCAGGTGGTGGATTCAATCTGTCGTCTGGCGCGGATGAAGAACATGCAGGTGGTGGCCGAATATGTTGAATCGCCGGAGATACGCCAGGCGGTCATCGCGCTGGGGATCGATTATATGCAGGGCTATGATATTGGCGTCCCGGTGCCTCTGACGCAGCTGGCGGAGGGGATGAGCGCCTGAAGCTGTAAAAAAGCCGGGCGCGATGGCCCGGCTCGCATGATATCCATAGAGGCGATCAGGCGTCTGGCTCTTCTTCCGCAATTTTCAGCAGCCACTCCGGCACACCTTCCCAGTACTGCTGCTCTTTTTCCAGATCCAGCAGCACCAGCGCATTCTGGCTAAACCAGTTGTGCGGGAAGGTCAGCGTCCAGTGGTGAGCTTCCGTCTGCAGCCGTAGCGTCGGCGGCGTGGTGGTGGCCTGACGCTGGTTGTTCAGCAGCACGCCGAGGCGCAGCAGCTGGATCAGCGGCAGAAACTGCTTTTTCCTGAACAGCGTAAAGCGCGGCAGATCGTCGAGTTTTATCGCTTTGCGATGATAGCGCACCAGGGTGGCCATCAGCATCTGCTGCTCCTGGTTGAAGCCCGGCAGGTCGCTGTTCTGCAGAATATAGGCCGAGTGGCGGTGCATGCCGCTGTGGTTAATATTCAGGCCCACCTCATGGAGCATCACCGCCCACTTCAACAGCGCCGCCAGGTGCGGATTGGCCAGCTTGGGATTCTGCTCTTGCCACTGCTCCAGCATAAGGGTGGTGGTTTCCAGCACCCGGCGCGCCTGTTCGCGATCGATGTTGTACTGATTCGCCAGACTCTGCGCCGTACGGCTACGAATATCCTGGTGGCGGAAGCGGCCTTCCATTTCGTACAGCACGCCTTCACGCAGCGCGCCATCAGACAGACGAAGCTCTTTAATGGCTAGCGCGTCAAATACGCCGCACAGAATGGCCAGCCCCGGGGCAAAGACCGCTTTACGATCTTCCGAGAGGCCGGGCAGGCTGAGCGCGTCGAAGTTTTTATGCTTCAGCAGTTCACTGACCAGCATTTCGAGGCGCTCCGGCGTAATAAACCCGTCCTTCTCGCCCATAGCCACCAGCACTTCCTGGGCGGCCTTAATGGTACCGGAGGCGCCCAGCGCCACGGTCCAGCCCTGAATACGGAACTGCCAGGCCAGGGTTTCCAGTTTTTGCACCGCCGCCAGGCGAGCGCGCTGGAAATTTTCTTTATTGATGGTCCCGCCGGGGAAGTAGGCCTGGGAGAAACTCACGCAGCCCATGCGACGGCTTTCCACCAGCCGGGGCTCAAAATCTTCACCGATGACCAGCTCGGTCGAACCGCCGCCGATATCAATCACCAGCTTACGGCCGCGCTCCGGCTGCGTGTGCTCCACGCCCATAAAAATCAGGCGCGCTTCTTCATTACCGGAGATGATCTCGATCGGGTAGGGGATCACTTTTTCCGCGCGTTTAAGAAACTCTGCCGCATTGGTCGCCTGGCGCAGCGTATGCGTCCCGACGATGCAGACGCTGGAAGGGGAGAACCCCTGCAGGCGTTCGGCAAACAGCGACAGGCAGTTCAGCCCGCGGGTCATGGCTTCTTCGCTCAACACCGAGTTTTCATCGAGGCCATCGGCCAGATGTACGCGCTGTTTCAGGCGTCCGATGATCTGCATGGCGCCGTCGACGACACGGGCGATCACCATATGAAAACTGTTCGAACCAAGGTCAACCGCAGCGAACTCCTGCGGCCGAGGGGTTTTTTCGTTTATTGGCATAGGTTAGTCGGGTTGTTCGAGTGATTTGAGATAATCGTAAATCGCCATCTGAGCGCGCACTTTACGGCGATTGCCGCGCGGCACATAGCGATTACTCAGTTCTTTATCAAGATAGCGCGCTTTTACCGTATCGTTGAACAAGATATCAAAAATATCCAGCACCCGCTGTTTCAGGCGCGGGTCGAGCAGCGGGGCGGCAACTTCGATACGATAATCGATATTACGCGTCATCCAGTCGGCAGAGGAGAGCCAGACCTGCTTATCGCCACCGTTTTCAAAACAATAGACCCGGTCATGCTCGAGGAAGCGGTCCACAATGCTGATGACGCGAATATTTTCGCTGATGCCTTCCAGACCGGGGATCAGCGAGCACATGCCGCGGATTAACAGGTTGACCGGCACGCCGGAGCTGGAGGCGGCATACAGTCTGTCTACCAGTCCTTTATCCACCAGGTTGTTCAGCTTCAGGGTAATACCGGACGGTTGCCCGTTCTGCGCATTGGCGATCTCGCGGTCGATCATCTCATACAGCAGACGACGCGAGTTCTGCGGCGACACCAGCAGGTAATCGAAGCTGACCGGGCGGTAGGGGTTTTCAATAAAGTTAAACACCCGGCGAACTTCATTGGTAATGCGCGCATCGGCGGTTAACAGCGAATAGTCGGTATAGATCCGCGCGGTCTTCTCGTTGAAGTTACCGGTGCCGATGTGGGCGTAGCGCACGACCTCATCGCCTTCTTTACGCGAGATCAGGAACAGCTTGGCGTGGATTTTCAGGCCCGGCGCGGAGAAGATAACGTGGACGCCCGCTTCCGTCAGGCGTTTCGCCCAGTGAATGTTGGCCTCTTCGTCAAAACGCGCCTGCAGCTCCACCACTACGGTGACTTTTTTACCGTTGTGGGCGGCGTGGATCATCGCGTCGATGATGCGCGAATCCTTGGCCACGCGGTAGATGTTGATTTTGATCGCCAGTACGCTGGGGTCGAACGAGGCCTGACGCAGCAGCTCCAGCACATGCTCAAAAGTATGATAGGGGTAGTAGAGCAGCACATCGCGTTCGCGAATGGCGTCGAAGCCGTTGCGGAATTTATCAAACCACAGATGACGCAGGCGCGGCATAGGTTTATTGACCAGATTGGCCTTACCCACGTTCGGGAAGCCGATAAAGTCTTTGAAGTTGTGATAGCGGCCGCCCGGCAGCATTGAGTCATAGTTGGAGATGGAGAGCTTATCGCGCAGCATTTCGACCATCGCGTCCGGCATATCGCGCTGGTAGACGAAGCGAACCGGCTCGGCGGTCAGGCGCTGTTTCAGGCTGGAGGACATCAGCTCCATCAGGCTCGACTCCATCTCATGCACCAGATCGTACTCGGCGTCACGGGTCATTTTCATCGAGTAGGCGTTCAGCGCATCGTAATCAAAGAAGCCTTTAAAGATGTCGTCCAGGCAATAGCGCAGAATGTTATCCAGCAGGATCATTGGTTTACGGCGGCGAGGCGCTTCCGGCGGCAGGTTTACGAAGCGCGGGACCTTATCCGACGGAATTTCCAGCAGGGCATAGTTGATGTTCTCCCCGCGGATAATCTCCACCGCCAGATAGGTGTAATCATCTTTCAGGAACTGCACGAGGTCCGTTTCGCGGTTAATCAGGATCGGCGAGATATGCTGCCGCAAATACTGTTTAAAGTAGTTGCGCAGCCAGGCCTGCTGATTGACGGACAGCTGGCGCTCGTTGATCAGGAAGATCTGGTTGCGCGCCATCTCCAGCAGCAGTTCGTTATACAGACTATCGAATTCCTGATCGGCCTTCAGAACGCGGGCCTGGATTTTGCCTAACAGGTGGCGAGAATGGGCGGTACTGCCTTGTTCTTCACTGATAATAATCCGGCGCTTAAGCTCAGCGAAGCGCACTTTGTAAAACTCATCAAGGTTGTTGGAGTAGATCCCTAAGAAGCGCATGCGCTCAATCAGCGGGTTACTTTTGTCCGCCGCTTCCTGCAGCACGCGTTCGTTAAAAGATAACCAGCTGAGTTCTTTTTCGATGTATAGCTTTTCCTGGCCCATTACAACTCACACTCCGGATCATTGATGTCGCTTGTTTCATTATGGCGAGCATTGCCATTGAATGTCCAACTATGTCAAAGCAATATGACAGTTTTCTTTCAACCTGATGTCGGGAAAAAGCGGACGCGTTTGTTTGCTTACGTTATGTTCAATCATGAGTAAATGGGGGGCGAAACGATGTGGGAAACGCGGGCGCTGGAGCTCAATAATCAGGATATCTGGCACTGGCCGTCAGCTTGTCGCTTAATGGAATATGCCATAAAACATGGTTTTAATACCGTGGTGATCGGCCAGGCGGAGCTGTTCGGCAAGCTGGTATCGCCGCAGGGCTACACGCCGTTTGACTATAACGACCGGTTGTCGAGCCAGCAGCGAGCGCGCTGTATCTATCTCAACCGCCTGGCGCTGCGCTGTCGGGAACTGGGGCTGCGCTTTTATCTGCAGGCGAAAGAGCTCAGTTTCCCGACGGAGCTGTTGTTAGCGCATCCGGAACTGCTGGATAACCCGGGCGGTGTGCGTTTTGATGTGGATTTCTGGAGCCGTTGGTTGACCGACAAAGTCCGCGCCGTCTGCGAGGGCGTACCGGCGCTCACCGGCTTGATTATCGCCCTTTCCAGCACTGACGGCTTGTTGCCGATCTCCCGCCCGCAGTGGGATAGGCAGCGTCGCGAGGCGGGGGAAGGGCGCCAGCCGGCGCAGAGCTTCGTGCTGTATCGCCGCTGTTTTGGCGCCTTGAGCCAGGCCGTCGCGGCGCAAAACAAACATCTGGTAATACGCGTCTTCCCGGCAAGCAACGACGATCTCAGTACCGTGCTGGACGCTATTGAACCGCTGCCGCCGACGGTATCGGTATCGATTAAACTGACCCCGGAACGCTTCTGGCCAGCCTTTCCCAATAACCCGGCGCTGCTGGCGGTGCAGACGCGGGATGTGTGGGTTGATATCGATCTGGCCGGGGAGGAAGTTGGTTGGGGAGTTATGCCGTATCTGCGTATCGATGAACTGCAGGGGCGGCTGCTGTGGTGCCAAAGCCGGAATCCGCGTATCACCGGCGCTATCTGTAAAGCCAGCTGGGAAAGTATTGATAACCACTGGATCCCCGATACCTTAAGCGAATGCAACCTGTTCGCCTGCAGCCAGCTGCTGGGGGACGGGATGGCGAAAAACCAGCAGCAGTTGCTCGACCAGTGGCTGGCGCAGCGCTACGGCTGGTGTCCGCCTGACGACGTGGCGCAGCAGTTCCGGCAGCTTCTCGAGCAGGGAGCGCAAACGCTCTACCAGGCGATCTACGTGCGCGACCACGTCTTCCATCGCCACAGCCAGCTGCCGGAAAGCTACGGGCAGGCGGTGTGGAGCCTGTACGGTCAGCTGGCGCGTAGCCACTGGCTGCCGGGGTCGGCGCAGGATATTCATTTCACCCGCGACGACCCGCAGAAGTCGATGAGCAATCTGACGCAAATCGCGCAGGAAAAGGATGAGGTGGCCAGCGGCGCGCAGCGCCTGGGGGAAGAGGCGTTGGCGTTTGCCCACACGGCGGAGTTTCCTGCCGCGCTGGAGCGGCAGTGGCGTGAAGAGTGGCAGGGGCTGGCGCTCTATTGCCAGCTGTTTACCCATGCGCAAAAGGCCTTTTTTACGCTGCATTTCGCCCGCGAGGTGGAGAACAGCTGGAGCATGCGGGAGATCTGCCATATCAATGTGCAGGCGCTGTACCGTTGCGCGTCTGAGATGGAAACGCTCTGCCAGCAGATGAGCGACGCCTCGCCGGCGTTCTACGTCATGTTCGATCCCGGACGGGTGCGTAGCCTGGCGGATAGCCTGAGCACCGAACTGACGGCGCTCAGGTAACGCTTTTACAGCGTGCGATGCAGGGCTTCCACCAGGCACAGCATCGCCATCGCCTGGCCATAGGGCATGGCGGTGAGCGGGATGTGACGATAGTGATCAAGGTCGTGGCCCATCGCGGTGCCGAACGACACCTGCAACAGTTCACCCTGTGGTGAAATATGGTCGATAATTCCCTCGCACGCGCGCTCGGCCACCGGCAGATAATCCGCTTCCAGATAGCCGAGGCGTATCGCTTTGAAGATGCCGGCGGCAAACCCGGCGGTCGCCGAGGCTTCCAGATAGCTGTCGGGGTCGTTGAGCAGCGTTGGCCACAAACCGTTGTCACTCTGGCAGCGGGCAAGCGCGGCGACCTGTATCTGCAGGGTATTTTGCAATTGCCGGTAAACAGCATCATGCTCGTCGAGATCGAGCATCTCCAGCAGCTCCGGGATCGCCAGGGTTATCCAGCTGTTGCCTCGGGCCCACAGAGCGCCGGCGAAGTGGTGTCGGCCGGCGAAATGCCAGCCGTGATACCACAGGCCGCTCTGGCGGTCGCTGAGATAGTGCAGATGCTGTAAAAACTGGTAGATGGCCTCTTCCACCCAGCGCGGTTTATCAAACATTTTGCCCAGTATGGCCAGAGGCAATACCGCCATCATCAGCGTATCGTCCCAGATTTGTTGCTGATGCGCGCTCTCATAGGTGACATGCTGCAGACAGCCTTCATCGGTGCGTGGCATCTGGCGATAGATGGCTTCGCCCCAGCAGTCGAGGTAGGCGCGCCAGTCGCTGCGCGGCGCCTGCTGGTAGCGCAGCGCCAGCGTTAAGAACGGACAAGCCGTATTGATGTTTTTCTCCGGCGTTCCCTCGGCGAAGCGGGCGCTGAACCAGTCGTCAATCAGCTGACGGGCGCGGGGGGAACCGGTCAACTGCTGATAGCGAAACAGTCCGAACAGACCGATGCCGTGCGTCCATTCCCAGCCCTCCCAGCCTTTCGTATCAATGACCCGGCCATCGGCCAGCCGCTGCAGATACTGGCCGCTCTTATCGTTAATGGCGGTTAGGTTATCGATCAGCGCTTCAATACGCTGAAGGAGTTCAGGACGGTTGCTTTTCTGCGACATAATCACTCCCTTGCGGTAAGACGGCGTGTTGCCAGCGGGCATTGCGGTGCGGATGACCGGTTAGTAGTTCAATAGTTTCTCGCGTCTGCGGGCTGGCATCCTGCGGATGGCCGCCAGCGCGCAGGCGCTCCAGCTCGTTAATCAGAATTTGATGGCGCGGCTGGCTTAAGCGGAAACGAAATGCGCCATACATGGCCAGGATCGCCAGCAGGCCGGGGCCCACCAGGAAAACCCACCAGATGCCGTTAAGGGCGGCGGCGTTCTGCGCTTCAGCGCCCTTGGTGAAGCCAAACGCCTCCAGCGCCAGTCCGACGATAAACAGCGCCAGCGCCTGGGAGAACTTGCGCGTCAGCATCATCACGCCGGCGTAAATTCCCTCGCGGCGCACGCCGGTATAGGCCTCATCGACATCCGGCAGAAAGTTATAGACGTTCCACGGAATGAGATAGGTTCCCCCGCGGGCGACGCCCATTACCACCGCACCGCCGAGCAGCAGCCAGGAGAGATGGCTAAAGCCGGCGCTAAGCTGGCTGAACCACAGCAAAGCGCAGAGGATCAGCGCAATGGCCAGCTTATAGGCATTGCCGTTGCCAACGCGAATGCACAGCCAGGTGAAGAACGGGATGGCGAAGAACTGAAACAGCGTCATCAGGCTCATCGCCTGCGATGCCAGGGAGGTCCCGACGCGCAATACATAGGTCATGTAATGCATAAACAGCGAGCCGAAAATATCCAACGCCACCGCGCCGCCGACGTACATCATGATATGAATGCGGAAAGTGCGCAGATGAAACGTTGAAGCCATCTCCCGGTATAACGACCCCAGGGTTTTAAGCAACCCCTGGCGGGCCCGCGGTGGCGGAAGAGCGTCGCGCTCCCAGGTGCCGCGCCAGACAAAAATCCACGGCAGGGCGAAGAGCAGGGCGAAGACGATGCCGATATAGAGAAATGCCTGCGATTGGTCGGCGACGTGAGCCATGATTTGCCCGGGGATCAGCGCGGCGAGAAAGGCCGTCGCCTGCGCGAACAGCATCCTCGCGCCCGACATCTTAGAGCGCAGATCGTAGCGCGAGGTCATTTCTGCCGGCAGTGTATCGTAAGGCACCATCAGTAGCGTAAACACGGTGCTGAAAAGTAAATAAGTGCCGAGGTACCAGGCGTAACCGAAACCGCTCACCCACATCAGGGCGAAACAGAGCGACATCGGCGCGCCGAGAATAAAGAAAATCCGCCGGCGTCCCCAGCGGGTGCGGATGTTGTCAGTGATGTAGCCCATCACCGGATCGGTGATCCCATCCCAGATTTTGGCGATGGCGAAAATGGAGGCGGCGGCGGCGGGGGAGAGCCCGGCGACCTCAATATAGAAGTAGAGCAGCCACAGGCCGGTAATGGTCATCGCGCCGCTACCGAAAATATCACCCATCCCCCAGCAGAGGATATTGCGGGTTTTGACTTCTCGCGTTGGGGTTACTGTCCTCGTCATAAGCGTATCTCTTTGGTAAGGAAAGCGAGGTTGCACAGTAAAAGAGGGGGGGCGGGGGCGAAAATGCCGGATACGGGGATTTTGCGCCGTTCTGCGAGCAGCCTGCCAAATGGCGATGAAATGAAATAAATCCCGTGATATGGCTCACGGCTGACGCGATGGCCGCGGGCGGGAACTGTGCGGAGAGTACGCTTTTCGCGGTTGGCCGCGCAGGATTTGCGTTATCCATCACATTTTATCCCGGACGGACCTGGTGAATGTGAAATGCTGCGCAGATATTGCCCCGCGGGCAGTTTCTCCCCTACGCTGGTCGGGCAGGAGATGGTGTGATAGCTGCCTGTTTGATTTTCAGGATACGCTATGAATATTCATCTTTCTCAGCGCCATCCCCACGCGGATGGCGTCACTCCCGATACCGCTCTCTTTCAACAGGCGCTGGACGAGCTGGCGGAGGCCGGAGGAGGTACGCTGGTGGTCGATCACGGCAGGTACGCGCTCGGCGGCTTGCGGATAGGGTCAAATACCTGCCTGTGGCTGTCGCCGGGCGCCAAGCTGATCGTCAGCGAAAACGGCGATGATTTTACCCAAGCGGTCGCGCTGAGCCAGGCAGAGTGCTCCCACCGGGCCTTTCTTTATGCTCTCGATGCGCAAAATGTGAGTATCTGTGGCGGCGGTGAAATCTACGGTAGCGCCGACGGCTGGTTTTCCCGGGATGTCGATGCCATGGGGTACCGCCAGCCCGTCGAGCGGCGGCCGCGCATCATTTTGCTGGAGAACTGCCGCGGCGTGCGACTGGAAAATATTACCGTGCGCCATGCGCCGATGTGGACCATACATCTGGTCTCGTGTATCGGCGTGACGATTAACGGGATTACCGTGGATAACGATTTGACGATGGCCAATACCGACGCGCTGGATATCGACAGCTGCCAGCAGGTGCATATCGCCAACTGCTATTTCAGCGCCGCCGATGACGCTATCTGTCTGAAAACCACGGCCAAGCCTGCGCATATTCAGCGTCCGCTGCGTCAGGTTACGATCGTGAACTGTACGCTGCGGTCGAAAAGCTGCGCCTTAAAAGTCGGTACGGAAACCTGGCAGGATATTGAAGATGTGCTGGTCAGCAACTGCACCATCTTTGATTCCAATCGCGGGATCGGCTTGCTATCCCGCGACGGCGGCCAGCTGCGGCGGATGATCTTCAGCAACATAGCGTTTGCTTGCGTGAGCGCGCCAGCCTGTCACTGGGGGGAGGCGGATCCGGTTTTTCTTTCCGCACGCCATCGCGATCCGGCTATCGCCCCCGGCGCCATCACTCGGATCCAGTTTCGCGGTCTGGTCGGGGAGTGTGAAGGGGCGATTAATTTGCATAGTGAACCAGCGGGCCTGATCCAGCGCATTCTTTTTGACGGCATCCAGCTCCACCAGAAGCTTAATCCACAGGCGGAGCAGGGGCTTTATGATGTGCGTCCGCCGTGTAACCCGCAGTCGCCAACCGGCATGGGCATGGATAATGCCTGGTGTCTGAATCCGCACAGCGGCCGTGCCTGGGGGGTTGAGCCTTACCCGGGAGGGCTGCCGGTGATGTATGCCAACGGCGTGACTGACCTGACGCTACGTGAGTTTGATTACCAGCGGCCGACGCCATTGCCTGCGGGGTGGAACCACAACGCACTTTGCCTGGAAAACACAGATAAATAACCGGGGAGAAGTGAGAAAGTAGCCCCGGCAATGACCGGGGCGAGACGTGCTTATTCTTCAGCGGCATAGCCCTGGGGGGGAAGCTGTCGTTCATCCAGCCAGGCGTGGTTGCCCACCATGCGCAGACGCCCCTCGACGAACCAGCTTATCACCAGCGGATAAATGGCATGTTCCTGGGTCTGTACCCGCGCCGTAACCTCTTCCTCGCTGTCGCCAGCAAAGACCGGCACTTTGGCCTGCAGGATAACCGGACCGCCATCCAGCTCATCGGTGACGAAGTGCACCGAGGTCCCATGCTCCTCGTCACCGTTTTCCAGCACCTGGCGATGGGTATGCAGGCCAGGATACTTCGGCAGTAACGAAGGGTGGATGTTCAGCAGTCGTCCCTGATAGTGGCTGACAAAGGCCGGGCTAAGGATACGCATATAGCCCGCCAGCACCACTAGATCCGGGGCGTAGGCGTCAATTTCATGCATCAGCTGACGATCGAACGCTTCCCGGTCGGCAAACTGACTTTGCGCCAGCGCGTGGGCCGGGATCCCGGCCGCGCGCGCGCGCTCAAGGCCGAACGCATCGGCCTTGTTACTGAATACCGCACGCAGGGTGCCGTTTATCTGTTTCCGGCCACAGGCGTCGATGATCGCCTGCAAATTACTGCCGCTACCGGAAATCAGCACCACAATGTTTTTCATGCAATGACCACACGCTGTTCGGAATCGGAGGCTTTGATATACCCGATTTTCCACGCGTTTTCACCTTTCTCGTTCAGCAGGGCAATGGCCTTGTCTGCTTCTGCTGCCGGCAGGGCGATAACCATCCCCACGCCGCAGTTAAAGGTACGGTACATCTCATGCTGGCTGACGTTACCGGCGGTTTGCAGCCAGTTGAAAACGGACGGCCACTGCCAGGAAGACTCATCAATCACCGCCTGGGTGTTGTCCGGCAGTACGCGCGGGATGTTTTCCCAGAAGCCGCCGCCGGTCAGATGGGCGATGGCGTGGACGTCAACGCTGGCAATAAGGTCGAGAACCGATTTCACATAGATGCGGGTCGGCGCCAGCAGATGGTCGGCCAGCGGTTTGCCGTCAAGGTCGGTGGTCTGTGGGTCAACGCCGCTAACTTCAATAATCTTACGCACCAGCGAATAGCCGTTAGAGTGCGGGCCGCTGGAGGCCAGCGCCACCAGCACATCGCCGTCAGCGACTTTGCTGCCGTCGATGATTTCTGATTTTTCCACCACCCCGACGCAAAAACCCGCCACGTCGTAATCTTCGCCGTGGTACATCCCCGGCATCTCTGCGGTCTCACCGCCCACCAGCGCGCAACCGGACTGCAGGCAGCCTTCGGCGATGCCGTTGATGACGCTGGCTGCGGTATCGACGTCCAGTTTACCGGTGGCGTAGTAATCAAGGAAAAACAGCGGTTCAGCGCCCTGAACCACCAGGTCGTTCACGCACATGGCGACCAGGTCGATGCCGATGGTGTCGTGACGCTTCAGATCCATTGCCAGACGCAGCTTGGTACCGACGCCGTCGGTGCCGGAGACCAGTACCGGCTCGCGGTATTTCTGCGGCAGTGCGCACAGCGCGCCGAATCCGCCCAGTCCACCCATCACTTCCGGGCGACGGGTTTTCTTCACCACGCCCTTAATACGGTCGACGAGAGCGTTGCCTGCATCAATATCCACGCCGGCATCTTTATAGCTGAGAGAGGTTTTGTCGGTCACTGCGAAGTCTCCACGCGTTTGCGGTAAGCAAGAAAAATCGGCGCAATTCTAACAGGGAAAGCAAACGTTTGCGAGCCTGCTTTACAGTCGGCTTAAAACCGTTGGCGGATGGTCAAATTTGATACTGCTCACGAAAATGAAACCGGGTACAGCCTTGTGCTTGCCTCAGTGTCAGGTAATCCCCATCATATTACTGAAACCGGTTTCTGTGATTGATCGCCGTATGGATTACCGGTGATTTATGTTCGACAGGGGAGGGATGAATGAAGATTGCGGCATTTGATATCGGTGGCACCGCGTTAAAGATGGGCGTCATGACCCGCGACGGAAGGCTGCTGGAAACCGCGAAGCAGTCAATCAATGACAGCGATGGCGATCATATCTTACAGACCATGCTGTCGTGGCTGGCGGCCCACCCGTCATGCGAAGGCATTGCCATCAGCGCGCCGGGCTATGTCGATCCGCACAGCGGATTTATCACCATGGGCGGCGCTATCCGTCGCTTTGATAACTTCGCCATGAAATCATGGCTCGAGACGCGAACCGGGCTGCCGGTCTCGGTGGAAAACGACGCCAACTGTGTGCTGCTTGCCGAGCGCTGGCAGGGTAAAGCGGCGGAGATGGCCAATTTTCTGGTGCTCACTATCGGCACTGGCATCGGTGGAGCGATTTTTTGCCAACATCAGCTGATCCACGGGGCGCGTTTTCGCGCCGGCGAGTTCGGCTATATGCTTACCGATCGTCCCGGCGGACGCGATCCCCGTCGCTACTCGATGAATGAAAACTGCACCCTGCGGGTGCTGCGCTATCGCTATGCAGAACATATTGGCGCGCCGCTGGATAGCGTCACTGGCGAAATGATTTTTGACCGCTATGACGCCGGCGACCCGGTTTGCCAGCGTCTGGTCGCCGAGTTCTTCAATGGCCTGGGCCATGGCCTTTATAACCTCGTCAATATCTTCGATCCGCAGACCATTTTTATCGGCGGCGGTGTTGTGGAACGTCCTGGATTTCTGACGCTGCTGCGCCAGCATCTGGCCTGGTTCGGCATTGCCGACTATCTCGATACCGTCAGTCACGGCAACGATGCCGGCCTGATTGGCGCGGTTTACCATTTCAATCAGCACTATCGTTCGCCTGGCGACGATCGACCTTAGGGAGAGACTATGTCCGGATTTAAAGAAGGTTTTCTGTGGGGCGGCGCGGTGGCGGCGCATCAGTTAGAGGGCGGCTGGCAGGAGGGGGGCAAGGGGGTCAGCGTGGCGGATGTGATGACCGCCGGCGCCCACGGCGTGCCGCGGGAAATCACCGACGGCGTGGTGGCGGGAAAAAACTACCCGAACCATGAGGCGATCGATTTTTATCATCGCTACCCGCAGGACCTGGCGCTGTTTGCCGAAATGGGCTTCAAATGTTTCCGCACCTCGATTGCCTGGACGCGTATTTTCCCGCAGGGCGATGAACAGGAGCCGAACGAGGCTGGCCTGCAGTTTTATGACGATCTGTTCGACGAATGTCTGAAACACGGTATTGAACCGGTCATTACGCTGTCGCATTTTGAAATGCCCTATCACCTGGTCACCGAGTACGGCGGCTGGCGTAACCGCAAGCTGATCGACTTTTTCGTGCGCTTCGCCAGGGTCGTCTTCACCCGCTATCAGCATAAAGTGAAGTACTGGATGACCTTCAACGAGATCAACAACCAGGCTAACTACCATGAGGACTTTGCCCCTTTCACCAACTCCGGTCTGAAGTATTTACCGGGTGAAGATCGGGAACCGGTAATGTACCAGGCCGCACATTATGAGCTGGTGGCCAGCGCCCAGGCGGTGAAAGCGGCGCGCGAGATCAACCCTGCTCTGCAGATAGGCTGCATGATCGCCATGTGCCCTATCTATCCGCTGACCTGCGCGCCGGACGATATGATGATGGCGATGAACGCCATGCACCGTCGGTACTGGTTCACCGATGTCCACGTGCGCGGCCGCTATCCGCAGCATCTGCTCAACTATTTTGCCCGCCGCGGCTTTAGCCTGGACATCACCGAAGCCGATCGTCAGGCGTTAACCGAAGGCTGTGTCGACTACATCGGCTTTAGCTACTATATGTCCTTCGCCACCAAAGCCACCGAAGACAACCCCTTGCTCGATTATGATGAAACCACCAGCCTGGTCTCCAACCCGTACGTGAAAAAGTCGGACTGGGGCTGGCAGATTGACCCGGTCGGCCTGCGCTATTCTCTGAACTGGTTCTGGGATCACTATCAGCTACCGCTGTTTATTGTCGAAAACGGTTTTGGCGCGATCGATGTTCGTGAAGCGGATGGCAGCGTGGATGACCAGTACCGTATCGATTATCTCTCCGCCCATATCGCGGAGATGAAAAAGGCGGTGGTCGAGGATGGCGTCGATCTGATGGGTTATACCCCGTGGGGCTGTATCGATCTGGTTTCCGCCGGAACGGGGGAGATGAAAAAACGCTACGGCTTTATCTACGTGGATAAAGATAATGAAGGCAACGGCACGCTGGAGCGCAGTAAGAAGAAGTCGTTCGACTGGTATAAGAAGGTGATTGCCAGCAACGGGGAGCAGCTATAATTCCCCCGTGGCGCTGCGCTTATCGGGCCGGCGGGGTTTGCTGTCCGGGTAAGCGTTAGCGCCGCCCGGCAGAACCCCGCGCTAAAACCGGAGCCTCGCCTCCGGTTTTTTTTGTCTCTAAATCACTTTGCTTGATATACGTCAAGCAAGATGGGTATGGCCTAATCCGAAAAAAGCGGTATAATCCCGCGATTTTTTTTGTGGCTGCACCTCAGAGGAGAAAGAGAATGAAGATTGTGGAAGTCAAACACCCACTCGTCAAACACAAGCTGGGCCTGATGCGCGAGCACGACATCAGCACCAAACGCTTCCGTGAACTCGCCTCTGAAGTGGGCAGCTTACTGACTTATGAAGCCACCGCCGATCTGGCGACCGAGAAAGTGACCATCGAAGGCTGGAACGGCCCGGTGGAAGTTGAGCAGATCAAGGGCAAGAAAATTACCGTCGTGCCAATCCTGCGCGCAGGCCTCGGCATGATGGAAGGGGTACTTGAGCACGTGCCGAGCGCGCGTATCAGCGTGGTGGGTATTTATCGCAATGAAGAGACCCTCGAGCCGGTACCTTACTTCCAGAAGCTGGTGTCCAACATCGATGAGCGTATGGCGCTGGTGGTTGACCCGATGCTGGCCACCGGTGGGTCGATGATCGCCACTATCGATCTGCTGAAAAACGCCGGCTGCACCAGCATCAAGGTGCTGGTGCTGGTGGCGGCGCCGGAAGGAATTGCCGCGCTGGAGAAAGCGCACCCGGACGTTGAGCTGTACACCGCCTCTGTCGATAAGGGACTGAACGAGCACGGGTACATCATTCCCGGTCTCGGCGATGCCGGCGACAAGATCTTTGGTACGAAATAATCGCATAACGATAAATAAGCCGACTTTGAGAGTCGGCTTTTTTTTGAATAAAACACACATAACTAACCATCTCAGAGGAAAACACTATGACGCGCCGTGCTATCGGGGTGAGTGAAAGACCGCCGCTTTTACAGACTATCCCGCTTAGTTTGCAGCACCTGTTTGCCATGTTTGGCGCAACGGTGCTGGTGCCAATCATGTTCCACATCAACCCGGCCACCGTGCTGCTGTTCAACGGTATTGGTACGCTGCTGTACCTCTTTATCTGTAAAGGCAAAATCCCGGCGTATCTGGGATCGAGTTTCGCCTTTATCTCTCCGGTGCTGCTCCTGCTGCCGCTGGGCTATGAAGTGGCGCTGGGCGGTTTCATTATGTGCGGTGTGCTATTCTGCCTCGTCTCCTTTATTGTCAAAAAAGCCGGTACCGGCTGGCTGGATGTGATGTTCCCCCCGGCGGCGATGGGGGCCATCGTGGCGGTTATCGGTCTGGAGCTGGCAGGCGTGGCGGCCAATATGGCCGGGCTGCTGCCAGCCGACGGCCAGTCACCGGACAGCAAAACCATTATTATCTCGATGGTAACCCTGGCGGTGACGGTGTTTGGTTCGGTCCTGTTCCGCGGCTTCCTGGCGATTATCCCGATCCTGATTGGCGTTCTGGTGGGCTATGCGCTGTCGTTTGTGATGGGCGTGGTTGATACCACCCCGATCGCCGAAGCGCACTGGTTCGCGCTGCCAACCTTCTACACGCCGCGTTTTGAATGGTTCGCCATCTTCACCATTCTGCCCGCTGCGCTGGTGGTGATTGCCGAGCACGTCGGTCACCTGGTGGTGACGGCCAATATCGTCAAACGCGATCTGATCCGCGACCCGGGCCTGCATCGTTCGATGTTTGCCAATGGCCTGTCGACGATCGTTTCCGGCTTTTTCGGCTCGACGCCTAACACCACCTACGGGGAAAATATCGGCGTGATGGCGATTACCCGCGTCTACAGCACCTGGGTTATCGGCGGCGCGGCGATCATTGCGATTCTGCTCTCCTGCGTCGGCAAACTGGCGGCGGCGATCCAGATCATCCCGGTGCCGGTGATGGGCGGCGTGTCGCTGCTGCTGTACGGGGTGATCGGCGCCTCGGGGATCCGCGTACTGATTGAATCGAAGGTGGATTACAGCAAAGCGCAGAATCTGATTCTCACCTCCGTGATCCTGATCATCGGCGTCAGCGGTGCCAAAGTGCACATCGGTGCCGCTGAGCTGAAAGGGATGGCGCTGGCCACCATCGTCGGTATCGCACTCAGCCTGATTTTCAAGCTTATCAGCGTCCTGCGTCCGGAAGAGGTGGTTCTCGACGCCGCGGATAGCGAAGAGGTTAAATAACGATCGTCTGACCGGGCGGCGATCCCGCCCGGTTCTCTCCGGACCTAAATCTGTGATAAACTCTTCGCGTTTTTCTGTAAGCCTATGTTGAGGTCCATCTGAACGCACCGGCACAGCTCTCTTTGCCACTGTATCTTCCTGACGACGAAACCTTCGCGAGTTTCTGGCCGGGTGATAATCCTTCCCTACTTGCTGCCCTCCAGAACGTACTGCGCCAGGAACACAGCGGGTATATTTATATCTGGTCACGTGAAGGGGCGGGTCGCAGCCACCTGTTACACGCCGCCTGCGCCGAGCTTTCCCAGCGCGGGGATGCCGTGGGCTACGTGCCGCTGGATAAACGCACCTGGTTTGTGCCGGAGGTGCTGGAGGGGATGGAACAGCTGGCGCTGGTCTGCATCGATAACATCGAGTGCGTCGCCGGGGATGAGCCCTGGGAAATGGCCATCTTTAATCTCTACAACCGGATCCTGGAATCAGGTAAAACCCGTCTGCTGATCACCGGGGATCGGCCGCCGCGGCAACTGAATCTTGGTCTGCCGGATCTCGCCTCGCGGCTTGACTGGGGGCAGATCTATAAGTTGCAGCCGCTGTCGGATGAAGACAAGCTGCAGGCCCTGCAGCTGCGTGCCAGACTGCGCGGCTTCGAGATGCCGGAGGACGTTTGCCGCTTCCTGCTGAAGCGGCTGGATCGCGAAATGCGCTCGCTGTTTATGACCCTCGATCAGCTGGATCATGCCTCGATTACCGCTCAGCGCAAGCTGACGATCCCCTTCGTGAAAGAGATCCTTAAACTCTAGTCCGCCTGCGGAGTCAGTTCCTCCTCCGTCAGCCCGGTCAACCGGGCGACCAGATCGCGCGCCAGGCCACTGTGTAGCATAGCGGCGGCGATACGCTGCGCCTCTTCCTTCCGGCCTTCCTGACGGCCCTGCGCCAGGCCCTGCGCCAGGCCCTGCGCCAGGCCCTGTTGTTCCAGATATTCCGCAATTGTCATCAACGTCTCCTTGTGCTGCGGCGTACGTAACGCCAGCTCGCGAATGAACTTGATCGGCTCTCGCGCGTTGCCTGCCTGCACCAGATAGTGCATCAGGGCTTGTACCTGCGATTCCGTCGCCAGACCAGTCAATAATAATTCGCTCAGCTTGTCGAGGAGCTGCGCCAGATCGCGTTGTCGAATATGTTTTTGCAGTAACTCCAGCGTCGCCATGCGCTGATGGGTGGCAATGTCGTCATCCGGAATGACGGTAATGTCCGCCAGCGGAAACGCCCCGTGATAAAGGTGGCCGGCCAGCTCCGGAGCGACGAATTCATCGAGCCAGCGCAGCGAGAACGGGTAGGGGCTCACCAGACCGTGGTAGAAGAGAACAGGGATCACCAGCGGCAGCCGATCGTGGCCGGCATCAAGGTGGCGCTGCATGGCGGCGATGGCGTAGCGCATCAGACGAAAGGCCATATGCCGATCGGGCGTGCTCTGGTGTTCGATAAGCGCATAAATATAGCCGTCTCCCGCCGTGGTTTTCAGGGAATACAGAATGTCGGCGTAAAAGGGACGCAGATCGTCTTCGACAAAATGCCCGGACTCGAGATGCAGCGTACGCAGATCGCACACCTTAAGCAGCGTCTCGGGCAGGTACAGCCGCAGAAAATCGCGGGCGGTATCAGGATGGGAGAGATAGCTCTTAAATACGGCATCATGAGGCGTTGAGGTTGGTTTTTTCATGTTCATCCGTCCAGTGGATTGAGCGATAGATGAACAGTAGCACTGCAAGGCGGGCGGGAGGGATTGGCGTGGAAGATCTGGAATCGGCTACGTAAAAAAGCGCCGCGATAGCGCGGCGCGGGTGGGTTAGCTTACGATCTCGAGGACCTGCTCCGGCGGTCGGCCAATACGAGCCTGGCCGCGGCTAACGACAATGGGGCGTTCGATAAGCTTAGGATTGGCGACCATCGCCTGTATCAGCGCCGCGTCGCTGAGCGCCGGGTCGGCAAGATTGAGCGATTTATACAGATCCTCTTTCTGGCGCATGAGCTCGCGGGGGCTCTCCATACCCAGCAGCTGCAGCAGTTGACGCAGCGTCCCGGCATCCGGTGGCGTCTCAAGATAAAGCACCACCTCAGGATCGATGCCGTGGCTCTTCAACAGGCTCAGCGTTTCGCGGCTCTTCGAGCAGCGTGGGTTATGGTAAATTTTTACCGCGTCGGTCATGGGGTCTCCTTACATTTTTTGGTAGGGGCGGAAGCGGGCCTGTAGCTCACGTAGCTGGTCGATGCGGGCATCGTAGCGGGCCTGCTGCAGACTACCGAGTTTCACTTGCGAGCTGGCGCTGCTGAGCAGGGAAATCGCCTGTTCCAGCTGGCCGACCAGCGCCATGCTTTCTGCCCGCGCCGCCAGCTCCTGGTCGCGATTGCCCAGGGCGCCTTCCGCCTGAGCCAGCAGGTCCCAGCCGTTGCCATCCTCTTTATAGGTAAAGGTATAACGATTCAGGATGGTCGCCGCTTCCCCGGGCTGGCCACCCTGCAGCAGGGCGTTGGCCAGGTTCAACTGCAGCACCGGATTGGTGCGCAGCTCGCGGGCGTTTTTAAGGCGGTTGATGGCGTCGCCGGTTTTCTTCTGCCCGAGGTCGATATCGGTAGCCAGATCGAGATACCAGGGATTTTGCGGATCGGCGCTGAGCAGCGGCTGCAGCGTTTTGCGCGCCTGGTCAAAGTTGTTGCTTTCCATCGCCAGCAGGGCGCGGCCATACTGCGCGGCATGCTGCTGGCGGATATTGCCTTTATCCCAGGCGTTGAGCAGATCGGTGCCCAGCTTATTGTCGCCGTTGGTGTACATTCCGAGGGTACGCGCCTTCGCCAGATAGAAGTCCGCTGAGGACTGCACGACAACCGGGCGCATCTGGTTGGCGCGGTTACGGGCATCGGCAAGCCGGCTTTCCGGCAGGGGGTGGGTGAGCAGCATTTCCGGCGGCCGTGTCGAGTAGCGCGACTCATCAAGCAGTTTACCCATAAACATCGGCATGGCCTGCGGGTCGAATCCCGAGCGTTGCAGAACCTGAATACCAATCCGGTCGGCCTCTTCTTCGTTCTGGCGGGTGAAGCTGATCATGCCCTGTTGGGTACCGGCCAGCGTCCCGGTCAGCGCCGCCATCCCGGCCTGCGGGCTGGCCATCGCCAGCAGAATTGAACCCAGCGCGCCGACCCAGGTCAGCGGCGCATTGCGCTTCTGATCTTCCATTGCGCGGGCAAGATGCCGCTGCGTAACGTGGGAAATTTCGTGCGCCATGACAGAGGCCAGTTCGCTCTCATTATCGGAATAGCGGAACAGGGCCGAGTGGAGGACCACATTGCCGCCGAAGAAGGCGAAGGCGTTGATTTGGTCGTTATTAATCAAATAGAAGTGGAACGGGGTGCGCACCGAATTCGCATGCGAGACCAGACGCATGCCCAGCCCGTTGATGTATTGCACCAGCAGAGGGTCGTTGATCAGCGGCGCGCTGCCGCGCAGCTGGCGGACGTAGTAATCCCCCATCTGCATTTCCTGACCAATCGACAGCGTGCTTCCTGCGGAGGTCCCCATGTCCGGCAGGGTATCTGCGGAGTCAGCAAAAGCAGGGCCTAACGAACCCAGCGTCAGCGACGCGATCACGGTCGCCACCAGCGTTTTCTTCAACTGCCTGAACATAACCTCTGTCCTGTAATGTGGGTGTGCCAGTTTGACCGATTGTGCGACGCAATGTTCCCTGGCCGCATCCCAGCGAGTTTAGCTGGCGTTAGACACATTGAAAATAGGTTCTTCACGGCGGAGACGGGTTTGTCTGCTGCGCATCAAAAAGCGAAGTCTTTTTTGTGACATTTCGATACAATTCCCCCGTTTGTCGCCGCTTTGCGCTTCAGGGAAGGTTTTATGCTCGAGATGTTAATGCAGTGGTACCGCCGTCGATTCAGCGACCCTGAGGCGATAGCGCTGCTGGTTATTTTGCTTGCCGGTTTCGGCATCATGTTCTTTTTCAGCGGCCTGCTGGCCCCGTTACTGGTGGCTATCGTGCTGGCCTATTTGCTGGAGTGGCCGACTGTGCGCCTGGAGCGCATCGGTCTGTCGCGCACCTGGGCGACCTCGCTGGTGCTGATCCTCTTCGTGGGCATCCTGCTGTTGCTGGCCTTCGTGGTGCTGCCGGTGGCCTGGCAGCAGGGGATCTACCTTATCCGCGATATGCCGGGCATGCTCAACAAGCTCTCTGATTTCGCCGCCACGCTGCCGCGGCGCTATCCGGCGTTAATGGATGCCGGCATCATCGATGCGATGGCGGAAAATATGCGCACCCGGATGCTGACGGTGGGCGACTCGGTGGTCAAGTATTCTCTCGCCTCGCTGGTGGGGCTGCTTACGCTGGCGGTCTATCTGGTGCTGGTGCCGCTGATGGTCTTCTTCCTGCTGAAGGATAAAGAGCAGATGCTCAACGCGGTACGCCGCGTGCTGCCGCGCAATCGCGGCCTGGCCGGGCAGGTATGGAAGGAGATGAACCAGCAAATCACCAACTACATTCGCGGTAAGGTGCTGGAGATGATTGTCGTCAGCGTCGCCACCTGGATAGGCTTCATCCTTTTCGGCCTCAACTACTCGCTGCTGTTGGCGGTGCTGGTGGGCTTCTCGGTGCTGATCCCCTATATTGGTGCATTTGTGGTGACCATTCCGGTGGTGGGGGTCGCGCTGTTTCAGTTTGGCGCGGGCACCGAGTTCTGGAGTCTGTTCGCGGTCTATTTGATTATTCAGGGGCTGGACGGCAACCTGCTGGTCCCGGTGCTGTTCTCGGAGGCGGTGAATCTGCACCCGCTGGTGATTATCCTGTCGGTGGTGATCTTTGGCGGTTTGTGGGGGTTCTGGGGCGTCTTCTTCGCCATTCCGCTGGCCACGTTGATTAAAGCGGTGGTGCATGCCTGGCCGGATGGCCTGGTGGTCGACGACGACTAAGGCATTGAGGATAAAAAAAGACGCCGGGCGAGGTTCTCTCACCCGGCGTCTTGCTTTGCATCAGGCGTTTTCTTTCAGCCAGTTCAGCACCACGTCGTGGTGATTGCTGGTTTTGAAGTCATCAAAGACGTGTTCGATTTTGCCATCGGCATCGACGAGGAAGCTGATACGGTGGATCCCGTCGTAGGTTTTCCCCATAAAGGATTTTTCGCCCCAGACGCCAAACTGCTCGCAAACCTGATGGTTTTCATCAGACAGCAGCGTAAAGTTCAGCAGCTCTTTTTCGGCGAAGCGGGAGAGCTTTTCCGGTTTATCGGTGCTGATGCCCAGCACTTCCACACCGGCTTTCTTCAGGTCGTCCATGTTGTCGCGCAAGCCGCACGCCTGGACGGTGCAGCCCGGGGTCATGGCCTTCGGGTAAAAATAAACCAGGACACGCTGTCCCTGGAAGTCGGTTAAATTTACTTCCTCGCCGTCCTGGTCCGGTAAGCTAAATTTCGGTGCAAGATCACCGGCTTTCAGTGGGGTCATGGGTTAAACTCCATCCTGTTCATCATGCTGTGAATAATTAACGATGTTAATACTGCCTTGTGCGTTGAGTTCTGTACATAGGGCTTTGAACGCTTGTTCGATATTTGCTGCATTTTGCGTCGCAGGACTGTGGGCAGTTATCTGAATAAAAAGCTGCGCGGAATCACCGTCTCCCGGCTGCGTGCGGGAAACCAGTTCCGCGATATTCATATTCCATGTATCGCACAGGGCAGTGAAGCGCTCGATGATATGCGGTGAGTCCGGCACCTCAACCTGGACCCAGACGGTGTTTGGCATGGCCTGCGGGGGGCGCGCGGTGGTGCGTTTCATCACGATCAACAGCTCCAGCTCCGCGCCTTTCAGCGGCAGGGTTGATTCGATCAGGTTAATCGCATTCCACGACCCGGAAAGCAGCATGATAAACGTAAACTCATCACCGAGCATGGCCAGCCGGCTGTCTTCGATATTACAACCGCAGCTGCTGACGTGGCGAGTGATCGTATTCACGATGCCGGGACGGTCAGCCCCCAGGGCGGTAATAACCAGATAGTGTTGTAATGAGGCTGTCAAACCTGTTCTTCCTTTAAAAAGGTGAGGTAACATTAGGAAAGCATAAAAAAAACCGCCATACAACATCCCTGATGGCGTCGGGTCTCTTGCTTTTATTGCAGCTCCAAACGTAACATTGAGAATCTTGTCGCACTTCTGCTCTGAGGATGGCCCATGTTCACGGGAAGTATTGTAGCGCTTGTCACGCCGATGGATGAAAACGGTAATGTCTGCCGGACAAGCCTGAAAAAACTGATTGATTACCATGTCGCCAACGGAACCTCGGCGATCGTTTCGGTAGGGACTACCGGTGAATCCGCAACGCTGAGCCATGAAGAGCACGGCGACGTGGTGATGATGACGCTGGAACTGGCTGACGGGCGTATCCCGGTGATCGCTGGAACGGGAGCCAATGCAACCGCAGAGGCGATTAGCCTGACCAAGCGTTTTAACGACAGCGGCGTTGTCGGCTGCCTGACGGTCACTCCTTATTATAACCGTCCTACCCAGGAAGGCCTGTTCCAGCACTTTAAAGCTATCGCCGAACATACTGACCTGCCGCAAATTCTGTATAATGTGCCGTCCCGTACCGGTTGCGATATGCTGCCGGAAACCGTTGGCCGTCTGGCGGAAATTAAAAATATTGTCGGTATTAAGGAAGCTACAGGGAACTTAAGTCGCGTTCACCAGATCAAAGAGCTGGTTTCAGACGACTTTATTCTGCTGAGCGGTGACGATGCGACCGGTATGGACTTCATGCAGCTCGGCGGCGTGGGCGTGATTTCCGTCACCGCCAACGTGGCGGCGCGCGAAATGGCCGACATGTGCCGTCTGGCGCTGGCGGGTCAATTTGCCGAAGCCCGGGCGATTAACCAGCGTCTGATGCCATTGCATACAAAATTATTTGTCGAACCCAATCCTATCCCGGTGAAATGGGGATGCAAGGCGTTGGGTCTTGTGGCGACCGATACGCTGCGCTTGCCGATGACGCCTATCACCGACCAGGGTCGTGAAGCCGTTACCGCCGCGCTGAAGCATGCCGGTTTGCTGTAAAGTTTAGGGAGATTTGATGGCTTACTCAGTACAGAAGTCGCGCCTGGCGAAGGTTGCGGGTGTTTCGCTGGTTCTACTCCTCGCGGCCTGTAGTTCCGACTCGCGCTATAAGCGTCAGGTGAGCGGTGATGAGGCCTATTTACAGGCGTCACCGTTGAGCGAACTTCACGCGCCGGCGGGGATGATCCTGCCGATTCAGGTGGGTGATTACAACATTCCGGTGGCCAACAGCACCGGCGCGGTCGGCAAGGCGCTGGACATTCGCCCGCCGGCGCAGCCGCTGGCATTGGTTAGCGGCGCCCGCACCCAGTTCAACGGCGATACCGCGACGCTGATGGTCGAGAACGGCCGCAGCGGTTCGCTGTGGGCGCAGGTTACCAGCATTCTTCAGTCGAAGAACTACGTTATCGCCAAGCGCGATGATGCGAGCCAGACGCTGAACACCGACTGGGTTGAGTGGAACCGTCTTGATGAAGATCAGCAGTATCGCGGTCGTTATCAAATCTCCGTCAAACCGCAGGGCTATCAGCAAGCGGTGGTGGTCAAGCTGGTGAATCTGGAGCAGGCGGGTAAACCGGTTGCCGATCCGGCGTCACTGCAGCGCTACAGCACCGCCATGCTGAACGTCATTTCGGAAGGCCTGGACATGAACGCCACCAGCGCCCAGAACGCCGCCCAGCGCAGCGCGGGCGCCACCTTCGACGTGCAGAGCGCTGCCGACGATACGGGTCTGCCGATGCTCGTTGTTCGCGCGCCGTTTAACATGGTGTGGCAGCGTCTGCCAGGCGCCCTCGAGAAAGTGGGGATGAAAGTGACCGACAGCACGCGCTCTCAGGGCAGCATGGCGCTGACCTACAAGCCGCTGTCTGACAGCAGCTGGCAGGAGCTGGGCGCACGCGACCCGCAGCTGGCCTCCGGTGACTACAAACTTCAGGTCGGCGACCTCGATAACCGCAGTAGCCTGCAGTTCATCGACCCGAAAGGCCACACCCTGACGCAGTCGCAAAATGACGCCCTGGTAGCCGTATTCCAGGCCGCATTTAACAAGTAATCGAAAGGGCTGGAGCAATCCGGCCCTTTTAATATATAGTGACGCAAACGTGTGCGTATACACATCATCCTTCAAATTGCCTCTTTGTTGGCCGCCTTCGTTCACCCCAGTCACTTACTTTTGTAAGCTCCTGGGGATTCGCTCAGTTGCCGCCTCGATGCACTTTGAATGATTTTGTGTATAGGTGGAAACGTATTTTTAGGCTCAATATCACTGGAGTAGTGAAAGATGAAAAAGCAAGCTGAGTTGTATCGTGGTAAGGCGAAGACAGTATACAGCACCGATAATCCGGACCTGCTGGTACTGGAATTCCGTAACGATACGTCAGCAGGTGATGGCGCGCGCATCGAGCAGTTCGATCGTAAAGGCATGGTGAATAACAAGTTCAACCACTTCATTATGAGCAAACTGGCAGAAGCGGGCATCCCTACCCAGATGGAAGCGCTGCTCTCCGATACCGAATGCCTGGTAAAAAAACTGGATATGGTGCCGGTGGAGTGCGTGGTGCGTAACCGTGCGGCAGGCTCGCTGGTAAAACGTTTAGGCATTGAAGAAGGAATCGAGCTGAATCCGCCGCTGTTCGATCTGTTCCTGAAAAACGATGCCATGCACGATCCGATGGTCAACGACTCCTATTGCGAAACCTTCGGCTGGGTGAGCAAAGAGAATCTGGCGCGGATGCGCGAGCTGACCTACAAAGCCAACGACGTGCTGAAAAAGCTGTTCGATGACGCCGGTCTGATTCTGGTGGACTTTAAGCTGGAGTTTGGTCTGTTCAAAGGCGAAGTGGTCCTGGGCGATGAGTTTTCGCCGGACGGCAGCCGCCTGTGGGACAAAAACACCCTCGATAAAATGGACAAAGACCGCTTCCGCCAGAGCCTTGGCGGCCTGATCGAAGCCTACGAAGAAGTGGCTCACCGTCTGGGCGTTAAGCTCGACTAACCCGCCCGCCGCCAGAAGATGGCCTCATCTTCTGGCGTCTCTTGCTGTTTCCTGTGGTAATCCTGCGCTGAACCGCCTACGATCTCTGCTATTGATACATAACAGGGAATGAGGTGCTTATGCGCTGGCAAGGGCGTCGCGAAAGCGACAATGTTGAAGATCGACGTGGACAATCAGGCTCGCCGTTTGGCGGCGGCGGGGGCGGCGGCTTCCGTCTGCCGAGCGGGAAGGGCGGCATTGTACTGCTGATTATTGTGCTGGTGGCGGGCTACTACGGCGTGGATTTGACCGGCATGTTGACCGGCGAACCGATGCCGCAGCAGCAGACCTCCACGCAGCGCTCCATCAGTCCGAAAGACGATGAAGCGGCGAAGTTTACTTCCGTCATTCTGGCCACCACCGAAGATACCTGGGGACCGATTTTTGAAAAGATGGGCCGCCAGTACCCTCAGCCAAAGCTGGTGCTCTACCGCGGCGCGACCCGTACCGGCTGCGGTACCGGCCAGTCGGTGATGGGGCCGTTCTACTGTCCTGCCGACAGTACGGTCTATATCGACCTGTCATTCTACGATGAGATGAAAAATAAACTGGGCGCCGATGGCGACTTTGCCCAGGGGTACGTCATTGCCCATGAAGTGGGTCATCACGCACAAAAACTGCTGGGCATTGAGCCGAAGGTTCGCCAGCAACAGCAGCATGCCACCGAGGCCGAAGCCAACCGGCTGTCGGTTAAGATGGAGCTACAGGCAGACTGCTTCGCCGGCGTCTGGGGGCATAATATGCAGCAGCAGGATATTCTGGAAACCGGCGATCTGCAGGAGGCGTTAAACGCCGCCGAGGCCATCGGCGACGACCGTCTGCAGCAGCAGAGCCAGGGGCGGGTGGTACCGGACAGCTTTACCCACGGAACGTCAAAACAGCGCTACACCTGGTTCAAACGCGGTTTCGACAGCGGCGACCCGGCACAGTGCAACACCTTCGGCAGCGCGCTGTAATCGCCCCTGATGATGGACGCGCTGCTTGACCTCACCGCGCAGATGGCGCGGGAGGGGATTCGCCGCCTGCTGGTGCTCAGCGGCGACGAGGCCTGGACGCTGCAGCAGGCGCAGGCGCTGCGGGAGCGGCTCGGCGGCAATGGCCTGTGGGTGGGCTCCGAGCCGGTTTCTGCCCCCGGCGTGGCGCCTGGCGCCCTGAAGACGCTGCTGGGGCGGGAAGTGATGCACGCCTTTTTCGATGCCCGGCGCGGGTTTGATGTGGCCGCCCTGGCGGCCCTGAGCGGTACGCTGCGGGCGGGAAGCTGGCTGGTGCTGCTGACGCCCTCTTTCGCCGACTGGCCGTCCCGGGTGGATGAGGACTCCCTGCGCTGGAGCGATACGCCCGACCCGATCTCTACCCCCAACTTTGTTCTCCGCTGCTGTCGGCAGTTTATCGCCGACCCCGAGGTGCTGCTCTGGCGGCAGTCGGACTCGCCGCGGCTCCCGCTGGCCGTCCGGCGCCCTGACTGGCATCCCGCCGATGGTCACCCGCTGGCCGAACAGGCGGCGATCCTTGGGCAATTATTGCGTCTACCGCCTGGTATCGCAGCAGTGACGGCTGAACGAGGGCGAGGGAAATCCGCCCTCGCGGGCATGCTGCTGCGCCAGCTCGCGGGTGAGGCCATCGTTACCGCCCCGACCCGCAGCGCCGTCGACGTGCTGGCGAGCTTTGCCGGCGAGGCGTTTCGCTTTATGGCTCCTGATGCGTTGCTGTCGTCGAAGGAAAAGGCGTCCTGGCTGATTGTCGATGAGGCCGCGGCTATACCGGCTCCGCTTCTCCGGCAGCTGGTTAGCCGTTTTCCCCGCACGCTACTTACCACGACGGTGCAGGGTTATGAGGGCACCGGTCGCGGGTTCCTGCTGAAATTTTGCGCCAGCCTGCCCTATCTGCAATTGTTCAGCCTGAGCGCGCCGATCCGCTGGGCCGCAGGCTGCCCGCTGGAGTCGGCCATCAGCCAGCTGCTGATCTTCAGCGATGAGGCATTTCGCGACGCGCCGACGGGGGAGGTAGTCCTGGAGGCGGTCAATCAGTCCAGCTGGCAAACGCAGCCGGCGCTGCCGGAAGCGATGTACCAGCTGTTATCCGGGGCGCATTACCGCACTTCTCCTCTCGATCTGCGGCGCATGATGGACGCTCCAGGCCAGGCTTTCCGCTGCGCTCGCGCCGGCGGTGCGGTGGCGGGCGCCCTGTGGCTGGTGGCCGAAGGGGGACTTTCTCCCGAACTCAGCCGGGCGGTGTGGGCGGGTTTTCGCCGGCCGCGGGGGAACCTGGTCGCCCAGTCGCTGGCGGCGCATGGCGGCACTCCCCTGGCGGCGACGCTGCGCGGGCTGCGGGTCAGTCGAATCGCCATCCACCCCGCCCGCCAGCGCGAAGGGCTTGGGCAGCAGATGATCGCCGATATCGCCGCCGATGCCGCAGGTTATGATTATCTCTCCGTCAGCTTTGGCTATACCCCTGAGCTGTGGCGCTTCTGGCAACGCTGTGGGTTTATTCTCGTGCGGCTGGGCACCCATCGCGAGGCCAGCAGCGGGTGCTATACCGCGATGGCTCTGTTCCCGCTGACTGCAGCAGGGCATCAGCTCGCGCAACGGGAGGCACAGCGGCTACAGCGTGATGAATACTGGCTGCGCCCGTGGCGGCAAGCGTCCGCGCCGCTGCCGGCCGTTTCAGGGGCTATGCTTAGTGATGAGGACTGGCTGGAAGCGGCGAGCTTTGCTTTCGCCCATCGCCCGCTGGCCGCGGCGCTGGGTTGCCTCAATCGCCTGCTGTTGCAGGTCGACATCCCGTTGCCGGCCCTGCGCGGGCGTCTGCAGGGGGAAGAAGAGGCCGAACTCTGCGCCGCGCTGCAGCTAACAGGGCGTAAAACCCTGCTGGCGAGATGGCGTCAGGAGGCCGCTGACGCCTTGCGCTTCCTCGATGCAGCGCGCGCCGAGGCGCTGCATCAGCAGGTGGCGAACCTGCAATTTTTTTAACTAACTCATTCAGTTAAATGGCATGGTCATATCTGGCGAGCGGCGTACACTGCCCGCATACACTAAGGAGACAGCCATGAAACACGATCATTTTATTGTTCAAAGCCCTGCGACGCCTGCGCAACAGCTGTTGCTGCTGTTTCATGGCGTGGGGGATAACCCGGTCTCCATGGGGCAAATTGGCAGCTGGTTCGCGCCGCAGTTTCCTGATGCGCTGATCGTGAGCATTGGCGGGGTGGAGCCTTGCGGTCCTGACGGTCGGCAGTGGTTTTCGGTGCAGGGAGTGACGGAAGAGAATCGTCAGCAGCGTATCGACGCCATTATGCCGACCTTTATTGAAATTGTGCGCTACTGGCAGGAAAAGAGCGGCATCAGCCCACTGGCCACCGCGCTGATCGGCTTCTCTCAGGGGGCGATCATGTCGCTGGAAAGCATCAAAGCAGCGCCGGATCTGGCTTCGCGGGTGATCGCCTTTAATGGCCGCTATGCGACGCTGCCGGTTACCGCAACGACGGCCACCACCATTCACCTGATCCACGGTGGTGACGATCGGGTTATCGATCTGGCGTGGGCGGTGTCGGCACAGGAGGCGCTGTTGCAGGCGGGGGGCGACGTGACCTTAGATATTGTGGACGATCTGGGGCATGCCATTGACGATCGCAGCATGCAGTTCGCGATCGAGCGACTGCGCTACACCGTGCCGAAGCACTATTTTGATGAGGCGCTGAGCGGCAGTACGCCGAAAGGGGACGATATCATCGAAATGCTGTAACCCCGGCGGGCGGGGTTACAGGCGGGCGCTACCGCGATAACGGCAAACTTACGGTTTCTTCGACTGGTCGTGCTTCGGCCAGTCGTCGTCATCGTCCCATTTATCGTTAAAATCACGGTGCGGCGGCAGATCGGGTTTGTTGTTGAGGAATTTTTTGTGGTCAACGCGGTTTAGATCTTTAATCACGTTGATAATTACCCCCACCAAAAAGACCAGCACCAGAATCCACCAGTGTTTAATAAGCCATTCCATGCGCGCTTCCTCTTTACGTCAGTACGTCAGGCGACCAGCTGTTCCATTACGCGTTGATACATCCGCGCCAGCAGCTGCAGGTCGGCGGCGTTCACACATTCATTAATTTTGTGAATTGTGGCGTTCACGGGGCCCAGCTCAACCACCTGCGCCCCCATGCGCGCGATAAACCGTCCGTCTGAGGTGCCGCCGTTGGTTAACAGCTGCGGTTTGATCTCATTATAGTGCTCAATGGCATTGACGACCGCATCCACCAGCTTGCCCCGTCCGGTAAGGAACGGCTGTCCGGAGAGCCACCACTCCACGCTGTAACGCAGCTGGTATTTTTCCAGCAGGGCGACCACCCGGGCTTTGATCGTCTCGTCAGTCAGTTCCGTACTGAAGCGGAAGTTGAACTGGACGAACATATCGCCAGGGATCACGTTGTTGCTGCCGGTACCGGACTGCACGTTGGCAATCTGCATGCTGGTCGGCGGGAAGTATTCATTGCCTTTATCCCACTCGATATTGACCAGCTCCGCCAGCATCGACGCGGCGCGATGGACGGGGTTATCGGCAAGGTGCGGATAGGCGACGTGGCCCTGTACGCCGTGAATGGTCAGGTTGCAGGTCAGCGAGCCGCGGCGGCCGTTTTTCACCACATCGCCGACCACTTCGGTACTGGAGGGTTCGCCGACCAGACAGTAGTCCAGACGCTCGTTACGCGCCATCAGCGTCTCCACCACTTTGACGGTGCCGTTTTTCGCGCTGGCCTCTTCATCAGAGGTGATCAAAAACGCCAGCCGGCCCCGATGGTTCGGGTACTGCGCGACAAAACGCTCTGCGGCAACCACCATCGCCGCCAGCGAGCCTTTCATATCCGCCGCCCCGCGGCCAAACAGCATCCCGTCGCGGATGGTGGGTTCGAACGGGGGGTTGATCCAGCGGTCGGCGTCGCCTGCCGGGACCACGTCGGTGTGGCCGGCGAAGGCCAGCGTCTCGCCGTGGCCGCGCCAGGCCCAGAAGTTCTGCGTATCGCCGAAATCCATCGGTTCAACGGTAAAGCCGATCGCACGCAGGCGTTCAATCATTAACGCCTGGCATCCCGCATCATCGGGGCTAAGGGAAGGGCGGCGAATAAGCTGCTGAGCCAGCTCAATGACCGGGCAAGACATAGACTATACCTCGTTAAACTGCTGATAACTTGCTTCACTAAAACCCAGCAGCATAGGACGACCGGGCGCGCAGAGCAATGGGCGTTTGATGATCGCCGGCATTTCCAGCATCAATGCGGCGGCGGCATCGGCATTATCGATGCTGTTGCGCAGCGATTCGTCCAGTTTGCGCCAGGTGGTGCCGCGGGTGTTCAGCAGCGCCTGCCAGCCCAGTTCGGCAATAAAGGTATCCAGTTGCGCGCGGTCGAGGCCATCGGTGCGGTAGTCATGGAAGCGATAGTCAATCTGATGTGCTTCCAGCCAGCGGCGGGCTTTTTTAATGGTATCGCAGTTTTTAATTCCGTACATGGTGAGCATAGATAAACCTTTAACATTCAATTAAGCGGTTAACTCAGATATTTCCGAATATATAAGCCTTGTTGAAATAATACGTGATTCAGATGAATAAATATAACCTTTTACCGGGTATCTCATGCAATGCGTTAGGGTGATTAAAATTCGCCCAGCCGCGGGCATGATGTGAGGGCATTAACAATATTACGAAAATGTTGCTTGATGGTGCTCTGTATCACATAATTTTTACATACGAGACGGCATAGTGGCGGCAACCAGAGGTTTTATCTCTGTCAGCGGTCCACAAGACAATCAGAGCAATAGGGGAGCACAACTTCCCATCAGCAATGAAGTTATATAGAATCGACCATAATAATAAGAGAGGCTATTATGATTGAACATGAACTGGGGAACTGGAAAGATTTTATTGAAGGCATGCTTCGTAAATAAATTTCCGCAATGTGAGCAGGGGAATAACGCGACGTAAATAAGCGCGCCATAGTTCTGAACACATAAAGAAGGCGACCATCCAGGTCGCCTTTTCTGTTATTACGGCTCGCCGCCCACGTCCGAGGGTTTATTGCGGACGCTCCTTCAGCGGAAAGCGGCGACGCACCAGCACAAAGAACAGCGGTACGAAAAAGATGGCCAGCACGGTGGCGGAGATCATCCCGCCCATCACCCCGGTGCCGACCGCATGCTGGCTGCCGGAACCGGCGCCGGTGCTGGTGGCCATCGGCAGCACGCCGAAGATAAACGCCAGCGAGGTCATCAGGATAGGGCGCAGGCGCTGACGGCAGGCCGACAGCGTGGCGCTGAGCAGATCCTGGCCTTTCTCGTTAAGCTCATTGGCGAACTCGACGATCAGAATGGCGTTTTTCGCCGACAGGCCGATCACCGTCAACAGGCCCACCTGAAAATAAACGTCATTCTCCAGGCCGCGCATCCAGGTCGCCAGCAGAGCGCCAATCACCCCGAGCGGAACCACCAGCATCACCGAGAACGGCACCGACCAGCTCTCGTACAGCGCCGCCAGGCACAGGAACACCACCAGCAGGGAAATCGCGTACAGGGCCGGCGCCTGAGCGCCGGAGAGGCGTTCCTGATAGGACATGGCGGTCCATTCGAGGCCAAAGCCGGTCGGCAGCTGCGCGGCCAGCTTCTCCATCATGTCCATCGCGGTACCGGTACTGATGCCCGGCGCCGCTTCACCGACGATCTCCACCGCCGAGTAGCCATTGTAGCGCTCCAGGCGCGGCGAACCGGTCTCCCAGTGCGAGGTGGCGAAGGCCGAGAACGGCACCATCGTGCCGCTGCTGTTGCGGACGTACCAGAGATTGATATCGTCAGGCAGCATCCGATATTTCGCCGCCGCCTGGACGTAGACTTTCTTCACCCTCCCGCGATCCATAAAGTCGTTGACGTAGCTCGACCCCCAGGCGGTTTGCAGCGTATCGTTGATGTCATCAATGGAGACGCCCAGCGCCTGAGCTTTACGCTGATCGATATCGACCTGCAGCTGCGGGCTGTCGTCGAGCCCGTTATGCCGGACGCGGGTCAACAGCGGGTTTTTAGCCGCCAGCTCAAGCAGCGTATCGCGCGCCGCCATCAGCGCATCGTGCCCCTTACCGGCGTGATCTTCCAGCTCCATGTCGAAGCCTGCCGAACTGCCGAGGCCGCTGATTGCCGGCGGGCTGCTGGCGATGACCCGGGCTTCGTTGATCTGATTAAACGCTTTGGTGGCGCGTTCAATAATGGCAAAGGAGGAGCCGGTTTGCGGATCGCGCTGGTCCCAGTCTTTGAGGCGCACAAACATGCGGGCTACGTTCTGCCCGTTGCCGCCGGGGCCGGAGCCAACGGTAGCAAACACTGACTCGACGTTCTGCTTCTCGTTATTGAGGAAGTAATCTTCCGCTTTCTGTACCACTTTCAGCGTCTGCTGTTGGGTGCTGCCGCTCGGCAACTGTACCGAGGTGGTGAACATCCCCCGATCCTCCAGCGGCAGGAACGAAGTGGGCAGATGCAGGAACAAGAACACCATCCCGCCGAGCAGGACGATGTAGATCAGCATCCAGCGCAGCGAGCGGTGAAGGATCTTGCCGACGAAAGTTTCATAGCGGCTGGCGCTGCGGTTAAAGGTGCGGTTGAACCAGCCGAAGAAGCCTTTTCGCTCATGGGATTCACCTGGTTTAATCGGCTTGAGCAGGGTAGCGCAAAGGGCCGGGGTGAGGATCATGGCCACCAGCACCGAGAGGACCATCGCCGCGACAATCGTAATAGAGAACTGGCGATAGATAGCGCCGGTGGTGCCGCCGAAGAAGGCCATCGGCACAAACACCGCCGACAGCACCATCGCGATCCCCACCAGCGCGCCCTGAATTTGTCCCATCGATTTGCGGGTGGCTTCCCGCGGCGACAGTCCTTCCTCGCTCATGATGCGCTCAACGTTCTCCACCACCACGATGGCGTCATCCACCAGCAGGCCGATCGCCAGCACCATCGCGAACATCGTCAGGGTGTTGATGCTGTAACCACAGGCATAGAGCACCGCGAAGGTGCCCATCAGCACCACCGGTACGGCGATGGTCGGGATCAGAGTGGCGCGGAAGTTCTGCAGGAAAAGATACATCACGAGGAAAACCAGCAGGATCGCCTCCAGCAGGGTTTTCACCACGTCGGTAATAGAAGCCTTCACGAAGGAGGTGGTCTCGTAGGCGACTTTATATTCCAGCCCGTGCGGGAAATACTGCGAGAGCTCATTGAGGCGAGCGATCACGCGCTCCGCGGTGGCCATTTCGTTGGCGCCGGAGGCGAGCTTAATTCCCAGGCCAGAGGCGGCCTGGCGATTGTAGCGGCTAAGATAGTCATACTTCTCCGCCCCCATCTCCACGGTAGCGACATCGCCGAGGGTCACCTCTGAGCCATCCTGATTGACGCGCAGGGTGATATTGCGGAACTGTTCGGGGGTTTGCAGCAGAGATTGCGCGTTGATGGTGGCGTTCAGCGCCTGCTTATCCACGGAAGGCGTGCCGCCGAGCTGGCCGACGGCAATCTGGGCGTTCTGCGAACTGATAGCGTCGGTAACATCCTTGGTGGTCAGCTGGAAGCTATTGAGCTTTGCCGGATCGAGCCAGATGCGCATTGAGTATTGCGAGCCGTAGGCGTCGATATCCCCCACGCCGTTGACGCGACTGAGCGGGTCCTGAATGTTACTGGCGACGTAGTCGGCGATATCCTGTTTATCCATACTGCCGTCGGTGGAGACGAAGGCGAGGGTCAGGATATTGGTATCGCCGGTCTTGCGTACCGTAACCCCCTGGTTTTGCACCGCCTGCGGCAGTTTACGCATCGCCGACTGCAGCTGGTTTTGCACCTGCTGTACCGCTTCGTCCGGGTCGGTACCGGCGGTAAAACTGAGGGTGATGGTCGCCTGGCCGGTGGCGCTGCTCTGGGATGACATATACATCAGGTTATCGAGGCCGGTCATATTCTGTTCGATAACCTGGGTGACGGTATTCTCCAGGGTTTGTGCGGAGGCGCCAGGATAGTTGGCTGTAACCCGTACATTCGGCGGGGCCAGATCGGGATACTGTTCAACTGGCAGCGACAAAATGGCAAGGGTGCCCGTCAGGCATAACAGGATTGCCAGCACCCACGCAAAAATGGGGCGATCGATAAAGAAATTCGCCATCAGAATGAAAACCTCATATGCACATGTTCTTGTTATTGCACAGCCTGTGCCACTTTAGCGCCAGCGCCTCCGGCAATCGTGGAGAAATTAAGGAGATAGTGTAATTTATCATGTTGCTTTTGCCGTATCGTAAAGAAACATCGACCTTTCGTGCCGCCAGGTCGGCCACACCGCTTCGCCCGCCGCACCCGGGGACGCATTATCCCTTGCCGGTGTGAAACCTGATTTCATATAAGTCAAAAAAATTGATCCAAAACGGATTCTTTCCAGAAAAAGGGTATCCTGGGCAAATGAACATTGTTCCGGCCTCGTCTTGTCGGGTAATAAATAGGCATGCGAATTAAGGGGTTATTCACCAATAAGACAAAAGGAAGCCATGAACCACTTTATATTGAGCGATAGCCGAAAATGTATCGGTTGCCAGGCCTGCGAAGTGGCCTGCGTAATGGCGCATAACGAGGAGCAACATGCGCTGACCCCGCAGCGCTTTTTGCCACGTATCACCGTGATTAAAGCAGAGGGGCAGCGTAACGCCATCACCTGCCGCCACTGCGAAGACGCCCCCTGCCTCCGCAGCTGCCCCAACGGCGCCATCGCCCAGACTGGCGACAGCGTTCAGGTCTGTCAGGAGAAATGCATTGGCTGTAAATCCTGCATGGTGGCCTGCCCGTTCGGGGTGATGGAGGTGGTGGTGACGCCGCAGGCCGCAGGCCAGGTGAAAGCCAGCGCGCAGAAATGCGATCTGTGCGCGGGCCGCGAGGCGGGACCGGCCTGTGTGGAAAACTGTCCGGCGCAGGCGCTGACCCTCGCCGACGATGAGACATTGACCACGATGGCCAGGCAGCGGCGTCTGCGTTCGGCCTGCCAGGAGGCGCAGCCGTGGCAGCGCGGCGCGGCCCCCGCCAGACAGCCCGACGCCGGCGAGAAGGTCAGGCAGATGGCGATGACGCCGCCGCGCGGAGAGCCGGATAAGCTGCCGGCGGAGGTGCGCAAGAACCACTTTGAGGAGATCTATCAGCCGTTCAGCCCGACCCAGGCCCGGCAGCAGGCCGCCCGCTGCCTGAAATGTGGAGAACACAGCATCTGTGAATGGACCTGCCCGCTACATAACACTATTCCGCAGTGGGTCGAGCTGGTGAAGGCAGGGGATATCGCCGCCGCGGTCGCCCTGTCCCATCAGACCAACTGTCTGCCGGAGATCACCGGCCGCGTCTGCCCCCAGGACCGGCTGTGTGAGGGCGCCTGCACCCTGCGCGAGGAAAGCGGTGCGGTCACCATCGGCAATATTGAGCGATTTATATCCGACCAGGCGCTGGCCAGCGGCTGGCGTCCGGACCTCTCGCAGGTTAAGCCGAACGGTAAACGAGTGGCGATTATCGGCGCCGGGCCGGCCGGTCTGGCCTGCGCCGATGTGCTTGTGCGCCACGGCGTGCAGCCGGTGGTCTTTGACCGTCATCCGGAGATCGGCGGTCTGCTGACCTTCGGCATTCCGGCGTTCAAGCTGGATAAGTCGCTGCTGACCCGGCGGCGGGCGATTTTCAGCGAGATGGGCGTCCGCTTTGAGCTCAACTGCGAGGTGGGGAAAGATATCCCTCTGGCGACGCTGCTGGCCGAGTATGACGCGGTGTTTGTCGGCGCCGGAACCTATCGCTCCATGAAGGCCGGCCTGCCGAATGAAGAGGCCCCCGGGGTCTACGATGCGCTGCCGTTTCTTATCGCCAACACCAAACAGGTGATGGGTCTGGCGGAATCGGCGCAGGAGCCTTATGTCAACACCGCCGGGCTGAACGTGGTGGTGCTGGGGGGCGGCGATACGGCAATGGACTGCGTGCGTACCGCGCTGCGCCATGGCGCCCGCCAGGTGACCTGCGCCTATCGGCGGGATGAAGCCAACATGCCGGGCTCGAAAAAAGAGGTCAAAAACGCCCGCGAAGAGGGGGCGCTTTTTGAGTTTAACGTCCAGCCAGTGACGCTTGAGCTGGACGAGAACGGGCGAGTGAACGGGGTTCGCTTTTTGCGCACCGAGCTGGGTGCTCCGGACGCCGGGGGAAGACGCCGCCCGACGCCGATCCCCGGCAGCGAGTTTGTTATGCCGGCAGATGCGGTGATCATGGCCTTTGGCTTCCACCCGCACCGCATGCCCTGGCTGGAAGCGGCGGGGGTGGCGCTGGACAGCCAGGGGCGTATTAAAGCCGGAGTGGAGAGCCGTTACCGTTATCAGACCAGCCAGGAGAAGATTTTTGCCGGCGGCGATGCCGTGCGCGGCGCAGACCTTGTAGTGACGGCGATGGCGGAAGGCCGTCACGCGGCGCAGGGGATCCTTGACTATCTGGGGCTGAAAACGACGCCGCTTCACTGACGACAAACCCGGCTCCGCAGCGTAGTATGAGGGCGTCCTTTTACGCTGTGGGGTCGGTATGTCACTCAATATTCACGTCATTAAAGATAAAATCCTCTCTGAGAACTGGTTCGTACTACGCAACATGACCTATGAGCTGACGCGGGCGGACGGCAGCGTCGTGCGCCACAAGCGCGAGGTCTACGATCGCGGCAATGGCGCCACCGTGCTGCTCTATAACCGCCATAAGCAGACGGTGGTCCTGGTGCGTCAGTTTCGGGTCGCCACCTGGGTCAATGGCAATCATGACGGCATGCTGATTGAAACCTGCGCCGGGCTGCTGGACAACGACGAGCCGGAGGCCTGCATTCGTAAAGAGGCAGTGGAAGAGACCGGCTATGAAGTGGGCGAGGTGCGAAAGCTGTTTGAGCTGTTTATGTCGCCAGGGGGCGTCACCGAAGTGGTGCATTTCTTTATCGCTGAGTACAGCGACGCGCAGCGAACGACCAGCGGCGGCGGGGTGGATGACGAAGCCATCGAGGTGCTGGAGCTGCCCTTTAGCCAGGCGCTGCAGATGGTCGCTGACGGGGAGATCCGCGACGGGAAAGCGGTCATTCTGCTGCAGTATTTGCAAACCTCTGGCCTGATGTCGGGGAACTCTGACAAATCCGATTGAGTCAGCGGCTGCCGTTGTCCAGGATAGGCGCCGTGGTTGGGTTTATCTGGGGTCGGGCGGTTCATGCTTTTTCGCATCATTTTTTTCCTCTTTCTGGCGGTGCTGCCTTGCTCACAGGCATGGTCGGCACCGGCGCAGCAGCGCTTCAACGACTGGCAGGTCACCTGTAATAACCAAAACTTCTGCGTCACCCGCAACGTGGGGCTGCATTATGGTCTGGTGATGACCCTCAGCCGCAGCGCCGGGGCGGCTACTGATGCCAGCCTGCGTATCGAACTGGGCGGCACCGGCAATCCGGTGGCGACGCTCGCGCCGATAGCGCCGCGCTTGCTGCTGGATGGTAAACCGCTGTCCCTGACCGACAAGCGCTGGCGCATTGAAGATAAACTCATTAAAACTGACGACAGCGTGACGATCGATGCGTTCCTCCAGCGGGTACAGGAGGGAAAAACCCTCTCGTTGGCCAACGGCCTGCAGACTATCTCCCTGCAGGGGCTGAAAGCGGCCCTGTTTTTTATCGACGCCCGGCAAAAGCGGGTGGGCAGCGAAACGGCCTGGGTTGGCAAAGGGGAGGAGCCGCCGCTCAGCGTACCGCCGGCGCCGGCGCTGCGCGCGGTGGCGAGCGCAGACATGGCGCAGTCGCCGCTGGGGCGTGATGAGCTCAACGATCTGATGGACTATGGCAATGAGCGGATGAGCAACAGTAACTGCTCCCTCGATCCGTTCCGCCGCGAAATTCGCGTCACTGCCCTGACGGATGACAAAGTGCTGCTGATGACCAGCTGCGAATCCGGGGCGTACAACACCGTCTGGCTGGCCTGGCTGGTCTCCCGCCAGCGCACGTATGTCGCCCGCCAGGTGCGGCTAACGCTGCCATTTCAGCCGCCGGGCGAGGCGCCGCGGGAGATAGAGCTTATTAACGCCAGCTATGATGACCGCCGCCATGAGCTGGTGACCCTGGACAAGGGGCGCGCGTCTGGCGATTGCGGGATCCAGACCCGCTGGCGTTTTGACGGCCAGCGGTTCAGCCTCTCCCGCTACGCGCAGCAGCCGACGTGCGACAACTGGCAGGGGCCAGACGCCTGGCCCACGCTGTGGATCACCCGTTAAGCACCTGTTCGGCGGTGGCGACGATATGGTCGACCGTAAAGCCAAAGAACGGGAACAGCTGCTCCGCCGGGGCGGATTCACCGTAGCCGGTCATGCCGACAATCTTGCCTTTTAAGCCGACATATTTATACCAGTAGTCCGCTATCCCGGCCTCGACCGCCACCCGGGCGCTGACGTCCGACGGCAGCACCGACTCGCGCCAGGCCTCGTCCTGAGCGTCAAACACATCGGTGGAGGGGAGCGAAACCACTCGCACATTCACCCCGTTGGCCAACAGTTTTTCCGCCGCCAGGACGGTGATCTCCACTTCCGAGCCGGTAGCGATGAGGATCAGGTCGGGTTTGCCTCCGGCATCCTTCAGCACGTAGCCGCCCCGGGCGATATCCTGCACCTGTTGCGGGGTGCGCGGCATCTGCGCCAGGTTTTGTCGCGACAGGATCAGCGCCGTCGGTCCGCCCTGACGCGCGATGGCCGCCTGCCAGGCGACAGCGGTCTCCACCTGGTCGCATGGGCGCCAGGTGCTGAAGTTGGGCGTCAGCCGCAGACTGGCCAGCTGTTCCACCGCCTGGTGGGTCGGACCGTCTTCCCCCAGACCGATGGAGTCATGGGTATAGACCATGATCTGCCGGGCCTTCATCAGCGCCGCCATGCGCGCGGCGTTGCGGGCGTATTCCACAAACATCAGGAAGGTCGAGGTATAGGGGATGAATCCCCCGTGTAGGGCGATGCCGTTGGCCACCGCGGTCATGCCGAATTCGCGCACGCCGTAGTGAATATAGTTGCCCGCGGCATCCTCTTTAATCGATGTCGAGCCAGACCATATGGTCAGGTTACTCGGCGCCAGATCCGCCGAACCGCCCAGCAGCTCCGGGAGGTGCGGGCCATACGCGTTCAGCGCGTTCTGCGAGGCTTTCCGGCTGGCGATCTTCGCCGGCTCGGCCTGCAGCTTCGCCACGTAGTCGCGGGCGGTCGCGGCAAAATCCTCCGGCAGGGCGCCATCCATGCGGCGGGTCAGCTCAGCGGCCAGCTCCGGGAACTGCTGCCGGTAGGCGGCGAATTTCTCGTTCCAGGCGTGCTCGGCTTTTTCGCCGCGTGGACGCGCATCCCAGCCCTGATAGATCTCTTTCGGGATCTCAAAGGGGGGATGTTTCCAGCCCAGCTGCTGGCGGGCCAGGGCCACCTCTTTTTCACCCAGCGCCGCGCCGTGCGACTCCTCTGAGCCGGCTTTGTTGGGCGAACCGAAGCCGATGATGGTCCGACAGATGATCAGCGACGGCTTATCTTTCACCGCCTGCGCTTCCGTAATGGCCTGTTTGATGGCCTGAGGATCGTGGCCGTCAATGTCGCCGATCACGTGCCAGTGGTAGGCGCGGAACCGTTCTGCCGTATCATCGGTAAACCAGCCGTCGGTTTTGCCGTCGATGGAGATGCCGTTGTGGTCGTAAAAACCGATCAGCTTGCCCAGTCCGAGCGTGCCTGCCAGCGAACAGGCCTCATGGGAGATCCCCTCCATCAGACAACCATCGCCCATGAAAACCCAGGTGTGATGGTCGATAATCTCATGACCGGGGCGGTTAAACTGCGCCGCCAGGGTGCGTTCGGCGATGGCCATACCGACGGCGTTCGCCAGCCCCTGGCCCAGCGGGCCGGTGGTGGTCTCCACCCCGGGGGTATAGCCATGCTCCGGGTGACCCGGCGTTTTAGAGTGCAGCTGGCGGAACTGCTTCAGCTCTGACAGCGGCAGATCGTAGCCGGACAGGTGCAGCAGACTGTAGAGCAGCATCGACGCGTGGCCGTTGGACAGAATAAAACGGTCGCGGTCCACCCAGCCAGGGTTCTGCGGATTGTGCTTGAGAAAATCGTTCCACAGCACTTCGGCAATGTCTGCCATCCCCATTGGCGCACCGGGGTGGCCGGAATTGGCTTTCTGCACCGCGTCCATGCTCAGGGCGCGGATGGCGTTGGCAAGCTCTCTTCGGGACATAGTTTTCTCCGTGAGACTAAAGTGACAGTTTGGCGGCAAGCAGATCTTCCAGTTTGCGTTGATCGACGGCGAACAGGCGGATACCCTCCGCCAGCTTTTCGACCGCCATCGGATCCTGATTATGTTCCCAGCGGAACTCCGCCTCGCTGAGCGGCACCGGGCGCGGCAGGATCTGGCTGGCAGGGATCAGTTTGCGCACCACCGGGGCGTCGCTGGCCTGCAGCTCTTTTAACAGGGGCGGGGCGATGGTCAGCCGGTCGCAGCCGACCAGGGCGAGGATCTGCTCGGTGCGGCGGAAGCTGGCGCCCATCACGATGGTGTTGTATTTATGCTGTTTGAAGTAGTCATAGATATTGCGCACGGATTTCACCCCGGGATCTTCCTCAACCACGTAAGGATCCAGCGGTTTGCGCGCCTGATACCAGTCATAAATACGTCCGACGAAAGGGGAGATCAGATAGACCCCGGCCTCGGCGCAGGCCCGGGCCTGGGCGAAGGAAAACAGCAGCGTCAGGTTGCAGTGGATCCCCTCTTTTTCCAGGGTCTCGGCGGCGCGGATCCCCTCCCAGGTGGAGGCCAGCTTGATCAGGATCCGCGACTTATCAATGCCCATCTCCTGATACAGCGCCACCAGATGGCGCGCTTTCTCGATGCTCTTCTCCCGGTTGAAGGAGAGCCGGGCGTCCACCTCGGTGGAGACCCGGCCAGGAATGCTTTTGAGGATCTCCGCGCCAAAATTGACCGCCAGCTTATCGCAGGCGTGAGTCACCTGCGCTTCACGGCCGCCTCCTTGCTTTTTCGCCCAGGCGATCGCGTCGTCAATGAGTCCGCTATAGGACGCCAGGCCGGCGGCCTTCAGCAGCAGGGAGGGGTTAGTGGTGGCATCTTCCGGATGGTAGTGGCGGATGGATTCGATGTCGCCGCTGTCGGCGACCACGGTGGTGAACTGCTTGATACTGTCTAGCTGATTCATAGATAAGTCCTCCTGGAACAAGGTGTTACATGAGTGCTTGCCGGTATGCGGTATAAATATTGATGAGGTACATAACCAAAAAGCATAGCAGACGGGGCTATTATTGGCGGCGAATCCGGGTAACATAACCGCTATAAATTGATAACAACCAGATCATAGCGATGGCCAGAGTTTGGCGGTGTTCAAAGTTTATCGCCCCGCCAGGAGGGATACTGTCTGCCACTGAAAGGTGAACGACAGGATGGTCATCACGCTTTTTCCCTACGAACGATACGTGAAAGAAAGGAATATAAAATGGATGAGCAGTTAAAACAGAGCGCCCTCGACTTCCACGAATTTCCGGTTCCCGGAAAAATCCAGGTCTCGCCGACCAAACCTCTCGCCACCCAGCGCGATCTGGCGCTGGCCTACTCGCCGGGCGTCGCGGCCCCCTGTCTGGAAATTGAAAAAGATCCGCTGGCGGCCTACAAATATACCGCCCGCGGCAACCTGGTGGCGGTGGTCTCCAACGGCACCGCGGTGCTGGGACTCGGCAACATCGGCGCGCTGGCCGGCAAGCCGGTGATGGAGGGCAAAGGCGTCCTGTTTAAGAAATTCGCCGGCATCGATGTGTTTGATATCGAAGTCGATGAGCTGGACCCGGATAAATTCATTAACGTCGTCGCCGCCCTCGAGCCGACCTTCGGCGGTATCAACCTCGAAGATATTAAAGCGCCTGAGTGTTTCTACATTGAGCAGCAGCTGCGCGAGCGGATGAATATTCCGGTTTTCCACGACGATCAGCACGGCACGGCGATCATCAGCACCGCGGCGATCCTCAACGGCCTGCGCGTCGTTGAGAAGAATCTGTCCGACGTGCGGATGGTGGTCTCCGGCGCCGGGGCGGCGGCAATTGCCTGCATGAACCTGCTGGTGGCGCTGGGGATGCAAAAGCACAACATCGTGGTCTGCGATTCGAAAGGCGTTATCTATAAGGATCGTGAGCCCAACATGGCGGAAACCAAAGCGGCCTATGCAGTGGAAGACGACGGCAAACGCACCCTCGATGACGTGATCGACGGCGCGGACATTTTCCTCGGCTGCTCCGGTCCGAAAGTGCTGACCCCGGAGATGGTGAAGAAGATGGCGCGCGCGCCGCTGATCCTCGCCCTGGCCAATCCGGAGCCGGAAATTCTGCCGCCGCTGGCGAAGCAGGTCCGCGATGATGCCATCATCTGCACCGGCCGCTCCGACTATCCTAACCAGGTCAACAACGTGCTCTGCTTCCCGTTCATCTTCCGCGGCGCGCTGGACGTCGGCGCGACGGCGATCAACGAAGAGATGAAGCTAGCGGCGGTGCATGCCATTGCCGAGCTGGCCCACGCTGAGCAGAGCGAAGTGGTGGCCTCCGCCTACGGCGATCAGGATTTAAGCTTTGGCCCGGACTACATCATTCCGAAACCGTTCGACCCGCGGCTGATCGTCAAGATCGCCCCCGCGGTGGCGAAGGCGGCGATGGACTCCGGCGTGGCGACGCGCCCGATCGCTGATTTTGACGCCTATATCGAGAAGCTGAGCGAGTTCGTCTATAAGACCAACCTGTTTATGAAGCCTATCTTCTCTCAGGCGCGCAAAGAGCCGAAGCGTGTGGTGCTGGCGGAAGGGGAGGAGACCCGGGTGCTGCACGCCACCCAGGAGCTGGTGTCGCTGGGGCTGGCCAAACCGATTCTGGTGGGCCGCCCAAGCGTGATTGAAATGCGCATCCAGAAGCTGGGCCTGCAGATCAAGGCCGGCGTTGACTTCGAGATCGTCAATAATGAATCCGACCCGCGGTTTAAAGAGTACTGGAGCGAGTACTATCAGCTGATGAAGCGCCGCGGCATTACCCAGGAGCAGGCGCAGCGGGCGGTGATTAGCAACACCACAGTGATTGGCGCCATCATGGTTCACCGTGGCGAAGCGGATGCGATGATCTGCGGGACTATCGGCGAATATCATGACCACTACCGCGTGGTGCAGCCGCTGTTCGGCTATCGCGACGGCGTCAGCACCGCCGGGGCGATGAATGCGCTGCTGCTGCCGAGTGGTAACACTTTTATCGCCGATACCTATGTCAATCACGATCCCTCGCCGGAAGAGCTGGCAGAGATCACCCTGATGGCGGCGGAAAGCGTGCGTCGCTTTGGTATTGAGCCGCGGGTGGCGTTGCTGTCGCACTCCAACTTTGGCTCTGCCGACTGCCCGTCAGCCAGCAAGATGCGTAAAACCCTGGAGCTGGTGAAGGCCCGCGCCCCGGAGCTGATGATCGATGGTGAAATGCATGGCGACGCCGCGCTGGTGGAAAGCATCCGCAACGATCGCATGCCGGACAGCCCGCTGAAGGGGTCGGCCAATATTCTGGTGATGCCGAATATGGAAGCCGCCCGGATCAGCTATAACCTGCTGCGCGTCTCCAGTTCGGAAGGGGTAACCGTCGGGCCGGTGCTGATGGGAGTGGCGAAGCCGGTGCATATTCTGACGCCGATCGCCTCCGTGCGTCGCATCGTGAATATGGTGGCGCTGGCGGTTGTCGAAGCGCAAACCGAACCGCTGTAAACGTCATAAAAAAGCCCCGGTACTCCGGGGCTTTTGGTCTGAATTGGCTTCGTTTAGATCCAAGCTTTCACTTTAATAAACTCGCTCAGCGCCGCTTCGGGGCTGCCGGCCTCCGGCTGGTAATCATATTCCCAGCGTACCAGCGGCGGCATCGACATCAGAATCGATTCCGTCCTACCGCCGGTCTGCAGACCGAACAGGGTGCCGCGGTCCCAGACCAGATTGAATTCGACGTAGCGGCCGCGGCGATAGAGCTGAAAATGGCGCTCGCGCTCGCCGTACGGCGTGGCTTTCCGGCGTTCGACGATGGGTAAATAGGCGTCAGCATAGCCGTTCCCGACCGCCTGCATAAAGGCGAAGCAGTGGTCAAAATCCGGGGTGTTCAGGTCGTCAAAGAACAGACCGCCGATGCCGCGCTGCTCCTGGCGGTGCTTGAGATAGAAGTACTCATCGCACCATTTTTTATAGCGCGGATAGACTTCCTCGCCGAACGGCAGACACAGATCGCGGGCGGTACGATGCCAGTGGACGGCATCCTCTTCAAAGCCGTAGTAGGGGGTTAAATCAAAGCCGCCGCCGAACCACCACACCGGGTCGGCGCCGGGCTTCTCGGCAATAAAGAACCGCACGTTGGCGTGGCTGGTGGGCACATAGGGGTTCAGCGGATGAACTACCAGCGAGACGCCCATGGCTTCAAAGCTGCGTCCGGCCAGCTCTGGGCGGTGGGCGGTGGCGGAGGCAGGCATGGCGTCGCCATGGACGTGGGAGAAGTTGACCCCGGCCTGTTCGAACACATTGCCGTCGCGCAGCACCCGGCTGCGTCCGCCGCCGCCGCCTTCCCGCTGCCAGGCGTCTTCAATAAACGGCGCGCCATCTACGGCGCTCAGCTGCTGACAGAGGCTGTCCTGCAGCTGGAGCAGAAAAGTTTTAACCTGCGCGGCATCGGGTTTCATTAACGTCTCTTCGAATGGGCTTTCTGGTTATCGAACCAGTGGAAATAGCTGATAATGCCGTTGGCAATCGCGGTGGCGATTTTCTGCCGGAAGGCGGTGGTGCCGAGCAGTTTCTCCTCGTTCGGGTTAGTAATGAACGAGGTTTCCACCAGCACGGACGGTATGGACGGCGACTTCAGCACCACGAACGCCGCCTGTTCGGTATTGCGGCTGTGTAGCTTATGCACCGGCTTGATCTTTTTGAGGATATGCGAGCCCAGCGTCAGGCTGTTTTTAATGGTGTCGGTCTGCACCAGATCGAACAGCACCTGCTGCAGCAGATGGTCTTTATCCGTCGCTTTCTTACCGGCGACCTCGTCGGCGCGGTTTTCGCGATCGGAGAGGTATTTCGCCATGGCGCTACTCGCCCCGCGGTTTGACAGGGCGAACACCGAGGCGCCGGCGGCGCTCGGGTTGGTGAAGCCGTCGGCGTGGATCGACATAAACAGATCGGCGCCGTGCTGATGGGCAATCTCCACGCGGTCATACAGCGGGATAAAGGTATCGCCGGTGCGGGTCAAGCGGGCGTCAATGCCGTTGCTGCGCAAGATGCTGCGCACGTTCTTAGCGATCGCCAGTACCACATGCTTCTCTTTCGAGCCATTATGGCCGATAGCCCCGGTGTCGATGCCGCCGTGGCCCGGGTCGAGCATCACAATGCGGCGAGCGCCGGCCTTTTTGGCGGCGGGTTTGCTGTGTCCATTTGATGTTTTCAGTGGCTGCTCTTTTGCGCTGACCTGTGCAGTGACGCCGCTCAGCGTCATGGCAGCCAGCCCGGCTTTCAGCACCTGACGGCGCGAAGCAAGTATTTTTAAGGGTTTAAAAGTGCTCATTCGGCCTGAATTGTAAACAAGTGATGTCCAATGTTATATCGTATCGCGTTTGCCGTTACGACCATTCAAAATAAGAATTGTTTTACTTTTCATTTCAATACATGACAAAGTCATATTATGCCATTTTTTGTCGCTGATTTCGCCTGATATTGGCTATCAGTCATATTCGCGCCATAATCACTGTTTTTAACCGTCAATGGTGGGGAATACCATGGAGATTCGCGTTTTTCGCCAGCAGGATTTCGAAGAGGTTGTGACGCTGTGGGAGCGTTGCGATCTGCTGCGTCCCTGGAACGATCCGGAGATGGATATTGAGCGCAAGCTGAATCACGATGTCAGCCTGTTCCTGGTGGCGGAAGTGAACGGCGAAGTCGTCGGTACGGTGATGGGCGGATATGACGGCCATCGCGGGTCGGCCTACTATCTGGGGGTCCATCCGGAATATCGCGGCCGGGGGATTGCGAACGCGCTGCTCAACCGGCTCGAGAAAAAGCTGATTGCCCGCGGCTGCCCGAAAATCAACATTATGGTCCGCGAAGATAACGATGTGGTGCAGGGAATGTACGAGCGGCTGGGTTATGAGTACGCCGATGTCCTGACCCTGGGCAAGCGCCTGATCGAAGATGAAGAATACTGAATTTATCCCCGCCGATTTTGATGCCCATGGCCGTCTGCGCCTGCCTTTTCTTTTCTGGTGCGTACTGTTGTTACAGGCCCGCACGTGGGTGCTGTTCTTGATGGCCGGCGCGTCGCGCCAGCAGGGCGACGCGATTCTGAATCTGTTCTATCCCGATCACGACCGCTTCTGGCTCGGTTTACTTCCCGGCGTGCCGGCGGTGCTGGCCTTTCTGCTTAGCGGCTATCGTCAGCGCCTGCCGCGCCTGTGGCGGGCGATGCGCTGGCTGCTGGTGCTATCGCAAGTGCTGCTGTTGCTCTGGCAGCCGATGCTATGGCTGAGCGGCGAATCGCCCTCATCGCTGACCATTGCGCTGCTGGTCGCGGATGGCTATGCCCTGTGGTGGCTGGCAACCAGCCGTCGCCTCGGCGCCTGTTTTCGCCAGACTAGCTTTTAATGGCACTTTTTACCGATCGTGAACTCCAACATGCGTTGAATGACTCAGAAAGGATTGTGAAATGAAATCGCTACGTGTAATGCTCTGCGCGCTTCCGCTGGCGCTCACCGGCTGCTCAACGATGAGCGCGGTCAACTGGTCGGCGGCCTATCCGTGGAACTGGTTTGGTTCTTCCACCGAGGTGACCGAGCAGGGGGTGGGTAAACTGACGGCGTCCACGCCGCTCAACGAACAGGCCATTAGCGATGCCCTGGGGGGCGACTATCGTTTGCGCAGCGGAATGAAGACCGATAAGGGCAATATCGTCCACTACTTTGAAGCGCTGAAAGACAACAGCGTGGCCTTGACCATCAATGGCGACAACGGCGCCATCAGCCGGATTGAGGTGCGTGATGCCGAAATCAAAACCGCCAGCGGCGTGAAAATCGGCACACCGTTCAGCGATCTGTACAGCAAAGCCTTCGGCAACTGCCAGAAAGGCAGCAATGACAACGGGGCGGTCGTCGAGTGTCAGGCCGAGGGGAGCCAGCATATCAGTTACGCCTTCACCGGCCACTGGAGCGGCCCGGACGAACTGATGCCCTCCGACGATACGCTGAAAAACTGGAAGGTCAGCAAAATTATCTGGCGTCGCTAAATTGATCTGAAGAGACACGACGGCCCTGAAAAACGGTTACAATGGCGCGTTAGCAACGCGACAGCGTTGTGGTTGCATCATTTCAGGAGGAGCGATGTCTCAGGTTCAGAGCGGCATTTTGCCGGAACATTGCCGCGCGGCGATTTGGATTGAAGCCAATGTCAAAGGGGACGTTAACGCCCTGCGCGAAGCGAGCAAAATTTTTGTCGATAAAGTGGCCACCTTTCAGGCTAAATTCCCTGACGCCAAACTCGGTGCCGTGGTGGCGTTCGGCAATAACGTCTGGCGTCAGCTGAGCGGCGGCGAAGGGGCGGAAGAGTTAAAAGATTTTCCGGTCTACGGCAAAGGGCTGGCGCCGTCCACCCAGTATGACCTGCTGATTCATATTTTATCCGCCCGCCATGAAGTGAACTTCTCGGTGGCGCAGGCCGCGCTGGCCGCCTTTGGCGACGCTATCGAGGTGAAAGAAGAGATCCACGGCTTCCGCTGGGTGGAAGAGCGTGACCTCAGCGGCTTCGTCGACGGCACCGAAAACCCGGCGGGGGAAGAAACCCGTCGTGAAGTGGCGGTGATCAAAGACGGCGTGGACGCGGGCGGCAGCTACGTGTTCGTCCAGCGCTGGGAGCATAATCTCAAACAGCTGAACCGCATGAGCGTGCCGGATCAGGAGATGATGATCGGCCGCACCAAGGAAGCCAATGAAGAGATCGATGGCGACGAACGTCCGGTCACGTCGCACCTGAGCCGCGTTGACTTAAAAGAAGATGGCAAAGGGCTGAAAATTGTTCGCCAGAGCCTGCCGTATGGCACCGCCAGCGGTACCCATGGCCTCTATTTTTGCGCTTACTGCGCGCGTCTGTACAACATCGAGCAGCAGCTGCTGAGCATGTTCGGCGATACCGACGGCAAACGCGACGCGATGCTGCGCTTCACCAAACCAGTGACCGGCGGCTATTACTTCGCGCCGTCGCTTGAGCGTATTCAGGCGCTGTAATGTTGCCCCTCACCCTAACCCTCTCCCCAAAGGGGAGAGGGGACGGTACGGTGCGGTTATGGAATCTGCGTGTGGACTCTCTTTCTCCCTCTCGCTGAGGGAGAGGGAATCGTTCGGTGCGGTTATGGAATCTGCGTGCGGACTCTCTTTCTCCCTCTCCCTCAGGGAGAGGGGCGGGGTGAGGGCATTGGCGACTCAAGCGCTTCAAGTATCCTCTCCATCACCGCCTCTTCATACTCTTCAAACTCATTATTCCAGAAGCGTAAAACCCGCCATCCCTGACTCTGTAGCCAGCGGGTACGGCGAACATCGTAGACGCGTCTCTGATCGTGTTGACCGCCGTCCAGTTCAATCGCCAGCCGTGTTGCGCAGCAGGCAAAATCGAGAATATAGGGGCCAACGGGATGCTGGCGGCGAAACTTATAGCAAGCAAAACGGCGGTTGCGCAGTAAGTACCATAGTCGACGTTCTGTTGGCGTTAAGCTACGTCTGAGCTGACGAGCAAATATCTGTGTGTTTTTCATATAAACACAGTGCGCGCCTGGCTGCCGTTTGTCACAATGACACGTCTAATCTGCGAGCCGCTTTCAGCTAAGCTTTGCCAGGTGCTTATTCCCTTTTCGACTTCCAAATCGCCAAACGGTATATAAAACCGTTACTCCTTTCGTACCCGTTATAAATATGATGATCATCAGTAAATGATCATTTTTGATAAGGGTGCGCAATGGCCGTTAAATCACTGAAAAAAGGATATCTGGCGCTGGCGGCTTCCCTGCTGCTGGTGGCGCAGGCGCAGGCGACGGAGCTGCTGAACAGCTCCTATGATGTCTCCCGCGAGCTGTTTGCCGCCCTTAACCCGCCTTTTGAGCAGCAGTGGGCGAAGGACAATGGTGGAGACAAGCTGACCATCAAGCAGTCGCACGCCGGTTCTTCCAAGCAGGCGCTGGCGATCCTGCAGGGCCTGAAGGCGGACGTGGTGACCTACAACCAGGTGACGGACGTGCAGATCCTGCATGACAAAGGCAACCTGATCCCGGCCGACTGGCAAAGCCGCCTGCCAAACAACAGCTCGCCGTTCTATTCGACGATGGGCTTCCTGGTGCGCAAAGGCAACCCGAAAAACATTCATGACTGGAACGACCTGGTCCGCTCTGACGTTAAGCTGATCTTCCCGAACCCGAAAACCTCGGGCAACGCGCGGTACACCTACCTGGCGGCCTGGGGCGCGGCGGATAAAGCCGACGGTGGCGATAAAGCCAAAACCGAACAGTTTATGACCCAGTTCCTGAAGAACGTCGAAGTCTTCGACACCGGCGGACGCGGGGCGACCACTACCTTCGCCGAGCGCGGCCTGGGCGATGTGCTGATCAGTTTCGAGTCGGAAGTGAACAATATTCGCAAGCAGTATGAGGCGCAGGGATTTGAAGTGGTGATCCCGAAAACCAACATTCTGGCGGAGTTCCCGGTGGCCTGGGTGGATAAAAACGTCAAAGCCAACGGCACGGAAAAGGCGGCGAAAGCCTATCTGAACTGGCTCTACAGCCCGCAGGCGCAGACCATCATTACCGACTACTACTATCGGGTAAACAACCCGAAAGTGATGGATTCGCTGAAGGATAAATTCCCGCAGACCGAACTGTTCCGCGTGGAGGACAAGTTTGGCTCCTGGCCTGAGGTGATGAAAACCCACTTCGCCAGCGGCGGCGAACTGGACAAACTGCTGGCGGCGGGGCGTAAGTAATGTTTGCTGTGTCGTCCAAGCGCGTGCTGCCGGGCTTTACCCTGAGCCTCGGCACCAGCCTGCTGTTTGTCTGTCTGATTCTGTTATTACCGCTCAGCGCGCTGGTGATGCAGCTGGCGCAGATGAGCTGGGCGCAGTACTGGGATGTGATCACCAACCCGCAGGTGGTGGCGGCCTATAAGGTGACGCTGCTGTCGGCGTTCGTGGCCTCGATTTTTAACGGCGTCTTCGGTCTGCTGATGGCGTGGATCCTTACCCGCTATCGTTTTCCGGGCCGCACGCTGCTGGATGCCTTAATGGACCTGCCGTTTGCGCTGCCGACGGCGGTAGCCGGCCTGACCCTGGCCTCGCTGTTTTCGGTAAACGGCATTTACGGGGAATGGCTGGCGAAGTTCGATATTAAAGTGACCTATACCTGGCTCGGTATCGCCGTGGCGATGGCTTTCACCAGCATCCCGTTCGTGGTGCGTACCGTGCAGCCGGTGCTGGAAGAGCTGGGACCGGAATATGAAGAGGCAGCGGAAACGCTGGGCGCCACGCGCTGGCAGAGTTTCCGCAAGGTGGTCCTGCCGGAGCTGTCACCGGCGCTGCTGGCGGGCATCGCTCTGTCGTTTACCCGCAGCCTCGGCGAATTCGGCGCGGTGATTTTTATCGCCGGCAACATCGCGTGGAAGACGGAAGTGACGTCGCTGATGATCTTTATTCGTCTGCAGGAGTTTGACTATCCGGCGGCGAGCGCCATCGCCTCGGTGATCCTGGCCGCCTCGCTGCTGCTGTTGTTTTCCATCAATACCCTGCAGAGTCGCTTTGGTCGACGCGTGGTAGGTCACTAATGGCGGAAGTTACTCAATTGAAACGCTACGACGCGCCCCGCATCAACTGGGGCAAATGGTTTCTGATTGGCGTCGGGATGCTGGTTTCCGCCTTCATCCTTGTGGTGCCGATGCTCTATATCTTCATCCAGGCCTTCAGCAAAGGGTTAATGCCGGTGCTGGAAAACCTGGCGAACCCGGACATGCTGCACGCTATCTGGCTGACGGTGATGATTGCCTTGATTACCGTGCCGGTGAATCTGGTGTTCGGGACCTTGCTGGCCTGGCTGGTCACGCGCTTTACGTTCCCGGGACGCCAGCTGCTGTTGACGATGCTGGATATCCCGTTCGCCGTCTCGCCGGTAGTCGCGGGTCTGGTTTATCTGCTGTTCTACGGCTCTAACGGTCCGCTGGGCGGCTGGCTTGATGCACATAATCTGCAAATCATGTTCGCCTGGCCGGGCATGGTGCTGGCGACGATCTTTGTCACCTGTCCGTTTGTGGTGCGTGAGCTGGTGCCGGTGATGATGAGTCAGGGCAGCCATGAAGATGAGGCGGCGGTATTGCTGGGGGCTTCCGGATGGCAGATGTTCCGCCGGGTGACGTTGCCCAATATTCGCTGGGCGCTGCTGTACGGCGTGGTGTTGACCAACGCCCGCGCCATCGGCGAATTCGGCGCGGTATCGGTGGTCTCCGGTTCGATCCGCGGAGAAACGCTTTCGCTGCCGCTGCAAATTGAATTACTGGAGCAGGATTACAACACCGTCGGCTCGTTTACCGCCGCGGCCCTGCTGACGTTAATGGCTATTCTGACCCTGTTTTTAAAGAGTATGTTGCAATGGCGTCTGGCCAACCAGGAAAAACGCGCGCAACAGGAGGGAAATCATGAGCATTGAGATTGCCAATATTAAGAAATCGTTTGGTCGCACCCAGGTGCTGAATGATATCTCGCTGGATATCCCTTCCGGACAAATGGTCGCGCTGCTGGGGCCTTCCGGCTCCGGGAAAACTACCCTGCTGCGGATTATCGCCGGGCTGGAGCATCAGACCAGCGGTCATATCCGCTTCCACGGCACCGACGTCAGCCGGATGCACGCCCGCGACCGTAAAGTGGGCTTCGTCTTCCAGCACTATGCGCTGTTCCGCCATATGACGGTGTTCGATAACATCGCTTTTGGCCTGACCGTGCTGCCGCGCAGTGAACGACCCAATGCGGCGGCGATTAAAGCCAAAGTGACCAAACTGCTGGAGATGGTGCAGCTGGCTCACCTGGCGGATCGCTATCCGGCGCAGCTGTCCGGTGGTCAGAAGCAGCGCGTGGCGCTGGCGCGCGCCCTGGCGGTAGAGCCGCAAATTCTGCTGCTGGATGAACCTTTCGGCGCGCTGGATGCGCAGGTGCGTAAAGAGCTGCGCCGCTGGCTGCGTCAGCTGCATGAAGAGCTAAAATTTACCAGCGTGTTCGTCACCCACGATCAGGAAGAGGCGATGGAAGTTGCCGACCGGGTGGTGGTGATGAGCCAGGGCAACATCGAACAAGCCGATGCGCCTGAACGCGTGTGGCGTGAGCCGTCCACCCGCTTCGTGCTGGAGTTCATGGGGGAAGTGAATCGTCTGCAGGGGGTTATCCGCGGCGGACAGTTCCACGTTGGCGCCCACCGCTGGCCGTTAGGCTATACCCCGGCATACCAGGGGCCGGTGGATCTGTTCCTGCGTCCGTGGGAAGTGGACATCAGCCGCCGAACCAGCCTGGATTCGCCGCTGCCGGTGCAGGTCCTGGAGGCCAGTCCGAAAGGACACTACACCCAATTAGTCGTCCAGCCTCTGGGGTGGTATGACGAACCGCTGAGCGTGGTGTTAACGGGCGATGAGGCGCCGTCCCGCGGCGAACGGCTGTTCGTCGGGCTGCAAAATGCGCGCCTGTACAACGGTACCGAGCGTATCGAGCCACGCGGCGAGCTTGCTCTGGCGCAGTCGGCCTGATAGCTTAAATCCATGTGCTTTTGCCGGGTGAGGTTGTGCTTACCCGGTCTGAAATTATCACGCGTCTGGTAGGCCGGGTAAGCGAAGCGCCGCCCGGCTTTTTTATTGAGTAAACATCGTGAATACACTCGAACACACCATCGGCAATACCCCGCTGGTCAAACTTCAGCGTCTCGGACCGGACAACGGCAGCGAAATCTGGGTCAAACTCGAAGGCAATAATCCGGCCGGTTCGGTGAAAGATCGCGCTGCGCTGTCGATGATCGTCGAAGCGGAAAAGCGCGGCGAAATTCAGCCCGGCGACGTGCTGATCGAAGCGACCAGCGGCAACACCGGTATCGCGCTGGCGATGATCGCCGCGCTGAAAGGCTACCGGATGAAGCTGCTGATGCCCGACAACATGAGCCAGGAGCGCCGGGCCGCGATGCGCGCCTACGGCGCCGAGCTGATCCTGGTCACTAAAGAGCAGGGGATGGAGGGGGCTCGCGACCTGGCCCTCGAGATGGCTCAGCGCGGAGAGGGCAAACTGCTCGATCAGTTTAACAACCCGGACAACCCCTACGCCCATTACACCACCACCGGGCCGGAAATCTGGCAGCAGACCGCAGGGCGTATCACCCACTTTGTCTCCAGTATGGGGACCACCGGCACCATTACCGGCGTGTCACGATTTCTGCGCGAACAGAGTAAACCGGTGACCATCGTCGGCCTGCAGCCGGAGGAGGGCAGCAGTATTCCCGGGATCCGCCGCTGGCCGGCAGAGTATATGCCGGGGATCTTTAACGCTTCGCTGGTGGATGCGGTGCTGGATATTCATCAGCAGGATGCCGAGAACACCATGCGTCAGCTGGCGGTGCGGGAAGGCATTTTCTGCGGCGTCAGCTCTGGCGGCGCGGTAGCCGGGGCGTTACGTATCGCCCGCGAAAATCCAGGCGCGGTGGTGGTGGCGATCGTCTGCGATCGCGGCGATCGCTACCTCTCCACCGGCGTGTTCGGCGAGGAACACTTTAGCCAGGGAGCGGGTATTTAATCATCGAGCAGGTCGGTGCCGTAGGAGTTATCGACCGTGCACAACCAGCGCTCCCCCTGCTTCTGAAAGACATAGGTTGCGCGTCGCGTAACCTGTGTTATCCCCTGTGCCGTCGGGATATCCAGCCGGGTCTCCATTATCACCAGCGCATTGCCGCCGCCCTCAATGACCTCCATTTTCCCCTGGGTCACTATCAGCCGGTGCTGGAAATAGTCGGCAATGGCGATAAACGCTTTGCGGATATTCTCTTTCCCTCTGACCACCATGCCCGGTTTGACGACCAGCGCGGCGTCTTCCGCGTAATAGCCCATCAGGGTATCGTAATCTTCCTGCGAGATAGCGCGGTCGCAGGCTTCGATGACTGCTTTTAGGGTCAGGTCAATGTGATGCATCTCTGGTGCTCCTTATTGTGAGCGATGTGTCCGCCACCGTGAGCGTTTCATCCGCTTCGACGATCCGGGCATGCAGGTAAGACTACGCCTGTTTTCGTTTATTTTTACAGTAACTTGTCGGCAGTAGCTACCACTCCCCGATGCGTTCGACGCACTGCCTGCGTCAGGGAGCGTCTAAGACCAGGGCTATATCGGCCGCCAGGCGGGCAATCTCATCGTCATTCAGGCGGCCCAGCGACAGGCGTAGCCCGTGGGAGGGCGTACGAATGCCAAACACCTCCCCCTCGCGGACCAGCCAGCCGGCGCGGGCCAGCCGTAAGGCGTAGGGCTGGCTCGCCGTTGGCAGCGGCAGCCAGAAATTAAGGCCGTCGCCAGGCGTAGCATGGCTGTAGCCGTGCCGGGCCAGCGCTGCCGCCAGTTTCTCATTCTGCTGGCGATAGTGACGGCGGGTCTCCGTCATCGAGGCGATAAACGCCTCATCGGTGAGACAGGCCAGCGTCAGATCCTGCAGCAGATGGCTGACCCACTGGCTGCCGGCGTTAAGCCGCAGGCGCAGCGCCGAGGAGGTGTCGATATCGCTGGCGATAAAGGCCAGCCGCAGGTCGGGCCCGAGGGTTTTTGACATCGAACGCACCACCGCCCAGCGCTGGGTGCTCGCGGGCAGAGGAGAAAACCAGGGCGTAGCCGACAGCAGGGCAAAATGGTCATCGACGATCGCCAGCACCTGCGGATAGCGGGCCAGCACCTCCCGCAGGGCATGCGCTCGGGTTTCCGTCAAGCTACAGCCGGTAGGATTGTGCGCGCGTGGGGTTAAGATCACCGCCCGCGCGCCGTTGCGTAACGCCTCCTCCAGCCCGACAGGATCCATCCCCTCGGCATCCACCGCCACCGGGCAGGGGGTAAAGCCAGCGTAACGCACCATATTGATGCTGCTAAGAAAACAGGGTTCTTCAACCACCACGCCGTCGCCGGGGAGCAGCAAGGCGCACAGCAGACGCTCCAGCGCGTCAATCGCCCCGCTGGCGAGGTTCAGGGCAAAGGGAACGGTTATCTCCCCGGAAAACCATGCCTCAGCCCATTCGCCAAGCCGCGGCTCGATGGGGGCATCGCCATACAGGTGGGGCGTGCGGGCAATTTGGCCCAGATAGCGTGCTAAATCAGGCAGCCTGGCGGGATCCGGATTGCCGCTGGAGAGATCGTTCAGCGGCGTCGTGGGGTCACCGCCCTCCAGCGCCGGCAGCGGATCCCGTGCTTTGATGGCCGTGCCGTTTCGTCCCTGGCTCACGGCCAGACCAGATGTCACCAGCCGTTTATAGGCGGCGGCGACGGTATTGCGATTCACCGCCAGCTGGCTGGCGAGCTCGCGTACCGGCGGCAGAACCTCTCCGGGCTGCAAGCCACCGCTCTGCACCAGATGGCGGATATGATCGAAGATATCGCTGGCGGTTTTTCCGGCAAACATTATTGACCTATGACAAAATGAAATTTAGCATAGGACGAATCATAATCAGAGCGTGACCCGCTGTCCAGCGGGGGGAGAAAAGATGGGCCAGCAAGATGACATACAATCAGTGCTCTTTCACGACAAAAGCCGGGCGTCGGAAGTCGATATCGTCGCCGTGCAGTCGCAGGTAGTTTACGGCAGCGTCGGCAACAGCATCGCGGTACCGGCGATTAAACAGCACGGTTTGCGCGTGCTGGCGGTGCCGACGGTGCTGTTCAGCAATACGCCCCATTATGAGACGTTCTATGGCGGCATTATCCCGGAGGAGTGGTTTGTCGGGTACCTGCAGGCGCTTGAGGAGCGCGACGCGTTGCGCGAACTGCGTGCGGTGACCACCGGCTATATGGGCAACGCCGTGCAAATTGAACGCCTGGCGCAGTGGCTGACGCGGGTCCGCGACCGCCATCCCGATCTCTGTATTCTGGTGGATCCGGTGATTGGCGATGTCGACAGCGGCATCTACGTCAAGGCCGAGATCCCGGAAGCCTATCGTCAGCACCTGCTGCCGCTGGCGCAAGGGATCACCCCTAATCTGTTTGAGCTGGAGACGCTGAGCGGCCGGCGCTGTCGCAATCAGCAGGAGGCGGTCGCCGCGGCGCGAAGCCTGCTGTCGGACAGTCTCAAGTGGGTGGTGATCACCAGCGCGCCAGGAGAGGCCGCTTCGACAATCAATGTGCTGGTGGTGACGGCCGATGCAGTGCAGGTGGTGGTTCACCCGCGGGTGGAGACGGACTTGAAGGGTACCGGCGATCTGTTTTGCGCTGAGCTGGTGAGCGGGTTGCTTTCGGGCCTGGCGCTGGGGGCAGCGACGGAAGCAGCCGCCCAGCGCGTGCTGGAGGTGATGAACTGGACTGCCGCGCAGGGGTGTGACGAACTGATCCTGCCGCCGCTGGAGCAACAGAGATGAAAAGCTATCGGTTAGTGATCCGTCAGCAGGGACGCATTGTTGGTCATTTTGATACCACAGGGGAGGCGGCGCTGGAGGATGCCTGCGTGGCGCGGTCGCTGTTCGGCCTGGCCGGTGGATATCAGTGCGAACTGCTGGTCTCTGACGGCGAGCGGCGCATTCTGGAGAGCACCCCGGAAGGATTGCGTCTCTTATCTCGCGAAAAATGCTATCAGCCGGTGACCCACGCGATATAAAAAAATGGCGCCTTTCGGCGCCATTTCTATGCAGCAATCATTACTTCTTGATGCGGATTACCGGGGTTTCACCCACGGTCACGCTACCGGACAGTTTGATCAGCTCTTTGATCTCGTCCATGTTGGAGATAACCACCGGAGTCAGGGTAGACTTGGCTTTCTCTTCCAGCAGCGGCAGATCGAATTCGATAACCGGGTCGCCGACTTTCACGCGCTGGCCTTCTTCAGCGATACGCTTGAAGCCTTCGCCTTTCAGTTCAACGGTATCAATACCGAAGTGAACGAACAGCTCGATGCCGCTATCAGATTCAATAGAGAACGCATGGTTGGTTTCGAAAATTTTACCAATGGTACCGTCTACCGGCGCGACCATTTTGTTGCCGGTCGGTTTGATGGCAATCCCATCGCCCACAATTTTTTCCGCAAAAACCACATCCGGCACGTCTTCAATGTTGACGATCTCACCGGAGAGGGGAGCAACAATCTCAATAGTTCCGGTGTCTTTCTTGTCATCAGAAACCAGAGATTTCAATTTATCAAACAAACCCATGATCTTCTCCTAAGCAGTAATTTGGGCCGCGCATCTCGTGGATTAGCAGATTGTTTTTTCTTCAATGAACTTGTTAACCAGCGTCATTAACTCGTCCGTTGTCGGTTGAGCAAGAGCCTGCTCTGCTAATACTTTCGCATCTTCGAAGTTCGTGTTACGAATAATCTTCTTGATGCGCGGGATGGAAATGGCGCTCATAGAGAATTCGTCCAGCCCCATACCCAGCAACAGAAGTGTAGCACGTTCATCGCCCGCAAGCTCACCGCACATGCCAGTCCATTTACCTTCAGCGTGAGAAGCATCAATAACTTGCTTAATCAGATTCAGTACAGACGGTGACATCGGCTGGTAAAGATGTGAAATCATATCATTACCACGGTCAACTGCCAGAGTATATTGCGTTAAATCATTGGTGCCGATACTAAAGAAATCAACTTCTTTGGCCAGATGACGAGCAATGGTCGCCGCAGCCGGTGTTTCCACCATCACGCCGATCTCAATGGATTCGTCAAATGCTTTACCTTCGTCACGCAGTTCCTGTTTGTAGATTTCGATCTCTTTCTTCAGCGCACGCACTTCTTCAACAGAGATGATCATCGGGAACATAATGCGCAGCTTACCGAAAGCGGAGGCACGCAGGATGGCGCGAACCTGATCGCGGAGGATCTCTTTACGATCCATGGCGATACGCACGGCACGCCAGCCGAGGAACGGGTTCTCTTCTTTCGGGAAGTTCATGTACGGCAGCTCTTTGTCGCCGCCGATGTCCATGGTACGCACGATAACGGCCTGAGAGCCACAGGCTTCAGCCACCGCTTTATAAGCCGCAAACTGCTCTTCTTCGGTTGGCAGCGCGTCGCGATCCATGAACAGGAATTCAGTACGATACAGGCCTACGCCTTCGGCGCCGTTGCGCTCAGCACCTTCGACGTCGCGAACGGTACCGATGTTGGCGCATACTTCAACCTGATGACCGTCGAGAGTAATCGCCGGCAGATCTTTCAGTTTCGCCAGTTCGGCTTTTTCTTCCGCAACCTGAGCCTGCAGATTACGCAGCGCTTCAATTTGCTCGTTAGACGGGTTGATCAGAACCTGGTTGTTCACCGCGTCGAGAATCAGATAGTCGCCGTTTTTCACCTGCGCCGTGATGCTGCCGGTGCCCACGATGGCCGGCAGTTCCAGGGAACGCGCCATGATGGAGGTGTGGGAGGTACGGCCGCCCGCGTCGGTGATGAAACCCAGCACTTTTTTCAGGTTCAGCTGTGCGGTTTCAGACGGGGTCAGATCGGCGGCGACGAGGATGACTTCATCCTGAATCGCGCTCAGATCGATGATAGCCAGACCAAGGATGTTGCGCAGCAGGCGCTTACCGATATCACGTACGTCAGCCGCACGTTCTTTCAGGTATTCATCGTCCAGCTCTTCCAGGGCAGTGGCCTGACCGTCGATAACTTCATTGGCTGCCGCGTCGGCAGTCATGTGCTTATCTTTAATCAGGGCTATGATTTCCTGCTCAAGCTCCTCATCTTCCAGCAGCATAATATGCCCTTCGAAGATGGCTTCTTTTTCTTCACCGAAAGTTTCACCAGCTTTGGTTTTGATGACCTCCAGCTGGGCGGAGGCCTTGGCGCGGCCGCTCAGGAAACGTTCGACTTCCTGATCAACCTTATCGGCAGAAATTTTCTTCCGGTCGATGACAATTTCATCTTCCTTCAGCAGCAGTGCTTTGCCGAAGGCGATACCCGGGGATGCTAAAATGCCTGAAATCATAACCCTACCTTACTTGTGACTGATATGAAAAAGAACCCGTGAACTTACTCGAGTTCAGCCATCAGTTTAACCAGATGCTCAACAGCTTTCTGCTCATCTTCGCCTTCCGCGGAGAGGGTCACTACGGTGCCCTGGGTCAGGCCCAGAGTCTGCAGTTTGAACAGGCTTTTGGCGCTGGCGCTTTTGCCGTTGGAGGTTACAGTGATCTCAGAAGTGAAGCCTTTAGCTTCTTTAACAAACTGAGCAGCAGGGCGGGTGTGCAGACCGTTCGGAGCGGTAATGGTAACTTCTTGCTGGAACATTATATTTCCCCAACTTATAGGTTTAGTGTTGTGGACCTAAAGTCTAGTCTAACGACTCGACTTTAGCCTGTATTGTTAGCGCCGGCGTTACGTTTCCGGCCTTGGCGTCGGCAGCGCCTGGCGCTGCGAAGACCTGCGGGCCATTGACGTCTAGCACGTCATTAAACATTATGCCGCGAAAGGAAGACTTGAACCAAATCATAAAATCGATTCAGCTGGCGGAAATCCTCTTCTGAATAATTTCGCGCATCAAAATAAATGTGCTGGTTAAATACCAGACCCTACGGGGTGAATCAATGCCAGGAGGGGTAAAACTTTGACGTATGCCACAAAAAAGCACCTGAAAAGGTGCTTTTTTACACATTATTTACAAGCTGGCACTACTGTTGCAGTTCTTTCTCGGTGAAGAGATCGGCAAACAGCGCGGTGCTTAAATAACGCTCACCCGAGGAAGGCAGGATAACCACAATATTCTTATTGGTAAAGGCCTCATCTTCCTGCAGCTTCAGCGCCGCGGCAACGGCGGCCCCGGAAGAGATACCCGCCAGGATGCCTTCTTCTTCCATCAGGCGGCGTGCGGTGGAGATCGCTTCATCATTGGTGATGCCGATTACTTTGTCTACCAGCTTCAGATCCAGGTTGCCAGGAATGAAGCCGGCGCCGATGCCCTGAATTTTGTGCGGGCCCGGCTTGAGCTCTTCCCCCGCCAGCGCCTGGGAGATGACCGGCGAATCGGTCGGTTCAACCGCGACGGTGATCAGATCTTTTTTGCCCTTGGTGTTTTTAATGTAGCGGCTGACGCCGGTCAGCGTACCGCCGGTACCGACGCCGGAGATGAAGACATCCACCTGACCGTCGGTGTCTTCCCAGATTTCCGGGCCGGTGGTCTTTTCGTGGATTTCCGGGTTAGCCGGGTTGCTGAACTGCTGCAGCAGCAGGAATTTTTCCGGGTTGCTGGCGACAATCTCTTCCGCCTTCTGAATGGCGCCTTTCATGCCTTTGGCGCCTTCGGTCAGCACCAGGTTGGCGCCCAGCGCTTTCAGAAGCTTACGACGCTCAATGCTCATGGTTTCCGGCATGGTTAGCGTTAGCTTGTAGCCGCGTGCCGCCGCCACGTAGGCGAGGGCGATACCGGTGTTGCCGCTGGTCGGTTCGACCAGTTCCACGCCAGGTTTCAGCACGCCGCGCTTTTCAGCATCCCAGATCATATTGGCGCCGATACGGCATTTTACGCTAAAGCTCGGGTTACGAGATTCTACCTTTGCCAGGATACGACCGTTACCAATGCGGTTCAGTCGTACCAGCGGCGTATGACCGATAGTCAGGGAGTTGTCTTCAAAAATCTTACTCATGGCCCGTCCTTAACTGTATGAAATTTGGGGGTACGGCATCAGCATACCCGCTTAAAGAATATGCGGAAGTAAGGATTTAGCATATCTATATGCGTAAGGGAAATAATGATGAGCAAGAAGGAATAAGCGGAGATATAAGGAGCGGCGCTCGCCGCTCCCCGGGGGAGGTGTGACGACTACTTCCAGCTGGCGTGTCTGTCGCGATAGCAATCGACCCACATGGCGGTGGCGCCGCAGATAGCCACCGGGAGGATCACCAGGTTTAACACCGGGATCATGGTGAACAGGCTGGTGAGCGCGCCAAACTGCATATTCATCACCTTGCGGCTGCGCAGCGCTTCGCGCATGGTCCTGAAGGGGACCTTGTGGTTATCGAAGGGGTAATCGCAGTATTGAATCGCCAGCATCCATGCGCTGAACAGGAACCAGAGTACCGGAGCCACCGTCTGGCCAACGCCGGGTATAAAGTAGAGCAGCAGCAGCACGATGGCGCGGGGCAGGTACCATGCCAGCTTCTGCCACTCACGCTTCATGATGCGTGGAATATCCTTCATGATGCCAAAGACGCCGACGTCCGGCGGGGTGGCGCCAGTCAGACGCGCTTCCAGCTGTTCCGCCAGCAGGCCGCTGAACGGGGCGGCAATCCAGTTGGCAATAGTAGAAAAGAAGTAGCCAAACACCAGCAGGATCGACAGCACCACCACCGGCCACAGCAGGTAGTTCAGCCACTGCAGCCAGTCAGGTACATGGCTCATCAGCGAAGGGATCCAGCTGTCGAGACGGGTAAACAGCCACCAAAAAGCACCGCCCATCAGCAGCACGTTAACCAGTAAAGGCAGGAAGACATAACGACGTATGCCCGGCAGCCCGATGAGTTTCCAGCCCTGCGAAAAATAGTGTACGCCGCTACGCGGGGTCGGTGCGGATGATGAAACCATAGCCAGGCATTGCTCCTTTTTTAACATCCAGTGTGAATGCTCGCTTATTTTATCGGGTCGTCAGACAATAACCAGTTAGGAAATGTTCGAAAAAACAGCAAAAAGCACGATTTAGTTCATCTTTATGTGGTGAAAGCGACCGACGCACTTGCACTTGAGGTAATCGGCAAATACTCTTAGTGAGTAAATGTTTGCCGTGGTGGCAAGGTGTTAGAACAACAGAGAATATAATGATGCAGGATTTGCGTCTGATATTAATCATTGTTGGCGCGATCGCCATAATCGCTTTACTGGTACATGGTTTCTGGACCAGCCGTAAAGAACGTTCTTCGATGTTTCGCGATCGCCCACTGAAACGTATGAAGTCGCGCGACGATGAGTCGGAAAACGACGACTTTGATGATAATGTTGAAGGCGTAGGTGAAGTCCGCGTTCATCCGGTGACTCACGCTCCGCACGGCGCGCATGGGGAGCATGAAGCCCCTCGTCAGGCGCCGCAGCACCAGTACCAGCCGCCTTACGAGCGCCAGATGCAGCAGCCTGTGCGTCCTGAGGAACCGGTTCGTCAGGCGCCGCCGCCGCGCCAGGCCCCGGTACAACCGCAGGGACAACCGTCTGCGCCGCATGCGGCTCCGCAGCCGGGCTGGCAACAGCCGCAACCCGCGCAGCCGCCCGTGCAACCGCAACACCAGCCGCAGCCTGTTGTGCAACAGCCTGTCGCGCCGCAGCCGGTGACCCCGACCGTCGCCCAGCCGCAGCCGGCCGCTCCGCAGCAGCCTGCGCCACAGCCTGTTGCCGCGCCGCAGCCCGCGGTGGCTGAACCGCAGCCGACAGAGCCGCAGCAGCCTGCAGCGCCGCAGCCGAAAGAGCGTAAAGAGACGGTCATCGTGATGAACGTCGCCGCGCACCATGGCGCGCAGCTTAACGGCGAGGTGCTTATCAATAGCATCCAGCAGGCCGGCTTCAAGTTTGGTGAAATGAATATTTTCCACCGCCATCTGAGCCCGGACGGCAGCGGCCCGGTGCTATTCAGCCTGGCCAACATGGTGAAGCCGGGGACCTTCAATCCGGACAGCATGGCGGATATGATGACCCCTGGGGTGACTATCTTTATGCAGGTCCCTTCCTACGGTGATGAACTGCAGAACTTCAAGCTGATGCTGCAGTCTGCGCAGTATATCGCCGATGAAGTGGGCGGCGTGGTGCTTGACGATCAGCGTCGCATGATGACGCCGCAAAAACTGCGTGAATACCAAGATCGTATTCGCGAAGTGAAAGACGCGAACGCCTGACGTCCCGCGTTATCTCAACTCCTTCTCAACCCCCGCCTGTCGGGGGTTTTTTATCATTGATGGTGTGATATGGAACCGATCGAACAACAACTGACTGAACTGCGAACCACGCTTCGCCATCATGAATACCTGTACCACGTTATGGACGCGCCGGAAGTGCCCGATGCGGAGTATGACCGGCTGATGCGCGAGCTGCGCGAGCTGGAGAGCCAGCATCCGGAGCTGATTACCCCGGATTCGCCGACTCAGCGCGTGGGGGCGGCGCCACTGACCGCCTTCAGCCAGATCCGCCATGAAGTGCCGATGCTGTCACTGGACAACGTGTTTGACGAAGAGAGCTTTCTGGCCTTCAACAAGCGGGTGCAGGATCGCCTGAAAAGCACTGACCCGCTCATCTACTGCTGCGAGCTGAAGCTCGACGGTCTCGCGGTGAGCATTCTCTACGAAAACGGCGTGCTGGTGCAGGCGGCGACCCGCGGCGACGGCACCACCGGCGAGGATATTACCTCTAACGTGCGAACCATCCGCACCATCCCGCTCAGGCTGCATGGCGATAATATCCCCGCACGCCTGGAGGTGCGCGGGGAAGTGTTCCTCCCACAGGCTGGGTTCGAAAAAATCAATGAAGAAGCTCGCCGCACCGGCGGAAAAGTGTTTGCTAACCCGCGCAATGCGGCGGCGGGCTCGTTGCGCCAGCTGGACCCGCGCATCACCGCGAAGCGACCGCTTACTTTCTTCTGCTACGGCGTTGGGGTGCTGGAGGGCGGTGAGCTGCCGGCCAGCCACTCGGCCCGTTTACAGCAGTTCAAAGCATGGGGATTACCGGTGAGCGATCGCGTCACTCTTTGCCATACCCCCGAGGAAGTGCTCACTTACTATCGTAAAGTCGAGGAAGATCGTCCCCATCTGGGCTTTGACATTGATGGCGTGGTGATCAAAGTCGATTCGCTGGCGCTGCAGGAACAGCTGGGTTTCGTCGCCCGCGCGCCGCGCTGGGCCGTGGCCTTTAAGTTCCCGGCCCAGGAGCAGATGACTTTCGTCCGGGACGTGGAGTTCCAGGTGGGTCGCACCGGGGCGATTACGCCGGTGGCGCGCCTGGAGCCGGTCCATGTCGCCGGCGTGCTGGTGAGTAATGCCACTTTGCATAACGCCGATGAGATTGAACGCTTAGGCTTGAAAATCGGCGACAAGGTGGTGATTCGCCGGGCAGGCGACGTGATCCCTCAGGTGGTCAACGTGGTGCTTTCCGAACGTCCGGCAGATGCCCGGGATGTTGAATTCCCGACCCACTGCCCGGTTTGTCAGTCCGACGTTGAGCGAGTGGAAGGCGAGGCGGTAGCCCGCTGTACCGGCGGCCTGATCTGCGGCGCGCAGCGCAAAGAGTCGCTCAAGCACTTTGTCTCCCGTCGCGCGCTGGACGTTGACGGCATGGGCGATAAGATCATCGACCAGCTGGTGGAGAAAGAGTACGTCCATACCCCGGCGGATCTGTTCCGGCTGACCGCAGGGAAACTGACCGGGCTGGATAGGATGGGGCCGAAGTCCGCGCAAAACGTGGTCAACGCTCTCGAGAAAGCCAAAGAGACAACCTTCGCGCGTTTCCTCTACGCCTTGGGCATTCGCGAGGTAGGAGAAGCCACGGCGGCAGGCCTGGCTGCGCATTTTGGCACCCTCGAAGCCCTGGAGCAGGCTTCCATTGAGGAGCTGCAGAAGGTCCCTGATGTCGGCATCGTCGTCGCCACCCATACTTTCAACTTCTTTGCCGAAGAGAGCAACCGCGATGTCATCGCGCAGCTGCTGGCGGAAGGGGTTCACTGGCCGGCGCCGGTGGTGGTGAAGGCGGAAGAGATTGACAGCCCGTTTGCAGGCAAAACCGTCGTCCTGACCGGCAGCCTCAGTCAGTTGTCGCGGGATGATGCCAAAGCGCGTCTGGTGGCGCTGGGGGCGAAGGTGGCGGGCAGCGTGTCGAAGAAAACCGATCTGGTGATTGCAGGCGAAGCGGCGGGTTCTAAGCTGGCGAAAGCGCAGGAGCTCGGCATCGAGGTGATTGACGAAGCCGAAATGATGCGCCTGTTGGGAGAATAACGTGGATAAAGCGCAGCTGGTCGAGATCGCCAATACCGAGATGCCGTTCGGTAAATACAAGGGGCGTCGTTTAATCGATGTCCCGGAGGAGTATTTATTGTGGTTCGCGCGCAAGGATCAATTCCCTGCCGGCCATCTCGGCGAGCTGATGGCGCTGACCCTGCTGATTAAAAGCGAGGGGCTGAGCGATCTGGTCCAGCCCCTGAAGAAAGCGCGTTAGGCTTTGGCGGCGTTAGTTTTTTCCTGAGCGAGACGCGCATCGGTTTGCCGTTTATAGCGCCGCGCCAGCACCGCGCAGACCATCAGCTGGATTTGATGGAAGATCATCAGCGGCAGCACCATGATGCCGAGGATGGAGGTCGGGAAGAGAATATTGGCCATCGGGATGCCGTTGGCCAGGCTCTTTTTCGAACCGCAGAAGACGATGGTAATTTCATCAGCTTTGTTAAAGCCGCAGCGGCGGGCGACGAACACGTTGACCGCGATGACGATGGCCAGCAGCACCAGGCTGACTACCACGATAAACAGCAGCGATCCCAGGCCCACTTTATGCCAGATCCCGTTCACCACCGCCTCGCTAAAGGCGGAGTAGACCACCAGCAGAATCGAGGTCTGGTCGGTCTTACCAATCCACTTCTTATGCTTCGCCACCCAGTTGCCGATCCACGGCCGCGATAAATGGCCGAGCACGAAAGGCAACAGCAGCTGCAGCATGATCTTTCCGACCTGCTCGAGGCTACCGCCTGCGCCGTGAAGGTTCATCAGGACCCCCACCAGCAGTGGTGAAACAAAGATGCCCAACAGGCTGGAGGCCGAAGCTGAGCAGACCGCCGCCGCGACGTTGCCTCCGGCCAGCGAGGTGAAGGCGATGGCGGATTGCACGGTGGCCGGCAGAATGCACAAATAAATAAAGCCGCTGTAGAGCATCGGATCGACCTTCACCGGCGCCCACCAGGCAAACAGAACCCCCAGCACCGGGAAGAGGATAAAGGTGCTGCACATCACCCACAGATGCAAACGCCAGTGGCTGCCGCCGGCGATAATTGCCTCCCGGGAGAGTTTGGCGCCATGCATAAAGAACAGCAGGGCGATGGCGGCGGTGGTGAGATGTTCAAAGAAGGGGACGAAAGCGCCACGGGCCGGGAAGAATGAGGCCAACAGGACAACGGTGACCAGGGTTGCCGTAAACGGATCGAGAATGCGGAAAAGTTTCATAAACGCTCCTGAAAAGAGATGCGCTATTGTGCTTTTTTTGATTTGAGAAATAAAATTGATTTATTGCATCTATTCATGAATTAAAAAGATGAATTACTCTCTGCGTCAGTTAAAAGTATTCGTTACCGTTGCCCGCGCCAGGAGCTTTAGCCGGGCGGGGGAGATGATTGGCTTAAGCCAGTCGGCCGTCAGCCACAGCGTCAAGGAGCTGGAGCATCAGACCGGAGTCCGTCTTCTTGACCGTACCACCCGGGAGGTGGTCCTCACCGAGGCGGGTCAGCAGCTGGCAGGCAGGCTGGAGCGTTTGCTCGATGAGCTTGCGGTGACGCTGCGCGATGCCGGTCGGGTAGGCCAGCAGCTGAGTGGCACCGTTAAGGTCGCCGCCAGCCAGACGATTTCCGCCCACCTTATTCCGCAGTGTATTGCTCACAGTAATCGACGTTATCCTGATATCGATTTTGTGCTGCACGACCGGCCCCAGCAGTGGGTCCTGGAGAGTATTCGCCAGGGAGAAGTGGATTTTGGCATCGTGATTGATCCGGGCCCGGCGGCCGATCTGCAGTGCGAGGTGGTCCTGGCGGAACCTTTTTTGCTGCTCTGCCGGGAGGATCATCCTTTTGCCAGCCTGACTGAAGTGCCGTGGCAGGCGCTACAGAATGAGAGACTGATCCTGCAGGACTATGCTTCCGGCAGCCGTCCGCTGATTGATGCGGCGCTCAGCAGGCTGGCTGTCCGGGCGAACATTGTGCAGGAGATTGGCCATCCGGCAACGTTGTTTCCGATGGTGGAGTCGGGAATTGGCATCAGCGTACTGCCGGCGCTGGCGCTGCCGTTACCGCAGGGAAGCCATCTGGCGGTGAAGCGACTGACTCCGGTAATGGAGCGGCAGCTGATGCTGGCATGCCGGAAAAATCGCTCGCTGTCGACCGCCGCCCAGGCGTTATGGGAAATCGTGCGAGAAGAAGGGGGCAATCTCACCGCCGCCAGGGTTGAAGATCCGCTGTATCAGCGTTGATCGCGGTTTATCGCCACGGGGAAGCTCGTGGCCGGGGCTGTGTTCCACGCATAGCAAAAAGGCGCCTTTAGGGCGCCTTTTTACATTGGTGGGTCGTGCAGGATGACTCGGCTTCGCCTCGCCCTTCGGGCCGTCGCCGCAAGCGGCTCCGTTGTCTCACTGCGTTCGACCCGAACCTGCTGCAGGTTCGAATCGTTGAGTTCGGCGCATAGCAAAAAGGCGCCTTTAGGGCGCCTTTTTACATTGGTGGGTCGTGCAGGATTCGAACCTGCGACCAATTGATTAAAAGTCAACTGCTCTACCAACTGAGCTAACGACCCGAAGTGGTGGGTGATGACGGGATCGAACCGCCGACCCCCTCCTTGTAAGGGAGGTGCTCTCCCAGCTGAGCTAATCACCCACTTCGGTACTTCACATTTTGACAGAAAATTCAGCTGGCGAGAAAGTGGTGGGTGATGACGGGATCGAACCGCCGACCCCCTCCTTGTAAGGGAGGTGCTCTCCCAGCTGAGCTAATCACCCACTTCTCAATTTTCTGTTCTACACGGCGGAGACTACGTTAAGTAGTGGTGGGTGATGACGGGATCGAACCGCCGACCCCCTCCTTGTAAGGGAGGTGCTCTCCCAGCTGAGCTAATCACCCCCGCTGTGTGGAGTCGCATTATAGGGAGAGTTGAAAATGAGTCAACGCCTTTTCTAAAGAATTCGTTCGTTCGTCGTAAAATTAAACAAAGCGATCGTAAAACCGGCGTCATAGCATGATTTATAAACAAAAATGGCAAACCGCGACGTTCCGACGGGAACAACATTGAGGAATCAGCCCACGGTGTTAGAATATTGACCCATAATTTCCACCGGACATTGCCGTCTATCGGCATCTTTATTAAACGTAAGGCCAATTCATGAAAATCAAAACTCGCTTCGCGCCAAGCCCAACCGGCTATCTGCACGTTGGCGGTGCGCGTACTGCTCTCTATTCCTGGCTTTTTGCCCGTAACCACGGCGGTGAGTTTGTACTGCGTATTGAAGACACCGATCTCGAACGCTCCACCCCGGAAGCAATTGAAGCCATCATGGATGGCATGAACTGGCTGAATCTGCAATGGGACGAAGGTCCCTATTACCAGACCAAACGTTTCGATCGTTATAACAACGTGATCGATGAGATGCTGGAAGCCGGTACCGCTTATAAATGCTATTGCTCGAAAGAGCGTCTGGAAGCGTTGCGCGAAGAGCAGATGGCGAACGGTGAGAAGCCGCGTTACGATGGCCGCTGCCGCCATAGCCACGAGCATCATGCCGACGATGAGCCGTGCGTGGTGCGTTTCGCCAACCCGCAGGAAGGGTCAGTTATTTTTGACGATCAGATCCGCGGACCTATCGAGTTCAGCAACCAGGAGCTGGACGATCTGATCATTCGCCGTACCGATGGTTCCCCGACCTACAACTTCTGCGTCGTCGTGGATGACTGGGACATGGCGATCACCCACGTGATCCGTGGTGAAGATCATATCAATAACACGCCGCGCCAGATCAACATCCTTAAAGCGCTGAACGCGCCGGTGCCGGTATACGCGCACGTATCGATGATTAACGGCGACGATGGCAAGAAACTCTCCAAGCGCCACGGGGCGGTCAGCGTGATGCAGTATCGCGACGATGGCTACCTGCCGGAAGCGTTGCTTAACTATCTGGTGCGTCTGGGCTGGTCCCATGGCGATCAGGAGATCTTCACCCGCGAAGAGATGATCGAGTTCTTCTCGCTGGGGGCGGTCAGCAAATCCGCCAGTGCGTTCAACACCGACAAGCTGCTGTGGCTGAACCATCATTACATCAATACGCTGCCAGCGGAGTATGTGGCGACCCATCTGCAGTGGCATATCGAGCAGGAAAATATCGATACCCGCAACGGTCCGCAGCTGGCCGAGTTGGTGAAGCTGCTGGGCGAGCGTTGCAAAACGCTGAAAGAGATTGCCCAGAGCTGCCGCTACTTCTATGAAGAGTTCGCTGAGTTCGACGCCGACGCGGCGAAGAAACATTTGCGTCCGGTAGCGCGTCAGCCGCTGGAAGTCGTCCGCGACAAGCTGGCGGCGATTAGCGACTGGACGGCGGAAAACGTCCACCACGCGATTCAGGCAACCGCTGATGAGCTGGAAGTGGGCATGGGTAAAGTCGGTATGCCGCTGCGCGTGGCCGTTACCGGTGCTGGGCAGTCTCCTGCGCTTGACGTAACCGTCCATGCAATCGGCAAGTCCCGTAGCGTAGAGCGTATCAATAAAGCGCTGGCTTTTATCGCTGAGCGCGAAGGCCAGGCGTCCTGACGGGGACGTAGATGATATAACGGCAGGATATAATCCTGCCGTTTTTTTGTCTGTTACGCCGGGCTGGCGATGCCGAGGCGGGCAAGAAAACCGCTAATCCCTTCCCGGGCCAGCAGGTCGCGGAGCTGCAGCTGTTCTGCCGGAGTCATCAGTTGCAGGGTTTCTGTGATTTGCCGCCAGATCGTGTCCGCCTCATTGACCAGGTAAGCGCCTGGCGATTCCGCGAGATGATTGTCGCTAAACAGATGGCGTCTGGCGGGAATGTTAGTTAAAAACTCACGCACCGGTTGGTCGATGACCACCAGTCGCGCTCGTCCCCCTTTAACGCCGGGTATCGCTTCTGTGCGCCATTTCTTCTCCCGAACCCAGCGATTGATCGTTTGTCTGGCCAGCCCCAGGCAGTCGGCAAGCTCTGCGGGCGTCATTTTATCTTTTAGTTTCATCATGGTTTACCGATCGCGGATCCCTAACCGAAGCAGTAACCCGGTGATCCCCTCGCGCAGCAACAGCGACATAAGCTGCTTCTGCTCGCTGGGGGTGAGTTCTTTACAGAGGGTCAGCAGCAGCGATTCCAGATCGCTGTCGTGGGGAGAATAGGTGCCGGGCGTCTCCGCCACGCGCTGGGCGCTGCGGATAAACTCCCTGACTTGCTCATTGACATGGACCAGGCGCGCCTTGCCGCCCTGGACGCCAGGCCGCGGAGAGGTCTGCCAGCCTTCTTTCCGCACCCACTTATTGATAGTTTGCCGACTGTAGCCGGTCAGATGGGCGATTTCTTCAGGTGTCATTCGTTCCTTGAGCATACTATTTCCTGAGTAAATGTATGGGAATTAGCTGTCCATGTTATAGCATCCTTTTACTGGAAAAGGTGACCTGTTTAACTTCTGGCTGCGATAAGGCTCGCAATGTCAGCAGGTTGCCTGCTTTTTCAGCGATTGAATCGAGAAGGATAATTTTGCCGTTGACACCTGAGCGAGGAATTCATATTATGCCGCCCGTCAACACGACACGCTTTACGTTACGGGGCTATAGCTCAGCTGGGAGAGCGCTTGCATGGCATGCAAGAGGTCAGCGGTTCGATCCCGCTTAGCTCCACCAAATTCTGCACCCAGCGGAATTGGTTCGTAAAGAGGTCCTGTGGGGCTATAGCTCAGCTGGGAGAGCGCTTGCATGGCATGCAAGAGGTCAGCGGTTCGATCCCGCTTAGCTCCACCAAAATTCAGAACCCTCGCTTCGGCGGGGGTTTTTGTTTTTATCTATTTTCATGTAAAGCATTTTCTGCTTAAGTCAGTTAATCTCCAGCAATTAAAATCGAAAGTAATTTCAGACTTTTTCCTGATAAATCACCTTGCCTGCCCTAAATAAGCAACATAACATTTCCCCCATTAAACGTAATGAGGTTGCCGGAGTTTTAATTAACAATAATGGTTGATAAAATTAACATTAATATCAAAAAAACTCTGTTGGCCTTTATCGTCTGTTTAGTCGCTATTCCGCTGGCTCGTTTTATTTCACCGCAAACGGTTATTGATGGCAATCTTATTTATATTGCCTGGCTGCCCATTAGCGTGATGTTTTCTGTTATTTTTATCTTTGGCCGCTATGCGATTGCGCCATTAATCCTCGCATTTGCCATCACCAATTGCTTTCTTATTAAATTAACGCTACCGCAGGCGCTTATCTTACTCTTTTGTCAGCTGTTTGCGGTGTTCTTCTCCTGCGCTATTCTAAGACTGATGGTGGGTAAGCGCTGGCGCTGTGGCCCGACGGCAAAACATATGGGAGCGCGGATCTTCTGGGGCGGCTTCTTCGCGCCGGTGCTGCTGAAACTCACCATGTACCTTGCCGGGCAATATTTTGCTTTTCCCTTATCTATTACCAGCTATTTTGGCAGTATGCCATTGATTTATACCGTAATAGATATTCAAAGTTTAATCAGCGCGGCATTAATTTTTACCACTTTTTTATATTATCCAATGCGGATGATTATCAATCCACGCTACGCCCGACGTTTCTGGCGGCAGGAATGTTTACCGTGGCTGGCAGCAAAATATCGTTCCTTTACGCTATATTGGTTTATTGCGCTGGCGGTGATATTAACGCTATTGTGTGCGCCGTATCAGTCTGAATTTATTGCCGGTTATTTAGTTCCGGTGATTTTTATCGTCTACTTTATCGGGATTAGCCGAATTGGTCATGCGCTGCTGCGTATTTCATGGTCGGTCTCGGCTTTTTTACTGGTGGTGTATAACAAAAACTTTCTCCAGGGCGTCCAAAGCGAGTATTCATTATCCTTTGTGCTCTCAGTGCTGATCTCCTTTACTATCTGTTTGTTTTATATGGCAGACACCTATGCCCGTAGCGACCGCAATAAACGCCGCTGGCGTAGTCAGGCGGAAGAAGATCCGCTGACTGGCTTGCCTAACCTGCGCGCGCTGGAGAGCCATTTACAGAGCTGTCCGCAGCAGGTTATCTGCAGCCTGCGTATTCATAATCTCGACTTTCTCAGCAGGCATTATGGCCTGATGATGGGGGTGGACTGTAAACGGCAGATTATTCGGGCGTTGCAACCGCTGCTGGGGGCGACGGATAAAGTTTTCCAGGTGCCGGGCAGCGAACTGATCCTCGTGCTTGACGGACCGGAGCCTTCGTCCCGTTTGCATCATATGGTCGCGGTTCTCAATCACAAAAAATTCAGCTGGCACAATCAGCCGCTGGATCTGGAGTTTGGCGCGGCCTGGGGCCGCGACGACGGTCAGCGCGAGGGACTTCACCAGATGCTGGGTCAGCTAAGCTGGCTTTCCGAACAGGCGGGTAGCGAACGTCGGGTGCTGGCCCTGGATGAGGAGCAGGAGCTGGTGGTGGATCAAACCACCGAGCAGGTGCGCCTCCTCATGCGCGTCAAGCAGGTGCTCAAAGAGCGGGCGCTGATGCTCTATGCGCAGCCGATTCAGAACAGGGAAGGGGAGGGATATCATGAGATCCTCACCCGCATGCGCTGTGGCGATAGCGTCATTATGCCCGATCAGTTTATCCCGTTGATTGTGCAGTTTAACCTCAGCCAACGTTTCGACATGCTGGTGCTGGAGACCTTGTTCAGCGTGCTTCATCAGCACCCTGGCCAGCGATTCTCGGTCAATCTGCTGCCTGCAACTCTGATGCAAAAGGACAGCGCCGCGCAGATTATCGCGCTGTTTCAACGCTATGCGGTCTCACCAGGCCTTATCACTATTGAAGTCACTGAAGAGCAGGCCTTTTCCAATGCCGACATCAGCCAGCAAAATCTTGAAGCGCTGCGCGCGTTTGGCTGTGCCATCGCCATTGATGACTTTGGCACCGGGTATGCGAACTATGAACGACTGAAGCATCTGCAGGCCGATATCATCAAGATTGACGGCTGCTTCGTTCGCGACATCCTCACTGACCCGCTGGATGCCATTATGGTGAAATCGATTGTTGAGATGGCGCGGGCGAAACAGATGAGCGTGGTGGCGGAATATGTCGAAAGCGAACCGCAAAAAGCGCGCTTGCTGGAGCTGGGGGTGAATTATCTGCAGGGCTACCTGGTGGGCAAGCCCCAGCCGCTGGGCGAATGACGAGTAAAAAAAAGCCGGGCATTGCCCGGCTCAGAGGACTGGCGCCTGTTACAGAACCAGAGCCGCAATTGAAGCAGACAGTACGCTGACCAGCGTGGAGCCGTAAACCAGCTTCAGACCGAAGCGTGAAACCACGTTGCCCTGTTCTTCGTTCAGACCTTTAATCGCCCCGGCGATGATGCCGATAGACGAGAAGTTGGCGAAGGAGACCAGGAAGATAGAGATAATGCCTTCCGCACGCGGGGAGAGCGTCGAGGCGATTTTCTGCAGATCCATCATGGCGACGAATTCATTGGAGACCAGCTTGGTGGCCATAATACTACCCACCTGCAGCGCTTCGCTTGCCGGCACACCCATCACCCAGGCGACCGGGTAGAAGATATAGCCAAGGATCCCCTGGAAGGAGATGCTGTAGCCGAACCAGCCGGTCACGGTGGCGAACAGGGCGTTCAGCGCGGAGATCAGCGCGATGAAGCCGATCAGCATCGCCGCCACGATAATCGCAACTTTAAAGCCCGCCAGAATGTATTCGCCTAGCATCTCGAAGAAGCTTTGACCTTCGTGCAGATTCGACATCTGCAGATTTTCTTCACTCTCTTCCACGCGGTACGGGTTAATCAACGACAGCACGATAAAGGTGCTGAACATGTTGAGCACCAGCGCCGCGACGACGTACTTCGGCTGCAGCATGGTCATATACGCGCCGACGATGGACATCGATACGGTGGACATCGCGGTCGCTGCCATGGTGTACATACGGTTGCGCGACATTTTGCCGAGAATATCTTTATAGGCAATAAAGTTTTCCGACTGGCCGAGGATCAGCGAGCTGACGGCGTTGAAGGACTCCAGTTTGCCCATGCCGTTGATTTTCGACAGCACGGTACCGATGGCGCGGATAACAATCGGCAGGATGCGAATATGCTGCAAAATACCGATCAAAGCGGAAATGAAGACGATAGGGCACAGAACCTTAAGGAAGAAGAAGGCCAGACCTTTGTCGTTCATGCCGCCGAACACGAAGTTTGTCCCTTCGTTGGCAAAGCCGAGAAGTTTTTCAAACATCTCGGAGAAGCCTTTCACAAAACCCAGACCAATATCGGAGTTGAGGAAGAACCAGGCCAGCAGGACTTCAATGACAAGCAGTTGAACAACATAACGAATACGGATCTTTTTACGGTCATGACTGACCAACAGGGCCAGTATAGCCACCACAACGATCGCGAGGACAAAATGCAAGACGCGGTCCATAGTTGCTCCAAATATGAGGCAGGTTAAATTTCCGTGCACATTCTATGCAACGGCTTTAAAGAAAACGAGATCAATTGCACACTATTGCAAGGAACTGTGACCAATGGCAAAAATAGTGATCAAACATCCACTTTTGTTATGTTACGTAAAGGTTTTAAAAGTTGCATTCTTGTACTACTCTTAATATTTGGCGCGATCGGATTTTCTGACGCCCTTTTCCATATCCGGCCAGCAATTGTTCCCTCCTATCACAGCAATTATTATCTCCATTCTAAATGAACTTGATAATCATTCGCATTTTGATAGCATGAAACATAGCAAAGGCTATATTTCCAGAGGCAGAAGATGACTAGCAGTCGCGTTGAGAATAGCAGTAGTCGCGCCGCGCGCAAGGTGAAGTTCGCCTTAATGGGGCCCGCTTTCGTCGCTGCCATTGGCTATATCGATCCGGGTAATTTCGCCACGAATATTCAGGCTGGCGCCAGCTTTGGCTATCAGCTGCTGTGGGTCGTAGTATGGGCCAACCTGATGGCGATGCTGATCCAGGTGCTCTCTGCCAAACTGGGCATTGCCACCGGTAAAAACCTGGCCGAGCAGATCCGCGACCATTACCCGCGCCCGGTGGTGTGGTTTTATTGGGTACAGGCGGAAATCATCGCCATGGCCACCGATCTGGCCGAATTTATCGGCGCTGCGATTGGCTTTAAGCTAGTGCTGGGCGTATCGCTTCTGCAAGGGGCGGTGCTGACCGGGGTGGCGACCTTCCTGATCCTGATGCTGCAGCGGCGCGGGCAAAAACCGCTGGAGAAGGTGATTGGCGGCTTGCTGTTGTTTGTTGCCGTCGCCTATGTCGTTGAATTGATCTTTTCCCAGCCCGCGCTGGCTCCCCTGACCAAAGGGCTGGCGATCCCTACGCTGCCCAACGGCGAGGCGGTATTCTTAGCCGCCGGGGTGCTGGGGGCCACTATTATGCCGCACGTGATCTACTTACACTCCTCGCTTACCCAGCATCTGCACGGCGGGACGCGAAAAGAACGCTATAACGCGACCCGCTGGGATGTGGCGATCGCCATGACCATTGCGGGGTTCGTTAACCTGGCGATGATGGCGACCGCCGCGGCGGCATTCCACTTCAACGGCCATACCGGCGTCGCCGATCTCGATCAGGCTTACAGAACGCTTGAGCCACTGCTGAGCCACGCGGCGGCGACTATCTTTGGCCTCAGCCTGGTCGCTGCAGGTTTATCCTCGACGGTGGTGGGGACTCTCGCAGGCCAGGTGGTCATGCAGGGCTTCATCCGCTTTCATATTCCGCTGTGGTTTCGCCGGGCGGTCACCATGCTGCCGTCGTTTGTCGTCATTCTGCTGGGACTGGATCCAACGCGTATTCTGGTGATGAGTCAGGTGTTGCTCAGCTTTGGTATTGCGCTTGCCCTGGTGCCGCTGCTGATATTTACCAGCAATGCAAAGCTAATGGGAGACCTGGTGAATACCCGTTGGGTGAGAGGCATCGGCTGGGCGATAGTCGCCATCGTGGTGAGCCTGAACGGCTGGTTAATTGTGGGATCGCTGCTCGGGGTGGATTGATGACTTCCTGCTGCGGAATAAAGCAAAGGGGAGCCGATGGGCTCCCCTTTTCGTCTGTTAGTGATGGCCATGTCCATGACCGTGACCGCGTCCGCCGGGACCACGTCCCCAGCCGCCGCGATGGTCGTCGCGGTCGCTCCAGCCCGCGCGATAGCCGCGCTCCCAGGCTTTATCTCTGCCTTTGTACCAGCCTTTGTGCCAGCCGTTGTCATGACGATGCCAACGGTTATCACGCCATTCATAGTGACGACGCCAGTAATCACGGTCGCGCCAGCCGCCACCGTCCCAGTAGTTACCGTAATTGTCACGATCGCCTATTTGTAATTTTACCGATGGCAGCAGGGTGATTTCACCAGCGTTAGCGACTAGTGGCGCTGCGGCCAGCAGTACTGCTGCCAGAATCAGTGACCTGAACATACTCTTCTCCTTCACGATCGGGGCCGTAAGCGGCCTGTTAACCTGATATTACGGGCCGGTAAAGACCCGTCGCATCGGACGAACTCCGAAAGCGCAGAAAAGAGCACTTTTTGCTAAAGTAACATTTGCTTTACAGCGCCAGGATGGCATCAATCGCCGCGCACTCCCCGGCGCTGAAATGACGGTTTTTCAGCATCCCTACCGCATCATCCAGCTGGGCGGTTTTGCTGGCACCGATCAGCACGGAGGTGACTTTCTCCTCGCGCAGCACCCAGGCCAGCGCCATCTGCGACAGCTTCTGCCCGCGGGCTTCCGCCAGCGTATTCAGCTGACGAATTTTTTCTAATTTGGCGCTGGTCAGTTGCTCCGGCTGCAGAAAACGACTGCTGCTGGCGGCGCGTGAGTCTGCCGGAATGCCGTTAAGATAGCGGTCGGTTAGCTGGCCGCCGGACAGCGGTGAAAACGCTATACTTCCCACCCCTTCGGTCTGCAAAAAATCCAGTAATCCCTCTTCCACACCGCGTTCAAACATGGAGTAGCGAGGCTGGTGAATGACGCAGGGGGTGCCGAGGTCGTTAAGGATTTTCACCGCTTCTCGCGCCTGGGCGAGCGGATAGTTAGAGAGGCCGACGTACAACGCTTTACCCTGGCGGACAAGATGATCGAGCGCGCGCATCGTTTCCGTCAGCGGTGTCTCCGGGTCCGGGCGGTGATGATAAAAAATATCGACATACTCCAGCCCCATGCGCCGCAGGCTCTGGTTCAGACTGGCCACCAGGTATTTGCGTGAACCCCAGTCGCCGTAAGGGCCGTCCCACATGGTGTAACCCGCTTTGGTGGAGATGATCAACTCATCGCGATAGGGCAGGAGGGCCTCTTTAAGGATGCGGCCAAAATTGCTCTCCGCCGAGCCCGGCGGCGGCCCATAATTATTGGCCAGGTCGAAATGGGTAATGCCGAGGTCAAACGCGTGCAGGAGCATCTGCCGGCTGGTTTCCACCCGCGTTTCATCGCCAAAGTTATGCCACAGACCGAGAGAAATAGCCGGGAGCTGAAGGCCGCTGCTCCCGCAGCGACGATAGGCCATCGTTTGATATCGCGTGGTGCTTGCCTGGTAAACCATTCTTCCTCCGCAGATAAAATCAGGTGTGTATACGTTTACACTAATCAATGTTTTGCGTGGAGTACACCGCTTTTTAGGCGTAACTATTGCTTTACACCGGCTTTATCGTCCCCCTTCTGGACAGGCGGATCGCTTATTCAATACTCAAATTACACCTGCACCAAAATGAGGATAATGGACATGCAACCGACCTACACTATTGGGGATTATCTGCTGGATCGCCTCGTTGACTGCGGTATTGACCGCTTGTTCGGCGTACCAGGAGATTACAACTTACAGTTTCTCGATCGCGTCATCGCGCACAGCGCCTTGGGGTGGGTCGGCTGCGCCAACGAGCTGAATGCGGCCTATGCTGCTGACGGTTACGCACGCATTAAGGGGGCCGGCGCGTTACTAACAACCTACGGCGTCGGCGAACTAAGCGCCCTGAACGGCGTGGCGGGAAGCTATGCGGAGCATATTCCGGTATTACATATCGTCGGTGCGCCCTCCACTGGCGCTCAGCAGCGCGGCGAACTGCTGCATCACACCCTGGGTGACGGCGATTTCCGCCATTTTGCGCGAATGAGCGAGCAGATCACCTGTAGCCAGGCGCTGCTGACCGCTGGCAACGCCTGCCATGAGATCGACCGTGTTCTGCGCGATATGCTGACGCATCATCGACCTGGCTATCTGATGTTGCCGGCCGATGTCGCCAGAGCGGCAGCGATTGCCCCAGCGCAGCGCTTGCTGGTGGAGGCCGCTCCGGCGGATCAAAACCAGCTCGCCGGATTCTGCGAACATGCCAGCCGCCTGCTGCGGGGCAGTCGACGCATTTCCCTGCTGGCGGACTTCCTCGCGCAACGCTATGGCCTGCAGAACACGCTCCGGGAGTGGATAGCGAAAACCCCCGTCGCCCACGCCACCATGCTCATGGGCAAGGGGCTGTTCGATGAGCAGCAGAGAGGTTTTGTCGGCACCTACAGCGGCATCGCCAGCGCGCCTCAGACCCGGGAGGCTATCGAAAACGCCGACACCATCATCTGCATTGGTACGCGCTTCACCGACACTATCACCGCAGGGTTCACCCAGCATCTGGCGCGGGAGAAGACGATAGAGATCCAGCCTTTCGCGGTCAGGGTGGGCGATCACTGGTTCAGCGGCGTGCCGATGGATCAAGCCCTGGCTGCGCTGATGTCCCTTTCCGCACCGCTGGCGGCGGAGTGGGCGGCGCCTCAGGTCGTGGCGCCGGAAGTGGAAGAGGAGGGCGAAGGCGAGTTAACCCAGAAGAATTTCTGGTCGACAGTGCAGGATGCGCTGCGCCCCGGCGATATTATCCTCGCCGATCAGGGGACGGCGGCATTTGGCATCGCGGCGCTTAAGCTCCCCTCTGAGGCATCGCTGATCGTCCAGCCGCTGTGGGGATCGATTGGTTTTACCCTCCCGGCCGCCTATGGCGCGCAAACCGCGGCGGCAGAGCGGCGGGTGGTGCTGATCGTCGGCGATGGCGCCGCCCAGCTGACGATTCAGGAAATGGGCTCTATGCTGCGCGATAAACAAAAGCCGCTTATTCTGCTGCTTAATAACGAAGGGTATACCGTAGAACGGGCGATTCACGGTCCGGAGCAGCGCTACAATGATATTGCCCTGTGGGACTGGCGGCGCCTGCCGGAAGCCTTCGCCCCGGACGTTGCCTCGCGCTGCTGGCGGGTTACGCACACTGCTGAGCTACGGGAGGCGATGGCGGAGAGTATCACCTCCGATACTCTCACCCTGGTGGAAGTGATGCTGCCGAAAATGGATATTCCCGATTTCCTGCGCGCGGTGACGCAGGCGCTGGAGGAACGAAACAGCCGCGTTTAGTCGGTATGGTGTCTGGCAATCATTAAGGGCCTCCCGGCCAGCAGCAGCCAGGCCGGGAGCATCACAATGCACAGCAGCGGCAGCAGCGTGGTGTCCGGAACCACCACAGCGGCCATAAACAGGCTCAGCCAGCCGTCGCGGGTGACGACCAGCACCATGCCGAGGATCGCGCAGGAGACGGTAATTGCCGCCGGCACGGCGTCCACGTGGGCATGCAGCATCAGCCCCAGCGCCACGCCGACGAAGACCGCGGGGAAAATCCGCCCGCCGCGAAAGCCGCAGGCCGAGGCGAGAACCAGCGCAGCCAGTTTGACCAGCGCAATGAGCAGATAATCCGAGGCGGTCAGCGTCTGGCTGAAGGCCAACTGCTGCATCTCATCCAGCCCCTTAAACAGCGTTAAATGTCCGCCAATGGTTCCAAGGATCCCTAACAGCAAGCCGCCGAGGCCCAGCGTCAGGATTGGGTTTTTCAGGCGATGCATCAGCGTGTGCAGGCGCGGCAGACACCAGACGGCGACCATACCGACAGCGATAGCGATCAGGGCGACGATCATGCCGCTGACGATATCGACGAAGTGCATCTGGCTATAGTGCGCGATCGGCAGCGTGAAGTGGGGGTGGAAAAACAGCCCGGTCGTCAGCGCGCCCGCGGCGGCGGCAAGCATCGGGGCAAAAAGACGATCCCACAGCGGCGACTCGTTGCTGCTGTTCAGGGTTTGCGAAAAAATCAGCGCGGCGGCCACCGGGGTGCCGAAGAGGGCGCCGATGGTGCCTGAGGCCGCGAGAATGGTCCAGTCCAGAGAGCTGACCCGGGGGAACAGTCGGGAGCCGACGGCGACGGCCAGCGCAATATTCACCACCATAATTGGATGCTCCGGGCCCAGGCTGACGCCGCCGGCGAGGCCAAGGATCAGCGCCGCCAGCAGCCCGGGCAGCGCGCCGGTGGCAATAGGCGCGCCGATTAACGACTCGGTCGCCGGGTCCGGCCCGGCGTGCCCCGGGCTGTAACGGACGACCAGGCCCACCGCGATCCCCGTCGCCGTGAGAATGGCGATGATCCACAGCGGGTTGTCGGCGCTCACCCCAAACTGCACAGGCAGATTGCTCCACAGGATGCGCTGCAGCAACGCGGCAACTTTCATCGCGCCGATCAGGATCAAACTGGAGGCGATGCCAATCAGGATAGCTGGCACCGACAGGATCAGCATTGTTCTGGCGCGAGGATGGAGCATGAAAATGTCCTTGTTAAAGTTCAGGAGCACTACTTTGCCTTTGTCGACGGGGACCGTCGATGCAAATGGTGCTGAAACGATAAAGTTAAGGCGGCGTCTGATACCCGTGGCCTCGTTAATAGGCTACTTTGCATTGATTACAAACTAAATGTGACCTGTGTCGCTAAACAAGGGGCGTCCGCGAGTTGGACGTTGTTGTTAAGCCGCCATGAATTTACAGTGTGCCAAAAGATTTATTTTGACTTTAGCGGAGCCGTAACGGAATGACAAAATTTGCTTTAGTAGGAGATGTCGGGGGGACCAACGCCCGCCTGGCGCTGTGTGATCTGGCGAGCGGAGAGATCTCTCGTGCAAAGACCTATTCCGGGCTCGATTACCCCAGTCTGGAGGCGGTGGTGCGCGTCTATCTCGAGGAGCATCAGGTGACGGTCAGCGAAGGCTGTATCGCCATCGCTTGCCCGATCACCGGCGACTGGGTGGCGATGACCAACCATACCTGGGCCTTCTCCATAGCCGAGATGAAGCGCAACCTTGGCTTTGCGCACCTGGAGATTATTAACGATTTCACCGCCGTTTCAATGGCCATCCCGATGCTGAAAGCTGAGCACCTGATTCAGTTCGGCGGCAGCGCGCCGGTAGCCGGCAAACCGATCGCCGTTTATGGCGCCGGAACCGGGCTGGGCGTAGCCCATCTGGTGCACGTTGATAAGCGTTGGGTCAGCCTGCCTGGCGAAGGCGGCCATGTCGATTTTGCGCCGAACAGTGAAGAAGAGGGCATTATTCTGGAAGAGCTGCGCGCTGAACTGGGCCACGTCTCCGCAGAACGCGTGCTCTCGGGGCCTGGTCTGGTCAACCTCTATCGCGCGATAGTCAAATCGGATGGTCGACTGCCGGAGAACCTGCAGCCGCGTGAGGTCACCGAGCGGGCGCTGGCGGATAGCTGCACCGACTGTCGCCGGGCGCTGTCGCTGTTCTGCGTCATTATGGGGCGCTTCGGTGGAAACCTGGCGCTGACCCTGGGGACGTTTGGCGGCGTGTATATCGCCGGCGGCATCGTGCCGCGCTTCCTGGAGTTCTTTAAAGCCTCCGGCTTCCGCGGCGGTTTTGAGGACAAAGGCCGTTTTAAAGCCTATGTCCAGGATATCCCGGTTTACCTGATCGTGCATGACAACCCAGGCCTGCTGGGTTCCGGCGCGCATCTGCGTCAGACGCTGGGTCAGGTGCTGTAAGCGCATTCCTCCCGGGCTACCGCCGTAGCCCGGCAAGGCGGGGCTCCCCGTCGTCTACAGATTCATCAGCTGGCGAAACTCTTTCACTTTACTGCGACTGACCGGAACCTGAAACTCCAGGTCGCGCAGGCGTAGCACGTAGGTATTGTTAAACCATGGCTCAATTTCACGAATTTTGCTGAGATTCACACAGTACGAGCGGTGACAGCGAAAGAAATGTGCGGTGGGCAGTTTGCTGCAGAATTCGGTAATGTTCATCGGCATGACGAAAGACTCCCGGCGAGTGTAGACGAAGGTCATCTTCTCGTGCGCCTCTGCATAATAGATATCATGGATACTGGTGACGATGATCCGCTCATCTTTTATCAGATTGATGGTGTCGTTTTCCCGAGGCGCTGCGCTGGCTAGCCCGGAGGCGGCGTTATTTTGCTGCTGCCAGGCGGCGGTCAGCTTCTGCAGCATATTGATGATGCGCGACTCCTGGTAGGGCTTCAGAATGTAGTCAAACGCCTCCAGCTCAAAGGCTTCCACGGCGTGTTCTTTCCACGCGGTGATAAAAACGATAAAAGGCTTATGGGCGAACTGGCTGATGTTCTGCGCCAGCAGAACGCCGTCCAGCGACGGAATATTGATATCGAGAAAGATGGCGTCGACCTTGTTGTGCTGGAGAAATTTCAGCACGTCCAGGCCGTCGTCAAAGCTGCCGACGATCTCCATCTGGCTGTGGGTGTTGATAAGCCAGGAGAGCTCCTGTTGGGCCAGAAACTCATCCTCCACAATGATAACTTTCATCTTTTCTCCGCTCATGACAACAGAGACTCCGTCAGCGCCTACGGCGTAGAGTGATTGGGGACATAAAAGGCGATTTCCGTTCCTGGCGTCAGGGTGCGGATATGCAGCCCCTCGCCGTAGAGCAGTTTCACCCGATGATGAACGTTGAGCAGGCCGATTTTGTTACCTGGCATTTCATCGGCTTCCACGCGGGCGACCACGGCGGGATCGATGCCGTTGCCGGTGTCGCGAACGCTGATGCGAACCCGATTGCCGCACTCATTGATGCCGATCGTCACCACCCCTTTCCCTTTACACGGCTGAATGCCGTGCACAATGGCATTTTCCACCAGGGGCTGGATAAGCAGGCTCGGGATCACGCAGCTGACGTCGTCGTCAATATCATAGATGACCGTCAGTTTGTCGCCGAATCGGGCCTGTTCAATGGCGATGTAATCTTTGATCTGATACAGCTCTCGTTTGATATCGATCTGCTCATCGTCTTTTAATTCGATGTTATAGCGCAGATAGCGCGACAGATTAAAAATGAGCTGGCGCGCGGTGTCCGGATTAAGGCGAATCGAGGAGGAGATCGCGTTCAGGGCATTGAATAAAAAGTGCGGGTTAATCTTGCTTTGCAGAGCGCGCAGCTCCGCTTTGTTGGCCATCTCCCGCAGCTGTTCGGCGCGGGAAACCTCCAGCTGGGTGGAGATGATTTGTGACAGGCCAATCGCCATCTCCTGCAGCGTCGAGGTGATGCGATGGGCGTGGCAGTAATAGATTTTTAGCGTGCCGGTGACCACCCCCTTTTCCCACAGCGGGATGACCATTAAGGAGTGGATCTCCGGCGTGCGGTGGGCTTCGTCATTGTTTTTTATAATGATCTTTCCATAACGAATGGCCTGTCGGGTAGTGGGGCTGATGACATCGTCATGGTGTTGATAGTTGGCTTCACCGACGCCCACGTAGGCCAGCACGTGTTCCGTATTGGTGATTGCCACCGCGTCGGCGGTAATGTCGCGGCGGATGATGTCGCAAACCTGGCGCAGAGAATCGCTGTTGACCTGACGGAACAGCGGCAGGGTTTTGTTGGCAATGTCGAGCGCCAGTTTCGCCTGCCGCGCGGCGCTGGCCTCCTTTTCCCCTTCCACGCTCTGCACCAGCAGCACGATAAAGCCGATGCAGACGCTGCCAAGGATCATCGGGATACCAATTTTCGAGACGATATCCAGGCCGAGGCTCAGAGAGGGCGCCCAGACTATCACCAGGATCATGGTCAGGGTCTCGCAGACCATGCCGGCCAGAATGCCGATTTTCCAGCGTTGATCGCGGGCCACCTTGCGGTTAATCAACCCCGACAGCAGACCGGCGATGATGCTGGTGATAAAGCAGGGTACGGCGGTCACGCCGTCAATATCAATCAGATAGCGGTGCACACCGGCAATCACCCCGACAATGGCTCCCACCCATGGGCCAAACAGGATCCCGCCGGACATCACGGCGATGATACGCACGTTTACCAGCGATCCTTCCACCGGCACACCGGACCAGGTACTGAAGAGCGCGAACAGCGAGAAGATGGCGGTGACAGCCAGCAGCTCTTTCGGCGTATGCGCTGATTTATGCAGCAGTTCGCGGAACAGGCGCAGGCGAATAAGGAAAAACAGGCAAATAAGCATCAGGGCCGCACGATCATAGACCGCCAGCATCATAGTAAAGATTTCGTGCATGGGTGCGCCGCGTCAGTGGCCAGAAAAGGACATGATAAAAAACCTGACGACAGAAGACCAGCCGCAGAAAAATAATGAGGAAAAGACACAATTTTAAAAGGGGATTGAATCATGGCAAGGCGACAAACCGCTAGACAGCAGGGGAAACGATAAATACCCGTGATAGAAAAGATATCAATATGTTACCACTTGCATACAAAACGGTATTCATCCCGCGGCGTACTGCCGTATTTAGCGCAGACGATACCCGTTTTTAACGCCAGTGATTATTTTTCGTCAGGGCACTCGACAACGTGTTTTTTTTCAGGTTATTTTCTAAACGAGCCGCAACAGCGGCAGCGTCGCTCGGACGGTCCGGGCGCTAACGTTAATCAGAGGAACCTATGGCTGAATCCAGTCCTGAACGCCGTTTTACGCGTATCGATCGTCTCCCCCCGTACGTTTTTAATATTACTGCCGAACTGAAAATGGCTGCGCGCCGGCGCGGCGAAGATATTATCGATTTCAGTATGGGCAATCCCGATGGCGCGACGCCGCCGCATATCGTGGAAAAACTCTGCACCGTCGCGCAGCGGCCTGACACCCATGGTTACTCTACCTCGCGGGGGATCCCACGCCTGCGTCGCGCTATTTCGCGCTGGTATGAAGAACGCTATAACGTCGATATCGATCCGGAATCGGAAGCGATTGTCACCATTGGTTCGAAAGAGGGGCTGGCGCACCTGATGCTCGCGACGCTGGATCATGGCGACACCGTGCTGGTGCCGAACCCCAGCTATCCGATCCATATCTACGGCGCGGTGATTGCCGGGGCGCAGGTGCGCTCGGTGCCGTTGGTGGAAGGGGTGGATTTCTTTAACGAACTGGAACGCGCCATCCGCGAGAGCTATCCGAAGCCGAAGATGATGATCCTTGGCTTTCCCTCGAATCCGACCGCGCAGTGCGTCGAGCTGGATTTCTTTGAAAAGGTTGTCGCCCTGGCGAAGCAGTATGACATCCTGGTCGTCCACGATCTGGCCTATGCCGATATCGTGTATGACGGCTGGAAAGCGCCCTCCATTATGCAGGTGCCTGGCGCGCGCGATGTCGCCGTCGAGTTCTTTACCCTGTCGAAAAGCTATAACATGGCCGGCTGGCGCATTGGCTTTATGGTCGGCAATAAGACCCTGGTGAACGCGCTCGCCCGCATCAAAAGCTACCATGACTACGGCACGTTTACGCCGCTGCAGGTGGCGGCGATAGCGGCCCTGGAGGGCGATCAGCAATGCGTGCGGGATATCGCGGAACAGTATAAGCGCCGCCGCGATGTGCTGGTGAAAGGGCTCCACGAGGCCGGCTGGATGGTGGAGTGTCCGAAGGCGTCCATGTACGTCTGGGCGAAAATTCCGGAACCTTATGCCGACATGGGCTCGCTGGAGTTTGCGAAAAAGCTGCTTAACGAAGCGAAGGTTTGCGTCTCTCCGGGGATTGGCTTTGGCGATTATGGCGATACCCATGTCCGCTTCGCGCTGATCGAGAACCGGGACCGGACGCGTCAGGCGATCCGCGGCATCAAGGCGATGTTCCGCGCGGATGGCTTACTGCCCGCCGCGAGCTAGCGCTTCGGCGAATACGCTATAACAAAAACGGGAGCCTGTGGGCTCCCGTTTTTTTGACACCGCTGCAGTCTAGATCATCAGGGCAAAAGTACCGGCCCAAACGATGACCATAAAAGAGAGACCCATAAAGAAGTATTTCACGACTCATCACTCCACGCGCTTATGCGACGTTCAAATGAATTAATTGTTCTGTTTTTCAAGGGCTGTCGCCGGTGAAATCTCACCCTGCGGCAGCTCGCAATTCTGTGCGTTTAGTGCTCCAGATGGCGCTAATGTACGCCTAAAAAATCAGGGAAACAAGGGGCATTTTTTTATTAATTTTTAGTTACTTACGAGTGTCGTGATTCGGCGACACATTAATTTCGCCCGGTAATAAATTTAGCGCCAGCGACGCTACCAAAACGGGTTTCTCGTTAGTGATATTCGCGGGGCTAGTCAGGCTTGGCGCGCGGCATTCAGGTTGCCACGCGCCGCCGGTTTAATGCAGATCAGAGGCGCGCTGTCGCCACTCGGCCGGGTAGTGCGCTGGGATAAAGCGCAGCGTGAGCGCCATGAGTAACAGGACACAAAGCGCATGCCAGGACCAGTCAAGGGTGTAGTTCCCGCTCAGGCTACGCAGCAGGCCGGAAAGCCAGGGCGACAGGCCGGCGATGATAAATCCGATACCTTGCATAAAGGCTACCAGCCGGCCGGCCACCGTCGGTTGCCCGGCGTGATCGAGGGCCAGCACCAGGCACAGGGGAAACGCGCCGCCCAGACCCACGCCGCAGGCGAGGGCCCAAAGCGCTGGGAAGTGCTGCGGCAGCCAGATGAAGCCGCAGAACCCAATCAGCTGTAGCGCCAGAGCAAGCAGCAGAAGCTGGCGCCGGTCATCCTGGCGAGCCAGCGCCGGCAGCAGCAGCGCGCCTGCGGTTTGCCCAACCGTCAGCAGCGCCAGCAGCGAGCCGCTGTACTGGGCGCTGTCGCCAAGCTGCATATAGTAGGGCGGCAGCCAGGCGATTAGACTGGCGTAGCCGGCGTTGATCAGTCCGAAATAGAGTCCCAGCGTCCAGGCGCGGCGCTGGCCAATAATCGCCACCCGGGGCGCGGCGCTGGTCTGATGCGGGGCGCGGGGCAGGTGCCGACAAATCGCCAGCCAGCTGAACAGGGCGAGGAGGGCGGGGAGCGCCCACCAGGCCAGCGCATCCCGCCATGCTGTGCTATGCGACGCCAGCCATGGCGTAAACGCGGCGCCTAACCCGCCACCGCCCATTAGCGCCGCTGACCATAGCCCCATCACCAGCGGCGTCCGGCGGGCGAACAAGCGCTTAATTACCGCCGGGATGGCAGCCTGGATTATGCCGATGCCAACGCCTCCGGCCAGGGCGCTGGTGAGCAGTAGGCCGCTATTCGGAGCGATTTCCCGCAGCAGGGCGCCCGCCGCGATAATCAGCAGACTTAGCGCAATGCTACGGTTTTGACCGACATAACGATCGACCGAACCGGCGGCCAGCGCCAGCACGCCCATCGCTATCACCGGCAGGGCGGTCAGTAGCGCGGCCAGGGTATAGCTCATCCCGCTGGCGGCGCGGATCTCCGGAAGTAAAGGGCCGATGGAGGTGAGCAGCGGTCGCATATTTATGCCGATCAGCACCAGGATCCCCAGCGTCAGATTCTGTCGCAACACGGCTTTCATGGCTGCTGTTCCGCCCACCGCTGATAAACTGCCAGCCCCTCCGGCTGCGGGCGATGATGGATCGGCAACGTCTGCTGCGCCAGCGGCTGCTGCAACTGCTGATAAATCGCGGCGGTAGATAGCTGGAAAGGTTCTCCGTCCTGATTGCTGTTGGCGAAAAACACTTCCCGCACGCCGGTTAAATAGAGGGCGCTAAGACACATCGGGCAAGGTTGTCCGCTGGCGTAGATAACGCACTCGCGCAGAACCTCGCTCCCCAGCCTGGCGGCAATATCGCGGACGGCATTCAGTTCGGCATGCGCCGTTGGGTCGCCGCTTAGATGAAAGGTATTGACGGCTTCGGCGACAACCTCGTCATGGCGCACCAGCACGGCGCCAAAGGGACGACCGCCGTGGCTGATGTTGTGGTTTGCCAGCGTTAGGGCGCGCTGGAGATAGCGATCGTGAGCGGACATAGTCACTCCTGCATAAGATGCTGTTCAGGGAAAAAAAGGCAACGGGTCGTGCGTAGAGGGTACGTAACTTGTTTCATAAGTTAAAAGACTTATTTATGATTAACCCTAGTTGAATTACTTATAGGTAAGCGGATGCTCCTGCGCCATCTTTCCTACTTTATCGCCGTGGCAGAACACCGTGGCTTTACTCGCGCCGCCGCGGCGCTGCACGTCTCCCAGCCTGCGCTGTCACAGCAGATCCGCCAGCTTGAAGCCATGCTGGAGGTTCAGCTTTTCGATCGTTCTGGCCGTTATACCCGGTTAACCGATGCCGGAGAGATCTGGCTGGAGTATGCCCGCCGGGCGTTACGCGATCTTGAGGAAGGGCGGCGCGCTCTGCATGACGCTGAGGATCTGCAGCGTGGCAAACTCCGCATTGCCATGACGCCGACCTTCACCACCTATATGCTGGGACCGCTGGTGGAAAACTACTATCGACGCTACCCCGGAGTGAAATTGCTGATTCAGGAGATGAACCAGGAGCGCATGGAAACGATGTTGCTGCAGGATGAACTGGATGTCGGCATTGCCTTTGACGAAAGCCGCTCCCGGGATATTGTCGTTCATCCGCTGCTGACGGAAACCCTCGCGTTGGTGGTGAGCCGCAGTCATCCTCTGGCCAGAGAGAACGCCCTCCGGCTGCAGGCGCTCGACGCGCAGCCGCTGATTTTACTGAGCAGCGAGTTTGCCACCCGGGAGCAGATCGATCGTTATTGCCGTCGTCATCGGCTCGAACCTGACGTGCGGATGGAGGCCAACTCTATCGGCGCCGTTCTGTCGGTCATTCGGCGCACGCCCCTTGCGACACTGCTGCCGGCGGCGATCGCCGGGCAGTTTGATGATGTAGTGGCTATTGAGCTCGAACCTGCGCTGCTGCAGCGAACGGCCTGTTTGCTACAGCGCAGGGATGCATGGCAGAGCGCCGCGGCACGCGAATTTATCGCCCTGGCGCGGGAGATTGCGCTAACGCTTGAGCAGGAAAACCGCCTGCCTCCTGCCTGACGGCCTGCGTCGCTCGGCGGCGAGCCTGGACTAACGGTGGGTTGCGCTGCTGAAGTCGGCCTCATTGGGCAGGACATCCTCTCTCAGCATGACTTCCTCCTTAAGCCTTTCCAGCACGTGATGAAAGAGCTGGGTCTTGTCTGGCTCAGCCATCTTCTGCAATTTCACATTAAATAAAGTATGGGACTGAATTAGATCGTGGATAAATTCCAGCAGTACCTCACTTTGCGGAAGGGAGGTTAATTCCTGATGGATATAACCGGTTTGTTGCCGTAGCGGATTTTTTGTGACATCCATCGGTCGGGCGCTAATGCTATGGGCAAATATTTTCTCAATTGCCTGACTGGTAATATAGAGCCGGTTCAATGACAGGGTGGGGTTTTCTGCCTCCTGCGGAATGAAGTGACAATATACAAACGGTTTCTCAGGCAGCATCATGCTGAGCCTGTTTTCATGATGAATATCGTCAGGCGCCTCCAGTAACGCCATTAAATTCCGGCTGTGCGGATGCCAGAGTCCTGACGCAGTGACCTTGACGTTGAACTGCGTGACGGTATTCCCGCGCAGGGTTTCCATGACGGGAATATCGCCATCAAGCCGCAGAATGCTATGGATATGAGAGTGTGGCGACCAGAAGGTTTCCACCGTCTCCGATGAATTGAGTGGATTAAATGTGCTGGTTACTTCTTTTTCCTGATGAGAAAGGACGGCGAGTTTTAAGGTTCCCCGCGTCGGGTTAAGCTTCAGGCATAGATTGATCGCGCCGATATCATGCCAGTGAAGAATGTCTTCAATTTCGCAGTTTAATAATTTTTGCGCCCGGGGGAGAGAGCAATACTCCATTGGCGGTAAATTATTTAATTTCCAGATATTCCGTTCTGTTATATTCATAAGTTTTTTTGTTGCTAAAAAATAGCGGTTAGTATTGGGCGTAATCATCTAACAGCCACGTTTTATTGCCTGGACTCCCTGACCTGATTAATGAAACGCATTCACGTAGAGAATATTATATCGATAAGTTGATTATTCTTATTGTTACGTCAGATATTAACTTGACTGCGTTATCCTATCATTTATTTCGCTCGAGAAAAATAGTTTGCTTAGCGCCTGAATACAACACTTTTTTGTTATTTTTTATTAATGACTCCGACGAGGGAGAACACAGCATGAGGAAAACGCGGCTCTCGAGATAAATGCCATGACGACAGGGATAACGCAAACGGACGCTCTCGGCATCCGTTTGCGGCGGCCATGCTTATCGGCTGACAGAGGGATAGCGATCCCCCGGCTGCGCGATGGCATACCAGGCCATCATCTCCGCGGTTCCCGGCTGCCCTTCGGCTGGCGCCCAGTCCATGGTGTCGATTTCAGCAAGCGGCTGATAAGCGCCTTGTTTGACTTCAAATACCATTCCTCCTGCGTCAAGTGAGAGCACCGTATGCCAGGTGCCGGGCTCCATTTCCAGGGCCGTGCAGGTTTCACCCAGCACCACCCGGTTAGTAATCACGCCATGGTCATCAAAATTTAGCACCACAAAGCGGCCTTTCAGCGACAGCAAAAGTTCAAAAGTATGTCGGTGCCGGTGCGGGCGGATATAGGTGCCGGGTTCCATAGCGATAGCCAGGCGCTGCACCGGATCGCTCAGCTCAGGGTGAAAATTGCGATGGGCACGTAAGCGCGGGGAAGTGGCTGCCGCTTCGCTCTGCTGCTGCATATCGCTAAGGGTGATCTGTTTCATACCAACGCCTGGCTCCTTTGTTGTCCAGAGAGTGTTTCATCGACAGGGCGGCAGGTTGACGCCCAGGCCACGCGATATTGTACGCAGAAAGTGTGTTGCTGTCGGTTAATTGTCGAGGCTATCGAGTACAGGAGGACTTCTGCCAGGCAACCACACAATTCCTTCCTGCTTTTTTTGCCTGGTACAGGGCGTCGTCGGCGCGGTTAAGTAATTCAGTCTCTACCGTTTTAGGATCCTCCGTAGTGGCAAGGCCGATACTGATCGTGACGCTCTCGGGGAGTTTAACCCTGCTGCTGACGTCGCCTGGGGAGATAATAGCCTGGCGAATCCGCTCGGCGAGGAGTTGCGCCTGCTGTTGGCCAACGTCAGGCAGTAATAGTGCAAATTCCTCGCCGCCTGTTCTGGCCACAATATCATCTCTTCGAACCTGATCCTGAAGAACCCAGGCTACATACTGAATAACAAGATCTCCCTGAAAGTGGCCATATTTGTCATTTATGCGTTTGAAATGATCGATGTCGCATAACAAGATAGACAATGGTTTTTGCACAGAGACCCGTTGCATTTTTTTTGTCAGCGCAAGGTAAAAATAGCGACGGTTGTACAGCTGCGTCAGATAATCATGAATCGAGTTCTGATAGGCATTCTCATATTTATTGTTGGATAATTGATAAAGCTTAAACGCATTAAGGAAAATAATAATAATAAAGATCAGGGTGCCCAGCGTTTCGAAAAGCCTCGCTTTATACCATGTGTTTTCGCTAGCGACATCTGCGGTTGTTAAGAAAGAGAAGGTTAAGATATAAACGAAGCAGTAAAAATAGATTCCTGTCCAGAATATATTTCTGAAGCGGGTTAATGCAATCGTCGTGAAAAAGAGGAGCGTCCACATGTAAACCATTATATTACTGGCTAAGCGTATCGTTGGTTCATACAAGTGCATTGAGGAAAATCCAACAATCAGGACGATAGCTAAAGTAAGGCTTATGCAGGCAAAGGTAATAATAATGTGATTATGGGAGGCCAGCAGGCGATGAGAACGAAATCTGTATACTAATGCCGCGGTGATGATTTGGGTGAGTGTTAAGGCGTTGCGGTAAAAGTAATACCGCAGAAATTCATTGTATGAGATTGAGTCGTTGAGATTGCAATAAAACAGTTTGCTGTAATTTTGTAACGCAAGAATCATCATTATGGCAGAGCCAATAAAGGCACAGGCTACTGGTATGAGAAACAGACAGCGTTTATCACTTAAGTATTTTAAAGCGATAGTTATTGATATTAAAAAGTAAAATATCAGAATAATAAGGGTCATGCCGTAAAACAACAACGGCGCCGGGGTCGTTATCGTGTTAATGTAGGTTGTGGTAAAATTAATTAAGCAAAATAGCGCCAGTATAGATACTATAAAAAACAACGGTGTCCGGAGCGTTGATGAGGCTGAAGGCCTGTTCATTAGGTCATACCTGTCAGGGTAAGAAAACTATGTTGTTATGATCGTGAATATCAATATTGTGAATGACGGTGAGGAGTGAGCAGTATGCTTTTCGTGCGGTTGCTGCTGACGATATCATTACGTTTTACAACTCATCTTTTCCTGTGAGTCTTTCATTTTATTTGTAAAATGATCACTGGTGTTTTCCTCTTTTTAAAAAGAGGAATGGCGCAACGGGTTTTATATCTATAAATAAATCACTTTGTGCGTTAACAGGGAGGGGCATTGATGATCAGGTCGGTACTAGCTTGAGTGAACTATCTACCGGAGCTGCAGAAAAATCATCAAAAATCGCCGTGGATCCGACATAAAACAGGAGGATCATGGTGTCCCCTGCAGGAATCGAACCTGCAACTAGCCCTTAGGAGGGGCTCGTTATATCCATTTAACTAAGGGGACAAGGCGGCACGAGTATAGCGTTTTTCGCCCGCCTGAGTAAGTGCCATACCGTCTGACTGCTTAAACCCTCGCCATTCTGAGCGCTTTTTTTATGCCCGGTCGGCGTTTTTGGCTTTTCCGGCGGCCTGCGCGCGGGCTTCTGCTTTTCGCTTGTTGCTCATGTCGTTACGGATCTGCGCATGGCTCAACAGCGCGAAGATGAAGGTTCCGCCGCAGATATTTCCCGCCAGCGTCGGCAGGGCGAACGGCCAGATGAAGTCGCTCCAGGGAAGGCTTCCGTTAAATACCAGATAGAGGATCTCTACCGAGCCCACCACGATATGGGTGGTATCCGCCAGGGCGATAAGCCAGGTCATCAGAATGATCACCACGATCTTGGCGGCGCCGGCAAGGGGAAACATCCAGACCATGGTGGCGACCAGCCAGCCGGAAATAATCGCATTGGCGAACATCTCCGTCGGGCTGTTTTTCATCACATCTTCGGCGATGCTGACGAAGGCCTGGCGGGTCGGCTCATCAAAAACAGGCATATAATTGAAGGCCCATGCGGCCACCGCGGTGCCGATGAGATTGCCCGCCAGTACCACCGACCATAGCCGCATCAGCAAACCGACGTTTCCGGGGGTGGGATTGTGCATCACCGGCAGTACGGCGGTGACCGTGTTTTCCGTGAACAGCTGCTGGCGGGCCATAATCACGATAATAAAGCCGAAGGTATACCCGAGGTTCTCGAGTAAAAATCCGCCAGGGATCCCCTCCAGCTTGACGTGAAAAATCCCTTTCGCCTGCAGGGAGGCGCCCATCGACAGACCGGCTGCAATCGCCGACCACAGCAGGGCCAGCGCATCGCGCTCCATCTCTTTTTCCCCTTCCTGGCGAATATGTTCATGGATCGCCATCGCCCGAGAGGGAAGGCGATCTTCGTCAACTTCTATCTCTTCACCGCGCTGTTTTTCTTCACTTTCGACCTCGCGTTCGTCATCCGCAGGTTTTAATTTGTTATCGTCTGGTTCATCCATTTCACGGCCCTCGCTGACAAGTTATCTAGTTAAAGCGTAGCGGCTTTCCCTGGCGACTGGCTGGGGATACTCTTAAATCGCAAAAATGGTTACGCCAGATTTTTATCGCTCCGCTAGAATAGGAGCCCCGCGATCTCGTTATTCCCAGGCTATGATCAAATCAACAACTTGGGTGATATAGACATCGTTCAACGTGCTGTTACAATCGCTCACATCTTTACGGGCGGAAACGTTGTCTTTCCGTCATGGATGGCAACTCGCGATAGCCATAAAAACCAGGGAGACATCTATGAATTATCGCCTGTCGGCGCTTGCGCTTGGCGCCACATTGCTGGTGGGATGTGCCAGTTCCAGCTCTGGCGATCAGCCGCAGGGGCGCTCAGACCCGTTAGAAGGGTTTAACCGCACGATGTTCAATTTCAACTTTAACGTGGTTGATCCTTACGTGCTTCGTCCCGTCGCGGTGGCATGGCGTGACTATGTTCCGCAGCCGGCGCGCAATGGCTTAAGTAACTTCACCAGCAACCTGGAAGAGCCGGCGGTGATGGTGAACTCCTTCCTGCAGGGCGACCCCTATAAAGGGATGGTCCACTTTACCCGCTTCTTCCTGAACACCATCCTCGGGATGGGGGGGCTGATCGATGTCGCCGGGATGGCTAATCCGCAGCTGCAGCGCGTTGAACCGCATCGTTTCGGCAGCACGCTTGGCCACTATGGCGTCGGCTATGGTCCGTATGTGCAACTGCCATTCTACGGCAGCTTTACCCTGCGCGACGAAGGCGGCGATATGGCCGATGGCCTCTATCCGGTGCTCTCCTGGCTGACCTGGCCGATGTCGATCGGCAAATGGGCGGTGGAAGGCATTGAAACACGCGCTCAGCTGCTGGATTCCGACGGCCTGCTGCGCCAGTCTTCCGATCCTTACATTATGGTGCGTGAAGCTTACTTCCAGCGTCATGACTTTATCGCCAACGGCGGTAAGCTGACCCCGGCGGACAATCCGAACGCCCAGGCCATTCAGGATGAACTGAAAGATATCGATTCACAGTAATCGGCAAAGAAAAAAAAGGGTGAACATGATGTTCACCCTTTTTTGTTGTGTGCCGCTTATCAGAAGCGGTAGTTGAAGTTGGCGCCGTACAGCCAGGCGGTCCCTTCGGAACGGAAGGTATACGGGCCTTCCTTGATTTCAACATGCTGCCCGTGCATATAGGAAATTCCGACGTCAACCGACGCATCCTTGTTGAACGCGTAGGTGGTACCCGCGCTCAGCCACAGGCGATCCTGATCCGGAATGGAAATGGAGCGATTGTTGGCTGGTACCGGGCTGTCATCGAAGGCGATACCGGTGCGGAAGGTCCAGTTATCGTCATAATAATAGGTGGTCCCCAACGCAAGTCGGTAGGCGTCCTTAAAGCCTTCCTCTTTATAGAACAGCGTCTGGCCGTTGCTGCCGGTGGCTTTCAGCTCCTGGAACTGACTCCAGCTGGTGTAGGTCAGACTGTAGTGGACCGCCCACTGCGGCGCTACGCGGTTATAACCCGACAGCTCCCACATTTCCGGCAGGTTAAGGGTCAGTGAACCGTCGGTGGTTTGGCCATTAGTACCTGCTGGCAGACCGAAGTTGCCGAGGATCTGGTTATAGGCTGCCGGCAGGCTGCTGCGGTAGTTACCGTCGAAGTCGATCTTGACCTCGGAACGGTAGGTGAAACCGTAGCGGTTATTTTTATCCAGCTCGTAGAGGATACCGGCGTTCCAGCCAAAGCCCCAGGCGTTGCCATTAAGATGGGCGATCTGCGTGTCGGCCGGGATCTTCGCTACCTGGCCCGCCAGCGCCGGCGGCAGCGCGCCCGAGCCAGCGACAATCTGCCCCAGATCGCCAGCATAGCGCTCGATCTTCGCCTTAGCGTAGACCGCGTCAAAGCCTAAGCCGAAGCTCCAGTTGCTGTCGAGACGGTAGGCGCCGCTCAGGTTAAAGTTCGCGGTGGTCAGGTCGGTTTTCCCGCCCATGCTGCCGGCGGCATAGTCATCGTTGTATTCGGTTGCCAGGCCGTAGTTGGAGGTGATGGACGCCCCCCAACCAAACTGATCGTTAATCGGCGCGACAAAGTGGAAGTTAGGTACCCACGCCGTCGGGGCGATATTGTCTGCATTCAGGCTTTTGCCGGTGGGTGAAGTCCCGGAGACATTGACGCCCGGGTCGACAAAAACGGCGCCCGCCGACATGGTCGGACGGTCAAACATCATAATTAATGCCGGGTTACGACTGGCATTGCCTGCATCGTCTGCGATAGCCCCTTCACCGGAATAGGCCCGACCCAGCCCTGATGAAGAGAATTCGTTGAGCTGGAAGCCTGCTGACCAGGCCTGGGTGGAAACAAGTGCGACAGCCACTGCAAGGGCAGATTGGGTAAAGCGGGTTTTCTGGCTCATGCCCATAACCTCATTGAGTTATTTTTTTTTAAACTATGTTACATGCCGTAACAGAAGCGCGGAAGTGTAGGGTCTGCGGTACAACAGAGAAATCAGACCAGTGCGCTGAGTATAGGTCTGACCAGATGAGTTGTTGCAAGTTTGTTTATGAAGTTTTTCAATTGTGATAACAGAAACGCGATCCAGCTGGCAAAATTGTCGGGGGGAAGGAGAGAGAGAAAAGGTGATTTTTGTTTTAGATCATTTTTAAGTGTGATTTCTGTCACTTAACGCCGCGATGGCGATTATCGGCTGGAGGCAGACCAGGGAGCGGGCGTAAAATAGGCACATAAATTGTCTGGCACCGCAGGTGCATATCCAGAGGAAATCTACGATGAGTAAATGTAGCGCTGATGAAACCCCGGTTTGCTGCTGTATGGATGTTGGGACCATTGTCGACAACACCGACTGCACCGCCTCATACAGCCGCGTATTCGCCAACCGTGCGGAAGCAGAGCAAATGCTCGCCGCGCTGAGCGAAAAAGCCCGCAGTGTGGAATCTGAACCGTGCAAGATTAATCCCGTCTTCGCCGACGTTGACGGCGGCGTACAGCTGGATATCGATTTTGTGTTTAGCTGTGAGGCCGAATCCCTGATCTTCCAGTTGGGTCTGCGTTAATCCCTCCGCTTAACGCCCCGTGAAAGGGGCGTTATCTTTTCCGTTCAATGTGTTTTGGCTCGCAATTTTTCGCTTCCCCGATTGGCTTAATGTAAAAAATTAGTTAACAATGCTATCAGGTCAGACCACTTGTTTGTCTTGGTTAACAGGGGAGAGTTATGAGTCAGGCATTACCGCTTATCACCCGGCAGGGCGATCGCATTGCCATTGTCACAGGGTTACGCACGCCGTTTGCGCGTCAGGCGACGGCATTTCATGGCATTCCCGCCGTTGATTTAGGAAAAATGGTGGTTGGCGAAATGCTGGCGCGCAGCGACATTCCTGCGCAAGCCATTGAGCAACTGGTCTTTGGTCAGGTCGTGCAGATGCCGGAGGCGCCGAATATCGCCCGGGAAATTGTGCTCGGTACCGGAATGAGCGTGCACACCGACGCTTACAGCGTCAGTCGCGCCTGCGCCACCAGCTTCCAGGCCGTGGCGAATGTCGCCGAAAGCCTGATGGCCGGCACCATCCGCGCCGGTATCGCCGGCGGTGCCGACTCCTCCTCTGTGTTGCCTATCGGCGTCAGCAAAACGCTGGCCCGCGCGCTGGTAGATGCGAACAAAGCCCGCACGCTGAGCCAGAAACTGAAGCTGTTTTCCCGCCTGCGGCCGCGCGACCTGCTGCCGGTTCCCCCGGCGGTTGCTGAATATTCAACCGGCTTACGGATGGGCGATACCGCCGAGCAGATGGCGAAAAGCTGGGGGATCACCCGGGAACAACAGGATGCGCTGGCACATCGTTCACACCAGCTGGCAGCGAAAGCCTGGGAGGAGGGCAAGCTGTCCGCAGAGGTGATGACCGCCTATGCTTCTCCCTTCCGCGAACCGCTGGAGCAGGATAACAATATCCGTAAAAATTCAACCCTCGCGGATTACCAAAAGTTACGTCCGGCCTTCGACCGTAAACATGGCACCGTTACCGCCGCCAACAGCACGCCGCTCACGGATGGCGCGGCGGCGGTGATCCTGATGACCGAGTCGCGGGCCAAAGAGCTGGGTCTGACGCCGTTGGGTTATCTGCGCAGCTATGCCTTTACCGCCATCGATGTCTGGCAGAATATGCTGCTGGGGCCCGCATGGTCCACGCCGCTGGCGCTGGAGCGCGCTGGCCTGACGCTGGCGGATCTCACGCTTATCGATATGCACGAAGCTTTCGCCGCGCAGACGCTGGCCAATCTCCAGTGTCTGGCAAGCGACCGCTTTTCCCGCGAGGTGCTGGGCCGCGCGCAGGCCACCGGTGAGGTGGATGAGAGTAAATTTAACGTCCTCGGCGGCTCTATCGCCTACGGTCACCCCTTTGCCGCCACCGGCGCGCGGATGATCACCCAGACGCTGCATGAGCTGCGGCGACGGGGAGGGGGATTTGGTCTGGTGACGGCCTGCGCGGCAGGCGGTCTGGGCGCGGCGATGATTGTGGAGGCTGAATAATGGATACTGTTTCCGCTTTTAAGCTTGAGGTCCGTGCGGACAAAATCGCGGTGATCACCATTGATGCTCCGGGTGAAAAAATGAATACCCTGAAGGCCGAGTTCGGCAATCAGGTGCGGGGACTGATACGCCAGATACGCGACGATAAGTCGGTGCGCGGCGTGGTATTTATCTCCGCCAAAGCCGATAACTTTATCGCCGGCGCAGACATCAACATGATTGCCCGCTGCCGCAGCGCGCAGGAGGCGGAAGCGCTGGCGCGCCAGGGGCAGCAGATTATGGCCGAAATCCATGGCTTGTCGATTCCGGTCATTGCCGCCATCCATGGCGCCTGTCTGGGCGGCGGACTGGAGCTGGCGCTGGCCTGCCATGGCCGCATCTGTAGCGATGATGAAAAAACCCGACTCGGGTTGCCGGAGGTACAGCTTGGTCTGCTGCCGGGTTCCGGTGGGACGCAGCGTTTACCGCGGCTAATCGGCGTCAGCACGGCGCTGGATATGATGCTCACCGGCAGGCAATTACGGCCGCGCCAGGCGCTGAAGGCCGGTCTGGTGGACGAGGTGGTGCCGCAGACAATTTTACTGCAGGCGGCGGTGGAGCTGGCGCTGAAGGGACGTCCGACCAGCCGCGAGGTGCCGGTTCGCGAACGCGTGCTGGCGGGCCCCCTCGGTCGCCATCTGTTATTTCAGTACGCCGGCAAGCAAACGCAGCGCAAGACCCAGGGCAACTACCCGGCGGTGAAGCGAATTTTGCAGGTCGTCGAGAATGGTCTGGCCCACGGCTGCAGCAGCGGTTACGCCGAAGAGGCCCGCGCGTTTGGCGAACTGGCGATGACCCCGCAGTCGCAGGCGCTGCGATCGATCTTCTTTGCCAGTACCGATCTGAAAAAAGACCGTGGCGCTGAGGCGGAACCCGCTCCGCTGAGAAGCGTTGCAGTACTGGGCGGCGGCCTGATGGGCGGGGGGATCGCCTATGTGACCGCCTGTAAAGGCGGACTGCCGGTGCGAATTAAAGATATTCAGCCGAGCGGGATCAACCACGCCTTAAAGTACAGCTGGGATCTGCTGAACAAACAGGTTCGCCAGCGCCGACTGCGCCCCAGCGAGCGCGATCGTCAGCTGGCGCTGATCACCGGCACTACCGACTATCAGGGCTTTGCCCATCGCGACGTGGTGATTGAGGCGGTATTCGAAGACCTGGCGCTGAAACAGCGGATGGTCAGTGAAGTGGAGCAAAACGGCGGGCCGCAGACTATCTTTGCCTCGAATACGTCGTCGTTACCAATAGGCGATATAGCCGCCCATGCCAGCCACCCTGAGCGGGTGGTCGGCCTGCACTTTTTCAGTCCGGTGGAGAAAATGCCGCTGGTTGAGGTGATCCCGCATAAGGGAACCGATCCGCAGACCATTGCCACGGTGGTGCAACTGGCTAAACGTCAGGGAAAAACGCCGATCGTCGTGGCGGACAAAGCGGGCTTCTATGTGAACCGCATTCTCGCGCCGTATATAAATGAAGCGATGCGTCTGCTGGTGGAGGGAGAACCGGTTGAGGTGATTGATAAGGCCCTGGTGAAATTCGGTTTTCCGGTGGGACCGGTTCAACTGCTGGATGAGGTGGGTATCGATACCGGCACCAAAATTATTCCCGTACTGGAGAATGCCTTTGGAGAACGTTTTAGCCCGCCTGCAAACATCATTGACGCGATTTTGAAGGACGATCGCAAAGGTAGAAAAAATAATCGTGGTTTCTATCTTTATGAGATAAAAGGGCGTAAAAGCAAAAAACGGCCCGACCCGGCAGTCTATCCGCTGCTGGGCATCGACCGCCCGCAGTCGCGGTTGTCCGCGCAGCAGGTGGCTGAGCGCTGTGTGATGCTGATGCTTAACGAGGCGGCGCGCTGCTTTGATGAGCAGATCATCCGTAGCGCGCGCGATGGTGATATCGGCGCCGTATTTGGTATAGGGTTTCCGCCATTTCTTGGCGGCCCGTTCCGGTATATGGATACTATCGGCGCGGGTGAAGTTGCCGCGATCCTGCAGCGCCTGGCCGCCCAGTACGGCCCACGTTTTACACCCTGTGACACTTTGTTACGCATGGCCGAACAGGGGACCACCTTTTGGCCAGCGGATGAACGGCTGACCTAAGTTGTGGTCAAAGAAGGTAAATCCGGCTGCGGATGACGCTGTTGATTGGCTGTTTTGTAAACAATCATTGACTATACTTACGCCATTGAGGTAAAAAACAGCGTTTCATTCGTTGAATGGATCAGGCACAATGCCCGGCCACCGGGTTGCCTGCGTATTGTCTTCGCAGGCTAAACTTCGGTGCTTCTGGTTAACAAAAGCGGTGCAATATGCAAGTTTTTATTATGCGTCACGGCGACGCTGCCCTCGATGCAGCCAGCGACTCGGTTCGTCCATTAACCGTATGCGGTTGTGATGAGTCTCGTCAGATGGCAACCTGGCTGAAAGGTCAAAAAGTGGATATTGAGCGCGTTCTTGTCAGTCCCTATCTGCGTGCGGAACAGACGCTGGATATTGTTGGGGAGTGCATGAACCTGCCGAAACATGTCGACGTGATGCCGGAACTCACGCCGTGCGGCGATGTAGGTATGGTGAGCGCCTATCTGCAGGCGCTGGCAAATGAAGGCGTGGCGACGGCGCTGGTCGTCTCCCACCTGCCGCTGGTGGGGTACCTCGTCTCAGAGCTGTGCCCGGGGGAAACGCCCCCGATGTTCACCACCTCGGCTATCGCCTGCGTCAATCTGGACGCCGACGGCAAGGGTGAATACCTCTGGCAGAAAAGCCCCTGCAACCTCAAAATGGCCAACGCCATCTGATGGCCCCCGGAGCACGCCGTCAAGGCAGCTCCGGTGGTTGCCACTCCTCGACCTCAATCAGAATCAGCAGTGCGGCGTCACCGCCGTACTCTTTTGGCGCCTGATGAAAAGCCATGATGTGTGGATGCTGCGCCAGCCACAGCGGGGTTTGCTGTTTGAGAATGTGCTTGCCGTGCCCGTGCATCACGCAGGCGCAAAACACATGCTCGCGGCGGCAGGCGGCAATCAGCGCGCCCAGTTCCTGTTTGGCCTGCTGCTGGGTGAGCCCATGCAAATCGAGAAACAGTTCCGGCGAATAATCCCCACGGCGCAGCTTTTTCAGCTCAAAATGGCTGACGTCGGCGCGGACATATTTCGTCGAGCCTTCGGTATTCAGTAGCGGCTGAAACTCATCGGAAAAATAGTGGCTGTTGTCGGCCTGTTCCTGCAACAGACGCTTAGGGGCAACCTCGGTGATTTTCTTGCGCTGCGGGCGGTGCACGATGGTGTCCTGTTTGATCTTCCGCGTGCCGGTCATCAGCTGACGGAACAGCGCCTGATCCTCCTCGCTAAGCGATGTCTTCTTTTTCATTGTCCGCTCTCATTAATACTTTGCGCTAGTTTACCCGACTCAATATCCCTTCGGGCAAGGAAAACCTGTTTTTTCCCCCGCCACCCTACGCAAGAATGCTGATTTATCGCCGTCTTCATGGCACACTAGCCGCCGAATTTATAGCAGAGTGTGCCCTGGAGGATGTCGTGGATAAAATTTTTGTTGATGAGGCAGTCAATGAGCTGCATACCATTCAGGACATGCTGCGCTGGGCGGTAAGCCGTTTCAGCGCTGCTAATATCTGGTACGGTCACGGGACTGACAACCCGTGGGACGAGGCGGTACAGCTGGTGCTGCCTTCACTGTATCTGCCGCTGGATATCCCGGAAGATATGCGCACTGCGCGCCTGACCTCCAGCGAGAAACACCGCATTGTAGAGCGGGTGATTCGCCGCGTGAACGAGCGTATTCCCGTCGCCTATCTGACCAACAAAGCGTGGTTCTGCGGCCATGAGTTTTTCGTTGATGAGCGGGTGCTGGTGCCGCGCTCCCCGATCGGCGAACTGATCAATAACCAGTTTGCCGGTCTAATTAACCATAAGCCGCAGCATATCCTTGATATGTGCACCGGCAGCGGCTGCATCGCCATCGCCTGCGCCTATGCCTTCCCGGAAGCCGAAGTCGACGCCGTGGATATCTCCCCGGACGCGCTGGCCGTCGCCGAGCACAACGTGGAATCCCATGGCCTGATCCATCACGTGACCCCGATCCGTTCCGACCTGTTTCGCGATCTGCCGAAGCTACAGTACGATCTGATCGTCACTAATCCGCCGTATGTCGATGAAGAGGACATGGCCGACCTGCCGGAAGAGTATGAGCATGAGCCGGTTCTGGGTCTGGCCTCCGGAAGCGATGGCCTGAAGCTGACGCGCCGCATCCTCGGCAATGCGCCGGATTATCTCAGCGACGACGGCATTCTGATTTGTGAAGTCGGTAACAGCATGGTACATCTGATGGAGCAGTATCCGGACGTGCCGTTTACCTGGCTTGAGTTTGATAACGGCGGCGACGGCGTCTTTATGCTGACCAAACAGCAGCTGATTGACGCTCGCGCGCACTTCGGTATTTATAAAGACTAAAAAAAACAACACGCCAACATAACGACAAATAATGGAGCCGTGATGGCAGGAAATACAATTGGACAACTCTTTCGCGTCACCACCTTCGGCGAGTCGCACGGCCTGGCGCTTGGCTGCATCGTTGATGGTGTGCCGCCGGGCATTCCGCTGACCGAAGCCGATCTGCAGCACGACCTCGATCGTCGTCGCCCGGGCACCTCGCGTTACACCACGCAGCGTCGCGAGCCGGATCAGGTCAAAATCCTCTCCGGCGTCTTCGAAGGCGTCACCACCGGGACCAGTATCGGGCTGCTGATTGAGAACACCGATCAGCGTTCGCAGGATTACGGCGCGATCAAAGATCTGTTCCGTCCTGGCCATGCGGATTACACCTACGAACAAAAGTATGGTCTACGCGACTATCGTGGCGGCGGTCGCTCCTCCGCCCGCGAAACCGCGATGCGCGTGGCGGCCGGGGCGATTGCCAAAAAATTCCTCGCCGCGAAGTTCGGCATCGTCATTCGCGGTTGCCTGACGCAGATGGGCGACATTCCGCTGGCCATTAAGGACTGGGAACAGGTTGAACAGAATCCCTTCTTCTGCCCGGATCCGGAGAAAATCGACGCTCTCGATGAACTGATGCGCGGTCTGAAAAAAGAGGGCGACTCCATTGGCGCCAAAGTTACCGTCGTCGCCGACGGCGTACCGCCGGGCCTTGGCGAGCCGGTCTTTGACCGCCTTGACGCCGATATCGCCCATGCGCTGATGAGCATCAACGCCGTGAAAGGCGTGGAGATTGGCGACGGCTTCGAGGTGGTGAAGCTGCGCGGCAGCGAAAACCGCGATGAGATCACCAAAGCCGGATTCCAGAGCAACCACGCCGGCGGCATTCTTGGCGGCATCAGCAGCGGTCAGCAGATCGTTGCCAACATCGCGCTGAAGCCGACCTCCAGTATTACCGTTCCCGGTCATACCATTAACCGCTTTGGCGAAGAGGTGGAGATGATCACCAAAGGGCGTCACGATCCGTGCGTCGGCATTCGCGCCGTACCGATCGCTGAGGCCATGCTGGCGATCGTTTTAATGGATCATTTTATGCGTCAGCGCGCGCAGAATGGCGACGTGACGACGACAATTCCACGCTGGTAACCATGAAAAACACCGTTATCGCCCTGTTGGCGCTGCTGGCCAGCGCCGGCAGCCTGGCCGCCACGCCATGGCAGAAGATATCCCAGCCAATCGGCGGCAGCGCGCAGTCGATTGGCGCGTTCTCCAATGGCTGTATCGTTGGCGCCGAGGCGCTGCCGCTGAACGCTGTCGGCTATCAGGTGATGCGTACCGATCAGCGGCGCTACTTCGGTCATCCGGATCTGATTCAGTTTATTCAGCGCCTGAGCAATCAGGTGCACAATAAAGGCATGGGGACCGTGCTAATTGGCGACATGGGGATGCCGGCAGGCGGCCGTTTTAACGGCGGCCACGCCAGCCATCAGACGGGCCTCGATGTCGATATCTTCCTCCAGCTGCCGCAGACGCGCTGGACATCGTCCCAGCTGCTGAAGCCGCAGGCCCTGGATCTGGTCGCCAGCGATGGCAAACGCGTGGTACCGTCGCTGTGGAGTCCGCAAATCAGCCAGCTGATCAAGCTGGCGGCGGAAGATAGCGAGGTGACCCGCATCTTCGTCAACCCGGCGATTAAACAGCAGCTGTGCCTGGACGCGGGAAGCGACCGCCAGTGGCTGCGCAAAGTTCGTCCCTGGTTCCAGCATCGCGCCCATATGCACGTCCGTCTGCGCTGCCCGGCAGGCAGCCTGGAGTGCGAAGATCAGGCGCCACCGCCGGCCGGCGATGGCTGCGGAGCGGAGCTGCAGAGCTGGTTCGAGCCACCTAAACCCGGGTCTACCCCACCTGTGAAGAAGACGCCGCCGCCGTTGCCGCCTTCCTGCCAGGCGCTACTGGATGAGCATGTGCTGTAATGGATAGTTTTATCGAGTTGTTTTCCGTATCGCCGCTGGTGCTGGTGGTGCTTTTTTTTGTCGCCATCCTGGCCGGTTTTATTGATTCACTGGCCGGGGGCGGGGGCTTACTGACCGTGCCGGCGCTTATGGCGGCAGGCATGCCGCCGGCCCAGGCGCTGGCGACCAATAAGCTGCAGGCCTGCGGCGGATCGCTGTCGGCGACCCTCTACTTTGTCCGGCGCAAGGTGGTTAATCTCGCCGATCAGAAGCTGAATATTCTGATGACCTTTATCGGTTCAACCGCCGGCGCGCTGCTGGTCCAGCACGTGCAGTCCGATATTCTTAAGCAGATCCTGCCGTTGCTGGTGATCGGCATCGGTCTCTATTTTCTGCTGATGCCGAAACTGGGCGAAGCGGACCGGCAGCGTCGGCTCTACGGTCTGCCGTTTGCGCTGGTCGCTGGCGGCAGCGTCGGGTTTTACGACGGTTTTTTCGGCCCCGGCGCCGGTTCGTTTTATGCGCTGGCGTTTGTCACCCTCGCCGGGTTTAACCTGGCGAAGTCGACGGCCCACGCCAAACTGCTCAACGCCACCTCGAACGTCGGCGGCCTGCTGCTGTTTATTATCGGCGGGAAGGTTATCTGGGCCACCGGCTTTGTGATGATGGCCGGACAATTTATTGGCGCCCGCGCCGGCTCCCGGCTGGTGCTGAGTAAAGGGCAATCGCTGATCCGACCGATGATCGTTATCGTCTCGGCGGTGATGAGCGCGAAGCTTCTCTACGACAGCCACGGGGCGGAGATTTTGCAGTGGTTGGGAATTCATTAATGCAACAGCAACACCATTATCAGCAGCTGATCGATCTCTTCGATAGCTGCTTTGCCGCAGATTTTAATACTCGCCTGGTGAAAGGCGACGATGAGCCGATCTACCTTCCGGCAGACGATGGCACGCCATATCACCGTATCGTCTTCGCGCACGGTTTTTTTGCCAGCGCCCTGCACGAGATCTCCCACTGGTGTATCGCCGGCAAAGCCCGCCGCGAGCTGGTGGATTTCGGCTACTGGTACTGCCCGGACGGTCGCGATGCAATGACCCAAAGCCAGTTTGAGGACGTCGAGGTGAAACCGCAGGCCCTGGAGTGGCTGTTCTGCGTGGCGGCGGGATTTCCGTTTAACGTCAGCTGTGACAATCTGGAAGGTGACGTCGAACCCGATCGCATCGCCTTTCAGCGCCGGGTACATGCCCAGGTGATGACTCTGCTTGAACAAGGGATCCCCGAACGTCCGGCGCGGCTTATTCGCGCACTACAACACTATTATCAAACGCCGCCATTGACGGCAGAACACTTTCCGTGGCCGGAAGACCTGCACTAAGGCCACACATTACATGACAAGAGGTAAGACGATGATCGCGGAGTTTGAATCACGCATTCTGGCGCTGATTGACAACATGGTAGACCACGCCAGTGATGATGAACTGTTTGCCGGCGGTTATCTGCGCGGCCACCTGACGCTGGCGGTGGCAGAGCTGGAAGGTGAGGGCGAGCATTCAGCTGAAGCGGTACACAGCAAAGTCAGCCATAGCCTGGAGAAAGCCATCGGCGCTGGCGAGCTGTCGCCGCCGGACCAAATTCTGGTGCAGGGCATGTGGGAAAACCTGTATCTGCAGGCAAAAAATCAGGCCTGAGCCATGTTGTAGCCCGGGTCAGGCGTCAGCCGTACCCGGGAAATTGCCTGCCCTCATGGTTTTATTTCACCGCTTTTCCCTTCAGCAGTTTTCTCACCCATAGCCGATTCGGATTCAGCGCCGCCAGGGTGTCGCTATCCAGCGGCAGTGGTTCAGCGCTCATCTGCGCCGCCAGTATCTCAGCGCTTAACGGCGCGGTGCAAATGCCTCGCGATCCGAGGGCGCCAAGCATAAACAGGTTATGAAAGACCGGCGCGCTACCGGCGCTATCCTGCCGTTCGTGGAGGTCGGCGTATTGCGTCAATGTCGCCGCATAGTCCGGGACGTTGCCGACCATCGGCAGATGATCGCGGGTGGCGCAGCGCACGCCGCAGCGGGCGTCACTGGCGCTGATATCCACGTCCTGCGGCCACTCCGCGCCCGGGAAGCAGTCGATCAGCCGTTGCCGGTTGTGCTGCTGATCTTCTTCGCTGAAGGTGGTGTCGGTTTTGCCGCGATGGTAGCTGGCGCCAATACAATGCTGCTGGTTTTGCGGATTCTGCGGCGTCAGGTAGCCATCGTAGCACAGCACCTGGCGCAAGGCGGAAAGCCGCGGGGTGGTGGGTATATGGCTGACCTGGCCACCCACGGGATAGACGGGCAACGGCGCGGTTTGCGCAAAATCCGCGATGCGGTGGCCGTTGGCCAGCACGACCGCCTGATGATAGCGCTGGTGGTTGAGCAGCCAGCCATCGCCTTCTGCACTCAGCGTCTCGACCTGATAACCATAATGCACGTGCAGACCGCGAGTTGCCGCCAGCGCCAGCAGCTCGGCGGTGAGCTGCTGTGGACACAGCCAACCGCCGGCCGGATAGGTTATGCCGCCGCAGCCGGTCTCGACGCCGGTCAGCTCCGCGGCCTGATCCGCCGTCACCGCGCAGGCGATATCAGGGGGCAACTCCAGGGCCAGCATCTGGGCGATTTTGTGCGCGCTTTTTTCATCCCAGCCAAGCTGGGTGACCCCGCACCATTGATGATCGAACAGCACCGGCAGCGCGTCGTAGGTGCGGCGGGCGAAGGTAAAGGCGGCCGGGAAAAAGCGCGCCAGCGCCGGATCGTGCTGGCTTAACAGCGGGTAGAGCGCGCCCTGGCGATTACCGGAGGCGCCCTGCGCCGGGGCGTCGTCCGCGCAGTAGAGGGTCACCTGCCAGCCGCGACGCAGCAGCGCCAGGGAGAGCAGGGCGCTGGCGATACCGCCGCCGACGATGGCCGCTTCGCGGGCCTCGCTGCCTCGGCGGGCGAACCAGGGCGCGCGCGCCGGAAAGGCCAGCGTTTGCGCCATCTCGCCGGTCAGCATCTCCCGTTTGCGGCCGAAGCCCTTGGTTTTACGCAGGGTAAATCCGGCTTCCTGCAGGCCGCGGCGGACAAAACCGGCGGAGGTAAAAGTGGCCAGCGTTCCGCCGGGACGCGCCAGGCGCGCCATGGCATTGAACAGATCCTGGGTCCACATGTCGGGATTTTTCGCCGGGGCAAAGCCGTCGAGAAACCAGGCGTCCACCTGCTGATTCAGCGAATCATCCAGCTCTCTGGTCAGCTCGTTGATATCGCCAAACCACAGATCGAGCGTCACCCGTCCGCCGTCGAGCAGCAGACGATGGCACCCGGCGAAGGCCGAAGGCCATTGCGCCTGCAGCTGTTCTGCCCATGGGGCCAGCTCTGGCCAGCGCTGGTGCGCCAGGCGGAGATCTTCCGCCTTCAGCGGATATTTCTCAAAACTGATGAAATGTAACCTTTGCAGGGTAACGTCCGGGTTATCGCGAACAAAAACGTCAAACGCCTGCCAGAGGGTGAGGAAATTGAGCCCGGTGCCGAAGCCGCTCTCCGCGACGATCAACAGCGGGCGAGGGTGGCTGGAGAAGCGCTCCGGCAGGCGATTTCCGCCGAGAAAGACGTAGCGCGTCTCTTCCAGACCGTTGTCATTGGAAAAGTAAACATCGTCGAAATCTCGGGAAACAGGTGTACCCTCAGCATTGAATTCCAGGTTGGCGGGTTGTATAGCGTTTTGTTTCACGTAAGTTACTCGAATCACAAGGCGTAGCGCGATCTTAGCGATGTGTGCCTGAGGGCGCAAATTTATACACAAAATGTCTGATCGGACTTGTTCGGCGTACAAGTGTACGCTATTGTGCGACACGAAACTTAAAATAGTGCGACTTACAGAGGTATTTAATGAAACGTGCAGTGATTACTGGCTTGGGCATCGTTTCCAGCATCGGTAATAACCAGCAGGAAGTCCTGGCATCTCTGCGTGAAGGACGTTCAGGGATCACTTTCTCTCAGGAGCTTAAAGATTCAGGGATGCGCAGCCACGTATGGGGCAACGTTAAACTGGATACCACTGGCCTCATTGACCGCAAAGTAGTGCGCTTCATGAGCGACGCCTCCATCTATGCTTACCTGTCCATGGAACAGGCCGTTGCCGACGCAGGTCTGGCGCCGGAAGCATACCAGAATAACCCGCGTGTCGGCCTGATCGCAGGCTCCGGCGGCGGCTCCCCGAAATTCCAGGTCTTCGGCGCTGATGCCATGCGTAGCCCGCGTGGTCTGAAAGCCGTGGGTCCGTATGTGGTCACCAAAGCGATGGCTTCCGGCGTTTCCGCCTGCCTCGCCACGCCGTTTAAAATCCACGGCGTTAACTACTCCATCAGCTCCGCCTGCGCCACTTCCGCACACTGCATCGGTAATGCGGTAGAGCAGATTCAGCTGGGCAAACAGGATATCGTCTTTGCCGGCGGCGGCGAAGAACTGTGCTGGGAAATGGCCTGCGAGTTCGACGCCATGGGCGCGCTGTCCACCAAATACAACGACACTCCAGAAAAAGCCTCCCGCACCTATGACGCCAACCGTGACGGCTTCGTTATCGCCGGCGGCGGCGGTATGGTCGTGGTGGAAGAGCTGGAACATGCTCTGGCGCGCGGCGCGCACATCTATGCCGAAATCGTCGGCTATGGCGCAACCTCCGATGGCGCAGACATGGTAGCTCCATCGGGTGAAGGCGCAGTGCGCTGTATGCAGATGGCGATGCACGGCGTGGATACCCCGATCGACTACCTGAACTCTCACGGCACCTCCACGCCGGTCGGCGACGTGAAAGAGCTGGGCGCGATCCGCGAAGTGTTCGGCGATAACAGCCCGGCTATCTCGGCGACCAAAGCGATGACCGGCCACTCGCTGGGCGCGGCGGGCGTACAGGAAGCTATCTACTCCCTGCTGATGCTGGAGCACGGCTTTATCGCGCCGAGCATCAACGTCGAAGAGCTGGACGAGCAGGCAGCCGGCCTGAACATCGTCACCAAACCGACTGACGCTAAGCTGACCACCGTGATGTCCAACAGCTTCGGCTTCGGCGGCACCAACGCCACGCTGGTGATGCGTAAATACAACGCCTAATCAGCACGCGATGCACTGAGGGGAGCCACCGGCTCCCCTTTTTTGTCATCTTGACAGGGTAAGGTCCCGCAGGCACACTGCTGGCGAATCCATTAGTCTCTCCACTAATGCGTAAGCGTTTAACGTCAACCAACGCGCCTTAACCCTGATAGTCAGGTGGAGGGGGCGTGTCGCTTTGCTCGCCTTACTCTGCGAATCTGGAGTAATGCATGTCCGCAGTCACTGAAACAACATCTCATTCTTCCGCGAATTTTTCGCTTTTTCGCATTACATTCGCCGTCTTTTTGACCTATATGACCGTCGGTTTGCCGCTGCCGGTGATCCCGCTATTTGTCCATCAGGAGCTGGGATTTGGTAACACTGTGGTCGGCGTGGCGGTGGGGATCCAGTTCCTCGCCACCGTTCTGACCCGCGGCTACGCCGGGCGTCTGGCAGACCAGTACGGCGCCAAACGTTCCGTCCTGCAGGGGATGCTGGCCTGCGCCCTGGCCGGTGCGGCCTGGCTGGCCGCTGCGCTGCTGCCGCTGCCGGTGTTCGCGAAGCTGGGCCTGTTGCTGCTGGGCCGCCTGATTCTCGGGTTTGGCGAAAGCCAGCTGCTGACCGGCAACCTGAGCTGGGGGATGGGACTGGTGGGTCCGGCCCGCTCCGGCAAAGTGATGTCATGGAACGGTATGGCGATGTACGGTTCGCTGGCGGTGGGCGCCCCGCTGGGATTGTTAATATATAGCCATTTTGGCGTGGCGGTCCTCGCCTGCGTCACCATGGCACTGCCGCTCGTCGCCTGGCTCATCAACGGGACGGTGCGCAAAGTGGCGGCGCACGGAGGCGAGCGGCCTTCACTGTGGAGCGTCATCGGCATGATCTGGCGGCCGGGGATTGGTCTGGGCCTGCAGGGCGTCGGCTTTGCGGTGATCGGCACCTTCGTCTCCCTCTATTTTGCCAGCCATCACTGGCCGATGGCCGGCTTTACCCTGACGGCGTTTGGCGGCGCTTTTGTGCTGATGCGGGTGCTGTTCGGCTGGATGCCGGATCGGTTTGGCGGCGTTAAAGTGGCGATGGTCTCGCTGCTGATAGAGGCGGTCGGTCTGACGCTGCTGGGGCTGGCGTCGGGCGTCTGGGTAGCGCTGGCCGGCGCGGCGCTGACCGGATGCGGCTGTTCGCTTATTTTCCCGTCGCTTGGCGTGGAGGTGGTGAAGCGCGTCCCGGCGCAGGTGCGCGGCACTGCGCTCGGCGGCTATGCGGCCTTTCAGGATATCTCTTATGGCCTGACCGGGCCGCTGACCGGTCTACTGGCCACTTCGCTGGGCTACTCGTCGGTATTTCTTGCCGGCGCCCTCTGCGCGGCGCTGGGGATCCTCGTCACCCTCATCTCATTTCGCCGCTAGGTTGTTGTCCGGCCTGAAACCGCTGTAGTCAACACCGTGGCGTTCGGCATGAAAGGGAGCCGTGAACGCCACCTGTGCCTGCTGGGCTACAGCAGGAGCCACAGCACCAGGAGCAGGACAACCGCGCCCAGCGCCAGCTGCCAGGGCTTAGCGGCCCATGTCCGCCTGGTCACGGGCTCCTCCTGCGGGATCGCCAGCGTCTCCTGGGCGCGGGCTACCCGCAGCACAAACACCTTGTTCAACAGCGCCAGGATCTGCGCCGGGCTCAGCGTGGTCTGCGGCGTAACCTGCCAGTTGCGACGGGCAAAGTCGACAATCTTCTGCCACTCTGCGGCCTCAAGCGGCTGCTTGAGCGCTCCCTGCAGCGAGGTCAGCGTCGGCGCGGTTTGCGCGCTGAGGGTCTGCCGCGCCTGTAGCCAGTAGGAAAGCGGCGTGAAGTGCGTCGCCGGGATCAGCTCCCCGGACTTGACGCCGCAAAGTTCCAGCATGGACTGCCAAATCAGCTTGCTTGGTTCGCCAGTGGCGGCCGCCAGCTTCGTCACCAGCTGATTGAGCGTGTTGTGCTCGGCTGGCAACAGCGGGCGGAGGGTCGGCGGGCGCTGCTGCGGCTGCGGGATAGACAGCTGACCACGCTGCAGCAGATGCAGAATGTGCTCCAGTTGCGTCTGGCTGAGGGCATGCAGCGCCGTTTGCCCATAATGCTGACGAATATAATCGCTCACCGCCTGACGGTTATTGCCCTGGCCGAGCAGATCGCTGAGCTGCGCCAGGGTCTGGCGATGATGATGATTGTCCTGCGCGGCGGCTAAGCGCTGGTTGAGACTGGCCTCTGCGGCGCTGAAATGGCGGGCCAGCAGGGGCGTGTCGCCTTTTAGTCCGAGATCATGTTTGACGCAGGCCCACACTTCCGCATTCTGCTGCGAGGTCAGCGCCACCAGGCGCGTGATCAATCGCTCCAGGACGGTGCGTTGCTGCATGGAAAGCGAAGGTTCGCCGGTGGCGGCAGTGCCTGATGGGCCTCGCCCAGGAGGACGGTCTGGCATATCTGCAAGGGGGTGCGTCATGATTCATCCTTTCGATATCGCGGTACTGGAACCAGGTGATGAGTATGCCTGGCGGCCAGATTATGGCACACTTCCCCGGTTAACTCTCGTTCTCAGACAGGTACTGAACTGTGAAAATCCTCGTTGATGAAAATATGCCCTATGCCCGTGAGCTTTTTAGCCGTTTAGGCGACGTGCAGGCGATCCCGGGCCGCCCGGTTCCGGCCGATGCCCTGACCGATGCGGATGCCTTAATGGTGCGCTCGGTCACCCGGGTCAATGAAGCATTGCTTGCCGGCAAGGCCATCAGGTTCGTCGGCACCGCGACCGCAGGCACCGATCATGTCGATCAGGCGTGGCTGCAGCAGGCGGGGATTGGTTTCTCCGCGGCGCCCGGCTGCAACGCCATCGCGGTGGTGGAGTATGTCTTTTCAGCGCTGCTGATGCTGGCTGAACGTGACGGCTTCGCGCTGCGCGATCGCACCGTCGGGATCGTCGGCGTCGGTAACGTCGGCGGGCGGCTGCAAAAGCGCCTGGAGGCGTTGGGTATCAAAACCCTGCTTTGCGATCCCCCGCGTGCCGACCGCGGCGACGAAGGCGACTTCCGCTCCCTCGACGATCTGGTCCAGCAAGCTGATGTCATCACCTTCCATACCCCGCTGTATAAAGAAGGGCAATATAAAACCCTGCATCTGGCGGATGAGGCGCTGATTAGCCGCCTGAAGCCCGGAACGATTTTGATCAACGCCTGCCGCGGGCCGGTGGTGGATAACGCTGCGTTGCTGAAACGACTGGAAGCCGGTCAGTCCCTAAGCGTGGTGCTGGACGTTTGGGAGCCGGAGCCGGATCTCAACGTAGAGCTTCTTAAGCGAGTGGATATCGGCACGGCGCATATCGCCGGCTATACCCTTGAAGGGAAGGCGCGCGGGACGACGCAGGTGTTCGAAGCCTATAGCGCCTTTATCGGCCATCCGCAGCAGGTGGCGCTGGATACCCTGTTGCCGGCCCCGGAGTTTGGCCGCATCACCCTGCATGGCCCGCTCGATCAGCCGACGCTGAAAAGACTGGTTCATTTGGTGTATGATGTGCGCCGCGATGATGCGCCGCTGCGGAAGGTGGCGGGCGTCGCCGGTGAATTCGACAAGCTGCGTAAAAATTATCAGGAACGTCGCGAATGGTCTTCGCTGTACGTGCAGTGCAGCGATGAGCAGGCGGCGGCCCTGTTGCGCCAGCTCGGTTTTAACGCCGTGCATCATCCTGTTCGTTAATGTCTTCTTAATGCCCCTGCCGGATACTCCGGCAGGGCCGCTTTATTTCTGGAGTAAACCACCATGTCTGAAGGCTGGAATATTGCCGTACTGGGCGCAACGGGCGCCGTAGGCGAAGCCCTGCTCGAAACTCTTGCTGAACGCCAGTTCCCGGTGGGGGAGATTTTTGCTCTGGCGCGCAATGAAAGCGCGGGCGAACATCTGCGTTTTGGTGGCAAGTCGGTGATCGTCAAGGACGCCGCCGAGTTTGACTGGACCCAGGCCCAGCTGGCTTTCTTTGCCGCAGGCGCAGAAGCCAGTGCGGCGTATGTCGAAGATGCGACAAACGCCGGGTGTCTGGTTATCGATCTCAGCGGCCTGTTTGCGCTGGAGCCGGACGTACCGCTGGTGGTGCCGGACGTGAACCCGTTTGTGTTAGGCGATTACCGCAACCGCAATCTGATTGCGGTGCCCAACAGTCTGACCAGCCAGCTGCTGACGGCGCTCAAGCCGCTTATCGATCAGGGTGGACTGTCGCGCATTAGCGTCACTAACCTGCTCTCCGCCTCAGGGCAGGGGAAAAAAGCGGTGGATGCGCTGGCAGGGCAGAGCGCCAAGCTGTTGAACGGCATCCCCATCGATGAAGACGATTTCTTTGGCCGCCAGCTGGCGTTCAACATGCTGCCGCTGCTGCCGGATCGTGAAGGTAGCGTGCGCGAAGAGCGCCGTATCGTCGATGAAGCGCGCAAAATTCTGCAGGATGACGGGCTGATGATCTCCGCCAGCGTCGTCCAGTCGCCGGTCTTCTACGGCCATGCGCAGATGGTGAACTTTGAAGCGATGCGTCCGCTGGCGGCGGAAGAGGCGCGTGACGCCTTTACCCGCGGCGAGGAGATCGAACTGTCTGAAGAGGGCGAATTCCCCACTCAGGTTGGCGACGCCTCCGGTAACGCCCGTCTCTCCATCGGCTGCGTGCATAATGACTACGGCATGCCGGAGCAGGTCCAGTTCTGGTCGGTGGCGGATAACGTCCGCTTCGGCGGCGCGCTGATGGCGGTGAAGATCGCCGAGAAGCTGATTGAGGAGTACCTGTACTGATGTCTGAGATGGAGCAACAGCCGGTCTGTAAAATCGCGCTGGGCATCGAGTACGACGGTAGCAAATATTACGGCTGGCAGCGGCAAAACGAAGTGCGCAGCGTGCAGGAGAAGCTGGAAAAGGCGCTCTCGCAGGTGGCGAACGAACCGATTACCGTCTTTTGCGCCGGCCGCACCGACGCCGGTGTCCATGGCACCGGCCAGGTGGTGCATTTCGAAACCCGGGCGCAGCGTAAAGATGCCGCCTGGACGCTGGGGGTAAATGCGAATTTACCTGGTGACATCGCGGTGCGTTGGGTCAAACATGTACCGGCGGATTTTCATGCCCGGTTCAGCGCCACGGCGCGCCGCTATCGTTACGTCATCTATAATCATCGCCTGCGTCCGGCGGTATTGAGTCATGGCGTCACGCATTTTCACCAGTCGCTCGACGCCGCGCGCATGCAGCGCGCCGCGCAGTGTCTGCTGGGGGAGAATGACTTTACCTCGTTTCGCGCAGTGCAGTGCCAGTCGCGAACCCCGTGGCGCAACGTGATGCACATTAACGTTACCCGCTACGGCGCTTATGTGGTGGTGGATATCAAAGCGAATGCCTTTGTACATCATATGGTCAGGAATATTGTGGGCAGCCTGATGGAAATCGGGGCCGGAAACCAGCCGGAGAGCTGGATGGCAGAACTGCTGGCAGCAAAAGACAGGACGCTCGCTGCGGCAACGGCAAAAGCGGAAGGGTTGTATCTGGTGTCGGTGGATTACCCGGCCCATTATGATTTACCGGTGCTGCCAATGGGCCCGCTGTTTCTGGCGGACTAATAGGGTCATTAAGGGTAAAGACAAACATGGACTTGATTCACTTTTTAATTGATTTCATCCTGCATATTGATGTGCACCTGGCCGAGCTGGTCGCCCAGTACGGCGTCTGGGTTTATGCCATTCTGTTTTTGATTCTGTTCTGCGAAACCGGGCTGGTGGTGACGCCGTTTCTGCCGGGAGATTCCCTGCTGTTCGTCGCGGGCGCGCTCTCGGCCCTGCCCACCAACGATCTTAATGTCCATCTGATGGTATTGCTGATGGTTATCGCGGCTATCGTCGGCGATGCGGTCAACTACACCATTGGCCGGCTGTTCGGCGAAAAGCTGTTCAGCAATCCGAACTCGAAGATTTTCCGTCGCAGCTATCTGGATAAAACCCATAGCTTCTACGAACGTCACGGCGGAAAAACCATTATCCTCGCGCGCTTTGTGCCGATAGTCCGAACCTTCGCGCCGTTTGTGGCGGGAATGGGGCATATGTCCTATCGTCATTTTGCGGCCTATAACGTCGTCGGGGCGCTGCTGTGGGTGCTGCTGTTCACCTACGCCGGCTATCTGTTTGGCGATCTGCCGGTGGTGCAGGAGAACCTTAAGCTGCTGATCGTGGCGATCATCGTGCTTTCCGTCCTGCCGGGCGTGATTGAGATTATTCGCCATAAGCGGGCGGCGGCGAAGCAGGCGAAGTAGTTTAGCCTGTGTTGCGCGTGACGGTGCAGAGCGTCACGCGCAGCGGTTTGACCACTTTTTTATCCCATGTTCCGGGATGATATGATTTAATGTGCAACATTCATGGTCTGTAAGAGGCAAAAATGGCATTATGCGCCCCTTACGACAAAACTGGCATCGACCAGGTTCAGGCAGAAAGGTTATCAATGAGCTGGATTGAACGAATTAAAAGCAACATCACTCCCACCCGCAAGGCGAGCATTCCTGAGGGTGTATGGACCAAGTGCGACAGCTGCGGTCAGGTACTCTACCGCGCCGAGCTGGAGCGCAACCTGGAGGTTTGTCCTAAGTGCGATCACCATATGCGCATGTCGGCGCGTAATCGCCTGCATAGCCTGTTGGATGAAGGTTCTCTGGTGGAACTGGGTAGCGAACTTGAGCCAAAAGATGTGCTGAAGTTCCGCGATTCAAAAAAATACAAAGACCGCCTGGCGTCCGCTCAAAAAGAGACGGGCGAGAAAGACGCGCTGGTGGTAATGAAAGGTACGCTCTACGCGATGCCGGTTGTGGCCGCCGCCTTTGAATTCTCCTTTATGGGGGGATCGATGGGTTCCGTCGTTGGCGCACGCTTTGTGCGCGCGGTGGAGCAGGCGCTGGAAGATAACTGCCCGCTGATCTGCTTCTCCGCCTCCGGTGGCGCCCGTATGCAGGAAGCGCTGATGTCGCTGATGCAGATGGCGAAAACCTCCGCGGCGCTGGCGAAAATGCAGGAGCGCGGATTACCGTACATCTCTGTGCTGACCGACCCGACCATGGGCGGCGTATCGGCGAGCTTTGCGATGCTGGGTGACCTGAACATTGCCGAGCCGAAAGCGCTGATCGGCTTTGCCGGTCCTCGCGTCATTGAGCAGACCGTACGTGAGAAGCTGCCGCCGGGATTCCAGCGCAGTGAGTTCCTGATTGAAAAAGGGGCGATCGATATGATCGTTCGCCGTCCGGAAATGCGTCTCAAGCTGGCCAGCATTCTGGCGAAGCTGATGAACCTGCCGGCGCCGGTTGCCGCTTCGGAAACGCCTCATGAAGGCGTGGTGGTGCCGCCGGCACCGGATCAGGAACCCGAGGCCTGATAAAGCAGAGGGCAGGGCCTGGCGGCGCTGCCCTTTTTTATTCATACTCGTTAACCGTCAATTCTTGCGGGCATCATGGAAAAAGATCCTATTCCTCAGGCCACGTCGCCCCTGGCTACGTGGCTTTCTTATCTGGAACATCTGCACAGTAAAACCATCGACCTGGGGCTGGCGCGCGTCAGCGAGGTCGCGCGGCAGATGGATATCGTGAAACCGGCGCCGTTCGTCTTTACGGTCGCGGGTACCAATGGCAAAGGCACCACCTGCCGCACGCTGGAAACCGTCCTGATGGCGGCCGGCTATAAAGTGGGGGTCTACAGCTCTCCGCATCTGGTGCGTTACACCGAACGCGTGCGCATTCAGGGAGCGGAACTGCCGGAGGCGGCGCATACGGCCTCGTTTGCGGAGATTGAAGCGGCGCGGGGCGACATCTCGCTGACCTACTTTGAGTACGGCACGCTCTCTGCGCTATGGTTGTTTAAGCAGGCGCAGCTGGACGTGGTGATCCTGGAGGTGGGGCTCGGCGGCCGTCTCGACGCCACTAATATCGTGGATGCCGATGTCGCCGTGGTTACCAGCATCGCTCTCGATCATACCGACTGGCTGGGACCGGATCGCGAAAGTATCGGCCGGGAGAAAGCCGGTATCTTCCGTGCCGGAAAACCGGCGGTAGTAGGGGAGCCGGATATGCCGCACACCATTGCTGAAGTGGCGAGCGAGAAGGGCGCCCTGCTCCAGCGCCGCGGCGTCGACTGGCGCTATGAGGTGGAAGGCGAGACATGGTCTTTCCGCGACGCGGGCGGGGCGTTAAGCCGCCTGCCTCTGCCTCAGGTGCCGTTGCCTAACGCCGCCACGGCCGTGGCGGCGCTGCGCGCCAGCGGACTTGCCGTGGATGACGCTATCCTGCGCGCGGGGATCCGCGACGCGATGCTGCCGGGACGCTTTCAGATAATCAGCGACGCCCCGCGGGTGATCCTCGATGTGGCGCATAACCCGCACGCGGCGGCTTATCTCGCCGGGCGTCTCAAAACGTTAGCGAAAACGGGACGCGTGCTGGCGGTTATTGGTATGCTGCATGATAAGGACATTGCCGGCACGTTGGCCAATCTGGCCCCGGAAGTCGACGCCTGGTACTGCGCGCCGCTGGAAGGGCCGCGCGGGGCGACGGCGGAGCAGCTGGTGGAACATTTGCGTGGCGGCACAGTCTATAGCAGCGTGGCGCAGGCGTGGCATGCGGCCATGGCTGACGCTAAAGTGGAAGATACCGTGCTGGTGTGTGGTTCGTTTCACACGGTCGCACAGGTTATGGAAGAGATAGACGCGGGGAGAATCGGTGGCGAGTAAGTTTCAGAACCGTTTAGTCGGGACAATCGTGCTGGTGGCGCTGGGGGTGATTATCCTGCCAGGGCTGCTGGACGGGCAGAAAAAGCATTACCAGGATGAGTTTGCCGCGATCCCGCTGGTGCCGAAACCGGGCGATCGTGATGAACCGGATATGCTGCCGGCGGCGACTCAGGCGCTGCCTTCGCAGCCGCCGGAAGGGGCGGCGGAAGAGGTGCGGGCGGGCGATGCCGCCGCGCCATCGTTAGATCCGTCGCGTATCCCGGTGAACAGCAACAGCTTCGATGACGTTCAGGAGCCGGTAGTGGCCGCGAAACCCCAGCCTAAACCTCAGCCGAAGCCGCAGCCGCAACAGCAGGCCGCGACGCCAACGCCACCGCCTGCTAAGCCACAGCAGCAACAACCGCAGCAGCAGGCGGCCCTGCCGGCGCCGACCGGCAAAGCCTATGTGGTTCAGCTGGGCGCGTTGAAGAACGCCGATAAGGTGAACGAGATCGTTGGTAAACTGCGGGCGTCGGGCTTCAAAGTGTATACGTCGCCTTCGACGCCGGTACAGGGTAAAATTACCCGTATCCTCGTCGGGCCGGATGCGTCAAAAGACAAGCTCAAGGGCCAGCTGGGCGATCTGCAACAGATCTCCGGGCTCAGCGGGGTAGTGATGGGCTTCACCCCGAACTGATTGTTTTTTCCGCGATGCGGAAAGAACGCGGCGGGGCTAAACGCCCCGTAAACCCTGTCTCAGCCGCCCTGAAGAGGCGAAAGACAGTCTGGCGTTGAATGTTTTTTCAGCGCCATTTTTATTTCTGTAGGGCAAGGAAATCCCTACGCAAACGTTTTCTTTTTCTGTTAGAATGCGCCCCGAACTGGACGACAGGGCGTAAAATCGTGGGACGTATATGGTCTGGATTGATTACGCCATTATGGCGGTGCTGGGTCTTTCTTGCCTGGTCAGCCTGATCCGCGGCTTCGTTCGCGAAGCTTTATCGTTAGTCACGTGGGGTTGCGCGTTTTATGTCGCCAGCCACTACTACGCTGATCTGTCTGTCTGGTTTACGGGCTTTGAGGATGAACGGGTTCGAAATGGGATTGCTATTGCGGCGCTGTTTATCGTGACGCTCATCGTTGGCGCTATCGTGAACTATGTGATAGGCCAGCTGGTGGAGAAAACCGGTTTGTCAGGTACCGACAGGGTATTGGGGATCTGCTTCGGCGCGCTACGTGGGGTGCTGATCATCGCCGCTATTCTGTTCTTCCTTGACACCTTTACCGGGATGGCGAAGAGCGATGACTGGCATCAGTCGCAGTTTATTCCCTATTTTACCCCCGTCATCAGATGGTTTTTTGAATACCTGCAAAGCTCGTCAAGTTTCTTGCCTAAAGTATAGACTTTAGGTCGTTGCTGAACGAGGAAAAGACGTATGTGCGGTATTGTCGGTATCGCCGGTGTTATGCCGGTTAACCAGTCGATTTATGATGCGCTAACGGTGCTCCAGCACCGTGGACAGGATGCCGCTGGCATCATCACCATTGATGCCAACAACTGCTTCCGGTTGCGTAAGGCTAACGGGCTGGTAAGCGACGTATTCGAAGCCCGCCATATGCAGCGTATGCAGGGCAATATGGGGATTGGCCACGTGCGTTACCCCACGGCGGGCAGCTCCAGCGCCTCCGAAGCGCAGCCGTTTTACGTCAACTCGCCGTATGGCATCACGTTGGCGCATAACGGCAACCTGACCAACGCCCATGAGCTGCGTAAAAAGCTGTTTGAAGAAAAACGCCGCCACATCAATACCACCTCAGATTCCGAAATCCTCCTCAATATTTTCGCCAGTGAGCTGGATAACTTCCGTCACTACCCACTGGAAGCGGATAACATCTTTGCCGCGATTGCGGCGACCAACCGCTTGATCCGCGGCGCGTACGCTTGCGTGGCGATGATCATCGGTCATGGCATGGTGGCCTTCCGCGACCCGAACGGCATTCGTCCGCTGGTGCTGGGCAAACGTGACGTAGGCGATGGCCGCACCGAGTATATGGTGGCCTCGGAAAGCGTGGCGCTTGACACCCTTGGCTTTGAATTCCTGCGCGATGTGGCGCCGGGCGAAGCGGTTTATATTACCGAGAAGGGCCAGCTGTTTACCCGTCAGTGCGCCGATAACCCGGTCAGCAACCCGTGCCTGTTCGAGTACGTCTATTTTGCCCGTCCGGACTCGTTTATCGACAAAATTTCCGTCTACAGCGCCCGCGTTAATATGGGGACCAAGCTGGGCGAGAAGATTGCCCGCGAGTGGGAAGATCTGGATATTGACGTCGTTATCCCGATCCCGGAGACCTCCTGCGATATCGCGCTGGAGATCGCCCGCATCCTCGACAAGCCTTATCGACAGGGCTTCGTGAAGAACCGCTACGTCGGCCGCACATTTATCATGCCTGGCCAGCAGCTGCGTCGTAAGTCTGTGCGCCGCAAGCTCAACGCCAACCGTGCGGAGTTCCGCGATAAGAACGTGCTGCTGGTGGACGATTCCATCGTTCGCGGCACCACCTCGGAGCAGATCATCGAGATGGCGCGCGAAGCAGGGGCGAAAAAAGTGTATCTGGCCTCAGCCGCGCCGGAAATTCGTTTCCCGAACGTGTACGGTATCGATATGCCGACCGCCAACGAACTTATCGCTCATGGCCGCGAAGTGGATGAGATCCGCCAGATCATCGGCGCCGATGGCCTGATTTTCCAGGATCTCAACGATCTGATCGAGGCGGTGCGCGCGGAAAATCCGGATATTCAGCAGTTTGAATGTTCTGTGTTCAACGGCGTGTACGTCACCCGGGATGTCGACCAGCAGTACCTCGACTACCTCGATTCCCTGCGTAACGATGATGCCAAAGCGGTTCAGCTGCAGAACGAAGTCGAAAACCTCGAGATGCACAACGAGGGTTAAGCCGTTCACGCGTCGCGGGCCCGCCGTTCCTGATGGACGGCGGGCCTTTTTTTCGCCCGGCAACGGTGCGTCAATGGTTGCGCCAACGGCTATAATCCGGCAAAGTCTGCGGCACGACGCGCAAGGGGTAACAGAACGTGAAACGACTGATTATTGGCATTTCCGGCGCCAGCGGCGCCATCTATGGCGTGCGGATGCTGCAGGTGCTGCGGGATGTGCCAGATATTGAAACCCATCTGATCCTCAGTCAGGCGGCGCGCCAGACGCTGGCGATGGAGACCGACTTTACCGTGCGTGAAGTGCAGGCGCTGGCTGATGTGGTGCATGATGCCCGCGACATCGCCGCCAGTATCTCCTCCGGCTCGTTTAAAACCGCCGGGATGGTGATTTTACCCTGCTCAATGAAAACGCTCTCGGGTATTGTCCATAGCTACACGGATGGTCTGCTGACGCGGGCGGCGGATGTGGTGCTGAAGGAGCGTCGTCCGCTGGTGCTCTGCGTGCGGGAGACTCCGTTCCATCTTGGCCATCTGCGACTGCTGGTGCAGGCTGCGGAGCTGGGGGCGGTGATTATGCCGCCGGTGCCGGCCTTCTACCATCGGCCGCAAAGCCTGGATGATGTTATCAACCAGACCGTCAACCGGGTACTCGATCAGTTCGACATTAGCCTGGAACAAGACTTATTTACGCGCTGGCAAGGGTCACAGGATTGCACCAAATAGGTGCGTGAAATGTACGCTTGCGCTGCGCTGGTGCAAATTTGTCGTCCCGATCAAATCCTCGACATTTATTTCGTCTTTTTGCGCTCAGGCGCTGCGGTTTCGCCAGTAATGCTGGTATCTTCCCTTTTAAGACAATCCTGCAACTTTATTTTAACAAATTTAACCCTGTTCCCGGCACGCACCGGGAAGATGGCACAAAAACTGCAGGATTGATCGGCAATCACCATAACAAGCAACGCACCACATCACGACACTTAAGGGTACTGTATGAAGAAGACGATTCTGGCTCTCTCTTTACTCGTGGGAATGAGCAGCACGGCCAGTGTGTTTGCTGCTCTGCCGCAGAGCATTCGCATTGGCACTGACGCGACCTATGCGCCCTTTTCGTCGAAAGACGCGAAAGGGGACTTTGTTGGCTTTGATATCGATTTAGGCAATGAACTGTGCTCCCGTATTAAGGTGAAATGTACCTGGGTCGGCAGTGATTTTGACTCCCTGATCCCCTCCCTCAAGGCGAAGAAAATTGACGCCATCATCTCCTCGCTCTCCATCACCGAGAAGCGCCAGCAAGAGATCGCCTTCTCTGACAAGCTTTATGCCGCCGACTCCCGGCTGATCGCGGCCAAAGGCTCGCCGATCCAGCCGACGCTGGAGGCGCTGAAAGGTAAGCACGTCGGCGTGCTGCAGGGCTCCACGCAGGAAGCCTATGCTAACGATCGCTGGCGCAGCCAGGGCGTTGACGTGGTGGCATATCAGAACCAGGACCTGATCTATTCCGACCTCTCCGCTGGTCGTCTGGATGCGGCGCTGCAGGATGAAGTCGCCGCCAGCGAAGGCTTCCTGAAGCAGCCTGCCGGGAAAGATTTCGCCTTTGCCGGCCCGTCCGTTAAAGACAAAAAGTACTTTGGCGACGGCACCGGTATCGGCCTGCGTAAGGACGACGCCGAGCTGAAAGCCGCGTTTGATAAAGCGCTGGGCGAGATGCGCAAAGACGGCACCTACGACAAAATGGCGAAGAAATACTTCGATTTTAACGTCTACGGCGACTAAGACTGCCGCAGGCCCGCGCTATCGGGTGGGCCTGCCGCCATGCTCGTGTAAAAGCCCTGAAAAGGTGCATCGTCAGACGCTGTGGATCATTTTAGTGCAAAGGCAGGCGCTTTTGTGGCTAAAAAATGCATAGTTAAGCGTTTGTGATGCAAAAAAATGGCCTTTCTGGTGCATAAATCTTTGCCCTCAAGGGGCGAATAATGGCACGATAACTGGTGTTAATAGTTCTAATAAACCCGTTAGAATGACAGTCTGTCGAGGATAGTTATGAAAAAACTGGCGTTGTCTCTCTCTTTAGCGCTGGCCCTTTCCAGCGTTTCCACGGTCTTTGCCGCTATTCCGCAAAAAATTCGTATCGGTACCGATCCGACTTATGCTCCCTTCGAATCGAAGAATGCGCAGGGGGAATTGGTGGGTTTTGATATCGATCTGGCAAAAGAGCTGTGTAAGCGTATTAATACCCAATGTACCTTTGTGGAAAACCCGCTGGATGCGCTGATCCCCTCTTTAAAAGCGAAGAAAATCGACGCGATTATGTCTTCGCTGTCGATTACCGAAAAGCGTCAGCAGGAAATCGCTTTCACCGACAAACTGTATGCGGCTGATTCGCGTCTGGTGGTGAAAAAGGGCAGTCCCGTGACGCCGGATCTTGCCACCCTGAAGGGTAAGCGCGTGGGCGTGCTGCAGGGTACGACGCAGGAAACTTACGGTAATGAGCACTGGGCGCCGAAAGGTATCGAAATTGTCTCCTATCAGGGGCAGGACAATATCTATTCCGACCTGACCGCCGGCCGTATTGACGCCGCTTTCCAGGATGAGGTCGCGGCCAGCGAAGGGTTCCTGAAACAGCCTATCGGTAAAGATTATCAGTTTGGCGGTCCGTCGATTAAGGACGAAAAGCTGTTCGGCGTCGGCACCGGTATGGGGCTGCGTAAGGAAGACAACGAACTGCGCGAAGCGCTGAATAAAGCGTTTGCAGAGATGCGTAAGGACGGCACCTACGACAAGCTGGCGAAAAAATATTTCGATTTTAACGTATACGGCGAATAATTCTCACGCCTCACCATTGCGCGTCCGATTCACGCGCAATGGTGGATGACAGACAGGGTAGGCAGCATGCTGTATGGGTTTTCACAGGTTATTTTGCAGGGTGCGCTTGTCACCCTGGAGCTTGCGCTCAGCTCGGTCGTTCTCGCCGTCCTGATTGGGCTGGCGGGCGCTGGCGCAAAGCTATCGAGCAATCGTCCTCTGGCGCTGGTATTTGAAGGCTATACCACACTGATCCGCGGCGTCCCCGACCTGGTGCTGATGCTGTTGATTTTCTACGGCCTGCAGATTGCGCTTAACAGCGTTACCGACGCGCTGGGCATGGCGCAGTTTGATATTGACCCGATGATCGCCGGGATTATTACCCTTGGCTTTATCTATGGCGCCTATTTTACGGAAACCTTCCGCGGCGCCTACCTGGCGGTGCCGAAGGGGCATATCGAAGCGGCCACCGCCTTTGGCTTCAGCGGCGGGCAGACGTTCCGGCGCATCCTGTTCCCGGCGATGATGCGCTACGCGCTGCCGGGGATCGGCAACAACTGGCAGGTTATCCTCAAGGCGACGGCGCTGGTCTCGCTGCTGGGGCTGGAGGATGTGGTCAAAGCCACGCAGCTGGCGGGCAAAAGCACCTGGCAGCCGTTCTACTTCGCCATCGTCTGCGGCCTGATTTATCTGGTATTTACCACCCTTTCTAATGGCGTACTGCTGCTGCTCGAACGCCGCTATACCGTTGGCGTCAAGAGGGCTGACCTGTGATTGAAATTATTCAGGAATATTGGAAATCCCTGCTGTGGACCGACGGCTATCGCTTTACCGGCGTGGCGATTACCTTATGGTTGCTGATCTCTTCGGTGGTCATGGGGGGCATCCTGGCGGTCTTTCTGGCAATCGGCCGCGTTTCGAGCAATAAGTTCATCCAGTTTCCCATCTGGCTGTTTACTTACATATTTCGCGGCACGCCGCTGTATGTGCAGCTGTTGGTCTTTTACTCCGGTATGTACACCCTGGAAATCGTCAAAGGCACTGAACTGCTGAACGCCTTTTTCCGCAGCGGGCTAAACTGTACGGTGCTGGCGCTGACCCTGAACACCTGCGCTTATACCACCGAAATTTTCGCCGGCGCGATCCGCTCGGTACCGGCGGGCGAAATTGAAGCGGCGCGGGCCTACGGCTTCTCTTCGGTCAAACTGTACCGCTGCATCATCCTGCCTTCCGCGCTGCGGATTGCGCTGCCGGCCTACAGTAACGAAGTGATCCTGATGCTGCACTCGACGGCGCTGGCGTTTACCGCTACGGTGCCGGATCTGCTGAAAATCGCCCGCGATATCAACTCGGCCACCTATCAGCCGTTCACCGCCTTTGGCATCGCCGCGGTGCTCTATTTAATTATCTCGTATGTGCTGATTAGCTTGTTCCGCAAAGCGGAAAAGCGTTGGTTGCAGCATATCAAACCTTCTTCGACGCATTGAGAACGCCATGTCCGACAATAAATTAAACGTTATCGATCTGCATAAACGCTATGGGGAACACGAGGTGCTGAAGGGCGTCTCGCTGCAGGCGAAAGCCGGGGACGTTATCAGTATCATCGGTTCATCGGGTTCCGGGAAAAGTACCTTTTTACGCTGTATTAACTTCCTTGAAAAACCGAGCGAAGGCACGATCGTCGTCAGCGGCCAGAATATTGGCCTGGTACGGGATAAAGACGGTCAGCTGAAGGTGGCCGACAAGAACCAGCTGCGCCTGCTGCGCACCCGGTTGACCATGGTGTTTCAGCATTTCAATCTGTGGAGCCATATGACGGTGCTGGAGAACGTCATGGAGGCGCCGATTCAGGTGCTGGGCTTAAGCAAACAGGAAGCGCGCGAACGGGCGGTAAAATACCTGGTCAAGGTCGGGATAGACGAACGTCAGCAGGCGAAATACCCGGTGCATCTTTCCGGCGGCCAGCAGCAGCGTGTCTCTATTGCCCGCGCGCTGGCGATGGAGCCGGAAGTGCTGCTGTTCGATGAGCCGACCTCCGCGCTGGATCCGGAGCTGGTGGGCGAAGTGTTACGCATCATGCAGCAGTTGGCGGAAGAGGGGAAAACCATGGTGGTGGTGACCCACGAAATGGGCTTTGCCCGCCACGTCTCTTCGCATGTCATTTTCCTGCATCAGGGAAAAATCGAAGAGGAAGGGCATCCGGACGCGCTGTTCGGCGCGCCGAAAAGCCCGCGCCTGCAGCAGTTTCTGAAAGGTTCGTTGAAATAAACGGCTTACCCGGCGTCTGCGGGCGCCGGGTGGGATTCACGCTCCAGCCGGTAAATCCAGTCATCGTAATCGACGCCGTTCAGATGATAGGCTTTCTCCAGCACCTGCGTGCGCACAAAGCCTTGCTTCTCCAGCAGGCGCGATGATCCACGATTCTCTCCCAACACCCAGGCATTGATGGCCTGTACCCCCAGCGTGCTGAAACCATAATCGCAGATCGCCCGCAGCGCTTCGCTGGCATAGCCTTTTCCCTGAGCCTCGGGCAGCAGCGCATAGCCGACGTCGGCCTCGTGCGGATTTTTAGGGCTGATGCGAAGCCCAATATCGCCCAGCGCATCGCCGCGCTTATTACGCAGAACATACACGCCGGGATCGGCGCAGCGACTGGCGAACACGCTGCGCAACGCCTCCTCGCTTAACACTTCGCCCATAAAACGCATCACCTGCGGATCCTGGCGCAGGCGCAGAAAAAAGGGCCAGTCATCGGTAACAAAGCGGGTAAGCGAAAGGCGAGGCGTGGTGATGGTCGTCATAAAGCAGTCAATTCGAAGAAGAAAAGGCCTACCTTAGCACTTTGCTTCGCCAGGTAACACCGGCGAACCGGCCGGCTGGCGATGAACTCAGGCGCTTCAGGGCGCTGGTTGTCCGGGATATGGCGATGCTGCAGCGCCAGGCTGAGGCCATCCAGGCGTGGAGCATGAGCCAGCAGAATGGAATCAGGAGAGCCAATGCTCCCCTGTGTCAGCCATTAACTCAGCACATCCTTTAGCGCTTCGTCGAGATCGTACCAGCGGAAGGCGAAGCCGGCGGCTTCCAGTCGCTTAGGCAGCGCGCGCTGGCCGCCGAGCACCAGCACAGCGGATTCGCCCATCAGCAGGCGGATGGCGGCGGCGGGAACGCGGAAAATCGCCGGTCGATTGAGCGCATGCCCCAGCGCGTGGGCGAACTGCTCGTTATGCACGGGATAGGGCGAAACCATATTGAATGGGCCGCGCAGATCGTTATCCAGCAGCCACAGAATGCCGTTAACCATATCGTCGATATGGATCCAGGCCAGGTACTGTCTGCCGCTGCCGATAGGCCCACCGAGGCCGAGCTTAAAGGCCGGGGTCATTTTGCCAAGAATACCGCCCCGCGGCGCCAGTACCACGCCGGTGCGCAGCAGACAGACGCGGGTGCGCTCGCTTTGCGCTTCGCAGGCAATTTGCTCCCAGCGGGCGCAGAGCTTATGGGTAAACTCATTGTGCGGCGGCTCTTCTTCTGTCACCACCACTTCGCCGAGGTCGCCGTAATAGCCGGTGGCTGACCCGCTGATCAGCACGGAGGGAGGAGTATCGCTGGCGTGGAACAAGCCCACCAGCCGCTGAGTGAGATCCCAGCGACTATGGCATAAGCGCTGTTTCTGCTCGGCGGTCCAGCGTTTATCGGCGATGGGCTCGCCCGCCAGATTGATGACGGCATCAATGTCATTGAGGTGGTGATGGCCCTCGAAATCGCGCCACAGCGTGACGCGCGGATCGAGACGGGCGCGGGCGGTATCCGGATGTCGGGTGGAGACCGTGACGCTATGCCCAAGCTCCAGCAGTCTGGGTATCAGATGTCGGCCAATCAGGCCGGTACCACCAGTAAGCAGGATCTTCATACCACCTCCCTGACATGGTTAGCGCCGCCAGCTCATGGTCATGGATACCGAGTCGGCATAGCGCAGCGCGTGAAGTTTATCGATCTCCACTTCAGCATATGTGACCCAGTGATGTTCGCATGCGATATTCAGCACATCCTGAGTTAATTTTTCCAGCAGCGAGAAACGACCATTCTCAAGATGGCTAATGATGCGTTTGGTAATGGTGCGGTAGTTCAACGCATCATTAATGTCCTCGCTGTCGCGCGCTTTATCGGCAGGGTAGTGAATGGCCACATTCACTACCACGTCCTGGCGGTTGGCGATCTCTTCCTCTTTAATACCAATAAAAGTACGCAGGCGCAGGTTCTTAATACGAATAATGGCGTCTGGTTGAGACATTGCAGGCTTCCTCCGTGGTTTAAGTCCTGCAATCATACAACAAAGCGCGACGGGCGAGCAGGGGGTTAATAAGGCTGAATTTTTAGCATCGCTTCCACCGTCGCCGGCCGCTGCTTAATGCGCTCATACCAGTTATGCACCGCCGGATAGTTCGCCAGATCGATCCGCTGGCGGACATGGCAGTTCACCCAGGGCCAGGCGGCGATGTCGGCGATGCTGTAGTGGTCCCCGCCCAGCCACGGGCTGGATCCCAGGCGATGATTCAGTACCCCATAGAGTCGCTGGGTTTCCACCTGAAAACGCTCAATCGCGTAGGGCACGGTTTGCGGCGCTGAGTGGGAAAAATGCTGATTTTGCCCCAGCATCGGCCCCAGGCCGCCGACCTGCCAGAACAGCCACTGCAGGGTGGTATAGCGCGCCCGCAGCTCCCCGCTCAGCAGCTTGCCGCTTTTTTCCGCCAGATAGAGCAGGATGGCGCCGGACTCGAAGACGCTCAACGGCGCGCCGCCGTCGGCAGGCATGTGGTCGACGATAGCTGGAATTTTGTTATTCGGCGAAATCGCCAGAAACTGCGGATGAAACTGCTCCCCTTTGCCAATATCGACCCGAATTAGCCGATAGGCCAGCTGCGCCTCTTCGAGAAACAGGGTGATTTTGTGGCCGTTTGGGGTGGGTGCATAGTAGAGATCGATCATAATATTTCCCGCCGTCGTGGGTCGCAAACTGATCGAGTATAGGTGAAGCTGCGCGACCCGGGAAAAAATCCGCGAGCGGGGCGCCAGCCACGCAGCGGACGAGCAGTGACATCGCCGGTAAGACAGGCTATGTTGGTTTATTGCCCTGTCTACCAAACCTGAGGAAGTTATGAGCCAGCCTGTGATTACCCTGTGGTCCGATGCCGATTTTTTCTCACCGTACGTGATGTCTGTTTATGTCGCGCTGCAGGAAAAGAGCCTGCCTTTTAGCCTTAAAACCATCGACCTGGGCAGCGGCGAACATCTGCAGGCCGGCTGGACGGGCTATACCGCCACCCGTCGCGTACCGCTGCTGGAGGTTGACGATTTCGCGCTGAGCGAGTCTTCGGCGATTACCGAATATCTCGATGAGCGTTTCGCGCCGCCTGAGTGGGAGCGCCTTTATCCACACGATCTGCAAAAGCGGGCCCGCGCCCGGCAGATCCAGGCCTGGCTACGCAGCGATCTGGTGCCCATTCGTGAAGAGCGATCCACCGCCGTGGTGTTTGGCGGGGTGAAAATGCCGGCGCTCAGCGAGGCAGGCAAGCGGTCGGCGGAAAAACTGTTTGCCACCGCTACCACGCTGCTGGCTCACGGCGGGCAAAATTTATTCGGCGAATGGTCTATTGCCGATGCCGACCTGGCGCTGATGCTCAATCGTCTGGTTCTTAATGGCGATGAGGTGCCGGAGGCGCTGGCGGATTATGCGACTTTCCAGTGGCAGCGGGCCTCAATCCAGCGTTACGCGGCGCTTTCCGCCAAACGCGGAGGCTGATAACCCGCCGCGCTTCCGCTATCATAGAGGCATCGTAACCAGTGGAGATGGAACCTATGAAGCTGATGTTTGCCTCCGATATTCATGGTTCGCTACCTGCGACGGAACGCGTGCTTGAGCGGTTCGCGCAAAGTAGCGCCAGGTGGCTGATCATCCTCGGCGATGTGCTTAATCACGGGCCACGCAACGCGCTGCCGGAAGGCTATGCGCCGGCGGAGGTGGCCGAGCGGCTGAACAGCGTGGCGGAGCGCATCATTGCGGTTCGCGGTAACTGCGACAGCGAAGTGGATCAAATGCTGCTTCGTTTTCCCATGACCGCGCCCTGGCAGCAGGTGCTTGGCGAAGGCTACCGCTTGTTTCTGACCCACGGTCATCTTTATAGCCCGGACAATTTGCCACCACTTGCCGCTGGCGATGTCCTGGCGTATGGCCATACTCATATTCCGGTTGCTGAAAAACGCGGGGCGTTCTCTCTGTTTAATCCAGGCTCAGTGAGTATCCCAAAAGGGGGATATTCCGCCAGCTATGGGCTACTGGATGAGGGGCGTCTGCAGGTTTTAGCACTCAATGATAATCAGGTTATTGCAGAGGTCGCAATTTACCCGTAATTTAGCCCTCAATCATAAAGACGCGCCGCAAGAGCGCTTTTAAAGTAAGGTTTCCTGATGGCGGAACAGAATCATTTGGCAAGCACAGAATGGGTCGATATTGTTAATGAAAACAATGAGGTGATAGCACAGTCCAGCCGCGAGCAGATGCGCGCGCAGTGCCTGCGCCACCGGGCGACCTATATCGTCGTTCACGACGGAATGGGGAAAATTCTGGTGCAGCGACGCACCGAGACAAAAGACTTTCATCCGGGCATGCTGGATGCCACCGCCGGCGGCGTCGTGCAGGCTGATGAGCAGTTGCTGGAGTCGGCCCGTCGCGAGGCGGAAGAGGAGTTAGGCATCGCCGGGGTGCCGTTTGCCGATCACGGCCAGTTCTACTACGAAGATAAATTCTGCCGCGTCTGGGGAAGCCTGTTCAGCTGCGTCTCCCATGGGCCGTTTGCCCTGCAGGAAGAGGAGGTGAGCGAGGTGTGCTGGTTAACGCCGGAAGAGATCACCGCCCGCTGCGATGAGTTCACGCCCGACTCGCTGAAAGCGCTGGCGCTGTGGATGACCCGTAACGCCGGCAACGAGTATGATGACGCGGAAGAGAGCGAGCGCGAATAAACGCGCTAACGCGTGGCAGCAACTGCTGTTCGCCTCCTGACAAAAAAAGGCAGCCATCTGGCTGCCTTTTGCTTTCTCTCAGCGGGCGATTACTTCTGCTGCTGAGCTGACTGGATCGCGGTCAGTGCGATAGTGTAGACGATATCGTCAACCAGCGCGCCACGAGACAGATCGTTGACCGGCTTGCGCATACCCTGCAGCATCGGCCCGATGGAGATCAGGTCGGCAGAGCGCTGTACCGCTTTGTAAGTGGTGTTACCGGTGTTCAGATCCGGGAAGATGAACACGGTCGCGCGGCCAGCTACCGGCGAGTTCGGCGCTTTGGATTTCGCGACGTCAGCCATCACCGCGGCGTCATACTGCAGCGGGCCGTCGATCATCAGGTCAGGACGTTTTTCCTGCGCCAGACGGGTCGCTTCGCGGACTTTTTCTACATCGCTACCCGCGCCGGAAGTACCGGTGGAGTAGGAGAGCATCGCCACGCGCGGTTCGATGCCGAAGGCAATCGCGGAGTCAGCGGACTGAATCGCGATTTCCGCCAGCTGCTCTGCGGTCGGATCCGGGTTGATCGCGCAGTCGCCGTAAACATAAACTTGTTCCGGCAGCAGCATGAAGAACACGGAAGAGACCAGCGAGCTGCCCGGTGCGGTTTTGATCAGCTGCAGCGGCGGACGAATGGTGTTGGCGGTGGTGTGTACCGCGCCGGACACCAGGCCATCGACTTCGTCTTGTTCCAGCATCAGGGTGCCGAGAACCACGTTATCTTCCAGCTGCTCGCGGGCGACGGCTTCGGTCATGCCCTTGTTCTTACGCAGTTCGACCAGGCGAGCCACGTAGCTTTCGCGCACCACTTCCGGGTCGACGATTTCGATACCGGCGCCCAGCTCAACGCCCTGCGCTGCTGCAACACGGTTAATCTCATCCGGGTTGCCCAGCAGCACACAGGTGGCGATCCCGCGTTCGGCGCAGATGGCTGCGGCTTTCACGGTACGCGGCTCGTCGCCTTCCGGCAGAACGACGCGTTTGCCGGCTTTGCGCGCCAGCTCGGTCAGCTGGTAGCGGAAGGCTGGCGGAGAGAGACGACGGCTGCGCTCGGAGGTCGCGGTCAGCGATTCGATCCAGTCGGCGTTGATGTAGTTGGCAACGTATTCCTGAACTTTCTCAATGCGCTCGTGATCGTCAACCGGCACTTCGAGGTTGAAGCTCTGCAGGCTCAGGGAGGTCTGCCAGGTGTTGGTGTTGACCATAAACACCGGCAGGCCGGTGGCGAAGGCGCGTTCGCACAGCTTGCTGATGCGCGCGTCCATTTCATAGCCGCCGGTCAGCAGGATGGCGCCGATTTCCACGCCGTTCATCGCTGCCAGGCAGGCGGCAACCAGCACGTCAGGACGATCTGCGGAAGTAACCAGCAGCGAACCTGCGCGGAAGTGCTCCAGCATGTGCGGGATGCTGCGCGCGCAGAAGGTCACGGATTTCACGCGGCGGGTGTTGATATCGCCTTCGTTGATGATGGTCGCATTCAGGTGATGGGCCATGTCGATCGCGCGGGTGGCGATCAGATCGAAGCTCCACGGTACGGCGCCCAGCACCGGCAGCGCGCTGCCTTTTTGCAGCTGAGCCGGGTCGATCTTCACGACTTTCGCTTTGGATGAGTCGTCGAAAATTTCCGACAGATCAGGACGGGTACGGCCCTGCTCGTCGACCGGCGCGTTCAGTTTGTTGATGATAACGCCGGTGATGCTGGTGTTTTTCGCGCCGCCAAAGCTGTTGCGGGTCAGTTCAATACGCTCGTTCAGCTGTTCTGGCGTATCGGTACCTTGCGACATGACGAAGACGATTTCCGCGTTCAGGGTTTTGGCGATTTCAAAGTTCAGCGCCTGAGCGAACTGATGCTTACGGGTCGGCACCAGGCCTTCCACCAGCACCACTTCCGCGTCCTGGGTGTTCGCGTGATAGTTGGCGATGATCTCTTCCATCAGCACATCTTTCTGATTGCTGGAGAGCAGAGATTCAACGTGGTTCATCTTCAGCGGTTCAGCAGCGGTGGTGGTGGAGGAGCTGGCGCGAACGATGGTGGTGGTCTGGTCCGGGGCATCGCCGCCGGAGCGCGGCTGGGCGATAGGTTTAAAGACGCTCAGACGAACGCCTTTGCGTTCCATAGCGCGGATCACACCGAGGCTGACGCTGGTCAGACCTACGCTGGTACCGGTAGGAATTAACATGATAGTACGGGACACGGTATATCCTCTTTCGTTACCGCCAGTATCAGGCGGGATACAAAACAGCACCACCAGCGACCCGTCATACTCCACGTTGCACGTGCGTTGGCTCTACTTGCTCACCCCGGTCGCGTATGCGCCGGGGATCTGCTGTGTCGCCGCCTTCCTGCAGCGCGAAGTATTGCGGGTCAGGGCTGGCGGTGTGGAATTATGCGGTCAGACGGCTGGCGTCTTGCGCGATGACCAGCTCTTCGTTGGTCGGGATAACCACGGCAGGACGGGTGCCTTCTTTGTTGATGAAGCCAGACTTGCCGAAGCGGGCAGCCAGGTTACGCTCATGGTCAACTTCGAAGCCCAGTACGCCCAGTTTGCCCAGCGACAGCTCACGCACCATCGCGGCGTTTTCACCGATGCCACCGGTGAAGACCACGGCGTCGAGACGGCCGTCCATCAGCGCGGTGTAGGAGCCGATGTATTTCGCCAGGCGGTGGCAGTAGACGTCCATCGCGCGTTTAGCGTCGGCTTTTTCCTGGTAGTTGTCTTCTACGTAGCGGCAGTCGCTGGTGACTTCGGTCAGGCCCAGCAGGCCGGACTCTTTGGTCAGCATTTTGTTGATGGCGTCAACGCTCATGCCCAGGGTGTCGTGCAGATGGAAGATGATGGCCGGATCGATATCGCCGGAGCGGGTACCCATCACCAGGCCTTCCAGCGGGGTCAGACCCATGGAGGTGTCAACGCATTTGCCGTTACGAATAGCGGAAACCGAACCACCGTTGCCAAGGTGGCAGGTGATGATGTTCAGCTCTTCAACCGGCTTGTTCAGGATCTTAGCGGCTTCCTGAGTCACGTAGAAGTGGCTGGTGCCGTGTGCGCCGTAACGACGAACGCCGTGCTCTTTGTACAGGCTGTACGGCAGGGCGTAGAGATAGGATTCTTCCGGCATGGTCTGGTGGAACGCCGTATCGAATACTGCCACGTTTTTGTCTTTCAGGTGCGGGAAGGATTTCAGCGCTTCAGCGATGCCGATCAGATGTGCCGGGTTGTGCAGCGGTGCGAAGGACGCCGCGTCTTTAATGCCCTGAATCACGGACTCGTCGATGACGACGGAGCTGGTGTATTTTTCACCGCCGTGGACGATACGGTGGCCAATTGCGGTCAGCTGAGCAGACAGTTCTGGTTTTTGTGCCAGAATAGTGTTAACGATAAAGTTCAGTGCTTCGCTGTGCGCGGCGCCCGCGCCTAATTCGGCTTCTTGTTTGCCGCCGTCAATTTTCCATTTGATACGGGCTTCTGGCAGGTGGAAGCATTCCGCTAAACCGGACAGGTATTCGTCGCCGTTAACGGCGTCAAGGATAGCAAATTTCAGAGAGGAGCTACCGCAGTTCAGAACCAGTACTAACTTACTCGACATGGAAGTACCTTTTTATGATACGTGGCTAAAAAAACGTCAGTGTGTCATTAGCGTAGCGCAGGATGACCTCGACATTTATGATTAACATCATGCCTTGTTCTGTTTTCAGGCACGATGAGATAAGTACATTTGATTTTATGCCATTTTGCATAATTTTCAGCCAATGGCAGAATATGCGATAATTTGACTAGCCTGGCAAAAGAGTCTATCCGCCCTTTCAGGCGGGCACAGGATACCTGATTGCGGCATCCTTTGCCAAAATCTTTTGAACGATGTCATGCATAGTTGGTTTTTTGCACGAATTTTTTAAGTTTTATATGTAAAGTTGAGGTAAAGCCATGTCGACCCCTGAGAAACGCCCCGTTAGCTTCTTTAGCTTGTTCAACCGCGGGCAGCACTACGCGAAGACCTGGCCTCTCGACAAGCGCCTCGCGCCGGTATTTATTGAAAACCGCATCATTCGTGCCACCCGCTACGCCATCCGCATCATGCCGCCGATCGCCATTTTCACCCTCTGCTGGCAGATAGCGCTGGGCGGCCAGCTGGGGCCCGCCGTGGCCACTGCGCTGTTTGCACTGAGCCTGCCGATGCAGGGGTTATGGTGGTTGGGTAAACGTTCAGTGACGCCGCTGCCGCCTTCCATTCTTAACTGGTTCTACGAAGTACGCGGCAAACTGCAGGAGGCGGGGCAGGCGCTGGCGCCTGTCGAAGGCAAGCCCGATTATCAGGCGTTGGCTGACACGCTTAAGCGCGCCTTCAAACAACTCGATAAAACTTTCCTTGATGATTTGTAATTCACTACGGAAAACGCATATAAAAGAAGGCGCATGATTTATGCGCCTTCTTTATTTCACGCCCTACCGTGCTACAGGAGTCACAACATGGAAATGACCAATGCGCAGCGTCTGATTTTATCCAATCAGTACAAGATGATGACGATGCTCGACCCGGACAATGCGGAGCGCTACCGTCGTCTGCAAACCATCATTGAGCGTGGGTATGGGCTGCAGATGCGTGAACTGGACCGCGAGTTCGGCCAGCTGACGGAAGAAACCTGCCGTACCGTAATCGACATCATGGAGATGTACCACGCGCTACACGTCTCCTGGACCAACCTGAAAGATGCGGCGGGTATCGACGAGCGTCGGGTCACCTTCCTCGGATTTGATGCCGCCACCGAAGCGCGTTTTCTCGGCTACGTGCGCTTTATGGTCAACGTTGAAGGCCGTTACAGCCACTTTGACGCCGGCACCCATGGCTTTAACTCGCAGACCCCGATGTGGGAGAAATATCAGCGGATGCTGAGCGTCTGGCACGCCTGCCCACGCCAGTATCATCTGAGCAGTAACGAAATTAACCAAATCATCAATGCCTGAGGGAGGTGCCCGTGCAGTGTAAAGGTTTCCTGTTCGATTTAGACGGGACGCTGGTGGATTCCTTGCCGGTGGTGGAGCGTTCATGGTGCAAATGGGGGGATCGTTTCGCCATTGACCATGATGAAATTCTCAGTTTTATTCACGGCAAGCAGGCCATTACCTCCATTCGCCATTTTATGCCGGGTCGCAGCGAGGAGGATATCCAGGCCGAATTCCGTTATCTCGAGCAGATGGAAGCCACTGATATCGAAGGCATCGTCGCCCTACCGGGGGCGTTAGCCCTGCTGAATACGCTCAATGAGGCCGGGATCCCATGGGCGATTGTCACCTCCGGCTCGATTCCGGTTGCCCATGCGCGTCACCGCGCGGCGGGCCTGCCGATGCCGGAGGTGTTTGTCACCGCTGAGCAGGTGAAGCACGGCAAGCCGGCGCCGGACGCCTATCTGCTGGGCGCCGAGCGGCTGGGTCTGCCTGCCGGGGAGTGCGCGGTGGTGGAAGATGCGCCGGCGGGGCTCCTCTCCGGACTGGCGGCCGGCTGTCGCACTATCGCGGTCAACGTGCCCGCCGATGCCCCCCGTCGGGATGAAGCCGACCTCGTGCTGAGCAGCCTGGAAGATCTGGTGGTTGAACGCCAGACTGACGGCGTGGTAAATGTGCGTCTTAAAGCATAAACCCATGATTTCGCCCCGCGTCGTCGGGGCTTTTTTATGCCACTATGTCGACTCCCACTTGTGACAAGGAAACGTTGTGAACGGTGAATTGATTTGGGTTTTATCCCTCCTGGCCATAGCGGTTGTGCTGTTTGCTACCGGTAAGGTGCGCATGGATGCTATCGCCCTGATGGTCATTGTCGCCTTTGTCCTCAGCGGCACGCTGACGCTGACTGAAGCTTTTTCCGGGTTCAGCGATCCTAACGTGATCCTGATTGCCGCCCTGTTTATTATCGGCGACGGCCTGGTGCGTACCGGGGTGGCCACCAAGATGGGCGCCTGGCTGGTGAGCGTGGCAGGCAACAGCGAAACCAAAATGCTGATCTACCTGATGCTCACCGTCGCCGGGTTGGGCGCGTTTATGAGCTCCACCGGCGTGGTCGCCATTTTCATTCCGGTGGTCCTTAGCGTCTCGGCGCGGATGAATACCTCACCCTCGCGGCTGATGATGCCGCTGAGCTTCGCCGGGCTTATCAGCGGGATGATGACCCTGGTGGCGACACCGCCCAACCTGGTGGTCAACAGTGAACTGCTGCGCGAAGGACTGCACGGCTTCAGTTTTTTCAGCGTCACGCCGATTGGCCTGGTGGTGCTGATCCTGGGCATCGTCTATATGCTGGCGGTGCGCTTTATGCTGAAGACGGATAATGGCGATTCCGCGCGCGATGGGCGAAAAAGAAGTACCTTTCGCGATTTGATCCGCGAATATCACCTCACCGGCCGCGCTCGCCGGCTGGCGATCCGACCCGGTTCGCCGATGATCGGTCAGCGGCTGGATGATTTAAAGCTGCGTGAGCGCTACTGTGCCAACGTCATCGGCGTTGAGCGCTGGCGGCGGTTCCGCCGGGTGATTGTTAACGTCAATGGGGTCTCGGAATTTCGCGCCCGCGACGTCCTGCTGATCGATATGTCTGCCTCCGATGTCGACTTGCGCCAGTTCTGCGGCGAGCAAATGCTCGAGCCGATGGTGTTGCGCGGGGAGTATTTTGCCGATCAGGCGCTGGATGTGGGGATGGCGGAGGTGGCGCTGATCCCGGATTCAGAGATGATAGGCAAAACGGTGCGTGAGATAGCCTTCCGCACCCGGTTTGGTCTCAATATCGTCGGCATGAAGCGCGATGGCAAAGCGATGGATGGTTCCGTGGTCGATGAGCCGCTGCAGCTCGGCGATATTCTGCTGGTGGTCGGCAACTGGCGGCAAATTGCTCTGCTGGCGAAGCGCGGCCGGGATTTCGTGGTGCTCAATATGCCGGTTGAGGTTGATGACGCTTCGCCGGCCCACAGCCAGGCTCCGCACGCGATTTTCTGTCTGGTGCTGATGGTGGCCCTGATGCTGACGGATGAAATCCCCAACCCCATCGCCGCGATCATCGCCTGTCTGCTGATGGGCAAATTCCGCTGTATCAACGCCGAAAGCGCCTACAAGGCGATCCACTGGCCGAGCATCATTCTGATTGTCGGGATGATGCCGTTCGCCCTGGCGTTGCAGAAAACCGGTGGGGTGGATCTGGTGGTTAAGGGACTAATGGACGTCGCCGGAGGCGAGGGGCCTTATCTGATGCTCGGCTGCCTGTTTGTGATGTGCGCGGCGATAGGCCTGTTTATCTCTAACACGGCCACCGCGGTGCTGATGGCGCCTATTGCCCTGGCGGCGGCGAAGTCGATGGGTGTGTCGCCTTATCCCTTTGCCATGGTGGTGGCGATGGCGGCTTCGGCGGCGTTTATGACCCCGGTCTCTTCGCCGGTTAATACTCTGGTGCTTGGCCCGGGTAAGTACTCATTTAGCGATTTTGTCAAAATCGGCGTGCCCTTTACCGTGCTGGTGATGGTGGTCTGCGTTCTGCTGATCCCGGTGCTCTTCCCGTTTTAAGATATGCAGGCCGGGTAGGGGGCGACCGCTGCCCGGCCTGAAAAATTACAGCGGCGAATCCTGGCTGATTTCATCCAGCGACAGCTGGAAGCTCGGGACAAACACCTGCATAAAGTAATCCATCTCCGCGCTGCGCCGCGACGCCAGCGTTTTTTCCAGACGGCCTTTGGCCAGCAGAAATTCGTTGTTGCCCGCCGACAGCTCTTCGAGGCATTTCAGGTAGGCGCAGAGGGCGTCAGCCTGTTTGACGATCGACTGCTCTTCCTCACTGTAATGATGCTCGTCAATCAGCGGTTCGAAAATATCGCGCAGCTCGTCGGGCACCATATCCACCAGCTTCTGCTGGGCGATTTTCTCAATCGCCTTATATTCCTGAGCAATCTGTGAATTAAAATATTTCACCGGGGTAGGGAGATCACCGGTTAAAACCTCGGAGGCGTCGTGGTACATCGCCAGCAGGGCGATACGCTCTGGGTTGACCTGGCCGCCAAATTTGCGGTTTTTAATCGCCGCCAGCGCGTGGGCGACCATCGCCACCTGCAGGCTGTGCTCGGAGACATTTTCGGTGCGCACGTTGCGCATCAGCGGCCAGCGGTTAATCAGTTTCAGACGGGAGAGGTGGGCAAAGAAATGACTCTGACTCATAGGAACCCTTAATCAGTGACAACATCGGGTTCCATTGTGCGCAGGGATCGCCGCCGGATGCAAATGCCGGCGGCAGCACGACTAAAGCTGATGGTAGCCGGAGAGGAAGCGGCCAAAGCGGGAGATCGCCATCTCCAGGTCGTCTTCGCGAGGCAGGGTCACAATACGCACGTGATCCGGCCACGGCCAGTTAAAGGCAGTACCCTGCACCAGCAGCACTTTCTCCTGCAGCAGGAAATCGAGCACCATTTTCTGGTCGTCGTGAATATTGAAGCGTTTGGCGTCAATTTTCGGGAACATGTACAGCGCGCCTTTTGGCTTCATGCAGGAGACGCCCGGAATATCGTTGATCAGCTCCCAGGCGCGGTTGCGTTGTTCATACAGACGCCCGCCTGGAATGATGAATTCGCTGATACTCTGGTAGCCGCCCAGCGCGGTCTGGATAGCATGCTGGGCCGGCACGTTGGCGCACAGACGCATCGAGGCCAGCATTTCCAGTCCTTCGATATAGCCTTTCGCGTGTTTTTTCGGGCCGTTCAGCACCATCCAGCCCTGACGGAAGCCGGCGACGCGGTAAGTTTTCGACAGTCCGTTGAAGGTCACCGTCAGCAGATCCGGCGCCAGAGCGGCAATCGAGTGATGCTGGGCTTCGTCGTAGAGGATCTTGTCGTAGATCTCATCGGCGAAAATAATCAGGTTGTGCTGGTGGGCGATCTCCACGATCTCCTGCAGCAGCTCTTTGGAGTAGACCGCGCCGGTGGGGTTGTTGGGGTTGATGATCACGATCCCGCGGGTGCGAGGCGTGATTTTGGCGCGGATATCGTCAAGATCCGGAAACCAGTCAGAGGATTCGTCACACAGATAGTGCACCGCTTTACCACTGGAAAGAGACACCGCCGCCGTCCACAGCGGGTAGTCCGGAGCGGGAACCAGCATCTCATCGCCACTGTTTAACAGCGCCTGCATCGCCTGCACAATCAGCTCGGACACGCCGTTGCCGATGTAAATATCTTCCACGGTGACATCGCGCATTCCCCGCGCCTGGTAATGCTGCATGATAGCTTTACGCGCCGAGTACAATCCTTTCGAATCGCAGTATCCCTGGGCGGTAGGCAGATTGCGGATGACGTCGACGAGGATCTCGTCAGGGGCCTCGAAGCCGAAGGGCGCCGGGTTGCCGATGTTCAGTTTCAGAACCTTATTGCCTTCTTCTTCAAGACGTTTCGCTTCTTTCAGAACCGGTCCGCGGATGTCATAACAGACGTTCTCTAACTTGCTGGATTTTTCGATGGGGGACATGAATCTTGACCTTTTAGCTGTTATCGCCACTCCCTGCCGTGGAAGTCAGCACGGAACAATGTACTCCGCCTCCCCGCTGTTTTGAAGGCTTTGCAGGAGAAGATTTTGCTAATGCAGGATTTTAAGCGTAATTGATTTATCTGTTGGTTGCTGGTTTTTCCTATGGTTTATGCCTTTTCATGGCATTTTTTCGGTCGTCTATGTTGATGTAGTGCCTTTTTTACCATCATTTATCTGGTTTGTTGGTTAGGTAAACGGGGCGCTGGAGAATGGGGGGCGGCTAGAAAACGCTATTCTTAATCTCATAGCGGTTGATTTGTAATTTTGATGTTAAATAATTTTAATAAAAAACTGCGCGTAAGCGCATTATTATTATTTTTGACAGGTAATAATCTGAGGTTTGTTAATTTATATAAAATGTTGAAAAAAATTTAAAATTATCTCAGTTAATCCTTATTAAGGCTTATAAAAAGGATGGGAATCGGTTAGAATATCGCCGTTAATATCAGTGGTAGTCGGCATGAATTATGGCTGAATTGATATTTAATATATTGTTATTACAGGATTTTATTGTTCGTTGTTCGCCAAAAAGAAGTCCGGCGAAAGAGAGGCTTTCTCACCACTACTGCGCGATTTTCCGGGGCGACGTAAGACGCCTGGCTGGCCGTGGTAATAAATAATAATGAGAAATACGAACAATATATTACTCCGGTGTTCTGCGCATTTGCTCAGACGAGTACTTTGGCATGTAATAACGTTCGTCCAGTTGTTTATCCGCCATCAGACGGTGAGCACGAGGCTCAGGGAATAGCCGGAAACCTGGCGTAAAGCATCAACAAGGCAGGTCAGCGTTAGCCACCTGTAAGTGAAGAAAGATGATTAATACAACACGTCCGATACTCAACCTCGATCTCGATCTGCTGCGCACCTTTGTAGCAGTCGCTGATTTGAACACCTTCGCTGCCGCCGCCGCCGCAGTGTGTCGTACCCAGTCCGCGGTCAGCCAGCAAATGCAACGCCTGGAGCAACTGGTTGGCAAGGAGCTTTTCGCTCGTCACGGACGCAATAAACTGCTGACCGAGCAGGGCATCCAGCTGCTGGGCTATGCCCGCAAAATCCTGCGCTTTAACGATGAAGCCTGCATGTCGCTGATGTATGGCAGCCTGCAGGGGGGACTGACCATCGGCGCGTCGGAAGAAACCGCTGATACTATCCTGCCGTTTCTGTTAAACCGCATCGGCTGCTTCTATCCCAGAATGACGCTGGAGATTAAAGTCCATCCCCATGCCGTCATCATGGCGATGCTGAGCGCGGGAGAGGTCGATCTGGCATTAACCACCCATCAGCTTCCCGGTTTTACCGCTTTCACGCTGAGAACGTCGCCTACCCTCTGGTACTGTGCAGCGGACTACGTGCTGGCGAAAGGGGAATCGATCCCCCTCATCTTGCTCGAAGAGCCTGGCCCGTTCCGTGAGGACATCATCGCCGCGCTGGAGGCTGCCCGCGTCTCCTGGCATCTGGCCCACGGCGCCTCGTCGCTCTCCGGGGTGAAAGCGGCGGTGAAAGCCGGGCTGGGGGTCACCGCGCGTCCGGTCGAAATGATGAGCCCGGATTTGCGCGTGGCCGGCATCAGCGATGGCCTGCCGGTCCTGCCGGATACCCGGTACGTCGTTAGCTGCAATCCGCAGACGGTGGGCGAACTACCGCAGGCGATTTTTCAGTCTCTGAGCCAGGAGAGCGATCCCTGGCGCGCCGGGCCGGCACTTACTCCGGAAGAGGGAGGAAGCACCTTCATTTTGTGAGGTTATTTTGCTAACAAAGATCACAAAAACTGGTAACAGAATGTAAGTGCCCAAAAAGAGCCTCAAGGGTGGGTTTCCCGTCTGGTGGCTCTTTTTTTTGCACTATTATTGATGTTTTGAATCTTTTTTTTATTTCTTTGCAATAAAATCAGCATATTGGCGTGACCTGGCGCTCACCTTGCCGACTTTTCCCAGCACTTTCAACACTTCCTGCTAATGTTAAAAAACCGGATGGATTGTTGCCGATTTCCTGGGGTAATTAACAAAACCGTGTCGCAGATCAAGAAAATACCCCTCTTTGGGGGGAGGAATCGAGGCTAAATCCTGTCAAAATAGCAGGGATTTTTGATTTACGACGGAAACGGACACGATTCAACAACACTAAAACCGAACAGTATGCAAGGTTATTTCGCATAAAAGGGCATTTAATGTTAATGAAAAGATTCCAATGTAAATTAATGTTATGAAAACTTTTGTTAAAGTTGACAAAAGGTTAAAGAAAGGGGTAAAAAGCCACGGCATCTGGGCTTCTCACATCTTCCAGGGACGCTTTTTTGCACGGTTATTTTTTATTCCTCCCGTGAAACGCTGTGGCGTTCATCTGCCAGTAAGAGCAGAGGGTTTTGGCGCTACACTTTTTTGGTTAAGCAATGCGTATGTCAACATCCACTGAAGTCATCGCTCATCACTGGGCATTCGCTATATTTCTCATCATCGCTATCGGCCTGTGCTGCCTGATGCTCGTCGGCGGCTGGTACCTTGGCGGTCGCGCGCGCGCGCGTAGCAAAAACACGCCGTTTGAATCGGGGATCGACTCCGTTGGTTCGGCCCGCTTACGTCTTTCTGCGAAGTTTTATCTGGTTGCCATGTTCTTCGTTATCTTCGACGTGGAAGCCCTGTATCTCTACGCATGGTCGACCTCCATCCGCGAGAGCGGTTGGGTCGGCTTTGTGGAAGCCGCAATTTTCATTTTAGTGCTACTGGCTGGTCTGGTTTATCTCGTTCGCATCGGCGCACTGGACTGGACGCCTGCGCGTTCCCGTCGCACGCTGGTTAACCCGGAAACAGACAGTCCCACTAACCGTCATATGCAGTAAAAGCGAGGCAATAAGATGGATTATACGCTCACCCGCATAGATCCTAACGGTGAGAACGACCGTTACCCCCTGCAGAAACAGGAGATCGTTACCGACCCCCTGGAGCAGGAAGTCAACAAAAGCGTGTATATGGGGAAACTCGAACACGCGCTGCATGACATGGTGAACTGGGGCCGTAAGAACTCAATTTGGCCGTATAACTTCGGCCTTTCTTGCTGTTATGTGGAAATGGTGACGTCATTCACTGCGGTGCATGACGTTGCGCGCTTTGGGGCCGAAGTTCTGCGCGCCTCTCCGCGTCAGGCGGACCTGATGGTGGTCGCCGGAACCTGCTTCACCAAAATGGCGCCGGTGATTCAGCGTCTCTATGATCAGATGCTGGAGCCGAAGTGGGTGATTTCCATGGGCGCCTGCGCGAACTCCGGCGGCATGTACGACATCTATTCCGTCGTCCAGGGCGTGGATAAATTCATCCCGGTCGATGTGTACATCCCGGGCTGCCCGCCGCGTCCGGAGGCCTATATGCAGGCGCTGATGCTGCTGCAGGAGTCCATTGGTAAAGAACGTCGTCCGCTCTCATGGGTGGTTGGCGATCAGGGCGTCTATCGCGCCAATATGCAGTCGGAACGCGAGCGTAAACGCGGCGAACGTATTGCAGTGACCAATCTGCGGACGCCGGACGAGATTTAATTTGCGCCTGCGGGCGGGAGAAACACTTCGCAAATCAATCTACAACAGCGCGAAGTCTCGCCCGGCAGTCACCACGGACCTTTTGCAATGGTGAACCATATGACCGATTTAACCGCGCATGACGCCGCACCAGCCTGGCAAACCCGCGATCACCTTGATGACCCGGTGATCGGCGAACTGCGCAACCGCTTTGGGCCGGATGCCTTTACCGTTCAGCCAACCCGCACCGGCGTACCGGTGGTATGGGTCAAGCGCGAGCAGCTGCTTGAGGTGGGTGATTTCCTGAAGAAATTGCCGAAGCCTTACGTGATGCTGTTTGACCTGCACGGTATGGACGAACGTCTGCGCACGCACCGCGATGGCCTGCCCGCCGCGGATTTTTCCGTTTTCTATCACCTGATTTCCATCGACCGCAACCGCGACATCATGCTCAAGGTGGCGCTGTCTGAAAACGATCTGCATCTGCCAACCTTCACCAAACTGTTCCCCAACGCCAACTGGTATGAGCGTGAAACCTGGGAAATGTTTGGTATTACCTTCGATGGCCACCCAAATCTGCGTCGCATCATGATGCCGCCGACCTGGGAAGGCCACCCGCTGCGTAAAGACTACCCGGCGCGCGCCACCGAATTCGATCCGTTTGAGCTGACCAAAGCCAAACAGGATCTGGAGATGGAAGCGCTGACTTTCAAACCGGAAGAGTGGGGCATGAAACGCGGCACCGACAACGAGGACTTCATGTTCCTCAACCTCGGTCCGAACCACCCGTCCGCGCACGGTGCCTTCCGCATTATTCTGCAGCTGGATGGCGAAGAGATCGTCGACTGCGTGCCGGATATCGGTTACCACCACCGCGGCGCCGAGAAGATGGGCGAGCGCCAGTCCTGGCACAGCTACATCCCGTACACCGACCGTATCGAATACCTTGGCGGCTGCGTCAACGAGATGCCGTACGTGCTGGCCGTAGAAAAACTGGCCGGGATCACCGTGCCGGATCGCGTCAACGTGATCCGCGTGATGCTCTCCGAACTGTTCCGCATCAACAGCCACCTGCTGTATATCTCAACCTTTATTCAGGACGTCGGCGCGATGACGCCGGTCTTCTTTGCCTTTACCGATCGGCAGAAAATCTACGATCTGGTGGAAGCGATCACCGGTTTCCGTATGCACCCGGCGTGGTTCCGCATCGGCGGCGTCGCGCACGATCTGCCGCGCGGCTGGGATCGTCTGCTGCGTGAGTTCCTCGAGTGGATGCCGAAGCGTCTGGACTCCTATGAAAAAGCCGCCCTGCGCAACACCATTCTGAAGGGCCGTTCCGTCGGCGTGGCAGCCTATACCGCCAAAGAGGCGCTGGAGTGGGGCACCACCGGCGCAGGCCTGCGCGCCACAGGTATCGGCTTCGACGTGCGTAAATGGCGTCCTTATTCTGGCTACGAAAATTTCGACTTCGAAGTCCCGACCGGCGGTGGCGTTTCTGACTGCTACACCCGCGTGATGCTGAAAGTCGAAGAGCTGCGCCAGAGCCTGCGCATTCTTCAGCAGTGCCTCGACAATATGCCGGAAGGGCCGTTCAAAGCGGATCACCCGCTGACCACGCCGCCGCCGAAAGAGCGCACGCTGCAGCATATCGAAACCCTGATCACCCACTTCCTGCAGGTATCGTGGGGCCCGGTCATGCCGGCCAACGAATCCTTCCAGATGATTGAGGCGACCAAGGGGATTAACAGTTACTACCTGACCAGCGACGGCAGCACCATGAGCTACCGTACCCGCGTCCGCACGCCGAGCTTTGCGCACCTGCAGCAGATCCCGTCGGCGATCCGCGGCAGCCTGGTATCCGACCTGATCGTCTATCTGGGTAGTATCGATTTTGTTATGTCAGACGTGGACCGCTAATTATGCACGAGAATCAACAACCACAAACCGAGGCTTTTGAGCTGAGTGCGGCAGAGCGTGAGGCTATTGAGCACGAGAAGCACCACTACGAAGACCCGCGTGCGGCGTCCATCGAAGCGCTGAAAATCGTTCAGAAACAGCGCGGCTGGGTGCCGGATGGCGCGATCTACGCCATTGCCGATGTGCTGGGCATCCCGGCCAGCGACGTCGAAGGCGTGGCGACGTTCTATAGCCAAATTTTCCGCCAGCCGGTTGGCCGTCACGTGATCCGCTACTGCGACAGCGTGGTGTGTCACATTACCGGCTATCAGGGGATTCAGGCCGCCATCGAGAAGAAGCTGAACATCAAGCCAGGGCAGACCACCTTTGATGGCCGCTTTACCCTGCTGCCGACCTGCTGCCTGGGCAACTGCGACAAGGGACCGACCATGATGATTGATGAGGACACTCACAGCCATCTGACGCCGGAGGCAATTCCTGACCTGCTGGAGCAGTACAAATGAAAACCGTAATTCGTACTGCGGAAACGCATCCGCTCACCTGGCGCCTGCGCGACGACAAGCAGCCGGTCTGGCTGGACGAGTATCGCAGCAAAAATGGCTATGAAGGGGCGCGAAAAGCGCTGACCGGCATGGCGCCGGACGAGATCGTCACGGCGGTAAAAGACGCTGGCCTGAAAGGGCGCGGCGGCGCGGGCTTCTCCACCGGTCTGAAGTGGAGCCTGATGCCGAAAGACGAATCCATGAACATCCGTTACCTGCTGTGTAACGCCGATGAGATGGAGCCGGGCACCTATAAAGACCGCCTGCTGATGGAGCAGCTCCCGCACCTGCTGGTGGAAGGCATGCTGATCTCCGCCTTTGCGCTGAAGGCTTATCGCGGCTACATCTTCCTGCGCGGAGAGTATATCGAAGCGGCCCAGCATCTGCGCCGCGCGATTGCCGAAGCCACCGAGGCGGGCCTGCTGGGGAAAAATATCCTCGGCACTGGTTTTGACTTCGAGCTGTTTGTCCACACCGGGGCAGGACGCTATATCTGCGGCGAAGAGACGGCGCTGATCAACTCCCTGGAAGGCCGCCGCGCTAACCCGCGCTCCAAGCCGCCGTTCCCGGCGAGCTCCGGCGTGTGGGGTAAGCCGACCTGCGTCAACAACGTGGAAACCCTGTGCAACGTGCCGGCGATTCTGGCTAACGGCGTCGAGTGGTACCAGAACATCTCCACCAGTAAAGATGCCGGCACCAAGCTGATGGGCTTCTCCGGTCGCGTGAAGAACCCGGGCGTCTGGGAGCTGCCGTTCGGCACCACGGCCCGCGAGATCCTTGAAGATTACGCCGGCGGTATGCGCGATGGCCTGAAGTTTAAAGCCTGGCAGCCGGGTGGGGCAGGGACCGACTTCCTCACCGAAGCGCACCTCGATCTGCCGATGGAGTTCGAAAGCATTGGTAAAGCGGGCAGCCGTCTGGGCACCTCGCTGGCGATGGCCGTTGACCACGAGATCAACATGGTCTCGCTGGTGCGCAACCTCGAAGAGTTCTTTGCCCGCGAGTCCTGTGGCTGGTGTACGCCGTGCCGCGATGGTCTGCCGTGGAGCGTGAAGATCCTGCGCGCCCTGGAGCGCGGCGAAGGTCAGCCTGGCGATATCGAAACGCTTGAGCAACTGTGTCGATTCCTGGGCCCAGGGAAAACCTTCTGCGCGCACGCGCCGGGCGCGGTTGAGCCGCTGCAGAGCGCGATTAAATATTTCCGCGAAGAATTCGAGGCTGGCATTAAGCAGCAGTTCAGCAATACCCATGCAATCAACGGGATTCAGCCGAACCTGCTTAAGACGCGCTGGTAATCTAAAGGTTTTTTTATTTTTGGAAGCACGCTAATGGCTACGATTCATGTAGACGGCAAAGAATACGAGGTCAACGGAGCGGACAACCTGCTGGAGGCTTGTCTCTCTCTTGGGCTTGATATTCCCTACTTTTGCTGGCATCCGGCGCTAGGGAGCGTCGGTGCTTGCCGCCAGTGTGCGGTGAAGCAATATCAGAACGCGGAAGACACGCGTGGTCGCCTGGTGATGTCCTGTATGACTCCGGCATCCGACGGCACCTTTATTTCTATCGACGACGGCGAAGCGAAGCAGTTCCGCGAAAGCGTGGTGGAGTGGCTGATGACCAACCACCCGCACGACTGCCCGGTCTGCGAAGAGGGCGGCAACTGCCACCTGCAGGATATGACGGTGATGACCGGCCATAGCTTCCGCCGCTATCGTTTTACCAAGCGTACCCACCGCAACCAGGATCTGGGGCCGTTTATTTCTCACGAAATGAACCGCTGCATCGCCTGCTACCGCTGCGTGCGCTACTACAAAGATTATGCCGACGGCACCGATCTGGGCGTCTATGGCGCCCACGACAACGTCTACTTCGGCCGCCCGGAAGATGGCACCCTGGAAAGCGAATTCTCCGGCAACCTGGTGGAAGTCTGCCCGACCGGCGTCTTCACTGATAAAACGCACTCTGAGCGTTATAACCGTAAGTGGGACATGCAGTTTGCGCCGAGCATCTGCCAGCAGTGTTCCATTGGCTGCAACATCAGCCCGGGCGAACGCTATGGCGAGCTGCGTCGTATCGAAAACCGCTATAACGGTACCGTTAACCGCTACTTCCTCTGCGATCGCGGTCGTTTCGGCTATGGCTACGTAAACCTCAAAGATCGTCCGCGTCAGCCGGTTCAGCGCCGCGGCGACGATCTGATCGCGCTCAACGCCGAACAGGCGATGCAGGGGGCGGCGGATATCCTGCGCCAGTCGAAGAAAGTGATCGGCATCGGCTCCCCGCGCGCCAGCATTGAAAGCAACTTCGCGCTGCGCGAGCTGGTGGGTGCCGACAACTTCTATACCGGCATCGCCAAAGGCGAACAAGCGCGCCTGCAGATGATGCTGAAAGTGCTGCGCGAAGGTGGGATCCACACCCCAAGCCTGCGCGATATCGAATCCTACGACGCGGTACTGGTGCTGGGCGAAGACATTACCCAGACCGGCGCGCGCGTCGCGCTGGCGGTGCGTCAGGCGGTGAAAGGGAAAGCACGCGAAATGGCGGCGGCACAGAAAGTGGCCGACTGGCAGATTGCGGCGATCCTCAACATCGGCCAGCGCGCCAAGCACCCGCTATTCGTCACCAACATCGATGACACCCGCCTGGATGACATCGCCGCGTGGACCTACCGCGCGCCGGTAGAAGATCAGGCGCGTCTCGGCTTCGCCATCGCCCATGCGCTGGACGACAGCGCGCCGGCGGTTGACGGCCTGAGCCGCGAACTGCAGGGTAAAGTCGATGTCATCGTCCAGGCGCTGGCCGGGGCGAAAAAACCACTGATTATTTCCGGGACCAACGCCGGCAGCATGGAGATCATCCAGGCCGCCGCTAACGTGGCGAAAGCCCTGAAAGGCCGTGGCGCCGACGTCGGCGTGACCATGGTTGCCCGCGCGGTGAACAGCGTCGGTCTGGGTATGATCGGCGGCGGCTCGCTTGAGGAGGCGCTCGACGAACTGGAAAGCGGTGCCGCAGACGCAGTTATCGTGCTGGAAAACGACCTTCACCGTCATGCTTCCGCCGCCCGCGTCGACGCAGCGCTCTCCAAAGCGCCGCTGGTGATGGTGGTTGACCATCAGCGCACGGCGATTATGGACAAAGCGCACCTGGTGCTCTCCGCGGCAAGCTTTGCGGAAAGCGACGGTACCGTGGTGAACAACGAAGGCCGCGCCCAGCGTTTCTTCCAGGTCTACGACCCGGCCTACTACGACGCGAAAACCGTGATGCTGGAAAGCTGGCGCTGGCTGCATTCTCTGCACAGCACCGTTAACAACCGTCAGGTTGACTGGACGCAGCTGGACCACGTTATCGATGCCGCGATTGCCGCACTGCCGCAGCTGGCGGGCATAAAAGATGCCGCGCCGGATGCGACCTTCCGCATTCGTGGGCAGAAACTGGCGCGTGAACCGCACCGCTACAGCGGCCGCACGGCGATGCGCGCTAACATCAGCGTCCACGAGCCGCGTCAGCCGCAGGATAAAGACACGATGTTCGCCTTCTCCATGGAAGGGAACAACCAGCCGTCTGCCCCGCGTTCGCAGATCCCGTTCGCCTGGGCGCCGGGCTGGAACTCCCCGCAGGCATGGAACAAGTTCCAGGATGAAGTGGGCGGGAAACTGCGCCATGGCGATCCGGGCGTCCGCCTGTTTGAAGCTTCCGCCAGCGGGCTGGAATACTTCACGGCGGTGCCGGCCAGCTTCCAGGCGGAAGAGGGGAAATGGCGTATCGCACCTTACTATCACCTGTTTGGCAGCGATGAGCTGTCACAGCGCGCGCCGGTGTTCCAGAGCCGGATGCCTGAGCCGTACATCAAGCTGAACCCGGCGGATGCCGCGAAGCTTGGCGTCAACGCCGGGGCGATGCTCTCCTTTAGCGTGGAAGGCCAGACCCTGCGTCTGCCGCTGGTTATCTCTGAAGGTCTGACCGCAGGGCAGGTTGGCTTACCGATGGGCATGCCGGGCATTGCGCCGGTACTGACCGGATCGCGTATTGATTCACTGCAGGAGGCGAAAGCATGAGCTGGTTAACGCCGGATCTTATCGACATTCTGTTAAGCATCCTGAAGGCCGTGGTCATTCTGCTGGTGGTGGTCACCTGCGGCGCGTTCATGAGCTTCGGCGAGCGTCGTCTGCTCGGTCTGTTCCAGAACCGCTACGGGCCAAACCGGGTGGGCTGGGGCGGTTCGCTGCAGCTGGTCGCCGACATGATCAAGATGTTCTTTAAAGAGGACTGGATCCCGCGCTTTTCCGATCGCGTGATCTTTACTCTGGCGCCGGTTATCGCCTTTACCTCGCTGCTGCTGGCCTTCGCTATCGTGCCGGTCAGCCCGACGTGGGTGGTGGCTGACCTGAACATCGGGATCCTGTTCTTCCTGATGATGGCAGGCCTGGCGGTTTACGCGGTGCTGTTCGCCGGTTGGTCGAGCAACAACAAATACTCCCTGCTGGGGGCGATGCGTGCTTCCGCGCAGACCCTAAGCTACGAAGTGTTCCTCGGCCTCTCCCTGATGGGCGTGGTGGCGCAGGCGGGGTCATTCAATATGACCGATATCGTCAACAACCAGGCGCATCTGTGGAACGTTATCCCGCAGTTCTTCGGCTTCGTGACGTTCGCCATCGCCGGCGTGGCGGTGTGTCACCGTCACCCGTTCGACCAGCCGGAAGCGGAGCAGGAGCTGGCCGATGGTTACCACATTGAATACTCCGGCATGAAGTTCGGTCTGTTCTTCGTGGGTGAATACATCGGTATCGTCACCGTTTCAGCGCTGATCGTCACGCTGTTCTTCGGCGGCTGGAATGGCCCGTGGTTACCTCCTTTCATCTGGTTCGCGCTGAAAACCGCGTTCTTCATGATGATGTTCATTTTGATCCGCGCATCATTACCGCGTCCGCGCTATGACCAGGTAATGTCCTTTGGCTGGAAGGTATGCCTGCCGTTAACGCTGGTCAACTTGTTGGTAACGGCGGCTGTCATTCTCTGGCAGGCGCAATAAGGGGTGAATTGAACATGACCTTAAAAGAATTATTGGTGGGGTTCGGCACCCAGGTCCGGAGTATCTGGATGATTGGCCTGCATGCCTTCGCCAAACGTGAAACCCGGATGTACCCGGAAGAGCCGGTCTATTTGCCGCCGCGTTATCGCGGCCGCATCGTGCTGACGCGCGATCCGGACGGTGCAGAGCGCTGCGTCGCCTGTAACCTGTGTGCGGTAGCCTGCCCGGTGGGCTGTATTTCGCTGCAGAAAGCAGAGACGGTAGACGGCCGCTGGTACCCTGAGTTCTTCCGCATCAACTTCTCACGCTGCATCTTCTGCGGTCTGTGCGAAGAAGCGTGCCCGACCACGGCGATCCAGTTGACCCCTGACTTCGAGCTGGGTGAATACAAACGTCAGGATCTGGTGTACGAAAAAGAGGATCTGCTGATTTCCGGTCCGGGCAAATACCCGGAATATAACTTCTACCGGATGGCGGGTATGGCAATCGACGGCAAAGATAAGGGCGAAGCGGAAAACGAAGCTAAGCCGATCGACGTCAAGAGCCTGTTACCGTAAGGAGAGGGCAATGGAATTCGCTTTTTATATCTGTGGCCTGATCGCCATCCTCGCAACCTTGCGGGTCGTCACCCACACCAATCCGGTGCATGCGCTGCTGTACCTGATCATTTCGCTGTTAGCGATTGCCGGGGTGTTCTTCTCGCTGGGCGCGTACTTCGCCGGGGCGCTGGAGATTATCGTCTACGCTGGGGCCATTATGGTGCTGTTCGTCTTCGTGGTGATGATGCTCAACCTGGGCGGCAGCGAAATCGAACAGGAACGCAAATGGCTGCAGCCGGGGATCTGGATTGGCCCGGCCATCCTCTCCGCAGTGCTGCTGGTGGTTATCGTTTACGCCATTCTGGGGATTAACGACCAGGGTATCGACGGCGCGGCAATCAACGCTAAAGAAGTGGGTATTGCGCTGTTTGGGCCGTACGTCCTGGCGGTGGAGCTGGCCTCCATGCTGCTGCTGGCGGGCCTGGTGGTCGCCTTCCACATCGGTCGCGAAGAGCGCGCCGGCGAGGTGCTGAGCAACCGCGTGAACGACAGCGACAAAAGAAAAACGGAGGAACACGCATGATCCCCTTAACACATGGACTGATCCTCGCGGCCATCCTGTTTGTGCTTGGTCTGACGGGGCTGGTGATCCGCCGCAATCTGCTGTTTATGTTGATCAGCCTGGAAATCATGATTAACGCCGCCGCGCTGGCCTTTGTGGTGGCGGGCAGCTACTGGGGCCAGGCAGATGGTCAGATTATGTATATCCTCGCCATCAGCCTTGCGGCTGCGGAAGCGAGTATCGGTCTGGCGCTGCTGCTGCAGCTCCATCGTCGCCGCCAGAACCTGAACATCGATTCAGTAAGTGAGTTGCGTGGATGAACATGCTTGCCTTAACCATTCTTTTGCCATTGATTGGCTTTGTGCTGCTGGCCTTCTCCCGCGGGCGCTGGTCGGAAAACCTTTCCGCCACCGTTGGCATGGGCTCGGTAGGCCTGGCGGCGCTGGTCACCGCCTATGTCGGCGTCGACTTTTTCGCTAACGGCAAACAGGCGGTCAGCGTGCCGCTGTGGACCTGGATGTCGGTAGGGGATTTCAACATCGGCTTCAACCTGGTGCTGGACGGCCTGTCGCTGACCATGCTCTCCGTGGTGACCGGCGTCGGCTTCCTGATCCACATGTTCGCCTCCTGGTATATGCGCGGTGAAGAGGGCTACTCCCGCTTCTTCGCCTACACCAACCTGTTTATCGCCAGCATGGTGGTTCTGGTACTGGCCGACAACCTGCTGCTGATGTACCTGGGTTGGGAAGGGGTGGGTCTCTGCTCTTACCTGCTGATCGGCTTCTACTACACCGATCCGAAGAACGGCGCCGCAGCGATGAAAGCGTTTGTGGTGACTCGCGTCGGCGACGTGTTCCTCGCCTTCGCGCTGTTCATCCTCTACAACGAACTGGGTACCCTCAACTTCCGCGAAATGGTTGAGCTGGCGCCGCAGCACTTTGCTAACGGCAGCACCACGCTGCAGTGGGCGACGCTGATGCTGCTCGGCGGCGCGGTCGGTAAATCCGCCCAGCTGCCGCTGCAAACGTGGCTTGCCGATGCGATGGCGGGTCCGACGCCGGTTTCCGCGCTGATCCACGCCGCGACCATGGTCACCGCGGGCGTCTACCTGATCGCCCGTACCCACGGTCTGTTCCTGATGACGCCGGAAGTGCTGCATCTGGTCGGGATCGTCGGGGCGGTTACCCTGGTGCTGGCGGGCTTCGCCGCGCTGGTGCAGACCGACATTAAACGCGTTCTCGCTTACTCCACCATGAGCCAGATTGGCTACATGTTCCTCGCGCTGGGCGTGCAGGCATGGGACGCGGCGATTTTCCATCTGATGACTCACGCGTTCTTTAAAGCGCTGCTGTTCCTGTCGTCTGGTTCGGTGATTCTCGCCTGCCATCACGAACAGAACATCTTCAAGATGGGCGGCCTGCGCAAATCTATTCCGCTGGTGTACGTCTGCTTCCTGGTGGGGGGCGCGGCGCTGTCCGCTCTGCCGCTCATTACCGCAGGCTTCTTCAGTAAGGATGAGATTCTGGCGGGGGCGATGGCCAACGGCCATATCAACCTGATGGTGGCGGGCCTGGTCGGCGCCTTTATGACCTCGCTGTACACCTTCCGCATGATTTTCATTGTGTTCCACGGTAAAGAGCAAATTCACGCGCACGCAGGGAAGGGGATCACCCATCATCTGCCGCTGATTGTGCTGCTGGTGCTGTCCACCTTCGTTGGCGCGCTGATCGTGCCGCCGCTGGAAGGCGTCTTACCGCAGACCACTGAACTGGCGCACGGCAGCGTGATGACGCTGGAGATTGCCTCCGGGATCATCGCTATTGCCGGCATCCTGATCGCCGCATGGTTGTGGCTGGGCAAACGCACCCTGGTGACCTCTATCGCCAACAGCGCGCCTGGCCGCTTCTTCGGTACCTGGTGGTTCCATGCCTGGGGCTTCGACTGGTTATACGACAAAGTATTCGTTAAGCCATTCCTCGGCATTGCCTGGCTGCTGAAGAGCGATCCGCTGAACTCGTTGATGAACATCCCGGCGCTCCTCTCCCGCTTCGCAGGTAAAGGCCTGCTGGTGAGCGAGAACGGCTATCTGCGCTGGTATGTGGCGTCAATGAGCATTGGCGCGGTGGTGGTGCTGGCGCTGCTGATGGTATTGCGTTGAGTTTGAGAACGATTGTGTTGCCCGGCGGCGCGGTGCTTGCCGGGCCTACGGGAGCGTAGGTCGGGTAAGCGTTAGCGCCACCCGACAAAACAAGCCTCAAACCGAAGTGAATTTTCTGTGAGAATTCGTTGAAAATCAGGTCGTAAAGGACAGGCGTTATCGGCGAAGTCAAAGTGGACGCCGCCTGCGCGGGGCAATCGGAGCGTACTAAAGTACGTGAGGATTGTGAGCACAGCCGGAGTTCGTTATGACGAGTAAGATAGCCTGAACCGGACTTAAATAAGGAATAAAAATCACCATGTTATTGCCTTGGTTGATATTAATCCCCTTTATCGGCGGCTTCCTGTGCTGGCAGACCGAACGCTTTGGCGTGAAAGTGCCGCGCTGGATCGCGCTGATTACCATGGGACTGACGCTGGTGCTTGGCCTGCAGCTGTGGATGCAGGGCGGCTATTCTCTGACGCAATCCGCGGGTATTCCGCAGTGGCAGTCTGAGTTCGTGCTGCCGTGGATCCCACGCTTCGGCATTAGCATTCATCTGGCGATCGACGGCCTGTCGCTGCTGATGGTAGTGCTGACCGGCCTGCTCGGCGTGCTGGCGGTGCTCTGTTCCTGGCGCGAAATCGAAAAATACCAGGGCTTCTTCCACCTCAACCTGATGTGGATCCTGGGCGGCGTCATCGGCGTGTTCCTCGCCATCGACATGTTCCTGTTCTTCTTCTTCTGGGAAATGATGTTGGTGCCGATGTACTTCCTGATCGCGCTGTGGGGCCACAAAGCCTCTGATGGTAAAACGCGTATCACGGCGGCCACCAAGTTCTTCATCTATACCCAGGCGAGCGGCCTGGTGATGCTGATTGCCATTCTGGCGCTGGCATTCGTCCACTTCAACGCCACCGGCGTGTGGACTTTCAACTATGAAGAGCTACTGAAAACCCCGATGTCCCACGGCGTGGAATATCTGCTGATGCTCGGCTTCTTCATCGCCTTCGCGGTGAAAATGCCGGTGGTGCCGCTGCACGGCTGGCTGCCGGACGCCCACTCCCAGGCGCCGACCGCCGGTTCCGTCGACCTTGCGGGGATCCTGCTGAAAACTGCGGCCTACGGTCTGCTGCGCTTTGCGCTGCCGCTGTTCCCGAACGCCTCCGCCGAGTTTGCGCCTATCGCCATGTGGCTGGGCGTGATCGGGATCTTCTACGGCGCGTGGATGGCCTTTGCCCAGACTGATATCAAACGTCTCATCGCCTACACCTCCGTGTCCCACATGGGCTTCGTGCTGATTGCTATCTACACCGGCAGCCAGCTGGCGTATCAGGGGGCGGTGATCCAGATGATTGCTCACGGTCTCTCCGCGGCGGGTCTGTTTATTCTCTGCGGCCAGCTGTACGAACGTCTACATACCCGTGACATGCGTCAGATGGGCGGTCTGTGGAGCAAAATCAAATGGCTGCCGGCGATGTCGATGTTCTTCGCCGTCGCCACCCTGGGGATGCCGGGCACCGGTAACTTCGTCGGCGAATTTATGATCCTGTTCGGCAGCTATAAAGTGGTGCCGGTGATCACCGTGATCTCGACCTTTGGTCTGGTATTCGCGTCCGTTTACTCGCTGTCGATGCTGCATCGCGCTTACTTCGGTAAAGCGAAAAGCGAAATCGCGGCGAAAGCGCTGCCGGGGATGTCCCTGCGTGAACTGTCTATCATCCTGCTGCTGGTGGTGCTGCTGGTGCTGTTGGGCTTCTTCCCACAGCCGATCCTCGACACCTCGCATGCTGCGATGAGCAACATTCAGCAGTGGTTTGTTAATTCTGTTTCTACTACAAGGCCGTAATTCGCCATGACAATAACTCCACAACAACTGATCGCACTGCTACCGCTGCTGATCGTCGGCTTGACGGTGGTGGTTGTGATGCTCTCCATTGCGTGGCGACGCAATCATTTTCTCAATGCCACGCTGTCGGTTCTCGGGCTTAATGCCGCGCTGGTCTCGCTCTGGTTCGTCGGCCAGAATGGGGCAATGGACGTCACGCCGCTGATCCGCGTTGACGGCTACGCGATGCTCTACACTGGGCTGGTGCTGCTGGCGAGTCTCGCCACCTGTACTTTCGCCTATCCGTGGCTTGAGGGTTACAAGGACAACAAAGAAGAGTTCTACCTGCTGGTGCTGATCGCCGCCCTGGGCGGCATTCTGCTGGCCGGTGCGAATCATCTGGCGGCGCTGTTCCTCGGCATTGAGTTAATCTCGCTGCCGCTGTTCGGCCTGGTCGGCTACGCCTTCCGCCAGAAGCGTTCGCTGGAAGCGAGCATCAAATACACCATCCTCTCCGCGGCAGCCTCCTCTTTCCTGCTGTTCGGTATGGCGCTGGTGTATGCGAACTCCGGCAACCTGTCCTTCCTTGCGCTGGGCAAGAGCCTGGCGGACAACACGCTGCACGAGCCGCTGCTGCTGGCGGGTCTCGGCCTGATGATCGTCGGTCTTGGCTTTAAGCTGTCGCTGGTGCCGTTCCACCTGTGGACGCCGGACGTTTACCAGGGGGCGCCTGCGCCGGTCTCCACCTTCCTGGCGACCGCCAGCAAGATCGCCATCTTCGGCGTGGTGATGCGTCTGTTCCTGTACATGCCGGTGGGCAACAGCGAAGCGGTGCGCGTGGTGCTGGGGCTGATCGCCTTCGCCTCTATCATCTTCGGTAACCTGATGGCGCTGAGCCAGACCAATATCAAACGTCTGCTCGGTTATTCTTCTATCTCCCACCTCGGCTATCTGCTGGTGGCGCTGATCGCCCTGCAAAGCGGCGAAATGTCGATGGAAGCCGTTGGCGTCTACCTGGCCGGCTACCTGTTCAGCAGCCTCGGCGCGTTCGGCGTGGTCAGCCTGATGTCCAGCCCATACCGTGGCCCGGACGCGGACTCGCTGTTCTCCTACCGCGGTCTGTTCTGGCACCGTCCGATCCTGTCGGCGGTGATGACGGTGATGATGCTCTCCCTGGCCGGTATCCCAATGACTCTCGGCTTTATCGGTAAGTTCTACGTGCTGGCCGTCGGTGTTCACGCCCATCTGTGGTGGCTGGTTGCCGCGGTGGTTGTCGGCTCGGCGATCGGTCTCTACTACTACCTGCGCGTGGCGGTGAGCCTGTACCTGAGCGCGCCGGAGCAGCTGAACCGTGATGCGCCGTCGAACTGGCAGTACAGCGCTGGCGGTATCGTGGTGCTGATCTCTGCCCTGCTGGTGCTGGTGCTCGGTATCTGGCCGCAGCCGCTGATTAGCATCGTGCAGCTGTCGACGCCGCTGATGTAAGTGGATTGACTCAATAAAAAAACCGCCGGAATGGCGGTTTTTTTATGCCCGGAATGTTACGCCACCGTGTAAACCATAAAGTCTTCCGCCAGCAGGGTGTCCGGGAAAATCTCCCGGCATTCCGCCAGCATCCGCAGGCAGCCCTCGGCATCGTAGCGTGAGCTAAAGTGGGTGGCGATAAGCGTGCCGACGCCTGCCTCTTTAGCCAGCGTCGCGGTCTGCTGACTGGAGGAGTGGCCGCGACTATTGGCTTTCTCCGCCATCGCCTGCTCCAGGGTGGTCTCGTGGACCATCACATCCGCGCCGCGCGCCATCTCCAGCGCCTGCGGGCAGGGAGCGGTATCGCCAAAGATGGCCAGCGTTTTACCCGGCGTGGCGGGCCCCAGGTAGCGGCTGCCGTCGATCACCCGGCCATCCGCCAGCGTCACCTGTTCACCGCGCTTAAGGCGGTGAAACAGCGGCCCGGGAGGCACGCCGTCGGCAATCAGCTGGGCGGCGTCGAGGGCGCCGGGCTTGTCGTGTTGCTCAATGCGATACCCGTAGCACTCAACCGGATGGCTAAGCGGGAACGCGGTGACCCGATAGCCCTCTTCGTCGAACACCAGACCGGGGCCGACTTCGATGATGGTCAGAGGATAGTCGGTCCACGAGCCGCTGAGGCGCAGCGCGGTGTCAATGAATTCTTTTATTCCTGTTGGTCCGTAGACCGTCAGCGGCAGCGAATTCCCCTGCATCGAGCGGCTGCACAGCAGCCCGGGCAGGCCGAACAGATGGTCGCCGTGCAAATGGGTAATAAAGATCTTATTCAGTTTGCCAGGATGATGGGGCGTATGCAGAAACTGATGCTGGGTCCCTTCGCCGCAGTCAAACAACCACATTTCGGCGCGGGTTGGCTGTTGCAAATTGAGTATTATCGACGTCATATTACGCGTGCGGGTCGGCACCCCGGCGGATGTCCCCAAAAAAGTTAATTCCATCGTCCAGTGTCCTCAGGGCGAGTCGCAAAACATCAGTATATCAATAAGGAGCAGCAGATGATGACCTGGCAGGATCTCCATCATAGTGAACTCACCGTTCCCCAGCTGTATGCGCTACTGAAGCTGCGCAGCGAAGTCTTTGTCGTGGAGCAGCAGTGCGCTTATCAGGATGTCGACGGCGATGATTTGGTTGGGGAAAATCGCCATCTGCTCGGCTGGCGCGATGGCGAACTGGTGGCTTATGCGCGGATCCTTAAAAGCGAAGAGATGTACGATCCGGTGGTGATTGGCCGGGTTATCGTCAGCCCCGCCGCGCGCGGCGAAAAGCTTGGCCATCAGCTGATGGCGCAGGCGCTGGCCAGCTGTCAGCGGCACTGGCCGCAAAAGTCGATTTACCTTGGGGCGCAGGCGCACCTGCAAACTTTTTACGCCCACTTCGGTTTTACGCCGGTGACTGAGGTCTATGATGAGGATGGCATTCCGCACATCGGCATGGCGCGGGAAAGCCGCGCTGTTTGACCCCTTAACACTCACATACCAACCCTGTTCCGGGCCGGCGAGCAGGTGAGATAAAACCCGCTCCCTCGTCATGGGTACTGCTATTCCGCCGACGAACCCCTTATAATGTGGGGTTTTACTACCGTGGAGGTTTGCGTGCTGTCTGTTTCCACTGCGCTGGCCCGTTTACGTGACGGCCTGAGTGAGCCCTTTCCTGACTCACCCGGCACGCGAATTATCGATATTGCCTTTCCGCTGAATGATGCCTTCGATCCGCTGCTATGGTGCGGCCAGCAGCCGCAGTGGCCGCAGTTCTACTGGCAACAGCGCAATGGCGACGAGGAGATGGCGGCGCTGGGGGCGGTAAAAAGCTTTCCCTCGCTCAACGCGGCGAACCGCTTTTTACACCAGGCCGGACGGCAGGATCTGCGCATCTGCGGCCTGAATGCGTTTGCCCCGCAGCAAGGCCGGCTGGTGCTGCCGCGTCTGGAATGGCGTCGGTGCGGCGGCAGGGCCGTGATGCGACTGGTGCTGCACAGCGACCTCTCCCTGCGCGACGATGCCGTGACGGCGCGTGATTTTCTCGCCAGCCTGACCACCGCCCAGGCGACCCCTGGCGGCGTACCGCCGCTGTTGAGCGAGCGCCACTCCTCCGACTACCCTCAATGGCAGGCAATGATAGACCTGGCGACGCAGGCCATCGCCGCCGGCGACATGGATAAAGTGGTGCTGGCGCGGGCAACCGACCTGCAGTTTGCCGCGCCGCTGGATGCCGTGAGCATCATGGCCGCCAGCCGCAGCCGCAATCTTAACTGTTTTCATTTCCTGATGGCGTTCAATGCCCGTCAGGCGTTTTTCGGCTCCACGCCGGAGCGGCTGTGGCGCCGGCGCGGCGCGCTGCTGCGCACCGAAGCGCTGGCGGGCACCGTCGCTAATCATCAGGATGACGCGAAGGCGCAGCAGCTGGCCGACTGGTTGATGAAAGACGACAAAAATCAGCGGGAAAACATGCTGGTGGTGGAGGATATCTGCCAGCGCCTGCAGAGTGAGGCCTCGACGCTGGACGTTCTGCCGCCGCAGGTGGTGAGGTTGCGCAAGGTACAGCATCTTCGACGCTGCATCTGGACCGAGCTGGCGGAGCCTGACGACAGCCGCTGTCTGCTGCAGCTGCAGCCTACCGCCGCGGTGGCCGGCCTGCCGCGGCGGGCGGCGCTGGCATTCATTCAGCGCCATGAACCTTTTTCCCGTGAATGGTACGCTGGTTCCGCCGGGTATCTGTCGCTGGCGCAAAGCGAGTTTTGCGTGGCGCTGCGTTCGGCGAAAGTGGACAACGACACCCTGCGACTGTATGCCGGGGCGGGGATCGTCAGCGGCTCCGATGCGCTGCAGGAGTGGCAGGAGATTGACAACAAAGCGGCCGGGCTGCGCTCGCTACTCTGTCCATAAGCGGGAATGACGATGCATATCAAAACGCCGTCACTTTGGCTTATCTATACTTAGCATCAATATTTGATACCGGACAATTTCATGTCAGTAAGCGCATTTAACCGACGCTGGGCGGTGGTGATCCTGGAAGCTTTAACGCGCCACGGTGTGCAGCATATCTGCATCGCGCCGGGCTCGCGCTCGACACCCTTAACCCTGGCGGCGGCGGAAAACCGCGCCTTTATCCATCATACCCATTTTGACGAACGCGGCCTCGGCCACCTGGCGCTCGGTCTGGCGAAAGCCAGTCGCCAGCCGGTGGCGGTCATTGTGACCTCCGGGACCGCCACCGCGAACCTCTATCCTTCGCTGATTGAGGCGGGTCTCACCGGGGAAAAGCTGATTCTCCTGACCGCCGACCGTCCGCCGGAGCTGATCGACTGTGGCGCCAATCAGGCGATTCGTCAGCCGGGGATGTTCGCCTCCCATCCGTCGCAGACGATTTCTCTGCCGCGTCCCTCGCAGGATATTTCCGCCCGCTGGCTGGTCTCGACCATCGACCAGGTGCTGGGCGAGCTGCACGCCGGCGGGGTGCATATCAACTGCCCGTTCGCCGAACCGCTGTATGGCGATATGGATGATACCGGCGTGGAGTGGCAGCAGCAGCTCGGCAGCTGGTGGCAGAGCGATAAGCCCTGGTTACGTCAGGCGCTGCAGAGGGAAAGTGAGAAACAGCGCGACTGGTTCTTCTGGCGGCAAAAGCGCGGCGTGGTCGTGGCGGGCAGAATGAGCGCTGCCGAAGGGAAAAAAGTGGCCGAGTGGGCCCAAACCCTCGGCTGGCCGCTGATCGGCGATGTCCTGTCGCAGACCGGGCAGCCGCTGCCGTGCGCTGACCTGTGGCTGGGCAATGGCAAAGCGGTGAGCGAGCTGGCACAGGCGCAGATCGTGGTTCAGCTCGGCAGCAGCCTGACCGGCAAGCGGGTTCTGCAGTGGCAGGCCACCTGCGAGCCTGATGAATACTGGCTGGTGGATAATCTGCCCGGTCGTCTCGATCCGGCACAGCACCGCGGCCGCCGTCTGCTCGCCAGCGTTGACCGCTGGCTTGAGCTGCACCCGGCGGAGAAACGCCAGCCGTGGGCGACGGCCATTCCTGAACTGGCCCGACAGGCGTGGGAGGCGGCGGTCGCCAGCAACGAACCCTTTGGCGAAGCGCAGCTGGCGCAGCGAATTCGCCGCTATCTGCCGGAACAGGGGCAACTGTTTGTCGGCAACAGCCTGGTGGTGCGCCTGATCGACGCCCTGGCGCAGCTGCCGGCCGGCTACCCGGTTTACAGCAACCGCGGCGCCAGCGGCATTGATGGCTTGATCGCCACCGCCGCCGGCGTGCAGCGCGCCAGCGCCCGGCCAACCCTGGCCATCGTCGGCGATCTTTCGGCGCTGTACGATCTCAACTCGCTGGCCCTACTGCGACAGGCGTCGGCGCCGCTGGTGCTGATCGTGGTGAACAACAACGGCGGGCAGATTTTCTCCATGCTGCCGACGCCGCAGGATGAGCGGCGCCAGTTCTACTTAATGCCGCAGGATGTTGATTTCAGCCACGCGGCGGCGATGTTCGGCCTGGCCTATCATCGCCCGGCTGACTGGCAGGCGCTGGATGAGGCGCTGGCCGGCGCCTGGCGCAGGGCAGGGGCGACGGTGATTGAGCTGGCGGTCAATGAGACCGACGGCACACAGACCCTCCAGCAGCTGCTGGCGCAGGTAAGCCGCCTGTGACTCTCAGCGCGGCTGTCGAACATGGCCAGCCGGGTTATCCCTGGCTGGTCTTTCTGCACGGTTTTTCCGGCGACCGCAACGAGTGGCGGGAAGTGGGCGACGCGTTTCGCGCCTGGCCGCGGCTGTATCTCGATCTGCCGGGCCACGGCGGCTCCGCGAATATCGCAGTGCAGGACTTTGCCGGGGTCAATATTCTGCTGCAGGCTACGCTTAATAGTTACAACATACTTAAATACTGGCTGATCGGCTATTCGCTGGGGGGCCGGGTGGCGATGAACTTCGCCTGCCAGCCGCGCGCGGGTCTGCGCGGCCTGATCGTCGAAGGCGGCCATCCTGGCCTGCAGGATGCCGAAGCGCGGCGGGCGCGGCGCAGCAACGACAGCGCCTGGGCGGACCGTTTTCGCCATGAGCCGTTGGCGCAGGTCTTTGCCGACTGGTATCAGCAGCCGGTCTTCGCTTCACTGAACGCCGGGCAGCGCGCGGCGCTGGTCGCCTTACGCAGCCGGAACAACGGTGCGACGCTGGCGGCGATGCTGCAGGCGACCTCCCTTGCCGGGCAGGCCGATCTGCGTGCACCCCTGCAGGCGCGCGATTTCCCCTTTCATTACCTGTGCGGCGAGCGCGACGCGAAGTTTCATGCCATCGCCCAGGCGCTCGCGGCGGATCTCCATCTTATTCACCATGCCGGACACAACGCGCACCGGGACAACCCGGCGGCGGTGATTGCCTGTCTGGCGCAGATTTTGGCAAGTTAACTGAAGGACATTCTATGATCTCTCTTGATGAAGCAATGCTCTATGCCCCTGTTGAATGGCACGATTGTTCCGAAGGCTATACCGATATTCGCTACCACAAATCGGCCGACGGCATTGCCAAAATCACTATCAACCGCCCGCAGGTGCGCAACGCCTTCCGCCCGCTGACCGTCAAAGAAATGATCCAGGCGCTGGCGGATGCCCGTTATGACGACAATATCGGGGTGATTGTCCTGACCGGCGAAGGTGAGAAAGCCTTTTGCGCCGGCGGCGATCAGAAAGTTCGCGGTGATTACGGCGGCTATCAGGATGACTCCGGCGTACATCATCTCAACGTACTCGACTTTCAGCGCCAGATCCGCACCTGCCCGAAACCGGTGGTGGCGATGGTGGCCGGCTACTCTATCGGCGGCGGCCACGTGTTGCACATGATGTGCGATCTGACCATCGCGGCGGAAAACGCCATCTTCGGTCAAACCGGGCCGAAGGTCGGCTCCTTCGACGGCGGCTGGGGCGCCTCCTATATGGCGCGCATCGTCGGGCAGAAAAAAGCGCGGGAAATCTGGTTCCTCTGCCGTCAGTATGACGCCCAGCAGGCGCTGGATATGGGGCTGGTGAACACCGTGGTGCCGCTGGCGGATCTGGAAAAAGAGACGGTGCGCTGGTGTCGGGAAATGCTGCAGAACAGTCCAATGGCGCTGCGCTGCCTGAAAGCGGCGCTGAACGCCGACTGCGACGGCCAGGCCGGTCTGCAGGAGCTGGCCGGCAACGCCACCATGCTGTTCTACATGACGGAAGAGGGGCAGGAAGGCCGCAATGCCTTCAACCAGAAACGTCAGCCGGACTTCAGCAAATTTAAACGGAATCCCTAATGCGCATTTCGCAGGTTTACCGCTGGCAGATACCGATGGACGCGGGCGTGGTGCTGCGCGAACGGCGGTTAAAAACCCGCGATGGGCTGTTCATCCACCTGCGGGAGGGTGAACGGGAGGGCTGGGGGGAAATATCTCCCCTGCCGGGATTCAGCGCAGAGACCCTGGAGGAGGCGCAGGCGGCGCTATTGCTCTGGGCGCAGGCCTGGCGCGACGGCGCGGAGCCGGCGCTTCCTGCGCTGCCTTCTGTCGCGTTTGGCATCAGTTGCGCGCAGGCGGAGCTCAGCGGCGAGCTGCCGCTGGCCGCGGATTATCGCGCAGCGCCGCTCTGCTCCGGCGATCCGGATGAGCTGTTCGCCAGACTGGCGGCGATGCCCGGCGAGAAAGTCGCTAAGGTGAAAGTGGGGCTCTGGGAGGCGGTCCGCGACGGCATGGTGGTTAATCTGCTGCTGGAAGCCATCCCCGACCTGCAGCTGCGTCTGGATGCCAACCGGGCCTGGACGCCGCTGAAAGCGCAGCAGTTTGCGAAATATGTCGATCCGGCGTATCGCCAGCGCATTGCGTTTATTGAGGAGCCTTGTAAAACGCCGGAGGACTCACGAGCCTTTAGCCGCGAAACCGGGATCGCTATCGCCTGGGATGAAAGCCTGCGCGAGGCGGATTTTCGCTTCGTCGCCGAGCCGGGCGTGCGCGCGGTGGTGATTAAGCCGACGCTAACCGGCAGTTTACACCAGGTTCAGCAGCAGGTCGCCGCGGCCCATGCGCTGGGGCTGAGCGCGGTGATCAGTTCGTCGATCGAGTCCAGCCTCGGGTTAACTCAGCTGGCGCGGGTTGCCGCCTGGCTGACGCCGCAGACCATCCCCGGACTGGACACCCTGTCGCTGATGAGCGCCCAGCTGGTACGGCCGTGGCCGGAAAGCACCCTGCCGATGATCAACATGGATACGCTGGAGGCGCTGTTGTGACCTTTTGCGACTGGCCCTGGCGCCACTGGCGCCAGCGGCGCGGAGAGGCGCAGGCGCTGCGCCTGAATGACCAGCCGCTGACCTGGCGCGACCTGTGCGACCACGTTGACGCGCTGGCGGCCGGCTTTGCCGCGCAGGGCGTAACGGCAGGTCACGGGTTGGCGCTGCAGGCTTTTAACCAGCCCTCGACGCTGCTGGCCTGGCTGGCGCTGCTGCAGTGCGGCGCGCGGGTGCTGCCGCTGAATCCGCAGCTGCCCGCAGCGTTGCTGCAGGAACTGCTGCCAGCGTTGACCGTCCAGCATCAGCTGGTGCTTAACGGCGATGCGCTGCCGGGGGATTTACCGGCGTTAACCCTGCAGGCGGCAGCGGGAACCCATGCTGTGCCGTGGCGCGGGGATCGTTCCGCCTCAATGACGCTGACCTCGGGGTCGACCGGTCTGCCGAAGGCTGCAGTGCATGATGCCAGCGCCCATCTGGCCAGCGCCGCCGGCGTGCTGGCGCTGATGCCGTTTGCCGCAGAAGATGACTGGCTGCTGTCGCTGCCGCTGTTTCATGTCTCCGGCCAGGGGATTATGTGGCGCTGGCTGCTGGCCGGCGCGCGGCTGACGGTGCGCGATAAACAGCCGCTGGCGCAGATGCTGCAGGGCTGCACCCACGCTTCGCTGGTGCCGACTCAGCTGTGGCGCCTGCTGAATGACGGTGCTGCGCTCTCCCTCAAGGCGGTGCTGCTTGGCGGCGCGGCGATCCCCGTCGAGTTGACCGAGCGGGCGCGGGGGCAGGGGGTACGCACCTACTGCGGCTATGGCCTGACCGAATTTGCTTCCACCGTCTGCGCCAAAGAGGCCGACGGCGCGGCGGATGTGGGCGCGCCGTTGCCGGGGCGGGAGATGAAAATCGTTGCCGGCGAGGTCTGGCTGCGGGCGGCGAGTATGGCCGCGGGCTACTGGCGCGACGGTCAATTGTTGCCATTGACCAACGACGAAGGGTGGTTTGCCACCCGCGATCGCGGCGAGATCATCAATGGACGGCTCACTCTCCTCGGGCGCCTGGATAATCTCTTTTTCAGCGGTGGGGAAGGGATCCAGCCTGAGGAGGTGGAACGGATCATCGTGGCGCATCCGCAGATACAACAGGCGTTTGTCGTGCCGCTGGACGATGCGGAATATGGCCAGCGTCCGGTCGCGGTGGTGGAATGCGATGATGGCTGCGAAATGAGCGTGCTGGCGGCATGGAGCGCGGAGCGGCTGGCGCGTTTCCAGCAGCCGGTGCGTTGGCTGCGGCTGCCGGAAACGTTAAAGAACGGTGGGATTAAGATCTCGCGCCGGGCGCTGCGCGAATGGGTCAATTCGCCGGCTTAGCCGATATTGGCTTCGGCGCGACGCTGGCGCTGTTTACGCCGCAGACGCAGCAGCGGCGGCACCACCAGCACGGCGATGGCCAGCACCAGCAGCGTTTTGGTCACTCCACTTTGCCACAGGATCGCCAGGTTGCCGTTGCTGATGGACAGCGCGCGACGCAGGTTCTGCTCCAGCATCTCCCCCAGCACGAAGCCAAGGATCAGCGGCGACATCGGGAAGTGCATTTTGCGCATGATGTAGCCAAGCACGCCAAGCCCCACCATCAGCAACAGGTCAAAAGTGGTGCTGTGTACCGCGTAAACGCCGACGGCGGAGACCGCGGCGATGGCCGGGACCAGAAACCACAGCGGAATGGTCAGCATACGGGTGAACAGGCCGATCAACGGAATGTTCATGATAAGCAGCATCACGTTAGCGATCAGCAGGGCGGCAATCAGCCCCCAGACGATATCCGGCTGTTCGGTGAACATCGCCGGGCCGGGCGTAATGTTATACAGCGTCAGCGCGCCCATCATCACCGCGGTGGTGCCGGACCCTGGCACGCCGAGCGTCAGCATGGGAATAAAGGAACCGCAGGCGGAGGCGTTATTAGCCGCTTCCGGCGCCGCCACGCCGCGAATATCTCCCTTGCCGAAGTTATCGCTGTTACCGCTGAGTTTTTTCTCCGTCATGTAGGTAATGGCGCTGGCGATGGTCGCCCCGGCGCCGGGCAGAATACCGACGAAGAAACCCACCACCGAGGAGCGCAGCGTCGCGCCGACGCACTGTGCGGCCTCTTTGGTGTTAAACAGCATCCGTCCGGTTTTCCGCACCAGGGTTTGTCCGCCGCTGGTGCTCTCCAGCATCAGCAGGATCTCCGAAACCGAGAACAAGCCGATCACCACCACAATAAACTGCACGCCGTCGGAGAGATGGACGCTGTCGAAGGTGAAGCGGTAAACCCCGGTATTGGCGTCTACTCCCACCGTCGCCAGACCCAGGCCGATTAACGCCGCGAGGAACGACTTCAGCGGGTTCTGCGCCATCATGCTGCCAAGACAGGCGATGGCGAAGACCATCAGCGCGAAGTATTCCGCGGGACCGAACGCCAGCGACCACTGGGCGAGCAGCGGCGCGAACAAAATAATGCCGCCGATGGCGATCAGTGAGCCAAAGAAGGAACTGACGGCGGAAATCGACAGCGCAACGCCGCCGCGACCCTGCTGGGCCATCGGATAGCCGTCGAGGGCGGTCATAATGGCGGCGGCATCGCCGGGCACGTTCAGCAGAATCGATGAGATTCGCCCGCCGTATTCGCAACCGATATAGACCGTCGCCAGCAGGATCAGCGCCGATTCCGCGGGCAGGTGAAGGGCGAAAGCCAGCGGCAGCAGGATCGCCACGCCGTTGATAGGGCCCAGCCCCGGCAGCAGGCCGACGATAGTCCCGACAAAGCAGCCGATCAGGGCGATCAGCAGGTTCTCCGGCGTCATGGCGACGGCGAAGCCCTGCGAGAGATAGATCCAGGTATCCATAAACGCCTCCGTTAATTAAACCAGATGCCGAGGGGCAGGGTGACATCGAGCAGGGTGTCGAAGGCGTACCATAACGACACGCCCATCGCGACGCCGGCAATGCCCGCCGCCGGCAGCGTCGCGCCGAACAGCAGACCAATGATCGCCGTCAGCAGCGCGGTGGCCAACGGAAAACCGAGCCATTCAAATCCCCAGGCGTACACCACCAGCACCACGACCATGGTCAGCAGACGCTGCAGCACATGCCGTCCCGGCCACTCGACGGCGTCCGGGCGACGCAGCAGCATTAACGCCGAGCACAGCAGCATCAGGCCGATGATCCCGAGCGGGAAGGGGCGCGGGCCGACGGGTTCATAGGAGTATTCGCTATGGATCTGCCAGGCGATAAACAGACCGCCAGTACATAACAACAGCCATACTCCGGCAAAAATACGATCGCTCATGAGCGCCTCCGCGGTTTATTTTGCCAGGCCAAAGGCTTTCGCCTGTTCGCGGTAGTCGCTGACCTGCTGCTTAACGTAGGTATCGAGCGCCTTGCCGTTCATATTGAATTCAAACAGGCCGCGCAGTTCACGTTGCTTTTTGAACGCTTCGGTTTGCTGCAGTTTAGTGAATTCATCGACCCACCACTGGTACTCGGCGTCGCTGACTTTCGGGCCCATAAAGAAACCGCGAATAATCGGCCAGACCAGGTCGTAGCCCTGCTCTTTTGCAGTGGGGACATCGGCGAGCGCGCCCGGCAGTCGTTCACTGGAGAAGACCGCCAGCACGCGGATTTTATTACCCTGCAGATAGGGCACCATCTCGCTGAGATCGCCGGAGACTGCCTGCACATGGTTACCGAGCAGCGCGGTCACCGGCTCGCCGCCGCCTTCAAAGGCGACATAGCGCATTTTATGCGGGTCGACGTTGGCTTTTTGCGCCAGCAGCGCCGCTTTCATCCAGTCCTGACTGCCGATAGAGGCCCCGGCGCCAATCACGATACTGGAGGGGTTTTTCTCCAACGCGGTCATAAACGATTTCAGATCTTTCCATGGCGAATCGGCGCGCACGGCGATCATGCCGTAGTCGGTGCCGACGCTCGCCAGCCAGCGCACGTCATCGACGCTGTAACGGCCGAATTTACCCTGCGACAGGTTTAGCAGCGAGCCGCCGGAGAAGGCGACGACGGTCCCCGGCTCTGCCGGGCGCTGGGCGACAATGGCGTTGTAGGCCACCGCGCCCACGCCGCCGGGCATATAAGTGACGCGCATCGGTTTTTCGATGGCGCCGGTTTCCATCAGGCTCACCTGAATCAGCTTACAGGTCAGGTCAAAGCCGCCGCCCGGTTTAGCAGGCGCGATACATTCGGTGCGGGACGGGGCCTCCGCGGCGAAGGCGGATGTGGTACAGAGGCACAGCGCGATGGCGCTCAGATGACGGAGAAATGGCGTTTTCATAGGCTTCCTCAGCAGGTACAGGGCAGGTTTTTTTGATTATGTGAACCGACATATGGCGATTCGGTTGCATGATTGTTAAAACAGTTACCTTTCATTTCCCTTTCAATGCGGCAGCAACGTTACAGGATGTGATATGCGTCTCTTATTAGCCGAGGATAACCGTGAGCTAGCTCACTGGCTGGAAAAAGCGCTGGTGCAGGGCGGTTTTGCCGTGGATTGCGTCGCTGACGGGCGTGCGGCCGACCATCTGCTGCAAAGCGAGCAATATGCGCTGGCGGTGCTGGATATCGGTATGCCGGGGTACGATGGCCTTGAAGTGGTCCAGCGGCTGCGCAAGCGCGGGCAGACTCTGCCGGTGCTGTTGCTGACCGCCCGCAGCGCGGTAGCGGACCGGGTGAAAGGTTTAAATGCCGGCGCGGATGACTATTTACCCAAGCCCTTTGAGCTGGAAGAGCTTGACGCCCGCCTGCGGGCGCTGCTCCGGCGCAGCGAAGGGCAGGTGCATGAGGTGCAGCAGCTTGGTGAGCTGGCGTATTGTGACGAAGGCTATTTTTTACTCCGTGGCCAGATGCTGTCTTTGACGCCGCGCGAGCTGGCGTTATTGAAGGTGCTGATGTTTCGCCGCACCCGCCCGGTTTCGCGCCAGCAGTTATTCGAACAGGTGTTCAGTCTTAGCGACGACGTCAGTCCGGAAAGCATCGAACTCTATATTCACCGTCTGCGCAAGAAACTTCAGGCGAGCAATGTGCGTATAACCACCCTGCGCGGGTTAGGCTATCTGCTTGAGTGCGAGCGCCATGAGATGGGGTAAGCCGCAATCGCTCTATGCCCAACTGTTGCTGTTTCTCGGCCTGCCGCTGGTTCTGCTGTGGGGACTCTCCGCGTTTAATAGCTACGTCAGCGCGCTGCAGGCGGCGACGCAAGCCTACGATCGTACCCTGCTGTCGTCGGCGCGGACGGTGGCCGAGCGGTTGGTGGTTCGCGGAGGACAACTGGAGGTGAATGTGCCCTGGGTGGTGCTGGACAGCTTCGAGCTCAACATGAACGATCGCCTCTATTACAAGGTGCTTGACCCGCAGGGGAAGGTCATTTCCGGCTATGACGATCTGCCCGCGATGCCGCCCTCCACCTCGCGAACTCAGCTCTATCCGGCGCTGGCATGGTTTTATCATACCGAATATCGCGGTCAGGCAATTCGCGTGGCGCGCCTGCTGCAGCCCATCAACGAAGGGGGCATCGTGGGCATGGCGGAGATCTATATTGCCGAAACGCTGCAGTCCCGCCGCTGGCTGGCTGGACAATTACTCTTCTCATCCTGGGTGTCGCAGGGCTTACTGGTCCTGTTGACGCTGGTGCTGGCAGCCTGGCTGCTGCGCCGCGTGCTGCGGCCCATGCGCCAGCTCTCCGCGCTGATGGTGCGCCGTGAACCCGGCCTGCTGACGCCGCTGCCGGAGCTGCTGCCCTGGTCTGAAACGCGGCTGCTGATTGTCGCGTTCAACCGCTATATCGACCGCCTGCGGGTGATGATCTCCCGTCAGGAACGCTTCAGCGCCGATGCGTCCCATCAGCTGAAAACCCCGCTGGCGGTGCTGAAAACGCAGGCTTCGGTTGCGCTGGCCAGCGACGATCCGCAACTGTGGCGCGAAAGCCTGCAGGCGATGCGCGCCACGCTGGACGATACGGTCTTGTTAACGGAGCGGTTGCTGCAGCTGGCGACGGTAAAACAGCGGGATCAGGCGTTTGCGGTGATTAACTTGCCGGAAATTGTGTGCAACAGCTGCTTTTCGCGTATTGCGCAAGCGCGGAGCAAACATATCGATCTTGGCTATGAGGGCGAGCAGTCGGCGGTACAGGTGGCAGGCGATAGCGTTCTGCTGGGGGAACTGTGCGCTAACCTGCTCGACAATGCCATTCGCTATACCCCGGAATATGGTACGGTCACGCTTAGCCTGCATCGCGACGGCGACGCCGTGCTGCTCAGCGTGGAAGACAGCGGCCCGGGAATTGACGACCAGCAGGTACACCAGGCGCTGATGCCGTTTCGCCGCCTCGATAACGCGGGCGCGATACCCGGCGCCGGTCTGGGGCTGGCGCTGGTAAACGATATCGCGCGTCTGCATCGTAGCCACCTGCAGCTTTCGCGCAGCGAAAGCCTGGGCGGACTGAAGGCGACGCTGCGCCTGCCGACCGTGGCGTTAGAGTAGCCCCTTCATGCTCAGGGTCAGGCGGGTGGCGGCGTTGAGATCGTAGTTTTTAAGCTCATCCGCTTTCACCCAGGCGTAATCGTCAAACTCCTCGTTGATCGTCACGTCACGATTGGCGCTGACGCAGTCGAAGATCAGATAGATCATATAGATCGCTTCCTGGCACCCGTCGGGGTAAGTTTTAACGCGGGTATCATCGCGGAAGCTCCACGGCGCAATATGGGTAAGGATGAGTTTTTCGCCGAGCTCTTCGCGGATTTCCCGGCGCAGCGCCTCTTCAAGACGTTCCCCAGGCTCTACGCCGCCGCCGCATAAGGCCCATTGTCCGGGAAAAACGCCGCGGTCGGCAGCCATCTTGCACAACAGGTAATGGCCATCATTTTGGATTAGCGGGCAAACAATCGTCCTTTGACGCATGGTTTTTCTCCTTCAGGGGATAGGGCGGTAGGCTGATGAAACAGTTTGCGAGCCGCCTCGGTAAATCGCAACAGAAATAAAGCCCTGGCCTTGTCGAGTGCTACGTTAAGCGAAAATAACCGTATGGAGCACCGCCATGGAAAGGGCGACGAATTCCCCCTCGCCGCGCCGATCGTGCGGTGTGCCCCTTTTAACGTCAATGTATTTTGCGTAAATCATATTAAACATCAATATGAATGACGCTGAATTCCCGACGCCCCGCACCGGCAACGTCCGATGCCGTAAAAAGACGCAACTGGTTACACTCTTGTGAAAAATCATTTCGCCAGGTCATTGATTCCTGACGAGTGCGCAGTAGAATTTTCGGGTTTTTTCGGGACTTCTTTGATTTTAATTTTCTGGATAGAGTAAATAATGAAAAAAAGCATTTTTATGGCGCTGGCTGGCGTCATGCTGGTTTCTTCGGCGGCCCATGCGATCAGCGTTACCGGCGAAGCAGGCGAGCATTACACCAACCTTGGGGTCGGCTTCGGCACCGAGTCCACCGGTCTGGCTGTTTCGGGTAACTGGTTGCACAGCGATAACGACGGCGACGCCGCGGGTTTAGGCCTGGGCCTGAATATTCCGCTGGGGCCGTTCCTCGCGACCGTGGGTGGTAAAGGGGTATACACCAACCCGAAACAGGGTGATGAAGGCTATGCGGCAGCGGTCGGCGGCGGCCTGCAGTGGAAAATCGGCGACAGCTTCCGTCTGTATGGCGACTACTACTACTCTCCGGATTCCCTCTCCAGCGGCATTGACAGCTATCAGGAAGCCAACGTCGGCGCCAGCTGGACCATTATGCGTCCGCTCAGCATCCAGGCGGGCTATCGCTATCTGAACCTGGCGGGTAAAGATGGCAACCGTGATAACACCATCGCCGACGGCCCGTACATCGGCGCCAGCGCCAGCTTCTAATCTCCTCCGGCGCGGTATCTTCTTGCCGCGCCAGATTTTCCTCCTCGTCAGCCTCCCGCTTTGCGTTATAGTATTTGCCACCTGGCAGGCAAGGAGTGAGCAATGTTGAATGTGGAAATGCTGTCCACTGGCGATGAAGTGTTGCATGGTCAAATCGTTGACACCAATGCAGCATGGCTGGCGGATTTCTTTTTTAATCAGGGTTTACCATTAACGCGCCGTCATACCGTCGGCGACGATCTCGATGCGCTGGTGGCGATTCTGCGCGAACGCAGCGAACAGGCGGATGTGCTGATCGTCAATGGCGGCCTCGGCCCCACCAGCGACGACCTGAGCGCGCTGGCCGCGGCCACCGCGAAAGGCGAAGGACTTATTTTGCATCCGGAGTGGCTGGAAACAATGACCCGCTTCTTTGCTGAACGCGGGCGGCCGATGGCGGAAAGCAACCGTAAGCAGGCGGAAATCCCCGCCAGCGCCGAGATGATCAATAACCCGGTGGGCACGGCCTGCGGCTTTGCCATCCAGCTCAATCGCTGCCTGATGTTTTTCACCCCCGGCGTACCCTCTGAATTTAAAGTGATGGTCGAGCAGGAGATTTTACCGCGTCTGCGCCAGCGCTTTACGCTGCCGGAGCCGCCGGTATGCCTGCGTCTGACCACCTTTGGCCGCTCGGAGAGCGAGCTGGCGCAAAGCCTCAATCCGCTGACGTTACCGCCTGGCGTCGTGATGGGCTACCGCTCGTCGATGCCGATCATTGAGCTGAAGCTGACCGGACCGGCTGAGCAGCGTGACGCCATGCTGGCTCTGTGGCCGGAAGTGCGTAAAGTGGCTGGCGACAGCCTGATTTTCGAAGGCACTGAAGGGTTACCGGCGCAGATTGCACGCTGCCTGCAGGAGCGGCAGCTGAGCCTGACGCTCAGCGAGCAGTTTACCGGCGGTCTGCTGGCGCTCCAGCTGTCCCGCGCCGGCGCGCCGCTGCTGGCCAGCGAAGTGGTCCCGGCGCAGGAGGAGACGCTGGCGCAGGCGGCCCGCTGGGCGGCCGAGCGGCGCATTAACCATTTTGCCGGCCTGGCCCTGGCGGTGAGCGGCCAGGAGAACGATCATCTTAACGTGGCCCTGGCCACCCCGGACGGCACCTTCGCGCTGCGGGTGAAGTTCAGCGTCACCCGCCACAGCCTGGCGGTACGCCAGGAAGTCTGCGCCATGATGGCATTAAACCTGCTGCGTCGCTGGCTGAATGGCCAACCGCTGGCCAGCGAACATGGCTGGATTAACGTGGTGGATTCCCTCTCGCTGTAAGTCGTTTCCCGGCGCACGGGCTTCTCCCGGGCGCCGGTTGTCCAGCCTGTTGTACTCTCCTGAAAAAATTCTGTGCGTTAAGTCGCAATTTTCCGCTGCGAACGGTCCAGCATACGGGAAAGCGATTGCCCCGCGATGTCGCTCACACTTTACCGCCCGGACAACCGCAACACTGATTCCAGTATTCAGGATTGGAGTCCAGTATGTTGGAATCAACGAAAGTCCCGGCGCTGACCCGCGCGATTGAGATCCTCAATTTAATTAGCCGGATTGGTCCCTGCAGCGCAGCCACCATCATTGCCGAACTGGGGATCCCGAAAAGCACGGTTTATCTGCTGCTGGGCGAGCTGAAAAAGCAGCGCTTCATCAGTATGGATAATCAGGATAACTACTGCCTGTGGACCAAGCTGGTGGAGCTGGCCGGGCAGGCGCTAAGCAAAATGGACCTGCGCGAGCTGGCGCGTCCACGCCTGACCCGGCTGATGGATGAGTGCGGCCTGCTTTGCCATCTGGGCATTATCGATCACGGTAACGCCTACTACATTCTGAAAATTGAATCACCCGCCACCATTAGCGTGCGTTCGCACGAAGGTAAGAGCCTGTCGCTTTATCGCTCCGGGATCGGCAAATGTTTGCTGGCCTGGCAGCCCGCCAGCGTTCAGGCGTCGATTATCGAAGACCTGCAGTGGGAGCGGGCTACGCCAACGACCATCAGCAATGCTCAACAGCTGCGGGAGGAGCTGGGGCGGATCCGCGCCCGGGGCTGGAGCTTTGATAATGGCGAGGACTACCCGGATGTGCGCTGCGTGGCCGCGCCGGTGTTTAACGCCAATAACGACCTGACCGCCGCCATCTCGGTGGTGGGCACCCGTCTGCAAATCAATGAAGACAATCGCGATTATCTGGCAGGTAAGGCGATTGCCTGCGCGAAAGATATTTCACGACTGCTGGGGTGGAAAAGCCCCTTCGAACAACTCGCCTCATCATAAGGAGAACACCATGACCCTACCGAAAATTAAACATGTCCGTGCCTGGTTTACCGGCGGCGCCACGGCAGAGCAGGGCGCCGGCGGCGGCGATTACCACGATCAGGGGGCTAACCACTGGATTGACGATCATATCGCTACCCCGATGAGCAAATATAAACAGTATGAGCAGTCCCGCCAGTCGTTTGGCATCAACGTGCTGGGCACGCTGATTGTGGAAGTGGAGGCTGACAACGGGCAGACCGGCTTTGCCGTGTCGACGGCCGGAGAGATGGGCTGCTTTATCGTCGAAAAACATCTCAACCGCTTTATCGAAGGCAAATGCGTCAGCGATATCAAACTGATCCATGACCAGATGCTCAACGCCACCCTCTACTACGCAGGATCCGGCGGTCTGGTGATGAACACTATCTCCTGTGTCGACCTCGCGCTGTGGGATCTGTTCGGGAAAGTGGTTGGCCTGCCGGTCTACAAACTGCTGGACGGAGCGGTGCGTGACGAAATCCAGTTCTATGCTACCGGCGCTCGTCCGGATCTGGCGCAGGAGATGGGCTTTATCGGCGGCAAAATGCCCACCCATTGGGGGCCGCACGATGGCGACGCCGGGATCCGCAAAGACGTCGCCATGGTGGCGGACATGCGCGAAAAATGCGGCCCGGATTTCTGGTTAATGCTGGACTGCTGGATGAGCCAGGACGTTAACTATGCCACCAAACTTGCCCATGCCTGCGCCCCTTACAACCTCAAGTGGATCGAGGAGTGCCTGCCGCCGCAGCAGTATGAAGGCTATCGCGAGCTGAAGCGCCAGGCGCCCGCCGGGATGATGGTGACCAGCGGCGAGCACCACGGCACCCTGCAGTCCTTCCGCACCCTGTCGGAGACCGGGATTGATATTATGCAGCCCGACGTCGGCTGGTGCGGCGGCTTAACCACGCTGGTGGAGATAGCGGCTATTGCTAAAGCGCGCGGGCAGCTGGTGGTGCCGCACGGCTCGTCGGTGTACTCACATCATGCGGTGATCACCTTCACCAACACGCCGTTCAGCGAGTTTCTGATGACCAGTCCGGACTGCGCCACGCTGCGTCCGCAGTTCGACCCGATCCTGCTCGGCGAGCCGGTGCCTGAGAGGGGGCGCATTCATAAATCGGTACTGGATAAACCCGGTTTTGGCGTCGAACTCAATCGCGACTGCAACCTGAAACGTCCTTATCAACACTGATCCCCCGGGCCGCCCGGCGGCCCACGCCTGAGGATATTATGATGAGCAACACACTGCTGGAGAGCGTGGTGAAGAAAAACCGCGCCCGCTTAATCCCCTTTATGCTGGCGCTGTACGTGCTGGCGTTTCTTGACCGTTCGAATATCGGTTTCGCCAAAGAGACCTACCAGCTGGATACGGGCCTCAGCAACGAAGCCTATGCGCTGGGGGCGGGGATTTTCTTTGTGGTCTATGCCTTTCTCGGGGTACCTGCCAACCTGCTGATGCGCAAATTCGGCGCCAGAAAATGGATCGGCTGCACCACGCTGCTGTGGGGCGTGCTGTCGGCGGCGATGGCGTGGGCGGATACGGAAGCGAAATTCCTGCTGGTACGCACCCTGCTGGGCGCGGCGGAGGCGGGCTTCTTCCCCGGCATGATCTACCTCACTTCACAGTGGTTTCCCCAGCAAAACCGCGCCAGCATTATGGGGCTTTTTTATATGGGGGCGCCGCTGGCGCTGACGCTCGGTTCGCCTTTATCCGGCGCACTGCTGGAGATGCATGGGTTTATGGGCCATCCCGGCTGGTTCTGGATGTTTGTGATTGAAGGCCTGCTTGCTGTCGCCGCGGGAGCGTTCACCTTCTTCTGGCTGGACGATTCGCCGCAGCATGCCCGCTTCCTGAGCGCTGCGGAGAAACAGGCGCTGATCGGCGAGCTGGCGCGAGAGGAGGAGAAAAAGGTCACCTCGCGCCTGTCCGATGCGCTGCGTAACGGGCGGGTCTGGCAGCTGGCGCTGATTTACATGACCATTCAGGTGGCGGTCTATGGCCTGATTTTCTTCCTGCCTACTCAGGTCGCCGCGCTGTTGGGCACCAAAGTCGGCTTCATTGCGTCGGTGGTGACGGCTATCCCATGGGTGGCGGCACTGTTCGGCACCTGGCTTATCCCTCGCTACTCCGATCGCACCGGCGAGCGGCGCAATATTGCCGCGCTGACGCTGCTGGCGGCAGCGGTCGGGATTGCGGTTTCCGGGCTGGTGGCGCCGGTGCTGGCTATCATCGCGCTGTGCGTGGCGGCGGTTGGGGTGATTGCCGTGCAGCCGGTCTTCTGGACGATGCCGACGCAGCTGCTCTCCGGCACGGCGCTGGCCGCCGGGATTGGCTTCGTTAACCTGTTTGGCGCCATCGGCGGCTTTCTGGCGCCAATCGTTCGCGTGCAGGCCGAAACGCTGTTCGCCAGCAGCGCCGCCGGACTGTTAACCCTGGCCGGCGTGGCCATCGTCGGGGTGATCATCATCTTCTCATTAAGCCTCACCCGCGCGGTTCCTCAGCGCGGCAGCGTACAGCATTGATTAAAGGAATCGCTATGAACGCACTATTATCTAACCCCTTCAAACGTGGATTATTACGCGGTGAGACGCAAATTGGCCTGTGGCTGAGCTCGACCTCCTCCTATATGGCGGAGATTGCCGCCACCTCAGGATATGACTGGCTGCTGATCGACGGCGAGCATGCCCCGAACACCATTCAGGACCTTTATCATCAGCTCCAGGCCATCGCTCCCTATGCCAGTCAGCCGGTGATCCGACCGGTGGAGGGCAGCCGCAGCCTGATAAAACAGGTGCTGGATATTGGCGCCAGAACGTTGCTGGTGCCGATGGTCGATACCGCCGAGCAGGCGCGGGAAGTCGTCTCGGCAACCCGTTATCCTCCCGTCGGTAGCCGCGGCGTGGGCGCCGGCGTGGCCCGGGCGGCACGCTGGGGCAGAGTGGAGAATTATATGGCGGAGGCGAATGACGAGCTCTGTCTGCTGATTCAGGTAGAGAGCCGAACCGCGCTGGAAAATCTGGACGCTATCCTCGAGGTGGAGGGCATTGACGGGGTGTTTATCGGTCCGGCGGATCTCTCCGCTTCGCTGGGGCACCCGGACGATGCCGGCCATCCTGACGTGCAGCGGGTGATTGAGCAGAGCATCCGGCGCATTCGCGCGGCGGGAAAAGCGGCCGGATTTCTGGCGGTCGACCCGGCGATGGCGGAAAAATGTCTCGCCTGGGGGGCCAATTTCGTCGCCGTCGGGGTCGATACCATGCTCTACACCGAGGCGCTGGACCGCCGGCTGGCGATGTTTAAATCCGCCAGCGCTCAGCCGCAGGGGAAAGCGAGCTATTGACGGCGCAGGCTGGCGCCGGACTCAGGCGAGCGCCTGCGCCAGCACCGCTAGCGGATGTTCGCAGCGTTTGCTGGTGGACATTTCTATCTGCCATTTGCAGGTCTCGCAGTCGGTGACGACGATGTCGGCTCCGCTCTCCTCAATCTGACGGAACAGCGGGGCGCCGATAGCCTGGGATACCGCGTAATTCTCAGTCTTAAACCCGTAGGTGCCGGCGATGCCGCAGCACTGGGAATCCAGCACCTCCAGCTGCAGGCCGGGGATCAGCCGCAGCAGTTCGAGGGTATACAGCGACCAGCCCATTTTCTCCATATGGCACGGGGTGTGATAGACCACCTTCAGCGGCAGCCGGCGCAGCGGCAGCGTTTTGCCACTATCCAGTTGTTTCCAGATCCAGCGAGTGGCCAGTTCCACTCGGTCGCGGAGGTCGCTGTTGTCAACATCCAGGAGGTGAGGGTATTCATCGCGCAGGGTAAAGGTGCAGGTCGAAGAGGTGGCAATGATCGGCAGCGCGTTTTCCCGCATCGCGGCGACGTTGCTCAGCGCCTGCTTACGTGCTTTGTCAAAAAAGCCGTTGGCGATCAGCGGCACGCCGCAGCATTTTTCCCTTGATAACAACTGCACGCCGGTGCCCAGCGCATTGACGACGCGAATCAGGTCCTTGCCCAGCTGCGGGTGGTTATAGTTGACGTAGCAACCATGAAAGAAGGCCACCTGCTCAGGGTACTGCGTCTGGTGGGCCGCGAGCTGGCGGTAAGCGCGGCGGAAGGTACCGAAGCCATATTTCGGCAGCGTGCGGCGATGATCGATATGGAGCGCTGCGTCGAGCAGGCGGCGTACCGGTTTTAAGCCGGTGGTGGCATTAACCAGTGGGGCAAAGGGGGTGGAAAGGGTGCCCATCAGGTCGGTATGGCTGAGGATGGCGTCGCGCAGGGTCGGCTTTTGCTGGCCGTACTGTGCCCGGGCGCGTTGAATGATATCGCCAATTTTCACATCCGACGGGCAGGCCACCTCACAGCGCTTGCAGTTGATGCAGTACTTGAGCGCCTCATCGTAAAGCGCGCCATCCTTCAGGCGGAGGCGTTCGCCATCCGGCCCCGCCTGTTTCGGCCCGGGATAACGCGGATTGACCCGGCTAACCGGACAGGTGGTGGTACAGACCGTGCACTTAATGCAGCTTTCAAAACGGGTATCGTTCATGGCCGGCCTCCGGCAAGAGCGTGGATCTGTCTGGCGGCGTGCAGCGCGGTGACGGCACAGACCCCGCCGCCGCAGCCGAGCTGAATGGCATCGAACCCGCCGAGCAGTGAACCGATGGCGAACAGATTGCTGAACGGCTGCCCGCCCAGCAGGGGACGCAGCAGGGCATCGGTTTTCACCCCGAAGCGCTGCCACGGCTGGGAGGCAAAGAAGTCCCGCTGGTACCAGTCGTCGCGCGGCAGGGTCTGTTGCAGATCGAGACCAAGAATGGGTTCGCGCACGCTCTCCCGCGTGGCGACAAGACCGTTACTGAAAAAGCTGCCGCTGGCCAGCACGGTAAAACGCGGACGCAGCGCAATATCGCCGTGATTTCGCGTCCAGACGGCCTCGACGGCGCCCTGTCGATGGCTGATGTTCACCACTTCATCGCCGGCAAGCCAGGTGCCGCCGCCGCGAATAAACTGCCGCTGCAGCAGACTGTGCAGGCGCATCCCGGGAACCGAAGGCGGCAGCGTCGGCAGCAGACGCAGCGGGCAGGGCAGGCGCGCCTGCAGCCAGTGGTACAGGCGATCGTCGGCGAGACCAAAGCAGGCGGGCATGATCAGCAGCTCATGCTGCTGCGCCAGGGGCAGCAGCGCCGCGTGCAGGGCAGGCCAGTGGTTTTCATCGTCGAGGAGGCGGGCGATATTGGCGGCGCGAAATTCGGTGGGGTTGTCACGCAACACATCCAGCAGCGGTAACTCGATTTCCGCCGCCACGGCGGTAACGCCGGTTTGCCCGAGCGCGGCGGCGGCGAGATGCGGCTGAAAATCGGCAAAGCCGCTGATCCCCACCAGGCAGACCCCTTGTCGGGGGAGTGGCGCGACAGGAACCTCCTGCGGCGATAGCCACGCCGCGCGCAGCGTCCCCAGCGGCGTTACTCGCCGGTGCGGGTGGTGCGCGTCGCCCTGCATCACCGCCCCGCAGGTGGTCAGCAGGGCTTCAGTCTGTTTAGCGTATTCGAGCACCGCCCCGGCACCGAGCCGGGAATAAGGGTGCTCAGGAAGCAGTTCAGCGAGCTGCTGCAGACCTTGCGCGAGGTCAGTGACGTTATCGCCGTTCGGCAGCGCCGAGAGCAGATCTAACGACGCGGAGGAAAAATGCAGCGCGCTTTGCCCGCGGCTGATGATAACGCTGCGCAGGCCGGACTGATTCAGCGTCAGGCCGCACAGCAGACCGGCCAGTCCGCCGCCGATAATCGCGCAGTCAAATTTCATCCTGATGCTCCTGTGGCAGTCCGCACAGGCCGAGGTAGACCCAGCGGGTGAATTCGCTTTCGCGCAGCGCGTCGCCCCAGGCGATGGGCTGCACGCCCTTCCAGCGTTCATTGAGAAACGCCGACAGCTGGGCCAACGACTGCGCGGGGGTGGTGACGTTAAAGCGCTGCAGCAGCCCGGCGGCGCGGCAGGCGCAGAGTTCCCCCTGGCAGGTCCCCATGCCAATCCGGGTACGGCGGCGCAGGTCGAGCAGGGTGTTGACCGCCAGATTTTCCACCGCGTATTTCACTTCACCAGCGGTGACGGCTTCGCATTCGCAGACCAGGCTACGGTGCTGGCGGCTGTCGCCAAGCCAGGCCGGAGTGCGATCGCCATGGCGGTAGACGGCAGAGCCGCGCAGCGGGCCAGGCAGGGAGATAATTTTTCGCAGGGTGCTTTCCGTCGGCTCCTGTGAGCCGGGCAGCGGGCTCTCGGCCGTGGTACAGGGGATAGTGTTTCCCAGCTTACGACAGACGGCGTCGGTGGCCCACTCGGCCATCAGGCGATAGGTCATCAGCTTGCCGCCGGTGATGGTAATGAAGCCTTCCATGCCGTCACGCTGAGCATGGTCGAGCAGGACGATGCCGCGGCTGACGCTGCGTCCGCTGGGATCGTTGTCGCTGGCCACCAGCGGGCGGACGCCGGAGTAGGCGCGGAGGATCCGGGTGCGGCCCATGACCGGCGCCAGCTTTTCGCCTTCGCGCAGCAGGGTATCAACTTCCGCGGTCGTGACCCGGTTGTCGTCAATTTCGTCATAAGGAATATGCATCGAGGTGGTGCCGATCAGCGAGATGGTATCCCCGGGCACCAGAATATCGGCATCGGCCGGCTTACGGCAGCGGTTGATCACCAGGTTGTTAATCCGGTGGTCGAGGATCAACAGCGATCCCTTCGCCGGGAACATGGTGATGCGCAGGTCGGCATATTCCGCAATGCGCTGCCCCCAGATCCCGGCGGCATTAACCACTACCCCGGCGTGCAGCGTGCGGGTCTGGTGAAGCTGACGGTCGTACACCTGGACGCCGCAGACGCGATCGCCCTGGCGCAGCAGGCCAGTGACTTCGCAGCCGGTGAGGATCTGCGCGCCGTGTTCGCGGGCGTCGAGCATATTGGCCGCGGTGAGGCGAAACGGGTCAATGGTGCCGTCCGGAACCTGCACCGCCCCCAGCAGCGCCGGGTTGACGGCGGGCTCGCGGCGCAGCGCCTCCTGCGCAGAGAGCGGCGTGGCCTCTATGCCAGCCTGCTGGCAGGCGGCGATAAAGGTCTGCTGATATGCCAGATCGTCTTCAGGCAGGGTTATGAACAGACCGCCGGCAGGTTCGATACAGTGACGGGCGATGCGGCGCAGGATGCGGTTCTCACTGATGCATTCGCGGGCGGATTCGTTGTCAGTCACCGCATAGCGGGCGCCGCTGTGCAACAGCCCATGATTACGGCCGGTGGCCCCGGTGGCGATATCATGACGCTCAATGAGCAGTGTGCGTAATCCGCGCCGGGCGCAATCGCGGGCGATACCGGCGCCGGTTGCTCCGCCGCCGATGATTATGACCTCGCTATCCAGACGTCCCGTCATCTTCAGCTCCTTTGCTTTCGTTTAACACCATTTAGCCACAGTCTATAAGGTTATTGTTTGATTTCGAGCATATTCGCGCGTTATTTGAGCGTGTTATGTGATTTCGTGCTCACATTGGAACCTTTTGTCATATTTCTGTAACAAATTGTGCGATGTTTCACAGTATCAGCTCTACGTATCGCCTACCATCGCGGCCAGATTCGAAGTTAGTGATTAATCTGGGATTGTTGTCGTGACGTCAGTAAAAAACAGCAAGGGCCACGGAGGCTGATATGTTAAGTATTTTTAAACCCGCCGCGCATAAAGCGCGTTTGCCAGCCGCGGAGATCGACCCGCTCTATCGTCGGTTACGCTGGCAGATTTTTATCGGCATCTTCTTTGGTTATGCCGCTTACTATCTGGTTCGTAAGAACTTTGCCCTGGCGATGCCCTATCTTATCGAGCAGGGTTTCTCCCGCGGCGACCTCGGTTTCGCCCTTTCCGGCATCTCCATTGCCTACGGATTTTCGAAATTCATCATGGGATCGGTCTCTGACCGTTCGAATCCACGCATTTTCCTGCCGGCGGGGCTGATCCTCGCCGCGCTGGTGATGCTGGTGATGGGCTTCGTACCGTGGGCCACCTCGAGCATCATGATCATGTTCGTGCTGCTGTTCCTCTGCGGCTGGTTCCAGGGGATGGGCTGGCCGCCGTGCGGCCGTACCATGGTCCACTGGTGGTCGCAGAAAGAGCGTGGCGGAATTGTTTCAGTGTGGAACTGCGCGCATAACGTCGGCGGCGGGATCCCGCCGCTGTTGTTCCTGTTGGGTATGGCCTGGTTTAACGACTGGCACGCGGCGCTCTATATGCCGGCGTTCGCCGCTATCCTGCTGGCGATTTTCGCCTTTGCGATGATGCGCGATACTCCGCAATCCTGCGGCCTGCCGCCAATCGAAGAATATAAAAATGACTACCCGGACGATTACAGCGAAGAGCATGAACAAGAGCTGACGGCGAAGCAGATCTTTATGCAGTACATTCTGCCGAACAAGCTGCTGTGGTACATCGCGGTCGCCAACGTCTTCGTTTATCTGCTGCGCTACGGCATTCTCGACTGGTCGCCGACCTACCTGAAAGAGGTGAAGCACTTCGCGCTGGATAAATCCTCCTGGGCCTACTTCCTGTACGAGTACGCGGGGATCCCGGGCACCCTGCTGTGCGGCTGGATGTCGGATAAGGTGTTTAAAGGCAACCGCGGCGCCACCGGCGTGTTCTTTATGACCCTGGTGACCATCGCTACCATCGTGTACTGGCTGAACCCGGCGGGTAACCCGGGCGTGGATATGGCCTGTATGATTATTATCGGCTTCCTGATCTACGGCCCGGTGATGCTGATTGGTCTGCATGCGCTGGAGCTGGCGCCGAAGAAAGCTGCCGGTACCGCGGCAGGCTTCACCGGTCTGTTCGGTTATCTCGGCGGCTCCGTGGCCGCGAGCGCCATCGTCGGCTACACCGTCGATTTCTTCGGCTGGGACGGCGGCTTTATGGTAATGATCGGCGGCAGTGTGCTGGCGGTCGTCCTGCTGGTTATCGTGATGCTCGGTGAACGCCGTCATCATCAACAGCTGAAACAAGCCTAAGGAGCGGCGATGAACATGAAACTCACCGCGTTAATGAGCAGCATGATGTTGGTCGGTTCGGCACTGTGCTCCAGTGTCGTCGCGGCAGAAAAAATGGTTATCGCCCACCGGGGCGCCAGCGGTTATCTGCCTGAGCATACCCTGCCGGCGAAAGCGATGGCCTACGCGCAGGGGGCGGATTACCTTGAGCAAGACCTGGTGATGACTAAAGACGACCGGCTGGTGGTGTTGCACGACCATTATCTCGACCGGGTGACCGACGTCGCTCAGCGCTTCCCGCAGCGGGCGCGTCAAGATGGCCGTTTCTATGCCATCGACTTTACCCTGGCCGAGATTAAGTCGCTGAAGTTTACCGAAGGCTTTGAGCCGAAAGATGGCAAGAACGTGCAAACCTACCCCGGGCGTTTCCCGATGGGCAAATCCGATTTCCGCATTCATACCTTTGAAGAGGAGATTGAGTTTGTCCAGGGGCTGAACCATTCCACCGGCAAAAACATCGGTATTTACCCAGAAATCAAAGCGCCGTGGTTCCACCATCAGGAAGGCAAAGATATTGCAGCCAGCACCCTGAAAGTGCTGAAAGAGTATGGCTACACCAGCAAGCAGGATAAGGTCTATCTGCAGTGCTTTGACGCCAACGAGCTGAAGCGCATTAAAAATGAGCTGGAGCCGAAGATGAGCATGGATCTTAATCTGGTGCAGCTCATCGCCTATACCGACTGGAATGAAACCCAGCAGAAACAGGCCGATGGCCAATGGGTGAACTACAGCTATGACTGGATGTTCAAGCCGGGGGCTATGGCGCAGATTGCACAGTACGCCGACGGCATTGGTCCGGATTACCATATGCTGGTGGCGGAAGGCTCAAAGCCGGGGGCGGTGAAGTTGACGGCGATGGTGAAAGAGGCGCACGCCAGCCATCTGCAGGTGCATCCGTACACCGTGCGCGCGGATCAGTTGCCGGAGTACGCGACTAACGTTAATCAGCTCTATGACCTGCTGTATAACCAGGCGGGCGTCGACGGCTTGTTTACCGATTTCCCGGATAAAGCGGTGCAGTTCCTGGACGCTAAACGCTAAAAAGCCGGGTGGCGGTTGCGCCTTACCCGGCGTACGAACTGCGGTTTTGTTGACACGGTTCTCGGCGTGCAACGATTTCGACCCGGGAATAACGTTTGTTCTATGATATTTCCTGGAAGATTGTGCTCCCGATATTTCTTCTGCGTTATGCCTTTCATAGCGCAGGGAGCGCACAGGGGGAGGCCAGTCGCCGCCTCCCCCTGTACCCCCGGGCTCCGGCCAGCAAAATCGCCGCTGCGCGGTCCCTTCGACTTATCCCTGCAGGCTTCGGATCGGGCCGAGGCAGCGTCCATGCAAAACACGGCCCTCAGCCCGCATCCATGCGGGCTGCCACGGCCTTCCGGGAACGTCTCAGCGATTTTGAGGCCGTCAACACCGGCAGTTTCAGCAGCCCAGGGCGGCAGTGCGTAAACGGCCGGTCCTGGAACAGTAGGTCAGGTAAGCGTAGCGCCACCTGACAAGACTACATCTCGATCTCAATATCGCCTTTCGCCCGGCAGCAGCAGGGCAAAATCTCGCCCGGCTGGATAAAGGCCAGCGGCTCGGTCAGCCAGTCAACCTGGCCGGAGACCAGACGGGTGCGGCAGGAGCCGCAATAGCCTGCGCGGCATTGATACTCGACGTCGATATTATGCGATTCAAGAGCAGCCAACAGGGAAGGGTGTTCATCCTGACACTCAAGGCGAGTGTCAGAGATTTTCAAGAAGATCCGCTTCATTACAGCTGGAAGTTGCTCAGATCGTCGGCATCGACTTCAGAGTCGATCTGGCCGACCAGGTAAGAGCTGACCTCTACTTCCTGCGGCGCCACCTGAACGTTGTCGGAGACCAGCCAGGTGTTGATCCACGGGATCGGGTTGGAGCGGGTCTGGAACGGCAGATCAAGGCCCACCGCCTGCATGCGGATATTGGTGATGTACTCGACGTACTGGCAGAGAATATCTTTGTTCAGGCCAATCATCGAGCCGTCGCGGAACAGGTAGTCCGCCCACTCTTTCTCCTGCTGGGCCGCCAGCACGAACAGATCATAGCACTCCTGTTTGCACTCTTCGGCGATTTCCGCCATTTCCGGATCGTCGCTGCCGGAGCGCAGCAGGTTCAGCATATGTTGAGTGCCGGTCAGGTGCAGCGCTTCATCGCGGGCGATCAGGCGGATAATTTTGGCGTTGCCTTCCATCAGTTTGCGCTCGGCAAAGGCGAAGGAGCAGGCGAAGCTGACGTAGAAGCGGATCGCTTCCAGGGCGTTGACGCTCATCAGGCATAGATAGAGTTTCTTTTTCAGCTCGCGCAGATTGACGGTCACGGTCTTGCCGTTGACGGTATGGGTGCCTTCGCCCAGCAGATGCCAGTAGCTGGTCATCTCGATAAGCGAATCATAATAGTGAGAGATCCCTTCCGCACGTTTCTGGATCTGCTCGTTGGTGACGATATCGTCGAACACGGTCGCCGGATCGTTGACGATGTTGCGGATGATATGGGTGTACGAGCGCGAGTGAATGGTCTCAGAGAAGGCCCAGGTTTCTACCCAGGTCTCCAGCTCCGGGATGGAGATCAGCGGCAGCAGAGCGACGTTCGGGCTGCGGCCCTGGATGGAGTCGAGCAGCGTCTGGTACTTCAGGTTGCTGATGAAAATGTGTTTTTCATGTTCCGGCAGCGCCTGGTAGTCGATGCGATCGCGGGAAACGTCAACCTCTTCCGGGCGCCAGAAGAAGGAGAGCTGCTTTTCAATCAGCTTTTCAAAGATGTCGTATTTTTGCTGATCGTAGCGGGCCACGTTAACCGGCTGGCCAAAAAACATTGGCTCAAGCAGCTGATCGTTTTTCGTCTGTGAAAAAGTGGTGTATGCCATTGAAGTGAGTCCTGTTGAACTGTATTGCCCGGCGGGAATGGGTTGGCCGGGCCTACAAAATCGTAGGCCGGGTAAGCGTAGCGCCACCCGGCAAAAATACCTTAGATCTTACAAGCGCCGCTTTCGCAGCCGTCGTCCTGAATGGACGGGGCCAGGTCATCCTGAGCGTCTTCAGCGCCATCACGGGTGTTGTGATAGTACAGCGTTTTGACGCCGAATTTATAGGCGTTGAGCAGGTCTTTCAGCAACTGCTGCATCGGCACTTTTCCGGAAGGGAAGCGCGTCGGATCGTAGTTGGTATTCGCAGAGATCGACTGGTCGATAAACTTCTGCATGATACCCACCAGCTGCAGGTAGCCGTCGTTGTTCGGCATTTCCCACAGCAGCTCGTAGGCGTTCTGCAGGTTTTCGTAGTCCGGCACCACCTGGCGCAGGATCCCATCCTTCGAGGCTTTGATACTCACGTGACCGCGCGGCGGCTCGATGCCATTGGTGGCGTTGGAGATCTGCGACGAGGTCTCGGACGGCATCAGCGCGGAGAGCGTAGAGTTGCGCAGGCCGTGGGTTTTAATGGACTCGCGAAGCGCTTCCCAGTCGTAGTGCAGGGATTCGCTGACGATGCCGTCCAGGTCTTTTTTGTAGGTATCGATCGGCAGGATACCCTGCGCATAGGTGGTTTCGTTGAACCACGGGCAGGCGCCCTGTTCGATAGCCAGCTCGTTGGAGGCCTTCAGCAGATAGTACTGAATCGCTTCGAACGTTTTGTGGGTCAGGTTGTTGGCGCTGCCGTCGGAGTAGCGTTTGCCATGCTTGGCCAGATAGTAAGCGAAGTTGATCACGCCGATGCCCAGCGTACGGCGGCCCATTGCGCCGCGTTTGGCGGCCGGGATGGGGTAATCCTGATAGTCGAGCAGCGCGTCCAGGGCACGCACCGCCAGCACCGCCAGCTCTTCCAGCTCGTCGAGGCTGTCGATAGCCCCGAGGTTGAAGGCCGACAGGGTGCACAGCGCGATTTCGCCGTTTTCGTCGTTGACGTCTTCCAGCGGTTTAGTCGGCAGAGCGATCTCCAGGCACAGGTTAGACTGGCGCACCGGGGCGACCACCGGATCGAACGGGCTGTGGGTGTTGCAGTGGTCGACGTTCTGGATGTAGATGCGGCCGGTGGAGGCGCGCTCCTGCATCATCAGCGAGAACAGCTCAACCGCTTTAATGCGCTGCTTGCGAATGCTGTCGTCCTGCTCGTACTGGGTGTACAGGCGCTCAAACTCGTCCTGATCGGCGAAGAAGGCGTCATACAGGCCCGGGACGTCGGAAGGGCTGAACAGGGTAATGTCGCCGCCCTTCAGCAGACGGGTGTACATCAGCTTATTGATCTGCACCCCGTAGTCCATGTGACGAACGCGGTTGGCGTCGGTACCGCGGTTGTTTTTCAGCACCAACAGGCTTTCCACTTCCAGATGCCACATTGGGTAGAAGAGGGTCGCCGCGCCGCCGCGAACGCCGCCCTGCGAGCAGGACTTCACCGCAGTCTGGAAATGTTTGTAGAACGGAATGCAGCCGGTGTGGAAGGCTTCGCCGCCGCGGATCGGGCTGCCCAGCGCGCGAATGCGGCCGGCGTTGATGCCGATGCCGGCGCGCTGGGAAACGTATTTCACAATCGCGCTGGAGGTGGCGTTGATGGAATCCAGGCTGTCGCCGCACTCGATCAGCACGCAGGAGCTGAACTGACGGGTCGGGGTACGCACACCGGACATGATCGGCGTCGGCAGCGAGATTTTAAAGGTCGACACCGCGTCGTAGAAACGCTTGATGTAGTCCAGACGCGTTTCGCGCGGGTAGTTAGAGAACAGGCAGGCAGCCACCAGAATATAAAGGAACTGCGCGCTCTCATAAATTTCGCCGGTGACGCGGTTCTGTACCAGATACTTGCCTTCCAGCTGCTTCACGGCAGCATAGGAGAAGTTCATGTCGCGCCAGTGGTCGAGGAAACCGTCCATCTGCTGGAACTCTTCTTCCGTGTAGTCTTCCAGCAGATGATGATCGTATTTACCCTTCTCGACCATCTTCACCACGTGATCGTAAAGCGCCGGCGGCTCAAACTGGCCGAAGGCTTTTTTACGCAAGTGGAAGATCGCCAGACGCGCGGCGAGGTACTGGTAATCCGGCGCCTCGCGGGAGATCAGGTCCGCAGCGGCTTTAATAATGGTTTCGTGGATGTCCGCGGTTTTAATGCCGTCATAGAACTGGATATGCGAGCGCAGCTCTACCTGGGAAATCGAAACGTTATTCAGTCCTTCTGCCGCCCAATCCAGTACGCGATGGATTTTGTCGAGATTGATGCGCTCGGTGGTCCCGTCGCGCTTTGTCACCAGCAGACTCTGATTCATGTGGATTTTACCTGTCCGTGAAAGAAAATATCCCCCGTTTATCCACAGAAGGCCGTTGTGACTAACTCTGTGGATAAATACTATATGTAGGGGGTTGTCGATAAAAGGAACGCTATATGGTGAGTATTTTAGTAAGGAATCTTTTGAGTACAAGGGTTGATTTTGACGTTAAATTGAGGTTGCGGAAGGGTAATAATCCGCAAGTCCACGTCGCATAAGGCCTGGAGAAGAAGTCAATAAAACAGAAAAAAAAATGAAAATTTGATCGAGTGCTGATTTCTTCATCGGAAGAAATAATCACGCGGCTTGATGCCGCGCAATCATCATAAGCGCAGCTGCTGACGTCACGCTTTTTTGGCGCTGCTATGCAACATATAGTTAACATCAACCCCCGGCGCCAACTTGAAGGTGTTGGTCAACGGATTGTAATGCAGACCGATGATATGCTGCTCTTTCAGAGTAGTCTGATCTACCCAGCCCAGCAGTTCGGCCGGCTTGATAAACTTTTTCACATCATGGGTGCCTTTGGGCACCATCTTCATGACATATTCCGCGCCGACCACCGCCATCAGCCACGCTTTACCGTTGCGGTTGATGGTGGAGAAGAAGACCTGACCGCCAGGCTTCACCAGCCGCGCGCAGGCGTGGACTACCGACTGTGGATCAGGGACGTGCTCCAGCATCTCCATGCAGGTGACGACATCGTATTGCTGCGCGTGCTTCGCGGCATGTTCCTCAACCGTTTCCTGAACATATTCCACCTGAATACCGCTCTCCAGGGCGTGCAGTTTCGCCACCTGCAGCGGCTCTGCACCCATGTCCAGTCCGGTGACCGTCGCGCCTTCGCGCGCCATACTCTCGGCGAGGATGCCGCCGCCGCAGCCGACATCGAGGACTTTTTTACCGAACAGGCCGCCTGAGCGTTCGGCGATATAGCCCAGCCGCAGGGGATTAATGCGGTGGAGCGGTTTGAACTCGCCCTCCAGATCCCACCAGCGCGAGGCGACGGCTTCGAATTTGGCGATTTCAGCATGATCGACGTTAGGGGCTACCGACGTTTTTTCGGCATTCATGGGCGCTTTTACTCCTTTTCTGTTCAGACCTGGGAGTATATCAGCAGCGCGCCATGAATAAACCGTATTGCTTTACCTCTCTTAGCGCGGCTGTGTTATAATTTGCGACCTTTGAATCCGGGATACAGTAGAGGGATAGCGGTTAGATGAGCGACCTTGCGAGAGAAATTACACCGGTCAACATTGAGGAAGAGCTTAAGAACTCTTATCTGGATTATGCGATGTCGGTCATTGTTGGCCGTGCGCTGCCGGATGTCCGAGATGGCCTGAAGCCGGTACACCGTCGCGTACTTTACGCCATGAACGTATTGGGCAATGACTGGAACAAAGCCTATAAAAAATCAGCCCGTGTCGTTGGTGACGTAATCGGTAAATACCACCCGCACGGCGACTCCGCGGTATACGACACCATCGTCCGTATGGCGCAGCCGTTCTCGCTGCGTTACATGCTGGTGGACGGCCAGGGTAACTTTGGTTCCATCGACGGCGACTCCGCCGCGGCGATGCGTTATACCGAAATTCGTCTGGCGAAAATCGCTCATGAGCTGATGGCCGATCTTGACAAAGAGACGGTCGATTTCGTTGACAACTATGACGGTACGGAGCGTATTCCGGACGTCATGCCGACCAAAATTCCTAACCTGCTGGTAAACGGCGCCTCCGGGATCGCCGTCGGGATGGCCACCAACATACCGCCGCATAACCTGACGGAAGTGATCAACGGCTGTCTGGCCTATGTCGACGACGAAGACATCAGCATTGAAGGGCTGATGGCGCATATTCCTGGCCCTGATTTCCCGACCGCCGCCATTATCAACGGCCGTCGCGGCATTGAAGAGGCCTACCGCACCGGTCGCGGTAAAGTCTACATCCGCGCGCGCGCGGAAGTGGAAGTGGACGCCAAATCCGGCCGCGAAACCATCATCGTGCATGAAATTCCTTATCAGGTGAACAAAGCGCGCCTGATTGAGAAAATCGCCGAGCTGGTAAAAGAAAAACGCGTGGAAGGCATCAGCGCGCTGCGTGATGAGTCTGATAAAGACGGGATGCGCATCGTGATTGAAGTGAAGCGCGATGCGGTAGGGGAAGTGGTGCTCAACAACCTCTATTCCCAGACCCAGCTGCAGGTCTCCTTCGGTATCAACATGGTTGCGCTGCACCATGGCCAGCCGAAGATCATGAACCTGAAAGACATCATCGCCGCCTTCGTGCGCCACCGCCGCGAAGTGGTGACCCGTCGTACGATTTTCGAACTGCGCAAAGCGCGCGACCGGGCGCATATCCTCGAAGCGCTGGCCGTGGCGCTGGCCAACATCGACCCGATTATCGAACTGATCCGTCGCGCGCCGACCCCGGCTGAAGCGAAAGCGGCGCTGGTTGCCCAGGCGTGGGATCTCGGTAATGTCGCGGCGATGCTGGAACGTGCCGGTGATGACGCCGCGCGTCCGGAATGGCTGGAGCCAGAGTTCGGCGTGCGCGAGGGTAAATACTACCTGACCGAGCAGCAGGCTCAGGCGATTCTGGATCTGCGTCTGCAGAAATTGACCGGCCTTGAGCATGAAAAACTGCTCGACGAATATAAAGAGCTGCTGGAACAGATCGCGGAACTGCTGCACATCCTCGGCAGCGCCGACCGTCTGATGGAAGTGATTCGCGAAGAGCTGGAGCTGATCCGCGACCAGTTCGGCGACGAACGTCGTACCGAAATCACCGCCAACAGCGCTGATATCAACATCGAAGATCTGATCAACCAGGAAGACGTGGTGGTCACCCTGTCGCATCAGGGCTATGTGAAGTATCAGCCGTTGACCGACTACGAAGCACAGCGTCGTGGCGGTAAAGGCAAATCGGCAGCGCGCATTAAAGAAGAAGACTTCATTGACCGCCTGCTGGTGGCCAACACCCATGACACTATCCTCTGCTTCTCAAGCCGCGGTCGTCTGTACTGGATGAAGGTCTATCAGCTGCCGGAAGCCAGCCGCGGCGCGCGCGGTCGTCCGATCGTCAACCTGCTGCCGCTGGAAGCCGATGAGCGTATCACCGCTATCCTGCCGGTCCGCGAGTACGAAGAGGGCGTTAACGTCTTTATGGCCACCGCCAGCGGTACCGTGAAGAAAACCGCGCTGACCGAGTTCAGCCGTCCGCGTTCCGCTGGCATCATCGCGGTGAACCTGAACGAAGGCGATGAGCTGATCGGCGTCGATCTGACCTCTGGTCAGGACGAAGTGATGCTGTTCTCCGCGGCCGGCAAGGTCGTGCGCTTCAAAGAAGATGCCGTTCGCGCCATGGGCCGTACCGCCACCGGCGTACGCGGCATTAAGCTGGCGGAAAACGACAGCGTCGTCTCGCTGATTATTCCGCGCGGCGAAGGCGCGATCCTGACGGTGACGCAAAACGGTTACGGTAAACGTACCGCCGCGGCTGAGTATCCGACCAAGTCGCGTGCTACCCAGGGCGTTATCTCGATCAAAGTCACCGAGCGTAACGGTTCCGTGGTCGGCGCCGTACAGGTGGATGATTGCGATCAGATCATGATGATCACCGACGCCGGGACGCTGGTGCGTACCCGCGTTTCCGAAGTGAGCATCGTGGGCCGTAACACCCAGGGCGTGATCCTCATCCGCACCGCGGAAGATGAAAACGTGGTGGGTCTGCAGCGCGTCGCTGAGCCGGTAGACGATGAAGAGCTGGACGCCATCGACGGTAGCGCGGCGGAAGGCGATGATGATATCGCCCCGGAAGCAGATACCGATGACGACATCGCCGAAGACGAAGAGTAATCGTCCCAGGTAAATGTTCTGAAAGGGGGCCGGGTATTCTCCCGGCCCTTTTTGCATTAACATTGCGGCAAAGCCGGTTTACCGCTACTTTAACCCCATTCTGTTGAGTCCCTGACGGCCGAGCATCGCCACATTGAAATATCTTGCCTCTTTCCACACAACCCTGAAGGTTTCACGTTATCTGTTCAGAGCGCTGGCGGTATTGCTGTGGCTGCTGATTGCGTTTGTCTCTGTGTTTTATATCGTCAACGCGCTACACGAGCGGGAAGCCGAGATCCATCAGGAGCTCAATCTCAATGCCGATCAGGCCCAGCGCTACATTCAGCGTACGGCGGACGTGATTAAAGAGCTCAAGTATGTCGCCGGTAACCGGCTGTCGGCAGGGGATGCGGTAGCGCAAGGGCAAAGCGGCGATATTGCGATCCCCAGCTTTGAACCCCTGTATCCTGACTCCGACTGCAGCGCAATGAGTAGTGCATGGCGTAATTCGCTCCAATCGCTGGCGTGGTTTATGCGCTACTGGCGGGATAATTTTACCGCCGCCTACGACCTTAACCGCATCTTTCTTATCGGCAGCGATAATCTCTGTATGGCCAACTTTGGCCTGAGGGACGTGCCGATTGAGCGCGATCAGGCGCTGAAAGTCCTGCATCAACGCATTGAGCAATACCGCAATGCGCCGCAAAACGAGCGCGGCAACAACCTGTTCTGGATAAGTCAGGGCGTGCGCCCCGGGGTGGGCTACTTTTACGCCCTGACGCCGATCTATATGGCCAATCGCCTGCAGGCGATGCTCGGCGTGGAGCAGACCATCCGCATGGAAAGCTTCTTTACGCCGGGCAGCCTGCCGATGAGCGTGACGATCTTCGACGATAACGGCCAGCCGCTGATCTCGCTGGCCGGCGCGGAAGGCAAAGTCCAGAGCGAAGCGAAGTGGATGCAGGAGCGAATGTGGTTTGGCTACAGCACGGGTTTCCGCGAGCTGGTGCTGAAGAAAAGCCTCGCGCCGTCCTCCCTGAGCATCGTCTATTCCGTCTCGGTAGACCAGGTGCTGGAGCGGATCCGCATGCTGATCATCAACGCCATCGTTCTCAATATCCTCAGCGGCGCGATGCTGTTTGCGCTGGCGCGGATGTATGAGCGGCGCATTTTTATCCCGGCGGAAAATGACGCTCAACGGCTGGAAGAGCATGAGCAGTTCAACCGCAAAATCGTGGCCTCCGCCCCGGTGGGGATCTGTATTCTGCGCACCCTCGACGGGACCAACATTCTCAGTAACGAGCTGGCGCACAACTATCTGAACATGCTGACCCACGAGGACCGCCAGCGGCTGACGCAGATTATCTGCGGCCAGCAGGTCAACTTTGTCGATGTGCTGACCAGCAACCATACCAACCTGCAGATTAGCTTTGTCCACTCGCGCTATCGCAATGAAAACGTGGCGATTTGCGTGCTGGTGGACGTTTCCGCCCGCGTGAAGATGGAGGAGTCGCTGCAGGAGATGGCCCAGGCGGCGGAGCAGGCCAGCCAGTCGAAATCGATGTTCCTTGCCACCGTCAGCCATGAGCTGCGTACCCCGCTGTATGGCATCATTGGTAACCTCGATCTGCTGCAGACTAAAGCCTTGCCGAAAGGCGTCGATCGCCTGGTGACGGCGATGAACAACTCCTCGAGCCTGCTGCTGAAAATCATCAGCGATATTCTCGATTTCTCCAAAATCGAGTCCGAGCAGTTGAAGATCGAGCCGCGGGAATTTTCCCCGCGCGAGGTCATGAACCATATCTCCGCCAACTATCTGCCGCTGGTGGTGCGCAAGCAGCTGGGTCTGTACTGCTTTATCGAACCGGACGTTCCGGAACAGATGTCCGGCGACCCGATGCGTCTGCAGCAGGTGATCTCAAACCTGCTGAGCAATGCGATCAAGTTCACCGACACCGGCTGCATTATCCTGCACGTTCAGTGCGCAGGAGATTATCTGCAGATTAGCGTCCGCGACACCGGGGAGGGGATCCCGGCGAAAGAGGTATTGCGCCTCTTCGACCCTTTCTTCCAGGTGGGGACCGGCGTGCAGCGCAACTTCCAGGGCACCGGCCTTGGCCTGGCGATCTGCGAAAAACTGATCAGCATGATGGATGGCGATATCGCCGTGGAAACGGAGCCGGGAATGGGCAGCCGCTTTACCATCCGCATCCCGCTGTATGGCGTGCAGAACACGCCGCAGGTGACGGCGGACGGTTTCGCTGGCAAGACCTGCTGGCTGGCCATCCACAACACCTCGTTGGCGATGTTCGTCACCTCGCTGCTCAGCTATCACGGCCTGACGGTACGCCGCCATGCCGGAGAAACCCCGGACGCCGAGGATGTCTTACTCACTGACGATGAAGCGCTGAGCGGCTGGCAGGGAAGGGCGATGGTCATCTTCTGCCGTCGTCATATCGGTATTCCGCAGGAGCGGGCCGCCGGCGAGTGGCTGCATAGCGTGACGACGCCGCATGAACTGCTGCCGCTGTTGGGACGTATTTTCCACGTCGCGCTGGCCAGTGTGGAGAATAGCCGGGCGCTGATGGCGCCTGAGGCGCAGGTCGGCAATAACGACGACATGATGATTCTCGTGGTCGACGATCATCCGATCAACCGCCGCCTGCTGGCGGATCAGCTGGGATCGCTCGGCTACCAGTGCGTGACCGCCAACGACGGGGTCGACGCGCTCAACGTCCTCAGCAAGCAGCACATCGATATTGTGCTCAGCGACGTCAACATGCCTAATATGGATGGTTATCGTCTGACGCAGCGTATTCGTCAGCTTGGCCTGATGCTGCCAGTGATTGGCGTAACGGCCAATGCCCTGGCGGAAGAGAAGCAGCGCTGTCTGGAATCGGGGATGGACAGCTGTCTGTCCAAGCCGGTGACGCTTGACGTGCTGAAGCAAACGCTGACGGTATATGCGGCGCGGGTACGTAAAGGGCGGGAATAATGGGGAGCTCCGTCTCGCCGGGGCGAGACGGAGAGCGCGTCGGGATTACTCTTTGTCCGTCGAGCTCAGCGAGACGGAGGAGAGGTAGTTCAGCAGGGCGATGTCGTTTTCGACGCCCAGCTTCATCATCGCCGACTTTTTCTGGCTACTGATGGTTTTGATGCTGCGGTTCAGCTTTTTGGCGATCTCGGTCACCAGGAAGCCTTCGGCGAACAGACGCAGCACTTCGCTCTCTTTCGGCGACAGACGTTTATCGCCATAGCCGCTGGCGCTGATTTTTTCCAGCAGACGAGAGACGCTTTCCGGGGTGAATTTCTTCCCTTTCTGCAGCGCGGCCAGCGCTTTAGGCAGATCGGTCGGCGCCCCCTGCTTGAGGACGATCCCTTCGATATCCAGATCCAGCACCGCGCTGAGGATTGCCGGGTTATTGTTCATGGTCAGAACAATGATCGACAGATCCGGGAAGTGGCGCTTGATGTATTTGATCAGCGTGATCCCGTCGCCGTATTTATCACCGGGCATGGACAGATCGGTGATCAGCACATGGGCGTCCAGCTTCGGAAGATTGTTGATAAGGGCCGTGGAGTCTTCAAACTCGCCAACGACGTTCACCCACTCAATTTGCTCAAGTGACTTACGAATACCGAACAGTACGATCGGATGGTCATCGGCAATAATTACGTTCATAGTGTTCATGTATAAGGCTACCTTCTACAGCAAACTCTTGACGTAAGCGTCAATGTCGCTGATATATTTTTCTATGCCTTGCGCATCCTTTTCGCGAATCAGATGCTCAAGCGTTTCACATAACTGCTTGCCGGGTATCAGATTAAGCATAGCAAATGCCCCTTTGAGGCGGTGGGCGGTTTGCGCCAGAGCAGCAAAATCACCCGCTTCGTTTTCAGTATACAATCTCTGAACATCATCCGGTACCGTATCGGCAAACAGTGCGTAATAGCCGCTGGCATGGAGTTCGGCGTTACTCTCGTTTCCTGAGGTGGCGGGTTGAACCGCCTCCTCCGCCAGCTGCTGCTCAATAAGCTGCAGGATAGCCTCCTGCATCGCCGTGCTAATATTAAAGTTGACCCGCAGTTGGCCCGGGCCGATTTTGCGTATCCCAACCTCATCATCGCTTAAAAGCAAGCTCGAAGCAGTAAGATTAGACGGATTATCCGTTAAATACAGATCGAACGCTTGACTTGTCGCTCGATCGTCCGGCGTGATGCAGGACGCCCCCCAGCTCTCCAGCTGGCGGGTGACAATCCGCCGTACTTCGCTGGAGGTCACATCCAGCAGGACGATAACGTCATCCAGCAGATGTTCTCCCGCCTCTGGCGCCTCTTCGCTGGCCGGCATTTTCAGATGCAGGCTATAGCGAGTCCCCAGCGACTCCCGCGCTTTGATGGTCAACTGCCCGCCCAGCTTGCGCGTCATGCGGTCACATAACCAGAAGGTAAGGGCGTTCGCTTTGCCGTACAGATCGCTCTGAGTCTCATTGAGATACGGGAAGTGCATATTGTCGATCTCGTTTGCCGAGACCCCGTTGCCAGTATCCAGTATGCGGAAGGTCAGGCGATCGCTGGCCGACTCTTCCTGGCAGACGTCGAGGGTGATCTTGCCGATAGGCGTGGTGGTGATGGAATACTGGATCAGCAGTACCAGCGTGCGCCGCAGGGCTTCACGGTCGCCATAGCGTTGCTCGCCGGCAGGCAGCGCGTTATTGATAAGCAACTGCAGCCCCTTGCGCTTCATCGCCGGCAGCACCTCCGGTACGACGTCGTCGATCAGCTCCTGCACCGAGAACAGCGACTGGCTGGTTTTCCAGGCATCGCTTTCCAGCAGGTTGGCGAGCTGAATATCATCGATCAGTTTGACCAGCTCATCGGCATGCTGCGCCAGCATCCGGCTCTCCGCGCCGTCGAGCGCCGCTGCCTCAGCCGCCAGGTTAAGGGCTGGCTGCTTCAGGGCGCTGCCGATATGCCGCATAAAGGTCGTCCGGCCCTGCTGGTTTTTCTCATACAAGCGCTGGGCCTGTTTGAGCTTTTTATTGACCAGCACTTCGCGGTCCTGGTCTCGGATAATCAGGATCTGCGTGCGCGGCGCAACCTGGCTGCGATACTGGCGGATCTCATACTGTTCGTTGTTGACGGTGGCCTGGATCATCCCCTGATGCTGGTCCGCCATGTTAGTGATGTTCTGCAGATTCAGGTGCGGAAGCAGATGGTCGGCAATCGGGTTGCTGATCACCGTTCGGTTGGCTTCCTGATCGTGGACCAGCAGTCCCAGCGGCAGCAAAGAAACAATTTCTTCATTAAGGGCGCGCAGTAAACGCAGTTCGCTATTGGCGGCGGAGGGGAGCCCGGCGCCCGAGGTGCTGCTGCGACCTTTATAATTCCGGAAGGTCGTGAAACCGAACAGCGCCAGCGCCAGCAGGCCAATGTTAAGCAGCAGCGGCAGAAGAATGTTTTGCAGGGATTCCAGCAGCATGGTGCTCATCGGTACCGTCCACACTAACTGCATACCGGTGGTGCTGATGTCGGTGGCGATGTCAATCTGCATGCCGTTGAAGGTGATCCCGATATGATCGCTAGCCTCTTTCTCGGGGCTGGCGGCCACATTTTGCGTGGGATCAGGCTCGATACGAAAGCTATCCAGCGCCATGCCCGGCGGGATCAGATCGTTAATCGGCAGGTCGAAGGCGACTACCGTTGCCAGGTGTCCTGGCTGATTGAAGGTAGTACGTAACGTAAAGTAGTGCGCGTTCTGCCAGGCAAGATGGCGCAGCGGCGAGAAGGTCTCGCGCTCATCAAGGGTATTGGCCTGCAGCAGCATTTCCGCGCGCCGGGATTCCACCACGCTGCTGATCGTTGACTCTTTAAAGCTTGAGGAGAGGTCCTTCAACGGCAGGGTGGAGATAAGGAGCAGGCTATTGTCCAGCCCATTGAGATAGTACATCGACCACGGAATGGTCTCCGCGCCCCACAAAATATCCAGATAATCGGACATTTTCTGCGTCATCTCGAGGGTCGAACTGTCGTGGGAGCCAAAGATCAGGGCTTCGGTTTTACGCCGGGGCTTCTCCAGATAGTACACGTCCTGCTTTAAACGCGTCTCCTGCAGACCGCCGCTGGCGGTGTTGGCGGAGGTGGCGGCGATATTGTCGTAGATCTGCCAGGTGGCATAGCGCCAGGTATCAATGCGTTGGTGCAGGGCATGGGAGACATCAACTACCTGATAGCTCTTCTCTTTCAGCCAGGCATTGACGGCGCTTTGAATCATCACCCCCATCGTCGCCAGCAGGACAATAACCATCAAAATGAAGAAGCGGCTGATGTTGCCGGGGATCAGAGAGAATTTTTTCGGGGTCATCTTGTGGCTGAACGACTCATCATTGTTTGTAAACAGGATGTAGCGCCAGAGTAACTGGCAACAAAGCAGATGCTGCAGGCAGTATAAAGGCTAATGGCGTAAATCCATACTACAGATTGGTGCCAGCGGCGCGATACCGCCCAGGAATTATCTTAGAAACGAAGCGTAAATGAAACCGCGTCCGCAAGACTGACCAGTGACGATATTGACAGAAACAAAAGCCAGGAATCGCACGAAATAACAAGACATTGGCAGAATAAGCGCAAAAGACGGCCTAATTGATTGATTAATAGTCGTTAGGGAATCATTGGCTGTAGCACAGATAAATTAAAGTTGTGTAAAGAAGGGTAAAAAAAACCGGATGCGAGGCATCCGGTTGAAATAGGGGTAAACAGACATTCAGAACTGAATGACGGTAATAAATAAAGTTAATGATGATAGCGACTGTTATTTTAGTCACCGATGATCATTTTGTTTTACCATTCAGTGCTATAGGCTTAGTTTTGTATATCGTGTTGATTTTAAATGGCTAAATAATTTTTTTGATTATTAGTGCGTATTTCCCTGGCCATTTTGGGGTAAAAAAAAGTTCCGCCATATTTACAAATTGAAACATCTTGTGGGAACTTTGAAACATCTTAGAAGTTTTAGTATCATATTCTTGTTGGATTATTCTGCATTTTGCAGCACAATGAAATAGCCGACTGATTAGAAGGGTAATCAGTAAGCAGTGGCATAATAAAAGGCATATAACAAACAGAGGGTTAATAACATGAAAGTTAAAGTACTGTCCCTCCTGGTACCGGCTCTGCTGGTAGCAGGCGCAGCAAATGCGGCTGAAATTTATAACAAAGACGGCAACAAATTAGACCTGTACGGTAAAATTGACGGTCTGCACTACTTCTCTGACGACAAGAGCGTCGACGGCGACCAGACCTACATGCGTGTAGGCGTGAAAGGCGAAACTCAGATCAACGACCAGCTGACCGGTTACGGCCAGTGGGAATACAACGTTCAGGCGAACAACACTGAAAGCTCCAGCGATCAGGCATGGACTCGTCTGGCATTCGCCGGTCTGAAATTTGGCGACGCGGGCTCTTTCGACTACGGTCGTAACTACGGCGTAGTATACGACGTAACGTCCTGGACCGACGTTCTGCCGGAATTCGGCGGCGACACCTACGGTTCTGACAACTTCCTGCAGTCCCGTGCTAACGGCGTTGCAACCTATCGTAACTCTGACTTCTTCGGTCTGGTTGACGGCCTGAACTTTGCTCTGCAGTATCAGGGTAAAAACGGCAGCGTCAGCGGTGAAGGTACTTCTCCGACCAACAACGGTCGTGGCGCTCTGAAACAGAACGGTGACGGCTTCGGTACCTCTCTGACCTATGACATCTATGATGGCATCAGCGCTGGTTTCGCGTACTCGCACTCCAAACGTAACGGCGATCAGAATCGTTTGGATAAAGGCCGTGGCGACAACGCTGAAACCTACACCGGTGGTCTGAAATACGACGCCAACAACATTTACCTGGCGACTCAGTACACCCAGACCTACAACGCAACTCGTTTCAGCGGCAACGGAGAATCTGATTCTATTAGCGGTTTTGCTAACAAAGCACAGAACTTCGAAGTGGTTGCTCAGTACCAGTTCGACTTCGGTCTGCGTCCGTCCGTAGCTTACCTGCAGTCTAAAGGTAAGGACATCGAAGGTTACGGCGACCAGGACCTGCTGAAATATGTTGACGTTGGCGCGACCTACTACTTCAACAAAAACATGTCCACCTATGTTGACTACAAAATCAACCTGCTGGACGAAAACGATTTCACTCGTCGCGCTGGTATCTCTACCGACGACGTGGTTGCACTGGGCCTGGTTTACCAGTTCTAAGTTGCAAGCTGCATAACAAAAAGGCGCCTCCGGCGCCTTTTTTTATGTCCGGTTTAACCTCGCTGGTATACTCTTGTCGCCCTGGTAAGAGGAGCCTCGATTAATGGATATGACTTTCTTTCGCGCCGCGCTGTTGGGCGCCTGCGTACTCTTCTCTGGCTGCGATTCAGCCACCACTCCCGCGACACCCGCATCAACGGCCACCGTGCTGGATGGTAAAACAATGGGCACCTTCTGGCGGGTCAGCGTTATCGGCGTGGATGAGGCAAAGGCCCAGGCGCTGCGCGCCAAGGTTCAGGCCCAGCTGGACGCCGACGATCGCCTGCTGTCGACCTGGAAAAACGACTCGGCGCTGATGCGTTTCAACCACGCGGCGGATACCCGGCCCTGGCCGGTGAGCGAAGCGATGGCGGACATCGTGACCCTGTCGCTGCGGATTGGCGCCAAAACGCATGGCGCGATGGATATCACCGTCGGGCCGCTGGTCAATCTGTGGGGCTTTGGCCCGGATAAACAGCCGGTTGCCACTCCGGATGCGCAGGCGATCGCCGCGGCGAAAGCGCGCACCGGCCTGCAGCATCTGCAGGTTATCAATCAGAGCGGCAGGCAGTTCCTGCAAAAAGATATTCCCGATCTGTTTGTCGACCTCTCCACCGTGGGTGAAGGCTATGCCGCCGACCACCTCGCGCGCTTGATGGAGCAGGAAGGGATCTCCCGCTATCTGGTGTCGGTAGGCGGGGCGCTGGTCAGCCGCGGGATGAACGGCGAAGGCAAGCCCTGGCGGGTGGCAATCCAGAAACCGACCGACCGGGAAAACGCCGTTCAGGCGATTGTCGACATCAATGGTCACGGCATCAGCACCTCCGGCAGCTATCGCAACTACTATGAACTCGATGGCAAACGTATCTCGCACGTCATCGATCCGCAGACCGGGCAGCCGATAACCCATAAGCTGGTCTCCGTGACCGTCATTGCGCCAACGGCGCTGGAGGCGGACGGCTGGGATACCGGGCTGATGGTGCTGGGGCCGGAAAAAGCGCAGCAGGTGGTGCGCGAGCAGGGCCTGGCGGTCTACATGATCGTCAAAGAGGGGGAGGGCTTTAAAACCTGGATGTCGCCGCAGTTCCGTACCTTTCTCGTCGGCGAAAAAAATTAAAAAGCAAGATTGCGGGTTTTTTGCTGCGGGCTTTACCGCAGACTGAGGATACACTTACAGCAGGAGACCCGTGATGAAACCGATAGTTGCCGATACCGATGACCGCCGCTGGCAGGCGGTCTGCGAGCGTGATACCCGGGCCGATGGTCAGTTCGTCTTTGCGGTACTGACCACCGGCGTCTGCTGCCGTCCCTCCTGCCGCTCACGGCGCGCGCGGCGGGAAAACGTGCGCTTTTTTGCTGACGTCGCTGCTGCCGTGGCGGCGGGATTCCGCCCCTGCAAACGCTGCCAGCCGGATAAAGACTCTCCGCAGCAGCAAAGGATCGACAAGGTGGCGCAGGCCTGTCGGCTGCTGGAGCAGGAGGCGCCCCTGACCCTCGAGGCGCTGGCGTGCGAGCTGGCGGTCAGCCCGTTTCATTTCCACCGTTTATTCAAATCCGTCACCGGCATGACCCCGAAAGCCTGGCAGCAGGCGTGGCGCGCGCGACGCCTGCGGGAGGCGCTGGAGCAGGGGAAACCGGTGACCCGCGCCGCGCTGGCGGCCGGCTTTCCCGACAGCAGCAGCTATTATCGCCAGGCCGATGCCGCCTTAGGGATGACCGCCAGCCAGTTTCGCCGCGGCGGCGCCGCCACCGTGGTGACCTGGACGACAGGCGACTGTGCGCTGGGCCGCTGCCTGGTGGCGCAAAGTGAACGCGGCGTCTGCGCTGTGCTGCCGGGTGATAACGATGCTGCTTTGCTCGACGATCTGCGTCAGCGCTTTCCCCGCGCCGAGCTGCGTCAGGGCGACCCTGAGTTTCGTCGTCAGATGGCGGAGATTTTCGCCCACCTCGACGACAGCCGGCGGCCGGTGTCGCTGCCGCTGGATCTGCGGGGCACCGCGTTCCAGCTGCAGGTCTGGCAGGCGCTGCGGCAGATCCCGGCGGGGGAGACCCGCAGCTACCGCCAGGTGGCCGAGCATATTGGCCAGCCGCGGGCGGTAAGAGCCGTGGCCGGCGCCTGCGCGGCGAATTCACTGGCGGTGATCGTTCCCTGCCATCGGGTGGTGCGTGAAGATGGCGCGCTATCCGGTTATCGCTGGGGAACGGCGCGAAAAGCGCAGCTGCTGGCGCGCGAGGCGCAACGAGAGGAGGAGTAATGCTCGATCTGTTTAGCGATACCCCACCGTGGCAGGAGCCGCTGGCCCCCGGCGCGGTGGTGCTTCGCCGCTTTGCCCGCGAGCGTGCCCCAGGGCTGCTGCAGGCGATTGCCGACGTCGCCCGCCAGTCGCCGTTTCGCCAGATGGTCACGCCGGGTGGGTACACCATGTCGGTGGCGATGACCAACTGCGGCCGGCTGGGCTGGACCACCGATCGCCACGGCTACCTCTACGCCCCGATCGATCCGGTCACCCGTCATACCTGGCCGCCGATGCCGGCCGTGTTCCATGAACTGGCGCTGGCGGCAGCCGCGGCCGGCGGCTATCCGGGCTTTTCCCCCGACGCCTGTCTGATTAACCGCTACCAGCCCGGCGCAAAGCTGTCGTTGCATCAGGATAAAGATGAACAGGATCTACGGGCGCCGATCGTCTCGGTCTCCCTGGGCCTGCCGGCCATCTTTCAGTTTGGCGGGTTGCAGCGCAGCGACCCGCTGCGGCGGCTGTTGCTGGAGCATGGCGATGTGGTGGTCTGGGGCGGGGAGTCGCGCCTGTTTTATCATGGCGTTAAGCCGCTGAAAGCGGGCCATCATCCCGAGACCGGCGACTGTCGATATAACCTCACCTTTCGGCAGGCGGGCCGTCCCGGCGATTAAAATAAGAATTATTCTTGATGTCACCGGCGAGCCGTTTAAACTGCTGGCTGTTTTGCTTTTCCGGATAGCCTGTTATGGAACTTCTTTCTCTCGTCTGGCGCCAGTATCGCTGGCCGTTTCTGGGCGTTATTGCCCTTAGCCTGCTCAGCGCCGCGCTGGGTATCGGCTTAATCGCTTTTATTAACATGCGCCTGATCGCCACTGTCGATACCTCGCTGCGGGTGCTGCCGGAATTTCTTGGCCTGCTGGGGCTGTTAATGGCGGTGACCCTGGGCTCGCAGCTGGCGTTGACCACCCTCGGCCACCATTTTGTTTATCGCCTGCGCGGCGAGTTTGTGAAACGCATCCTCGATACCCAGATTGAACAGGTGGAGAAGATCGGCAGCGCGTCGCTGCTTGCCGGGCTGACCAGCGATATCCGCAATATTACCATCGCCTTTGTACGCCTCCCTGAGCTGGTGCAGGGGATCATTCTCACCTTCGGCTCCGCCGCTTATCTGGCCTGGCTGTCAGGAAAAATGATGCTGGTGACGGCCCTGTGGATGGCGCTCACCATCTGGGGCGGCTTTGTGCTGGTGTCGCGGGTGTACAAACATATGGCCAGCCTGCGCGAAACGGAAGATAAGCTCTATCACGACTACCAGACGGTGCTGGAAGGGCGCAAAGAGCTGACCCTCAACCGGGAGCGCGCGGAGTACGTGTTTAATCAGCTCTATCTCCCGGACGCCCGCGACTACCGGCATCACATCGTTCGCGCCGATACCTTCCATCTCAGCGCGGTCAACTGGTCGAATATTATGATGCTTGGCGCCATCGGGCTGGTGTTCTGGATGGCCAACAGCCTCGGCTGGGCCGATACCGCCGTGGCGGCGACCTACTCCCTGACGCTGCTGTTTTTGCGCACGCCGCTGCTCTCCGCCGTCGGCGCGCTGCCCACGCTGCTTAGCGCCCAGGTGGCGTTTAATAAGCTGCGCCAGTTCTCGCTCGCCCCTTACCGGGCGGATTTCCCCCGGCCGCAGCCGCAGGCTGACTGGCAGACGCTAGAGCTGCGCGATGTCACTTTCCATTATCCGGACCATCGCTTTGCGGTAGGGCCGCTTAACCTGACGCTAAAACGCGGCGAACTGGTGTTTCTGATCGGCGGCAACGGCAGCGGCAAGTCAACCCTGGCGATGCTCCTGACCGGCCTGTATCAGCCGGTTTCCGGTCAGATTCTGGTGGACGGCCAGCCGCTGGCGGCGGATAAACCGGAGGCGTACCGCAAACTGTTCTCCGCGGTGTTTACTGACGTCTGGTTGTTCGACCGTCTGCTCGGGCCGCAGGGCGAGGAGGCCGATCCGGCGCTGGTGGCAACGTGGCTGGAGCGTCTGCAAATGGCCCACAAGCTGCAGCTGGAAAACGGTAAGATCGGTGACCTGCGGCTGTCGAAAGGGCAGAAGAAGCGCGTGGCGCTCCTGCTGGCGCTGGCCGAGTCCCGGGATATCATTCTGCTGGATGAATGGGCGGCGGATCAGGATCCGCATTTCCGCCGCGAGTTCTACCAGGTCCTGCTGCCGCTGATGAAGCAGATGGGGAAAACCGTGTTTGCCATCAGCCATGACGATCACTACTTCCAGCACGCCGATCGCCTGCTGGAGATGCGTGCCGGGCAGCTGTCCGAGCTCACTGGCGAAGAGCGGGCGCAGGCCTCCCGCGATGCGGTGGCCCGCACGGCCTGATTCACGCTGCGCGCCCAGGGAAAGCCGGGCGCCGCTGAAATTTTCAGCGTCTACAGTGCTGACGGTTATTATTTCCCCCTCCTCGCGCTATGCTTAAGGCTTCCGGCCCGCAGGCCGGCTCACTATTCTCAAAAGGATTGCCTGACCGATGTCCGTTTTGCATAAAAAAAGCGCCCGCTTGCGTGACGAAGAGCGCGCCCGTCTGATTTGGCTCTTGAGCACCGATAAAGCGGTGACCTCCGCGCTGCTGGGCAAACTGACGCTGGCCGAACGTTACGATGAAGGGACGCTGGCCGATGACCTGGCTGAAGTGGAAATGCTGGTCTCGCATCTGCCGCCGCCGGATCTCGCCGATGCGCTGGAAGCGCTCCCCTATGACGCCCGCACCGCGCTGTGGTGCCTGGTGCCCGACGATAAACGCGGCGAAGTGCTGCTGGAAGCTTCAGAAAACGTCTGGGGCGACCTCATCGATAAGATGAGCGACCACGAGCTGCTGCAGGCGATGCAGCCGCTGGATATCGATGAACAGGTTTACCTGCTGCAGCATCTGCCGCGCAATCTTACCGGACGGTTGCTGGCGACCCTGCCGGCTGAGAAGCGCGCCCGTATTCGCCAGATTATGCGCTACGCCGACAACAGCGTCGGGTCGATCATGGAGTTTGAGGTCATTACGGTGCGGCCGGAGGCCACCCTGGCGGCGGTCCAGCGCTATCTGCGGCGTCTCGGGAAAATGCCGGAGAACACCGATAAACTGTTCGTCACCACCCGCAATAAGCTGCTGCTCGGCGAGCTGGAGCTGCAGACCATTCTGCTCAACGATGCGCAGAAGCGGGTGGGGGAGGTGATGGAGGGCGATCCGGTCACCTTTCAGCCGCATGAAGAAGCGGAGAAGGTGGCGCGCACCTTCGAACGTGATGACTTGCTCAGCGCCGCCGTTATCGATGCCGATGGCAAACTGATCGGCCGTCTGACCATCGATGAGATCGTCGATGTGGTCTATGAAGAGACCGACAACGATCTGCGGCGGATGGGCGGCCTGAGCGATGAAGAAGATGTCTTCGCCCCGGTCAGCAAAGCGGTGAAAACGCGCTGGGCGTGGCTGGCGGTGAACCTGTGTACGGCGTTTATCGCTTCCAGGGTCATCGACGGCTTCGAACATACCATTTCACAGCTGGTGGCGCTGGCCTCGCTGATGCCGATCGTCGCCGGGATCGGCGGCAATACCGGCAACCAGACGATCACCATGATCGTTCGGGCGATGGCGCTGCAGCAGATCCAGCCTGGCAGCTTTACCTTTCTGATCCTGCGTGAAATGGGCGTTGCGCTGATTAATGGCCTGGTGTGGGGCGGGATCATGGGGGCCATCACCTGGTGGCTGTATGACGATCCGCAGCTTGGCGGGGTGATGACGCTGGCCATGATGCTCAACCTGCTGATGGCGGCGATGATGGGCGTGATAATCCCGATGGTCATGGTGAAGCTGGGGCGTGACCCGGCGGTCGGCTCCAGCGTAATGATCACCGCTATCACCGACACCGGCGGCTTCTTTATTTTTCTGGGTCTGGCGACGCTGTTTCTGATGTAGCCTGCGCTTTTGCTCGCAGGCGGCGGGGGATGATCGCCATCGCGACAATCCCCGCCAGCACGCCAATCGCCAGATTGCTGGTTCCCACCGTCGCGGCGACGGTCACCAGCATCACCAGCGTTTCCGGCCACGGATTGCACGCCAGCTCGCCCGGGCGAATGCTGTGCCAGCTAAAGGTCTTCACCGCCACGATCACCATCACCCCGGCCAGGACCGCCATCGGGATCTTCGCCATCACCTGGCTGAGCGCTGTCACCAGCAGGAGCAGCACCAGGCCGGCGATAACCGTTGAGAGACGGCTACGGGCTTTGCCCATTTCCACGTTAACGATAGTCTGGCCGATCATCGCGCAGCCCGCGATACCGCCATAACAGCCGGCGAGGATGTTGGCGATCCCCAGCCCGGCGCTCTCCCGCGATTTATTCGACGGCGTATGGGTCAGGTCATCCACCAGCTTAGCCGTCAGCAGAGACTCCATGAGGCCGACAAAGGCGATGCTGAGGGCGCACGGCCAGATTATCTGCAGGGTGGTCAGGTTCAGGGGAACGGTCAGGGCGGTGAACCCCGGCAGGCCGCCGCTCATTGACCCTTCATCACCCACGGTCGGCAGCAGCTGGCCGGTGGTCGCGGTATAGAGAGTGAGCGCGACGATGGCGATCAGCGGCGCCGGGATAGTCTTAATAAAGCGCGGCGCCCACAGAACGATAAGCAGCGTCAGGACGAACAGGCCGACGATCAGCGGCTGGCGGCTCCAGAAGTGCGGCACCTGGGCGAAGAAAATCAGGATCCCGAGGGCGTTGACGAACCCGGTCATCACCGCCGGGGGAATAAAGCGCATCAGGCGCGCCATGCCGCACAGACCAAACAAAATTTGAATCATACCCGCCAGAATGACGGCTGGCAGAATGTAACCCACGCCGTGCTGATGCACCATCGGGCCAATGACCAGCGCCACTGATCCCGCGGCGGCGGTGACCATCGCCGGGCGTCCGCCGAGTAGCGACATCGCCAGACAGAGCACGACGGAAGCAATCAGGCTCACCTGCGGGTCAACGCCGGCAATAACCGAAAACGAAATCACTTCAGGAATTAACGCCAGGGCGGTGAGCACGCCGGCCAGGACTTCGCGCGTCAGCAGCGACGGAGAACGAAGGATTGGACGCAGGTTGCCGGAAGCGGCGGGGTCTGAAACTGGGGGCATAAAAAAAGTTCGCAGATTATAAAAAAAGGAGGAGCGGTGTCAGGCCCTGCTTCCGTGCGGTCTGTCACAAAACCAGGGATGATAGCGCGGAATCTGCCAGGGCACCAGTACAAAAAGTGATTTTGTGTATACATTTATTAAACATTTTTATAACGGATCTCAAAACAGAACTTAAAATTTAAACAATATTTAAATTTTTGAGCTTCGGTGGTAACGTGAGGGGTGACAATCGTATCACCTGCGCTAAATAAAACAGCGAGTAAAGTAAGGCTCAAATCCGATGAATAAAAAGATGGCCGTACCACGCTCACAGGCGGTTGGTCCCAACAGCACTCGGACCAACACCCGCCATGAGCAAGAGACGGATGTATTGTTGATTGGCGGCGGCATTATGAGCGCCACACTGGGAACCTGGCTGCAGGAGCTTGAGCCAGACTGGTCTATTACCATGGTTGAGCAGATGTCCAGCGTGGCGGAAGAGAGCTCAAACGGATGGAACAATGCGGGTACCGGCCACGCGGCGCTGATGGAGCTGAACTATACGCCGCAGACCGCCAACGGCATCAATATCGACAAAGCGGTCGACATCAACGAAGCCTTCCACATCTCGCGTCAGTTCTGGGCGCATCAGGTGACGCGCGGCGTCCTGAACAAACCAAAATCATTCATTAACAGCGTGCCGCACATGAGCTTTGTGTGGGGCGAAGATAACGTCAACTTCCTGCGCGCACGTTATGCGGCGCTGCAGCAGAGCGAACTGTTCCGCGGCATTCGTTATTCTGAAGACCATCAGCAGATCAAAGCCTGGGCGCCGCTGGTGATGGAAGGCCGCGACCCGCTGCAAAAGGTGGCCGCCACCCGTACGGAAATGGGAACCGACGTCAACTATGGGGAAATCACCCGCCAGCTGATCGCCAGCCTGCAAAAGCATGATAATTTCTCCCTGCAACTGGGCACCGTGGTGCGTCGCTTCAAGCGCAACGCCGACAAGACCTGGACGGTGACCCTCGCGGATGCCGACAACCGTCGTCAGAAGCGGGTCATTAAAGCCAAATTTATCTTTATTGGCGCCGGCGGTGCAGCGCTGACCCTGCTGCAGGAAACCGGCATTCCGCAGGCCAAAGAGTATGCCGGCTTCCCGGTCGGCGGCCAGTTCCTGGTCTGCGAAAATCCGGAGGTAGTAAACCACCATCTGGCGAAGGTTTACGGCCAGGCCGAAGTGGGCGCGCCGCCGATGTCGGTGCCGCACATCGATACCCGTATTATCGACGGTAAACGCGTGGTGCTGTTCGGGCCGTTCGCAACCTTCTCGACCCGCTTCCTGAAGAACGGTTCGCTGTGGGATCTGCTGGCCTCGACCAATACCTCGAATATCCTGCCGATGCTCAACGTCGGCCTGGACAACTTTGATCTGGTGAAATATCTGATTAGCCAGGTGATGCAGAAAGATAAAGATCGTCTGGCCGCGCTGTGCGAATACTATCCGGAAGCGCGGAAAGAGGACTGGCGGTTGTGGCAGGCCGGCCAGCGCGTGCAGATCATCAAGCGCGATGCGAAGAAGGGCGGGGTACTGCGCCTGGGCACCGAAGTGGTCAGCGATGACGAAGGCACCGTCGCGGCGCTGCTCGGCGCATCGCCAGGCGCCTCCACCGCGGCGCCTATCATGCTGCAGCTGATGGAAAAAGTGTTTAAAGACAAAGTGAATTCGCCCGAATGGCAGGCCAGGCTGAAGGCGATCATCCCGACCTACGGTATTCGCCTTGATGGCAACCCGGCGGAGATTGAGAAAGCGCTGGCGTGGACCAGTGAAGTGCTGGAGCTGAAATATGAGCCGGCCGCGGCGGCGGATGAAGCTCCGCAGGCGGAGCTGAAGCCGCTGAGCGGCGGCAAGCCGATGGCGGACATCGCGCTCTGACAAAAACGGCAGCCTGCGGGCTGCCGTTGTTTTATTACTGATTTAATTGCGCGCCTTAGCGGATCTCGGCGTTGCCGATAGTCTCGTCGGCGCGCCAGATGCGATATTTTACATCGACATTAGTCGGCGTGTAGATGACGATCGGCAGCTTGCTGTTGTAGCGCAGCATAGCGTCATCGCCGAGGCCGGCAGTAACAAATTTCTTCGTTTTCTTGCCGTCCGGGCAGGCCATCATGGTGGATACCGGGCCGCTCAGCTTATCAAAGACATAGTAGTCATAACCCCAGCCTTCCAGGGTTTTGCTTTCCAGCTGCCCGCCAAAACGATGGTGGTTGCAGTCGACTTCCAGCGTCTGGCCGATCATCAGCTCAACCTTCAACGCCGACTCATCCTGCTGCTGCGGCAGCTGAATAACCTGACGCTTCATGCCTTTTTCCGCTTTCGGGAACGGCGCGACTTTTTCCAGCGGCTGGTCTGCGGCCAGGGCGCCGGCAGACATGCAGGCGGCGGTGAGCAGAGAAACGGCTAGCGTAGTGATTTTTTTCACGGTTGATCATCCTTTATTTTCGTTCCTGACAGGGATAGCCTATCATCACTTAGCTGAATGTTAAGATTTATTTACCATTTTTTGCAAAGTGAACAGTGTTATCTACTGGCAAAAGGGCAGCGTTCAGAGCGCAACAGAGGCGCTGGCGGGCCGCCAGACGCCTGCCGGAGAAGCTATTCAGTACGGCTATTTTTCGCTTCCTCAATAAACTCTTCATCGATTTCATCGGTGTTGCCAGCATGTTCCCGTCCCGACAGCAAATTCCAGCAGGCGATAAACAAGGCGGCGATCAGTGGCCCGATCACGAATCCATTGATACCGTAGATCTCCATGCCGCCTAAAGTGGCGATCAGGATCAGGTAGTCCGGCATCTTGGTATCCTTGCCCACCAGCAGCGGACGCAGAATATTGTCCACCAGACCAATCACAACGACAAAGAAGCCGACAATAAAGGCGCCCTGCCACAACTGGCCGGTAGCAAAAAGGTAAATAGCCGCCGGCACCCAGATAATAGCCGAGCCCACCGCCGGGATAAGCGACAGGAACGCCATCAGCGCCCCCCAGAGAATGCTGCCGTCCAGACCGGCGATCCAGAAGGCTAAGCCGCCCAGCGCCCCCTGCGCCAGCGCCACGGCGACGGTGCCTTTTACCGTGGCGCGGGCCACTGCGGCGAACTTAGCGAACAGGTGCTGCTTCACATAGCTGGATAACGGCAGAGATTCGAGGATCAACAGCACCAGGTAAGGTCCATCCTTCAGCAGGAAAAACAGTAGGTACAGCATGATGCCGAAGCTGACGGTAAAGCCAAAGGTCCCTTTGCCAATCAGAAACGCGCTGCCGGCCAGATACTGGCCACCTTTCAGGGCGACATCGGAGAGCTGCTGCTGGATCTGCTGCGCGCTATCAAGGTTATGTTCTGCCAGGAAGCTTCTGGCCCAGCCGGGGAGGTGGGCAATCAGGCTGGCGACCACCGTCGGGAACTGGGTATCGTTATGCTGCAGTTTGCTGTACACCACGTTCAGCTCGTAGGCCAGTGACGACAGGATAATCGCCAGTGGCGTAAACACGATAAGGCAGATAATGACGATGGTCATCAGCGCCGCCAGGCCATTACGCTCGCCGAGGCGGGTGCGAATTTTGTTTTTGACCGGATTAAAAATCACCGCGAGGATCGCGGCCCAGAGAATGGCGGAATAGTAGGGTGAGAGAACATCAAAAAAGGCCAGGGTTACAATGAAGACGATAAGGATGAAAAATCCTTTGGTAAGTCCATTAACTCTCATGTCATCCGCTCCTGCTTATGAGTCATACGGTCGAATAATAGATGCTACGACGTAATTTACCATCAGGATAGTCGTACTCTATACGCTGTGGTGCGGAAAGGGCACAAATTCAACGAGGTGGGGGACGGGCGTAAAAGAGAGACATAAAAAAACCAGCCTTAAAAGGCTGGTTTCTCTGGGATTTTTGGTCGGCACGAGAGGATTTGAACCTCCGACCCCCGACACCCCATGACGGTGCGCTACCAGGCTGCGCTACGTGCCGACGCGTGGGGAACAATATTACCCGTTCCCCAGGCGAATGCAAGCGGGTCGCGCGCGATTGATTCATAATTAATCAATCAGTTAGCGATAAAGCGTTTTTCGTCGGTCAGGACCTGCAGCAACAGGCTGAGCTGCGGTTTCTGATCTTTGATTTTCTCGCCGTCGCGGCTCCAGGTGGTGTAGGTGCCGTTATGGTTGAGGACCACGGTGATGGTCGGGGTGGTAATGGCCAGCGTATCGCCGTTGGCCGCGGTGACCCAGTTCCGACGCCGCGCGGCGCTGAACAGATCTTCACCCTGCGAATACTCATTGGCCGGCGTCGAAACGTGAAGCAGGCGCTGCATCAGCGTGGTCATCACATCTTTGTTATCGGTCAGGGTGGCAATTTCCTGGGCTGGCGTGCCCGGCCAGTGAATAACCAGCGGCACCTGCAGCTGCTCGCGCGACCAGTCGAATGAGTCGTGTTTGACGTTAAGCGGCTTGCCGTGGCCGCCGGTGATAATCACCACCGTATTATCGAGCTTGCCGGCTTCGCGCAGCGCGGTCAGCACCCGATCGATCTGGGCATCAACGTCGCCTGCCGCCTTGCTATAACGGCGGACAAAGTTCTGCTGCTGCGTGTCGTCGAGAGTGGTGCCATTCAGCGAGATCCACGAGAACCAGCGATTCTCATCCTGCGCGTAACGGTCCAGCCAACTGATCCACTGATTGGCGGTCTGCTCGTCGCTCTGGGTCTTCGCGCTCGGCAGCGAGAAGTCGGAGAGCAGCGCCTGGCGATACAGCGGGCTGCTAAACCCATCGGAAGAGAACAGCCCCAGCTGGTAGCCCTGCTGGTTGAGGGCGGTGATCAGCGCTGCGGGAATACGCGCCGAGAGGACACCGTCCATATAGGCTGGCGAAATGCCGTAGAACAGGCCAAACAGGCCGCTGTCGGCGGTATTGCCCGAGCTCATATGCTGGGTAAAGTTGACGTTTTCTTTGGCAAACGCCGCCAGCGCCGGCATCGTCTTTTCAAACCGCGAGTAGTTCAGGTTGTCGACGGTGATCAGCAACACGTTATAGCCCGCGCCGAGGTCGCGGTAGCGCAGGTTACTGAGCGGATACTGGACCGATACCGCCTCCGGCGCCCCTTGTTCCACCAGGCGACGCTGATAATCCTGGGCGTCGAGCAGGCCATGTTTCTCAAGGAAACGACGGGCGGTCATCGGATAGGAAAGCGGTAGATTCGCTCGCTGCATGGTGATCGGGCGATAGAAGTTGGCATCCGCCCAGATATAGACCAGGTGGCTGCTGACGAACGACAAAAAGAAGAACCAGGCCACCGGGCGGGCGTAATGGCGGCGGCGCGTCAGGCTGCGCAGCTTTTGCCAGCTCCAGGTGGCGAAGAGCATTTCAATCAAAAAGATGACCGGGACGCTGATAAACATCAGCTGCCAGTCGCGCGCCATCTCATTCTGGTCAGGGTTGATGACCAGCTCCCAGACCACCGGATTTAAATGAAGATGGAAGCGGGTAAAGACCTCGCTGTCTATCAGCAACAGCGTCATCCCGGCGGTGGCAAGGATCACCGACAGGAAGCGCATCAGGCGCTGCGAGACCACGATAAAGGTCAACGGAAAGAGGATCAGCACATAGCTGGTAAACACCAGGAAGCTGAAGTGCCCGACGAGACTGACGTACGAAAAGAGTCGTCCGGCAAGCGTCGTCGGCCAGTCGGCGACAAAAAGGTAGCGGCTGCCGAGCACCATGGCCAACAACATGTTGAACAGGGCGAACCAGTGCCCCCAGCTAACCATCTGGGAGACTTTTTCTCGGTAGGGCTGACGTAGAGTCACCATATACTGTTGCTGTTATCCTTAATGCGCTGGATCGTCGTTAATCGAAGATTGCAAAGCCTGCGCGAAAGAACGGGCGATGGCCTGACGCTGCGCCGGCGCGACGCTACTGTTGATCAGGTTGGTCACCATATTGCCTAACACCATCAGTGAAAGGTCAACCGGGGCTTTGTGTGATTCCAGGACGTTCGTCAGCTCGCTGAGCAACTGTTCGACCTGTTGATCGCTATAGCGGGAAATTTGCGGCATAAACTCAAAATCTGTTTGTTCGTGAAAGGGCAACATATTACCGTAGCAGCAGCTTTTTTTCCGCATTTTTTCGCCGCGGCGCAAAAGCGCACCGATCGTCAGTCATGACGTCGAAATGTGTGGCGCCAGTTGCGTCGGCTACCCGGCGGTGGTTGAATACCGCCCGGTCTAAAAGGAGAGTTTAACATGAGTCTGGATATCGACCAGATTGCCCTGCATCAGTTAATCAAACGTGATGAACAAAATCTGGAGCTGGTGCTGCGCGAGTCACTGCTGGAGCCGAACGCGACGGTCGTCGAGATGATGGCTGAACTGCACCGGGTTTATAGCGCCAAAAGCAAAGCCTATGGGCTGTTCAATGAAGAGAGCGAACTGGCGCAGGCGCTGCGCCTGCAGCGTCAGGGCGAAGAGGAGTTTCTGGCGTTCAGCCGCGCGGCGACCGGCCGCCTACGCGATGAGCTGGCGAAATACCCGTTCGCCGAAGGGGGCATTGTCCTCTTCTGCCAGTATCGTTACCTGGCGGTCGAGTATCTGCTGGTGGCGGTGCTCAATAACCTGAGCAGTATGCGCGTCAACGAAGAGCTGGATATCCGCTCGACCCATTATCTGGATATTAACCATGCCGATATCGTCGCGCGCATCGATCTGACCGAGTGGGAAACCAACCCGGAGTCGACCCGCTACTTAACCTTCCTGAAAGGGCGGGTGGGGCGCAAAGTGGCCGATTTCTTTATGGATTTCCTCGGGGCCAGCGAAGGCCTCAACGCCAAAGCGCAGAACCGCGGCCTGCTGCAGGCGGTGGACGACTTCGCCGCCGACGCGCAGCTTGATAAATCCGAGCGACAGAATGTGCGTCAGCAGGTCTATGCGTACTGCAACGAACAGCTGCAGGCCGGGGAAGAGATTGAGCTGGAATCGCTGTCCAAAGAGCTGGCTGGCGTCAGCGAAAAGAGCTTCCAGGAATTCACCGCCGAACAGGGTTACGAACTGGAAGAGAGCTTCCCGGCGGATCGCAGCACCTTACGCCAGCTGACCAAGTTTGCCGGCAGCGGCGGCGGTTTAACCATTAACTTCGACGCGATGCTGCTGGGCGAACGCGTATTCTGGGATCCCGCCACCGATACTCTGACCATTAAGGGCACCCCGCCGAACCTGCGCGACCAGCTGCAGCGCCGGACCTCCGGCGGCAACTAAGCGCCGCGCCCCGTCAGCGCGACCGCTGAACGGGGACGATCTCCACGCCGCGCTGCACCAGCTGCTGGCGCAGCGCGGCGTCGGGATCCCCATCGACGATAAGCGTACTGGCGAGGTTCAGCTCGCCGATGGCAAAGGCCGACGCGGCGTTGAGCTTTTCCCGGGAGGCCATCACCACGGTTTCCGCGGCCCTGGCCGCCAGCGCGCGCTTGATGCCTGCCTCTTCATAATCACCGGTGGTAAAACCCGCACGCGGGTGGACGCCGGTCACCCCCATAAAGAACACATCGGCGTTGATCCGCGCCATTCCTTCCAGCGTTTCGGGGCCGACGGCGACAACTGAATGCTTAAACACTTTGCCGCCAAGCAGGATCACCTCGATTCGCGGGTGATCGACCAGCGCCACGGCGATGCCGGGGCTATGGGTGACCACCGTGCAGCTGAGGTCGGCGGGTAAGAAGTCGATCATCGCCGCGGTGGTGGTGCCGCCATCGACAATCACCACCTGTCCCGGCTGGATCAGGGCGGCGGCGGCGCGCGCCACCGCCTGCTTGGAGGCGATTTGCACGCTTTTGCGTGTTTCAATAGGGGCGATGGCAGCGGAGACCGGCAGCGCCCCGCCGTGGACCCGCTGCAGTTTTCCTTCCGCCGCCAGCTCGCGCAGGTCGCGGCGAATGGAGTCCTCTGAGACGTTAAACCGCTGGCTCAGCTCCCCGGACATCACCTGTTTTTCCTCCGCAAGAATCTGCAGGATTTGCTGTTTTCGTTGACTGGCGAGCATGATTTTTCCTTCACGAGTGATCTTGTTTGTGCACGATTATGCATGTTATGGTGCCTGCTGTCATCTTAAAGGGGATATAACATGCAAACTCATGCACCGCACGTCCGCCACATTCGCGAGAAGCTGCTCTCTGATAACTGGTACACGCTGAAAAAATATACCTTTGAACTGCAGCGCCGGGACGGACGCTGGCAGGAGCAGAGCCGCGAGGCCTACGATCGCGGCAACGGCGCGGTCATTTTACTCTACAACCGGGAAAAGCGAACGGTGGTCCTGACTCGTCAGTTCCGTTTTCCGGTGTTTACTCACGGTCACGACGGATATCTCATTGAAGCGGCGGCCGGGCTGTTGGATAACGCCTCGCCGGAGGCGAGGATCGTTGCCGAAGCGGAAGAGGAGACCGGCTTTCGGGTGACGCGCATCGAGCCCGTCTTCACCGTCTTTATGAGCCCCGGATCTGTCACCGAAAAACTCTACTTTTTTATCGCCGAATATCAGGCCGATGACCGGCAGGGAGAGGGCGGCGGGCTGGCGGCGGAAGGTGAGGACATTGAAGTGCTGGAGTGGCCGCTGGCGCGGGCGCTGCAGGCCATTCGCGATGGCGAGATCATGGATGCCAAAACCATTATCCTGCTGCAGCACCTGGCGCTGAATGCCGACACGCTCCTCGCCGGCTGAGCGGCAAGGAGCTGGGGGGGTTAACGCAGCTCGCGGGCAATGGCGCTGTACATCAGCGCCGCTTCCAGCGGCTGGGCGTTAAAGGAGGGTTCCGCCTGCGGCCAGGTCGACCACTGGACGATCACCAGGTGTTCCGCGCGGTTCACCATGATCACCTGGCCGTAGATACCCAGCGCCCAGAGCGAGTCCTTCAGCCCTTCCTGCGGCGTCGGCTGGACGTTTTGCGCATTCGCCGGAATGGCGTTATTCCACCACTGATAGCCGTAGATACCTTCCGGATGCGCCGCCGAGACCGAGTTCAGCGCTGTGGTCCAGCTTGCGGCCTGATCGAACCAGCCCGCAGGCACCAGCTTTTTGCCGTTGCTTAACCGACCATCGCGGGCGACGAATTCGCCGAAGCGGCCCCAGTCTTCAAGGGTGGCGTTAAAGCCATGGGCGCCAACATCATGCTTCCCTTGCTGATAAGCATGCCATACGCCGTCGTGGGCCATCCCGGCGGGCTGCCACAGCGACTGCTCAAGCCAGGCGGCCAGCGGCATACCGGTGGCGCGCTCCAGGATATCGCCCAACAGCCAGGCGCCGCCGGAAGAGTAGGACCACTGCTCCCCCGCCGGATGCTGGCGCGCCAGGCCGGTGACGATCTTGCGCACGCAGGCATAGGCGCCGGGCTGCGCCTCGCACTGGGTCAGGCGGGCGAAGTGCGACTGCGGGTCGGTGTAGTCTTCATTCCATTCCACACCGCTGGTGTGCTGAATTAACTGCTTCAGCGTCACGCCGTCCCAGGCGGTGCCTTTCAGTTCGGGCTCATAAACGGTAATCAGATCATCGAGGGAGTGGATCTTACCCTGCTGAATGGCGATACCCACCAGCGTCGAGACCACCGATTTTCCCACCGAGCGTGAGGTCCACAGGGTGGTATCGGTGTTGCCGTCGCCAAGATATTTCCAGGCGACTTTGCCGTCTTTCAGCACCAGCATACCGCTGACGTTCTCGCGCTTCAGGTAATCCTGCAGGGTCCAGGTGTGGCCGTTAAGGGTATAGCGGGCATCGGTCAATTGTTTTTCAGCGCGTTCCAGCGGCACTGAGTCGCCGTGGCGGAAGACATCCCCGGCATAGTTGCGATAGTCATTGCGAAAGCCAATCACGCGTGAAGTCTGATCCCAGCTGAGCATGTCTTTGGCCGCGGGTAGCGTTTGATCGTAAGGCGTTGGGCAGACATCCAGCGTCAGGCCGCCGCAGTTTTGCGCCATTGCCGCCGCCGGCAGCGCCGCCAGGATTAACGCCAGGGCCAGTGGTTTTCTTATCATCTTCCTTTCCTCGTTTGCCATAGATTCGCTGCGCAGTATATAAATCGGCGCGCGCCGGCTAAAATCAGCACAGGGGGGATTTTCCCCCGTAAGGGAGAGAAGGATGAAAACCCTGCAATATTCTTTCGCGCAGATTGAAGCATTCGCCACCATCGCCGAGACCGGCAGCCTGTCGCGGGCGGCCATTCGGTTAGGTAAAGACCGAACCACGCTGCGCGATCTGCTGGACTATCTGGAAGACGCGCTGGGTTACCATCTGTTCAGCCGGGAAGGGCGTACCCTGACCTTAACCGACGAAGGCGAGCAGCTTTTTCGTCAGGCGCATCTGCTGTTGCGCCAGGCGCAGGCTTTCGAGTCTTTTGCGCAAACGCTGCCGCAAACCACCGGACAGGCGCTGCGTCTGGTGTACGATCCCTTTATCCCACGTGATTTTCTCTGCGCGCTGGCCGATACGCTGGCCCGGCGGCAGATCCGCCTGAGCTGCTGGAGCGCCTCGCGGCGCGAAGCCGAGCAGGCGCTGAGCGATGGCGTGGCGGATATGGCGCTGTGCCAGGCTAACAACCGCACGCTGGGGAGCGAAATGGAGTGGCGGGCGCTCGGCACCGTGGATCTGCGTTTCTACGCGGCGGACAGCCTGTTCCACGACGCTCCGCGGCCGCTGACGCTATTGAATCTTTCGTTGACGCCGCAGTTAGTGATGCACCGGCGCAGTGACGATCAGATTGCCCGCCGGCTGCAGATCTCCGGCCATACGCTGTATATGAACGAAATTACTCTGCTGCGCCATGCGCTGGAGCAGGGGAGGGGCTGGGGGTTTTTACCGGACCATTTGCGGCCAGGCGAGTGGCAGGGAGTCAGTGAAATCGCGACGGAGGTCGGCAGTCAGGGGCTGAACGTCACCATGGTGATGCTCTGGCTGCCCGGAATGAATAAGCACCGGATGCTTAGCGACATCGTGGACAAGGCGCCGGAGCTTTGGCGGCGCGGATAACAAAACGCCCCGGAGCCGAAGACCCCGGGGCGCTTGCCATACAACTTGCTATCGGCGATTACGCGCGAACGAAGTCGATGTGAGTCAGTTTCGGCTTGAACGCGTGGCGCTGAACAGCCTGAACTTTGACTTTTTCTTCTTTGCCATCAACCACGACGGTCAGAACTTCGCCGTAAAACTCAGCTTTGTCCTGCATGTTCCAAACTTTGTCGTGGTCCAGTTCGATAGCAACCGGAGCAGCTTCGCCACCGTAGATGATTGCCGGGAACTTGTTAGCTGCGCGCAGGCGGCGGCTCGCACCCTTACCCTGCTCTTTACGTACTTCTGCGTTGATAGTAAACATTGATGTCTCTCTATATATAAAGCCTGCTACAGGCGACCCAGCAACAGGCGGATTATCTGCTTTGCGAATGCAAAAGCGGGCGGCATTATAGCCGCCAAACGACACCCGGGCAATCAAAACCTCAGCTTTCGGGTGATTAACGCAGCTCGTTGGCGCGGCGAAAACGCCCCTGATAATCGAACACTTTTTCCCGCACCTGCCAGTACTGGCCTTTCATGCGGGCGACGACAAAGTCCGGATGGCGCAGCAGCGCCTGCTGGGCCACGATATCCGCCGGCGTTATCCAGCGCAGCGGCACCCCCGGCGTGCGGGTATGCGGGCGAATAAACAACTGCTCAAAGGCGGTACGCTGGGCGGGCGTCTGCAGACGGAAGCGCTCACTGACGTCGGCGCCGTCTTCATCGTAGTAGGTGATTTTCAGCCACGGGCCTTTCTCGTCGCCGCCGTGCTGCAGGGCCATGCCGCTGCAGCGTAGCACCAGCGCGTCCTTCAGCTTCAGCGCCGCCTTCAGCATATCGTCCGGGTCAACCAGAATGGTGTCGCACTCCCGGCAGCGGCGGGCGGCGATATCGTTTTCCGCGTTGCACTGCGGACAGTTTTTGAAGCGAAAGCGGAAGTCGCACTGTTCTCGGTGGCCGTCGTTATCTTCGAACCACCCCTGGCAGCGGCGGCCAAAGTGTTCAATCAAGGTGCCGTCGGCGGTGGTTTTGCCCCAGAAGGTATTGGCGAAGCCGCAGGCCGGGCAGAAGACCTGCACCGGCACGTTGTCGCTTTTACCCTTCGGCGTTCCCACTTCCGGGGCGTACAGGTCGTGCGGGTTGCCGGCGTAGTCGAGGATCAGGCAGTCGGTTTTTCCCGGCGCCAGGCGCAGGCCGCGGCCAACGATCTGTTGGTAAAGACTCACCGACTCGGTGGGGCGGAGGATGGCGATCAGGTCGACGTGCGGGGCGTCGAAGCCGGTTGTCAGCACCGCGACGTTCACCAGATAGCGATACTCCTGCGCTTTAAACGCCTCGATGATGCGATCCCGTTCCGGACCCGGGGTTTCCCCGGTGATCAGCGCCGCCTGGCCTGCCGGTAGCAGGCCGGTCACTTCCCGGGCGTGCTCCACGGTGGCGGCGAAGATCATCACCCCTTTGCGGCTTTCGGCGAACTCCACGATCTGGCTGACGATATGTGGGGTGATACGCTGCTGTTTTTTCAGCTCATGGTTAAGATCGGCTTCGCTGAACAGGCCGTTGCTTTGCGCCTGCAGGCGACTGAAATCGTACTGCACCACCGGCATATCTAGGCGCTCCGGCGGCGTCAGGTAGCCGTGCTTAATCATATAGCGCAGCGGTAGCTCATAGATGCAGTCGCGGAACAGGGCCTTTTCATCGCCGCGCACCATCCCGTGGTAGTGGAACTGATAGATCCAGCCCTTGCCAAGGCGGAACGGAGTGGCCGTCAGGCCGAGCAGCCGGATCTGCGGATTAACCTGCCGCAGGTGGCCGATGATCTGCTGATACTGGCTGTCGTCATCATCGCTGATGCGGTGGCATTCATCGACGATGAGTAGCGAAAATTCGCTGCGAAACTGGTCGAGATTGCGCGCCACCGACTGTACGCTGCCGAACACCACTTTGCCGTGGCTCTCTTTTCGCTGCAGACCGGCGGCAAAGATATCCGCCTCAAGGCCAAGGGCGCAGTATTTGGCATGATTCTGCGCCACCAGCTCTTTGACGTGGGCCAGCACCAGCACGCGGCCGCGGGCCAGGCGGGCAAGCTCGGCGATCACCAGGCTTTTGCCCGCGCCGGTGGGCAGGACAATCGCCGCCGGCTCGGTATGGCGACGGAACCAGGCGAGGGTGGCATCGACGGCTTCTTGTTGGTAAGGACGTAATGTAAAAGTCATGAATTCACGGGGCTAATTAACTCGCGAATAGTATGCCATGAATCTTTTCCCTTGAGTGGTGTTAAGAGCCCGTTATACTAGCCAGTGAAATTCTTCTTTTTCGGGCGATTTGCCCGCTCCAGCACTTTGACAGGCTAAAAAAATCTCATGCGACTTGATAAGTTTATCGCTCAGCAGCTTGGCGTCAGCCGGGCTATTGCCGGGCGTGAAATCCGCGGCAGCCGCGTTACCGTGGACGGCGACATTGTAAAAGATGCTTCCTTTAAGCTTCAGCCGGAGCACGAGGTGGAGTATGACGGGAACACGCTGACCCAGCAGAACGGCCCGCGCTATTTTATGCTCAACAAGCCGCAAGGGTACGTCTGTTCCACCGACGATCCCGATCATCCGACTATCCTTTATTTCCTCGACGAGCCGGTGGCGCATAAGCTGCACGCCGCCGGACGGCTGGATATCGACACCACCGGACTGGTGCTGATGACCGATGACGGCCAGTGGTCGCACCGCATTACCTCGCCACGCCACCATTGTGAAAAAACCTATCTGGTGGCGCTGGAAAGCCCGCTGGCGGAAGGGACCGCGGAGCTGTTCGCCAAAGGGGTCCAGCTGCATAACGAAAAAGATCTCACCAAACCGGCGGTGCTGGAAATTATCACTCCGACCGAAGTGCGCCTCACCATCAGCGAAGGCCGCTACCATCAGGTGAAACGCATGTTCGCCGCCGTGGGTAACCACGTGGTTGGCCTGCATCGGGAACGCATCGGCGACATCCAGCTGGATGAATCGCTGGCGCCGGGTGAATATCGTCCGCTGACGGAAGCGGAAATCGCCAGCGTGGGCGCCCCGCAGCCACGGAGTAAAACGTGACGCTGAAGCAGAATTCTTCACTGGGGATTGTGTTTATCCTTGGCCTGCTGGCCATGCTGATGCCGCTGTCGATCGATATGTACCTCCCGGCCCTGCCGGTGATCGCTGCCCAGTACCACGTGCCGGACGGCAGCGCGCAGATGACCCTCAGCACCTATATCCTCGGCTTTGCGTTGGGTCAGCTGCTGTACGGTCCGATGGCTGACAGCCTCGGCCGCAAGCCGGTGATCCTCGGCGGAACGCTGGTCTTCGCGGCGGCCGCGGTGGCCTGCGCCCTGTCGCAGACCATCGAGATGCTGATCGCCATGCGCTTCTTCCACGGTCTGGCGGCCGCGGCGGCCAGCGTGGTGATTAACGCCCTGATGCGCGACATCTATCCGAAAGATGAGTTTTCGCGGATGATGTCGTTTGTCATGCTGGTGACGACCATTGCGCCGCTGGTGGCGCCGATGGTCGGCGGGGCGGTGCTGGTCTGGTTCAGCTGGCATGCCATTTTCTGGATCCTTGCCCTGGTGGCCCTGCTGGCCTCGCTGATGATCGGCCTGTTTATCCGCGAAACGCTACCGGCTGAAAGGCGTCAGCCGTTCCACCTGCGCACCACGCTGGGTAACTTTGCCACCCTGTTCCGCCATAAGCGGGTCCTGAGCTATATGCTGGCGAGTGGCTTTAGCTTCGCGGGCATGTTCTCTTTCCTAAGCGCCGGGCCTTTCGTCTATATCAATATTAACCACGTTGCGCCTCAGCACTTTGGCTACTATTTTGCGCTGAACATTGTCTTTTTGTTCCTGATGACCATGTTCAACAGCCGGTTTGTGCGGCGGGTAGGGGCGTTGCGCATGTTCCGCGCCGGGCTGTGGATCCAGTTTGCCATGGCGGTGTGGATGGTGGTTTGCGCGCTGCTCGACGTCGGTTTCTGGTCGCTGGTGATCGGCGTGGCGGCCTTCGTTGGCTGCGTATCGATGGTGTCGTCTAACGCTATGGCGGTGATCCTCGATGAGTTTCCGCATATGGCGGGCACCGCTTCGTCGCTGGCGGGGACTTTCCGCTTTGGTATCGGGGCGATTATCGGCGCGCTGCTGTCGATGGCGACCTTTACCACCGCCTGGCCGATGCTGATCTCTATCGCCTTCTGCGCCACCAGCTCTATTTTCTTCTCGCTTTACGCTTCCCGCCGGCGAAAAATCGCACGCTAGGTCACATTTTCAGGGGCGAAATCGCCCCTTTCTTGATGCATGTCAACCGCAATGGGCTTCAGGGTTCTGTGATTTGTTTCCTTTATGTAAAATCAATTAGTGTAAAAAGTCGCATTGTTGCGATAAAAAAGTTGTTTTGGATCACAGAAACGGGTACATATAGCGCCAATCGGCTTGCCGGGTTAAAAAATAACACGCTGGAATATAAGCGCTTAACCCTGGTCCGACGCGGCTGTAAACGTTTTCTGCGTCTGAGCAGGACTATTTGTCAACAGTGTGTTAATATTGATGTAAATTTATTGTGAAGCCTTTTGCTTCCGGGGAAACCACGTGAATACACAACAACTCTCTATCGTACACCGTCTGCCGCAGAGCTATCGCTGGCTGGCCGGTTTTGCGGGTTCCAGAGTTGAACCGATTCCGCAAAACGGCGCGCAGAACGAAAACAGTCTCGTCGCCCTGAAACTGCTGAGTCCGGACGGTGAAAAAGCCTGGCCGGTGATGCATAAGCTCAGCCAGGCGTTAAGCGACATCGAAGTCGACTGTTCCGTTCTTGAGTGCGAAGGCGAACCCTGCCTGTTCGTTAATCTGCAGGATGAGTTTGCCGCCACCTGTCGTCTGAAAAATTTTGGCGTGGCGATCGCCGAGCCCTTCTCCGGCAATAACCCTTTCTGACCGTCAGCTTAGCGCCAGCAGCTGGCGGGTATACTCATGCCGGGGCGCGCTGAAGACGGACTGGCACTCGCCCTGTTCAACCACCACTCCCTGCCGCAGCACCATCACCTGGTGACACAGCGCGCGCACCACGCCTAAATCATGGCTGATAAAAATATAGGCCAGCTGATGCTTCAGCTGTAATGCTTTCAACAGATTCAGGATCTGCGCCTGAACGGTTTTATCCAGCGAGGAAGTCGGCTCGTCGAGGACGATCAGCTGCGGCTTGACGATTAACGCTCTGGCGATGGCGATACGCTGGCGCTGGCCGCCGGAGAATGCCGCCGGGTAGCGCTGGCGGCTGGCCGGATCGAGCCCGACCTCCTGCATGGCAAGGATTACCGCCTGTTCGCGTTCGACTGCCGTCAGCGTCGGCTGGTGGACGCGCAATCCTTCTTCAATAATCTGCTGCGCCGTCAGGCGCGGATTGAGCGACGAGTTCGGATCCTGAAAAACCACCTGCATTTGTCGGCGCAGCGGCAGCAGCTGTCGACGGTTACGCCCCTGAATCGGCTGACCGGTAAAGGTTATCCTGCCCTCGGATGAGATCAGGCGCAGCAGCGCCAGACCGGTGGTGCTTTTCCCCGAGCCCGATTCGCCCACCAGCCCCAGCGTCTCGCCGGCGCGCAGCTGAAAACTGAGGCTGTTGACCACCCGATGGTGATCGACAACCCGGCGCAGGATCCCTTTGCGAACAGGAAATGCCACGTTTAAATCGTCCACCTGCAGCAGCACCGGGGCATCGAAGGCCAACGGCACCGGCTCACCGTCCGGTTCGCTATCCAGCAGGCGTTGGGTGTAGGGATGAGCCGGCGCGCTGAACAGCGCTCGACAGTGATTGTGCTCCACGCAGCGGCCGTTCTGCATTACCGCCACCCGGTCAGCCAGCTGGCGGACGATGCTCAGGTTATGGGTAATAAACAGCATCCCCATGTTCAGCTCCAGCTTCAGCTCGCGCAGCAGCTGCAGAATTTGCGCCTGCACTGACACATCGAGAGCGGTGGTCGGCTCGTCGGCGATCAGCAGCTCAGGGCGCGTCAGCAGCGCCATGGCGATCATCACCCGCTGGCGCTCGCCGCCGGAGAGCTGGTGCGGATAGTCCGCCAGCCGCCGCGGCGCCTGTCGGATCCCGACGCGCTCCAGACAGTCTAGGATCTCCCCGCGCGCCGCCTCTTTGCGCATTCCCCGGTGTAACGACAGCACCTCGTAGAGCTGTTTTTCCAGGGTATGAAGGGGATTGAGCGACACCATCGGCTCCTGAAAGATCATCGCGATCCGGTTGCCGCGCACGCCGCGCAGGGTCGCCTCATCCGCATGCAGCAGAGACTGGCCATGAAAACGGATATCGCCGCTGGGGTAGCTGGCCGGCGGGGTAGGGAGCAGCCGCAGCACCGACAGGGCGGAGATGCTCTTACCGGAGCCGGATTCACCCACCAGGGCCAGCGTTTCGCCGACCGCCACCTCGAGCGACAGATTATGCACGACGGTCTGCGTCTCGCCCTGCTGGCGAAAGGCGATAGAGAGATTGTCGATAGCTAACAGCGGGTGGGTCATATTACACCGCCTTACTGGGGTCAAAGGCGTCGCGAACCGCTTCACCGATGAAAATCAGCAGCGTCAGCAGCACGGCGACGGAAAGAAACGCGGCAATACCCAGCCAGGGCGCCTGCAGGTTGTTTTTGCCCTGCAGGAGCAGCTCGCCGAGTGAGGGCGAGCCAAGCGGCAGGCCGAAGCCGAGAAAATCCAGCGACGTCAGGGTGGTAATAGAGCTGCAGAGAATAAAAGGCAGGAAGGTGAGGGTCGCCACCATCGCGTTGGGCAGCATATGCCGCAGGATGATCTGCCGGTCGCTGACCCCTAACGCCTGCGCCGCCCGGATGTAGTCGTAGTTGCGGGTGCGGAGAAATTCAGCGCGCACCACGCCCACCAGTGTCATCCAGCCAAACAGGACGGTGATCGCCAACAGCCACCAGAAGCCCGGCTGCACGACGCTGGAGAGCAGAATGATCAGAAACAGCGTCGGCATGCCGGACCAGACTTCGATAAAACGCTGCCCCCAGAGGTCGATTTTACCGCCGTAATAACCCTGGATCGCCCCGGCCAGCACCCCCAGCACGCTGGAGAACAGCGTCAGCAGCAGGCCAAAGAGTACCGAGATGCGCGTCCCATAGAGGATCCGCGCCAGCACATCGCCGCCGTTGGCGTCGGTGCCGAGCCAGTTGCTGGCTGAGGGCGGCGAGGGAAAAGGAACTGTGCTGGCAAAATTGATCGTCGTCGCGCCGAAGCGCACCGGCGGCCAAAGCGCCCAGCCGTGGCTGGCCAGCTGGTGCTGCAGCCACGGATCCTGATAGTCAGCGGCGGTGGCGAATGCGCCGCCGAAGGTCTGCTCGGTGTAGTTTTTTAATACCGGGACGTACAGCTGGCCCCGGTACTGCACCAGCAGCGGCCGATCGTTAGCCAGCAGCTCAGCCCCCAGGCTGCAGAGGAAGAGAATTAAAAACAGCCACAGCGACCAGTAACCGCGACGGTTGTGGCGAAAGCGCGCCCAGCGGGCCTGATTAACGGGACTGAAGAACGACATTAGCGGCCCTCAAAATCAATACGCGGGTCGACCAGCGTATAGCTAATATCGCTGACGATATTTAGCAGCAGGCCGATCAGGGTGAAAATATAGAGCGTCCCGAACATCACCGGATAGTCGCGGGAGACCGTCGCTTCATAGCCCAGCAGCCCCAGACCATTCAACGAGAACATCACTTCGATCAGCAGCGAGCCGGTAAAGAACATACTGATAAAGGTGGCCGGGAAACCAGCGATCACCAGCAGCATCGCGTTGCGGAACACGTGTCCCCAGAGGATCTGTTTCTCCCCGACCCCTTTGGCGCGGGCGGTGACCACATACTGTTTGCGGATCTCGTCGAGGAAGCTGTTTTTGGTCAGCATGGTCAGGGCGGCGAAGCCGCCGATCACCGTCGCCAGCACCGGCAGGGTGATGTGCCACAGATAGTCGAGGATCTTTTCATACCACGGCAGGGTGTCGAAGTTTGGCGAGACCAGACCGCGCAGCGGGAAAAGGTCGAAATAGCTGCCGCCGGCAAAAATCACTATCAGCAGGATGGCGAACAGAAAGGCGGGGATCGCATAGCCAATGATAATCAGCGTACTGCTCCAGATGTCAAAGCGGCTGCCGTTGCTAACGGCTTTGCGGATGCCCAGCGGAATGGAGACCAGATAGATGATCAGCGTGCTCCACAGCCCGAGGCTCACCGAGACCGGCAGGCTGTCTTTAATCAGCTGCAGCACGGAGGCGCTGCGAAACAGGCTGTCGCCAAAATCAAAGCGCAGATAATCGCCCAGCATCTTCAGGTAGCGCTCGTGCAGCGGTTTGTCGAAGCCGTAGCGGTGGGTGATCTCGGCGATGACTTCCGGATCGAGGCCGCGCCCGCCGCGATAGTGCCCCTCGCTGATATTGCCGGCGCCGGCGCCGGTGCGGGCATGGCTGGCGCCCATCCCGCCGTCGCCGGCGCCTGGCATTCCGCCGTGCTGACCAAATTCGATGGCGGCGATGGCCTGGTCGACCGGGCCGCCGGGAGCGATCTGTACAATAAAAAAGTTAATGGTAATGATGGCCCACAGGGTGGGGATCACTAACAGCAAACGGCGGATCAGGTAACTGCCCATGGTATGTCCTTAGCGTCTGTCCGCGGGGAGGGTGGCCGCTTTGTTCACGTCATACCACCAGGTATCAAGGCCGGACGAATAAATGGGGCGGGTTTTCGGGAACGAGAATTTATTCCACCACGCGGTGCGGTCCTGCGCCATATACCACATCGGCAACATATAGTGGTTCCAGGTGAGGACGCGGTCCAGCGCCCGGCCGAGCGGGATCAGCTTCTGCTTATTACCCTGCCACTGCAGGATCTGCGCAATCAGTTTATCTACCACCGGACTCTGCACCCCCGGCGCGTTGTAGCTGGAGTGAATATAGTCTGACGCCCAGGAGATTTGCAGGTCGGTCCCCGGCCAGGGCATGGCACGCCACAGGCTTGGCATCATGTCGTAATCGCGGCTGCGGCGGCGGTTGCTGTACTGCGAGTTATCCACCTGACGAATATCCATGACGATCCCCAGGCGCTGCAGGTTGTGCTGGAACGGCAGCACCCAGCGGTCATTGCTTCCGGCCGGCATCAGCAGCTCAAAGCGCAGCGGCTTGCCGGTGGCGGCGTAAACCCGGCGCTGGTTCTTCACCGTCCAGCCTGCCGCGTTGAGCAGGGCGTCGGCTTTGAGTAAGTTGGCGCGGTCAAAGCCATCGCCGCGGGAGACCGGCGGCTGGTAAACCTGACTGAAGAGCTCGGGGGGCAGTTCGTTTTTCATCGGCGTCAGCAGGGCCAGTTCGGCCGCGTCGGGCAGGCTGCGGGCGGCATATTCGGTGTTCTGGAAATAGCTGTTGGCGCGCTGATAGGCGCTGTAGAACAGCGCTTTGTTCATCCATTCAAAATCAAACGCCAGGGTAATGGCCTCCCGCACCCGGCGATCGGCGAATACCGGGCGCTGGATATTGAACGCCAGCCACTGGGTATCCTGCGCCGAGGTGTTGGCATACTCCTCTTTGATGATGTAGCCGCGGCTGAAGTTGCGGCCAACGTAGCGGGTAGCCCAGTTTTTGGCGACCGTCTCTTCCCGGCGGTCAACGGCCCCGGCTTTAAAGGCTTCAAAAGCGACGTTGTCGTCAAGATAATAGTCATAGCGCAGCGTATCGAAGTTCCAGCGACCGCGGTTGACCGGCAGGTCGGCCGCCCAGTAGTCGGCGACCCGGGAATAGGTAATATACTGTCCCATCCGCCAGGCGCTGATGCGATAGGGTCCGCTGGCCAGCGGCGGCTTTGACAGCGGGTCGCTAAGTTTGTGATGGCGCCAGAACGCCTCGGGCATCACCGGTAGGCTCAGCAGGCTCAGCATATTCTCTTTACCGGGCTGGCCGAGGTCGATACGCACAGTCAACGGCGCGATGGCCTTCACGGTGGTGCCTTTATAAAAGAGGCGGAACTGCGGCACCCCTTCGGTCATAAACTTCTTGAAGGTAAAAGCGACATCCTGGGCGGTGATTGGCGTGCCGTCGTGAAAACGGGCGCGGGGGTTGAGAGCGATCTCCATCCATGAATAGTCCCCGGCGTAGCGCGCCCGCTCGGCAATCAGCGGATAATAGCTCCCGGGCTCATCATCCGAAGTGGTGAACAGGGGATCGTAGAGCGCCTCAGTTCGTACCGCGGGATTGCCGCGCAGCGCATAGCGGTTGAAGTTGTCGAAGGTGCCGATTGCCGCCAGGGTGAGGGTACCGCCTTTCGGCGCCTGTGGATTGACATAATCAAAATGGCTGAAACCGGCGGCGTACTTGGGCTCGCCGATAATCGCGAAGGCGACGCTTTCCTGAATGGATTGCGCGTTAGCGCTCAGGCTAAACAGAGCAAGCAGAAGCAGAAAAAGTCGCGCATACATAGGCGGCAGAATACCCCGTCATAGCCGGCCCCCATGGCCGACTTCTGTTCCCGCATCATAAGTGAGACTTAACGCGTTGTGAAATAGTTCGCGGGTTCATCGTGCGCGGCCACCAGCGCCGCCAGCGACAGCGGCCGGCTGATCCAGTACCCCTGCAGGAAATGAACCCCCTGAGCGCGGAGCCACTCCGCCTGCTCCTGGGTCTCCACCCCTTCGGCGATGGTCATTAATTTCAGCCGGCGGCTGAGGGTCAGCACCGCATCCAGCACCGGCGAGGTAACAGTTTCTGTGCCAATCGCCTGCACAAAGCCGCGATCGATCTTCAGATAGTCGAAGTTATAGCGCTCAAGATAGATCAGCGCGCTATGCCCGGTGCCAAAATCATCAATCGCGATTTCGAATCCCTGGCGGTGGAGCCAGGCGAAGTTAGCCATCGATTTTTCTTTATCAATCATCGCCCGCTCGGTCACCTCCAGCACCACGTGAAAATGGCCGGCGGGCAGGGCGGCGGTGAAGCGCAGCATATCGTCGCGGAAGCTGTCGGCCTGCAGATGCGCAGGGGAAATATTCAGCCCCAGCTTGACGCCGCGCGGCAGAATACGCTGCAGCGCCGGCGCGTCGCGGGCGATCAGCGCCAGCAGGTGATCGGTCAGCGGCACGATCATCTGCTGGGTTTCCGCGAGGTTAATAAAGATGTCAGGCGGGATTTCGCCCACCACCGGATGGCGCCAGCGCATCAGAACCTCCACGCCCATGATCCGCAAGGTCTGAGCATTCACCACCGGCTGATAGACGATGTAGAACTGGTTGTTTTTGATCCCCAGGAGAATGGATTTTCGCGGATCGGATTTGATCGTCAGCACGTAATAGCAGAGCAGCCCCGCCAGCAGGCCGCACACCACCCCGAGCAGCAGAGCAAACTGCGTATTTTCCGCCAGCCAGCTGTTGGCATACAGGTAGACCTTCAGCGGTAAACCCTCGATCTGTGTCTGGCGGATCGGCGCGTCATGCAGCGTTTGCGGATCCACCAGCCGGTTACTGAAGGTGGAGATGGCGGTGTGATCGATGGCCAGCGCAATGCCGCTGAAATCATTCTGCCGTGCAGAATAGAGGATATACGGTGTGAGATTGGCGTTAATCGACACGAAAATGCCGCTGTTTTTATCACCAGGTTTTCCTACCCACAACGCCAGCGCCGCGCTCTTCGGCATCATCGGCGTGCCCGGCAAAATGGCCATATCAAGGGGTTTGCGGATATCAATGGCCGGGATCAGCTGGGTGAGGGGGGTATCCATGGCGCCGGTTGCCGAGGAGCAAAAGGCCACGCCGTTTTTGACCAGCAGAAAGGCGCGGACGTTAGGGCTGAAAGCGGCATGGGAGGTGAGCCCGGAGTCAATATTCTCGCAGGGCTGGTCCACCAGCGGCTGCAGGCCGTCGATGGTCTGCCGCAGGTCGTGAAAGTAGCTCTTCAGATAGGTATTAACGTTGTTGATAATGGCGTCGAAACGCTCCGCCCGGTTATGGTAAATCACCATAAACTGAATGCTGCCGGCCAGTAGCGCGACGATAACTCCCACGCACAAGCTGGTTATCCAGGTTTTACGCTGGGGCGAAAAGTAGCGAGTCAGCATAGCTATAGTCTTTCCGTGTTATTGATGCGCAGCAACGGGTTGTCAGTCGTCGTTTTTCTCATTCCCACTTAAAAGACATAGCTTATTTTGCGTCGTTCAGAATCAGGTGGCAAAAAAAAACACTGCCGGGGCAGTGTTTTTTATCCCGCTTCCAGCCAAGGGATAACCGGCGGCGGTAGAGGACAGTTTACGAGCGGCTCAGGACTCGACGCGCTTCGTTGTAGCGCTTTTTCCAGTATGGCTCATCCATGCTGGAGATAGTCACCCCGCTGCTGGTAGAGGCGTGAACAAACTGGTTGTTGCCGAGGTAGATCCCGACATGGCGGCCGGTAGAACCGGCACGGAACAGAACCAGATCGCCGGTACGCAGCTGGGTACGGGAAATCGATTTTCCGGTTTCCTGCTGTTCAGAAGTTGAACGCGGCAGTTCCAGACCAAATTGTTCGCGGAAGGTGCGCTGCACGAACGCCGAGCAGTCGATACCTTTGCGGGTGCTGCCGCCGAGGCGGTAACGCACGCCTTTCCAGCTGGCATACTGATCCATTAAACGGGACTTCACGTCCAGGTTACGGACCATCGTTTCAAATTCATCCTGAGAGGCTTGCAGTGATGATAAATCGCCACTACCCACAGCATGCGTCTCAGAATGCATATTCCTGGCGGTACTTGTTGAACTACACGCGGAAAGCAGAACCGCTACTGCAATCGCGGGGGCTACCCGCAAGATGTATCTCAAAATCGGCTGAGATTTGACCATGCTGTTTATTTTCCCTTGTTGTCCTTAACGACAATGTCGTTATAAAAAATGCCAAACGTGTTAGAGCCTAAATACCCATCCGCAATGAGACAATTCCTTAAGCTTAAATTTGTGCAGTCACGCACAATTTTATTCACGCCTTGAATTAATGTTGCGGAAAAGGCAAAACGAGAACGAGATTACCCTATCAAACGCCGCATGGCGAGCGGTTTTGCGCGATTTCTTATAAGTATTTTGGTGACAAAAAGTGAATCATCGGGAAAGGCCAAAATAGCGACAATATCGGGCAAAAAACAGACAATTCCTTCATTTGTCACGGGATTAATGTGACAAGAAGATGAACGTGATGTAGAAAAAAAGGACAATTGAAAAAAGGGACCCAAAAGGTCCCCTTATAGATAATGAGTCTGGCGACTGCCGGAGACATTATTTGGCTGATATTCCACCGGGTAAGTAGCGATCGAAAAAGGCGATCAGTTTATCGCTCAGGGGAGTCATCAATACCCAGGGCGCGCCAATCAGCACGGCGGTCAGCGAGCCGACGGCAATATCGCTGAACCAGTGGGCGCCAATCATCACCCGCGGGAAAGCAAAGACCACAAATATCACCAGCGCCACGGCCAGCGCGCGGCGACCAAAATAGCGCCACATAAAGCTCGCGAAGATCAGCAGCATCATCCCATGATCGCCGGGGAAGCTGTCCTTGGAAGCATCCTTAGTGGGGAAGTTAACGACGTCGCTGACGCGGGTCACATCGCTGAAAAACAGCGACGGGCTGGCGCGCTGAACCGGCATCAGGTGCTGCGCCAGCTGGTTGATGATCACCGCCGCCAGCAGCATCACCAGGCCCATAATGGCGATCTGACGACGGCCTGCCGCCGGCGCCTTGAGCCAGTAGCTAAGCATCAGGCACCCCATCGCCAGCAGCGAGCAGGCGTCGAAGGCGCGATTGTTGATGATCGCCAGCAGCCAGGCGTAAGCGCGGCTGACGCTGACGCCATGGTTAAAGAAATGGAAGATCGCGGAGTCAACAGGCGCCCACGCGCCGTGGTTGGCTGGCAGATACCAGGAGCAAAATAGCGCCACACCCGCGATGTTTAGCAGCAAGATTAAAGGAATTCGGTTTTTCATCATAGCCATTGCGATTTTGTGACAGTCGGCGGCAACCTTAGCCGCCTTAACTTAAACGAAGCCTCAACAATGAGGTCTGGAGCGCATTCCAGTCGGCTTCATTAGCGGAGATAAGCTCGATGCGGCTATCGGGCGGGGCAACGCTGAGGGTCTCGATATGCAGATCCTCACCCTGGCGGTTGATCCGCACCGCCCCTTCGGCAATGCGCAGCACACCTTTGACGCGCGCCACCGGCGCCAGCCGGGCCCACTCCAGCAGGGCGATGGTGTCAAAGACCGTTTCCGCGTCGAAGATCCAACCGCAGGCCTGATAGCCCTGGCCGCTGTTAAGGTGGCGGCGCCAGCGCTGGTGTTCCGCCAGGCTAAGGGCGGCGAGACCGGCTGTTGGGGGATGGCGATGGGCGTGCTCCGCGCTCGCCGGCAGTGGGGCGGTGTTCCGTCGTGGCTCATCAAGCAGGGCGAGGTCGATATTCCCCTGGGTCGCCGACACCTGGCGGCGCTCGCCGCCCCAGCGTTGCCACCAGTCGGCAAATGCCTGAGCGCTTTCGGGCGTTTCCCGATCGCTTTTATTGGCCACGATGATATCCGCCGCCGCCAGCTGGTCGCGAAAGTTGTCGTTGTTGACCGCTTTCTCGTCCAGTAGCTGACGCGGATCGAGGATGCACAGGGTCGCGCGCAGATCGATCCAGGGTTCATACACCGCCGCGGTGAGAATATCGAGGATCTGCTTTGGATGGCCAAGTCCGGTAGGTTCGATCAACAGACGATCGGGTTTCCCCTGGCGCAGCAGGGTGTTCAGTCCGACCTGCATCGGCAGGCCATTGACACAGCACATGCAGCCGCCGGGGATCTCTTTGAGCAGGGCGCCGCTGTCGGCCAGCAGCGCGCCGTCTATCCCGACTTCGCCAAACTCGTTAACCAGTACGGCCCATTTTTCATCCGCAGGCTTCTGCGCCAGCAGATGAAGAATCGAGGTCGTCTTACCGCTGCCGAGAAAGCCGGTGATCAAATTGGTTCTGGTCACTCTTTTCTCCAGGATAAATGTAATGTTGTAACAGTTATGCCTATCCTGACGAAAAAAGAGGGAAAAGAGAAGTCCTGAGGCGGACAGAAGGGAATTCTGTCCGCATAAGCGCAAATATTGTTAAGAATCGAGCGCGCGGGCAACTGCCTCGCGGGCGCCGTGCATCGCCAGCTGCTGCCAGGCGGCGCGGATCCCGGCGACAAACAGGGCGTTGCGCGGCAGGTCGCGGCCAAATATTTCCTCCAGACCCAGCAGGGCGTCAACACGCTGCTGCTCATCGCTCTGCGCCACCCGCTGCTGGATCTTGTCTACCAGCGGATCGCGCACGTCGATGGTCTGACCGGCATCATCCGTGCCGCTGACGTAGCGCATCCAGCCGGCCACGCCGAGGGCCAGCAGCGGCCAGCGGCTGCCGCGCTCAAGATGCACGCGAATACCGTCGAGCATGCGCTGGGGTAGCTTCTGGCTGCCGTCCATGGCGATTTGCCAGGTACGGTGTTTGAGCGCCGGGTTGCTGAAGCGCGCGATCAGGCTGTCGGCATAGGCCGCCAGGTCGACGCCGGTAATGGTCAGCGTCGGGGCCTGTTCGTCGAGCATCAGCTGGCGGGCGGCGCGGCGGAAGACCTCATCCTGCATGCAGTCGCTGACGTGCGCATGACCTGCCAGATAGCCAAGCCAGGCGAGGAAAGAGTGGCTGCCGTTGAGCATCCGCAGCTTCATCTGCTCCCAGGGCAGCACGTCGTCGGTCATCTGCACGCCTGCCGTCTCCCAGGCGGGGCGCCCGGCGACAAAGTGGTCTTCGACTACCCACTGGATGAAGGGTTCGCAGCTGATGGCGCAGGGATCTTCCACCCCCAGCACGGCGGCGATTTCCGCCAGCGATTCGGCGGTGGCGGCGGGAACAATGCGATCCACCATGGTGCCCGGGAAGCTAACGTTGTCGGCGATCCAGCTCGCCAGCGCCGGACTGCGTTTTTCCGCCATGCCGAGGACGGCATTTTTCACCACGTGGCCGTTATCGGGAATGTTATCGCAGGAGAGCACGGTAAAGGGCGGCAGGCCGCGTTCCCGGCGGCGGGCCAGCGCTTCAACTAAAATACCGGGAGCCGACTGCGGGAGCGTCGGATTTTCCAGATCGTGAACGATGCGCGGATGCGTCGGATCCAGCTTGCCGGTCGCCGGATCGATGCAATAGCCTTTTTCCGTGATGGTCAGCGAGACAATCGCCACCTGCGGCTCGCAAAATTTCTCGATAATCGCCGCCAGCGAATCGAGCCTGGCGTTCAGGCATTCGTGCACTGCGCCGATAATAATGGGCTGATTACCGTCGGCGCCTTTTTCCAGTACGGTAAACAGGTGCTCCTGTTCGCGAAGCTGGCTCATCAGCGTATCGCCGCTGAACAGACTGATTTCGCAGATCCCCCAGTCGCCGCCGATGTTATTCAGCACGCGATCGGTCAGCAGCGCCTGGTGCGCGCGATGAAACGCGCCAAAGCCGAAATGGACAATACGCGAGCGGAGCTGGCTGCGATCGTACTGAGGACGTTGCACATTTTCCGGTAGCGTAGCGGTTGCAATTGTTGTCATTCTTCACACACCTGTTTAACTGCTTATTAACATTGCCAGTCTAAAGTTATATGACAGGAAATTAAATTGGTAAGCCGAAATTATCCGCTGACTGTGAGCTGGATCAATCAATGCACCGGCACTGTTTGCAGCCTGCTGAGAAACATGTATGGTAGTCGTCATGAGTGTCGCCATTATTGGTATAACAACTTTTGTGAGGGCATAGCGATGGAGCAAACCTGGCGGTGGTATGGGCCGAACGATCCGGTATCGCTTGATGATGTACGGCAGGCAGGAGCGACCGGGGTCGTCACTGCGCTGCACCATATTGCAAACGGTCAGGTCTGGCCGGTCGACGAGATTAAAGAGCGTCAGGCGCTGTTAGCGGCGAAAGGGCTGACCTGGTCGGTGGTCGAAAGCATTCCGGTGCACGAGGATATTAAAACCCACAGCGGGCAGTATGCGACCTGGATTGCCAACTATCAGCAGAGCATCCGCAACCTCGCGGCCTGCGGCATCGATACCGTATGCTACAATTTTATGCCGATCCTCGACTGGACGCGCACCGATCTGGAATATGAGCTGCCGGACGGCTCCCGGGCGCTGCGTTTCGATCAGATCGCCTTCGCCGCCTTTGAACTGCATATCCTCAAACGCCCGGGGGCGGAAGCGGATTACAGCGAAGAAGAGCAGCGCCAGGCCGAGGCGTATTACAAGGCGATGAGCGAAGCGGACATTGAGAAACTGACCCGCAATATCATCGCCGGCCTGCCGGGGGCGGAAGAGGGTTACACCCTCGACCAGTTCCGCGCGCGTCTGGCGGAATATGACCACATCGATAAAGCGCAGCTGCGCGAAAATATGGCCTATTTCCTGCGGGCCATCGTGCCGGTGTGCGAAGAGGTGGGGATCCGTCTGGCTGTGCATCCGGACGATCCGCCGCGGCCGATCCTTGGCCTGCCACGTATCGTCTCGACCATTGAAGATATGCAGTGGCTGAAAGAGACAGTGGACAGCATTAATAATGGCTTTACCATGTGCACCGGATCCTATGGCGTCCGCGCCGATAACGATCTGGTGAAGATGGTGGAGACCTTTGGCGATCGCATCCACTTTACCCATCTGCGCTCCACCTGCCGTGAAGCGAACCCGAAAACCTTCCACGAGGCGGCGCACCTTAGCGGCGACGTTAATATGGTGGCGGTGGTGGATGCGATTCTGCGTGAAGAGCAGCGGCGTAAGCAGGCCGGCGATCTGCGCCCGATCCCCTTCCGTCCGGATCATGGTCATCAGATGCTCGACGATCTGCGCAAGAAAACCAACCCAGGCTATTCGGCGATTGGCCGTCTCAAGGGGATGGCGGAAGTACGCGGCGTGGAGCTGGCGCTGAAGATGACCAAATACCCTGAACTGCTGTAATCGCGGCAATGGGGATAACAAAAAGGACAGCCAGCGGCTGTCCTTTTTTATGTCAACTCGTCACGGAAGATTAATCCGCGCGGCCCATATAGCGGCACTCTTCGATATGAATGCGGATTTTCTCACCGGTGGTCAGGTATTCCGGCACCTGAATCACCAGGCCAGTGCTCATGGTGGCGGGCTTGGTGCGGGAGCTGGCGGATGCCCCTTTAATCCCCGGCGCGGTTTCGATAATTTCCAGGTCCACGGTCTGCGGCAGCTCAAGCGCCAGCAGCTGCCCATCCCAGGTCAGCACCTGCATATCCGGCATGCCGCCTTCCGGAATAAACTGCAGCTCTTCTTCGATCTGCTCTTTCGTGAAGGTGTAAGGGGTGTAGTCTTCTTTATCCATGAACACGTATTCGTTGCCATCGACATAAGAGAAGTCAACGAAACGGCGGGTCAGGGTCACGGTATCGACGATATCGTCGCCTTTGAAGCGCTCTTCTACTTTCAGGCCGGTACGCACATCGGAGAAGCGCATTTTATACAGTGTCGCAGCACCGCGGGCGCTGGGTGACTGAATATCGATATTTTTCACAATCAGCAGCTTGCCGTTGTAATTCAGCACCATACCTTTTTTAATTTCATTCGCTCTTGGCATTGCAGTAATCCTGTCACTTAACGAGTCAAAAATATCGCGTAAAACTACTCGCGCCCGGGCGTTCAGGCAAGTGGAATTCGCGAGTTTTGCTATCTTCTGGCAAAACGTTTAGGCTGTGGCGCAAAATGAGCGTTCGGGAGCTGGGTTGTGGAATGTCGTACTGATTGTGGCGCATGTTGCATCGCCCCCTCTATATCATCGCCGATCCCCGGTATGCCGCAGGGCAAGCCGGCCAACACTCGCTGTATTCAGCTCTCCGAGCACAATCTGTGCCTCATTTTCGGTTCCCCACTGCGCCCGAAGGTGTGCGCAAGCCTGCAGCCCTCGCCGGAGATGTGCTTGACTCATCGTGATGAAGCCATTACCTGGCTGCTGGCGCTTGAGCTGGCCACCGCGCCCTGAGCTTAAAGCAGCAAATGAGACAGGTTTTTGATATGGACGCTGAGGCCGTCCAGCAGCGCCTGGACGCGCAGCGGAAGAATGTCCCGTCGCTGGTAGATAAGCCAGGCCTGCAGATCGATACAGCGCTCCTTTTTCAGACAGGGAACCAACTGTCCTGCCGCCAGCTCGGTGGCGAGTGAATAGTAGGGCGCATAAACGATCCCCATCCCCAGCTTCGCCAGCTCCACCGCCGGCAGCGTGTTATCGCACACGAATCCCCCCTTTACCGTGAGATTAAGCGGTTTGCCGTTTTTGCTTTTGAAGGTCCAGATATTGTCGCTGCCGCCCAGCATACGCAGGGTGATGCACTCATGATCCGCCAGCGCCTCCGGTTCGGCGATAGGGTGTTGCGCGAGGTAATCCGGGGAGGCGAAGACGCCGGTACGAAAGCGGGTAAACGGGCGGGCGATGAGGTTTTCATTCTGTGGCTTAAAGGGGCTTATCAGCAGATCGCAGTCGCTATTGAAAATGGCGCCGTATTTCTGTTCCCGCTCGCTGGCGTTGCGGGTGACCAGATTGATCTGCAGCTCCGGCAGCGTTTTTCTTAGCGCTGGCAGAATATAGCGCCCGAGAAACTGGTGGATGCCGATGGGCGCCCCAAGGGTGACAACGCCCTGCAGTGTGTTCTTATAACGGTCGGCGAGGTTGATAAGCTGCTCATGCTGCGCAAGAACGGCGCTGCTGGCGTGAATAAACTGCTCGCCGAACTCGGTACGCACCAGTTCCCTGGCGGTGCGCAGAAAAATAGCCAGACCGACTTTCCGCTCCACGCTGGTCAGCGTCCGTGAGACGTTAGACTGGGGCATATTCAGGCGCTGGGCTGCCCGGCTTACGCTGGCGGTTTCGGCGATGGCGCAGAGGATCCTCAGCTCGTCCATTTTAAAGTCTTTCAACATCTTATCGCTGCCTGATATTAATGGTATATCAAAAATGATATACCAGTTTGGCTGAATTGCCATGTGATTTATTGATCCGCTGAACGTATGATGGCCTTTGCGTTGAACAGTCGTTTATTTAAGGAAATCTGTGCGTTTTATTGCTTCTTTTGTGGTTCTCGACGTGATTAAAAATAACGATCTTCCCGCTGGCTTACTGAGTGTATATGCACCATGCTGCTTAATTATTTTGCTTTGTTTGTATTAATACTGGTATTTCTCATATTGTTTTATGGAGTTATTATTATCCACGATATTCCCTATCACATCGCGCAAAAACGCCAGCATCCCCATCAGGACGCGATTCATGTAGCAGGCTGGATAAGCCTGTTTACCCTGCATGCTATCTGGCCTTTTCTGTGGATCTGGGCCACGTTGTACCGGCCTGATCGTGGCTGGGGGATGGCCTCACAGACCGAGGGACATCAGCAGCGAGCGGAGCTGGAGAAACGCATTGCGTTACTTGAAGCGGCATTAAAAAACAGCCAGCAGGCGTCGGTGGAGAATAGCGAGAAATAATATGGATCTGTTAATTATCCTTTGCTATGTCGCCATTGCTTGGGGCGTGTTTAAAATATTTCGCATTCCAGTAAATAAATGGACGATCCCCACCGCTATATTAGGCGGAATAGTGATCGTCGGTGCGCTAATATTAACGATGAACTATAACCACCCCTATACGATGCGAGCGCAAAAAATTGTCGTCTCCATTCCGATGGTGCCGCAGGTATCAGGCGAGGTGGTGGAGGTGACCAGTAAAACCAATGTGTTAATGAAGAAGGGCGAACTGCTGTTTCGCATCGACGATACCCGCTACCGCGCACGGCTGAACAAGCTGAAAGCCGATCTGGCGGCCGAGGAGGCCACGCTGCGGGCGAAGCAGGCAACCATTGACGATGCCAGCGCCAGAGTACAGCAGGCGCAGGCGGAGTACGACCGGGTCACCCGCGACTACCAGCGCTATGCCCAGGGAGCGGCCATGCCGGTGAATCCTTTTTCGGAACAGGATGTGACCCATGCCAGGCAGCAGGTGCAGATCCAGTCGGCGGTACTGCAGGCGGCGAAAGCGCAATTACGAAACGCCCGAGAGCAGGTATCCGGACGCTACCACGGGCTGGATGCCAATATTGCCAGCCTGAAATCGCAGATCCTTGAAGCGGAGTATAATCTGGCGCAAACCGTGATTCGCGCGCCGAGCGACGGCTACGTCACCCAGCTTCTGGCGCGGCCGGGGATGACCGCGGTGCGTCTGCCCTTCAAGCCGGTGCTGGTGTTTATTCCCCAGCAAAAGCGCCAGGTGGTGGCGGTATTCCGCCAGAATTCGGTCCTGCGTCTGACGGCCGGGGATAGCGCGGAGGTGGTGTTTAACGGTCTGCCGGGCAGCGTCTACAGCGGTAAGGTATCGCGGGTGTTGCCGACCGTCCCGGACGGCAGCTACCAGGCCAGCGGCGCGCTGCAAGGACTGAACGCCGGGGCAGGGAAAGAGGGCATTTACGTGCTGATCGACCTCGATCCCCATCCGGAAGTGGAACATTTACCGGACGGGGTCAGCGCCCAGGCGGCGGTGTATACCGATTATTTTGCCCATGTGTCGATTATGCGCAAAGTGCTGCTGCGCATGACCAGCTGGCTGCATTATCTCTATCTGGATCATTAATCCCCATTGCCCGGCTCCGGCCGGGCAACCTTATCTAGACGTCCCTGATCCGCCACAGGCAGGCCTGCGTGGCGATCCCCATGACCAGCGCAATCCAGAACACCGCATGATAGCTCCAGATCTCTGCCACCACGCCCGCCAGTGAGCCGGCGATGATCCAACCGACGCGGGTGGTATTGGTGTAGAGGGTGGTGGCAGCGCCTGCCTGCCCGGGCATCAAATCCTGGAAATAAAGCATGCCAATCCCGGCGAGGATCCCAATATAGATGGCGTTCAGCACCTGCATCGCCAGCAGCAGCCCCGGCGTATGCACCGTCAGCATACCCACATAAAACAGCACCCCAGCCACCGCGGAGAGGCGCATCAGAAAGCGTTTACCGAAGCGCCGGGCATAGTAACCGGCAATCAGCATGGTGGGGATTTCCAGCCCGGCGGCGGTACCCATCATCAGGCCGGCCAGCTTCTCCGGCAGATGCAGCTCGTTAATGATAAACAGCGGCATATTAATGATGTACAGGCTGTTCGTGCCCCACATCAGCGTGCAGATGCTGAACAGCAACAGCGCATCGCGGCGGTGCGTGCGCGGGGCTTCCAGCCGGCCGGTCGCCACCGCCTTCGCTTTGCGCATGCTGGGCAAGAACAGCCAGACCATTATCCCGCAGACGATAAACGCCGCCGCGGCGCTGAGGTACATCGCGGTAAAGCCAAACCCCATCGCCAGCGCATAGGCCAGCGGGGGACCAATCACCCATGCCAGGGAAACCTGGGCGCGCAAAATGGAGCTGAACATTACCGCTTCGCGGCCGGTTTTGTCGGCATGCTCGCGCGCGAGGGCGAACATCTGTGGGTTGGCGGTCGAACCAAAGCTGCTGAGGAAGACGCCGACGAACAGCAAAATGAAGTAGTTCCGGTTCCAGGCAAACAGCACGCAGGCCAGCACTCCCAGCAGGCAGCAGACGACAATCAGCTGCTTGCGGTCGCCCTGACGGTCAGAACGTCCGGCGAGGAACTGGCTGACCAGAATGCCTATGACGGCGCTGCCGGTAAAAAAGAAACCCACCATCGCCGGGCGGACGTGTACTTCATTGGTCAGAAACAGGCTCAGGGTCGGCGTCTGCAACGCCCCGGCAATGCCCGTCAGAAAGGCGACGATCAGGAAGGCGGAAGAGGTGACATCGAATCCGCGTCGGGGAAGGGCGGCGCTTCGGTTTTCCATGTGTTTGGTTTTCTGTAGTTTCAGGAGACGGCGCGGAGTTTACGCCTGCTGGCTGAAAATAAACAGTAGTATGGCACGAATAATTAAAAAGGCGTTTCAAAATACAAGGTTCAGCAAAAAGCTGACGCTTACCCCAGCCAGGCGCCAGGGCTTCAGCAAAAGTGTGCAGTACCTCTAAGTTCTGCAATCAAGTCGCTGACGTACCTTGCGCATTGAGCAAGAAAGGTACAAAATTCTTGAAACGTTTCAGCGTCATTCGACATATCGTTCACCGTCAGATGGCGCCTTTTTTCTCAAGTTAGCTGAAACGATTCAATTCAGCAGGAGAGGAGAACCATGTTCCAGTTATCTGTGCAGGATATTCATCCCGGCCAGCAGGCCGGTAATAAAGAAGAGGCCATCCGGCAGGTCGCCGCCGCGCTGGTCAGCGCCGGCAACGTGGCCGATGGCTACGTGAACGGCATGCTGGCACGCGAGCAGCAGACCTCGACCTTCCTCGGCAACGGGATCGCGATCCCGCACGGCACGACGGATACGCGTGATCAGGTGCTGAAGACCGGCGTTCAGGTGTTTCAGTTCCCGCAGGGCGTCACCTGGGGCGAAGGGCAGACCGCCTATGTGGCGATCGGGATTGCCGCCAGCTCAGATGAACACCTCGGCCTGCTGCGTCAGCTGACCCACGTGTTGAGCGATGACGCCGTCGCCGCCCAGCTGCAGTCCGCCACCACCGCGGAAGAGCTGCGTGCGCTGCTGATGGGAGAGAAACAGAGCGAAGCGCTGAAGCTGGATAACGAGACCCTCAGTCTCGACGTCGCGGCCAGCGATCTGCTGACCCTGCAGGCGCTGAACGCCGCGCGTCTGAAAGAAGCAGGCGCGGTGGATTCCGCCTTCGTTAGCCACGTCATTAACGATACGCCGCTGAACCTCGGTCAGGGCATCTGGCTGAACGACAGCGCTGAAGGCAATCTGCGCAGCGCCGTGGCGGTCAGCCGCGCCGCCACCGCCTTCACCCGCGACGATCAGCCGGTTTCCCTGCTGGTCACGGTGGCGATGACCGACGAGCAGCCAACCGCGGTGCTGAACCGCCTGAGCAAGCTGCTGCTGGACAAGAAAGCTGACCATCTGCTGAAAGCCGACGCCGCCACCGTGCTGGCGCTGCTGACCAGCGACGACGCGATTGCCGAAGATGTGCTGAGCGCCGAATTTGTGGTGCGCAATGAGCATGGCCTGCATGCCCGTCCGGGCACCATGCTGGTCAACACCATTAAACAATTTTCCAGTGACGTCACCGTCACTAACCTCGACGGTTCCGGCAAGCCGGCCAACGGTCGTAGCCTGATGAAGGTCGTGGCGCTGGGTGTGAAAAAAGGTCACCGTCTGCGCTTTACCGCGCAGGGTGAAGATGCGCAACAAGCGCTGGATGCGATTGGCGAAGCGATCGCCGCAGGCCTTGGGGAGGGCGCATAAATGAGCAGACGTGTAGCAACCATTACTTTAAACCCGGCGTACGATCTGGTGGGCTTCACCCCGGAGATCGAGCGCGGTGAAGTGAACCTGGTGCGTACCACCGGCCTGCACGCCGCCGGGAAAGGCATCAACGTGGCGAAAGTGCTGAAAGATCTTGGCATTGACGTCACCGTCGGCGGCTTCCTGGGGAAAGACAACCAGGATGGCTTTCAGCAGCTGTTCAGCGAGCTGGGGATCGCCAACCGTTTCCAGGTGGTGCAGGGCCGGACCCGCATCAACGTTAAGCTGACGGAAAAAGATGGCGAAGTGACCGATTTCAACTTCTCCGGCTTTGAAGTGACCCCGGGCGACTGGGAACGCTTCGTCAACGACTCCCTGAGCTGGCTCGGGCAGTTCGATATGGTCTGCGTCAGCGGCAGTCTGCCGTCCGGCGTCAGCCCGGAGGCCTTTACCGACTGGATGACCCGTTTGCGCAGCCAGTGCCCGTGCATCATTTTCGACAGCAGCCGCGAAGCGCTGGTTGCCGGACTGAAAGCGGCGCCGTGGCTGGTGAAACCGAACCGTCGCGAGCTGGAAATCTGGGCTGGCCGTAAGCTGCCGGAGATGAAAGACGTTATCGACGCCGCCCATGCGCTGCGCGAGCAGGGGATCGCTCACGTAGTGATTTCCCTGGGCGAAGAGGGCGCGCTGTGGGTGAACGCCTCCGGCGAGTGGATTGCCAAACCGCCTTCAGTCGAAGTGGTCAGCACCGTTGGCGCCGGCGATTCGATGGTCGGCGGCCTGATTTACGGCCTGCTGATGCGTGAATCCAGCGAGCATACCCTGCGCCTGGCGACCGCTGTCGCTGCCCTGGCCGTCAGCCAGAGCAATGTAGGGATCACCGACCGTACCCAGTTGGCCGCGATGATGGCGCGCGTCGACTTACAACCCTTTAATTGACAGCAGGAGAGGCATAATGAAAACGCTGCTGATTATTGATGCCGGACTCGGACAGGCGCGCGCCTATATGGCGAAAACCCTGCTGGGCGCCGCCGCGCCAAAAGCGCACCTTGAACTGATTGATAACCCCAACGACGCCGAACTGGTGATTGTTCTCGGGTCGGCGCTGCCCACTGACAGCGCGCTGAACGGCAAACAGGTTTTCCTCGGCGATATTAATCGCGCCGTGGCGCACCCGGAGCTGTTCCTGAGCGAAGCCAAGAGCCATGCGACGCCGTACGCGGCGCCTGCCGCCGCGGCAGTCCCGGCGGCCACCAGCGGACCGAAACGTATTGTCGCGGTCACCGCCTGTCCGACCGGCGTTGCCCATACCTTTATGGCCGCTGAAGCCATTGAAACCGAAGCGAAAAAACGCGGCTGGTGGGTGAAAGTGGAAACTCGCGGCTCCGTCGGCGCGGGCAATGCTATCACCCCGGAAGAGGTGGCCGAGGCGGATCTGGTGATCGTCGCCGCCGATATCGAAGTCGACCTGGCGAAATTCGCCGGCAAGCCGATGTATCGCACTACCACCGGTCTGGCGCTGAAGAAAACCGCCCAGGAGCTGGACAAAGCGGTGGTGGAAGCCAAACCGTACCAGCCTTCCGGGAAACCTCAGGCTGCTGGCGAAGGTAAAAAAGAGTCGGCGGGCGCCTACCGCCACCTACTGACCGGCGTCTCCTACATGCTGCCGATGGTGGTGGCGGGCGGCCTGTGTATCGCGCTCTCCTTTGCTTTCGGGATCAAAGCGTTTGAAGTAAAAGACACCCTGGCGGCGGCGCTGATGCAAATCGGCGGCGGCTCGGCCTTTGCGCTGATGGTGCCGGTGCTGGCGGGCTTTATCGCCTTCTCTATTGCCGACCGTCCGGGTCTGACCCCGGGTCTTATCGGCGGTATGCTGGCGGTCAGCGGCGGCTCCGGCTTTATCGGCGGGATCATCGCCGGTTTCCTTGCCGGTTACGTGGCGAAAGCCATCAGCACTAAGCTGAAACTGCCGCAGAGTATGGAAGCGCTGAAGCCAATCCTGATCATTCCGCTGGTTTCCAGCCTGATCGTGGGCCTGGCGATGATCTACCTGATCGGTAAACCGGTCGCCGGTATCCTCGCCTGGCTGACCCACTGGCTGCAAACCATGGGCACCGCCAACGCGGTTCTGCTGGGCGCGATCCTCGGCGCGATGATGTGTACCGACATGGGCGGCCCGGTGAACAAAGCGGCCTATGCCTTCGGCGTTGGCCTGCTGAGTACCCAGACTTACGCGCCGATGGCGGCGATCATGGCGGCCGGTATGGTGCCTCCGCTGGCGATGGGTGTCGCGACGCTGGTTGCCCGCAATAAGTTCGACAAAGGGCAGCGGGAAGGGGGCAAAGCCGCGCTGGTTCTCGGCCTGTGCTTTATCTCTGAAGGGGCGATTCCTTTTGCCGCCCGTGACCCGATGCGCGTGCTGCCTTGCTGTATCGTCGGCGGCGCGGTAACCGGCGCTATCTCGATGGCAATTGGCGCAAAACTGATGGCGCCGCACGGCGGGCTGTTTGTTCTGCTGATCCCGGGGGCGATTACGCCAGTGCTGGGCTACCTGCTGGCGATTGTCGCCGGGACGCTGGTGGCGGGCCTCTCCTACGCGGTGCTGAAACGCCCGGAAGCGCAGGTAGCGGAAGTCGAAAAAGCGGCATAATCTCTCCGCAATAAAAAAGGGCCGATTGTTCGGCCCTTTTTTTATGTCTCTGTTTACGCCACTTCGGCGATCTGCTGCGCCCGCAGCCAGGCTATCTCTTCCGCCCAGATATCCGGGTTGATGGTTTCCAGAATCAGCGGAATGCCGTCGAAGCGGCTGTCCTGCATGATCCAGCTGAAGCAGTCGTGGCCGATGTTGCCTTCCCCCAGACTATGGTGACGGTCAACCCGGCTGCCAAAGGCGCTCTTGGCATCGTTGAGGTGCATGCCGCGCAGATACTGAAAGCCGACGATACGGTCGAAGTCGGCAAAGGTCTTCTCGCAGGCTTCGGCGCTCCGCAGGTCGTAGCCCGCGGCGAAGGCGTGGCAGGTATCGATGCAGACGCCGACGCGGGTTTTATCTTCCACGCCATCGATGATGGCCGCGAGATGCTCGAACTTAAAGCCGAGGTTGCTGCCCTGGCCGGCGGTGTTTTCGATCACGGCGGTGACGCCTTCGGTCTTGGCCAGCGCGATATTGATCGATTCGGCGATGCGCGCCAGGCACTCCTCCTCCGGGATCTGCTGCAGATGGCTGCCGGGGTGGAAGTTGAGCAGCGTCAGCCCCAGCTGCTGGCAGCGGGTCATCTCATCGATGAAGGCATCACGGGATTTTTCCAGCGCTTCTTCCACCGGATGGCCGAGGTTAATCAGGTAGCTGTCGTGCGGCAGGATCTGCCCGGGGCCAAAGTGATACTTTTCACAGGCGGCTTTGAATTCGGCGATGGTCTCGTCGCTGAGCGGCGCGGCGCGCCACTGGCGCTGGTTTTTGGTGAAGAGGGCGAAGGCGGTTGCTTCGATTTCGGCGGCGCGAATGGCGGCATTGGCCAGTCCACCTGAGGCGCTCACGTGCGCTCCTACGTATTTCATAAAAAAACTCCAGTTAAAGCCGCTGGGGGGTGGGTAATGATAGCGGCTTAACTGGAGAAAGATGTAGTGCTTTATGCCATCAGGCTGTGGATCGCGACGTTAATGGCCCCGCCGCCAACAATCAACCAGACGAACAGCATCAGCGCCATCAGCAGCGGTTTCGCCCCGGCTTTTTTCAGCGCGCTGACGTGAGTGGTCACCCCAAGAGCGGCCATGGCCATCGCCAGCAGGACGGTATCCAGCGTCACCAGCATATCCACTACCGCTTTCGGCAGCAGATGGAAGGAGTTAAACACTGCCACCAGGATGAACATAATGGCAAACCACGGAATGGTGATTTTGCTTTTCTCGCCGTTACCCGCCGGGGTCAGCTGTTTAACACGCGCCGCCAGGAACAGCAGGAACGGGGCCAGCATCATCACGCGCAGCATTTTAGCGATAACCGCGGCATTCTCCGCATCCGGGCTGACCGCATGGCCGGCGGCGACGACCTGCGCCACTTCATGCATGGTGGAACCCATATAGATGCCGTAGGTCTCCGGGGTAAACCAGTGCGCCAGCAGCGGGTACATCGCCGGGTAGAGGAAGATGGCGATGGTACCAAAGATCACCACCGTGGCGACGGCGACGGTCACTTTACTGGCTTCGGCTTTGACCACCGGCTCGCTGGCGAGCACAGCCGCCGCGCCGCAGATGCTGCTGCCGGCGCCGATCAGCCAGCTGGTGTGCTTATCGAGCCCAAACACTTTCTGGCCCAGGAAGCAGGCGATGAAAAAGGTGCTGGAGAGCGTCAGAACGTCAATCAAAATACCGCTCACGCCGACGTCGGCAATCTGGGCGAACGTCAGGCGGAAGCCGTAGAGGATGATCCCCAGGCGCAGCAAATGCTGTTTGGCGAAGATCACCCCGCCGTCGCAGGGTTGCCAGATTTTCGGATAGACCGTATTACCGACGACCATCCCGAACAGGATAGCGAGAGTCAGGGCGCTGAAGCCCGCCCCGGCGATGGCCGGAAAGCTACCGGCCCACAGGGCGGCGCCGGTCAGGGCGGCGGTCAGCGCCAGGCCTGGGACAAAATGCCACAGGGAACGATGTTTGGCGGGTAAAGTGAGTGCTGTCATAACCTTCTCCTTTGTCTGCCTAAAGGTTACGCCGCGCGGGATTAAATATAAAATTGATTATATGTTTATAATCAATCGTAATAAGTGGTTAATGACCGCTTCGCCGGTGACAATGGGGCAGGGGAGTGAGGCGCGGAGGCGAGCTGTTCTTGTCAGCAAGACGATGATTTTGTGACGTAAGGGGATTTTCCTTCCATCAGCCGCCTCGATTTGTGTCACCATAGTAAGAAAGGTTATTCAGACTGGATTACTCAACGGGTGGGTTATGCATATTACGCTGCGGCAGCTGGAAGTGTTCGCCGAAGTCCACAAGAGTGGGTCGACCACTCAGGCGTCACAGATGCTGGCGCTTTCGCAATCTGCGGTCAGCGCCGCGCTGACCGATCTGGAAGGGCAGCTCGGCGTACAGCTGTTCGACCGCGTCGGCAAGCGGCTGGTGGTCAATGAGCATGGACGGCTGCTCTATCCGCGCGCCCTGGCGCTGCTGGAGCGGGCCCTGGAGATCGAGCAGCTGTTTCGCGGCGACAACGGGGCGATTCGGGTCTACGCCAGCAGCACCATCGGCAACTATATTATGCCGGAGATCATCGCCCGCTATCGCCATGACTTCCCGGATCTACCGGTTGAGCTGAGCGTGGGCAACAGCCTGGACGTGATCAACGCCGTTGCCGACCTGCGGGTGGATTTCGGTCTGATCGAGGGGCCGTGTCATGCCGCCGATATTATTGCCGAGCCGTGGCTGGAAGATGAGCTGGTGGTGTTTGCCGCGCCTGACTCGCCGCTGCTGGCGGGGGAGGTGACCCTGCAGCAACTGGCCGAGGCGCCGTGGATCCTGCGCGAGCATGGGTCCGGCACCCGAGAGATTGTCGATTACGTTCTGCTGTCGCATCTGCCGGCGTTTCATCTGGGGATGGAGCTCGGCAACTCGGAGGCGATCAAACACGCGGTGCGCCATGGGCTGGGGATCAGCTGCTTATCGCGGCGGGTGATTGCCGAACAGCTGGCCTCCGGCACGCTGGCGGAGCTGAAAGTGCCGCTGCCCCGGCTGACGCGCACGCTATGGCGGATCCACCACCGGCAGAAGCATATTTCTAAAGCATTACAACGTTTTCTGCAGTATTGCCAGGTGTAGCGATCCGGCTTTATCGCCTGATAATGGTGGGGGGAATTTGCTGGCAATTCCGCAGGTTAGTGCTTTACTAATAATTTGCGGTCGATCATGAAGCTCTCTTATAACTTTGCATTTGTACCGGATGGAACCCCGATCGTCTGCTACAATCGCGCCTCATTTTTTGGATGGATAGCATTATCACATGGTTTCGGAAACTAAAACCACAGAAGCGCCCACGCTACGTCGTGAACTGAAGGCGCGCCACTTGACCATGATCGCCATCGGCGGTTCCATCGGTACGGGTCTTTTTGTTGCCTCTGGCGCAACGATTTCGCAAGCAGGTCCCGGCGGGGCGCTGCTGTCTTATATTCTGATCGGTCTGATGGTCTATTTCCTGATGACCAGCCTGGGCGAACTGGCGGCGTTTATGCCGGTGTCCGGTTCCTTCGCCACCTACGGGCAGAATTATGTTGAAGAGGGCTTTGGCTTCGCGCTGGGCTGGAACTACTGGTACAACTGGGCGGTAACGATCGCCGTTGATCTGGTGGCCTCGCAGCTGGTGATGAGCTACTGGTTCCCTGACATCCCGGGCTGGATTTGGAGCGCCTTGTTCCTCGGCATTATGTTCCTGCTGAACTGGATCTCGGTGCGCGGCTTTGGCGAGGCGGAATACTGGTTCTCGCTGATCAAAGTGGCCACCGTCATTATCTTTATCATCGTCGGCGTGATGATGATTGTCGGCATCTTCAAAGGGGCGCAGCCTGCCGGCTGGAGCAACTGGGGGATCGCGGATGCGCCGTTTGCCGGCGGCTTCTCGGCGATGATCGGCGTGGCGATGATTGTCGGCTTCTCCTTCCAGGGCACCGAGCTTATCGGTATTGCCGCCGGTGAGTCTGAGAACCCGGAGAAGAACATTCCGCGCGCGGTGCGCCAGGTCTTCTGGCGTATCCTGCTGTTTTACGTCTTCGCGATCCTGATTATCAGCCTGATCATTCCATATACCGATCCGAGCCTGCTGCGCAACGACGTTAAAGATATCTCCGTCAGCCCGTTCACGCTGGTCTTCCAGCACGCCGGTCTGCTGTCGGCGGCGGCGATCATGAACGCCGTTATCCTGACGGCCGTTCTGTCGGCGGGTAACTCGGGGATGTACGCCTCTACGCGTATGCTGTATACCCTGGCCTGCGACGGCAAAGCGCCGCGCATCTTCTCGAAGCTGTCGCGTGGCGGCGTGCCGCGCAACGCCCTGTACGCGACCACCGTTATCGCGGCGCTGTGCTTCCTGACTTCGATGTTCGGTAACCAGACGGTGTACCTGTGGCTGCTGAACACCTCCGGGATGACGGGCTTTATCGCCTGGCTGGGGATTGCCATCAGCCACTACCGTTTCCGTCGCGGCTACGTCCTGCAGGGTAACGATCTCAATAACCTGCCGTATCGTTCCGGGTTCTTCCCGCTGGGGCCGATCTTCGCCTTCGTGCTGTGCCTCATCATCACCCTGGGACAGAACTATGAAGCGTTCCTCAAGGACACCATTGACTGGGGCGGTGTGGCGGCGACCTACATCGGTATTCCGCTGTTCCTCGTCATCTGGTTTGGCTACAAACTGGCGAAAGGCACCCGCTTCGTTCGTTACAGCGATATGACCTTCCCGGACCGCTTTAAGCGTTAATCCCGGCGGTGATACAGCACAAGCCCTCTGATACAGAGGGCTTTTTTTATGTCCGCGCAGTTACAGCCTGACACAATTCTTCATAATTATATTGATAATAGAAATCATTATCTTTATCATTTCCGACCATTACGGATGAAGCCACTCCCCCGTCTCTGCCATGTGTACAGACTGACATCGGGCGACCAGCCACATCGACAAGAAAACAGCGAGTCTACCGCCGACAGAGCGGCAGGCCGCCAGCGCGTGTGAGCAGCACCTTTTTTGTTTGTTTGGTTGTACACCTCATGGAGATTTGGAATGTTCAGGTTAAACCCTTTTATCCGGGCGGGATTGTCTGCGTCCGTCGTATCGTTGGCGTTTCCGGCCCTGGCCGACGTGAATGAAGAAACGCTGGTGGTGACCGCCTCGGCGACTGAACAGAGCGTCAAAGACGCGCCGGCGAGCATCAGTGTCATCACTCAGCAGGATTTGCAGCGCAAGCCGGTCCAGAACCTGAAAGACGTACTGCGCGATGTGCCCGGGGTCCAGCTCACCAACGAAGGGGATAACCGCAAAGGCGTCAGCATCCGCGGTCTGAGCAGCAGCTATACCCTGATCCTGGTTGACGGCAAGCGCGTCAACTCGCGGAACGCCGTCTTCCGCCACAATGACTTCGACCTTAACTGGATCCCGGTGGATGCCATCGAACGTATCGAAGTGGTGCGCGGCCCGATGTCTTCCCTGTACGGCTCCGATGCGCTCGGCGGCGTGGTCAACATTATTACCAAAAAAATCGGCCAGAAATGGACCGGGACGCTGAGTGCTGATACCACCATCCAGGAGCACCGCGAACGCGGGGATACCTGGAACGGCCAGTTCTTCACCAGCGGCCCGCTGATCGACGGCGTGCTCGGGATGAAGGCCTACGGCAGCCTGGCGAAACGCGCCAAGGACGATCCGCAGTCCTCCAGCAATGCCACCGGCGAAACGCCGCGCATCGAGGGCTTCACCAGCCGCGATGGCAATGTTGAATTCGCCTGGACGCCGAACGACAGCCACGATTTCACCGCGGGCTATGGCTTTGACCGCCAGGATCGCGACTCCGATTCCCTTGACCGCAACCGCCTTGAGCGTGAGAACTACTCCCTGAGCCATAACGGCCGCTGGGATATGGGCAACAGCGAGCTCAAGTTCTACGGCGAAAAGGTGGATAACAAAAATCCGGGGCAGAGCGGGACCATCACTTCGGAAAGCAATGCCATCGACGGCAAGTACGTTCTGCCGCTGGACATGATTAACCAGCTGGTGACCTTCGGCGGCGAATGGCGCCACGACAAGCTGAAAGATCCGGTCAACCTGAGCAGCGGCGGTCAGTCAACGTCGGCCAGCCAGTACGCCCTGTTTATTGAAGACGAATGGCGCATCATCGAGCCGCTGGCGCTGACCACCGGCATTCGTATGGACGACCATCAGACCTATGGCGATCACTGGAGCCCGCGCGCCTATCTGGTGTATAACGCCACCGATACCGTCACCGTCAAAGGCGGCTGGGCGACGGCGTTTAAAGCCCCGTCCCTGCTGCAGCTTAATCCCGACTGGACCACCAACTCCTGCCGCGGCTCGTGCAGCATCGTTGGTAACCCGGATCTAAAACCGGAAACCAGCGAAAGCTTCGAGCTCGGTCTCTACTACCGCGGGGAAGAGGGCTGGCTTGAAAATGTCGAAGGCAGCATCACCACCTTCCAGAATAATGTCGACGACATGATCGATGTTCTGCGCACCTCCAGCGCCAGCGAAGCGCCGGGCTACCCGAACTTTGTCGGCTGGAAAACCGTCAACGGCAAGCGCGTGCCGATCTTCCGCTATTTCAACGTCAACAAAGCGCGCATCAAAGGGGTGGAGACCGAGGTGAAGATCCCGTTTGGCGATGAGTGGAAGCTGACGGTGAACTACACCTACAACGATGGTCGCGATCTGAGCAACGGCGGCGACAAACCGCTGCAGACGCTGCCGTTCCATACCGCCAACGGCACGCTCGACTGGAAACCGCTGGATGACTGGTCCTTCTACGTGACAGCCAACTATACTGGCCAGCAGCGCGCGGTGAGCGCCACCGGCAAAACGCCGGGCGGCTATACCCTGTTTGACGTCGGCGCGGCGTGGCAGGTCACCAAGAATGTGAAACTGCGCTCCGGGGTGCAGAACGTGGGTGATAAAGATCTCAGCCGGGACGACTACAGCTATACCGAAGAGGGCCGTCGCTACTTTATGGCGGTGGATTATCGCTTCTGATTGCCGGCGCTAAAACGCGTCCTGTAGGCCTGAACATGCGCCGCGAAGCAGCTTCGCGGCGCATTTGCGTTTAGCCAAAGAGATGCTGCGCATGGAAGCGCAGATGGTCTTCAATAAACGAGGCAATGAAGTAGTAGCTGTGGTCGTAACCGGGCTGGATGCGCAGCGTTAACGGCCAGGCCTTCTGCCGCGCGACCTCCGCCAGTACCGCCGGCTGCAACTGTCCGGCAAGGAATGGATCGCTGTCGCCCTGATCGATAAGCGTCGGCACAGCGTCCGCCGGCTGGCTGGCCTGCATCAGGGCGCAGCTGTCCCAGGCGTGCCATGTCGATTCATCGGCGCCGAGATAGGCGGTAAACGCTTTCTTACCCCACGGCACCTGGGAGGGATTGACGATCGGCGCGAAGGCGGAGACGCTGACGTAGCGGCCGGGATTGTTGAGCGCCATGATAAGCGCGCCGTGACCGCCCATCGAGTGGCCGCTGATGGCGCAGCGGTCGCCGATGCTAAACTCGCTGCGGATAATCGCGGGCAGTTCGTCGCGCAGGTAATCGTACATTCGATAGTGCGCCGCCCAGGGCGCCTGGGTGGCGTTCAGGTAGAAGCCGGCGCCTTGCCCCAGATCGTAACTGTCGTCGTTGGCCACCTCATCACCGCGCGGGCTGGTATCCGGCATCACCAGCGCGATGCCCAGCTCGGCGGCAATGCGCTGCGCGCCCGCCTTGGTGGTAAAGTTTTCATCGTTACAGGTCAGCCCGGACAGCCAGTACAGCACCGGCGGCGGCGTTTCGCGCTCAGGCGGTAAGAAAATGCTGAACGTCATGGCGCAGTTCAGGACAGGGGAGTGATGACGCCAGCGTTGTTGCCGGCCGTCAAAACAGCGATGCTCTTCAAGCAGTTCCATGCAAGGCTCCTCGGAAGGGGTGTGCGCGTAAACGTTCATAATACAGATATTTCATTAGCCGGTGAGCAACTTTCACTTTCTCCTTTTGAGAACTTACTGCATCATTAATGCAACTTATAGCCAACATGCCGGTGTAGCGATGGCGCTTATGGATGCGTACAGCGGTTGGATCATTCCGGATTCGGCGGTAGGGATTTGGCGCCGCGCTTGAGGCGAGACTTCGCGCCTTAATAAAAGGCAGCGCCAATTTCAATAATTATCGTTACGGCTACTGGATTCTGTGCGCCGCCTCACGCACAATGAATACAAACTTTGCCCCCAGAAAAAGCAAAGAGCGCCACACCTGCAGGAGAAACCCAAATGTCATCACTGAGTAAAGAAGCCGTCCTCGTTCATGAAGCGCTGGTCGCTCGTGGGCTGGAGACGCCGATGCGTGCGCCAGTACAAGAAATTGATAACGAAACACGCAAGCGTTTGATTACCGGTCATATGACCGAGATTATGCAACTGCTGAATCTGGATCTGAGTGATGACAGTCTGATGGAGACCCCGCATCGCATCGCCAAAATGTATGTCGATGAGATCTTCTCCGGACTGGATTATTCTCGCTTCCCGAAAATCACCGTCATTGAAAACAAAATGAAGGTCGATGAAATGGTCACTGTACGCGATATCACCCTGACCAGCACCTGTGAACACCATTTCGTCACCATCGATGGTAAAGCGACGGTAGCCTATATCCCGAAAGATTCGGTGATCGGCCTGTCGAAAATCAACCGTATCGTGCAGTTTTTCGCCCAGCGTCCGCAGGTCCAGGAGCGTCTGACGCAGCAGATCCTGATTGCGCTGCAGACGCTGCTCGGCACCAGCAACGTGGCGGTATCCATTGACGCGGTGCATTACTGCGTGAAAGCGCGCGGCATCCGCGACGCGACCAGCGCCACTACCACCACCTCCCTCGGTGGCCTGTTCAAATCCAGCCAGAATACCCGCCAGGAATTCCTGCGCGCAGTACGTCACCACAGCTAAAACGGAGCAGGGTACATGGAGAGAAATGTCACGCTGGACTTTGTCCGCGGCGTCGCCATCCTCGGTATCCTGCTTCTCAATATCAGCGCCTTCGGCTTGCCGAAGGCCGCTTACCTCAATCCGGCCTGGTCAGGAAGCGCGACCCTCAGCGATACCTGGACATGGGCGCTTCTCGACCTGCTGGCGCAGGTGAAATTTCTCACCCTGTTCGCGCTGCTGTTTGGCGCCGGTCTGCAGCTTCTGCTCCCCCGCGGAAAACGCTGGATCCAGTCGCGCCTGACCCTGCTGGCGCTGCTTGGTTTCATTCACGGTCTTTTCTTCTGGGATGGCGACATTCTGCTGGCCTACGCCCTGGTGGGGCTGGTGAGCTGGCGCATGGTGCGCGAGGCGCAGCATGTCAAATCGCTGTTCAACACTGGGGTGGTGCTCTACCTCACCGGCATTGCGGTGCTGGTCCTGCTGGGGATTATCTCGGGGACGGCCGCGAATCGCTCCTGGGTACCGGACGCGGCCAATCTGCAGTATGAGCAGTACTGGAAGCTGCACGGCGGCATGGAGGCGGTCAGCAACCGGGCGGATATGCTGTCGGACAATCTGTTGGCGCTCGGCGCGCAGTATGGCTGGCAGCTGGCGGGGATGATGCTGATAGGCGCGGCGCTGATGCGCAGCGGCTGGCTGAAAGGGCAGTTCAGCCAGCGTCACTATCGGCGCACCGGCGTGCTGCTGGTGGCGGCCGGGATGGCGGTGAATGTGCCGGCCATTGTCGCCCAGTGGTATCTGGCCTGGGACTATCGCTGGTGCGCGTTTTTACTGCAGGCGCCGCGTGAACTGAGCGCCCCGCTGCAGGCTATCGGCTATGCCTCGCTGGCCTGGGGCTACTGGCCGCAGCTCTGCCGTTTCCGCCTGGTGGGGGCTATCGCCTGCGTTGGACGCATGGCGCTGACCAACTATTTGCTGCAGACCCTGATCTGCACCACCCTGTTTTATCATCTCGGGCTGTTTATGCGCTTCGATCGTCTGCAGCTGCTGGCCTTTGTTCCCCCCATCTGGGCCGTAAACCTCCTTCTGTCATCACTCTGGCTGCGCCGCTTCCGCCAGGGGCCGGTGGAATGGCTGTGGCGTCAGTTAACCCTGCGTGCGTCAGGGACATCATTGAAAGACACATCCAGATAACGATCTCGATCACAATCATTAACAAAACGGATGTAAACGTTTCCAGCCGTGTGACCTCACTCACGTAGCGGACCGCGGGTCGCTGCCAGAATAGCCTCCTTGCTGAGCACAGGAGGTGAATGTGACGTGCTGTAATTCTCTTAAGGTCGCTGAGTATGATCACCATTCGTGATGTCGCCCGCCAGGCGGGCGTATCCGTGGCCACCGTGTCGCGGGTGCTGAACAACAGCGCGCTGGTGAGTCCGGATACGCGCGACGTCGTGATGAAAGCGGTGACCCAGCTGGGCTACCGGCCAAACGCCAATGCCCAGGCGCTGGCCACCCAGGTCAGCGATACCATCGGCGTGGTGGTGATGGACGTCTCCGATGCCTTCTTCGGCGCGCTGGTGAAAGCGGTGGATACCGTCGCCCAGCAGCATCAGAAGTATGTGCTGATCGGCAACAGCTATCACGAGGCGGAAAAAGAGCGCCACGCCATCGAGGTGCTGATCCGCCAGCGCTGCTCGGCGCTGATCGTCCATTCGAAAGCGCTCAGCGATGCTGAACTGAGCGACTTTATGCAACATATCCCGGGGATGGTGCTGATCAACCGCATCGTGCCGGGCTTTGCCCATCGCTGCGTGGGTCTCGACAACGTCAGCGGCGCGCTAATGGCTACCCGCATGCTGCTCAATCACGGCCACCAGCGCATCGGCTATCTCTCCTCAAATCACGGCATTGAAGACGACGATATGCGCCGGGAAGGGTGGAGCAAAGCGCTGCAGGAGCAGGGCATCATCGCCCCGGACAGCTGGGTCGGGTCCGGCTCCCCGGACATGCAGGGCGGCGAAGCGGCGATGGTCGAACTGCTGGGGCGGAATCTCGGCCTCACCGCCGTGTTCGCCTATAACGACAGCATGGCGGCCGGCGCGCTGACAACGCTAAAGGATAACGGCATTGTCGTGCCGCAGCATCTATCGCTGATTGGCTTTGATGATATTCCTATTTCCCGTTACACCGATCCTCAACTGACCACCGTGCGCTATCCGGTGATGTCGATGGCGAAGCTGGCCACCGAGCTGGCGCTGCTGGGGGCGGCCGGCAAGCTGGATCGCGAGGCGACGCACTGCTTTATGCCGACCCTGGTGCGCCGTCACTCCGTTGCCCAGCGGCAAACTGTGGGGCCGATCACTAACTGAAGCGGCAGCGGGATGTAACCGCTTTCAATTTGTGAGTAAATTCACAGTATATTAACATTCGCCTGATTATGATGGCAGCGTTTACCAGTCTGAACCACAAGGTGAGGGGAAATCCTCACTTTTACTATTAGGAACAAGGCGTTAAACGAGTATTAGATCCGTATTTTCCTGGAGCGTTACCCGACACGGAAGACCGAATTTTCGTCGTGAAATGCGTTGTGCGGTAACACTAATGCAACAAGTCCCGCCCGCACTTTTCACAAAAATGACCCTGCATAATAAAACCGGAGATTCCATGAATAAGAAGGTGTTTACCCTCTCTGCTGTAATGGCTGGTCTGTTATTTGGCGCCGCAGCACACGCAGCAGATACCCGTATCGGCGTGACGATTTATAAATATGACGACAACTTTATGTCGGTGGTGCGTAAGGCGATTGAAAAAGATGGCAAATCCGCGCCTGACGTCCAGCTGCTGATGAATGACTCGCAGAACGACCAGTCGAAACAAAACGATCAGATTGACGTGCTGCTGGCGAAAGGCGTGAAAGCCCTGGCGATCAACCTGGTTGACCCGGCTGCGGCGGGAACGGTCATCGAAAAAGCGCGCGGGCAGAATATTCCGGTGGTGTTCTTCAACAAAGAGCCTTCCCGTAAAGCGCTGGATAGTTATGACAAGGCTTACTACGTCGGTACCGACTCGAAAGAGTCCGGGATTATTCAGGGCGATCTGATCGCCAAGCACTGGAAAGCAAACCCGAACTGGGATCTGAATAAAGACGGCCAGATCCAGTACGTCCTGCTGAAAGGCGAACCGGGCCATCCGGATGCGGAAGCGCGTACCACCTACGTTATCAAAGAGCTGAACGATAAAGGTCTGAAGACCCAGCAGCTGCAGATGGACACCGCTATGTGGGATACCGCCCAGGCGAAAGACAAAATGGACGCCTGGCTCTCCGGCCCGAATGCGAACAAGATTGAAGTGGTGATCGCCAACAATGACGCCATGGCGATGGGTGCGGTTGAAGCGCTGAAAGCGCACAACAAGAGCAGCATTCCGGTGTTCGGCGTTGACGCCCTGCCGGAAGCCCTGGCGCTGGTGAAATCCGGCGCGATGGCCGGTACCGTGCTGAACGATGCTAACAACCAGGCGAAAGCGACCTTCGAGCTGGCGAAAAACCTTGCCGACGGAAAAGAGGCGGCGGCAGGCACCAACTGGAAAATTGACAACAAGATTGTTCGCGTCCCCTACGTGGGGGTCGATAAAGACAACCTGAGCCAGTTTACCGGCAAATAATCGTGATGTGAGTTGCGGGCGTGGGTTATCCACGCCCGATTATTCCTGATACAGAACCAGACTCCTGCTGGCGTTATTGCGCCGGACGGGGCGTGCATGAACGCAGCCAGGTATAACTATGGTCAGCAATAATAGCGAACGGTCAGGCGAATATTTGTTGGAGATGACCAACATCAACAAATCGTTTCCTGGCGTCAAGGCTCTTGATAATGTCAACCTGAAGGTTCGTCCGCACTCCATTCATGCGTTAATGGGTGAGAACGGCGCCGGAAAATCGACATTATTAAAATGCCTTTTTGGGATCTATCAAAAAGATTCCGGCAGCATTCTTTTTCAGGGAAAAGAGATCGATTTCCATTCGGCGAAAGAAGCCCTGGAAAACGGTATTTCGATGGTGCATCAGGAATTAAACCTGGTCTTACAGCGTTCGGTCATGGACAACATGTGGCTCGGCCGCTATCCCACCAAAGGCATGTTTGTCGATCAGGACAAAATGTACCGGGATACCAAGGCTATTTTTGATGAGCTGGATATTGATATCGATCCGCGCGCCCGCGTCGGGACTTTATCGGTATCTCAGATGCAGATGATTGAGATCGCGAAGGCGTTTTCCTATGACGCCAAAATCGTCATCATGGACGAGCCGACGTCATCGCTGACGGAGAAAGAGGTCAACCATCTGTTCAAGATCATCCGCAAGCTGAAAGATCGCGGCTGCGGTATCGTCTATATCTCGCACAAAATGGAAGAGATTTTCCAGCTGTGCGATGAAATTACCATCCTGCGCGACGGCCAGTGGATCGCTACCCAGCCGCTGGAAGGGCTGGATATGGACAAGATCATCGCCATGATGGTCGGGCGTTCGCTCAATCAGCGCTTCCCGGATCGTGAAAACACCCCGGGGGAAGTCATCCTCCAGGTGCGCAATCTCACCTCCCTGCGCCAGCCCTCCATTCGCGATGTCTCCTTCGACCTGCATAAGGGCGAAATTCTCGGTATCGCCGGTCTGGTGGGCGCGAAGCGTACCGACATCGTGGAGACCCTGTTCGGGATCCGTGAGAAGGCCAGCGGCACCATTACCCTGCACGGGAAGAAGATCAACAACCACAGCGCCAATGAGGCGATTAACCACGGTTTTGCGCTGGTAACCGAGGAGCGGCGCTCCACCGGAATTTACGCCTATCTGGACATCGGTTTTAACTCGCTGATCTCCAATATTAAGAAATATAAAAACAGCGTCGGCTTGCTGGATAACTCGCGGATGAAGAGCGATACCCAATGGGTGATTGACTCCATGCGCGTTAAAACCCCCGGCCAGCATACGCAGATTGGTTCGCTTTCCGGTGGTAACCAGCAAAAGGTCATTATTGGCCGCTGGCTGCTGACCCAGCCGGAGATCCTGATGCTGGACGAGCCGACGCGCGGTATCGACGTCGGTGCCAAATTCGAGATCTATCAGCTGATTGCCGAGCTGGCTAAAAAAGATAAAGGGATCATTATTATTTCTTCCGAAATGCCGGAACTGCTGGGGATTACCGACCGCATTCTGGTAATGAGCAACGGCCTGGTCGCGGGCATTGTTGAGACTAAAACCACCACGCAAAACGAAATACTGCGTCTTGCGTCATTGCACCTTTAAGATCAGGGGCTTCACATGAGTGCGTTAAATAAAAAGAGTTTTCTCACTTACCTGAAAGAGGGTGGGATATATGTCGTCCTTCTGGTCCTGTTGGCCATTATTATTTTCCAGGATCCGACATTTTTAAGTCTGCTCAACCTGAGTAATATTCTGACCCAGTCCTCGGTGCGTATTATTATTGCCCTCGGCGTGGCCGGGCTTATCGTCACGCAGGGCACGGACCTCTCCGCCGGCCGTCAGGTGGGACTGGCGGCGGTGATTGCCGCGACCATGCTGCAGGCGGTGGATAATGCCAACAAGGTGTTCCCGGATATGGCGACCATGCCGATCCCACTGGTCATCCTGCTGGTATGCGCCATCGGGGCGGTCATCGGCCTGATTAACGGGATCGTCATTGCCTATCTGAACGTGACGCCGTTTATTACCACCCTCGGGACCATGATCATCGTCTACGGCATCAACTCGCTGTACTACGATTTCGTGGGCGCGTCGCCGATCTCCGGCTTCGACAGTCACTTCTCCCATTTCGCGCAGGGGTTTGTGGCGCTGGGCTCGTTCCGCCTGTCCTATATCACCTTCTACGCGCTGATTGCCGTCTTCTTTGTCTGGATCCTGTGGAACAAGACGCGCTTTGGCAAAAACATTTTCGCTATCGGCGGTAACCCGGAAGCGGCGAAAGTCTCCGGGGTTAACGTGGCGTTGAACCTGCTGATGATCTATGCCCTCTCCGGGGTGTTCTACGCCTTCGGCGGCCTGCTGGAAGCCGGTCGTATCGGCTCGGCGACCAATAACCTCGGCTTTATGTACGAACTGGACGCCATCGCCGCCTGCGTGGTGGGCGGTGTATCGTTCAGCGGCGGGGTAGGGACCGTATTCGGCGTGGTGACAGGGGTAATTATCTTCACCGTGATCAACTACGGCCTGACCTACATTGGCGTCAACCCTTACTGGCAGTACATCATTAAGGGGGCGATCATTATCTTCGCCGTGGCGCTGGATTCCCTGAAATACGCCCGTAAGAAGTAATTTATGCCTGAGTAAAAACCCGCGCCTGGCGCGGGTTTTTTTATACCTGAAACGGATGCGATGATGGAGGCTACTTTTCTTTCTGCAGCTCCAGCAGCTGCTCCGGCGTGACCGCCGGGTAGGACTGGGCGTCATCCGGCACGTCGTGCTGCTGCGCCGGAATCGGGATTAAAGGGCCAAGGAAGCGCGGTTCCCGTTTGAAAATGTAGAGGTCCGCCAGCGCGCCGAAGCGGGCGCCGAATTCGCGCAGCCGCACGCTCCACATATCCTTCGGCGACGGCACCGCGTAGCACTGGGCCTGGATCCCCATATGCAGGGCGATAAACAGCGCCCGTTCGCAGTGGAAGCGCTGGGTGATGATAATGAAGTCGTTGGTGTCGAACACTTTGCGGGTGCGGACGATCGAGTCAAGCGTGCGGAAACCGGCATAGTCCAGCACGATATCCGCCGGATCGACGCCGCCTTTAATCAGGTCTCGGCGCATGGTCATCGGTTCATTGTAGCTTTGCAGAGCATTATCGCCGCTCAGCAGCAGATAGTTGACCTTGCCGCTGTTGTAGGCGTTCAGCGCGCCCTGGATGCGGTAGCGGTAATACTGATTGATGACGCCGGTGCGGTAGTATTTAGCGGTGCCCAGCACCACGCCGACCTGGCGGTAGGGGAGGTCCTGCAGCTCGTCATAGATATAGGGCGCGGTTTTCCAGCTCATCCAACGGTCAAGACCCAGCACGGTCAACAGCAGCAGGCCGAGCAGGACTAACAGGCTGTAGAACACACGCTTTAACATGAACTTGGCTCAATAATAGACAACGGAGTCTTCAGGCTACTTTACCCGCCGGGTAAGCGCAAGAAACCCGCGTTTGATTGCGGGGATTTTCAGCAATATAGACAGATCGCCGAACGCAGGCCGGGTAAGGCGTGAGCCGACACCCGGCATAGGGGTCTTCAGCTCGCCATGGCGCGAACCGTAGGTCGGGTAAGCGTAGCGCCACCCGACACCTAAGGGTATAAAAGGTAGGCCGGATAAGCCGAAGACGCCATCCGGCCGTCTGCGCAGGCGGATTAACCTAACAGCACGCGCTCGATATTGTGGCAGCCCAGCGCCTTCAGGGTGGCGACGGTGGCGTCCCACTGAATCAGCGCCGCATCGGCTTTCTCCGCCAGGATCGCCCGCTGGATGTCCGGATAATCATAGCCGTTGAGGCTGAGAAGATTCAGCGCCCCCTGCAGCGGCGGCAGCGTCGGGTTGAACGCCGCGTTTTCCGCATAGCTGCCGCTGAAAAGGGTGCCATCTTTCAGCTCCAGCGCCACGCCGGAAGGCGAATGGCTGTACGGCGCATGGCAGCGGTTAGCGGCCTCAATCGCCGCCTGCGTCAGGGCATCGCCGCTGACCGGGAAGCCGTGGTCCTGGTGGTCCATCAGCAGGGTTTTGATCTCCAGGTCTTTCGGGCCGAAGGCATCCGGCAGATAGTGCTGCAGAGAGTGGGCTTCGCGACCGGGCAGATGAATGCGCAGCGCCAGTCCGCTGTTCAGTTCGTTCATAAACTGACGGCAATGGCCGCACGGCGTGTAGTTCACCGTGATAGCGCGCAGGGAGGTTTCACCGCGCAGCCAGGCGTGGCTGATGGCGCTCTGCTCCGCATGGACGGTCTGCTGCATGGTGGCGCCGAGAAACTCCATGTTGCCGCCAAAGTACCAGCGGCCGCTGACGCCGCGGGCGATAGCCCCGACGTTAAAGTGAGAAAGGTCGGCGCGCGCGCAGGCGGCGGCCAGCGGCAGTAGCGCAAAGGCCAGCGCGTCTTCGTCCAGACCTGTCGCCTGTTGCAGCGTCGCCACCTGATCGGCTTCGAGCAGCGCCGGGAAGTGCGGGTCGGCGAGCATCGGGGAGATGGCCGCCTGCAGGTCTGCTGCCAGAGTCGTCAAAGCAGCTTGAAAACGTGAGTGCATAGCGTTGCCTCATAACAGTGTAATGGGGAACCAGTGTACGGGCGTCAAGGGGTTTCAAATGTGATTTACATCCCATTGCTAATGCAACTTTTCATTGTTGCATTAATAAATGTGACTTGAATCACAATTTATCCCACCACCGCGAGGATCAGTGGGAATAAAAATGGCGCCATCAACGAGGTGATGATCCCGCACAGCACCAGCGCCAGCGAGCTGAACGCTCCTTCCTGATAGTCCAGTTCCGCACAGCGGGCGGTACCGAGGGCGTGCGAGGCGGTGCCCATCGACAGGCCACGCGATGCTTTGGTGCGAATACGCATCAGGTTGAGCAGCGTATGGCCGAATACCGCGCCAAGGATACCGACAAAAATCACGCACACGGCGCTGATGGCCGGGATGCCGCCGATACTGCCGCTCACCGCCATCGCAATCGGCGTGGTCACCGATTTGGGCAGAACAGAGGCGGCGATTTGCGGCGTGGCGCCCATCAGCAGGGCCACGGTGGTACCGGTGATCATCGCCACGCAGCTGCCGATAAAGCAGATGGTGATGATCGATTTCCAGCGCGCGCGGATCTGGTGCAGCTGTTCATATAGCGGGAAGGCCAGCGCGACCACCGCCGGCTGCAGCAGATCGTTCAGGATCTTGCTGCCGGCAAAATAACGTTCATAGGAGATCCCGGTCAGCAGCAGAAAGGGAATGATCACCACCATCGCCACCAGCAGCGGGTTGAGCAGCGGGAATTTGAAGCGGGCCGCCAGTTTGCGAGCGAGGAAAAAGACGATCAGGGTAAGCGGTAGCGACCACCAGATTTCATGCATCATTTTTCTTTTCCTTTTGCCCAATCACTTTACGTTCGCCATGCACCAGATGGGAACTCCAGCTCACCACCACAAACACCACCAGCGTGCTGATGGCGCAGGAGATAACGACAGGCCCAAGCTGGGCGCGTAGCAGATCCCAGTACTGCATCACGCCGACGCCGATCGGCACGAACAGGAGCGCCATATAGCGGATCAGGATATTGCAGCCGGGGTTGACCCACTGCGGCGGCATAATTTGCAGCGCCAGCAGCACGAAGAGGATCAGCATGCCGATGATGCTGCCGGGGATGGTGATGGGCAGCAGCCCGGCGATAAATATTCCGGCGTACAAGCAGGCGTAAATCAGGACGAAAGCCCGCAGGTACTGCCAGATAATAGTCAGCGATTTACTCATGGTAATAACCCTTGATGAAGTGCATTCATCATACAATTAATCCCTAAAATGTGCTACCGATCACATCATGAATTCTATGCATAGCGCTGATAGCTTACGGGAACCATCGTCTCGCCCGTCAGAGTCCGAAGCCTTGCGGCTTAGACGGTTTCTCTCCCCACGCTACCTTGCTGGACGAGGCGCGGCAAATAAAGGTAAATGAGACGCCACAGGCCCCTGTAAAGCATAGAGATTATCTCGCCGTTTTGCCGCCTCGGGCGTCCGGGGACCGGAGTGCGCCGGGTCGGACGCATTGAGCGCTTTCAACCAACGCCCGGAGGCGCTACCATAGCGCCTCTTTTTTTTCCGGGTAACGATATGCGTGTACTACTGGCGCCGATGGAAGGCGTGCTCGATTCGCTGGTGCGCGAGCTGCTGACCGAGGTTAACGATTACGATCTGTGCATCACCGAATTTCTGCGCGTGGTGGACCAACTGCTGCCGGTCAAATCGTTCTACAGGCTGTGCCCGGAACTGCATCATCAAAGCCGTACCCCGTCCGGTACCCGCGTGCGCGTCCAGCTGCTGGGACAATATCCCGAGTGGCTGGCGGAAAACGCCGCCCGCGCGGTGGCGCTGGGTTCGTGGGGCGTTGATTTAAACTGCGGCTGTCCGTCGAAGCTGGTGAACGGCAGCGGCGGTGGGGCGACGCTACTGAAAGATCCAGAGCTGATCTATCGCGGCGCCAAAGCCATGCGCGAAGCGGTCCCTGCGGATTTACCGGTGACCGTCAAGGTGCGTCTCGGCTGGGATAGCGGCGAAAGGCGCTTTGAAATCGCCGACGCGGTGCAGCAGGCAGGGGCCAGCGAGCTGGTGGTCCATGGCCGCACCAAAGAAGATGGCTACAAAGCAGAGCGCATCAACTGGCAGGCCATCGGCGAGATCCGCCAGCGTCTGACTATTCCGGTGGTCGCCAACGGCGAGATCTGGGACTGGCAAAGCGCGCAGGACTGTATGGCCGTCACCGGCTGCGATTCGGTGATGATTGGCCGCGGGGCGCTCAACGTGCCGAACCTCAGCCGGGTGATCAAATACAACGAACCGCGCATGCCGTGGCCGCAGGTGGTTCAGCTGTTGCAAAAATATACCCGTCTGGAAAAGCAGGGCGATACCGGCCTGTATCATGTGGCGAGAATTAAGCAGTGGCTGGGCTATTTACGCAAGGAATATACCGAGGCGCTGACGCTGTTTAATGAAATTCGCGCCCTGCAAACCTCTGCTGAAATAGCGGCGGCGATCGCCCGCTATTAAGCGCCATATTGTTATTCGCTTCACATATTATTACTTGCATGCCTATTGATGATAGGCATGTGTTGAATAAAGTGATAATGTGCCGTCAATCAATTCAGGATTGCTACTGAACACAGGCAAAACCTAAGCACTTCCGTCATGCGTGGCGGCAAGTGCTTAGGTTTTTTTTTGGCAAAAATTTAACGGTGGGTAAATGATGACGTAAAACAAGCGGTTGTAATTAATCTTTTCTCTGGCTCGGTCGCGGTTTTATTACCGAAGGACGCCCCTTGCCATTCATTTTTTAAAAAAGAAAACAGGTAAATAAATAGCCTGGGGATCCCCTTTGTTTTTATTCAGTCACGGTGGAGATCACAATGTATAACAAAAAAATAAATCAGCTTTTTATCGGCGCGGCGCTGGCGACTATGGCGCCCGCCGTGAACGCGGCGCAAACCCCGGCGTGGAACGGCAGCGTGCTGGGGTTTGAAGCCGGACAGCCAGGGCTGCTGGGCGATATGCTGGGCATTCGTCCCATCCTTGAAGAGAACGGCTTTCATTATAATCTTGGCTATCTTAACGAGATGGCCTACAACGCCGGCGGCGGCTATAACCATGATAAACATCTGGCCTATATTGACCAGGTGTCATTGACCTTTACCCAGGATCTGGAGCGCTGGACCGGCATACCGGACGCGCGGCTTGAGGGTAATATCGTCAACCGCAACCATGATGATAACCTCACCACGAAACGGCTGCAGGATCCGCGGGTCAGCTTTAACGATCTGTCGCAGGAGAGCTGGGGCGGCGGGTCGATCACCCGTCTCGGCTGGCTGACCTTCGCCCGCAGCTTTGACGACCGTCGCCTGACCTGGCGTATCGGCATGATGAACAAGGTGCAAACCTTCGACCAAATCATTCCCTGCGATTTCCAGCTGCTGACCCAGTGCGGCGGCAAATCGGCCAACTCGCTGACGTGGAATAACTGGAATATCCACACCTGGGGCACCACCCTCGAGTACAAGCTGACGCCGACGGTCACCCTCAAAGGCGGGGTGATGGAGCAGAACCCGCAGGCCGCCTCGCGCAGCCACGCCTGGAGCTGGTCGACGAAGGGCAGCAAAGGCATTTTACTGCCAATGGAGATCGAAACCCGCCCGCTGATTAATGGCCTTCCGGGGGCCTATAACCTCGGTGTGGTCTGGACTAACGCGCCGCAAAGCGACCTCTATAGCGGCAAATCTGGCGGCGCCGGGGCGACGGACCCGCAAGGCTACGCCGAGCACGACAGCACCTGGTTTATTTACGCTGGCCTGAACCAGCAGATTACCCGCCATGCCGACGATCCGCTGCGGGGAATGAGCGTCTCGCTGAGCGGCAGCCTCAGCGACCAGCGCAGCAACTATATCCACTCCGCCGTCGCCGCCTCACTGCGCTACCGCGGGCTGTTTGACGCCCGTCCGGAGGACTGGATCGGCTTCGGCCTGACGTGGATCGACATGAGCAGCCACTACGCGCGCAATCAGCGCTATATGAACCAGCTCAGCGGCGCCACCGACTATAACGATCCGGCCTGGCTGCCGGTGGTAGGCCACTCGCTGAATGGCGAACTCTATTATCGCTTCCGCCCGGTCTCCTGGCTGGAGCTGCAACCGGGCCTGCAGTACTGGCACCGTCCGGGCGGCGTTGCGCAGACCCAGGACGCGTGGGTGGTGGAGTGGAAAACCGTCGTGACCTTCTGATAGTCGCGATCTTTATCACGTTTTTTCACTTGTCAGGTTGAGCGCGCAGCAGAAGTTGTTACAGTGCTGCCGTTGGATTGCAACTGCTGCGGCAGGCAAAACCTGATTACCTGGCGTTTCGTCGGGGGTCAGGTTTTTTTGTTTCTGGGGTCAATATGCAAATCGCCAAAGTACTCAATAACAATGTGGTGGTGGTTCTTGACGATCACCAGCGCGAACAGGTGGTGATGGGGCGAGGGCTGGCCTTTCAGAAACGCCCGGGCGACGCGCTGGACGACAGCAAAATTGAAAAAGTCTTCGCCTTACAAAGCGATGAACTGGTAGGCCGTCTGGGTGAGTTACTCAGTCAGATTCCGTTAGAAGTGATGACTACCTGCGATCGCATTATCGACCTGGCACGCGGGCGGTTGGGCAAGTTACAGGAAAGTTTGTACATCACGTTAACGGATCACTGTCACTTTGCTATCGAGCGGCAAAAAAAGGGCATCGCGCTGCGTAACGTACTGCTGTGGGAGATCAAGCGGCTCTATCCGAAGGAGTTCGCGCTGGGCCAGGAGGCAAGGGCCATCATTGCCAAAAGGCTCGGCGTGGCGCTGGCGGAGGATGAAGCCGGATTTATCGCCCTGCATCTGGTGACGGCGCAGCTCAACAGCGAAATGCCGGAGGTCATGCACGTGACCCGGGTGATGCAGGAGATCCTGCAGCTGGTGAAGTATCAGCTGCAGCTGAACTACGACGAGGAGTCGCTGAGCTATCAGCGTTTCGTCACCCACCTGAAGTTTTTCGCTCAGCGGATGCTGACCCGCACGGTGGTGGAAGATGACGACGTCTCGCTGCACAGCGCGGTGAAAGACAACTACGCCAAAGCGTGGAAGTGTGCGGAAACGGTGGCGACGCATCTGCAAAAGCAGTATCAGCGGGCGCTGACCACCGAAGAAATTATGTTTCTTGCCATTCATATTGAACGGGTAAGAAAAGAGGGACGCTAAGTCTCCCGACAAACTGGATTGTTACTGCATGATGCAGGCAAAACCTGAGCGCGACGCCTACCGGCGTGGTTCTCGGGTTTTTTTTATTTTTACTACTCAGTCGCCGGTTGTCTGCGGGCAGCGGCAGTAAGGAAAAGAGCATGGAATATAAAGCACTCGCGCAGGATATTCTCAACCGCGTCGGCGGCAAAGAGAACATTGTGAGTCTGGTTCACTGTGCGACACGTCTGCGTTTTAAACTGAAAGATAACGGCAATGCCGATGCCGAAGGGCTGAAGGCGAATCCGGGCGTCATTATGGTGGTGGAGAGCGGCGGCCAGTTTCAGGTGGTGATTGGCAACCACGTCCACGACGTCTGGCAGGCGGTGCGCCAGGAGGCTGGGCTGAGCGATGACAGCGAGCCGACGGCGGAAAGCGTTGAAAAAGGGTCGCTGCTGGGGCAGATCATCGATGTCGTGTCGGGGATATTCACGCCGTTTATCGGCGTGCTGGCAGCCTCTGGTATCCTCAAAGGAATGCTGGCGCTGGCGGTCGTCTGCGGTTGGCTGACCCCGCAACAGGGAACCTATAAAATCTGGTTTGCCGCCAGCGACGCGCTGTTCTTTTTCTTCCCGCTGTTTCTCGGTTACACCGCCGGTAAAAAATTTGGCGGTAACCCGTTTGTTTCAATGGTGATCGGTGGAGCGTTAACCCACCCGCTGATGATTCAGGCCTTTGAGGCCAGCCAGGCGCCGGGCGCGGCGGTGGAGCACTTTCTCGGCATCCCGGTGACCTTTATCAATTACAGCTCATCGGTGATCCCGATTATTCTCGCTTCATGGGTCTGCTGCTGGCTGGAGCGCAAGAGCAACGCGCTGCTGCCGTCATCGATGAAAAACTTTTTTACCCCGGCGATTTGTCTCGCCGTTGTGGTTCCGCTGACGTTTCTGCTGATTGGTCCTCTGGCGACCTGGCTCAGTCATCTGTTGGCCCAGGGGTATCAGATTATCTACGCGGTGGCGCCGTGGCTGGCGGGAGCGGCGATGGGCGCGCTGTGGCAGGTTTGTGTGATCTTCGGCCTGCATTGGGGGCTGATTCCGCTGATGATTAACAATCTGACGGTGCTTGGCCATGATTCCATGCTGCCCATGCTGTTGCCGGCCGTGATGGGACAGGTCGGCGCGGTGCTGGGTATTTTGCTGAAAACCCGCGACGCCCGCCAGAAAGTGCTGGCCGGCTCTGCGTTTTCAGCGGGCATCTTCGGCATTACCGAGCCGGCTATCTATGGCTTAACATTGCCGCTGCGCCGGCCATTTATCTTCGGCTGCGTGGCGGGCGCCATTGGCGGCGCGATTGTGGGCTTCAGCAACGCTCACGTCTATTCATTCGGCTTCGGGAACATTTTTACTGTCGCACAAATGATCCCGCCCCAAGGGCTTGATAGCACCGTTTGGGGCGGCGTAGTGGGTATCTTCGCGGCGTTGATTATCTCCTGTGGTTTAACTTTCTTCGCCGGCCTGCCGCGCGCCAGCGCCGCGCCGGGCGCCGTGGCGGTAGCGCCGGTCTCGGCAAATGACATCCTGGCGCCGATGAGCGGCAGCGTCATCGCCCTCGATCAGGTGCCGGACAGCACCTTCGCCAGCGGCCTGCTGGGGAGAGGAGTCGCCATTATCCCGGCGGTGGGAAAAGTCATTGCCCCATTCCCGGGCGAAGTGGCTTCCCTGTTTCAGACTAAACACGCCATCGGCCTGCAGAGCGACAGCGGCATCGAGCTGCTGATCCACGTTGGCATCGACACGGTCAAACTCGACGGCGTGCCGTTTACCGCGCATGTGAAAGAGGGCGACAGGGTACAGGCCGGCGATCTGCTGATTGAGTTCGATCGTCAGGCGATTCTGGACGCCGGTTACGACCTGGCGACCCCGATTATTATCAGCAACAGCGATGACTATCGTGAGATCGACACGGTGGCGCCCAGCGCCGTCGAAGCCGGTCAGCCGTTGTTGTCAGTCAGCCATTAATCACAGGAGAGAGAGATGAAAACATTCCCGACAGATTTTTTATGGGGCGGCGCGACCGCGGCGAATCAGGTGGAAGGGGCGTACCTGGAAGATGGCAAAGGGTTATCCACCTCCGATGTGCAGCCGCACGGCGTCTTCGGCGAAGTGGTCGAGCGCGTACCCGGCGACAGCGGCATAAAGGATGTGGCGATCGATTTTTACCATCGCTACCCGGAAGATATCGCCCTGTTCGCTGAGATGGGCTTTAACTGCCTGCGGGTCTCCATCGCCTGGACGCGAATTTACCCCAACGGCGACGACGCCGAGCCGAACGAAGCCGGACTCGCCTTCTACGACAAATTGTTCGACGAGATGGCGAAGCACAACATCACTCCGCTGGTGACGCTGTCGCATTATGAAATGCCATGGGCGCTGGTGAAAAATTACGGCGGCTGGGGCAGCCGGCAGGTGATTGGCTTCTTTGAGCGCTACGCCCGGACGGTGTTCAGCCGTTATAAAAACAAAGTCAAACTGTGGCTGACCTTTAACGAAATCAATATGTCGCTGCATGCCCCGCTGACCGGCGTCGGCCTGCCGGCCGGCAGCAGCAATGGCGAGGTGTATCAGGCCATTCATCACCAGCTGGTGGCCAGCGCTCTGGCGGTCAAAGCCTGTCATGAGCTGGTGCCCGAGGGCAAAATCGGCAATATGCTGCTCGGCGGGCTGATGTATCCCCTGAGCTGCAAACCGGAAGATGTGTTTGAGACGCTGCAGGAGAACCGCAGCTGGCAGTTCTTCGGCGACGTGCAGGCGCGCGGGGCGTACCCGGGCTATATGCAGCGCTTTTTCCGCGACAACGGCATCACGCTCGACATCACCGAGGCCGATCGCGAAACGCTGAAAACCACCGTCGATTTTATCTCCTTCAGCTACTACATGACCGGGTGCGTCACCGCCGATGAGGCGCTGAACCAGCAGGCGCGCGGCAATATACTTAGCATGGTGCCGAACCCGCACCTGGCGAGCTCGGAGTGGGGCTGGCAGATAGACCCCCTCGGCCTGCGTACGCTGCTGAACGTGCTGTGGGATCGCTATCAGAAGCCGCTGTTTATCGTGGAAAACGGTCTGGGCGCCAAAGATAAGGTGGAAGCCGACGGCAGCATTAATGATGACTACCGCATCAGCTACCTGAACGACCACCTGGTGCAGGCGCGGGAAGCCATTGACGATGGCGTTGAGCTGATGGGCTTTACCAGCTGGGGGCCGATTGACCTGGTGAGCGCCTCGAAGGCGGAGCTGTCGAAGCGCTACGGCTTTATCTATGTTGACCGCCATGATGACGGCACCGGCACCCTGGCACGCAGTAAGAAGAAGAGCTTTGACTGGTATAAAGAGGTGATTGCCAGCCGCGGCGCCAGCCTGAAAGCGTAATGCTTCCCCGCCCGGCCATCGCCGGGCGAGGGATCAGCCCGGTTTACGCGCGCGCAGTAAAAAGATCATCGGACGCTCTTTCTCTTCATCCAGGGCAGGCTGTTGAGCAATCTGTTCGGCGCTCGGACCCCACTCATCCAGCTGCTCCAGCACAAAACCAGCGGCGATAAGCGCGTTTACCCAGCTTGAGAGTTTGCGGTGCTGTTTAATGACGCCCTCGGCAAACCAGTTGCTTACGCGCTCGCCCTCCTGCTGATAGTGGCTGACCGGCCAGCTTTTTTGCCCCTGCTCATTTACCTGCCATCCCTGCTGCAGCGGCGCGGTATAGATGGGATGTTCCGCGGAAAAGACCAGGATGCCGCCAGGGACCAGCGCCTGCTGCAGGACGGTGAAGAGCGGGGCGATGTCTGGTAAGTAATGGAGCGCCAGTGAGCTGTAAACCAGATCGCAGCTGTTGGCGGGCAACGTCAGGGTTTGCAGATCGGCGCAGCGGTAGTCAATCTCATCCCCGCGGGTCATCTCTCGCGCCTGCGCCAGCATACGTCGGGAGATATCAAAACCAATTATCTGGCTGGCTCCCTGCTGCTGCGCCCAGCGGCAAAACCAGCCGTAGCCACAACCGAGATCCACCACCCGCAAACCGGTTACTGGCGGCAGCATTGCCTGCAGCGATGGCCACTCTGGTGCACCCTCCAGTCCCTTCACCGAGCGATCGAGGGTCGCATAGCCGGCAAAGAACTGCGGGTCGTCATAAATATTCTGACTCATATTCATCCCTTGAATTGATAAGGTTGTTTATTTTTAGCTAACTAATAATTTAGTCACACGCTTTACTAAACGCGTTTAATTCAATTAATTTATGATAACCAACCTGATTATGTTATCTGACCTGTTAAATGAAATTGATATTAAAAAATAGCGTGCTGGCGGCGTTGCCCCTGGCCATCGCGCTGGCTGGCTGCGCGCCTTCTCATGAGGTCGCTAATCCGCCGCAGCAGCAAATTCCGGCTTCCCACGTTTCCATGGATCTTCCCGCCGCCGTCAAAAATGGCTGGCCACACACCGACTGGTGGAAAGACTACCACGATGCCCAACTGGATAATCTGATTCAGCGCGCACTCGCCAACGCGCCGGACATGCAGATTGCCGAACAGCGCATCAGGCTTGCTGAAGCGCAGGCGCGAATGTCGCAGGCGAATCTTGGCCCGGAGATGGATTTCTCCGCCGATATCGAACGGCAGAAAATGTCCGCTGAAGGCCTGATGGGGCCGTTCGCCACCGATACCGACGGCAATACCGGCCCGTGGTACACCAATGGCACCTTCGGCCTGACTGCCGGCTGGGATCTCGATCTGTGGGGCAAAAACCGCGCGCAGGTGAAAGCGCGCATTGGCGAGCTGAAAGCCCAGGTGGCCGAGCAGGCCCAGACCCGCGAGCTGCTCTCCGGCAGCGTGGCGCGCCTGTACTGGCAGTGGCAGACGGAAGCGGCGATCAAAGCGGTGCTGCAGCAGGTGAAAAACGAGCAAAATAATATCGTGACGGTCGACAAGGCCCTGTATCAGCGCGGGATCACCAACTCCGCCGAAGGGGCGGAGAACGATATTAACGTCAGCAAAACCGACCAGCAGCTGGCGGACGTGGCGGGCACGATGAAAGAGATTGAAGCGCGGCTGATGGCCCTGACCAACAGCCAGAGCCAGTCGCTAAACCTCAAACCCGCCAGCCTGCCGACGGTCAGCGCGCAGCTGCCGGATACCCTCGGCTATGAGCTGCTGGCGCGCCGCCCGGATCTGCAGGTCGCTCACTGGTATATCGAGGCGTCGCTGAGCGAAGTGGACGCGGCGAAGGCGGCGTTTTATCCGGACATCAACCTGATGGCTTTCCTGCAGCAGGATGCCCTGCACTTAAGCGATCTTTTCCGCCATTCGGCGCAGCAGATGGGCGTCACCGCCGGACTGACGCTGCCGATCTTCGACAGCGGTCGTCTCAATGCTAATCTGGATATCGCCAGCGCGCAGAACAGCCTGTCCATCGCCCAATACAACAAAGCGGTGGTGGACGCCGTCAACCAGGTGGCGAAAACCGCCAGCCAGGTTGAGACGCTGATGGCCAAAAGCCAACAGCAGCAGCAGGTTGAAAAAGACGCCCAGCGGGTGGTGGATCTGGCGCAGGCCCGAATGGCGGCGGGGATCCTGCCCGGCTCCAGGGTGAGCCTGGCGAAACTCCCGGCGCTGCAGGAGCGTATCACCGCCTTGCGCCTGCACGGCCAGTGGATTGACGCCAGCATTCAGCTGACCTCGGCCCTTGGCGGCGGCTACCATCAGACGGTGAAGTAACCGCCAACCACGGTGCGCCCGCGGGCGCGCCGCTCAGTCTTTCTTCTTACTCTCGCGCCGCCTGAGCCACCAGTGGGCGGCCACGACCACCAGCACCGCGAGGATCAGCCAGATCCAATGCTTCAGATGGGCGTCCAGATGGTGCAGCCACGGGCCGACCACCTCGCCGCCAAGATAGCCTATGGTGGTAAACAGCAGGGCCCACACCAGCGCTCCGACAATATTCAGCGGCAGGAAAATGCGCGGCGGCAGGCGGCTGGCGCCGATCAGCAGGGGGCCGATCACCCGGAAGCCGTACATAAAGCGGGTGCCGATGACAAACAGCCACGGCCGGTGCTGGATCATGCGCTGCGCTTTCCGGATCCGCGCCTTCTGGCTGGCGAAACGGCGCAGAATGCGCCCGCCGAAGCGGCGACCAAGCAGATAGAGCAGCTGATCGCCAATCATCCCGCCGAGGGCGACGGCGATCACCACCAGGGGAAACTTCAGTAGCCCCTGATGCGCTGCGACGCCGCCCAGCAGGGTAATGGTCTCACCTTCCGCCATGCTGCCGACGATCAGCGCCGCGTAGCCATACTGGGAAATCAGGTGATTGATATCCATAAACAGCTTTTCTCCTTACCTCATCACCTCTTAATCATACACCCTGCTGACCAAAACGCGGCGAGGCAGATTTTTTGCGCTGTACACAAAATAATCTACAGGGTGAATTATACTTGGATCAGTGCAGTACGAAGCCGTGACAAGGGGGACGCTATGAACCATGTCTGGGGGCTCTTCGCTCATCCCAACCGGGAGATGAGCGTGATTAAGAGCGAGAATGAAACCATTTCTCATCACTATACGCACCATGTGCTGCTGATGGCGGCGGTTCCGGTGGTTTGCGCCTTTATCGGCACCACGCAGTTGGGCTGGAACTTCGGCGACGGCACTATTATTAAACTGTCGATGTTGACCGGGCTGGCGCTGGCGGTGCTGTTTTATGCCGTGATGCTCGCCGGGGTGGCGATCATGGGGCGGGTCATCTGGTGGATGGCCAGGCAATATCCACAGCAGCCTTCCCTGAAACGCTGCATGGTATTTGCCGGCTATGTGGCCACACCGCTGTTCCTGAGCGGGATTGTGGCGCTCTATCCGCTGGTCTGGCTATGCGCGCTGATCGGTACCATTGCCCTGTTCTATACTGGCTATCTGCTCTATCTCGGGATCCCGACCTTCCTGAGCATTAACCGGGAAGAGGGGCTCAGTTTCGCCAGCTCAACCCTGGCCATCGGGGTGCTGGTGCTGGAAGTCCTGCTGGCGATCACCGTGGTGCTGTGGGGGTATGGCTACCGACTCTTCTGATCGGACGTAACGGGTCAATATGCATTGCCGGCAAATATGTATTTTATGTCGGCAATGCAGCATTTCTTCACGATTCTTATTAGGCACAGGGCCTTACAGCGCGGTATGATGGCGTTTGCCAGCGAAGTTGCCCACTTAACCTCGCGGCGTACGTTGCATAACGTGCAAAAATACTTTTCAGAATGCCCATGATGCCGAAATTTCGAGTCTCTTTGCTCAGCCTGACCTTGCTGCTGGCTGTGCCTTTTGCGCCCCAGGCGTTAGCAAAAACCCCGATGGCGGTGACCGCCTCGCAGCCGGACATCGCTTCCGGCAGCGCCATGATCGTCGATCTGGCCACTAAAAAAATCATCTACGCCAGCCAGCCGGATCTGGTGCGCCCGATGGCGTCGATCACCAAGGTGATGACCGCCATGGTGGTGCTCGATGCCCATCTGCCGCTGGATGAGATGCTGACGGTGGATATCAGCCATACCCCGGAAATGAAGGGGATTTACTCGCGCGTGCGTCTCAACAGCCAAATCAGCCGCCGCGATATGCTGCTGCTGGCGCTGATGTCTTCCGAGAACCGTGCGGCCGCCAGCCTGGCGCATCACTATCCGGGCGGCTACGACGCCTTTATTCGCGCAATGAACGCCAAAGCGCAGGCGCTGGGGATGACCCATACCCGCTACGTGGAGCCCACCGGACTGTCGGTGCATAACGTCTCCACCGCCCGCGATCTGACCAAACTGCTGATCGCCAGCGAGCAGTACCCGCTGATCGGCCAGCTGAGCACCACCAAAGAAGAGACCGCCACCTTTGCCCATCCGGCCTACAGCCTGCCGTTCCGCAACACTAACCATCTGGTGTATCGCGACAACTGGAACATCCAGCTGACCAAAACCGGCTTCACCAACGCCGCCGGCCACTGCCTGATTATGCGCACGGTGATCAACCAACGCCCGGTGGCGCTGGTGGTGATGGATGCCTTCGGCAAATATACCCACTTTGCCGACGCCAGCCGTTTGCGCACGTGGATCGAGACCGGGAAGGTGATGCCGGTGCCGGCTTCGGCGCTGAGCTATAAGAAGCAGCGCGAAGCGCAGATGGCGGAGGCGATGCTGAAAGGCGGCGCCCAGACCGCGCAGAACGATTAATCTGCACATCCCCCGGATGACGGCGCATTGCGCCTTATCCGGGCTACGTGATTTGGCACCCGGTTCGCCCCCTTCGTAGGCCCGGCAAGCGCAGCGCCGCCGGGCAATCAGGCCGAGTGGCGGATGGTGGCTGACGCCTTATCCGGCCTGGGGAACCGCGCTGAACGGTAGCCCGGCTGAGGCGTTTACGCCGCGAGCCGGGGATTTGACGCCGAATATTACTCCGGGAGCGTCCAGTCGCCGTCACCCAGCGCGCGCTGCATAATCAACGTATCCCGCCAGTCGCCCATCTTATAGCCGACGCTGCGCAGCTGACCCGCCACGGTAAAACCGAACTTTTTATGGATCGCCAGCGAGCCGGCATTGTTATGGCCATCGCCGATGATCGCCAGCATCTGCCGCCACGGGCCTTTCTCGCATTCGGCGATCAGCCGCGACAGCAGCGCGCTGCCGATGCCGCGCCCGCCCATTCCGGACTCCACGTAGATCGATTCCTCGAGGGTATAGCGATAGGCCGGGCGCGGGCGATAGAAAGTGGCGTAGCAGTAGCCGACGATAGCCCCGCGCCACAGCGCGACCAGCCAGGGCAGCCCGTTATCGCGCACGGTCTGGATCCGTTTACGCATTTCGTCAACGGTGGGGGGGATCTCTTCGAAGGAGGCGCGGCCATTAAGCACGTGCCAGACATACAGCGCGGCGATGGCGTGCGCATCGTCGGGCAGCGCTTCACGAATTTCTAAATCACTGTCGAGTAACGGGGCCTCTGCGGGCATGGCGGCGCTCCTGAATCTGCCGGAGAGACATTCTCCGGCGTGCAGCGTAATACAGAAGCGCCAGGCTGAATAGCCCTGCCGCCGATTATTGCGGATCCGCCGGGGAGACCGGCGCCGGGGCCGCTTCACCCCAGTATTTTTGCTTGCTGGTTTTACCAATCCCCGGGTTCATGCTGTTGGTCGGATCGTTCTGGCGATAGAACTGCTGCAGGCTCTCCGACGCTTCATACAGATGACCCACGTTATGCTCCGCCGGGTACTGGGCGCCGCGCGCTTTAAGCAACTCCAGCATCTGCTCCTTCAGCGCATGGGCATCGACCCCTTTCTTGACGATGTAATCCTGATGGAACACATGACACATAAAGTGGCCATAGTAGAGCTTGTGCACCAGCTGGCTGTCGATCTCCGGCGGCAGATTTTCGAACCACTCGGTATCGTTGCGGCGCAGGGCGATATCCAGCGCCAGAATATCTTCGACTTCGTCGGCATGCACCGCCTGATAGCGGATCGCCGCGCCGGCGGCGGCAAAGCGGTGGAGGAATGCCTTGCTGCCTTCCTCCGGCGTACAGGCGAAGAAATCTCCCTCGGCCTGCTGGAAGTATTCCGTCAGCCAGCGCTGTGCTTCTTCGATGCCGTCGCCGGCCATCTTCAGCAGCAGATGGTGTTCATATTTGTCGCGCCAGGTTTTCATCCGCTCCGGTAAATGCGCCGGGAAGACGTGGCCGAGCTTCTGCATAAAGCGGTCGGTAAAGTGCGGTTTAAACAGCGACACTTTCTCCAGCATCGCGTCGGTTCGCCCCTTCATGGTGAAGAAGAACGGCATTTTGTCGGTGCCGAGCTTGTCGATCATCAGGAAGGTGTCTTTGCCATACTTCTCGGCGATATCGTAAATATCGCGGTGCATATATTCCCCGGCCACCGGCAGATGCTGGAACTCGGCGAGGATATGGCGGCGGATCTCGGTCAATACCTGCGGCTGGTTGGTGCCAATGTAAAACACCTGCTGGCGCTTTTCCGCCGGGAAGGTATCGAGACGCACGGCGAAAACCGCCAGCTTGCCGGCGCAGCCGGAGGATTCGAACAGGCGGTCCGGGTCGGCGTTGTAGCGCGCCGGGGTGTCGGCATCGACATCGCGCACGCGGGTAACATAGTCGTGATCGTGGGCGTGGCGGCCATCGTGCAGCACATCGCTATCGCTGATCCGCTCGTCGTCGAGTCGGCTGAGGATCTGCTCCGGCGTACTGCCGAGATCGATGCCCAGATGGTTGACCAGCTTCAGCTTGCCGTCGGCGTCAATCTGTGCGAACAGCGACATCTCGGTGTAGGCCGGCCCGCGCTGCACCAGGGAACCGCCGGAGTTGTTGCAGATCCCGCCGATCACCGACGCGCCGATGCACGATGAGCCGATCACGGAGTGCGGCTCGCGCCCCAGCGGTTTCAGCGCTTTTTCCAGTGAGTAGAGCGTGGTGCCGGGCCAGGCCAGCACCTGCTCGCCTTTGTCCAGCAGATGCAGTTTATCCAGGCGCAGAGTGCTGATAATCACGATCTCGCGATCGTAATCATTGCCGTTGGGGGTGGAGCCTTCGGTCAGGCCGGTGTTGGCCGCCTGCATCAGAATGATTTTATCGGCGTCGACGCAGGCGTTGAGCACGCGCCAGAGTTCCAAAAGGGTGCCGGGAAAGACAACCGCCAGCGCCTCGCCCTGACCGGAGCGGAAGCCTTTGCGGTAGCGCTGGGTTTTTGCCGGGTCGGTCAGCAGATGCGAAGGGCCAACCAGGCGCGCGAGGTCAGCCAGAAACGTTTTATTGGTGTTAGTGGGTGCAGATGACATGTTCCACTCCTTGTGGTGGTGCGCGAAATATCGAGGATAAGCATAGCGCTTTGTATGACAATTTGATGCATGAATGTTTCGCAAAAATCAGAGAAGAACCTTAGCATTCTGCGGGCGCGTTGTTTATATATATGGCAAACTGCGGTTTTTATTATGTTTTACCGAGTCCCCGTCTGAGAAAAAGCGAGATAACAATGAAATGGCTCTGCACTGTAGGCGTCGCCGTGAGTCTGGCGCTGCAACCCGCGCTGGCGGATGAACTGTTTGGTAACCACCCCCTGACCCCGCAGGCGCGGGATGCTTTTGTCACCGACCTGCTGAAAAAAATGACCGTAGACGAGAAAATCGGCCAGCTGCGTCTGATAAGCGTCGGCCCGGATAACCCCAAAGAGGCGATCCGTGAAATGATCAAAAACGGTCAGGTGGGGGCGATTTTTAATACCGTTACCCGCCCGGATATCCGCGTGATGCAGGATCAGGTGATGCAGCTCAGCCGCCTGAAAATCCCGCTGTTCTTTGCCTACGATGTGCTGCACGGCCAGCGCACCGTCTTCCCGATAAGCCTCGGCCTGGCCTCGTCGTTTAACCTCGACGCGGTGAAGACCGTGGGCCGGGTGTCAGCTTATGAAGCCGCCGATGACGGGCTGAACATGACCTGGGCGCCGATGGTCGACGTCTCCCGCGACCCGCGCTGGGGACGCGCTTCCGAAGGGTTCGGGGAAGACACCTATCTGACCACGATGATGGGTCAGGCGATGGTGGAGTCGATGCAGGGCAAAAGCCCGGCGGACCGCTATTCGGTGATGACCAGCGTCAAGCACTTCGCCGCCTACGGCGCGGTGGAGGGCGGGAAAGAGTACAACACGGTCGACATGAGCCCGCAGCGCCTGTTCAACGACTATATGCCGCCGTATAAAGCCGGGCTGGATGCCGGCAGCGGCGCGGTGATGGTGGCCCTGAACTCGCTGAACGGCACCCCGGCGACCGCCGATTCCTGGCTGCTGAAAGATGTCCTGCGCGACCAGTGGGGCTTTAAAGGCATCACGGTCTCCGACCACGGCGCCATTAAAGAGCTGATCAAGCACGGCGTGGCCTCCGACCCGGAAGACGCGGTGCGCGTGGCGCTCAAGTCCGGCATCAACATGAGCATGAGCGACGAGTATTACAGCAAGTACCTGCCGGGGCTGGTGAAGTCCGGCAAGGTGACCATGGCCGAGCTGGATGACGCCACCCGTCACGTGCTTAACGTCAAATATGATATGGGGCTGTTCAACGATCCGTACAGCCACCTGGGGCCAAAAGATTCTGACCCGCAGGACACCAACGCAGAAAGCCGTCTGCATCGTAAAGAGGCGCGGGAAGTCGCCCGCGAGAGCCTGGTGCTGCTGAAAAACCGGCTTGATACGCTGCCGCTGAAAAAATCCGGCACGATCGCGGTGGTGGGCGCGCTGGCGGACAGCAAACGCGACATGATGGGCAGCTGGTCGGCAGCGGGCGTGGCCGACCAGTCGGTGACCGTCCTGACCGGCATCAAAGAAGCGCTGGGCGATAACGGCAAAGTGATTTACGCCAAAGGGGCGAACGTTACCGACGACAAAGGCATTGTCGATTTCCTTAACCTGTATGAGAACGCGGTGCAGGTTGACCCGCGCTCGCCGCAGGAAATGATCGACGAAGCCGTCGCGGCGGCGAAGCAATCCGACGTGGTGGTTGCCGTAGTGGGCGAGGCGCAGGGCATGGCCCATGAGGCCTCCAGCCGGACCGACATCACCCTGCCGCAGAGCCAGCGCAACCTGATTGCCGCCCTCAAGGCCACCGGCAAACCGCTGGTGCTGGTGCTGATGAACGGCCGTCCGCTGGCGCTGGTGAAAGAGGATCAGCAAGCCGATGCGCTGCTGGAGACCTGGTTTGCCGGCACCGAAGGTGGGCATGCCATCGCCGACGTGCTGTTTGGCGACTATAACCCGTCGGGCAAGCTGCCGATGTCCTTCCCGCGCTCGGTGGGGCAGATCCCAACCTACTACAGCCACCTGAATACCGGTCGTCCGTATAATCCGGAGAAGCCGAACAAGTACACCTCGCGCTACTTCGATGAAGCCAACGGCCCGCTGTACCCGTTTGGCTACGGCCTGAGCTATACCACCTTTAGCGTCTCCGATGTCACCATGTCGTCGGCCACCCTGCCGCGCGACGGCAGCGTGACCGCCAGCGTGCAGGTGACCAATACCGGCAAACGCGAAGGGGCGACGGTCATTCAGCTGTATCTGCAGGACGTCACTGCCTCCATGAGCCGGCCGGTGAAAATGCTGCGCGGCTTTAAAAAGGTCAACCTCAAGCCGGGCGAAACGCAAACCGTCAGCTTCCCGATCGACGTCGACGCGCTGAAGTTCTGGAACCAGCAGATGAAATACGTCGCTGAGCCGGGCAAATTCAATGTCTTTATTGGCGTGGACTCCGCCCGCGTGAAGCAGAGCGAGTTTGAGCTGTTGTAAGGCATAGCCCTTAAGCCCAACGTCACACTTAAAAGGCCGATTAATCGGCCTTTTCTTTTTCGTATCGCTGGCAAATGGACTACGCTTTTCTCTTAAGCTTCTGTAAGCGAAGCGCAAAAGAACTGAGGGATGCGGGATGAAGATGGCGACGAAATGGTCCGGCGCGCTGGCGCTGGCCGCCCTGATAAGTGTGCCGCTGCAGGCGGCGGAGCCGGTGAAGGTCGGCTCGAAAATTGATACCGAAGGGGCGCTGCTGGGTAATATGATCCAGCAGGTGCTGGAAAGCCACGGCGTCAAAACGATTAACAAAATCCAGCTCGGCACCACGCCGGTGGTGCGCGGGGCGATTGTCGCCGGCGAGCTGGATATCTACCCGGAATATACCGGCAATGGCGCTTTTTTCTTTAAAGATGAAAACGACCCGGCATGGAAGAATGCTCAGCAGGGCTATGAGAAGGTGAAGCGCCTGGATCAGGAGAAACATCAGCTGGTATGGCTTACCCCGGCGCCGGCTAACAACACCTGGACCATCGCCGTGCGTCAGGAGCTGGCGGAGAAAAATCACCTGACTTCGCTGGCCGACCTCAGCCGCTATCTGCAGCAGGGCGGCGAATTTAAGCTGGCGGCCTCGGCGGAGTTTATTGAACGCCCGGACGCGCTGCCGGCGTTTGAAAAAGCGTATGACTTTAAACTCAACCAGAACCAGCTGCTGTCGCTGGCCGGGGGCGATACGGCGGTGACCATCAAAGCGGCGGCGCAGCAGACCTCCGGCGTCAACGCGGCGATGGCCTACGGCACCGACGGCCCGGTGGCGGCCCTGGGATTACAGACGCTGAGCGACCCGCAGGGCGTGCAGCCGATTTACGCCCCAACGCCGGTGGTGCGCGAGACGGTGCTGAAAGCCTACCCGCAGATCGCCGACTGGCTGAAGCCGGTCTTCGCCAGCCTCGATGAAAAGACCCTGCAGCAGCTCAACGCCCGCATCGCAGTGGAAGGCCAGGATGCGAAGCGCGTGGCGGCAGATTATCTGCAGCAGAAAGGCCTGCTGAAGTAAGCCTCCGGTGACCATTCGCTGTACTCACCGCGTCGGCCTGCTGACAGGCCTGCTGCTGGTTACGCTGGCGCTGCCGTTTATCACTTACGCGCCGAATCGCTTACTCTCCGGGGAAGGGCGCGGGCTGTGGCAGGTGATGCCCTGGCTCGCCGGCGTTCAGCTGGCGGCAGCCCTCGCCGGGATCCTGCTCTGCTGGCTGCCGGGCAGGGTCGCGCCGCTTCTCCATCTGCTGCTGGCCGAACTGCTCTTCCCGCTGCTTATCTGGGGCAGCGGCCAGGCGGCGCTTGAGCTCTCCCGGCACGGCTCGCCGCTGGCGTGCACCTCGCCCGGCAGCGGCCTGTGGCTGTCGCTGGCGCTCTGCCTGCTGCTGGCCAGCGAGGCCATTCGTCATCTTACCGCCCGGCCGCTGTGGCGCTGGCTGCTCAATGCGCAAGTCTGGCTTCTGCCCATCATCCTGCTCGCCGCCGGGGCGCTCGATCAGCTCTCGCTGCTGAAAGAGTATGCCAACCGCCAGGAGGTGTTTGACGACGCTCTGCGCCAGCATCTGCTTCTGCTGTTTGGCACCCTGCTGCCGGGCCTGCTGATCGGCCTGCCGCTGGGGGTATGGCTCTGGCGGCGTCCGCGATGGCAGGCGCCGGCCTTCACCGTGCTCAATGTGATCCAGACTATCCCGTCGGTGGCGCTGTTCGGCCTGCTGATTGCCCCGCTTGCCGGTGTGGCGCGCTATTTTCCGGCGCTGGGCGAGCTGGGCGTCTCCGGGACCGGCGTGGCGCCGGCCCTGATTGCCCTGACGTTGTATGCGCTGTTGCCGCTGGTGCGCGGGGTGGTGACCGGCCTGCAGCAGGTGCCGCAGGATGCGCTGGAGAGCGCGACGGCGATGGGCATGAGCGCCGGGCAGCGCTTTCGTCAGGTGCAGCTCCCGCTGGCGATGCCGGTGCTGCTGCGCAGCCTGCGGGTGGTCAGCGTGCAAACCGTCGGCATGGCGGTGGTGGCGGCGCTGATCGGCGCCGGCGGCTTTGGCGCGCTGGTATTTCAGGGGCTGCTGAGCAGCGCGCTGGATCTGGTGCTGCTGGGCGTGGTGCCGACCATTGCCCTGGCGGTGGTGGTGGATGCTCTGTTCGCGCTGTGGGGCGCCTGGCTAAAAGGAGAGGCCAATGATTGAATTTCAAGGGGTCAGCAAAGCGTTTGCCGGCCACCCGGCGGTGAAGGACCTGACCCTGGAGCTGCGCGAAGGCGCCTTTTCGGTGCTGGTGGGGACCTCCGGCTCGGGCAAGTCGACGACGCTGAAAATGATCAACCGCCTGCTGGAGCCGGACCGGGGCATGATTCGCTTTGCCGGCGAAGACATCCGCCAGCAGCCGCTCCTGACCCTGCGGCGACGGATGGGCTATGCCATCCAGTCTATCGGCCTGTTTCCCCACTGGACGGTGGCGCAGAATATCGCCACCGTGCCGCAGCTGCAAAAATGGCCGCGGGCGAGGATCGCCGACCGGGTCGACGAGCTGATGGCGCTGCTGGGGCTGGAGGCGACGCTGCGCGACCGCTACCCCCATCAGCTTTCCGGCGGCCAACAGCAGCGGGTCGGGGTGGCGCGGGCGCTGGCGGCAGACCCGGAGGTGCTGCTGATGGATGAACCCTTCGGCGCCCTCGACCCGGTGACCCGCGAGGCGCTGCAGCAGGAGATGCTGCGCATTCACCGCCTGCTGGGGCGGACGATTGTCCTGGTGACCCATGATATTGACGAAGCGCTACGTCTGGCGGACCACCTGGTGCTGATGGACGGTGGCGAGGTGGTCCAGCAGGGGGCGCCGCTGGCGATGCTCCTGCGGCCAGAGAATAGCTTTGTGCAGACCTTTTTTGGCCGCAGCGAGCTGGGCGTGCGCCTGCTGTCGCTGCGTGAGGTGCGGGACTATCTGCGCCCCGACGAGCGGCTGGCGGGCGAGGGGCTGACCGTCACCATGACCCTGCGGGAAGCGCTATCGCAGTTTGTCGCCCGGCGCTGCGAGGCGCTGCCGGTGGTGGATGCCGAGGGGCAGCCCTGCGGCACGCTGCATTTTGCCGATCTGCTGCGCCAGGAGGCGAGTCATGAAGGCGCTTCGTGAGCCGTTGTGGTGGCTTATCGCGCTGTTCATCGGCCTGCTGATGGGGCTACCCTACAGCGCGCCGCTGTTCAGCCGGCTGTTTCCGGAGCTGCCGCGGCCGGTTTACCAGCAGGAGAGCTTCTGGGCGCTCACTCTCGATCACGGCTGGCTGGTAGTGGTATCCAGCCTCGCGGCAACCGCCGTCGGGCTGGGGGCAGGGGTGGCGGTTACCCGGCCCGCGGGCAGCGCGTTTCGTCCGCTGGTGGAGACCATCGCCGCTATCGGGCAGACCTTTCCGCCGGTGGCGGTGCTGGCGATGGCGGTACCGGTGCTGGGCTTTGGCTGGCTGCCGGCGCTGATCGCCCTCGCGCTGTATGGCATACTGCCGGTGCTGCAGGGGACGCTGGCCGGGCTGGGATCGATACCGTCGGGCGTGTCAGATGTGGCAGAAGGGATGGGAATGACCGGCTGGCAGCGTCTGTATAAGGTGGAGCTGCCGCTGGCGGCCCCGGTGATCCTGGCGGGGATCCGCACCTCGGTCATCGTCAATATTGGTACCGCGACGATAGCCTCGACGGTGGGGGCCAATACGCTTGGGACGCCGATCATCATCGGCCTGAGCGGGTTTAATACCGCCTATATTGTGCAGGGGGCGCTACTGGTGGCGCTGGCGGCGATCATTGTCGACCGCGCGTTTGAGCGTCTGACCCGCTGGATCAGCCGACACCGCCACGCACAATAAAGGAATAGCCGGCCAGCATTACGCCGCTGATCCCGCCGATGGCCATAAGTAAGAAGAGAGTGACGACCGCGATTTTCGCTGGCTTCATAATAGGCTCCTGATGTTAACAGGGGGATTATACGGTGAAGCGCAGGTGTTAATGAAACATTAATTGCGGTTTAGCGCGCCGCGCCGGGCTTTTTGCCGCTTTGGCTGAGCAACGCGCCGCAAAAAAGTGTGATCCTGCCCGTCATTTTTCATTTTTATGCAGGGCTTCAAAGAAAGTTTTCGCCAGTCAGGGTATGGTACGCGCTTTCTGAAATGTGTGGTTTGCGGGTATGTACGAGTTTGATCTGGTGTTGCTGCTGCTTCAGCAGATGTGCGTATTTTTGGTCATCGCGTGGTTGATGAGCAAAACCCGACTGTTTATCCCCCTGATGCAAGTCACCGTTCGCCTGCCGCACAAGCTGCTGTGCTACGTCACCTTCTCCATTTTCTGCATTATGGGGACCTATTTTGGTCTGCATATCGAAGACTCTATCGCCAATACCCGCGCCATCGGCGCCGTGATGGGCGGCCTGCTCGGCGGCCCGGTGGTCGGCGGGCTGGTGGGGCTGACCGGCGGCCTGCACCGCTACTCGCTGGGGGGGATGACCGCCTTAAGCTGTATGGTCTCCACCATCGTCGAGGGGCTACTGGGCGGTCTGGTGCACAGCGTGCTGGTCAAACGCGGCCGGCCGGACAAAGTCTTTAGCCCGCTCACCGCCGGGGCGATCACCTTCGTGGCCGAGCTGGTGCAGATGATGATCATTCTGCTGATTGCCCGCCCGTTCCAGGACGCCCTGCATCTGGTGCAGAGCATTGCCGCGCCGATGATGGTGACCAATACCGTCGGTGCGGCGCTGTTTATGCGCATTCTGCTGGACAAGCGGGCGATGTTCGAGAAGTACACCTCCGCTTTTTCCGCCACGGCGCTGAAGGTGGCGGCGTCCACCGAGGGGATCCTGCGTCAGGGGTTCAACGAAGAGAACAGCATGAAGGTGGCCCAGGTGCTTATCCAGGAGCTGGATATCGGCGCGGTGGCGATCACCGATCGCGACAAGCTGCTGGCGTTTACCGGCATCGGCGACGACCACCATCTGCCGGGCAAACCTATCTCCTCGTCGTATACGCAACGGGCGATTGAGACCGGGGAGGTGGTGTATGCCGACGGCAACGAGGTGCCCTACCGTTGCTCGATTCATCCGCACTGTAAGCTGGGATCGACGCTGGTGATCCCCTTACGCGGTGAGAACCAGCGGGTGATCGGCACCATCAAACTGTATGAGGCGAAAAACCGTCTGTTCAGTTCGATCAACCGCACCCTCGGAGAGGGTATTGCTCAGCTGCTGTCGGCGCAGATCCTCGCCGGGCAGTACGAGCGGCAGAAGGCGCTGCTGACGCAATCCGAAATCAAGCTCCTGCATGCCCAGGTTAACCCGCACTTCCTGTTTAACGCGCTCAACACCCTGAAGGCGGTGATCCGTCGCGACAGCGAGCAGGCCGGCCAGCTAGTGCAGTATCTGTCGACCTTCTTTCGCAAGAACCTGAAGCGGCCGACGGAAATCGTCACCCTCGCCGATGAGATAGAGCATGTTAACGCCTATCTGCAGATTGAGAAGGCCCGCTTTCAGGCTAACCTGCAGATCCAGATGGCGGTGCCGGAAGGGCTGGCGCATCACCAGCTGCCGGCCTTTACCCTGCAGCCGATCGTGGAGAACGCCATTAAGCATGGCACATCGCAGCATCTAGGCGTCGGCGAAATTACCATTCGCGCCAGCCAGGACGATCGCTGGCTGCAGCTGGATATCGAAGATAACGCCGGGCTGTACCAGGCCAACCCTCAGGCCAGCGGGCTGGGGATGAATCTGGTGGACAGGCGGCTGAGGGCGCGTTTTGGCGCCGACTGCGGCATCAGCGTCACCTGCGAGCCGGAGCGCTTTACCCGTGTCACCCTACGTCTGCCCCTGGAGGAGAATGCATGCTGAGAGTATTGATCGTCGATGATGAGCCGCTGGCGCGGGAAAACCTGCGTATATTGCTGGAGACACAGCGCGATATCGAGATCGTCGGCGAGTGCGGCAACGCGGTGGAGGCGATTGGCGCGGTACATAAACTGCGTCCCGACGTGTTGTTTCTCGACATCCAGATGCCGCGCATCAGCGGTCTGGAGATGGTCGGGATGCTCGACCCGGAGCACCGCCCCTATATTGTGTTTCTCACCGCCTTTGATGAATACGCGGTGAAAGCCTTTGAGGAGCATGCTTTTGACTATCTGCTCAAGCCGATTGAAGCTGCGCGGCTGGAGAAAACCCTCGCCCGCCTGCGCCAGGAGCGTAATCTGCAGGATGTGTCGCTGCTGGATGATGCTCAGCAGACGCTGAAATACATACCCTGTACCGGTCACAGCCGTATCTGGCTGCTGCAGATGGAGGATGTAGCCTTCGTCAGCAGCCGGATGAGCGGCATCTACGTGACCGACCGCGAGGGCAAGGAAGGGTTTACCGAGCTGACCCTGCGCACCCTTGAGAGCCGCACGCCGCTGCTGCGCTGCCATCGCCAGTATCTGGTGAATATGGCGCACCTGAAGGAGATTCGCCTGGAGGAGAATGGTCAGGCGGAGCTGCTAATGCGCGCCGGGCAAACGGTGCCGGTGAGCCGACGCTATTTAAAAAGCCTGAAAGAGGCGATTGGCCTGTAAAGCTGCTACACTGCGCCCCATTGCATCATCGACAGTAAAAGGCACTCATGCTCAGTAATGATATTCTTCGTAGCCTGCGCTACACCCTGAAAGTCAATAATAACGATATGGTGCGCATTCTTGCGCTATCCGCGATGGAATCCACCTCCGCCAGCTTCGACACCTGGACCACGAAAGAGGATGAAGAGGGCTTTGTCCGCTGTCCGGACATTATCCTGTCGGGTTTCCTCAACGGCCTTATCTATGACAAGCGCGGCAAAGACGATTCGGCGCCGGAGTTAGCGCTGGAGCGTCGGGTGAATAACAACACGGTGCTGAAAAAGCTGCGGATCGCCTTCGCGCTGAAAACGGACGATATTGTGGCGATCATGAGCGAGCAGAAATACCGCGTGTCGGTGCCGGAAGTGACCGCCATGATGCGATCGCCTGACCACAAAAACTACCGCGAGTGCGGCGACCAGTTTCTGCGCAATTTCCTGCGCGGGCTGACCCAGCGGGTGCATCACCCGAAACCGTGATTTTTGCCGGGTGGCGGTTTCGCCTTACCCGGTCTACATAACCCGTAGGCCCGTGCAAGCGCAGCGCCGCCGGGCAAAAAAAAGCCGGATGGTTAATCCGGCTTTTTTATTATTTCACCTGCTGACCCGGCCTGGCGCCGTCGTCAGGGCTTAACAGGAAGATATCCTTCCCGCCAGGGCCGGCGGCCATCACCATCCCTTCCGAGATACCGAAGCGCATTTTGCGCGGCGCCAGGTTGGCGACCATCACCGTCAGGCGGCCAATCAGCGGCTGCGGATCCGGATAAGCGGAGCGGATGCCGGAGAAGACGTTACGCTTCTCGCCGCCCAGATCCAGCGTCAGGCGCAGCAGCTTGTCGGAGCCTTCAACAAATTCCGCGTTCTCAATCAGCGCCACGCGCAGATCGACTTTGGCGAAATCGTCAAAGGTGATGGTGTCCTGAATCGGATCGTCCGCCAGCGGGCCGGTCACTGGCGCAGCTGCGGCTTTCACCTCTTCTTTTGACGCTTCAACCAGGGCTTCCACCTGTTTCATCTCGATGCGGTTGTACAGCGCCTTAAACGGATTGACCTTATGCGCCAGCAGCGGCTGCTGAATGGCGTCCCAGCTCAGCTCGCTGTTAAGGAACGCTTCCGCACGCGCGGCCAGCTGCGGCAGGACCGGTTTCAGCCAGGTCATCAGCACGCGGAACATGTTCAGACCCATGGTGCAGATGGCCTGCAGGTCGGCGTCGCGGCCTTCCTGTTTCGCCACCACCCACGGCGCCTGCTCATCGACATAGCGGTTGGCCACGTCGGCGAGCGCCATGATTTCGCGGATGGCCTTGCCGAACTCGCGGCTGTCCCACGCTTCGCCGATGCTTTCCGCCGCGTCGGTGAAGGTTTTGTACAGCGCCGGGTCGGCCAGCTCAGCGGCCAGCACGCCGTCAAAACGCTTGCTGATAAAGCCGGCGTTGCGCGAGGCGAGGTTAACCACCTTGTTGACGATGTCGGCATTCACGCGCTGGATAAAGTCTTCCAGGTTAAGGTCGATATCATCGATGCGCGAAGAGAGCTTGGCGGTGTAGTAGTAGCGCAGGCTGTCGGCATCAAAGTGTTTCAGCCAGGTGCTGGCCTTGATAAAGGTGCCGCGCGACTTGGACATCTTCGCGCCGTTGACCGTCACGTAGCCGTGCACGAACAGGTTGGTCGGCTTACGGAACTGGCTGCCTTCCAGCATCGCCGGCCAGAACAGGCTGTGGAAGTAGACGATGTCCTTGCCGATAAAGTGATACAGCTCGGCCGTGGAGTCTTTCTTCCAGTATTCGTCGAAGCTGGTGGTGTCGCCGCGCTTGTCGCACAGGTTCTTGAAGGAGCCCATGTAGCCGATCGGCGCGTCCAGCCAGACGTAGAAGTATTTGCCCGGCGCGTTCGGAATTTCGAAGCCGAAGTACGGCGCATCGCGGGAGATGTCCCACTGCTGCAGGCCGGACTCAAACCACTCCTGCATTTTGTTCGCCACCTGCTCCTGCAGCGCGCCGCTGCGGGTCCACGCCTGCAGCATTTCGCTGAATGACGGCAGGTCGAAGAAGAAGTGTTCGGAGTCACGCATCACCGGCGTGGCGCCGGAGACCACCGATTTCGGGTCGATAAGCTCGGTAGGGCTGTAAGTCGCGCCGCACACTTCGCAGTTATCGCCGTACTGGTCTGGAGATTTACACTTCGGACAGGTGCCTTTCACAAAACGGTCCGGCAGGAACATGCCTTTTTCCGGATCGTAGAGCTGAGAGATGGTACGGTTTTTGATAAAACCGTTCTCTTTCAGACGAGTGTAGATCAGCTCCGACAGCTCGCGGTTCTCATCGCTATGCGTCGAGTGATAGTTATCGTAGCTAATGTCGAAGCCGGCAAAATCGGTCTGATGCTCCTGGCTCATCTCACCAATCATCTGCTCCGGAGTGATACCGAGCTGTTGCGCCTTGAGCATAATCGGCGTGCCGTGGGCGTCGTCGGCGCAGATGAAGTTGACTTCATGGCCGCGCATTCGCTGGTAACGGACCCAGACATCAGCCTGGATGTGCTCCAGCATGTGGCCGAGGTGGATGGAGCCGTTGGCGTACGGCAGGGCGCACGTTACCAGAATTTTCTTCGCGACTTGAGTCATAGTGAGCATTACATCTTCTGTTGTAAAAAGGGCTTCCGATATTACCAAAAGGGCTGTGGGTGCGCCATAAATGGCTGCCCATATATGGATAATCCTTACCTGTGATAAACTCTGTGATTACTGAAAGCATCTCAAAACAACAAAGGAGTCGGGATGAATTCGCAATCCCAGGCCAAATCCCCCGAGCGCCTACGTGCTATGGTCGCCGGGACGCTGGCCAATTTCCAGCACCCAACCCTGAAACATAACCTCACCACCCTCAAGGCGCTGCACCATGTCGCCTGGCTGGATGATACCATTCATATTGAGCTGCAGATGCCGTTCGTCTGGAGCAGCGCCTTCGAAGCGCTGAAAGAGCAGTGCAGCGCCGAGCTGCTGCGCATCACTGGCGCGAAGGCTATCGACTGGAAGCTGACCCACAGCATCGCGACCCTCAAGCGCGTGAAAAACCAGCCCGGGATCAACGGCGTGAACAACATTATCGCCATCAGCTCCGGGAAAGGCGGCGTCGGTAAATCCTCCACGGCGGTAAACCTGGCGCTGGCACTCGCCGCGGAAGGGGCGAAGGTGGGCATTCTGGATGCCGATATCTACGGCCCGTCGATTCCCACCATGCTTGGCGCGGAAGACAGCCGCCCGACCTCGCCGGACGGCACCCATATGGCGCCGATCATGAAGTACGGGCTGGCCACCAATTCCATCGGCTACCTGGTGACTGACGACAACGCCATGGTCTGGCGCGGCCCGATGGCCAGCAAGGCGCTGATGCAGATGCTGCAGGAGACCCTGTGGCCGGATCTGGATTACCTGGTGCTGGATATGCCGCCGGGCACTGGCGACATTCAGCTGACGCTGGCGCAGAACATTCCGGTGACTGGCGCGGTGGTGGTCACCACGCCGCAGGACATCGCGCTGATCGACGCCAAAAAGGGCATCGTGATGTTCGAGAAAGTGGAAGTGCCAGTGCTGGGGATCGTGGAAAACATGAGCATGCATATCTGCAGCAACTGCGGGCACCACGAGCCGATCTTCGGCACCGGTGGCGCGCAAAAACTGGCCGAGAAATACCACACCCAGCTGCTGGGCCAGCTGCCGCTGCATATTACGCTGCGGGAAGATCTGGATAACGGCACGCCGACGGTGGTGGCGCGTCCGGAAAGTGAATTTACCGACATTTACCGCCAGCTGGCGGGCCGGGTGGCGGCCCAGATGTACTGGCAGGGAGAAGTGATCCCGGGTGAGATTGCCTTCCGCGCCGTTTAAGGCCGCGGCGAGCGCATCAGCCAGTATCCGCCCTCGGGCGAGGCGCCCTGTGCTTCGATGGTCCAGCCGTGACGCTGGTAGAAGCGCAGGGCGTTTTTATTTTCCATCAGGCACTTCAGCGTCCCGCTGGCGGTAAAGGTCCGTTCGACCTGCGCCAGCAGCGCGCTGCCGATATGTTTGCCCTGCCAGTCCGGGTCGACGAACAGATGGTGAAGGAAATTATCGGCGGTCCATACGGCGGCAAAGCCCACCGGCAGGCCGTCGCATTCCGCGACCCACAGCTGTTCATCCGCGGTGGCGGCATCGAAATCTTCCAGCCGCCAGGTCGTGGAGGGAAGCCAGGTCCACGATACACTGCGCGCCCGCAGGAAGAGCTGGCGCAGCGCCGGAGAGTCCGCTGGTTCGCCGGGGCGGATGCGGATATTGAGCGGATCAGCGATGATAGAAGATCTCGCCATCGTACACCTTGAGGATTTTGCCTTCGGTGTCGGTGATCAGCACGTAGTTACCGCCCATATAGGTCCAGTGGCTGCCGGCGTCCGGCGCGGGAAGATTACGCTGCTGCCAGCCTTTGATGTTGTATTCCGGGGTAAGGTACATCGCCGGAACGGTGTCGCCAATGTGAAACTGGGTGAAGTCGGCGGTGAACTCTTTCAGCGCATACTGATCGATCCCCGCGGCAGAAGCCGTCCAGCTGGCGCCAGCGGTGGCAAGGAGTACGCCCAGAAGCATCATTTTTGTTTTACGCATAATTTCCTCAATATTACCTGGACTCAAAATAGCAGCCTCGTATCATTCCTGATGCGTTGCTGAAATGGCAAGCACTGGATTTTTAAAAAGTGTAAGCAAAACACGGCGCAAGTCCGGCGCCGCTTGCGTTGCAGCGACGGTGATGCGTATTTTGGGAGCAATCTGAAGCAGGGGAGAATCGGCATGTTCAGGCTGGAAGATCTGACCTTATTTGTCCGCGCCGCGGCACTGGGCAGTTTTAGCGACGCCGCGCGCGAGGCGGGGCAGCAGCCGGCGCAGGTGAGCGCGGCGATTAAACGTCTGGAGACGATCCTCAATATTCGCCTGTTCGCCCGCTCGACCCGCAGCCTGCGCCTGACGCCGGAGGGGGAGACCTGGCTGCCGTATGCCACCCAGATGCTCGATACCCTCGAGGCCGGCCTGCAGAAGATCCAGACCCCGGATGATGAAATTCGCGGCATGCTGCAGATTGCCGTGCCGTCAGACCTCGGGCGTAACCTGCTCCTGACCTTGTTCCGCGACTTTCGGCAACGCCATCCGGCGCTGCGCCTGCGGCTGCTCTTTTCCGACCAGCTGACCGACGTGTTTAAAGATCCGGTGGACGTCGCGTTTCGCTATGGCAATAACGATGACGCCTCGTTTATTTCGCTGCCGGTGGCGCCGGAAAATCGTCGGGTGCTGGTGGCCTCCCCAGAGTGGATCGCCCGCCACGGCGAGCCGCAGACCCTTCAGGAGCTCGGCCAGCACAATGCGTTGATCTACATTTTGCGCGGCCGCCCGTTCGACCGCTGGTCACTGAGCCTCGACGGAGAAGTTCAGCAGCAGAAGGTCTCCGGCACGGTGATGAGCGACGACGCGGAGGTGATCCGGCGGCTGGCGGTGGCCGGGGAGGGCATTGCCTATAAATCGATGCTCGACGTCAGCGACGATCTGCGGGCGGGCCGCCTGCGGCGCCTGCTACCGCGTTACCAGGGGGATATGGTGCCGTTGAACCTGATTTGTCCGCACCGCAAGCAGCTCTCTGCCGCGGTGCGTTTGTTATATGAAGAGGTGAAAGCACATTGTGAAGGGCTTAATGTCTAACTAAGGTCGCGAAGTAGTAGACCAGCGGGACGGCCAGCACCCACAGGCCAATCGGGATTTCCCGCCACTTGCCGGCGATGGCCTTGATCACAATGTAAAACAGCAGCCCGCCGGCGATACCGGTGCCGAAGCTGTTGGCGATGAGGGTGATCATCACCATCATCAGCACCGGCAGGCCGTCGGTGAAGTTGCCGAGATCCACTTTGCGCAGGCCGCTGAACATGTTCAGGCCGATCAGGATCAGCGCCGGGGCGGTGGCCTCCTTCGGGATCATCAGCGCCACCGGCGTGAACAGCAGCATCAGCAGGAACATCACCGCTGCCGACAGCGCGGTGAGGCCGGTTTTGCCGCCGGCTTCCGCTGCCGCAGATGACTCGATCAGCGCCGTTGCCGCCGGAATCCCCACCCACGGGCCGAGCGCCGCAGCAATCGAATCGACCATAAACGGGCGATTAATCTGCGGCATGTTGCCTTCTTCATCCAGCAGACCTGCCTCGCCGCCCACCGCCAGCGTCGTCCCCATGGTGGAGAAAAACTCAGAAGCGAAAAAGACGAACAGGAACGGCAGGAAGGCGATGTTTAACGCCCCCAGCAGGTCGACCTGTCCCAGCACCGGCGCCAGCGAGTGGGGGACATCGATAAAATGCGTCGGCAGTTTGGTCACGCCGAACGGGATCCCCACCAGGGTAGCGCACAGAATGGCCCACAAAATGGCGCCCGGCACCTTACGCGCCTGCAGGGCTATCGCCAGGAACAGGCCGCACAGCGCCACCAGCGCGCCGGGGGCGAGAAAGTCGCCGAGCATCAGGGCGTTGGTTTTCGCATTGGCGAGCACCAGCCCGGCGTTGCGAAAGCCGAGAACGGCGACAAACAGGCCGATGGAGGCCGTCAGCCCCAGCTTGATCGACTGCGGCACCGAGCGGGTGACCACTTCGCGCAGGCCAAAGCGGGTCAGCAGGAAGAAGAGAACCCCTGACCAGCAGGCGATCCCGAGGCCTGTCTGCCAGCCAATCCCCTCGCTACCGGCCAGCGTAACCCCTACCAGCACCGAGCCGCCAATGCCCGGGCCGACGATAAACGGCAGGTTGGCGTAAAACGCCATCAGCAGCGAACCGACGACGAAGACCAGAATGGTGCCGGTGGTGGCGGCGCCTTTGTCCATCCCGCCGATCGCCAGCAGTCCCGGGATGACCACCAGTAAATAGGCGGCGGCGAGGAAACCGGTGATCCCGGCCAGGCATTCAGTGCGTAGCGTGCCGCCGCGCGAGCGCAGCGCAAAGCGGCGCTCCAGCCAGTTATCGCGGGCGGAAGAGTGAAGTGTGTTATCGGCCATGCTCAGGCTCCCTGAGGATTATTGTTGTGAGGCGTTGGCGCCGGGGTCTCCCGGCAGGCTATCAACGGGTCGACTATCTGGCGGCTGCCGCCGTCGGTGAGACCCAAATCGGTTAAATGCGGCCCGGCGTTACAGGCAAGACAGGTGCCTTCAATAGCCTTGAAGACCCGGTACGGCGGCTCCCAGTCAGCGACTCTGCTGCTCAGATCGCGCAGCTCGCGGAACTGACGCGCCAGCTCGACGGCCGGCAGATCCGACAGCATGCCGGCAATCGGCATCGCCACATGGGCGAGGATCTCGCCCTGTTGCGCCAGCGCCATCCCGCCGCCGGAGGCGATAAGCTGGTTGGCCGCCAGCGCCATATCCTCAGCATCGCGCCCGAGCACCACCAGATTGTGTGAGTCGTGGGAGTAGCTGGTGGCGATGGCGCCGCGCAGCTCGCCCCAGCCTTCAAGCAGGGCGATTTGCGGCGTCGCCTGATGGCGGCCGTGGCGGTGCTTGACCCAGATCAGGCTGAAGCCGGCGGGCAGCTGGACCTGGCCGTCGCGGATCTGCACCTCGACCTCACCCCACTGGGTGAAGCGCGCGCCGCGGATATGGCGCAGGCGGGCGACGCCGTGGCGAATGCCCTTGATGCGCAGGATAAAGTCATCGGCGGCGAGGGGGGCTATCTGTAAGGTATCGCGCGGCGGCGTTACGCCCGGCGCCCGGGCGATCGGCTTCAGCAGGCGGCCGGCCTGGGCCAGCCGTTCCCCGCCAACATAGACTTCGCGGGCCGCCAGTTTTTCCAGGGAGTCAAACACCACCAGATCGGCGCGCCGCCCGGCGGCAATCAGCCCGAGATCGTGGCGCTGCAGACGAATAGCGGCGTTGAGGGTAGCGAAACGCAGCGCGTCGACCGCCGGTAAACCGTGCTCGATCAGCAGGTTGAGCAGGGCGATGATCCCGCCTTTCTCCAGCAGCATATCCGGCGGCACGTCATCGGTGCAGACGGTGATCTGCGAGGAGAGGTGCGGCAGCGTTTTCAACGCCGCGACGATATCCGGCAGCAGATAGGGGTGCGAGCCGCGGATCTCGATCGTCAGACCGGCGCGCAGTTTTTCCAGCGCGTCGTCCGCCGAGGTCAGTTCATGATCGGAGGTGACGCCGGCGGCGAGGTAGGCCTGCAGGTCGGCGCCGCTCAGGCCGCGGGCGTGGCCTTCAATCAGTTTGCCGCTGTTAAGACCGGCCTGGACAATCTCCTGCATCCGCTCGCTGCCGTGCAGCACGCCGTGCATATCCATCACTTCTGCCACGCCGCGCACTTCCGGCCAGCCGAGCATGGTCTCCATTTCCGCGCCGGCGAAATCGGCGCCGGACATTTCGAGGCCGGGGGTGGAGGGCACGCTCGACGGCGCGGCGACCATCACCTGCAGCGGCAGGTGGCGGCTGGCGTCTACCGCGTAGCGCACACCCTCGACGCCGAGGACATTGGCCAGCTCATGCGGATCCCAGAACACCGCGGTGGTGCCCTGGGTGAGGACGATTTCGGCGTAGCGCTCGGGCGGCAGGTGGGAGCTTTCGAGGTGCACGTGGGTGTCCATCAGGCCGGGCGACAGGTAGCCGCCGGACAGGGAACGCACTTCATGGGCGTCGACGCGACTGCCGCGCGGGTGGACGCTGGCGATCATCTCGCCGACGATACCTACATCAGCCGGGCGGATTTCGCCCGTGGCCATATCGACGATCTGCGCATCGACCAGCAGCAGATCAAACGGGGATTCGCCGCGCGCGGCCTGCACGGCGCGACGGCGGACTTGAGCATTGCTGGACATAACCACTCCGGCACAAGGATAATGCGGATACTCTAGGGGCACAGCAAACGTTTGCCCAGATGAATAAATTTATCACCCGATAAGTTCGGGTTATTGTGCAGGACCACCGTAGCGAACCCGATAATGAAAGAACCCTGGCAGCGACTGCCCGCGCTCTCACTTAAACAGCTTCAGTATTTCGTCACCCTGGCCCAGCTGCGCCATTTTACCGATACCGCCAGTCGGCTGGCGATTAGCCAGCCGGCGCTGAGCAGCGCCCTGCGGCAGATTGAAACGGTGCTCGGCGGCAAGCTGGTCAACCGCACCGCTTCGGCGGTCACCCTGACTGAGCTGGGGGCGGCGATTTTACCCCACGCCCAGCGGATCCTCAGCGTGGCGCAGGCGGCCTTTTTCGATATGCAGCAGATCGTCGAGGCGGGCGGCGACGGGACGGTGCGCATCGGCCTGGTGCCGTCGGTCAGTTCGCTGCTGTTTCCTCTGCTGCCGCAGACCCTGGCCCAGGCCTTTCCCCGCCTGCGCATTGAATTTCACGATCAGACCAACGATGCGCTTATCCTGGCGCTGCAGCGTGGCGAGATTGATTTCGGCATCGGGGCGATCGACAGCTCACTGCCCGCGGAATTGCTGGTCTATCCGCTGCGCGACGATCCCTTCGTGGCGGTGCTGCACCGCGACGATCCGCTGGCCGCGCAGGCGCATCTGCCGTGGAAACAGCTGGTGGGGCGGGACATTGCCGTGTTCTCGAAGGGCAATATCCAGCGGCTGGTGGCGGCATTAGTGGAGAGCCATCGCCTGACGCTAACCACCCGCTACCAGGTGGACTATATCGAAACCTTGTATGGCCTGGTACGCTCGCGCTTAGCGGTGGCGATTCTGCCGGAGCTGTACACCACCCATCTGCAGGACCCGGCGCTCAAGGTCGCGCAGCTGCAGCAGCCGGCGTTGACCCGCACGGTGGCCCTGATGCGCGGGCCGCAGGCGCTGCCGCCGCTTATCGAAGACTGTTTTTCCCTGCTACAGGCCGCCTTGCGCTAGGGCAGGTGCTTGATCAGCACGTCTATGGTTAAGTGGTTGATGTACTCCAGCGAGTGTGAGGAGAGGACGCCCAGCAGCCTGTTATGGTGCCCGGCAATAATTAAATCGATCTGCCGCTGTCGAATGCAGGCTTCGACATCTTCAAACCGGCGAGTGGTCACCAGCGAGAGAGTATCCACCGGCAGGGAGACGGTGCAGGCCAGCTCGTTGAGCAGGGCTTTGGCCTGGATCACCTCCTGCGAGACCTGATCGTCGCGCAGGCTGTCGGAAACATAGTTCAGCGCCCGGTAGTCGGTGCTGATGTGGGCGATGGTGATGCGCATGCCGTTCTCTTCCGCCATTCTGGCGGCATGCTCGAGCAGCGGGACGCCGTCCTGACTGCTGTTAATCAGTACCAGCGCATGGTGATAAACGGCCATGGCGTATATCCTCGGTAGGCTAAATAGCGCGTGATGTCATCATTTTCCGCTCGCCAGCAGCGGAATGCAATCTCGCCCGGTCGCTTGATGAGCATGATGGCCGCGATGGTGTCGTTGCAGGGCTAAAGGCTTGTTGTATGAACCGGTGAGTTGCGGTAAATTCCACAACGCTTAACAATTTCACTATTTTGACTCGGGGTGCCCTTCTTCGTTGAAGGCTGAGAAATACCCGTACCACCTGATCTGGATAATGCCAGCGTAGGGAAGTCAGAGACCGCAGGGTCATTGCTTCTACCTCGTCTGGCGGGAGCAAACCATGCCTGAGCTGCTGAATCCCGCGCCTGTCGCGCACCTGCGCCATCTGCTGCGCGCCCATTCCCCCCTTGTGCACTGCATGACCAATGACGTGGTGCAGACCTTTACCGCCAATGTTCTGCTGGCCGTCGGCGCCTCGCCGGCGATGGTGATCGATCCCCGCGAAGCGGCGCAGTTCGCCGCCATCGCCGATGCGCTGTTAATCAACGTCGGCACCCTGACCGCAGACCGCGCCGTGGCCATGCGCGCCGCAGTGGAGCAGGCCCGCCAGGCCGGCAAGCCCTGGACGCTGGATCCGGTAGCGGTCGGCGCCCTGACCGTGCGCACGGCCTTTTGTCACGAGCTGCTGGCCCTGCAGCCGGCGGCCATTCGCGGCAATGCCTCTGAAATTCTGGCGCTGGCCGGGATGAGCGGTGGCGGGCGCGGGGTGGATACCACCGATACGGCCGCCGCAGCGCTGCCGGCGGCCCAGGCGCTGGCTCGTCAGTTGACCACCGTAGTGGCGGTCACCGGCGAGGTGGATTACGTCACCGACGGCGAGCGGGTGCTCAGCGTGGCGGGCGGCAGCGCGCTGATGACCCGGGTGGTGGGCACCGGCTGTGCGCTGTCGGCGGTGGTGGCGGCGAGCGTGGCGCTGCCGGGCGACCGGCTGGAAAACGTGGCCGCCGCCTGCGGGCTAATGAAGCAGGCCGGGGAAATCGCCGCCCGTCACGGGGGACCCGGGAGCTTTGTTCCGGCGTTTCTCGACGCGCTGTATCAGGAGGTGCGCGCATGAAACGCATCAATGCCCTGACCATCGCCGGCACCGATCCCAGCGGCGGGGCCGGTATCCAGGCCGATCTGAAAACCTTCTCCGCGCTGGGGGCCTATGGCTGCTCGGCGATCACCGCCCTGGTGGCGCAGAATACCCGCGGCGTGCAGTCGGTCTATCGTATTGAACCGGACTTTGTGGCGGCGCAGCTCGATTCGGTATTCAGCGATGTGCGCATCGATACCACCAAAATCGGCATGCTGGCGGAGACCGATATTGTGGAAGCCGTAGCCGAGCGGCTGGCGCGCTACCGGGTGGCCAATGTGGTGCTGGATACCGTCATGCTGGCGAAAAGCGGCGATCCGCTGCTGTCGGCCTCGGCGGTGGAGACCCTGCGTCAACGATTGTTGCCGCAGGTGTCGCTGATCACTCCAAACCTGCCGGAAGCGGCCGCCCTGCTTGACGCCCCCCATGCGCGCAACGAGCGCGAAATGCTGGAGCAGGGGCGGGCGCTGCTGGCGCTGGGCTGCGGTGCAGTATTAATGAAAGGCGGCCATCTCGACGATGCCGAAAGCCCGGACTGGCTCTTCACCCGCGAAGGGGAACAGCGATTTACCGCGCCGCGAGTGCAGACCAAAAACACCCACGGCACCGGCTGCACGCTCTCCGCCGCGCTGGCGGCGCTGCGCCCGCGTCACGCCGACTGGGCGGCCACCGTTACCGAGGCCAAGGCCTGGCTGTCGGCGGCCCTGGCCCAGGCCGACTCCCTGGAGGTGGGCCACGGCATCGGACCGGTACACCATTTCCACGCCTGGTGGTAAATGGCAGCGTAACGGGACAGCAGAATCTCCTGAAAAAATGCCCTCCCGGCTGGAAAATAGGCTAAGTCGGTACCAGGCTTAACCTGCCCAAAATAATTGGGTTGGGATAATGCATGCCGGCTCCGGCCGGCCTTACGGGAGATTGCTATGACTGATATTACGCAGTTGCTGGGCAAAGATGCCGAGAGCCTTTTGCAGCACCGTTGTATAACCATTCCGGCCGACCAGCTGTATCTGCCTGGCGCAGATTATGTTGATCGGGTGATGGTGGATAACAACCGGCCACCGGCGGTGCTACGCAATATGCAAACCCTGTACAACACCGGACGTCTGGGGGGGACCGGCTACCTTTCCATTCTGCCGGTCGACCAGGGGGTGGAGCACTCGGCGGGGGCCTCCTTCGCCGCCAACCCGCTGTACTTCGATCCGAAAAATATCGTCGAGCTGGCGATCGAAGCCGGCTGTAACTGCGTGGCGTCGACCTACGGCGTGCTGGCCTCGGTGTCGCGCCGTTACGCGCATCGCATTCCTTTCCTGGTGAAGCTCAACCATAACGAAACGCTGAGCTACCCCACCGAGTACGACCAGACCCTCTACGCCAGCGTTGAGCAGGCGTTCAATATGGGGGCGGTGGCCGTGGGCGCGACGATCTATTTCGGCTCGGAACAATCGCGTCGTCAGATAGAAGAGATTTCCGCTGCCTTTGAGCGGGCGCATGAGCTGGGCCTGGTCACCGTGCTGTGGGCCTATCTGCGCAATTCGGCTTTCAAGAAAGACGGTGTCGACTATCATGTTTCCGCTGACCTGACCGGTCAGGCCAACCACCTGGCGGCCACCATCGGCGCCGATATCGTTAAGCAGAAAATGGCGGAGAATAACGGCGGCTACAAAGCGGTTAACTTCGGCTATACCGACGACCGGGTGTACAGCAAACTGACCAGCGATAACCCTATCGATCTGGTGCGCTACCAGCTGGCCAACTGCTATATGGGCCGCGCCGGGCTGATTAACTCCGGCGGCGCGGCGGGCGGGGAGACCGACCTTGCCGACGCGGTGCGCACGGCGGTGATCAATAAACGCGCCGGCGGCATGGGGCTGATCCTTGGCCGTAAAGCGTTTAAGAAATCGATGGCCGACGGCGTGAAGCTGATCAATGCCGTGCAGGATGTCTACCTCGACGGCAAAGTCACCATCGCCTAAGGCGAAAATCCGGGCGTCACCGCCCGGATTGCTCGTTGTTCCTACCCGATGTCGGGTTTATTAAGACTCCGCCGCGTTGGCGGTAAACGGTTTTGCACTCTGAGCACTGGTAAAGCCAGGCTGTTCAACGCGGATTAACGGGCACAGGAAGAAGGCCAGAATATATAAGGCGGTATAGGCAATCACCACCCCGATGGTGCTGAAATAGGGCAGCAGCACCACGGCGATCGCCGGCGCCAGAAAGTTCGACAGCCCGGCTGACAGGTTATAGACCGAAATCGCCGCGCCTTTATGGTTCGGCTCCAGCGCCGGGAACACCGCCGCCATCGGCACGAATGCGGCGACGAAAATACCCAGGGCAATAGCCGGCACCAGCGCCATCGCAAAGCTGTGGCCAAAGTGCTGAGGGATGTAGTAAAACGCCAGGCTGGAGAACGCCATCCCGATGCAGCCGAACCAGCGAATCACCTTCATCCAGCCCATTTTCTCCGCCACGATCCCCCAGAAAACGTTCGAAAAGATGGTGGTGAAGAAGAAGGCCGCCCACACCTGGAGCCACTCCGAGGTGGTAAACCCCAGCTCATCAACGAACATCATCGGCATAATCACCGCAAAACCAAACAGCGACAGGGTGTTAATAATGCGCACAATGCTCGAGAACAGGATGCTGCGGTTGGTATAGAGTAGCGTCGCGGCGCGCCCCAGTTCGGCGAGTTTTTCGCGAGTGGTCAGGTTCTGCATATGGCGCGGCGTTTCGGTATGACGCATCGACACCAGCGCAATGATGCCGCCGGTGGCGCAAAAGACCAGCGCCAGCCACAGGGTGCCCATTTCGCCAATGTGGGGAATGGTGAAACTCGGAATATAGCTGCCGAACACGCCGATGCCCACGGAGTAGACCGCCCAGAACCAGCCCAGCGCAGAGCTGGAACTGTCGCTGCGAACGTTGTGGATAATGGCGACGATAAATGAGTAGAGGAACAGCGGGTAGGCCAGGCCGCGGATGCCATAAAACAGCAGGATCAGCGCATAGTTGGCGCGACCGAGGCCGAAGACGAGGAACAGTACATGGAATACGCACCACAGCACGAAGCCGATCATCATGGCCTTGCGTGGGGTGATGATCTCCGCTACCACGCCGGAGACCCACGCCGACAGGGCGGCGGCCAGACCGTATAGCGTAAAGGCAAAGGAAGCCTGCGCCGGGGTGAATCCGAGTGCTTTGATGTAGTGCGACAGAAAAGCCAGCTCAAAGCCGTCGCCGGTCATAAACACGGCGATGGCGACATATCCCCAGATGAGGTTGAGCGGTAGACCGTACCACTGTTTGTTATTAACGGACATGTTGACCTCGATTTCAGAGTGCAGATGAGTGTCTCCGCTGCACAGCAGCGGAGCATTATTGTTATTAAAAAAGAGGGATGTTATTCGCGAATCAGCCTGCCGGCCTGTTGTAGCGCCTTATAGGCCTCATACCTGCGCTGATGTAGCGAGCTAAACGCAGTCTCGCTGTGATAGGTGGCATCCACCTGAGTAAATTGCTTCATGGCCTCCGGCAGTGAAGCCGCGATTCCGCCCGCGACGGCGCCGAGGATGGCGGAGCCTAACAGCACCGGCTCGCTGCAGGCGGTGCTCACGACGCTAACGCCACAGGCGTCGGCCAGCAGCTGCCGCACCAGCGGATGCTGTCCGGCCCCGCCGCTGATGACGATATTTTCACTCTCAATTCCGCAGGCGCGCTGGGCGTCGAGGATCTGTCGCAGGCCATAGCCAATCCCGCATAACCCGGCAACGTACAGCGCGGTCAGGTTATCCAGGTCCCGCTCCATCCCCAGCCCGGCAATCAGCGCTTTCGCGTGGGGGTCGGCAAGCGGCGCGCGGTTACCGAGAAACTCGGGCACCACGTGTAGACCGGCGGCCAGCTTGACAGCCTCAGAAGGCGAGGCAGCCTGCGCCAGTACGCGATCTGCCAGCCAGACCGGCAGAGGGACGCCCGCGGCTTTAGCCTGCTCGCAAGCCGCCGCCGCCGCCGGATGGAAGCTCAGCAGCTGGTCGATTGCTGCGCCGGCGGCGCTTTGTCCGCCTTCAATCAGCCAGTAGCCCGGGACCATCGCCGAATAGTAGGGGCCCCAGACGCCGGGGACGAACACCGCTTCCTCAGTGGTGGTCATGGTGCAGGAAGAAGTGCCGAAGACGTAGGCCATATTGTTGACCGCGCCGTTAAGCACCCCAACGGTGCCGATGCCGCCCGCGTGGGCGTCAATCATCCCCACTGCCACCGGCGTGCCGATCGGCAGGCCCATCTCTTCTGCCGCCGTGGCGCAAAGACCGTCGCCGCAGGGGGTTCCAGGGGCGACAATCCGCTGGCCGATGCGGACAAAATCTTCATCCGCCAGCTCGTCGAGGCCAATCTGGCGGAAGTAGCCGGCATCCCAGCGTTGTTCATGCGCCAGGTAGGTCCATTTACAGGTCACCGTGCAGACCGAGCGGGCGTCATCGCCGGTTGAGCGCCAGGTAAGGTAATCGGCGAGGTCGAAGAAGTGGCGCGCCTGCTGATAGATGTGCGGGCGATTCTCCTTCAGCCACAGAATTTTCGGCGTTTCCATCTCCGGCGAGATTTTGCCGCCAACGTACTGCAGCACCGGGTGGCCCGTCGCGTTGATCTTTTCCGCCTGCGCGGTGGCGCGATGATCCATCCAGACAATAATATTGCGGTCCGGATCGTCCGAAGGCCCGACCGCCAGCGGCGCGTCGTTATCGCCAATCACCACCAGCGAGCAGGTGGCATCGAAGCCGAGCCCGGCGATCGACGACGGCGGGACGCCGGCGCTGGCCACCGCGGTTTTAATGCAGTAGCACACCGCCAGCCAGATTTCACGGCTCGACTGCTCAACCCTATTCCCGGCGCTGCGAAACAGGGTAATTTCCCGGGTCGCGTGGGCGAGAAGCTCGCCCCGCAGATTGAAGACTCCGGCGCGCACGCTGCCCGAACCGACATCCACACCAATAATGTTTTGCGTATCGTTTTGCATCACATCCTCTCACAGGCTGGTTACGGGTCAGAGATCCACGCTGTTCGGCAGGATCACAATGTCGCGTACGGTGACGTTTTTCGAACGCGTCACCATAAACAGCACTGACTCCGCCACTTCAATCGGCTGCATCAGACTGCCGTTGGCCAGCGCTTCATCCATTTTGGCTTTTGGCCAGTCGTCCAGCAGCGCGGTCACCACCGGGCCCGGCAGTACGGCGCCGACGCGCACGCCATACTGCGCCACCTGACGACGAGTGGTGTGGACAAACGCCTGCACAGCGAATTTCGACGCGGTATAGACAGGCTCCCAGATCACCGGCACCACGCCCGCGATGGAGCTGGTGAAAATAATATCTCCGGATTGTTGCGCGATCAGATGCGGCAGGACGCTGCGCACGCAGCGGAAGGCGGCGTTGATGTTGAGGTGCAGCACGCGGTCCCAGACGTCCGGGTCGCCCTCGGCCACCGGCCCGCCGATATAGGCGCCGGCGTTGGCGTGGAAGATATCGAGACGCCCGGTAAGCTGCAAAATGCCCTGCAGAAGATTATCGACCTGCTCCGCCTGCATCAGATCCACCTGCAGAGCGAAGGCGTTTTCGCCAAGTTCGGCGACCAGTTTGTTGAGCTTTTCGCCTTCGCGGTCGATTAGCACTACTTTTGCGCCAGCCCCCAGCAGGGTCTTCGCGCACTCGAGGCCGATACCGGACGCCGCGCCAGTGATCGCGGCGACTTTACCGCTGAGGGAAGTATTCATAGAGGAGACAGAGTGGTTCATTTTATAATCCTTTGCCGTGTCTGGTTAAAACTATCGAACCCGAGGGCATCGCGTTCGAGGTTATGGACAAAAACCTGGTAACATATTGAATATCAGCATCATTATTCAGGCTTGCTGGCATGTTAAGGCAGTATGCGCGCGTACTTCCTGGCGTGAAATGGATGCTCAATCGATGAAGCTATGTTGCGCTCGCTTCATCGATTGAGCAAGTGGGGAAATTAACAGCGACATGATTTTGTGACGCAAGTTGGAAAAATGAAGAAGATAACGATTTACGACCTGGCGGAGCTTTCCGGCGTTTCGGCGAGCGCGGTGAGCGCTATCCTCAACGGTAACTGGAAAAAACGCCGCATCAGCGCAAAGCTTGCCGAAAAGGTGACCCGGATTGCTGAGGAGCAGGGCTATGCGATTAACCGCCAGGCCAGCATGCTGCGCAGTAAAAAATCACACGTCATTGGCATGATTATCCCCAAATACGATAACCGCTACTTCGGTTCCGTCGCCGAACGCTTTGAGGAGATGGCCCGCGAGCGTGGCCTGCTGCCGATTATCACCTGTACGCGCCGAAGCCCGGAGCTGGAGCTCGAAGCGGTAAAAGCGATGCTCTCCTGGCAGGTTGACTGGGTGATCGCGACCGGGGCGACCAATCCGGATAAAATTTCCGCGCTCTGCCAGCAGGCGGGCGTGCCTACGGTCAATCTCGACCTGCCGGGGTCTCTCTCTCCGTCGGTGATTTCGGATAACTACGGCGGTGCGAAAGCGCTGACCCACAAGATCCTCGCTAACAGCGCCCGCCGTCGGGGATCGCTGGCGCCGCTGACCTTCATCGGCGGGCGCAGCAGCGACCATAACACCAGCGAGCGTTTACGCGGTTTCCACGATGCGCATCACGAGCAGGGGCTGAGCGTGCCGCAGGCGAATATTCTGGCTCCCGGCTATTCGAAAGGTCACGTTGAGGACTGCCTGCAGGAGCGCTTTGGCAGCACGAAGACGCTACTGCAGGGGATATTTGTTAACTCGACGATATCCCTTGAAGGGGTTGTGCGCTGGCTGTCGCAGGTGGGGCTGACCGGCAGCGAGCAGCCGCCGATGGGCTGCTTCGACTGGGATCCGTTTGTCTATCTGCTGGGGCACGATATCGACATGGTGCAGCAGGACGTGCCGGCGATGCTGGACGCTGTTTTTTCGATTATTGACGCCGGCGAAGCCAGCCAGCAGCGGATTGAAATTCCGCCGCGACTGATGAGCAGCAGCTGAGTCGCTGTTTGCCGTTAGCGCGTCAGCAGCCAGCGAGCGGTATGTTCATCGGTCACCAGGCCGTTGATCCAGCCGCCTTTAAGGGCGGCCAGGATCGCCGGTCGTTTGTATTCTCCACAGGCCGCGGCAATCCGCGGGCAGTGGTTCTGGCGGATATCATAGCTGGTGATCATGCGGTTGATCTCGCTGTCGACCACCTCGCCTTCTGCATCAATAAACCGCCCGAGGATCTCCCCGATGCCGCCGCGGGCGGTCAGCTCATCCATCTGCGCCTGATTGATAAATCCGTCTTTAAAGATCGGGCTTTGCGTGCCCAGCGGACCAATACCGACAAAAATCACGTCCGCCTCCCGGGCGACGCCAGAGACGCTGCGGAATAAGCGATTGGTGCACCACATCTCATACTCATCCGCGGTCTGGGCGTAGCGCGGCGCCGGCCACTGATAGTACTTGGCTTTTATTTTGCTCGTCAGCAGCAGGGGCACGTCATCGTAATAGTTGCACTGCCCGTCGGCGTCCATGGCGCTGATCAGCGCCACGCAGCGGGTATTCAGGCTGTCGAAATCGATGCGCTGCAGCGCTTTTTTCAGGGTCAGGCCCGAGCCCAGACCGATGATTTTCTCTTTATCATCCTGCAGGTAGCGAGCCATCAGCTGATAGCAGCCAAACGATACGCTGTCGAGGGTGCTTTCTTCGCTAAAGGCGGGGACCACATTGCACTCAAGAAGCCGATACTTTTCCTGCAACAACTGCGCATAATCGAGGCAGTTCGCCACTGGATGGTGCAGATTAATCGACACAATCCCTTCTTCTTTCGCGGCGGCGATCAGCCGTTGCACCACCGGTCTGGAGGTGCCCAGCTGGCTGGCAATCTCGCTCTGATTCTGGCCGGCGATGTAGTACATCCATGCGGCACGCACCTTCTGATCCAACCGGATATCGTCTTCTTTACTCATGGTTTCCCGCCCTAAGTTGCTGGCCTGGGCACGCAATTGGCCCGGCGAATACCCGCATTCTCGCCGTGGTTGGCATAACTGGCAAGCTTTTGCTCTCGACTGGTCATTTGTAATTTAATTGGGTAATTGTTCTTTTGTGATCTGTGGCTCTTATTTTGGTCAAATGATCAATTACAGTGGCGCCATCAACTCAAGGAGAGCAGAACATGAACAATCAATTCACATGGCTTCACATTGGTCTGGGTTCTTTTCATCGCGCGCATCAGGCGTGGTATCTGCATCGTCTGATGGCTTCCGGGGATAAGCGCTGGCGCATCGCGGCGGGCAATATCCGCAACGACGCCGAGCAGGTGGTGCAGGCGCTGGCGGCGCAGGGAGGACGTTACGTGCTGGAGACCGTCAGCCCGGAAGGGGAGCGCGAATATGAAGAAATCACCTCTATTCAGAAACTGCTGCCGTGGCAGGCAGGGCTGCAGCCGCTGATTAACGAAGGGGCCAATCCGCAAACAAAAGTTATCGCCTTTACCGTGACGGAAGGGGGGTACTACCTGAACACCCGCCATCAGCTGGAAACCAGCAACCCCGATCTGCAGGCCGACCTGAAAGGCGAATGCAAAACCATTTACGGCACCCTCGCACGAATTCTGGAAAAGCGCATGGCGGACAACGCCGGGCCGCTGACCCTGCTCAACTGCGACAACGTGCGGCATAACGGTGAGCGCTTCCACGACGGGATGGTGGAGTTCCTGCAGCTTACCGGCAAACAGGCGGTGATTGACTGGATGGCCGCGAATACCACCTGTCCGAATACCATGGTGGACCGCATCACCCCGCGTCCGGCGGCCGATCTGCCGGCCCGTATCAAAGCGCAAACCGGCATTGACGATAAGGCGCCGGTAATGGGCGAGACCTTTATCCAGTGGGTGGTGGAGAACAACTTCCGCGATGCCCGCCCAAATCTGGAAGCGGTCGGCGTGGAGATGGTCGAGTCGGTTATCCCCTATGAAGAGGCGAAAATCCGCATCCTGAACGCGTCCCACAGCTGCATTGCCTGGGCGGGGACCTTAATCGGCCAGCAGTATATTCACGAAAGCACGCTCACCGATGCTATCTACGCCATTGCCGACCGCTACGTCACGGAGGATGTCATTCCTTGCCTCGGTGATAACGGCATTGATCTGCCGACCTACCGCGATGTGGTGCTCAAGCGCTTTACCAACCCGCATATCCAGGACACCAACCAGCGCGTTGCCGCCGATGGCTTCTCAAAGATTCCGGCGATGATCGCGCCAACCTTGCAGGAGTGCTATCAGCGCGGCGTCCGTCCGGAAGCGACCGCCATGCTGCCGGCGCTGTTCTTCGTCTTTATGGAGCAGTGGCATAAGGGAACCCTGCCGTATCAGTACCAGGACGGCATCCTGGATGAGCAGGCGGTGCATGAGATGTATGAGGCTCAGGATCCGGTGGCTGTCTTCGCCCGTGATAAAGCCCTGTTTGGTGACCTGGCCGACAACGCGGATTTCCTGGCGCTGATGCGCGAGAAAGTCGCCGCTGTTTACACGCTGATTAAATAAGAGGTGGCTATGTATCTGGGTATCGATCTTGGCACATCGGAAGTCAAAGCGCTGGTCATTGATGAGAACAATCAGGTTATCGCCAGCCATAGCGCGCCGCTGAGCATTCAGCGGCCTCATCCGCACTGGTCAGAACAATCGCCGGAGTTATGGTGGGAGGCGACGGAGTACCTGATGGCCACCCTACGGGAAAAATGCGCTCAGCACTGGTCGGCCGTCAAGGCGATAGGCCTCTCCGGACAGATGCACGGTGCGGTGCTGCTGGATGAAAAGGGGGAGACGATCCGTCCGGCCATTTTGTGGAACGACACCCGCTGCGCCGCAGAGTGCGCAGAGCTGGAGGAGATGGCGCCGGAGCTGCATCAGGTGGCGGGCAACCTGGCGATGCCGGGCTTTACCGCGCCGAAGCTGCTGTGGGTGCGTCGTCACGAGCCGCAAAACTTTCAGCGCACCGCCACGGTGCTGCTGCCGAAGGATTATCTGCGCTACCGGATGACCGGGAAGAAAGTCTCCGATATGTCGGACGCCGCCGGAACGCTGTGGCTGGACGTGGCGAAGCGCGACTGGTCCGACTCGCTGCTGGATAAATGCGGCCTGTCGCGCAGCCAGATGCCGACGCTGGTGGAAGGCTGTGAGGTTTCCGCCACCCTTGACCCGCAGGTGGCTGCGCGCTGGGGGCTGAACGCCTCGGTGGTGGTGGCCGGGGGCGGCGGCGATAACGCGGTCAGCGCCATTGGCGTCGGCGCGGTCTCGCCGGGGGACGCGTTTATTTCGCTCGGTACCTCCGGGGTGCTGTTTGTGGTGACCGACGCCTATCGTCCGGCGCCGCAGTCGGCGGTCCATGCGTTTTGTCACGTTCTGCCGAACCTGTGGCATCAGATGAGCGTGATGCTTAGCGCCGCCAGCTGTTTGCAGTGGTTCTGCCGCCTCACCGGCACCACGGAAGTGGCGCTGCTGGCGGAGATTGCCGAGCTAAGCGAGGAGGATAAAGCCAACGCGCCGTTCTTCCTGCCTTATCTCTCCGGGGAAAGAACCCCGCATAACGATCCTGACGCCCGCGGCATCTTCTGGGGCATGACCCACTCCAGCCTGCGTGCCCAGCTCGGCTACGCGGTGCTGGAGGGGGTGAGCTTTGGCATCAACGACGGCCTGCAGGCATTGAAAGAGAGCGGGACGCCGATCGCGCAGTGCTCGCTGGTGGGCGGGGGCGCCCGCAGTCCGTTCTGGGCCCAGCTGCTGGCCGATATTCTCGCTATGCCGGTGGTGACCCACAAAGGCGGAGAGACCGGCGGCGCACTGGGCGCGGCGCGGCTGGCCTGCCTGGCGACGGGCAAACCCATTGACGCGGTGTGTGAAAAACCGGAAGTCTGGCAGACCTGGCGTGCGGATCCTGTTCGCCACCACACCCTGATGCAACGCTATGCGCAGTTTAAGGCCCTGTATTTAAACGATCTGCACTATCGGCAGCACTAATTTTACCACCACAGCCGCTTCGTTGAACGTCGCGGAGCGGCCACCCTGTACCCTGAAAACGAGGTCATTATGTCTATCAATAATAAACAGTGGCTCGGTTTACCCCTGAACCTGCTCTGGGGATACATCGCCATTGCCGTATTTATGACCGGCGACGGTTTTGAATTAGCGTTTCTCTCACACTATATCAAAGCGCTCGGCTTCTCTCCGGCGGAGGCCTCCTTTGCCTTTACCCTCTACGGCCTGGCCGCCGCGCTGTCGGCGTGGATTTCCGGCGTGGTGGCGGAAATTATCACCCCGCTGAAAACGATGATGATTGGCTTCGTACTGTGGTGCGTGTTCCACGTGCTGTTCCTCGTTTTCGGCCTCGGTCACGCCAACTATGCGCTGATCCTGCTTTTCTACGGCATCCGAGGCTTCGCCTATCCGCTGTTCCTCTACTCGTTTATCGTGGCGATTGTCCATAACGTCAAAAGCGACAACGCCAGCTCGGCCATCGGTTGGTTCTGGGCGGTCTATTCCATCGGCATCGGGGTCTTCGGCAGCTATATTCCGAGTTTCACCATTCCGCATATTGGCGAAATGGGCACCCTGTGGCTGGCGCTGGCCTTCTGCCTTACCGGGGGGGTGATTGCTCTGGCTTCCCTGCGCCATATTCAAACGCCGCAGCATATGCAGAATCTCACCACCCGTGAGAAGTTTGCCGAGCTGGGACGCGCCGCGACGCTGCTCTATACCAACCGCAATATTCTGCTGTCGAGCATGGTCAGGATCATCAATACCCTCTCGCTGTTCGGGTTTGCGGTGATTATGCCGATGATGTTCGTTGATGAGCTGGGCTTCAGCACTTCAGAATGGCTTCAGGTGTGGGCGGTCTTCTTCTTCACCACCATTTTCTCTAACGTGCTGTGGGGCATTTTGGGTGAAAAACTGGGCTGGATGAAGGTGGTGCGCTGGTTCGGCTGCATCGGGATGGCGCTCTCCAGCCTGGCGTTTTACTACATTCCTCAGCACTTTGGCCATAGCTTTGCGATGGCGCTGATCCCCGCCATCGCCCTCGGGATCTTTGTCGCCGCCTTCGTGCCGCTGGCGGCCGTGTTCCCGGCGCTGGAGCCGAAGCATAAAGGCGCGGCCATTTCGGTGTATAACCTGTCGGCGGGGATGTCTAACTTTCTCGCTCCGGCGATTGCCGTGGTGCTGCTGCCGTTCTTCAGCACCATTGGGGTAGTCATCGCCTATACCGCATTGTACGTGGTGGCCTTTTTCCTCTGTGCGTTTATCCGCGTGGAGCAGCCGGGATTTTCCCACAAGGAAGCGACTGCCCGCGAGCAGGTTGAATTCTCTTAAGGTGATGTGGCTGGCATGGGCTCCATGCCAGCCTTAATGAGGTGAACGAATGAGTTTGCAGGCGGTTATTTTTGACATGGATGGCGTGATTATTGATTCCGAGGCGCTGTGGCGCCAGGCGCAGATTGACGCCCTTGCGCAGTGGGGAGCAACGGCGAGCGTGGCTGAGTGTGAAACCCTGACCAAGGGCAAGCGTCTCGACGAAATCGCCGACACCTGGTGCCGCTATTTTCAGCTTAACTTTGCCCCATCGCTGCTGGAAGAGGCCATATTGCAGCGCATCACCGGCCTGATTGCCGCCGATGGCGAGCCGATGCGTGGGGTGCAGGAGGCGTTAGGCTATTTTCGCGCTGCCGGCTATAAAATTGCGCTCGCCACGTCATCATCCCGCCAGGTTATCGCCGCCGTGCTGAACAAGCTTTCGCTCTGGCACTTTTTTGACGCGATCTCCAGCGCGGATGATGAACCACGCGGCAAACCGCACCCGGCGGTGTACCTCACGACGCTGCGGAAGCTCAATCTCAACGCCAGCCAGTGTCTGGTGATTGAGGATAGCTTTACCGGCTTTTGCGCGGCCCAGTCGGCGGGGATTGCCACGATAGTGATTGCAGAAGATAGCCAGCACGCGCGTTTCCAGGCCGCCGCTGGCCGCTATCAAACCTTACCTGAACTGCTGGAAGCGCTTAGCGCGGAGCCAGCGGCAGCGGTTTAAGTCAGCCATTTGTGGGCGCAGACATTCCCGGGATGTAGCTGGTCGGTTAATCTCTTCTCTGCGCTCACGCCCCATTCATCGCTTTAATTTGCGGGAAGGAGCCAGGGCGCTGCGCCGAACCGGTGTTTTGCCGGGTGGCGGCTGACCCGGCCTACATTGACTCATCGGATAGCGTGGCGCTTATCCGTGCTGATGAGATCTGTGTACCGCAGGCCCGGCAAGCCCAGCGCCGCCGGGCAGGATATCGGCCATCCTCAGCGCAACAGCGGGCAATCGGGCGGCAGCCGGCAGCGCAGGGCCGCCGGTAACAGCTCCATACGGAAGGTTTTGCCACTGAGCGGCTCGCCGTCGAGGTTAAACGTCATCTCATGGGGGGCGGTGATCTCAAACCACGAGGAGACGCCGTCGACAATATTCGGCGAGTTTTCCGGATTCGCCAGGGTGCTGAAGAGGGCAGGGATCAGCTCTTCGCCGGTGAAAATGCGCAGATGCAGCAGACCATCGTTAATCAACGCCTCCGGACATAGCTGCTGGCCGCCGCCCGCCTGGCGGCCGTTGCCGATGCCGATGACCAGCGCATCGCCCTGCCAGTGAAAGTTCTCCCCGCGGATCTCGCAGCGGTCCGGCTTCAGGGTATCCATGCGCATCAGGCCATGGATTAAATAAGAGACACCGCCAAGCGCGGCTTTGAGCTTTTCCGGCGTTTCGGTGGTGATCCGGGTGCCGAACCCGCCGGTCGCCATATTAATAAAGCCGGTCTTATCATTAACCCGGGCGATATCTATCGGCATATCGCGACCGACGATCGCCAGCTTGAGGGCGCTGGCCAGATCCTGTGGAATACCGACGCTGGTGGCGAAGTCGTTGGCCGTGCCCAGCGGTAAAATCCCCAGCGCCATGTTGCTGCCGCGCTCCACCAGCGCGGTCGCCACTTCATTAATCGTGCCGTCGCCGCCGCCGGCGATCACCGTTTCAACGTTCAGCTGCAGGGCTTCATCGATAAACCGCGCGGCATCGCCCTTTTCCCAGGTCACGCGGACGTGAATATCAATCCCTTCATCGCGTAACAGGTTAACCGCTTCGCGTAGCTGCGGTTCATTGGCACCTTTGCCGTTAAGGATCAGTAAGCTGGCAGGAAACGTAGACATCATCAAGGGAACCTTTATTGCTCAATGTTGCATAAAGTGTACCGCATGACGCAAGCGAAGGCCGGAAGAGAGGCAAAAAAATAAGCCCGCGTAAGGGAGATTACGCAGGCTAAGGAGGTGGTTCCTGGTACAACTAGCATTTATGGGTTATGTTTTTCAGCGAAATGGATGATACCTGTTTCGATCGAAACGGTATGTGATCCGATTCTAATATCCTTACATCGTGAAAAAATAACGCAAATTAACTAGTTACCGTGCGGGTTTCTGGTTGTCTGACCAGTAAAGTTGCGCATCAGCAGCGCATACTGCAGGGGCAGGTCGTCCGGCACAGGCAACCATACGGTATAGCCGTCGCCCGGGGCCACCGGCATGGCTTCGCCTTTGCCATTTTCCATGTGCTCGAGGGTGAAGTTGACGTTACCCTGCGGAGTCATCAGTTCAAGGCTGTCGCCAACGCTGAACTTATTTTTGACCGCCACTGCCGCCAGCGGGCCGTTCCGCTCCCCGGTGAATTCGCCGACAAACTGCTGGCGTTCGGAGAGGGAGTAGCCATATTCGTAGTTCTGGTAATCGTCATGGGTATGGCGGCGCAGGAAGCCTTCGGTGTACCCGCGATGGGCCAGCCCCTCAAGGGTTTCCAGCAGGCTGGTATCGAACGGTTTGCCGGCGGCGGCATCATCGATCGCCTTGCGGTAAACCTGGGCGGTGCGCGCGCAGTAGTAGAAGGATTTGGTGCGGCCTTCGATCTTCAGCGAGTGAACGCCCATCTGGGTCAGACGCTCAACGTGGGCGATAGCCCGCAGATCTTTCGAGTTCATGATGTAGGTGCCGTGCTCATCTTCGAAGGCGGTCATGTACTCGCCCGGACGTTTGGCTTCCTCGATCATAAAGACTTTATCGGTCGGTGCGCCAATGCCGAGGGTTGGCTCCACGGTCTGCACCGGAATCGGCTCATATTTGTGAACGATATTGCCGACGTCGTCCTCTTTACCTTCCGCCACGTTGTATTCCCAGCGGCAGGCGTTGGTGCAGGTTCCCTGATTCGGGTCGCGCTTGTTGATATACCCGGAGAGCAGGCAGCGGCCGGAGTAGGCCATGCACAGCGCGCCGTGGACGAAAATCTCAATTTCCATCTCCGGCACCTGGCGGCGGATCTCTTCGATTTCATCCAGCGACAGTTCACGCGACAGGATCACGCGGGTGAGGCCCATCTGCTGCCAGAATTTGACCGTCGCCCAGTTGACGGCGTTGGCCTGCACTGAAAGATGGATCGGCATATCCGGAAAGTTTTCCCGCACCAGCATGATTAAACCCGGATCGGACATGATCAGCGCGTCCGGACCTATCTCCACCACCGGCTTCAGATCGCGAATAAACGTTTTCAGCTTGGCGTTATGCGGGGCGATGTTGACCACCACATAGAATTTTTTACCCAACGCGTGGGCTTCATTGATGCCGAGCTGCAGATTTTCGTGATTGAATTCGTTGTTACGCACGCGCAGCGAGTAGCGCGGCTGGCCGGCATAAACGGCATCGGCGCCATAGGCGAAAGCGTAACGCATATTCTTCAGCGTTCCCGCCGGGGAAAGGAGTTCTGGTTTAAACATGGTGTTCTCGTTCTGATGACAGGTCAGATTCGCCGCACCGGGTGCGGCGAGTTGGGGAGTGTCCCCACATTAAGGGCGGGCATTGTAGCGCCGCGGCGAAGGGGAGTAAATATCAGATGGGTAACTTTCAGTATGGCTAATTTGTTTGCCATTTTGAACCTGGGCAGTGCTCACACTGACAGCACTCATAACGCCTGGTGGGATAGACGCTACGGAGTTTCCCGGGTTGCGGCGTAAACGCCTTACCCGGGTTACGGATTGCAGACGGCGGTGGACTTGTAGCCCGGCTAAGCGCAGCGCGAGCCGGGAAAGGCTCACTACGCCAGCCGGCAGGCGTCGGCTTCCCAGCGGTAGCCAACCCCGTACACGGCGCGGATAAACGACTGTTCGGCGTCCAGCGCCTCCAGCTTGCGCCGCAGGTTCTTGATGTGGCTGTCAATGGTGCGGTCGGTCACTACCCGATAGTCGTCATACAGATGGTTGAGCAACTGTTCGCGGGAGAAGACCTTCCCCGGCTCCTGGGAGAGAGTTTTCAGCAGCCGGAACTCGGCGGGAGTGAGGTCCAGCAGCTTGTCGCGCCACGAGGCCTGAAAACGGCCCTCGTCGACAATCAGCGGACTCTGCGCGTCCAGCGCCTGCAGGTCGCGCTGCGGCCTGCAGCGGCGGAGAATGGTTTTCACCCGGGCGACCACTTCCCGCGGGCTATAGGGCTTGCAGATATAGTCGTCGGCGCCAATCTCCAGCCCCAGCAGGCGGTCGATCTCTTCGATTTTCGCCGTCACCATCACCACCGGAACGTCGGAGAAGCGGCGAATTTCGCGGCACAGCGTCAGGCCGTCGGTACCGGGCAGCATCAGATCCAGCAGGATCAGGTGCGGCGGAGTCTGGCGAACGTAGGGCAGGACCTTGTCGCCATGGTTAATCAGCGTAGGCGCATAGCCGGCGGCCTGCAGATAATCAATCAGCAGCTGGCCGAGCTTGGGTTCATCTTCCACGATAAGAATGCGCGGGGTGTTTTCATCTACAGGCAATTCAGTCATACGTCTCTCGGTAAATCATGTTCCAGAGGTAACTCAACTTTAATGCTAACCCCGCCAAAAGGCGAATGGTCGGCACGCAGGGTGCCGCCGTGGGCCGCTACGATATTGAGGCAAATCGCCAGCCCAAGGCCGGAGCCGCCGCTGGCGCGGTTGCGCGATCCTTCCGCCCGGTAAAAGCGCTCGCACAGGCGGGCCAGCTGCTCATCGCTGACCCCGGGGGCGCTGTCGGCGAAGTCGATCACCAGCATCCGTCCGCTGCGGCGGGCGGTGATGTGCAGGCTGCCGCCGCTGTCGGTATAGCGCAGGCTGTTTTCCAGCAGATTGTTGAAGAGCTGCATCAGGCGGTCGCGGTCGCCGAAGATCATCGCCTGCTCCGGGAGCGACACCTGGATGCTCAGCTGCCGGCCGGCGAAGCGCTCGCGAAAAGCGCCTGCGGCTACCTCCAGCAGGGTGATGATATCCAGCGAGGTTTTCTGGTAGGCCAGCGCTCCCTCATCGGACATCGACAGCTGATGGAGATCGTCTACCAGCTTGGTGAGGGTGGCCACTTCAGCCTGCAGAGAGGGAATGGATTCAGGGGTAAAACGCCGGACCCCGTCCTGAATCGCCTCCAGCTCGCCGCGCAGCACCGCCAGCGGGGTACGCAGTTCATGGGAGATATCGGCCATCAGGTCGCGACGCATCTGCTGGTTGCGCTCCAGGGTGCTGGCGAGCTGGTTAAAATCCTGCGCCAGGCGGCCGAGCTCATCGCCGCCGGTCACCGTCACGCGGGTGGAAAAGTCGCCCGCCGCCAGCTTATGGGTGCCTTCCACCAGCCGTTTCACCGGCGCCAGCAGGCCGCGGGCCAGCGGGAAGGTGGCCAGCGCGGCAAGCAGGGTGGCGAGGGCGACAATCAGCCAGCTGGTGCGCTTCTGCTGCCGGTCGAAGTTAATGTCGGTATTGCGGGTTAGCCGCTCCACCGGCGAGGCGATCACTCTGCCTACCTCCACGCCGTTGACCATAATGCTGCGCTGGCTGCCGTCCTCCGGCACGCGCTCGCGGGGGCCCACCAGCACCCGGCCAGACTGATCGACCACCCAGAACATGGTGCGCCAGCCGTGGGGCGGCATTTCCGGCCTCGGGCGCGGGCCGTCAGGGGGACCATCCGGCGGCGGCCCATCGGGACCGGCGCCCGGCGCGTCCATCGCCCCCGGCTTCATGGCGTGCCCCGGCGGCGAGCGGTCGTCATTATCCCGTTCGAAGGTGCGCAGCAGCTGGAAGATAAAGCGGTCATTGTTGCGCAGAAACGCCCAGCTGCCGTGCTGGGCATACTGCTCGCTCAGCGCGTCGCTAAGCATGGTTAACCGCTGCTCATTGCCGCGCTTGATGTAATCGATAAACCCGCGTTCGAAACTGATGCGCACCGCCCAGTGCATGCTGATCAGCAGCACGATGCAGGTGGCGAAAATAGCGAGGAACAGCTTGCCGGTAATGCCCGGGCGCCAAAATTTCACGATCCACTCCTGTTGCGTCGACGGATGACGGTATTGCTGCCGACGTCATCCGGTACCCGGGAAAAGATGAGCGCCGGCAGGGCGATGATCGCCGCCATGCTCAGATAGGTATAGAGAAAGACCTGATGGGTGCCGGCGGCGTCGAGGCTCAGATGCTGCTGGCCGTACAGCCCCAGCAGCAGCCCGGCGATGGTCACGCCAATACTCATCGACAGCTGCATCACCATCGACAGCAGGCTGTTGCCGCTGCTGGCCAGATCGTCCGGGAGATCTTTCAGGGTCAGGGTATTCATCGACGAGAAGCGGCTGGCGTTGATCATCCCCTGCAGAAACAGGATCAGCGGCAGCGCGTAATACCAGCCCGCCAGGGCGCAAAACATAAACAGCAGGCTGACTGCCGCCAGCCCCAGAGTGCTGGCGACCAGCACCCGACGGTAGCCGAAGCGGTTGACCACCTGGACCACGATCCGCTTCATCCCCATGCTGCCGAGCACCATCGGGATCATCATCAGCCCGGCGTGGAAGGGGCTAAAACCGAGGCCGATCTGCAGGAACACCGGGGTCATAAACGGCAGCATGCCGCTGCCGATGCGCCCGGCGAAGCTGCCGCCGAGGCCAAGGGAGAAGGTGCGGTTGCGAAACAGGTTAAGGCTGAACAGCGCCCGGGCGTTACCGCGGGCGTGCCACAGGTAGAGCAGCAGGGCGGCGAGGCCGACGGCCACCAGTCCCGCCAGCCAGGCGGGGGAAATGCCGAGCCCTTTCTGGCCATCCAGCGCCAGGGTCAGGGTCGCCATCCCGGCCGCCAGCAGCACAAAGCCGGCGAGATCGAAGCGTCGGGTCTGCATGGTGTAGTTGGGCATCAGGCAGAGGGTGGCGATGGCGCCGACGATCCCCACCGGGATGTTAATGAGGAAGATCCAGTGCCAGGAGGCGTACTCCACCAGTACCCCGCCCAGCGCCGGGCCGAGCAGCGGGCCGACCTGGCCCGGCAGGGTAACGAAGGTCATCGCCGCCATGTACTGATCGCGCGGGACGATCTTCATCACCGTCAGGCGACCGACCGGCACCATCATCGCGCCGCCGATACCCTGCAGCACCCGCGCCATCACCAGCTGGTCAAGGGTGCTGGCCTGGGCGCAAAACAGCGATCCAGCGGTAAACAGCACGATGGCGGTAAAGAAAATATTGCGCACCCCGACCCGGTCGGCCAGCCAGCCGCTGGCCGGCAGCATCACCGCCACCGTCAGGACATAGGAGACGATGATCATATGCATATGCAGCGGACTCTCCCCAAGGCTTTTGGCCATCGAGGGGAGGGCGGTGTTGACGATGGTGGTGTCCAGCGACTGCATAAAGAAGCCGAACGCCACTATCCATAGCTGCCAGCGCACGCTGGCCGGGAGGTCTGTCATCTTATTCGCTTACCGGTTGAGTGGAATGACGCGAAAAACGCAGCCGCAAACGGTCAAAGAAAAGATAGACCACCGGCGTGGTGTAGAGCGTTAACAGCTGGCTCATCACCAGACCGCCGACGATAGTGATCCCCAGCGGCTGGCGCAGTTCGGATCCGTCGCCGCCGGAGAGCACCAGCGGCAGGGCGCCGAACAGCGCGGCGAGGGTGGTCATCATAATCGGCCGGAAACGCAGCAGGCAGGCCTGGAAAATCGCCTCTTCCGGCGTCAGGTTGCCGGTGCGCTGCGCCTCAAGGGCAAAATCAACCATCATGATGGCGTTTTTCTTCACGATGCCAATTAATAACATGATCCCGATAAGGGCGATTAGGCTGAACGGGGCATCGAATATCTCCAGCGCCAGCAGCGCGCCCACCCCGGCGGAGGGTAGCGTCGAAAGGATGGTCAACGGATGTACATAGCTCTCGTAGAGTATCCCCAGCACGATATAGACCGTGGCAATGGCCGCGAGGATCAGGATCACCTGCGCGTTCATGGTCTGCTGGAACACCTGAGCGGTACCGGCAAAGGAGCCACGTACGGTGGACGGCACCCCGAGCTGGGTCATCGCGCGGTTAATCGCCTCGCTGGCTTCCGACAGCGAGCGGCCGGTGGGCAGGTTAAAGGAGATTGTGGACGCCGCCGACAGCCCCTGGTGGTTCACCGACAGCGGGGCGTTGGCCGGCTGCCATTTGGCGAAGTAGGCCAGCGGGATCGGCTTGCCCTCGCTGTTGATGACAAACATCTTATCCAGGGCGCTGACGTCCTGGGTGTAGGCCGGATCCACCTCCATCACCACCTTGTACTGGTTAAGCGGCTGGTAGATGGTGGAGATCTGCCGCTGGCCGAAGGCGTTGTTCAGCAGGTTGTTGGCGTCCTGAACGCTGATGCCGAGGCGCGACATGGTATCCCGGTCATAGACCAGGTCCATTTCGGCGCCATTGTCCTGCTGATCCGAGTTGACGTCCGCCAGCTCAGGCAGCGCCGCCAGCGCTTTGCGGATCTTCGGCTCCCACTCGCGCAGCGCCGACAGGTCATCGGACAGCAGGGTGTACTGATAGCTGGCGTTCGACTGCCGGCCACCGACGCGGATATCCTGCACCGCCATCAGGAACAGGTTAGCCCCGGGCTCGTTGGCCAGCTTTTTGCGCAGCCGGTCGATCACCTGCTGCGCCGTCTCGTGGCGCTGGTCGCGCGGCTTGAGGGTGATAAACATCATCCCGCTGTTGACCCGCGAGCCGCCGGTAAATCCGGTGACGTTATCCACCGCCGGATCTTCGCGAATGATTTTCATAAAGTCCTGCAGCTTGCCGCGCATCGCCTGGAAGGAGATGCTCTGGTCGGCCTGAATGCCGCCCATCAGCACGCCGGTGTCCTGCTCCGGGAAGAAGGTTTTCGGGATCGAGATATAGAGCCAGACGCTGAGGGCGATGGTGCCCAGCACCACCAGGCCGGTCAGGCGGCTGTGCTTCAGCACCCATTTTAACGATTTACCATAGCCGCCCTGTACGGCCACCAGCAGGCGGCCAAAGCCGCGGTTGCGCGTCGGCTGGTGGGGTTTGCCGCTTTTCAGCAGCCAGCCGCACATCATCGGCGTCAGGGTGAGGGAGACCGCCAGCGAGATGCCGATCGCCACCGACAGGGTGACGGCGAACTCGCGCAGCAGGCGGCCCGGCAGGCCGCCCATCAGCAGCAGCGGTAGAAACACCGCCACCAGCGACAAGCTCATCGACAGGACGGTAAAGCCGACCTCGCGGCTTCCCTGCAGCGCCGCCTGCAGCGGTTTCATCCCCGCCTCCAGATGGCGGGAGATATTCTCCAGCACCACGATGGCGTCATCCACCACGAAGCCGGTGGCGATAGTCAGGGCCATCAGCGACAGGTTATTGAGGCTGAAACCGCATAAGTACATCGCGGCGAAGGTGCCGATTAAGGAAACCGGAACGGCGACGGCGGGGATCAGCGTGGCGCGTCCGGAGCGCAGGAACAGGAACACCACCAGGATCACCAGCGCCACCGAAATCACCAGCGTCTGCTCCACCTCCTCCAGCGAGGCGCGGATGGTCGGCGAGCGATCCTGGGCGATCTGCAGGTCGATGGCCGCCGGGATGGTCTGCTGTAGCTCCGGCAGGCGGGCGCGGATGCTGTCCACCGTCTGAATGATATTGGCTTCCGGCAGTTTGCGGATCATCAACAGGATCGCCGGCTTGGCGTTGGTCATCCCGGCGTTGCGCACGTCCTGCACCGAATCTGACACGGTGGCAACATCCCCCAGCCGCACCGCGGCGCCATTCTGGTAGTGGACGATCAGCGGCTGATAGTCGGCGGCGGTCTTCAGCTCATCGTTGGTATGCACCTGCCAGCGGTGGGCGCTGTCCTCCAGCGCCCCCTGCGGCTTGCGCACGTTGGCGTCGCTGATGGCGGTGCGCACCGCGTCCAGCGACACGCCCTGGTTGAACAGCGCCTGCGGGTTGAGGTCGACGCGCACCGCCGGCAGGGAGCTGCCGCCGACGTCGACATCGCCGACGCCGTCAATCTGCGCGATGGTCTGCGCCAGCTGGGTGGAGGCGAAATCATACAGCTCACCCTGGGAGTAGGTGTCGGAGGTCAGCGTCAGGATCATGATCGGCGCATCCGACGGGTTGGCTTTGCGGTAGGTCGGCCGGCTGGGCATCCCGCTCGGCAACAGGCTTTGCGCGGCGTTGATCGCTGCCTGGACATCGCGCGCCGCGCCGTTGATATCGCGGTCGAAGTTAAACTCGAGAATGATGCGGGTGCTGCCGAGTGAACTGGAGGAGGTCATCTCATTGACCCCGGCAATCCGCCCCAGGGAGCGCTCCAGCGGGGTGGCCACCGACGAGGCCATGGTCTCCGGCGAGGCCCCCGGCAGCGAGGCGCTGACCATAATCACCGGGAAATCGACCTGCGGCAGCGGGGCCACCGGCAGCAGCCGGAAGCCGAGAATGCCGCACAGGGTGATGGCCAGCGAGATGAGGATCGTCGCCACCGGGCGGTAAATGAAGAGGGCGAAAAACTTCACTTACGCCTCCTCTTCCTGACGCGGGAAGCGGCGCTTCAGGTGCAGCGACAGGCGGTCGAACAGCAGATAGATCACCGGGGTGGTGAACAGGGTCAGCACCTGGCTGAGCATCAGGCCGCCAACCATGCCGATCCCTAACGGACGCCGCAGCTCCGCGCCGACGCCTGTGCTCAGCATCAGCGGCAGGGCGCCGAGCAGGGCGGCGAGGGTGGTCATCAGGATCGGTCGGAAGCGGAGCAGGCAGGCCTGGTAGATCGCCTCCCGCGGCGGCATGCCCTGCTCGCGCTCGGCGGCCAGCGCGAAGTCGATCATCATGATGGCGTTCTTCTTCACGATGCCGATCAGCAGAATGATGCCGATGATGGCGATCACGTCCAGCTCGCTGCCCGCCAGCCACAGCGCCAGCAGCGCCCCGACCCCGGCGGTGGGCAGGGTGGAGAGAATGGTGATCGGATGGATAAAGCTCTCATACAGCACCCCCAGGACGATATACATCGCCACCACCGCGGCCACGACCAGCCAGACGGTGCTGCCCAGCGCCGACTGGAAGGCCAGCGAGCTGCCCTGGAACTGAGTGCGAATATCGCTCGGGAAATCCAGCGACTGTTCGGCGGTGAGGATAGCCTCTACCGCTTCGCCCAGCGAGTAGTTGTCCGGAACGTTAAACGAGATGGTGGTCACCGGGAACTGATCGAGGTGGTTCACCGACAGCGGGGTAAAGCGCTGCTCCACCGTGGCGATGGCGGTCAGCGGCACGATGCCGCCGTCGCTGCTGGTCAGGCGGATATTATCCAGCGCCGCCAGGCCCGGGGTCGCCTCGGTATCCTGCTCAAGCACCACGCGATACTGATTCGCCTGGGTGTAAATGGTGGAGATCAGCCGCTGGCCGAAGGCGTTGTACAGCGCGTTATCGACATCGGCCATCGAGATGCCGAGGCGGCTGGCGCTGTCGCGATCCACCTTGATATAGGCGGCCAGGCCTTTGTCCTGCCAGTCGCTGCTGACGTCGGCCAGCTGCGGCTGAGCCTGCAGGCGACTGAGCAGCGGCGGCACCCACGTGCTCAGCGCCTCGAGAGAGTTCGCCTGCAGAGTGAACTGGTACTGGGTGCGGCTCACCGTGGTGTCGATGGTCAGATCCTGGGTCGGCTGTAGATAGAGCGCCACGCCCGGGACACCGGCCACCGCCTGCTGCAGACGGCTAATCACCGTCTGGACGCGGTCGTCGCGTTCATCCAGCGGCTTGAGGTTGATCTGCAGGCGGGCGCTGTTCAGCGCCGGGTTGGTGCCGTCAACGCCGACGAACGAGGTCAGGCTCTCCACCGCCGGATCCTTGAGAATAATGTCGGAAACCTGCTGCTGGCGCTGGGCCATACTGGCGAAGGAGACCGACTGCGGCGCCTGGAGGGTGCCCTGGATAATGCCGTTATCCTGGATCGGGAAAAAGCCTTTCGGGATAAAGACCCACAGGAGGATCGACAGCGCCAGGGTGCTCAGGGCGACGCTGAGCGTCAGCCAAGGATGGTTCAGCACCCGGCTCAGCCAGCGGCCATAGACGGCGATCACCCGGTCGAAGAAGCGCTCGCTGGCCCGCGAGAAGCGGTTCTGCTTACGCAGCGATTCGTGGCTTAACATGCGGGCGCACATCATCGGCGTCAGGGTCAGGGAGACCACCGCCGAGATCAGGATGGCGACGGCAAGGGTAACGGCGAATTCGCGGAACAGGCGGCCAACGATATCGCCCATAAACAGCAGCGGGATCAGCACCGCGATCAGCGAGAAGGTGAGGGAGATAATGGTGAAGCCGATTTCTCCCGCGCCTTTCAGCGCAGCGGCCAGCGGCTTCTCGCCTTTCTCGATATAGCGCGAGATGTTCTCGATCACCACGATGGCGTCATCCACCACAAAGCCGGTGGCGATGGTCAGGGCCATCAGCGTCAGGTTGTTGATCGAGAAGTCGAGGAATACCATCACCGCGAAGGTGCCCACCAGCGACAGCGGCACCGCGACGCCGGGAATAATGGTCGCCGGCACGTTGCGCAGGAACAGGTAGATGATCATCACCACCAGGGCGATGGCCAGCATCAGCTCAAACTGGGTGTCGCGCACCGAGGCGCGAATGTTGGTGGTCCGGTCGGAGAGAACCTGCACCTTCACCGATTTCGGCAGGCTCTCGGTGAGCTGCGGCAGCATCTGGCGAATGCTGTCGGCGGTGTCGATGATGTTGGCCCCCGGCTGACGCTGGACGTTCATCACGATCGCCCGCTGCTGGTTGGCCCACGCCCCCAGCCAGCTGTTTTCGGCCCCTTGTTCGACGCTGGCGACATCGCCGAGCCGGATCGGCGCCCCGTTCTGATAAGCGATAATCAGGCGGCGGTAATCCTCAGCGGACTGCATCTGATCGTTAGCGGAAAGCGTTACCGCGCGGGCCGGGCCGTCGAGGCTGCCTTTCGCCGAGTTAACGTTGGCGCTGGTGATGGCGGTGCGCACGGTTTCGCTGGTCAGGCCGAGGGCGGCGATGGCCTGGGCGTTAAGCTTCACCCGCACCGCCGGGCGCTGGCCGCCGGCGAGGGTCACCAGACCGACGCCGGAAACCTGAGAGATCTTCTGCGCCACCCGCGTCTCCACCATATCCTCTACCTGGGTCATCGGGATCGCGGAGGAGGTAACGGCGAGGGTCATGATCGGCGGATCCGCCGGGTTCACCTTGCTGTAGACCGGCGGGTTGGGCAGATCGTTCGGCAGCAGGTTGGTGGCGGCGTTGATGGCCGCCTGCACTTCCTGCTCGGCAACGTCCAGCGGCAGGGTCAGCTGGAACTGGAGCGTGACGACCGAGGCGCCGCCGGAACTTTGCGATGACATCTGCTTAAGCCCGGACATCTGGCCGAACTGGCGTTCCAGCGGGGCGGTGATGGCGGAGGTCACCACGTCCGGGCTGGCGCCCGGATAGAGGGTGACTACCTGAATGGTCGGGTAATCCACCTCCGGTAACGCGGAGACCGGCAGAAAGCGGTAGCCGATGATCCCGGCTAACAGGATCGCTACCATCAGCAGAGTGGTGGCCACCGGACGCATAATAAACAGCCGGGACGGGCCGCCGGTGCGGCCTGGGGGTAACACCTGCATCAGGAACGCGCTCCGTGTTTACCGCTCTGGCGCGGGGCGGGCTGCGCCTGCTCGCTGCCGCTGGCGGTGACAACTTCCACTTTCGCCCCTTCGGTCAGGCGGTCAATCCCGTCGGTGACCACGCGATCCCCGGCGGAAAGCCCGGCGCCGATGACCACTTTCTGGCTGTCCTGGATCCCCGGGGTGACGCTGTGTTTGCTGACCTTATTCTCATCGTTCAGCACCCATACAAAATGCCCTTCGTTGCCCATCTGCAGGGCGGCGGCAGGGATGACCACCGCGTTCTGCTGGGTGTCCACCAGCAGGCGGGCGTTAACGAACTGGTTGGGGAACAGGGCGTCGTCCAGATTGCTGAAGCGCGCCTTCAGCTTGATGGTCCCGGTGGTCGCATCGATCTGGTTGTCGAGGCTCAGCAGCTCCCCGACGCTGATTTTCTGCTTATTTGTGCGGTCCCAGACTTCGACGCTGAGCGCTTTACCCGCTTTCTGCGCCTGCACCACCGTGGCGATGCTGTTTTCCGGCAGGGTAAAGACCACGTCGATCGGATGCGTCTGGGTGAGAACCACAATCCCGGTGGTATCCCCGCTGGAAATTTGGTTGCCGATATCCACCTGCTTTAACCCAACGCGGCCGTCGATCGGCGCGGTGATGCGCGTCCAGTCCAGCTGCAGCTGGGCGCTGGCGACGGCTGCTTCATCGGCTTTTACGGTGCCAGCGGATTCCACCACCAGCGACTGCTGGGTGTCGAGCTCCTGGCGGGAGACGAGATTGGTTTTCACCAGCTGCTGGTAACGGGCGAGATCGCGGCGGGCATTCGCCAGAGTGGCGTTATCTTTCGCCAGCTGACCCTGCGCTTGGGCGAGGGCGACTTTAAACTGGCTGGGATCGATCTGCGCCAGCAGATCGCCGGCTTTGACCTGCTGACCCTCCTGGAAGTGAAGGCTAAGCAGCTGGCCGTCGACCCGGCTGCGCACGGTGACGGTATTGGCTGCCGTCACGGTACCCAGCCCGGTGAGATAGCGCGGGACCGCTTGTTCGGTCGCGGTGGCGGCCTGCACCGGCGCCAGCGCGCCGCCAAAGCGGCCATGGCGCGCGCCACCCGGCCCCTGCGGACCCTGCCCGGCGGCGGGCGTCCCGCTGCCGCTCGTTCCACGATCGTGCCAGAACCAGTAGGCGGCCCCGGCGATAATCACTACCGCCAGCGCGGCGCCCCAACGACGTATGTTACTGCCTTTCATTAGTTTACGGTCTCATCCTGAAGCGTTTCGCTGAATGATACTAGTTTAGTGAGGGAAGGGGCCGTAAAAATGGAGGAATTATGAAAAGAAGGTTGAGAAATGTCTGGATAACGGCGGCGATGGCGGGCGGTCTCGCCGCTGATTTCCGGGGTGATATCAACTTTTAGTTTAAAAAAGTAAAAAATAGTTGTATCCGCGGGGGCTTTTATTAGATTTATGCGGTGAATAAATTAGTGCATTCTCATAATAACAAAATATGCACTTAAAAATCAACGTGTTAAATAATCAGGGGTCATTGCTGTGGCAAACGCAAACAAACTCACGCTCTTCATCGTCATTTTTATGCTGATGGGGATCCTCTCCGGCGCGGCTATCCATGACTACGCGACGCCGACTACCATCTCCGCCTGGGCAGACAACATCACGCTGCTGACCGATCTGTTTCTGCGCTTAATCAAAATGGTTATCGCGCCCTTGGTGTTCAGCACCCTGACGGTCGGGATCATGCGCCTCGGCGAGACGGCGACCATCGGCCGGGTGGGCGGTAAGGCGATGGTGTGGTTTATCACTTCATCGGTATTATCCATTCTCGTCGGGCTGGTGATCGTCACCTTCCAGCACCCGGGTGCCGGGTTGAACCTGACGGTACCGAAAGAGGCGGTGGATACCGGCCTGGCGGTCAGCGGCATGACCCTGAAAGGGTTCCTGTCGCATACCATCCCTACCAGCATCACCGAGGCGATGGCCAACAACGAGATCCTGCAGATCGTGGTGTTCTCGATGTTCTTTGGCATCGCCGGCGCGTCGCTGGGCGAGAAGTTTAATGCTCCGCTGGTGGCGGCCCTTAACGTGGTGTCGCACATTATGCTGAAGGTGACCGGCTATGTAATGTACGTTGCGCCGCTGGCCATCTTCGCCGCCATCTCGTCGGTGATTGCCTCGCAGGGGTTGGGGATTTTACTCAACTACGCTTCGTTCATCGGCGGTTATTACCTGGCGGTGCTGTTGACCAGCGCGGTGCTGATTGCCGTCGGCTATATGGTGCTGAAGAAAGAGGTCTTCCGTCTGCTGAACATGCTGAAAGATCCGGTGCTGGTAGCCTTTACCACCAGCAGCTCGGAAGCTGCCTATCCGAAGACCCTCGAACGGCTGGTGAAGTTTGGTTGTTCGCGCAATATCGTCTCGTTCGTTCTGCCGATTGGCTACTCGTTTAACCTCGTCGGCTCGATGGTCTACTGCTCCTTCGCCGCGATGTTTATCGCCCAGGCCTATAACGTGCCGCTGAGCTTCAGCGAGATTACGGTCATGATGTTGACCCTGATGCTGGCCTCGAAAGGCATCGCCGGGGTACCGCGCTCGGCGCTGGTGGTGCTGGCGGCCACTATCCCCAGCTTCCATATCCCGGTTGCCGGGATCCTGCTGCTGATGGGCATCGACCATTTCCTCGATATGGGGCGCTCCGCCATCAACGTACTGGGTAACGGCATCGCCACCGCTATGCTGTCGAAAAACGAAGGTCTGCTGACCGACGAGGAAGCGCAGCCGGACTGGCAAGTGGAGAAAGTGGAAGCCTGATCCTGCCGCGCCCTCGCGCAGAGGGCGCCATTCCACACCGAAAAAAAGACCCCTGACAGGCACGTCAGGGGCAATGTGACGAAGTATCAGTTTTCCTCGTAAATAGTCTTTTTTCTTATATAAAGGCGAGCGGTAACGTCTTTATACCGAGGAAGCGTCAGAGTTTAACGTTATGTCTGGCAGCGCTGGCGCTTTTTTAGCATCCTGTGGCTATTTTCGGATTTACGACAATATCGCCAGGCGAATATCTTATTCTCTTCTGCTCGCTATTTAGCTACCAGCGCTCTCGTAACAGATTCATAAACTGGAAAAAGTCATGGTTATTATTCAGACTGTATTTTTCCATAATCTTATTTTTATGATAGGCGGCGGTACGGGGACTGACGCGCTGCAGGGCGGCGATTTTACTCATATCCATCCCTTCGAGAATACCGTGCACCACGGCGGTCTGCGAGCGCGACAGCACGCGGTGCGGGCAGCTGGCGCAGCTGAGTTCCCGACCCGCGGCGTCGGTGGCTGACGGGCTCATACAATGCTGGAGCTCGCTTTTAATGATCGTCAGCAGTTGCGGAATACTGGCGGTTTTTAGCGAAACAAAAATAACCCCTTTCAGGCAGTTAATCATGAAATCATCTTCCGGCAACTGGTCGTAGCTGTGGAGGATAATCAGCGAACTGCCTTTTTTCCTGTTTTTAATCAGCGTATTGCACAGGTAGATTTCGCCGGGGATCACTTCGCAAATGATGATGTCTTCCCCTGACAGGTCATTATTACGCCAGGAAAAACGCGCCCGTATTTCGCCCTGCGTGAGGTCATTGACCATAGCCATCAGCGATTCACGGACAAAGGTATTGCGGGTGTTGATGGTGACATTAATGTTTCTCATGGCGTTATTTCCTTACGCAAAAACATAACGCCATGCTGTGACACATCCTCCGGGCCTATGCGGTGTGTTGACTGTATTAAAGTATCTACAATATGTTTTTATTATTCTAAAGTGAATTATTTACGACGCATTGAACGCTTATCGTTAAATGTAAATTTCTGCCGTCTCCTGTCTTTCAGATAGGAAATAAAACTGTATACAGAGATGCTGAAGAAAAAAATGCATAGCAATAAAACTAACCACGTTTGCATGGCCATTGTTTATACCTTGTTTGTGTTGCATGGTGTCAGAATTTGCCGCGAACGGCTAATACGTTTTGTTATATGCTTTTCTGTCCGATGAAAATCATACGACATCATCCTGATGTAGTAGCACTATAAGAAAGTTCTTAAGGTCATCGTCAGTCTCATTCCTCTCATTTCTCTCAGAAAATGAGAAAAATTAACACTTGCGAGTCATTCATATCCCGCGCGGCCGCCGACATGCCCCGTCGTTCAGGAGATAAAGGCCAGCCCCTTACCAAAGATTGCGCGTACGGGCAGATGGATCCCCTGCTGGCGAGCCTTGTGGCGCAGGCGGCTAACCACCACGTCGATACGGTGCAGGTCAGGCTCGCTTTCATGGGCAAACAGGCAAGCATGAAGCTCCAGTTTGCTACACACTTCGTTGCGATTGCGCATTAAGAGTTCCACCAGGCGATATTCCTGCTGGGTTAATTCCAGCGTCCGGGCGTCTGGGGAGATCAGTTTATCCTCATGCAGACGCCACAGTCCGGTGGCGGGAGCGGGAGCGGGGGCGGCGCTGGCCATCTCTGGCTGCTGGGGAGCCGGCCGATCCTGCTGCAGGCGGGCGCCGAGGGCGGTCAGGGTCTCCGCGAGATGGGCGAAGTTAACCGGCTTGATCAGATAGGCATCGGCCCCGAGGCTCAGCGCCTGCAGTTTATCCTGCTGTTGGCCGCGGGCGCTGACCACCACCAGACCGTAGTGCCCCAGCTCGTGCAGGTAGCTCAGCACGCTGAAGCCATCCTCGCCGGGCAGACCGATATCAATCAGCACGATGTCCACCGGATGGCTGTGCAGTTGCCGCCAGAAGGCCTCAGCGCTCCGCGTCCCCCATACCTCGAAGCCGCGATAGCCCAACCAGGCCAGCAGTTCATCCAGCAGATCGGGGTTATCTTCAATTATCGCCAGCCGTAAAGCCATGCGTTGTTCTCCTCTTAAGCAACCGTGGGGAGGGTGAGAATAAAGGTGCAGCCGTCCGGGCCATGCTCGGCCAGCCACAGTTTGCCATCATGAGCCTGCACGATCTGACGCGCAACATACAGTCCGAGACCGGTGCCGCCCGGCACCGGCGACGTATGTTCCCCGCGGCGATAGCGCTCAAAGATCAGTTCCGCCTGTCCGGCGGGGAGCCCAGGACCGTAGTCGCGAATGCGCAGCTCTGTTTGCCCGGCATCAGCGTGAATATCGATGGTGATTTCTCCCGGCGGCGAATACTTGACCGCGTTATCCAGCAGGTTAGCAATGGCGATGCACAGCAGGCCGGCATCGGCCTGCAGTTGGGGGCTTTCCACCGCGCCGTGATGGTGGATGTTCAGGTAGTGATCATGGGAGATGGCCACCACCGAGGCGGCCATGTTGATCACCGCCAGCAGGGCGGTCTGCTGGCGGTCGACGTGCAGATCGTGGGAGGCGAGGCGCGCGTCGGCGAGGCAGTTATCGGTGAGCTGTACCAGACGGGTGGTGGCGCGGCCGATGCGATCGAAGCGCGCCTCCTGGCTGGCGGAGGCCGCCGAGAGGCGGAGATTCTCCAGCGCCGCCTGGATCACCGCCAGCGGGGTGCGGAATTCGTGCGCCACCATGCCCATAAACTGCCGCTGGTGGAAGCTGGCCTCGCGCTCAATCTGCAGCTCGCGCGCCAGGCGCTGCTTCTGCTCCAGCTGGCGGTTTTCAGCCCGCACCCGCAGGATGGCAATGATCAGCACCGTAATGATGTGGACGATCAGCGCATACTGCCAGAGGGAATAGATCGCCATATGAAACGGGATAATGCCGTGGATCGACAGCTGCACCAACACCGCGGCGGCGACATAGAACGGCGGCAGGAGCCCCAGCAGGAGGGTGTTGCGGTCGATAGCTTTTTTGCGCCACAGCCACCAGGAGGTGAACAGCAGCACCGGGGTGATAATGATGAAGACGACCCCTTCAATCTGCATCGCGAGGCCGTAAAAACCCAGCGGAATACTGACCTGCAGCAGCAGGTTGAGCACCACGGCGGCGATCAGCAGCCGGTAAAGCCGCGGCATATTTTTCTTTAAATCGAATATCTCACTGTGTAGCCAGAGGGCGGTGGCATAGCTGAACAGCGAGAGGCTACTGATCATAAAATCCTGGAAGGGCAGCGCGGCGTGGCCGAAGAACCACTCCGGGAAGCCGTGCAGGGCAGCCACCAGCGGATAATTGAGCGAGAAGAAGCAGATGCCCCATAGCAGACGCCGGCGCAGGGCCAGGGCCAGCCACAGCGCCACGCCGCTGGCGACCGCCGCGAGACCAAAATAGAAGCTCCAGAAGGCGGTGTCGGCGGCGGCCCGTTGCACGTAGGCCTGCGGCGAGGAGAGCGAGGCCAGCAGGATCAGAGTGCTGGTGCTCTGCAGACGAAAGACTATCTCATAGCCGGCGGCGGTCGGCGGCGGAGGGAGGATCAGCACGCTTTCCCGATAGTGAAGATCGCTCTCGCGGGCCGGGTCGCGGTCGCCAAAGGTACGCGCTGTCCACGGCGCGTCGCTGCCCAGTGGCCGGTAATAGAGAGTCAGGTGGTCGACGAAAGAGGGACCAATCTGCAGCCAGCGCGACTCGCCGGCAAACCAATCACCCGGCAGCTCGCTGCGCAGCCACAGGGTTTTGCGTGAATAGCCGAAGGAGGGGATTTGCCGGGTGGTGGCGAGCCGGTCCACGGGCAGGTCGGCAAAGCGATCGATGGTCATCTGGCCGCTGTCGTCCGCGTACCATTCGACGGGAATATCCGTCCCCAGTTGTCGGGGCGCCGACTGCGCCTGCGGAGCGATCAGCAGCAAGAGCAATCCGCAGCTGACCAGCCAGCCTGCCAGGAACTGCGGCCGGCAACGCCGGACCGCTGCGAAGATCGCAGATACCCTTTTCAATCACGCCCCCTTGCGGCATGCAAAGATTACTGACCGCAGACGACTGGCTACGGTATGGATAATACGCCCCCGGAAGCTGAGGAAAGTGGACAGGCCTGTCCGGAAGAACAGGCCATTTTGCGTGGGAGACCAGGAATATTCCAGCGTAATCTGCAGCGCCACGATCAGGACAGACCTGCTGCGCGGCAGCGCCGGGGGGGACTAGCGGAAAACCACCTGCGCCCAGCGGGCCAGCCCGGCGGTTACCGAGCCAAAATCATCGCCACCGGCCAGCGGAATACCGGGCAGCCGGGCCGCCAGCGCCTTTTTGATCAGCGGCGAGCGGGCGCTACCGCCGGTAAGATAGATCACATCCGGGGTGGTCTGGCTGCTGTCGAGGGCGAGCTGCACCTGCTCCATAATGCGGGCCAGAGGCTGATCCAGCGCCGCTTCCAGACCCTGCTGAGCGATATCGGTAGCCAGCTCGTCCTGAATAAACGGCAGCGCGGTCTCAACGCGGGCTGCGCTGGAGAGGGCGATTTTGCTCTCTTCGGCGCTGCGCACCAGGCGATAGCTCAGACGCTGACGCCAGACCTTCAGCAGCAGGGCCACCTTATCGGCATCCCGGGCGCTGCGCAGCAGATCGTTCAGCAGTCGGCCATTGGCGGTACTGTAGAAATCGCTCTGCGCCGGGACGTCGTTGATCGCCACCGCATTCCACCACGGGAGGATCGGCAGCGCGGTGCCTTTCTCCGTTTCGCCGCCCATGCCGAGAAGGGGCATCAGGCATTTAAAGGCCAGGGCAATGTCGAGGTCGTTACCGCCGATGCGGCAGCCGCTGTGGCCGAGCAGGCTCTGCTGGCGGTCGGCGCGCTCCCGCCACTGCGGACCCATCAGCAGCAGGGAACAGTCGGTGGTGCCGCCGCCGATATCGACGACCAGCACCCGCTTCTCTTCATTGAGGGTAGCTTCGAAATCCAGGCCGGCGGCCACCGGTTCAAACTGGAAGACCACGTCGCGGAAACCGGCGCGGAGGGCGGCCCGCTCAAGGATCCCCTGCGCCTGGGCGTTGGCGTCGTCGCCGCCAAGGCCCTGGAAGTTAATCGGTCGGCCAATCACCGCCTGGTCAATCTGCTCGGGCAGCTGGCTTTCCGCCTGCAGTTTGATGTGCAGCATCATGGCGCAGACCAGGTCTTCAAACAGGGCCACCTGCTGCGGCTTGAGGCCGCTGGCGCCGAGGAAGGACTTTGGCGATTTAACGAAGTAGACCTCTTGCGGATCTTCAACATATTGATGCAGTGAGGCGAGGCCGAACTGCACGCTGTTGCGCAGCACCTCGATGTCTTCGTCGCGGTTGGCGGCAATCGCCCGGCGCAGCAGCGCCTGGTTTTCGTCGCTGTGGGTGGGCACATCGTGATGGCGATAGAGCCACTCGCTGACCGCTTCGCGCGTCGGCGCGCAGAGCATGGAGGGCAGCAGGGCGCTGCCGTTTTCCAGCGTCAACAGCTGGGGCTTGTTTTCCCGCATCACGGCCACCGAACAGTTGGCGGTGCCGTAGTCAAAACCAATAAACATCGTCTGCAAAATCCCCATGCCGGTGAAGAAGGGGGGCGACTTTAGCGGATCGCCGTCATGGCGACAACCGGAATTTAAAAGCAAGGCGCTGACGGTGAAGGGCGACTATCATTGAAACGCTATATAAAGGAGAGCTTATGGTGCTGTTACCCTGGACCCCGCCTTACGACTGGGCGTGGATGGTTGGTTTTCTGCAGGCGCGTGCGGTCGCTGGCGTTGAGCGTTTTCATGACGGCGGCTACAGCCGCAGCTTTCGCGTAGCAGGCCACGGCGGGCTGATTCATCTGACGCCGGACGAGGAGGCGCAAGGCCTGCGGGTGACGCTCTCCCCGGGGCTGCAGCCGGTGGCTGAGATCTGCTATGCGCGAATTGGCCAGCTGTTCGATCTGGCATGCGACCCGCAGCAGGTCGCTCGCACGCTGGGCGACCTGGCACAGGCGCGACCGGGGCTGCGCCTGCCCGGGGCGCTTGACGCTTTCGAACAGGCGGTGCGCGCGGTGCTCGGCCAGCTGGTGAGCGTGGCGATGGCCGCCCGGCTCACCGCCAAAGTGGCGGCCGGCTGGGGCGAACCGCTGGCGGACGCCCCCGGCTATATCTTATTTCCGACGCCGGAGGCGCTCTCCCGGGCCGATCCGCAGGGGCTGAAGGCGCTGGGGATGCCGCTTCGCCGCGCGGAGGCGCTGATCCACCTCGCCCGGGCGGCGCTCAGCGGCGAGCTGCCCCTGACGGCGCCGGCCGATATCGACGCCGGGCTGCGTCAGCTGCAGACTCTGCCCGGGATTGGCCGCTGGACGGCAAACTACTTTGCCCTGCGCGGCTGGCAGGCGAAGGATATCTTTTTGCCGGACGACTACCTGATTAAACAGCGCTTTCCGGGAATGACGCCAGCCGCCATCGCCCGCTATGCCCGCCGCTGGCAGCCGATGCGATCTTATGCGCTGTTGCATATCTGGTATACCGATGACTGGGCGCCGGCGGCGGAATAGCCGTCCGGGGCGCATACCACTGGTATCGGGACGCTGAAATCCCTATAATTGCCGCGTTTGGCGGTCCGCCGCCACCCTCCATCTCTATCCAGGTTAATCAGGTCGCAAAAATTTATGACTGATATGTCCCATCAGTGCGTCATTGTAGGTATCGCCGGCGCATCGGCTTCTGGCAAAAGTCTTATTGCCAGTACTCTCTATCGCGAATTGCGTGAACAAGTTGGCGACGAACATATTGGCGTCATTCCGGAAGACAGCTATTACAAAGATCAAAGTCATCTGTCGATGGAAGAGCGCGTCAAAACCAACTATGACCACCCGAGCTCAATGGACCACAGTCTGTTGTTCCAGCACCTGCAGATGCTGAAAAGCGGCCAGCCGATTGAACTGCCGGTCTACAGCTACGTCGAGCATACCCGCACGCCGAACACCATTCACGTCGAGCCGAAGAAGGTGATTATTCTTGAAGGGATCCTGCTGCTGACCGACGCGCGTCTGCGTAACGAGCTCAACTTCTCTATTTTCGTCGACACCCCGCTCGATATTTGCCTGATGCGCCGCATTAAGCGCGACGTAAACGAGCGCGGCCGCTCCATGGACTCGGTGATGGCCCAGTATCAGAAAACCGTGCGCCCGATGTTCCTGCAGTTTATTGAGCCGTCGAAGCAGTATGCCGACATCATCGTGCCGCGCGGCGGCAAAAACCGCATCGCGATTGATATTCTGAAGGCCAAAATCAGTCAGTTCTTTGAATAACCTGGCCGAATTGTGTAACGTGCAAAGAGTAGCCCTGTTGCCCTCTCCGCCGCGAAGCGTGCGGGAAGCAGCCTTATAAGGAGAAAGCCCATGCGTCTGTGTGACCGAGATATTGAAGCCTGGTTGGATGAAGGGCGACTGGCCATCAATCCGCGCCCGCCCGTTGAGCGTATTAATGGCGCGACGGTTGATGTACGGCTGGGTAATAAATTCCGCACCTTCCGCGGCCACACGGCGCCGTTTATCGATTTAAGCGGTCCGAAGGCCGAGGTCAGCGCCGCGCTGGACCGCGTGATGAGCGAAGAGATTGTCCTGCCGGAAGGGGAGGCCTTTTTCCTGCATCCGGGCGAACTGGCGCTGGCGGTGACCTATGAGTCAGTCACCCTGCCTGCCGATCTGGTGGGCTGGCTCGACGGACGCTCCTCACTGGCGCGGCTGGGGCTGATGGTGCACGTTACCGCGCACCGCATCGACCCGGGCTGGTCCGGCTGCATCGTGCTTGAGTTCTACAACTCCGGCAAACTGCCGCTGGCGCTGCGCCCGGGGATGCCCATCGGCGCGCTGAGCTTTGAACCCTTATCGGGCCCGGCGGCGCGGCCATATAATCGCCGTGAAGACGCCAAATATCGCGACCAACAGGGCGCGGTGGCGAGCCGAATCGACAAGGATTGATAACGTCAACGGGGTGTTGCTGAGGGTGCCATGAGACGAATACTGACAACGCTGATGATCCTGCTGGCGGTCATTGTCGCCGGGCTTACCTCGTTGGTATTGCTGGTCAATCCCAACGATTTTCGCGCCTATATGGTGCATCAGGTGGCAGAGCGCAGCGGTTATCAGCTTGAACTCGATGGCCCGTTGCGCTGGCACGTCTGGCCGCAGCTCAGCATTCTCAGCGGACGCATGACGCTGACCGCCCGAGGCGCCGAAGAGCCGGTGATCCGCGCCGACAACATGCGCCTCGACGTGGCGCTGCTGCCGCTGCTTTCGCACCAGCTGCAGGTGAAGCAGGTGATGCTCAAGGGGGCGGTGATCCAGCTGACCCCGAAAACCGAGGCGGTTCGCGACAGCGCCGCGCCGGTGGTGCCGCATGACAACACCCTGCCGCTGGCTCCGGAGGACCGCGGATGGTCCTACGACGTGCGCCAGCTGCAGGTGGCCGACAGCGTGCTCTTCTTCCAGCATGAGAACGGCGAGCAGGTGACCGTGCGCGACATCCGCCTGCAGATGGAGCAGGATGAGAACCACCGGGCCACCGTCGATTTCTCCGGCCGCGTCAACCGCGACCAGCGCGACCTGGCGCTGAGCTTCTCCGCCACCGTGCAGGGTGGCGACTATCCGCACTCGTTAAAAGCCGACTTTAGCCAGCTCAGCTGGCAGCTGCGCGGCGCCGAGCTGCCCCCCGACGGCATCAATGGTCAGGGGAGTCTGCAGGCCAGCTGGCAGGAAGATAGCAAAACCCTGCGCTTTGATAATCTGAACCTGATGGCCAGCGGCAGCACCCTCACCGGCAACGGCAGCGTGGTGCTGGGAGACCGCCCGGACTGGTCATTGGATCTGCACGCCACCACCCTGAATCTTGACAGTCTGCTGGCGTCCTCTTCGCCGGCGACCGACAGCAGCGCCAGCCAGCAGGGCCAGAGCCAGACGCGCCCGCTGCGTCCGGTGATCGCCGACAGCGATGAGCGCGAAGATTACCAGAGCCTGCGCGGCTTTAACGGCCGGATGGCCCTGAGCGCCGACCAGCTGCAGTGGCGCGGCCTGAACTTCACCCAGGTGCAGAGCGAAATCAGCAATCAGCAGGGGCTGCTGACGGTCAGCAAAATGCAGGGCAACCTCGACGGCGGCCAGCTCTCCCTCCCCGGGACCCTTGATGCCCGCGGCGACACGCCGCAGGCGACGTTCCAGCCGGCGCTGCAGAACGTGGAGATTGGTTCGCTGATCAAAGCCTTCAACTATTCATTAAGCCTGACCGGCAAGCTGTCACTGACCGGCGAGTTTTCCGGAACGCGCATTGACGCGGATGATTTCCGCCGTCACTGGCAGGGCCAGGCGCAGCTCCAGATGACCGATACCCGAACCGAAGGACTTAACTTCCAGCAGCTGGTGCAACAGGCCGTGGAGCGCAGCACCAACGTGCGGGCGCAGGAAAACTATGACAATGCCACCCGCCTGGATGCCGTGAGCAGCCAGCTCACGCTGGATAACGGGCTGGTGACGCTGAACCGCCTGCAGGGGCAGTCCGATGTGATGGCGATGACCGGCGAAGGTCAGCTCGATCTGCAGAAAGAGAACTGCGATATGCGCTTTAACGTGCGCGTGCTCGGCGGCTGGAAAGGCGAGGGCAAACTTATCGACCGCCTGAAACAGACCGCTATCCCGCTGCGCATCTATGGCGACTGGCAGTCGCTGAGCTACAGCCTGCAGGTCGACCAGATCCTGCGCAAACAGCTGCAGGATGAAGCGAAGCAGCGCCTCAACGACTGGGTCGAACGTAATAAAGGCAGCAAAGAGAGCAAAGACGCCAAAAAGCTGCTCGATAAGCTGTAATCGTCCAGACCAGCAGCCCGGGACTACCGGGCTGTGAGCATGTCGTCAAAGTAGGATGTCACGTGGATGCCGGGCGGCGGCTACGCCTGACTAGGCCTGGGTTGTGCGGCAGGGGGTAATTCCCCGGTTTGTGTCGCCATTCCGTAGGCCTGATAAGCGAAGCGCCATCAGGCAGTGTGGCGGCTGTAGAGCATCAATTCCCCGTGATGAGAGAATATCGTCAAAGTGTGATGTCACCTTAATGCCGGGCGGCGGCTACGCCTGACGCGGCCTGGGTTGTGCGTCAGGGGGTAATTCCCCGGTTTGTGTCGCCATTCCTTAGGCCTGATAAGCGAAGCGCCATCAGGCAATAAACAGGGTCCCTGGCTATCAATTTTACGGCCCGGGATACCCCGGGCCGTTATTTATCCCTTAGGATTACACCTCATAATCCAGCTCATCCTGCTTTACCGGCGGGACGATCTGCACCTTTTGCACCCGATGGCTGTCGACCTGCAGCGTGCGCAGGGTATAACCGTCAATCTCAATGGTTTCCCCCACCTGCGGCACATGCTGCAGATACTCCATCAGCAGACCGGCAACGGTGTGGTACTCACGTTTATCATCCAGTGGCAGCGGAACGTACTGCACCAGATCCTCCAGCGGCATATGGCCGTTAACTGTCCACGAACCGTCCTGATGATGCTGAATATCATGTCGGGCGTCGATCTCCTCCACCTCGTTGGGCAGATTGCCGGCGATAGTCTCCATCACGTCGCTCAGGGTCACAATCCCCTCGACGGAGCCAAACTCGTCCACCACAAAGGCAAAGTGGGTGCGGGCCTGACGGAACTGCTCGAGCGCGGAGAGGAGCGGCAGCCCCTCCGGAAAGACCAGCGGTTGGCGCACCAGCGCCTGCAGATCCAGCGGCTCCTGGCGCAGGGACTGCTGGAGCAGGTCGATAACATGCACCACTCCCAGCAGGTCTTCATTATCTTTCCCGCCGGTCACCACCAGGCGGGTATGCTGATTTTTTTCCACCAGGCTGCGGATCTCTTCCTCCGGCGCACTGAGGTTGATGCGCTCGATATCATGGCGCGACGTCATAATACTGCTGACGCTGCGCTGATTCAGGTTCAGCACCCGCTCAATCATCAACCGTTCCTGCGGATTAAACAGTGGATGATGATCCTGATCGGCGACTAGTGACGCTGTGTCAGCATCCAGTTCAGCTTTTTCTTTCTGACCGCTCAGCAGGCTCATCACCGCCTCGGTGGTGCGCTGACGCAGCGTCATATTGGCGGAAAGAAAGCGACGGCGGTTAAACAGCGCCAGCTGGTTAAGGGCTTCAATCATCACCGAGAAGCCAATTGCCGCGTACAGATAGCCTTTCGGAATAATAAAGCTGAAGCCTTCAGCAATCAGGCTGAAGCCGATCATCAGCAGGAAGCTAAGACAGAGGATCACGATGGTCGGATGGCTGTTAACAAAGCGCGTCAGCGCCTTGCTGGCCATCAGCATCAGGCTGATAGCGATGATCACCGCGGCCATCATCACCGCCAGGTGGTCGACCATGCCGACGGCGGTGATCACCGAGTCGAGCGAAAAGATGGCGTCGAGCACCACGATCTGCGCAACCACGGCCCAGAATTTCGCCCCTTTGCGCTGGGTGGGGTTATCGCTGTCTTTCCCTTCCAGCCGCTCATTAAGCTCGACGGTCGCTTTGAACAGCAGGAATAAGCCGCCAAACAGCATGATTAAATCGCGGGCGCTAAAGCTGAAGTCGCGAAAAGCAATTAACGGTTTGGTCAGGGTGACCAGCCAGGAGATAGAGGCCAGCAGCAGGAGACGCATGACCATCGCCAGCATCAGACCAGTGATCCGCGCGCGGTCGCGCTGGGCGGGCGGGAGCTTTTCGGCGAGGATAGCGATAAAGACCAGGTTATCGATGCCCAACACCAGTTCGATAACCACCAGCGTGACGAGACCTGCCCAGATTGACGGATCGGCAATCCATTCCATATGTATTAAAACCTGTACGACTGCGGTATGTGCTACCACGATCATGGATAAGATGAGTCTAAAATGCAATAACGACGCGGATATCGCCCTACCATGGATGGATATATTTCCAGCACATAAAGCGAACCGATAAGAATTATGTTCCGGTAAAGAACAGTGAAAAAATAACACCATGGCGACTGCTCTGGAATAAGCGAGCCGGTATCAGAACTTTTTCGGCTGCGTATCAGCGAGGGCGGTAAAAGGGCTTCATCCCACGGTTCGTCACGACGAGCATTGATGCGCACAGGAGAAGCGAAGCGCGAAGCCCGCTCACAAAACCGGCAAAATTCATATTATGAAGTGAGCGCAGAATAGGGCAGATCGCAGTTCATAGACGCGGAATTGCGGTAATATGTCACCATATCTGGCTGTTTATGCTGAAATATATTGTCTGGCAAAATTTATTATCTATATCTATTCTTTGCGGGCACAGGCGCGGCGTGGCGGGCACGGCGCCCCGGAAAGCCCGCCTGGCGCGCCTCTCCGCCACATGGCGCCGTGCATGAAACGAGCCGCTGAATAACCTGAACGAAAATAAGATTATTCTCAGCTCTAACTGTTGGTAAATGGAAGTTGTGTGTATTCTTTTAGGTGACAGTGAATTTAAGAATTTGGCGGGCAGATGCCCGGGCAGTATCCGTGTATTATCAGTTTCAATGGATTTGTGACATGTACAATTTTGCATAACTGCGTGTTTTGCAACCAAACAGGTGAAGATGAATATGGCGAATTTGAAAGCGGTTATTCCGGTCGCAGGACTAGGCATGCATATGCTGCCGGCCACAAAGGCAATTCCAAAGGAGATGCTGCCGATCGTTGATAAGCCAATGATTCAGTACATCGTTGATGAAATCGTCGCCGCCGGGATCAAAGAGATTGTCCTGGTGACGCACTCCTCGAAGAACGCGGTGGAAAACCACTTCGACACCTCCTACGAGCTGGAAGCCCTGCTTGAGCAGCGCGTGAAGCGCCAGCTGCTGGCGGAAGTCCAGGCCATTTGCCCGCCGGGCGTAACTATCATGAACGTGCGCCAGGCACAGCCGCTGGGTCTGGGCCACTCCATCCTCTGCGCCCGCCCGGTCGTCGGGGATAATCCGTTTGTCGTGGTGCTGCCGGATATCATCCTCGACGGCGGCACTGCGGACCCGCTGCGCTATAACCTCGCCGCCATGGTCGCCCGCTTTAACGAGACCGGCCGCAGCCAGGTGCTGGCGAAACGCATGCCGGGGGATCTCTCCGAATATTCCGTGATTCAGACCAAAGAGCCGATGGTGGCGGAAGGGCAGGTAGCGCGTATCGTCGAGTTTATTGAAAAACCGGACGAGCCGCAGACCCTTGACTCCGACCTGATGGCGGTGGGCCGCTATGTGCTGTCGGCGGATATCTGGGCCGAACTGGAGCGTACCGAACCGGGTGCCTGGGGCCGTATCCAGCTGACCGACGCCATTGCCGAACTGGCGAAAAAGCAGTCCGTTGACGCGATGCTGATGACCGGCGAAAGCTATGACTGCGGTAAGAAAATGGGCTACATGCAGGCCTTCGTCACCTACGGAATGCGTAACCTGAAAGAAGGCGCCAAATTCCGCGAAAGCATCAAAAAACTGCTGGCCTGACCGCTGGCGTAAAGATGAGCGGCAGGGCAGAACCTTTCGCCACGCCGCTCATAACGTTATGCAGAAATTATTCATAACGTGAATGTTATAACGATTGTAAAGAAACGTATGGCTTCGGAGACTTCTGGTAGTTTGTCTCTGGCCTCTGTGGTGCAATGGTCGGAGTAGCGGCAATAATGCTTTGCGAATAGTCACTTAGTGCGACAATTCCTAAAGTGCAGGGTAAGCGGTCAACGTCAGCCAAAAATAAAACTTGACTGCGATCATGTTTCCGCTTTAAACATCTCACTTGCATGCATAAAAATGTGAAATGAATTGGCATGCGAGCTGGTACAGACATTACGGATAATCCCTGAGCACGGCAGTGGACATCATCGAAGGATCACAGGTATATGAACTGGCAACTCATCTCATTTTTTGGCGATAGCACCGTTTTGCTGCCCAGCGCAGCGGCGCTGTTTATTGTCCTGATGCTGCGTAAAACGTCGCGGTTGCTGGCGTGGCAGTGGAGTTTGCTGTTCGGCATCACCGGCGCTATCGTCTGCGCCTCCAAACTGGCCTTTATGGGCTGGGGTCTGGGCATTCGTGAGCTGGATTACACCGGCTTCAGTGGCCACTCCGCGCTCTCCGCGGCCTTCTGGCCTATCTTCCTGTGGCTGCTCAGCGCTCGTTTTTCGGCGGGTGTGCAAAAAGCAGCGGTCGCCGCCGGCTATATTCTCGCCGCTGTGGTGGGGTATTCACGGCTGGTCATCCATGCGCATTCCGACTCGGAAGTGATCGCTGGCCTGCTGCTCGGCGCTGCCGGCAGCGCATTATTCCTGCGGCTGCAAAAACGTACCACCCATTCGGAAAGCGTGAGTATTTCCTGGGGCGGCGTCGCGTGCCTGGTGATGGTCCCCCTTATCCTGTTGCATAGCGGCAATAAAGCGCCGACTCAGTCCCTGCTTGGGGAAATCGCCACTGCAATTGGGCCGCTGGATAAACCCTTTACTCGAACTGATCTACATAAGCAGGTCTGGTAATCGCCATTTGTTTTACAGGGGAAATTAAGTTTTCGCAGGTTAATTAGACAAATAAGAAAATAATCTACTATATGCCAGGCGATTGATAATTCATATTTATGAAATAATGAAGTGCTACTACATTGCTATTGCATATTTGCCTGGATATTGCGGGGATGAGACGTTTCTTAAATGCACTGAGAAAGGACCTGAAGCACGTCTGCTGAATATTCTGATACCAGGAAACTATTAGAAATTGTAGTTGACTTAGACGCCATCATCTGATTTTTGAATGACGCGGCCTTTTCATAAAATATGTTGTTTTACAGATGGTTAGTCTCATGCTTGATAGGGTGGCAACAACGCTTCACTGTATGGCCGATTAGCTTAGTGAATAATCTTAAGCGTTGACCCGCTTATTTTCGCCAATAAAAGGGCAAGCGGCATTAATTGGCAGATATTCGGCAGCAAGACTCCCAATTGTGACCGAAATCCCGTAGACTTAACGCCGCAAAAAATAAAGGCCTGACCAATTATTCACCCAAAGGCCGATTAAATAAGCCGTTCAGGTAGTCAGTGCGCTGGTAGCTGTTAAGCCAGGGGCGGTAGCGTCGCTGAAATCGCCTGCTGCAACACAAAACACCTTCTTTGAACGGCTATAAAAATCGACACTCTCTGGGTGATTAACGCGATGAGATATCTATGATGCTTATCAGATATCCTCAAAAAGGGTCAGGAGCGGCTGCTGATAGCACCTTTAAACCAACTTTCCCGTCTCATCGATAGCCTGTAGGGTAAAATTCGCCTACATTGTGAGCTGGGTGGAAGTTATAAGGCTTACAAGCAGCTTAGGGTAACTGTACTTGCCTCGCCGGTGTTGCACAGTGAAGTCAGCTGGTGCCGCGAGCGCTTTCTATCTTGGTATTCCCCTCATTCTCATTGAGATACGACAGCGGGGCTGAAAATGGATCTTGTACAATGATAAAAATTGCGCGCATTGCCGTGACGCTGGGCTTGCTTTCCTCACTGGGAGTCCAGGCTTACGCGGCCGGGTTAGTAGCAAATGATAACGATCTGCGTAACGACCTGGCCTGGCTTTCCGATCGCGGGGTCATCCATCTGAGCCTGTCGACCTGGCCGCTGAGCCAGGAAGAGATTGCCCGGGCGTTAAAAAAGGCCAAACCGTCCTATTCTTCTGAACAAGTGGTGCTGGCCCGTATCAACCAGCGACTGTCTGCCCTAAAAGCGGATTTCCGCGTCACCGGCTACACTTCAACCGATCAGCCGGGCACCCCACAGGGTTTTGGCCAGACGCAGCCGGCAGATAACTCGTTAGGCCTGGCGTTTAACAACAGCGGCGAATGGTGGGATGTCCACCTTCAGGGGAACGTCGAAGGGGGGGAGCGGATCAGTAACGGATCGCGTTTCAACGCCAACGGCGCCTACGGCGCGGTGAAATTCTGGAACCAGTGGCTCTCCTTTGGTCAGGTTCAGCAGTGGTGGGGGCCGGGCTATGAAGGCAGCCTGATCCGCGGGGATGCCATGCGGCCGATGACCGGCTTTCTGATGCAGCGAGCCGAGCAGGCGGCGCCGGAAACCTGGTGGCTGCGCTGGGTAGGCCCGTGGCAGTATCAGATCTCTGCTAGTCAGATGAATCAGTACACCGCTGTGCCACACACTAAAATTATCGGTGGCCGCTTTACCTTCACGCCGTTTCAATCACTGGAATTAGGCGCATCACGCATTATGCAGTGGGGTGGGGAAGGGCGACCGCAATCATTTAGCAGCTTCTGGGATGGCTTTACAGGGAAAGACAATACCGGAACGGATAACGAACCGGGGAACCAACTGGCCGGCTTTGACTTTAAGTTTAAACTCGAGCCGACGCTTGGCTGGCCGGTCAGTTTCTACGGACAGATGATCGGTGAGGATGAATCTGGTTACCTGCCTTCAGCAAATATGTTCCTCGGCGGGATTGAAGGGCACCACGGCTGGGGTAAGGATGCGGTTAACTGGTACCTGGAAGCGCATGATACGCGCACCAATATGAGCCGGACCAATTACAGTTATACGCATCATATCTATAAGGATGGCTACTACCAGCAGGGTTATCCTCTGGGTGACGCAATGGGCGGGGATGGTCAACTCGTTGCCGGTAAGGTTGAGCTTATTACGGAGGATAACCAGCGCTGGAGTACACGCCTGGTTTACGCCAAAGTTAACCCGGAGAATCAGTCGATCAACAAAGCATTCCCTCATGCTGATACCTTGAAGGGGGTCCAGCTGGGTTGGAGCGGAGATGTTTATCAGTCGGTCCGTCTGAATACCTCACTGTGGTACACCAACGCTAACAATAGCGACAGCGATGACGTTGGGGCTAGCGCAGGGATAGAAATACCGTTTAGTTTATAAGGCTGAATGCTGAAAACAGGGGAGAGAGGGTGGTAGCGCTGCAGGACGCAGTCAGCTTTTATCTCTCCACAAGCCGGCAGGGAAGCAACGGCGATGACAGCTGCTCAGGAATTGGCAAATTGTGATTTACTGATAATGTGACATTATGAAGAAAAAAATTGTTAGATTTTCGGCATTAGCGTTGGCGATTGGGTTTTTATCGGGTTGTACCATTATCCCTGGTCAGGGATTAAACAGTCTGCGTAAGAACGTGGTTGAGCTTCCGGATAGCGACTACGATCTGGATAAACTGGTGAACGTGTATCCAATGACTCCAGGACTTATCGATCAGCTTCGACCGGAAACCGTTTTGGCTCGTCCAAATCCGCAACTGGATAATTTACTGCGTAGTTATGAATATCGCATTGGTGTGGGCGATGTATTGATGGTTACGGTATGGGATCACCCGGAGCTGACAACGCCTGCAGGTCAATACCGTAGCGCCAGCGACACCGGCAACTGGGTCAATTCCGACGGCACTATTTTCTATCCTTATATCGGTAAGGTGCAGGTAGCGGGCAAGACGCTTAGCCAGGTACGCCAGGATATAGCCAGCCGATTGACTACTTATATTGAAAGCCCACAGGTTGATGTTAGCGTTGCTGCGTTTCGCTCTCAAAAGGTTTACGTGACAGGCGAAGTGACAAAATCAGGCCAGCAACCTATTACCAATATTCCTTTAACGGTTATGGATGCAATAAATGCCGCTGGTGGGCTGGCACCAGACGCAGATTGGCGTAATGTTGTGCTGACTCATAATGGTAAAGATACAAAAGTATCACTTTATGCATTAATGCAAAAAGGGGATTTAACACAAAATCACATGTTATATCCTGGAGATATTCTCTTTGTACCAAGGAATGACGATCTTAAAGTGTTTGTCATGGGAGAGGTTGGCAAGCAGAGTACATTGAAGATGGATCGTAGTGGAATGACATTAGCAGAGGCAATCGGGAATGCGGAAGGCATGTCTCAAGCTTACAGTGATGCCACGGGAGTCTTCGTTATTCGCCAACTGAAGGGTGATAAACAAGGTAAAATTGCTAATATCTATCAGTTGAACGCGCAAGATGCCTCCGCGATGGTTCTTGGTACAGAATTTGAATTACAACCTTATGATATCGTCTATGTCACATCGGCTCCATTAGTACGTTGGAATCGTGTAATTTCCCAACTTGTACCTACCATTACTGGAGTACATGATATGACAGAAACTGTAAGATATATTAGGACCTGGCCATAAAATGTTTGAATCAATTTTAGTTATTTGTACGGGCAATATTTGTCGTTCTCCAATAGGAGAACGGCTTTTACGAAAATTGCTTCCCTCAAAGGTGATTAATTCGGCTGGTACGAATGCAATGGTTGGTTATGGCGCCGATTTGAATGCTTGTAAAATCGCATCATTGCATAATCTTTCGCTCGAAAATCATGTAGCGAAACAATACTCAGCGTCCATGGGGCGCAAGTACGATCTTATATTAGTAATGGAAAAGGCCCATATAGAGCAAATCGGGCGTATGTCACCCGAAGCCAGAGGGAAAACAATGCTTTATGGTCACTGGTGCAACCAGCGAGATATCCCAGATCCATATAGGAAAAGTGAAGAAGCATTTGCATCAGTATATAATTTAATAGAATTGGCCGGTGAGCGGTGGGCTGAAAAACTAGGCGCAAAATAATCAGGAATATTTTAATGTCACCAGTTATTAATAAACAAGCATCTCAGGAATCTGATGAAATCGATTTTGGTCGCTTAATCGGTGAATTGATTGACCATCGCAAATTGATAATTTCAGTAACGTCTCTATTTACCGTTATTGCATTGATTTATTCCATTTTTTCAACACCAGTGTATCAGGCGGATGCGTTGATTCAAGTGGAGCAAAAACAGGGTAATAGCATTTTAAACAATCTTAGCCAAATACTTCCGGATAGTCAGCCGCAGTCTGCACCTGAAATAGCGTTATTACAATCAAGGATGATTTTGGGGAAAACGGTAGATGATCTAAACTTACAGGCAGTTATTAAGCAAGATTACTTCCCTGTTTTTGGTAGGGGATTGGCTAGGTTGCTAGGGGACAAACCAGGCAATTTAACTGTCGGGCGGTTATATATAACAGGTAGCCATGATGAAATCCCGAAAATTATAATAACAACTAATGATAAGAATAGCTATACGGTAGAATATAATGATGAAAAGTTCAATGCTAGCATTGGAAAGTTAGTAAATAAAAATGATGTCACAATTAAAATTGATAAAATAGACGCTGAGCCAGGTACTAGCTTTACTGTATATTATACTTCTAAATTGGATGCAATAAGTGCGTTACAGAAGAAATTCAATATTTCAGAACAAGGCAAAGATACGGGTATTTTAAACTTAACTCTTACAGGAGAAAATCCGAAACAAATTAAAGAAATCATCAATAGTATTAGTGAGAATTACCTTGCACAAAATATCGCAAGGCAAGCAGCGCAAGATGCAAAGAGTTTAGCATTCTTGAATGAGCAATTACCAATTGTTAGAAGTGATTTAGATAACGCTGAAAGCAAACTTAATCAGTATCGGAGGCAGAATGATTCGGTTGATTTATCCTTAGAAGCCAAATCTGTACTTGACCAAATAGTAAATGTAGATAACCAATTAAATCAACTAACTTTTAGAGAATCAGAAATATCACAACTTTATACCAAAGAACATCCTACTTATAAGGCCTTACTTGAAAAAAGAAAAACCTTACAAGATGAAAAGTTAAAGCTTAATAAAAAAGTGTCAGCCATGCCGGCAACACAACAGGAAATATTACGTCTAAATCGTGATGTCGAATCTGGGCGTGCTGTCTTCATGATGTTACTTAACAGGCAGCAAGAACTGAATATAGCGAAATCAAGTGCAATTGGTAATGTTAGAATTATTGATAATGCAGTAACACAACCTGAACCCGTAAAACCGAAAAAAATTCTGGTTGTCATAGTCGGTTTTGTTCTTGGCTTACTGATATCAATTGGTGTTGTCTTATTACGTGTATTTTTGCGAAGAGGAATAGAAACCCCTGAGCAACTCGAAGAGTTGGGTATAAATGTTTATGCAAGCATTCCTATTTCTGAGTTACTTACCCAGAAAGCTACTAAATTAGAGGGTTTGAGAAAGAAAGAACAATCAGAACCTCAAACTTTTCTTGCGATTGAAAATCCTGCTGATATTGCAATTGAAGCGATTAGAGGATTACGCACAAGCCTGCACTTTGCAATGATGGAGGCTAGAAACAATATTTTAATGATATCAGGTGCAAGCCCTAATGCAGGTAAGACTTTTGTAAGTTCAAACTTATCAGCAGTAATAGCACAAACTGGAAAATCTGTTCTATATATTGATACAGATATGAGGAAAGGATATGCGCATAAGCTCTTTGAGTTAGATAACAATAACGGCCTTTCTGAAATATTGTCAGGGAAAGTTGAAGTATCCCAAGCAGTGAAAAAAGTACATAGCGCTGGTTTCGATTTCATTTCTCGTGGACAGGTTCCACCTAACCCGGCCGAATTACTTATGCACAGACGTTTTGGAGAGCTTTTAGCTTGGGCAGAAAAAATTTATGATATTGTGATTCTTGATACTCCACCTATTTTGGCTGTCACTGATCCGGCAATTATTGGGCATTATGCAGGTACAACCTTGCTTGTCGCAAGGTTTGAAAAAAACACAGCCAAAGAAATTGAAATTAGTGCGAAACGTTTTGAAAATAGTGGTGTAATAGTAAAAGGTTGCATCTTAAACGGCGTGGTGAAGAAAGCTAGTAGTTATTATGGTTATGGCTATAATAATTATGGTTACTCATATAATGACAAGGATAAGCACTAATTGAATGCTTACCCCAATTATCTTTATTGATATTTGGGGTAATGAGAAGGAAAATTTATATTAGTGTAATAATATATATTTAATTAATTTTGAGAGGATTTCATGAGGCTTCTCGTAAAGAATGTCATAGTTAGTATCACATTGGCTTTATCAGATTTCATTTCATTCATTCTTTCTTTATACATAGCATTGGGTGTGTTATCATTAATTGTGGAAAAGAATGATTATTTATTACTAACTAATGAAATTGATGGGTGGTTTTTACTTCATTGGATTCTCGGTGTTTGTTGTGTAGGCTGGTATTCAGTTAGACTAAGACATTATTTTTATCGTAAAACATTTTGGTTTGAACTTAAAGAAATACTTCGAACCTTGGTTATTTTTGCAATAATCGAAATTGCTGTTATGGCTTTTACCACTTGGTCATTCTCTCGTTACTTATGGGTGATAACGTGGTTATTTGTAATCATACTTGTTCCATTGTCAAGAATGCTAACGAAGACCTTATTGAATAAAGCGGGCTTGTGGCAAAGAGATACTTGGATAGTAGGTAGTAGTGAAAATGCTCATGAAGCATATAAAGCAATTAGCGGAGAAAAAAACTTAGGTTTAAACATTGTCGGTTTCATATCAAGTCCTGGCGGAGTTCAATCAGGAGAGGCAATTGATGGTATACCAGTGATTGAGAATAATCTAGAATGGCTTAATGATATTGATCCCAAAACACAATTCATTGTTGCTGTAGAGTCTCATCAAAGTAAAATAAGAAATGCGTGGCTTAGAAACTTTATGATTAAAGGCTATCGATATGTCTCAGTTATTCCAACATTACGTGGAATGCCACTTGATAGCACAGATATGTCATTCATATTCAGTCATGAAGTTATGATTTTTCGTGTACAGCAAAATCTAGCCAAATGGTCGTCAAGAATTCTCAAAAGACTTTTTGATATTATTGGCTCATTGTCTATAATTACTCTTCTTTCACCAGTGTTATTATATATAAGTATTAAAGTTAAAAAAGATGGAGGCCCGGCAATATATGGTCATGAAAGGATCGGGAAAGGAGGTAAACCCTTTAAGTGTTTGAAGTTCAGATCTATGGTAATCAATTCCAAAGAAGTTCTTGAAGAACTTCTAAATAATGATATAAATGCGCGAGAAGAATGGAATTTAACATTCAAATTGAAAAACGACCCAAGAATAACAAAGATAGGTGGTTTCCTTAGAAGGACAAGCCTGGATGAATTGCCGCAGTTATTTAATGTATTAAAAGGAGAAATGAGTTTAGTTGGACCAAGGCCTATCATTACTGCTGAGTTAGAAAGATACAATGAAGAAGTTGATTATTATTTATTGAGCAAACCAGGAATGACAGGCCTATGGCAAGTTAGTGGGCGTAGTGATGTGGATTATGAGACACGTGTTTATCTTGATGCTTGGTACGTTAAAAATTGGTCAATGTGGAATGATATCGCGATTTTATTTAAAACTGTGGGTGTTGTATTAAAAAGAGACGGTGCGTATTAACTTCCAGCCTTTATATAACAGTCAGGATAATCTATCAATGAAATACTATATTGCCATCCCAACTTATAATGGTGGAGATTTGTGGCGTACTACGGTCGATAATATAAAAAAAAACACGCCTGCAAACACATTGGTACACGTAATCGATTCTGGTAGTAAGGATGATACAGCCACCGTAGCTTTAAATAATGGTTTTGATGTGATATCTATTCAAAGCTCAGATTTTAATCATGGTGGAACTCGTAACGAAGCAATTAATCAATATATTGAGGATTACGATGTAGTCATATTCCTCACACAAGATGCTATACCTGAACCGGGATTTATTGAAAGCATAATAACTGTTTTTCAAGATGAAGAAATTGTATGTGCCTATGGAAGGCAGTTACCACATACTGATGCTAATCCATTGGCACAACATGCCAGAGCATTTAATTATCCAGATAAAGGGTATATTGCGTCTAAAAGCAGCATACCTAAGATGGGGTTGAAAACAGCATTTATGTCTAATTCTTTTTCGGCCTATAGATTATCTGTATTTAAAAAAATAGGCGGCTTCCCGTCGAATACAATATTATGTGAAGATATGTTTTACACGGCAAAAGCAATAATGGCAGGTTACAAAGTAGCTTATGTGCCCGAAGCAAAAGTACATCATTCTCATAATTATTCTCCATCAGAAGAGTTTAAACGCTATTTTGATATTGGTGTATTCCATACGGATGAACCTTGGATTAGGAATAATTTTGGAGGTGCAGGTGGTGAAGGCAAGCGTTTTATTATTTCAGAGTTCAAATTTTTGCTAAAAAATTATCCACACTGGATACCCGCCTCATTTTTATATAATGTTATGAAATTTATAGGTTTTAAAGCAGGTAAAAGTTATCAGTTCTTACCAAGGTTTTTGATTAAAAAATTCAGTATGCATAAGAGATTCTGGGGATATTAAAGTAATCTATAAAATCACATATTAAAAATCTTACTCTTTTATATTACGAGCTCCAATGAAGATTAATGAGTTGAGCTGTAAAGTATTCAACTCATTGTTTTTTTGGCCGTGTAACATATTAAGAATATTACTAACTTTTATTCTTCATGGTGTTCTGCTTTAAATTATTTATAACTAGTTCAATTTGATAAATATCATTCATTAGTACTATCATTGACTAATACTAATATATGGTATTTATCTATTTGTAAATGCCTGTGTCAATATATCCTCTCGGTTGCGAAAAGTATTATTTCTATAGTTTATGGCCCTTAAGTTATGGGCCATATAAAAATATTGTATATTAATACTAATATGTGAGTTTGAAACATTTCTTATTTTCCAATCTTTAAATAAAATGGTATAACAAACGCCAAAATTTGTGATTCGGGTGAGGGTAAAATGAGACGTAGAGATTTACTTAGAAGCATGGCGTTATCACCTTTAGTTATAAGCATTCCTTCAAAAGGTAAAGAAGGTTTTAAAACTCAACCTGAGAACCTTGGATGCCAAATAAGTACAGACTCAGTATCACCTGAAATGTTTGGTGCAAAATCTGATGGTGTTTTCAATAATAAAGAGGCTATTGAAAAAGCCCTACAATATGCTTATATTAATGGATTAAGTTGTACTTTTTTAAAAGGTCAATATTACAGCGAAGATATTTCTATTGACTTCCCTATAAGAATTGTTTTACAAAACGGATGTTACTTAAATTTTGAGCTTTCTATCATTGGTGGGCTCTTTTATTCTGAAAGCGAATCTATAATAAACCAAGATTGGGAAGCTTTTTCTCGCGGAACTCGCTCTTTTTCTAATAAAAACTCTAAAATGAATAAAGGTGATATGGTTTCAGTTTCATTAGATTATCGGCATGGTGGTAGTGCTCAAATTGGTAATGAAAATGGCATAGATATTCTGAATGTTGTTGATGTTAATGAAACTGATTTTATAGTTAAAAATGGAACTAGATTTCCGTATAGTTACCCAATCATAAGTAAACTTAAAAGCGTTATTGCTTTTAAAGGCGAAATACCAAAAGATTCATATATAATTAATGGTGACTTCATAAATAAATTTAGTCCCGGTGATATTATTCGTATCGAAAATGTAGACGGCACAGATAGTGTTGGTGGCGGTAAGTATTATTTCGAATATGTTGAAGTCAAGAGCGTTAATAACTCTCATATCATTTTGAGTGCCCGAACTGTATATTCTCACTCTAATCCGTGGTTAATAAAGACTAATTTTATAAACCATGTTAATTTAACAGGTGAAGGGCGCATAAAAAAACTTGTTCTAAGGAACATTAAAAACGTAAAGCTTTCTTCTTTATATATTAACCGCCTTATTATATCTAGCTGCTATGGAGTTAACGTTAGTAATTTAACTTTAACTGGTCTTGGCGAACCGTCAACAGTCAACATAACTTATTGTTTCGGGAAAAGTATTTTCCAGAACTTACAAATTTCAAATTCTGAAAGCAACAGTGATAATTCAACCTTAAAAATCATGAGTTCACCTCAGATTATTTTATCAAATATTACTATAAGTGATTCAAATTCATCCTCAAAAAAACAAAGTAATTACTCCCTTTTTGTCGATTCTTTATACACACCATATTCCTGCTGGAACGATAATATAATTGTTAATAATGTTATTTGCGAGCGTCCAAGGTCACATTTCAAACGTGGAGTATGGTTTTATGGTCTACGACGTTCAGTCATTGACTCGATCGTCGGAGCTGATGTGTTTCTACAGGGGTCAGTTGACTGTTATTTTAAAAATTTCAATGTATCAAACTATATGTTAGAAATTAAGGACTTAGTTAGATGTGATGTGACTGCTAAATGTATGAGCGCAGTTACTAGAGGTGGTATAGACAATGTATTAAGGCTAGAATTTGATGGACCTTTAACCGGAGATTTTTCGGACGAGAGTTATTATTGTAAATTTACTGCGGGAACATTAGACCCTGAAAAAGGAGGTAATTATTCCCAAGGAGATGGTAATTATCTTTATTTCAACTCTCCTACTTTAAATTCTACTGATAATAAAATAAATTTAAGCGTAGAGTTTCAAAAAAATTTGATTATTGAACCAACTAGATTATCGTTGGTTAGACAAAGAGAGTTTTTGAAGATTGGTAAAGATGTTTCAAATATCTATATCAAGAATAACTTTCAAAAATTTTAAATTATTTTAAATCAAATTTAAGGTGTCGTTAATGGATATCAGTGTTATTATTCCCTGTTATAATCGTGAAGCTAGCATTCAAGGGGCTGTACTTTCTGTTTTAAACCAAGTTGGTAATCATAATATCGAGGTTATCGTAGTTGATGATGGTTCTACAGATGGGTCTATTGATAGACTAAAAGGTTTAAATATAAAAGTTTTGCATACAAATGGAAGAACCGGAGCATGCAATGCTAGAAATATAGGAATAGAAGCGGCAATGAATGAGTGGGTTGCTTTTAACGATAGTGATGACTTTTGGAGAATTGATAAACTTAATTATATAGAGGGAGCTATTAATTCAAATAACGGTGATATAGATTACATTTTTCATCCTTTTATTCGTGTTGTTGGACTGAAATCAATCATAGGTGGAGTTTATCATTCCACATCAGGTGCTATTAAAAACGATTTTCTAAAAAAAATGTTAGCCAATAATATGATTAGCACTCAATGCTTAATTTCAAAAAAAAATACATTAATTGATTGTGGGTATTTTGATATTCATTTAAAAAGATTCCAAGATTGGGAATTTGCATTAAGGATAGCATGTAAATCTCAAGGCTTCTATATATCGGAACCTTTAGCTTTATGCATTGAATCCTCTGACTCAATATCGAAAGGTTTTAAAAAAGGTATTGCAGCACGAGAGTATATATTCGATAAACATCGATCACTTTATTTAAATAATAAATCTTCCATGTATAGGTTTTTATTCTCATTGCAACTTAGAAAGATTGTTAGTCTATTGAAGAGAGACTGAAATGGCTATATCGAATGCTATAAAAAATTTTTCAATACACAAGGGAAAATTAACATCACCATTATTTACTTTTTGCTTTATATGGTTTGGTGTTTTTATCCTCTATACTCTAAGTTTATCAGATTTATTGATATTTCCTATTAGTGAAATTGCGGTTACAGTAACAATCATTATTGTGCCTTTCTTGGTCGGATATTCACTTTTTACTTCAATAAATAAGTTGGCACCTAAGAAGAAAATAGATGTGAAGTATAGCGTTGTTGATTTCAATACTGTAGCTGCAAGGGCTTTAAGGAAAACAAGAAATTTGACTTTCATTTTTTTTGCTCTCGTATTAGTTGAAATTGCAATTGCTGGTTATATACCATTAATATCAATGGCTACAGGACGCACAGTTTCCCAATTCGCATTTGGGATTCCATCATTGCATGGTTTTGTTCTTGCATTTGGTTGTCTTTTGGTTGCATCTAATTATTATGATTATATATGTTTTAAAAATAAAAAGTCATTATGGTTCTCCTTTTTTATTATTTCTATTTTTGTTCTGCTCGTTACTAGAAAAATGATTATGGTATCCTTCATACAATTAGGAATGATACATCTAATCACAACAAAAATTAGGCCAAAAACAATTTTTTTAGTTGTTTTGTCTGTTTTGTTAGTGTTTTTATTGTTTGGATATATTGGTGATATCAGGACTGGCAGACAATTATTTATACAATTGGCTCATCCAAGTTTTGAATATCCCGACTGGATGCCAAGTGGGTTTATGTGGGCGTATATTTACATTGTAACGCCAATAGTAAATTTAACTAATGCTATTCACATGGGACAAACAGATACAAACCTTAATTTCTTATGCAGTCTTTTGCCAAAAGTTGCACGGGGGGCATTAGAATGTGTTGTAACAGATGAAGATGCATTTGCTAGATCTTATCAAATAAGTGGTGCGTTTAATGTTGGAAGTGGATATATTGAAATTTTCCTATCCCAAGGAATACTTGGAATGGTTGTTTTTAGCTTTGTACATGGCCTAATCTCATCTTATGTATTTAATCGTGTAAAAAAGAAAAAATCAGCAATTTTGCTTTTCTCTGTCATTAGCCAGATAAATTTGCTCTTAATTTTCGGAAACGGATATTTCAATCTCAATGTATTAGCACAGATTCCCATGGCAGTTTTATTCTTCAATAATAAAAAATTGAATTATATTTATGACTCTAATAACCTTGATGGAGTAATTCGTGAATAATATTATTGCAGTTGTTTTATATAACAAAGGATTCTCCTCATCTTTAACGTTAAATAATTTATTACATATAACTCTAAATGATACCCATTTAGTCATTATCAATAATGGGCCTAATGAAATTAAATTTGATTCTTTATATTATGAATTGAAAAGTAAATTTACAAGAGTGACGTATCTCGAATATCTTGAAAATAGATCCTTGGCTGTGATTTATAATACAATAATTAATAATTACAATGCGTACGATCGTTTTATATTATTTGATGATGATACCAATATATCTGATCTTTTTTTTCAAGATATGCAAAATTACTATAATGCCGATGTGATGTTACAAATCCCTCGAATTATTGATTCGGAACGAAAATTAATACATTATCCATTATGTAATGATAGAGTGTACAATGCAGACATTCCATATACTTTTAATGTCAATGATAAAATTATTTCAATTGGGTCTGGATTAGTTATTTATAAAAGTCTTGTTGAATGTTTCAGGAAAGATAATATAAAACTTTTTGATGAGCGTTATGCCCTCTACGGAGTCGATTACAGTTTTTTTCGTAGGATTCAAAGGATAAAAAAACAGTATGATATTCGGGTCCAAATTTTTAGCACATTGGAACACTCTCTTTCAAAAACAAATACATCCTTCTCCGAATGGCGGCATCGTGAACATTTATATGATTATGCAATTTCGTGCCGCTTTTATTCTAAATCTGGTATTCATATGGTTTTGGGAATGACAAGATGTTTTCTTAGAGAGATAATCAGCTGTAGGTTTAACAATTTGAAGTTGCTTACTTTAACTTTCATTAAAGGGCATCATCCCCGATGCCATTAATTTGATGCATTAACATCTCTCATACTAATCATAACTTCATAAACTCATATATCCCTAGTGCATACTCAAAGGCTCGCCTGATATGACATTGCTTTCAAATGCTAAATGGAACATGGCATCACAATTTATCAAAATGTTAGTGCAACTAACAAACATAGTCTATTTAGCAAAAATTATTCCTCCAAGCGAATATGGTTTAATGGCTATGGCTCTTGTTGTTGTGAACTTAGGTATCCTGTTACGAGATTTAGGCACTTCTGCTGCATTAATACAAAGGAAAGATCTTACTGAGTCTCTAATTAATACTGTTTTTTGGTTAAATCTCCTCATGGGATTGACTTTATTTGTTCTGGTTTTTTCGGGCTCTAGTGTGATATCCAGTATCTATCATCAGCCTAAATTAACTTTAGTATTGATGTTGCTAAGTTTTACATTTCCTCTTTCGAGCTGTGCGGCAGCTCACCTTGCTTTGCTTGAGAGAGACTCGAAATTCAAAACAGTCTCTAGGATAGAAATTTCTTCTTCACTTGCTTCATTAGTACTAGCGATTGTTTTAGCAAATATGGGGTTTGGTGTTTTCAGTCTTGTTGGTCAAGCTTTAATACTTAATCTGATGTCTGCTATACAATTCTGGCTTGCATCAAATTGGAAACCTTCTATTAGGGTTTTTATTGATTATAAGGATTTGAAAAGTATTTTTAGTTTTAGTGCAAATTTATCAATGTTTAATTTTATAAATTATTTTTCAAGGAACGCAGATAGCTTTATAATTGGTAAATTCATGTCTGCTTCAATTCTCGGGAGTTATAATCTTGCTTATAGAATTATGCTTTTCCCATTGCAAAGTCTTACCTTTGTCGCAACTAGGTCACTTTACCCAATATTAAGTAAACAACAAAGTAATAATCAGCATATATCAAAAATATATCTAAATTGTGTCTATGCTGTGTTGTTTATAACATGTCCATTGATGTCTGGACTGGCATTTTATAGTGAGCCTTTTATCCGACTAGTATTCGGTGATGAATGGTATCTGACGGGGATAGTATTAAAATGGTTAGCGCCAACTGCAATAATACAAGCGGTACTTAGTACTTCTGGTTCAGTTTTTATGGCTAAAGGTCGTACAGATATTTTACTAAAGCTAGGCATTATTGGAATGATCTTGCAAGTGGGAGCTTTCATCATAGGTGTTCAATATACAATAACTACATTTGCTATGTGTTATCTTCTCGCTAATGTTATTAATTTTTTTCCTGTCATGTGGTCTTTAATGAGTTTGTTAGGGGAGAGTCTCAATGTTTTTTTTAAAAAGAACTATTCAATTGTTTTGGCTACATTAGTCATGTTAAGTTACTTAAAACTCATCGATTATTTCTTTTTTCCCAATGCTATTGCGAGCCTTAATATTTTAGTGCTATTATCCTTCTCTGGTGCCGTTGTTTATTTATTAGTCTCTCTCACTCTTTCCACAACTCTTAGAACATTTGTGCTATCAAAGATTAAAAAATGATTGTCGCTCACAACAGTTGATTTTTAATCCAACTATGATTTGGTTATGATTTTTTCCTGATTAAATAGTTTTAAAGTTTAATGAAAGCTAATTACACATTTTTGTTATACTTTTAATCAAAAATTATAGTATAACTAGTTAGCTGGTCAAGGTCAGTAATTAATGTGATATTGTTTGATTCACCTACAGGAGTATGTAATGTCCAAGCAACAGATCGGAGTTGTTGGTATGGCTGTGATGGGGCGTAACCTAGCGCTGAACATCGAAAGCCGTGGTTATACCGTCTCCGTTTTCAACCGCTCCCGTGAAAAGACCGAAGAAGTGATTGCCGAAAATCCAGGCAAGAAACTGGTCCCTTATTACACAGTACAAGAGTTTGTTGAATCCCTCGAAACACCACGTCGTATCCTGTTGATGGTGAAGGCCGGGGCTGGCACCGACAGCGCCATCGATTCCCTGAAGCCTTACCTTGATAAAGGTGACATCATCATTGATGGCGGCAACACCTTCTTCCAGGACACCATCCGTCGTAACCGTGAGCTGTCTGCCGAAGGTTTTAACTTTATCGGTACCGGTGTTTCCGGTGGCGAAGAGGGGGCTCTGAAAGGGCCTTCCATCATGCCTGGTGGGCAGAAAGAAGCCTATGAGCTCGTAGCTCCGATTCTGAAGCAGATTGCTGCAGTTGCTGAAGACGGTGAGCCCTGTGTGACCTATATCGGTGCTGATGGCGCAGGCCATTATGTGAAGATGGTACATAACGGCATCGAGTATGGCGACATGCAGCTGATTGCTGAAGCTTATGCGCTGTTGAAAGGCGGTCTGGCTCTTTCCAACGAAGAGCTGGCGCAAACCTTCACCGAATGGAACGAAGGCGAGCTGAGTAGCTACCTGATCGACATTACTAAAGATATCTTCACCAAAAAGGATGAAGAGGGTAAATACCTCGTTGATGTTATTCTTGATGAAGCAGCAAACAAAGGTACCGGCAAGTGGACCAGCCAAAGCTCACTGGATCTCGGCGAACCTCTGTCTCTGATCACAGAGTCCGTGTTTGCTCGTTATATCTCTTCTCTGAAAGACCAGCGTGTAGCCGCTTCGAAAGTGCTGAGTGGTCCGCAGGCTCAGCCGGCCGGTGATAAAGCTGAATTTATCGAAAAAGTTCGTCGCGCCTTGTACCTCGGTAAAATCGTTTCCTATGCCCAGGGCTTCTCACAACTGCGTGCTGCTTCTGATGAATACAACTGGGATCTGAACTATGGCGAGATCGCTAAGATTTTCCGCGCGGGCTGCATCATTCGTGCACAGTTCCTGCAGAAGATCACCGATGCTTATGCGCAAAACGCTGGCATTGCTAACCTCCTGCTGGCGCCGTACTTCAAACAGATCGCTGATGACTATCAGCAAGCGCTGCGTGATGTCGTGGCTTATGCCGTACAGAATGGTATTCCGGTACCGACGTTCTCTGCGGCAATTGCTTACTACGACAGCTACCGTTCCGCAGTTCTGCCAGCTAACCTGATTCAGGCTCAGCGTGATTACTTTGGTGCGCACACCTATAAGCGTACTGATAAGGAAGGCGTTTTCCATACTGAGTGGTTAGATTAATATTTCTCTTATTAGACCTCCTGCAATTTAATGGAGGTCTAATGTTAAAGTACATATATAATCAAGCTCTACTCTGAAAAATAGCGGAAAATTAAGAATTTCGCTATTTGTTTTTAAAGTGTTCCTTCGATATTATCCCCATTAAATTACATCTCCAGCATTTTAATATATAGATTTATGCAATTATTTTCTTTTTGCATGAGTAATCAAAGGTAAATAAAATATGAAGATTCTTGTCACCGGTGGCGCGGGCTTTATTGGCTCTGCCGTAGTTCGTCATATCATTGAAAATACCCGGGATGAAGTCCGCGTGGTGGACTGCCTGACCTATGCCGGCAACCTCGAATCCCTGGAGCCGGTGGCTGGGAGCGAACGCTACTCGTTTTCCCAGACTGATATCACGGATGCCGCTGCCGTGGCGGCCCAGTTTAGCGAGTTCCGCCCGGATATCGTGATGCACCTGGCGGCAGAAAGTCATGTGGATCGCTCCATTGATGGCCCGGCCGCCTTCATCCAGACCAACGTGATCGGCACCTTCACTCTGCTGGAGGCAGCCCGCCACTACTGGTCCGGACTTGGAGAGGAACAGAAGCAGGCCTTCCGCTTCCATCATATCTCCACCGATGAAGTGTACGGCGACCTGCACGGCACCGATGACCTGTTCACCGAAGAAACCCCGTACGCGCCGAGCAGCCCGTACTCCGCCTCCAAAGCGGGCAGCGACCATCTGGTTCGCGCCTGGAACCGCACCTACGGCCTGCCGGTGGTGGTGACCAACTGCTCCAACAACTATGGTCCGTATCACTTCCCGGAAAAACTTATCCCGCTGACTATCCTTAACGCCCTGGCGGGTAAACCGCTGCCGGTATATGGCAACGGGGAGCAGATCCGTGACTGGCTGTATGTTGAGGACCATGCCCGTGCGCTGTACAAAGTGGCGACCGAAGGCAAGAGCGGCGAGACCTACAACATCGGCGGTCATAACGAGCGTAAAAATATCGATGTGGTGCGCACCATCTGCGCCATTCTCGACAAGGTGGTGTCGCAGAAGCCGGGTAACATCACTCATTTCGCAGATCTGATCACTTTTGTCACCGACCGTCCGGGACACGACCTGCGCTACGCCATTGATGCCGCGAAAATTCAGCGCGATCTGGGCTGGGTGCCGCAGGAAACGTTCGAGAGTGGGATTGAGAAAACCGTGCACTGGTACCTGAACAACCAGACCTGGTGGCAGCGCGTGCTGGACGGCTCCTATGCCGGCGAGCGTCTTGGCCTCAATGACTGATATCTGACTGATTAAGGAATAGATTTATGAAAGGTATTGTTCTGGCCGGCGGCTCCGGCACGCGTTTATATCCGATCACCCAGGGCGTCTCCAAGCAGCTGCTGCCAATCTATGACAAGCCGATGATTTTCTACCCGGTGTCCGTCCTGATGCTGGCGGGGATTCGCGATATCCTTATCATCTCCACCCCGGACGACATGCCTTCCTTCCAGCGCCTGCTGGGTGACGGGTCGCAGTTCGGGGTGAACTTCAGCTACGCCATCCAGCCGTCGCCGGACGGCCTGGCGCAGGCCTTTATCATTGGCGAGAAGTTTATCGGCAACGATGCCTGCGCCCTGGTGCTGGGGGATAATATCTACTTTGGCCAGAGCTTCGGTAAAAAGCTGGAGGCGGCAGCGGCGAAAACCTCCGGCGCCACGGTGTTTGGTTATCAGGTGCTGGATCCTGAGCGCTTCGGGGTGGTGGAGTTCGATGAGAACTTTAAGGCGCTGTCCATCGAGGAGAAACCGCTGAAGCCGAAATCCGACTGGGCGGTGACCGGGCTCTACTTCTACGACAACAACGTGGTGGAGATGGCGAAGGACGTGAAGCCTTCTGAGCGCGGTGAGCTGGAGATCACCACCCTGAACCAGATGTATCTGGAGCGCGGTGATCTGCATGTTGAACTGCTGGGGCGCGGTTTTGCCTGGCTGGACACGGGCACCCACGACAGCCTGATGGACGCATCACAGTTTATTCACACCATTGAGAAGCGCCAGGGGATGAAGGTCGCCTGCCTGGAAGAGATTGGTTACCGCAATCAGTGGCTGTCGGCGGAAGGTGTTGCGGCTCAGGCCGAACGCCTGAAGAAAACCGAGTACGGTGCTTATCTCAAGCGCCTGCTGAACGAGCGTTAATGCCTTCTCCGTCAACGACAGGATACAGAGAATGAAGATTTTACTGATTGGTAAGAATGGCCAGGTGGGCTGGGAGCTCCAGCGTTCACTGTCCACGCTAGGCGACGTGGTCGCGGTGGATTACTTTGATAAAGAGCTGTGCGGCGACCTGACGAATCTGGAAGGCATCGCGCAGACCGTGCGTACCGTCCGCCCCGACGTGGTGGTGAATGCCGCCGCGCACACGGCGGTGGACAAGGCCGAAAGCGAGCGAGAGCTCTCTGACCTGCTGAACGACAAAGGGGTGGCGGTGCTGGCGGCAGAGTCGGCGAAGCTGGGCGCCCTGATGGTGCACTATTCCACGGACTATGTGTTCGACGGCGCCGGCAGCCATTACCGCCGGGAAGATGAGACAACTGGCCCGCTGAACGTCTACGGCGAAACCAAACGTGCCGGTGAACTGGCGCTGGAGCAGGGCAACCCGCGTCACCTGATTTTCCGTACCAGCTGGGTGTATGCCACCCGCGGCGCCAACTTTGCCAAAACGATGCTCCGCCTGGCATGTGAGAAAGAGACGCTCTCCATCATTGACGACCAGCACGGGGCCCCCACCGGCGCTGAGCTGCTGGCAGACTGCACGGCGACGGCAATCCGTGAAACGCTGCGTGATCCAGCGCTGGCCGGCACCTATCATCTGGTGGCCAGCGGCGAGACCAGCTGGTGCGACTACGCCCGCTATGTGTTTGAGGTGGCGAGAGCGCACGGTGCCGAGCTGGCGGTTCAGGAAGTGAAGGGCATTCCGACGACGGCCTATCCGACGCCGGCGAAGCGTCCGCTCAACTCACGCCTGTCGAATGAAAAATTCCAGCAGGCATTTCGGGTGACTCTCCCGGACTGGCGTCAGGGTGTGGCTCGCGTGGTAACTGAAGTCCTGGGCAAATAAACGGGTAGCAAAAGATGAACATTATTAAAACAGATATTCCTGACGTGCTGATTTTTGAACCGCGCGTGTTTGGTGATGCGCGGGGTTTCTTCTTTGAGAGCTTCAGCAGCAAGGTGTTTAATGAGGCGGTGGGCCGCCAGGTGGAATTCGTCCAGGACAACCATTCCCAGTCCCAGAAAGGCGTATTGCGCGGGCTGCACTATCAGCTGGATCCGCACGCTCAGGGCAAACTGGTCCGCTGTGTGGAAGGTGAGGTATTTGACGTGGCGGTGGATATCCGTCGTTCATCGCCAACCTTTGGCAAATGGGTGGGCGCGGTGCTCAGCGCAGAGAATAAACGTCAGCTGTGGATCCCTGAAGGATTCGCCCACGGGTTTATGGCGCTGAGCGACACGGTGCAGTTTGTGTACAAGGCGACGAACTACTACGCGCCGCAGTCAGAGCGGAGCATCATCTGGAACGATCCGGAGATAGGGATTGACTGGCCGGCGCTGGGCGACTGCGCGCTGTCGCTGTCGGAGAAAGATCTGCAGGCACATACTCTGGCCACTGCAGAAGTATATAAATAATTGGGTTGTTTTTTCCTAAAATGGCGGGTTCCAAATGGAACTCGTCATGTTTATTCGTTTACAAGCCGGGCCGACCGACCGGCTTGACTTACCTTCCTTCTCAGCGTAAAAACGCCCACAGTATTATTTAATTTCGTGGCTATCCGCCATTATCCAGTTAACTGATTAAAGTGTAATCTCATGAAAATTACTATTTCCGGTACAGGTTATGTTGGTTTATCGAACGGTGTCCTGATTGCGCAAAACCACGAAGTGGTGGCCCTGGATATCGTACAGGCCAAAGTGGATATGCTTAACCAGAAGATCTCTCCGATTGTCGATAAAGAGATTCAGGAATATCTGGCAGAAAAACCGTTAAACTTCCGTGCCACCACGGATAAGCACGACGCATACCGTAATGCCGACTACGTGATCATTGCGACGCCGACCGATTACGATCCCAAAACCAACTACTTCAACACCTCTACGGTGGAAGCGGTTATTCGCGATGTCACCGAGATCAACCCGAACGCGGTGATGATCATTAAATCGACCATCCCGGTGGGGTTCACCCGCGACATCAAAGAACGTTTAGGGATTGATAATGTTATTTTCTCTCCTGAGTTCCTGCGTGAAGGCCGTGCGCTGTACGACAACCTGCATCCATCGCGCATTGTCATTGGTGAGCGCTCTGCGCGTGCCGAACGTTTCGCAGACCTGTTGAAAGAAGGCGCGATTAAGCAGGATATCCCGACCCTGTTTACCGACTCCACCGAAGCGGAAGCGATCAAACTGTTCGCGAACACCTATCTGGCGCTGCGCGTTGCCTATTTCAACGAGCTCGACAGCTATGCTGAAAGCCAGGGGCTGAACAGCAAGCAGATTATCGAAGGGGTATGCCTGGATCCGCGTATCGGCAACCACTACAACAACCCGTCCTTTGGCTACGGCGGCTACTGCCTGCCGAAAGATACCAAGCAGCTGCTGGCGAACTACGAATCGGTCCCGAACAATATCATCGCGGCTATCGTCGATGCCAACCGTACCCGTAAAGACTTTATCGCGGATTCTATTCTCGCTCGTAAGCCGAAAGTGGTGGGTGTGTATCGCCTGATCATGAAGAGTGGTTCGGACAACTTCCGCGCCTCTTCTATTCAGGGCATTATGAAGCGCATCAAGGCGAAAGGTATTCCGGTTATTATCTATGAACCGGTGATGCAGGAAGATGAGTTCTTCAACTCCCGCGTCGTGCGCGACCTGAATGCCTTCAAACAAGAGGCGGATGTCATCATTTCCAACCGTATGGCGGAAGAGCTGGCGGATGTCTCAGAAAAGGTTTATACCCGCGATCTGTTTGGTAACGATTAATCCTGCCTGTCTGACACTGGCGGCTCCTCGCCGCCAGTATGCTTCTTTATCTCCCCGCTATATCCCTCACTGCGCGTATTTCTCGCACATTCAGATTAACCTCAATAAATTGTGATGGACATTACGATCCTGCACGAAACCCGTTGCGGGTTGAAAACAGGTCCGATAAGTTAAACTTACCTTGTGAAGAGCTACCGTCACTGTGATGTAGATGCCGGAGATAAGCGCCGGGAGGTAAAACAAAGCCTGCAACGCAGGCTTTTGTTATTTATGCCCTGGGGAAATACGAGGGACTGGGCGCGAATAGCTTTATTTTTTTCTTGCCTTAAGGCCATGCCAAAACGCAGAATGAACGGTCATTCTGTCATATCATTTTTTTATCTCTTAATATTATCTTAATCTAATTGCAATATGGAGCGGGCCTTACCACTTGCGTTTATTAAACGTCAGTTTCGTTTTCTTTCTGTCTTTCAGATATGAAATTAAAAAGAAAACAGACACAGCAAGTAGTATGGCAGCCACCACTAAGAAAAACAGGTTTTCCATAATATCTACCACAGCTTTAGTTGGTTGAATCATTAGCAAGTTAAGCAATATATCAGCGTGGAAGGTGCTGTATTGCGATGTCTAACATATCCTCTTCTTAAGAAAATTCCTACAGAAAGTAATGTCTTTTATTTATCAGGAGAAAATGCTGAAGGAGCCATTAAAAATAGTATTGAAAAGAGTGACAGCAGCGGACCAGGCTTATAGTTGTTGTCTTTTTCGCTGGCGGGCAGATGAAACTGGTTTCAGCACCGTCGTTAAAACCAGTAAAAATTATTCTTTAGCACAAAAAAGTATAGCCTGTGCCTGGCTCGGGTAAAGAAATGAATGATAAATGAAGGCAATACGGGATGTTTATCCATTGCCGCAATCAGCTGATCGCGGCAGGGCAGAGACAGGTTAGATCTGATAGTAATCCTTATACCACTCCACGAAGTTCTTCACGCCTTCCTTCACTGACGTCTGCGGCTTGAAACCCACCAGGTCATATAGCGGTTGGGTGTCTGCGTTGGTGTCCAGCACATCGCCCGGCTGGATCGGCATCATATTCTTCTTCGCTTCCATTCCCAGCGCCTCTTCCAGAGCGGTGATGTAGTCCATCAGTTCCACCGGCGAGCTGTTGCCAATGTTATAGACCCGATACGGCGCGGAACTTGTCGCCGGGGAACCGCTCTCAACGGTCCAGTCGGCATTGGCCTGCGGGATCACATCCTGGACGCGCACCACCGCCTCGACGATGTCGTCGATGTAGGTGAAGTCGCGCTTCATTTTGCCGTAGTTGTAGACGTCAATACTTTTCCCTTCCAGCATCGCTTTCGTGAACTTGAACAGCGCCATATCCGGGCGTCCCCACGGACCATAGACCGTAAAGAAGCGCAGGCCGGTAGTCGGGATGCCGTACAGATGGGAATAGGTATGCGCCATCAGCTCATTGGCTTTCTTGGTGGCGGCATACAAGGAGACCGGATGATCGACGGAATCCTCCGTGGAGAACGGCATTTTGCGGTTAAGGCCGTAAACCGAACTGGAGGAGGCGTACACCAGGTGTTTCACTTTGGTGTGACGGCAGCCCTCCAGAATGTTCAGATACCCCATCAGGTTAGCGTCCGCGTAGGCATAGGGGTTTTCCAGCGAATAGCGCACGCCCGCCTGGGCCGCAAGGTGGATCACGCGGTCAAACTGTTCTGCGGCGAACAGCGTCGCCATCCCCTCACGGTCGGCAAGATCCAGCTGCTGGAAATGAAATGCCGGAGATGCCAGACGATCCAGGCGAGCCTGCTTCAGGCTGACGTCATAATAGTCATTCATGTTGTCGATCCCGACAACATCATGCCCTTCATCCAGCAGGCGCTGCGCGATATGAAAGCCGATAAAACCTGCGGCACCAGTGACCAAAAACTTCATATTTTTCCTCCGGGGTGTGGATATCCCGTTCTACATAAGTGCCGATTTTACACTGGCTTGCGGTTGGGATCACTTGCTTTGCCGCGTCTATTCCGCCAGGCGTGAACTGAAAGGCGTTTTTTCTGACAAAACCGTGGTGGCAAAGGCAGATAAATAACAACGTTTCTCATTTGACCGTTAGCTGTCGAATAATAACCTTGTGACTGGTCAGCGGCTTAGCGATTCATGGCGATACCATGAAGGCAGTCAATACCCTCAGGCACGGCGTAATTTTGTTTAAAGTTATATTTTTGGTCGGCGGATCATTTAGCAAATGGGCAAAATTCTCGTCGAGCTTGCATTTTTTATCTTAAATATCAATTGGTTAATGTTGATCTTTTTGTTTAACGAATGTTTAAGATGTGTATTATTTGAGTAATCCATTAATCAGTAGGCTTTTTTATTTTTATTCCCCGCGACCAGCGCTATAATCTGCGGACGATTTTCTTAGTGGAATGTGCATTGTAGAGCATGAGTCGTTTATCCCACCTGTCGGAACGTAGCGCCGTCGCCATGTGCAAAGGGCAACCAGGCCCGCAAGCGCGTTGTCTCCTCAGCGGCGAAGACGATGTCTCTTCTCATCTTTCCCTTTATCGTGAACGCCCCTCTATAACGGTTACTGGCATCGGTAAACCGCCGGTTTCGTTTTCTTCGGTGGCGGCAAGCGCGTGCGTTTTGCCCTGCGTAAATGAGAAAGTCCTGATGGTTAACCCGGCGGCAAATGCGGAAAGTGTGGTGCATTTCGCGGCCAGGTGAGGGAAGATGCATGTTAAAAGCAGAGATATGCCTGAAGGTATATCTCTGCTTTTAGGTTTTCAGGACACCCGTTCCGTCAGGCTGGCTTTTCAGACCGCTGAGTGAACGTTCTGCCGATAGCCTGAAGCGAAAGAGGGTGGCGTTTAGCCTGAAACACGGGAGCAGTACGCATTTTGGTTGCGACAGCCAATGGCGGTAGCGTGCCTGAAAAAGGCCATTCCACCCGACGGTCGATTGATTGATAGTAAAATAAAGCAATTATTTATTTAAGGATTTCATTATGTTACTTCCTGTAATTATGGCTGGTGGTACCGGCAGTCGTCTCTGGCCGATGTCTCGCGAGCTTTACCCGAAACAGTTCCTCCGGCTGTACGGGCAGAACTCCATGCTGCAGGAAACCATCACCCGACTCTCGGGCCTTGAAATCCATGAACCGATGGTCATCTGTAACGAAGAGCACCGCTTCCTGGTGGCCGAACAGCTGCGTCAGCTCAACAGGCTGTCCAACAACATTATTCTCGAGCCGGTCGGGCGCAACACCGCCCCGGCCATCGCCCTGGCGGCCCTCCAGGCCACCCGCCACGGCGACGACCCGCTGATGCTGGTCCTCGCCGCCGACCATATCATCAATAACCAGCCGGTCTTCCACGACGCCATCCGCGTCGCCGAGCAGTACGCCGATGAAGGCCATCTGGTCACCTTCGGTATCGTGCCGAACGCCCCGGAAACCGGCTACGGCTACATCCAGCGCGGCGTGGCCCTCACCGACAGCGCCCACACCCCGTACCAGGTGGCCCGCTTCGTGGAGAAGCCGGACCGCGAGCGCGCCGAGGCCTACCTCGCCTCCGGGGAGTACTACTGGAACAGCGGCATGTTTATGTTCCGCGCCAAAAAATACCTCTCCGAGCTGGCCAAATTCCGCCCGGATATCCTCGAAGCCTGCCAGACCGCGGTGAACGCCGCCGACAACGGCAGCGACTTCATCAGTATCCCGCATGACATTTTCTGCGAGTGCCCGGACGAGTCCGTGGACTACGCGGTGATGGAGAAAACCGCCGACGCGGTGGTGGTCGGTCTCGATGCCGACTGGAGCGACGTCGGCTCCTGGTCCGCCCTGTGGGAGGTCAGCCCGAAAGATGAGCAGGGCAACGTCCTCAGCGGCGACGCGTGGGTGCACAACAGCGAAAACTGCTACATCAACAGCGACGAGAAGCTGGTGGCGGCCATCGGCGTGGAGAACCTGGTGATTGTCAGCACCAAGGACGCCGTGCTGGTGATGAACCGCGAGCGTTCCCAGGACGTGAAGAAGGCGGTCGAGTTCCTCAAGCAGAACCAGCGCAGCGAATACAAGCGCCACCGCGAGATTTACCGTCCCTGGGGCCGCTGCGACGTGGTGGTCCAGACCCCGCGCTTCAACGTCAACCGTATCACGGTGAAACCGGGCGGCGCCTTCTCGATGCAGATGCACCACCACCGCGCCGAGCACTGGGTCATTCTCGCCGGCACCGGCCAGGTGACGGTCAACGGCAAGCAGTTCCTGCTGACCGAGAACCAGTCCACCTTTATTCCGATTGGCGCCGAGCACAGCCTGGAAAACCCGGGCCGCATTCCGCTGGAAGTGCTGGAGATCCAGTCGGGGTCGTACCTCGGCGAGGACGACATTATTCGTATTAAAGACCAGTATGGTCGTTGCTAATTTTTTTCGGGACAAAACGCAGAATGACACAGTTAACATGCTTTAAGGCTTATGACATCCGTGGTGAACTGGGCGAGGAGCTGAACGAGGACATCGCCTACCGTATCGGCCGCGCCTACGGCGAATTTCTGAAACCCGGGAAGATAGTGGTGGGGGGCGATGTGCGCCTCACCAGCGAGTCGCTGAAGCTGGCGCTGGCCCGCGGGCTGATGGACGCCGGCACCGACGTGCTGGATATCGGCCTGAGCGGTACCGAAGAGATTTACTTCGCCACCTTCCACCTCGGGGTGGACGGCGGTATCGAGGTGACGGCGAGCCACAACCCGATGAACTACAACGGCATGAAGCTGGTGCGCGAGAACGCGAAGCCCATCAGCGGCGACACCGGCCTGCGTGACATCCAGCGCCTGGCGGAGGAAAACCAGTTCCCGCCTGTTGACCCGGCGCGTCGCGGCACCCTGCGCCAGATTTCGGTGCTGAAGGAGTACGTTGACCACCTGATGGGCTACGTGGACCTGGCGAACTTCACCCGTCCGCTGAAGCTGGTGGTGAACTCCGGCAACGGGGCGGCGGGGCACGTGATTGATGAGGTGGAGAAACGCTTTGCGGCGGCCGGGGCGCCGGTGACCTTTATCAAGGTGCATCACCAGCCGGACGGCCATTTCCCGAACGGTATCCCGAACCCGCTGCTGCCGGAGTGCCGCCAGGACACCGCCGACGCGGTGCGTGCGCATCAGGCAGACATGGGCATCGCCTTTGACGGCGACTTCGACCGCTGCTTCCTGTTCGATGACGAGGCGTCGTTTATCGAGGGGTACTATATTGTCGGCCTGCTGGCGGAAGCGTTCCTGCAGAAGCAGCCGGGGGCGAAAATCATTCACGACCCGCGCCTGACGTGGAACACGGTGGACATCGTGACCCGCAGCGGCGGGCAGCCGGTGATGTCGAAGACCGGGCATGCGTTCATCAAGGAGCGGATGCGCCAGGAAGATGCCATCTACGGCGGGGAGATGAGCGCGCACCACTACTTCCGCGACTTCGCCTACTGCGACAGCGGGATGATCCCGTGGCTGCTGGTGGCGGAGCTGCTGTGTCTGAAGAACAGTTCGCTGAAATCGCTGGTGGCGGACCGCCAGGCGGCATTCCCGGCGTCGGGGGAGATCAACCGCAAGCTGGGTAATGCGGCGGAGGCGATCGCGCGCATCCGGGCGCAGTATGAGCCGGCGGCCGCACACATCGACACAACGGACGGTATCAGTATTGAATACCCTGAGTGGCGCTTTAACCTGCGCACGTCCAACACGGAGCCGGTGGTGCGTCTGAACGTGGAGTCCAGAGCGGATACGGCGTTGATGAACGAGAAAACCGCCGAGCTGCTTAACCTGTTAAAAGAGGAATCGCTTTGAGTCCTATGTTTTCAGCGATCTATCGCTACCGTGGCTTTATTATTGACAGCGTTAAACGGGACTTTCAGTCCCGTTACCAGACCAGCTTTTTAGGCGCGGCATGGCTGATTTTACAGCCGATCGCCATGATTTCCGTCTATACATTAATCTTTTCTGAGTTAATGCGTGCCCGCCTGGCGGGCATGGACGGCCCTTTTGCCTATAGCATCTACCTCTGTTCCGGGGTGTTAACCTGGGGGCTGTTCACGGAAACGCTTAACAGTCTGGTCAACGTTTTTCTGACCAACGCCAACATTCTTAAAAAGCTCAGCTTTCCGCGGATCTGTTTACCGATCATCGTCACGGCTTCGGCGTTCATTAACTTTCTGATCATTTTCGGTCTGTTTGTGCTGTTTCTGATCGTCACGGGGAATTTCCCGGGCATGATTTTCTTTGAAATCATTCCGGTGCTGATCGTCCAGATGCTGTTCACCCTGGGCCTCGGGATCATCCTCGGGGTGCTGAACGTTTTTGTCCGCGACATCGGCCAGTTCGTCAATATCCTGCTGCAGTTTTGGTTCTGGTTTACGCCTATTGTTTACGTGTCCAAAACGCTGCCGGAATGGGTATCAGGCCTGCTGGCCTATAACCCGATGGCGACCATTATCGGTTCCTACCAGAATGTGATGCTCTATCACCAGAGCCCTGACTGGATGGCGCTACTTCCGGTCACGGTGGTGTCCGTCATTCTGTTTTTATTTGCCTGGCGTTTATTTAAAAAACATGCCGCTGATATTGTGGACGAGATTTAATCATGAGTATCAAAGTTCAGCACGTCGGCAAGGCGTATAAATATTACCCATCCAAATGGAACCGGGTCATTGAGAAACTGCTGCCGGGCGATAAGCCGCGGCACAGCAAAAAATGGGTGTTAAAAGACATCAATTTCAGCATTGAACCCGGTGAAGCGGTCGGCATTGTTGGGGTGAACGGCGCAGGTAAAAGTACGTTACTGAAGCTGCTGACTGGCACCACCCAGCCCACCAAAGGCAGCATTGAGATCCAGGGGCGCGTCGCTGCGCTGCTGGAGCTGGGCATGGGTTTCCATCCCGACTTTACCGGCCGGCAGAACGTGTATATGTCCGGGCTGATGATGGGCCTGAGCCGCGAAGAGATCGAGCGCTTAATGCCGGAGATCGAAGCCTTTGCAGATATCGGCGACTACATTGAAGAGCCGGTCCGTATCTATTCCAGTGGCATGCAAATGCGTCTGGCGTTCGCCGTGGCTACCGCTTCTCGCCCGGATATTCTGATCGTCGATGAAGCGCTCTCCGTTGGCGACTCCCGCTTTCAGGCGAAGTGCTACGCCCGCATCGCAGACTTCAAAAAGCAGGGGACCACGCTGCTGCTGGTTTCCCACAGCGCCGGGGATATCGTCAAACACTGCGACCGCGCCATCTTCCTCAAAAATGGTGACATCTGCATGGACGGCACCGCCCGTGACGTGACCAACCGTTACCTGGATGAGCTGTTTGGCAAACCTGATAAAGACAGCGCGAAGAAAAGCGAAACGGCTACCTCGTCAGCCAGTGGTGAAAGCCAGATGTCGCTCGATGAGATTGAAGATGTGTACCACACGCGACCAGGCTACCGTCCGGAAGAGTACCGCTGGGGGCAGGGGGGCGCGAAAATCATCGATTACCATATTCAGAGCGCCGGGGTTGATTTTCCGCCCTCGCTGACGGGCAATCAGCAGACAGATTTTCTGATGAAGGTCGTGTTTGAATACGATTTTGATTGCGTGGTGCCAGGCATCCTGATTAAGACCCTCGATGGCTTATTCCTCTACGGAACCAACTCTTTCCTCGCCTCAGAAGGGCGCGAGAATATTTCGGTTTCCCGCGGTGATGTTCGGGTGTTTAAATTTAGCCTTCCGGTGGATTTAAACAGTGGCGATTACCTGCTGTCATTTGGTATCTCTGCCGGCAACCCGCAGACGGATATGACGCCGCTGGACAGACGTTACGACTCCATTATTTTACATGTTACCAAGAGCATGGATTTCTGGGGTGTCATCGATCTTAAGTCGTCCTTTACTAGCTACCAATGACGTTGAGAAAAACGATTCCATGACTAAAAACTTAAACACGCTGGTTAGCGAATTACCTGAGATTTATCAAACTATTTTTGGACATCCCGAGTGGGATGGCGACGCCGCTCGCGATTGTAATCAACGTCTCGATTTGATTACCGAACAGTACGATAACTTATCCCGGGCGCTGGGCCGCCCGCTTAAAGTTCTCGATCTGGGCTGCGCTCAGGGCTTTTTCAGCCTGAGCCTGGCAAGCAAAGGCGCGACTATCGTTGGTATCGATTTCCAGCAGGAAAATATTAACGTGTGCCGCGCGCTGGCCGAAGAAAACCCCGACTTTGCCGCCGAATTCCGGGTAGGCAGAATTGAAGAGGTGATCGCCGCGCTGGAAGAGGGCGAGTTTGATCTGGCCATTGGCTTAAGCGTGTTTCATCATATTGTTCATCTTCATGGTATCGATGAAGTTAAACGTCTGCTCTCGCGCCTGGCGGATGTTACCCAGGCGGTGATCCTTGAGCTGGCGGTGAAAGAAGAACCGCTCTACTGGGGCGTTTCTCAGCCGGAAGATCCGCGCGAACTGATTGAGCAGTGCGCGTTTTATCGCCTGATTGGCGAGTTTGATACCCATTTATCCCCCGTTCCGCGCCCGATGTACCTGGTCAGCAACCACCGGGTGCTGCTCAACGATTTTAATCAGCCGTTCCAGCACTGGCAAAATCAGCCCTATGCCGGGGCCGGCCTGGCGCATAAGCGCAGCCGTCGCTACTTCTTTGGCGAAGATTATGTGTGCAAGTTTTTCTATTACGACATGCCTCACGGCATCCTGACGGCGGAAGAGAGCCAGCGTAATAAACATGAACTGCATAATGAAATAAAGTTCCTGGCGCAACCGCCAGCGGGCTTTGACGCGCCGGCATTACTGGCCCACGGCGAAAACGCCCAGTCTGGCTGGCTGGTGATGGAAAAGCTCCCGGGTAGCTTGCTGAGCGATATGCTGGCGGCCGGGGAAGAGATCGATCGTGAAAAAATCCTTGGCAGCTTGCTCCGTTCCTTAGCGGCGCTGGAGAAGCAAGGGTTCTGGCATGACGATGTACGCCCGTGGAACGTGATGGTCGATGCCCGGCAGCATGCCCGCTTAATCGACTTCGGGTCTATCGTCACCACCCCACAGGACTGCAGCTGGCCGACAAACCTTGTCCAGTCGTTCTTCGTGTTTGTGAATGAGCTGTTTGCCGAAAACAAAAACTTAAACGGTTTCTGGCGCTCGGCGCCCGTGCATCCGTTCAACCTGCCGCAGCCGTGGTCAAACTGGCTGTATGCAGTCTGGCAGGAGCCGGTTGACAGCTGGAACTTTGCTCTGCTGTTGTCGCTGTTCGACAAGAAAGCGAAACTGCCGTCAGCTGAACAGCAGCGTGGGGCGACGGAGCAGTGGATTATCGCTCAGGAAACGGTGCTGCTGGAGCTTCAGTCCCGGGTGCGCAATGAAAGTGCCGGCTCGGAGGCGATGCGTGGGGAAATCCAGGCTCTGGAGCAGCAGATCGTTCAGCTGCAGGCGGCACAGGATGCGTTAGTCGAAAAAGCGCAACAGCCAGTGGAAGTCAGCCATGAGCTGAGCTGGCTGACTGAGAATATGGCGCAGCTGACCGCGCTGCTGGAGTCGGCAAAAGCTCACGCCCAGGCTGACATTCAGCCCGAGCTGCCGCCGGAAACCGCTGAGCTCCTCCAGCGACTGGAAGCCGCGAACCGGGAGATTCACCATTTACATAACGAAAACCAGCAGCTTCGCCAGGAAATTGAAAAAATCCATCGCAGCCGTTCCTGGAGAATGACCAAGGGTTATCGTTATCTGGGACTGCAGATCCATTTGCTGAGACAGTATGGTTTCGTGCAGCGTTGTAAACATTTTATTAAGCGCGTCCTGCGCTTTGTTTTCTCGTTTATGAGAAAACATCCGCAGGTAAAACATACCGCGGTAAATGGGTTACATAAGCTGGGTCTTTATCAACCGGCATACCGTTTGTATCGTCGTATGAATCCGCTGCCGCATAGCCAGTATCAGGCTGATGCGCAGATTTTATCGCAGACTGAGCTGCAAGTGATGCATCCGGAGCTTCTACCTCCGGAGGTTTATGAAATTTATCTCAAACTAACGAAAAATAAATAAGGAGATTAACTTGCATATTTTGATTGATGTCCAGGGCTACCAGTCGGAAAGCAAATTCCGCGGTATCGGTCGCAGTACCCTGGCCATGAGCCGCGCCATTATTGAAAATGCCGGTGAGCATCGCGTCAGTATTCTGATCAATGGTATGTATCCCATTGACAATATTAATGATGTAAAAATGGCTTATCGGGACCTGCTGACGGACGAAGATATGTTCATCTTCTCCGCCGTCGCGCCAACGGCCTATTGCAATATCGATAACCACGGTCGTAGCAAAGCCGCCCAGGCGGCCCGCGATATCGCTATCGCCAATATCGCGCCTGATATTGTCTATGTTATTAGCTTCTTCGAAGGCCATGGGGATAGTTATACCGTGTCTATTCCGGCGGACAATGTGCCGTGGAAGACGGTGTGCGTATGCCACGATCTGATCCCGCTGTTAAATAAAGAACGTTATCTCGGCGACCCGAATTTCCGCGAGTTTTATATGAACAAGCTGGCGGAGTTTGAGCGGGCGGATGCGATCTTCGCTATTTCGCAGTCGGCGGCCCAGGAAGTGATCGAATATACCGACATCGCCAGCGATCGGGTATTGAACATCTCCTCGGCGGTGGGCGAAGAGTTTGCGGTGATCGATTATTCCGCTGAGCGTATTCAGTCTTTAAAAGACAAATACAGCCTGCCGGATGAGTTTATCCTAACGCTGGCGATGATCGAGCCGCGGAAAAACATTGAAGCGCTTATTCATGCTTACAGCATGCTGCCTGCCGAACTGCAGCAGCGCTATCCGATGGTGCTCGCGTATAAGGTGCATCCTGAAGATCTGGAGCGTATTCTGCGTCTGGCGGAAAGCTATGGCCTCTCCCGCAGTCAGCTTATCTTTACCGGCTTCCTGACCGACGACGATCTGATTGCCCTGTACAACCTGTGCAAACTGTTTGTGTTCCCGTCGCTGCATGAAGGTTTCGGCCTGCCGCCGCTGGAAGCGATGCGCTGCGGGGCGGCGACCTTAGGTTCAAACATTACCAGCCTGCCGGAAGTCATTGGCTGGGAAGATGCGATGTTCAATCCGCATGACGTGCAGGATATTCGCCGGGTGATGGAGAAGGCGCTGACCGATGAGGCGTTTTACCGTGAGCTGAAGGCGCATGCTCTGACGCAGTCGGCCAAATTCTCCTGGGCCAATACCGCCCATCTGGCGATCGATGGTTTCTCTCGTCTGCTGCAGTCGTCCAAAGGGGCACATGCTGGGCAGGCGGAAGGCGTGACCGCCTCGCGGATTCAGACGATGCAGAAAATTGATGCGCTGAGCGAAGTCGACCGTCTCGGTCTGGCGTGGGCCGTTGCGCGCAATGGCTTTAAGCAGCATACCCGCAAGCTGCTGGTGGACATTTCGGTTCTGGCGAAGCATGACGCGAAGACCGGGATCCAGCGCGTCTCGCGCAGTATTCTCAGCGAATTACTGAAATCCGGCGTGCCGGGTTATAAGGTTTCCGCCGTCTACTACACCCCAGGCGAGTGTTACCGCTACGCTAACCAATATCTGTCCAGTAACTTCCCGGGCGAATATGGTGCCGACGAGCCGGTGCTGTTCAGCAAAGATGATATTCTGATCGCCACCGATCTGACCGCGCATCTCTTCCCGGAGGTGGTGACGCAAATTGACAGCATGCGCGCCGCCGGGGCGTTCGCCTGCTTCGTGGTGCATGATATTTTGCCATTACGACGCCCGGAGTGGAGTATCGAAGGCATTCAGCGTGAATTCCCGATCTGGCTGTCCTGCCTCGCGGAGCATGCCGACCGGCTGATCTGCGTCTCTGCAAGCGTCGCCGAGGATGTGAAAGCGTGGATTGCGGAAAATAGCCATTGGGTGAAACCGAATCCGCTGCTGACCGTCAGCAACTTCCATCTGGGCGCCGACCTCGATGCCAGCGTACCGTCCACTGGCATGCCGGACAATGCACAGGCGCTGTTAGCCACGATGGCCGCAGCCCCGTCATTTATCATGGTGGGCACCATGGAGCCGCGCAAAGGTCACGCCCAGACGCTGGCCGCCTTCGAGGAGCTGTGGCGCGAGGGCAAAGACTACAACTTGTTTATCGTCGGCAAACAGGGCTGGAACGTTGACAGCTTGTGCGAAAAATTACGCCATCATCCTCAGCTGAACAAAAAGCTGTTCTGGTTGCAGAATATCAGCGACGAGTTTTTGGCCGAGCTATACGCTCGTTCACGGGCGCTGATCTTTGCCTCGCAGGGGGAGGGCTTTGGCCTGCCGTTGATTGAAGCGGCGCAGAAAAAGCTGCCGGTGATTATCCGCGATATCCCGGTGTTTAAAGAGATTGCTCAGGAACATGCGTGGTATTTCTCCGGGGAGGCGCCGGCTGACATTGCTAAGGCCGTCGAAGACTGGTTAGCCCTGTATGAGCAAAACGCGCATCCTCGCTCCGAAAATATCAACTGGTTAACCTGGAAGCAGAGCGCGGAATTTCTCCTGAAAAACCTGCCGATTATCGCGCCAGCCGCGAAGCAATAATCGCTATCAACAGGGCCGCCCCGGTGGCCCTTGTGATGAGTTCGTTATGAAAATTATTTTTGCTACTGAGCCAATTAAATATCCGTTAACGGGCATCGGTCGGTATTCCCTGGAACTGGTTAAGCGGCTGGCGGTTGCTCGTGAAATCGAAGAGCTGAAGCTGTTTCACGGCGCGTCGTTTATCGACCAGATCCCCCAGGTTGAGAATAAAAGCGATACCAAAGCCAGCAATCATGGTCGTCTGTCGGCGTTTCTGCGCCGCCAGCCGCTGCTGATTGAGGCGTATCGCCTGCTGCATCCGCGGCGCCAGGCGTGGGCATTGCGCGATTACAAAGACTACATTTACCATGGCCCTAACTTCTATCTGCCGCATCGCCTGGAACGCGCCGTAACCACGTTTCATGACATCTCTATATTTACCTGCCCGGAATATCATCCAAAAGATCGGGTTCGCTATATGGAGAAGTCCCTGCACGAGAGCCTGGATTCGGCAAAGCTGATCCTGACCGTCTCTGACTTCTCGCGCAGTGAAATCATCCGCCTGTTCAACTATCCGGCGGAGCGGATCGTTACCACCAAGCTGGCCTGCAGCAGCGACTATATTCCGCGCAGCCCGGCGGAGTGCCTGCCGGTCCTGCAGAAATATCAGCTGGCGTGGCAGGGCTATGCGTTGTATATCGGCACCATGGAGCCGCGTAAAAATATCCGCGGTCTGCTGCAGGCCTATCAGCTGCTGCCGATGGAGACCCGCATGCGCTACCCGCTGATCCTCAGCGGTTATCGCGGATGGGAAGACGATGTGCTGTGGCAGTTAGTCGAGCGCGGTACGCGAGAAGGGTGGATCCGTTACCTGGGCTATGTCCCGGATGAAGACCTGCCTTATCTGTACGCGGCGGCCAGAACCTTTGTTTATCCCTCCTTCTACGAGGGATTCGGTTTACCTATTCTTGAAGCGATGTCTTGCGGTGTGCCGGTAGTATGTTCCAATGTCACTTCTTTGCCTGAGGTGGTTGGCGATGCCGGCCTCGTTGCCGATCCTAATGATGTAGACGCGATTAGCGCGCATATTTTGCAGAGCCTGCAGGATGATAGCTGGCGGGAAATCGCCACCGCGCGCGGTCTTGCCCAGGCGAAACAGTTTTCGTGGGAGAACTGTACGACCCAGACCATTAACGCCTATAAATTACTCTAAGGGTGTCAGTTGAGAGTTCTACACGTCTATAAGACCTACTATCCCGATACCTACGGCGGTATTGAGCAGGTCATTTATCAGCTCAGTCAGGGCTGCGCCCGCCGGGGAATCGCAGCCGATGTTTTTACTTTTAGCCCGGACAAAGAGACAGGACCTGTCGCCTACGAAGACCATAGGGTCATTTATAATAAGCAGCTTTTTGAAATTGCCTCCACGCCGTTTTCGCTGAAAGCGTTAACGCGTTTTAAGCAGATTAAAGATGACTACGACATCATCAACTACCATTTTCCGTTTCCATTCATGGATATGTTGCATCTCTCGGCGCGGCCTGACGCCAGAACAGTGGTGACCTATCACTCGGATATTGTGAAACAAAAACGGTTAATGAAGCTGTACCAGCCGCTGCAGGAGCGATTTCTCGCCAGCGTCGACTGCATCGTCGCCTCGTCGCCCAACTACGTGGCCTCCAGCCAGACCCTGAAAAAATATCAGGATAAAACGGTGGTGATCCCGTTTGGTCTGGAGCAGCATGACGTGCAGCACGATCCGCAGCGGGTGGCGCACTGGCGGGAAACCGTCGGCGATAACTTCTTCCTCTTCGTCGGCGCTTTCCGCTACTACAAAGGGCTGCACATTCTGCTGGATGCCGCCGAGCGTAGCCGGCTGCCGGTGGTGATCGTCGGGGGCGGGCCGCTGGAGGCGGAAGTGCGGCGTGAAGCGCAGCAGCGCGGGCTGAGCAATGTGGTGTTTACCGGCATGCTCAACGACGAAGATAAATACATTCTCTTCCAGCTCTGCCGTGGCGTGGTCTTCCCCTCGCATCTGCGCTCCGAGGCGTTTGGCATTACGTTACTGGAAGGCGCGCGCTTCGCCAGGCCGCTGATCTCCTGCGAGATCGGCACCGGGACCTCGTTCATTAACCAGGACAAAGTAAATGGTTGCGTGATCCCGCCGAATGACAGTCAGGCGCTGGTGGAGGCGATGAATGAGCTCTGGCATAACGATGAAACCGCCAGCCGCTATGGCGAAAACTCGCGTCGTCGTTTTGAAGAGATGTTTACTGCCGACCATATGATTGACGCTTACGTCAATCTCTACACTACGCTGCTGGAAAGCAAATCCTGAGGCCAGCTACCCCCGCCGTTGCGGCGGGGGTCAACGCGTTAGTGCCGACTCTTCAGATTATCAATCACTTCCCCGAGATCCAGCCCCTGGTCCTGCAGCAGCACCAGCAGGTGATACATCAGGTCTGACGCCTCATTCTTCAGCTCGAAGCGGTCGTTCACCGTGGCGGCCAGCGCGGTCTCCACGCCTTCTTCTCCCACTTTCTGCGCGATGCGCTTGGTGCCGCTGGCATACAGCTTCGCCGTGTAGGAGCTCTCCGGGTCGGCGTGCTTGCGCTCGGCCAGCAGCTGCTCCAGCTGATACAGGAACAGCCACTGGTGGCCGGCGTCGCCGAAGCAGCTGGTGGTGCCTTTGTGGCAGGTCGGCCCAATCGGGTTCACCAGCACCAGCAGCGTATCGTTGTCGCAGTCCGGTGTGATGCTCACCACGTTGAGGACATTGCCCGAGGTTTCACCCTTGGTCCACAGCCGCTGTTTGGTGCGTGAGTAAAAGGTGACCTTGCCGATGGCTTCGGTTTTCTCCAGCGCGTCCTTGTTCATGTAGCCCAGCATCAGCACTTCGCCGGATACGGCGTGCTGCACGATGGCCGGCATCATGCCGTCCGTTTTTTCCCAGTCCAGCTGTTCAGTCAACATACCCTTATCTCCACGCCCTGTGTCGCCAGGTACGCTTTCAGTTCGCCAATATTAATAATCTGTTTGTGGAATACCGAGGCCGCCAGCGCGCCGTCAACGTCGGCGTCGCGGAAGGCTTCGAGGAAGTGTTCCATGGTGCCTGCGCCGCCGGAGGCGATCAGCGGCACATGGCACACCGCGCGGACCTTCGCCAGCTGCTGCAGGTCGTAGCCGTTGCGCACCCCGTCCTGGTTCATCATATTGAGGACGATCTCGCCCGCGCCGCGCTTCTGCACTTCCTCCACCCAGTCGAGGGTTTCCCACTGCGTCACCCGGGTGCGGCTCTCGTCGCCGGTGTACTGATTAACGTGATACTTGCCGGTCTGTGCATCAAACCAGGTATCAATCCCCACCACGATGCACTGCACGCCAAAGCGGTCGGCAAGGCGGGTGATCAGCGTCGGGTCGGCGAGAGCAGGGGAGTTAATCGAGATCTTATCGGCGCCGAAGGAGAGGATCTGCGCCGCGTCTTCCAGCGACTTGATCCCGCCCGCCACGCAGAAAGGAATATCGATTACTTCCGCCACCCGCGACACCCAGCTCTTGTCGACCACCCGGCCGTCGCTGGAGGCGGTGATATCATAAAACACCAGCTCGTCGGCACCTTCGTCGGCATAGCGCTTGGCCAGCGGGACGATATCGCCGATGATCTCATGATTACGGAACTGCACGCCTTTCACTACCTGGCCGTCGCGGACGTCGAGGCAGGGGATTATCCGTTTTGCCAGCATTGAATGGCCTCCGTTACGTTGAATTTGCCTTCCAGCAGCGCGCGACCGACAATCACGCCGCGCACCCCGGTGCCGCGCAGGGCGGCAATATCATTGAGATCGCCGATGCCGCCGGACGACTGAAACGCCACCTGCGGGTAGCGGGCGCAGACTTCCTCGTACAGCGAGACGTTGGAGCCCGCCAGCGTGCCGTCGCGGGAGATATCGGTGCACAGCACATGCTGCAGGCCGACCGGCAGATAGCTCTCCACCAGCTCCTCCAGGGTCACGCCGGAGTTTTCCTGCCAGCCGCTGACCGCCACCTGCTTATTGCCGTCGGCGTCGATACGCACGTCGAGGGCCAGCACCAGCCGCTCAGGGCCAAAGCGTTTAAACCAGCCTTTCACTTCCTCCGGGGATTTCACCGCAGTGGAGCCGACCACCACGCGGGCGACGCCGGCTTCAAGCAGGGCCGCGACATCCGCCTCGGTCCGCACGCCGCCGCCGACCTGCACCGGGACGTCAACGCCGGCGACCAGCGATTTCAGCAGCGGGATCTGGCGCTTCGCCGGATCCTTCGCCCCGGTCAGGTCGACCAGGTGCAGGACTTCCGCTCCCTGAGCGGCATAGGACTGCAGGCGCGGCAGCGGATCGCTGCCATAGTCGCGCTGCTGGCCATAATCGCCCTGGTGGAGACGAACGACGGTGCCGTCGATTAAATCTAAAGCAGGAATAATCATCACATCTCCAGGAAGTTTTTCAGCAGCTGCGCCCCGGCGCTCCCGGAGCGCTCCGGATGGAACTGCACGCCAAAGAAGTTATCTTTCTGCACCGCGGCGGTGAACGCCTCGCCGTAATTGCACTGGGCGATGGTGTACGGGTTGACCGGCATGGCGTAGCTGTGCACGAAGTAGAAGTAAGCCCCTTCTTCAATGCCGCGGAACAGACGATCGCCTGCTTTGGCATACACCCGGTTCCAGCCCATGTGCGGCAGCGGCAGGCCGTAGTCGGTCATCTTCGGCACCTCTTCCTCGATAATGCCCAGCAGATCGACGCCGTTGTTCTCTTCACTGCGCTTGCCGAGCAGCTGCATGCCCAGGCAAATCCCCAGCACCGGCTGGGTACAGGCTTTGATCAGGTCGATCAGTTCGCGGTTGCGCAGCTGGTCCATCGCCGCCTGGGCGGTGCCGACGCCGGGAAGAAACAGTTTATCGGCACGCAATACCACCTCCGGGTCGCGGCTGACCACCGGCTCATAGCCGTGGCGGCCAATCGCCGATTTCACCGAATTGAGGTTGGCGCACCCGGTATCAAGGATCACCACATTCATTACAGCACCCCTTTGGAAGACGGCAGGGCATCGCCCTGGACGCGGATCGCCTGGCGCAGCGTACGGCCAAAGGCTTTGAACAGGCTCTCCACGCGGTGGTGATCGTTCTTGCCCTTGGTTTTCAGGTGCAGCGTCACCGCCATGGTGTAAGAGAGCGAGCGGAAGAAGTGTTCCACCATCTCGGTGCTCAGATCGCCGACGCGCTGATAGGTGAAGTCCGCCTTATACTCCAGGTGTGGACGGCCGGAGATATCCAGCGCGCAGCGGGCGAGACACTCGTCCATCGGCAGCACGAAGCCGAAACGGTTGATGCCGCGCTTGTCGCCAAGCGCCAGCTTCAGGGCTTCGCCGAGGGCCAGGCCGGTATCTTCCACCGTGTGGTGATCGTCGATGTACAGATCGCCGCCGACGTTGACCTCCATGCGGAAGCCGCCATGGGTGGCGATTTGGTCGAGCATATGGTCAAAAAAGCCGACGCCGGTGTGGATCTTGCTGCCGCCTTCGCGGTCCAGCCACACTTTCACATCCACCTGGGTCTCTTTGGTGATGCGCTCGACGTGGGCATAGCGGTCACGGCGGGTCAGTTGCTCGCAGATGGTCGGCCAGTTCAGCGTCTCGCGGTCATAGCGCAGACCGATAATCCCCATGTTATCCGCCAGCTCAAGGTCGGTGGCCCGGTCTCCAATCACATAGCTGTGGGCTTTATCCAGTACGCCCTCTTCCAGCCACGGCAGCACCAGCTGGGTTTTCGGCTTGCGGCAGGCGCAGTTGTCGCCCGGGAAGTGCGGACAAATCAGCACTTTTTCAAAGTTAACGCCCTGCGAGGCGAAGATCTGCATCATCAGGTTGTGCGGGCCATCAAACGCCTCCTGCGGCAGGCTGTCGGTGCCCAGACCATCCTGGTTGGTGATCATCACCAGCTTATAGCCTTCCTGCTGCAGCTTCAGCAGCGCCGGGATCACCTGCGGCTCAAACGCCAGCTTGTCGAAACGGTCCACCTGGAAATCCACCGGCGGTTCGGAAATCAGGGTGCCGTCACGGTCAATAAAGAGATACTTCTGGGTCATACATTCTCCGCAGTCAAGGCGTCAATCACGCGCTGGCTCTCGGCACGGGTACCGATAGTGATACGCAAACAGCCGCTCAATGAAGGTTGTTTATTCTGGTCACGTAAGATAATGCCCTGATCCCACAAAGATTTAAACACTGCGCTGGAGGCGGTTATCCGCGCCAGGACGTAGTTGGTTTCGGAATCGAAGACCTGCTCCACGCAGGCGATGCCGCGCAGCTGTTCCACCAGGTAGCGGCGCTCGTCGAGGATCTGCGCCACGCGCTGACGCATCGCGGCGATCCCTTCCGCGCTCAGCGCCTGGGCGGCGATATCGGCCACCGGCGTGGAGAGCGGGTACGGGGCGATCACTTTCAGCAGCACGTTAATCACCTCGGCGTTGGCGAGGGTGAAGCCGCAGCGCAGGCCGGCGAGGGCGAAGGCTTTGGACAGCGTGCGCAGCACCACCAGGTGCGGGTAGTCGCTGAGCCAGCCGGCGAGCGTCGCCTGCGGGCAGAATTCAATATAGGCTTCGTCGGCTACCACGATAGCTTTGCCGCGGGTCATCTCCAGCAGGTCGCGCATCGACTGCGGGTCGATAATCTGCCCGGTCGGGTTGTTCGGGCTGCAGACGAAGACCACCTTCACCCCGCCCAGCTGCGCCTCGATGCCCGGCAGGTCGAGCTGCCAGTCGGCCAGCGTCGGCACGGTGCGGCACTCGACGCCGATGGTCTCGGCGCTGACGCTGTACATGCCGTAGGTCGGCGGGCAGTAGAGCACGGCGTCTTCGCCTGGCTCGCAGAAGGCGCGGATCAGCAGCTCAATGCCTTCGTCGGCGCCGCGGCTGACCAGCACCTGCTCCGGTTTAACCTCGGCGTAGCGGGCGTAGCTCTCAATCACCGCCTTCGGCTGCGGCTCCGGATAGCGGTTCAGCGTCTGCTCGGTCAGCTGGAAGGCCACGGCGGTGGGGAATTCGTTAGCGTTCAGCCAGACATCGCCTTTCCCGCCCAGGCGGCGAGCGGATTGATACGGGGTCAGCGCGCGAACGTTGGCGCGGGCTAAATCTTCAATGCTCATGCTTGCTCCTTCAGGGCGGCAACGCGCAGCGTTACGGCGTTTTTGTGGGCGTCAAGGCGCTCGGCGGCGGCCATAGTCTCAATCGTCGAGGCGAGGGCGGCAAAGCCGTCGCGCGACAACTCCTGCACGGTCATCCGTTTCTGGAAATCGGCCAGACCGAGGCTTGAGCAGGTGGCGGTGTAACCATAGGTCGGCAGGACGTGGTTGGTGCCCGAGGCGTAGTCGCCCGCGGATTCCGGTGACCAGTCGCCAAGGAAAACGGAACCGGCGCTGGTGATGCTATCCACCAGCTCGCGGGCCTGACGGGTCTGAATGATCAGGTGCTCCGGGCCGTACTGGTTGGAGATGGCCACGCACTGCGCCAGGTCGCGGGCCACGATGATCCGGCTGGCGGAGAGCGCCACGCGGGCGGTTTCGGCGCGCGGCAGGGCGGCCAGCTGGCGCTCCACGGCCTCGGCGACGCGGTTGCCCATCCCGGCGTCCGGGGTCAGGAGGATCACCTGCGAGTCCGGGCCGTGTTCCGCCTGCGACAGCAGGTCGGAGGCGACGAAGTCCGGGTTGGCGCCGCTGTCGGCGATCACCAGCACTTCCGACGGGCCGGCCGGCATGTCGATGGCCGCGCCGTCCAGACGCTGGCTGACCTGGCGTTTGGCCTCCGTGACGTAAGCGTTACCCGGGCCAAAGATTTTATCCACCTTCGGCACCGACTCGGTTCCGAGGGCGAGGGCGGCGATGGCCTGCGCGCCGCCGACGTTAAAGATGGTTTTCACGCCGCACAGCTGCGCGGCGTAGAGGATCTCATCGGCAATCGGCGGCGGCGAGCAGAGCACCACCTGCTGACAGCCGGCGATGCGCGCCGGCGTCGCCAGCATCAGCACCGTGGAGAACAGCGGCGCCGAGCCGCCGGGAATGTACAGCCCGACGGAGGCGATAGGGCGGGTGACCTGCTGGCAGCGCACCCCCGGCAGCGTTTCGACATCCACCGCCTGCAGCTTTTGCGCGTTGTGGAAGGTCTCGATGTTTTGCACCGCCACCGCCATCGCCTGCTTCAGCTCGTCACTGAGGCGCTCGCCGGCGGCGGCGATCTCCGCCTCGCTCACCTGCAGCGCGGCGACGGTGGTTTTATCAAACTTCGCGCTGTATTCGCGCAGCGCCGCATCGCCATTGGCTTTGACGTTATCGAGGATCTCCGCCACCGTTTTACTGATGCTGTCGGAGGCGGAAATCGCCGGGCGCGTTAAGAGTTGTCGCTGTTGGTCAGCGCTACAGCCGTTCCAGTCGATGATTGTGTTGAAGCTCATGATTGTTTTCCCCTGTGTGTCCCGTGACCGGCTGGCCGATTACTCCATCATCTTCTCAATCGGCAGCACCAGAATGGAGCTGGCTCCCAGCGCCTTCAGTTTTTCCATGGTCTCCCAGAACAGGGTTTCGCTGCTGACCATGTGCATCGCCACGCGCTGCTTGTCGCCTGCCAGCGGCAGAATGGTCGGACGCTCGGCGCCCGGCAGCAGGGCAACCACTTCCTCAAGGCGTTCGGTCGGGGCGTGCATCATGATGTATTTCGACTCGCGGGCCTGGATCACGCCCTGAATACGGGTCAGCAGGCGGTCAATCAGCTGCTGTTTGGCGTCGGCCATTTCGCCGTCGCGCTGGATCAGGCAGGCTTTGGAGCGGTAGATCACTTCCACTTCGCGCAGGCCGTTGGCTTCCAGGGTGGCGCCGGTGGAGACGAGGTCGCAAATGGCGTCGGCGAGGCCGGCGCGCGGCGCCACTTCCACGGAGCCGTTCAGCAGACAGGATTTAAAGGAGATACCTTTTTGATCGAGGTAGCGCTTCAGCAGGTGCGGGTAAGAGGTGGCGATACGTTTGCCGTCCAGCGCCGCCGGGCCGTTCCAGGCTTCATCCACCGGGGTCGCCAGCGACAGGCGGCAGCCGCCGAAGTCCAGACGGCGCAGGGTGAAATAGCGCGGGTCTTCGCCCTGGGCGCGGCGGCTGAGCAGCTCTTCTTCCAGCACGTTTTCGCCGATAATGCCGAGGTCGACAACACCGTCCATCACCAGGCCCGGGATATCGTCATCACGCACGCGCAGAATGTCGATTGGCATATTTTCCGCCAGCGCAATCAGACGCTGGGTGTGCAAATTGACTTTAATGCCGCAGCGGCTGAGTAATTCGCGTGAATCTTCGCTTAAACGGCCTGATTTCTGAATAGCTATGCGTAAACGGGTGTTGTCTAACATTGTTCTTTTCCTCTGAATACCTGTCTGAATCTGTCCGAATTTGGTCCAAAAAAAAGCCCCCGGAAGTGAATCTTCCGGGGGCTCTCTGCGCGTTCATGCACCACTGGAAGATCCAAATGTCTTCCAGCACACATCGCCTGAAAGACTAGTCAGGATGATGGTGATGATGGTGGTGTTTAAATTGAACGCGGTTCATAAAATTCTCTGTGAATGACTATGCATTTGATGTCCTTTAACCTAAACCACTTCCGCCGCAGAAAGCAAGGGCTTTTTTCTATCATTAATTCATTTCACATTGAGCGAAGAAATTGTCAGTTGCCGCTGGCTGGCGTAGCCTGTAATCAGCACAGCGAAAGAGTCAGGAGCCTGGGATGAAAAAGGTCGCGATAGTCGGTTTGGGATGGCTGGGGATGCCGCTGGCGCTGTCGTTGACGGCGCGAGGCTGGCAGGTCACCGGCAGTAAAACCACGCAGGATGGCGTGGAGGCGGCGCGGATGTGCGGGATCGACAGCTATCCGCTGCGCCTGGAGCCGCAGCTGGTCTGTGATACCGAGGACCTCGACGCGCTGATGAACGTCGATGCGCTGGTGATCACGCTGCCGGCCCGGCGGACCGGCGCGGGGGAAGGGTTTTATCTGCAGGCGGTGCAGGAGATCGTCGATACCGCGCTGGCGTACCATATTCCGCGGATCGTCTTCACCAGCTCCACCTCGGTGTATGGCAACGTCAACGGCACGGTGAAAGAGAACTCCCCGCGCCTGCCGGAGACCGCCAGCGGGCAGGTGCTCAAGGAGCTGGAAGACTGGCTGCACAACCTGCCGGGGACGTCGGTGGATATTCTGCGCCTGGCCGGGCTGGTGGGGCCGTCCCGTCATCCGGGACGTTTTTTCGCCGGCAAGTCGGCGCCGGATGGCCAGCATGTGGTCAATCTGGTGCATTTGCAGGATGTGGTGGCCGCCATCGAACTGCTGCTGCAGGCTCCGAAGGGCGGGCACATCTATAATCTATGTGCGCCCCGCCATCCGGCACGCGGCCTCTTTTATCTGCAGATGGCCCGCGAGCTGGGGCTGCCGCCGCCGGTGTTCAGCGACAGCCCGGACGGCGGCCAGGGCAAGATTGTGGATGGCAATCGAATCTGCAATGAGCTGGGGTTTGAGTACCAGTACCCCGATCCGCTGGTGATGCCGATGGAGTGATTCGCCAGCGGTGATTCGCATACCGTAAGGGGGTAGCGATGAAACCACTGCTGGATGTCCTCGTGATCCTCGACGCACTGGAAAAAGAGGGGAGCTTTGCCGCGGCGTCGGCAAGGCTCTTTAAAACGCCCTCGGCGCTGAGCTACACCATTCACCGGCTGGAAAGCGATCTCAATATTCAGCTGCTTGACCGCAGCGGTCACCGCGCGCGCTTTACCCCCACCGGACAGATGCTGCTGGAGAAAGGACGGGAAGTGCTGCATATCGCCCGCGAACTGGAGATCCGGGCGGTTAAGCTGCAGCAGGGGTGGGAGCATACCCTCCGCCTGGCGGTGGACAGCACCTTTCCCGTGGCGCAACTCTCGCCGCTGATCGCCGCATTTTATCAACAGCAGCCGCTGACCCGGCTGCACTTCACGCTGAACCCCTCGCTGCTGGACTGGCGGCCGCTGACTGAAGGGCAGGCCGATCTCCTGCTGGGGGCGCTCGGCGAGCCGCCGCCGCTGAGCGGCTATGATTATCTTCCCCTTGGCGAGCTGGATCTGGAGCTGGTGGTCTCCCAGCAGCATCCTCTGGCGGAGCGTCGCGCCCCGTTGAGCTGGCGAACTCTGCGTCGTTACCGCGCGGTCGCCACCGGCGAGGGCGGGGCGCTGCTCGGCGATCAGGAGACCCTGACGGTATGTGACGTTACGGGTCAGCTGGCGCTGCTGCGCATGGGGCTGGGGTGGGGCTGCCTGCCGCGTTACCAGGTGCAGGGGCTGCTGGAGAGCGGCGAACTGGTCAGCTTGACCGTGCGCGGGCAGTCGCCTCGTCAGCACGCGTGGATCGCCTGGAATGACGCTACCTGCGGTTTGGCTGGCAAATGGTGGCGGGATACGCTATTAGCAAATAGTGCTATTTTTACAATTTATCATATGGAAACCGTATAGATATTAGCACGTTAAAAAATATGCTTACGCAATGAACTTCATAACATCTTGTCAACGCCGTTGAATTTGTTGCAAAATATGCGGCCTGAAAACCAGAGACTAGCCGACGCTTTTTTTAAAGTGTCGGTTATTTTTTTGGTCGAAAGACACATCATTCAATACCAAGAGGCCGGGCTTCGTACCGGATAGATATTTACTAAAAACCGACAGTCGTTGTCGCTGAGGAATAGAAAGAAATGGGGCAATTTTTTGCTTACGCGCTGGCGTTCACCGTAAAAGGGGATAACTATGTCGCATAACGCTACTCCAAATACCTCTCGCGTGGAATTACGTAAAACACTTACGCTAGTTCCGGTTGTAATGATGGGCCTGGCCTATATGCAGCCGATGACGCTGTTCGATACGTTTGGTATCGTCTCTGGTATGACCGACGGTCACGTGCCGACGGCCTACGCCTTTGCGTTAATCGCTATCCTGTTTACTGCGCTGAGCTACGGCAAGCTGGTACGTCGTTACCCGTCCGCCGGCTCGGCGTATACCTATGCGCAGAAATCCATCAGCCCGACCGTTGGCTTTATGGTGGGTTGGTCCTCGCTGCTCGACTACCTGTTCGCGCCGATGATCAACATTCTGCTGGCGAAAATCTATTTTGAAGCGCTGGTGCCTTCGATTCCGTCGTGGGTGTTTGTTATCGCGCTGGTCGCCTTTATGACCGCCTTTAACTTGCGCAGCATTAAATCCGTGGCCAACTTCAACACCGTGATCGTGGTGCTGCAGGTGGTGCTGATTGCCGTGATCCTCGGCATGGTGATTTATGGCGTGTTTGGCGGCGAAGGCGCCGGTACGCTGGCCAGCAGTCGTCCGTTCTGGTCCGGTGACGCGCACGTGATCCCGATGATTACCGGGGCGACGATCCTGTGCTTCTCGTTTACCGGCTTCGACGGCATCAGCAACCTGTCTGAAGAGACCAAAGATGCAGAGCGCGTCATTCCGCGCGCGATCTTCCTGACCGCGCTGATCGGCGGCCTGATCTTCATCTTTGCCACCTACTTCCTGCAGCTGTACTTCCCGGATATCTCGCGCTTCAAAGATCCGGATGCGTCACAGCCGGAAATTATGCTCTACGTGGCAGGTAAAGCCTTCCAGGTGGGCGCGCTGATCTTCTCCACCATCACCGTACTGGCTTCCGGTATGGCGGCGCACGCTGGCGTGGCGCGTCTGATGTACGTGATGGGTCGTGACGGCGTGTTCCCGAAAAGCTTCTTCGGCTACGTCCACCCGACCTGGCGCACTCCGGCGATGAACATCATCCTGGTCGGCGCTATTGCCCTGCTGGCGATTAACTTCGACCTGGTGATGGCGACGGCGCTGATTAACTTTGGTGCGCTGGTTGCGTTTACCTTTGTTAACCTGTCGGTAATTTCGCAGTTCTGGATCCGTGAGAAACGCAACAAGACGCTGAAAGACCACTTCCAGTATCTGTTCCTGCCGATGTGCGGCGCCCTGACCGTCGGCGCGCTGTGGGTCAACCTGGAAGAGAGCTCGATGATTCTGGGCCTGATCTGGGCCGGTATCGGTCTGGTCTATCTGGCCTGCGTGACCAAAAGCTTCCGCAACCCCGTGCCGCAGTACGAAGACGTGGCGTAAGGCGTAGCGTGATGTGAATGAGAAAAGCCGGAGGGAAACCTCCGGCTTTTTTTCGTTTGGCCCGGTGCTATATCTTTTGCCCGGCGGCGCTGCGCTTGCCGGGCCTGGGGTATATAAGCTGACGGGAGGCCTCCGTAGGCCGGGTCAGGCGCAGCCGCCACCCGGCACAAAAGCGGCTCCGCGCCCGCTGCCCTTGCCCGGCAATATGTTGGCCACGGAAACGACTGCCGGACGGTTCCCTCTCCCCCCGGGAGAGGGTTAGGGTGAGGGAAAGCACTGCTGGGAAGTCTTTTATGTTATCTGTGGCTTCAGCGGGCATTGCGCTCCCGGTAAGTCTTCTGCGTTATGTCTCTCATGGCGCAGGGAGCGCACAGGGGGCGGCCAGTCGCCGCCGCCCCCTGTACCCCCGGGATCCGGCCAGCAAAATCGCCGCTACGCGGTACCTTCGACTTATCCCTGCAGGCTTCGGGTCGGGCCGAGGCAGCGTCCGTGCAAAACACGGCCCTCAGCCCGCATCCATGCGGGCTGCCCCGGCCTTCCGGGAACGTCTCAGCGATTTTGAGGCCGCCAGCACCGGCAGTTTCAGTCACGCAAGTGGGTAAATCAAGGACAGGTCGCACGAACCCTGTAGGCCGGGTAAGGCGCCAGCCGCCACCCGGCACAAAAGCGGCTCCGCGGCCGCTACCCTTGCCCGGCGGCGCTGCGCTTGCCGGGCCTACGGTAATGAATAACCTTCTGATATATAAATGGCTTTGTAGGCCGGGTAAGCGAAGCGCCACCCGGCAGATATTCGCGTAAAGCGGTAAAACAGAAGCAGTATTGGGTTAGCGGTCAGGACACCTGCGGGTTGTTTATTGCGGCGGCGGTTCGAAGCAGAGGCTGCGCTCCAGGCACTCGTCGCAGCTCGGCGAGCGGCAGACGATCTCCCCCTGCGACTGCAGGCAGCGCTGGCGATAAAAGAACTTTTTCCAGCGCATATGGTGGACGTTCTGCGCCACCAGCTGCGGAAAGCAGTCGCGCATCAGCCGGCCCAGTTCCGCCCGCGAATCCAGACCCAGATCCTCCCACAGATGATTAAACGCCAGCGCCGCCCCGGCGACGATCGGCGCCATCGGTTCGGCTCCCGGCGCCATCCACTCCGCCAGCCACCGCGCCAGCTGGCGGCGCTCTTCGTCGCGGGTGGCATTCAGCTCCGTCATCAGCCGGCGGCGGCTCAGCGCCTCGCTGTCCAGCGGCGTCGCCATCTCACCCAACCGCTGCTGCAGGGCCAGCCACGCCTCGACGCTCAGACCCATCCGCAGCGGAAAGCAGCCTTTTCCGGCGTGATACAGTCGCCACAGGCGGGTCAACCAGTCAACCGGCGCCATCAGGCGACCCCCTGACGCAGACGCGATGCCGCCAGGCTCTGTCGCCGCCGCTGCCACCAGGCGGGCAGCACCTCGGCGACCGACCGCCACGCGCCGTCCACCTGCGGCTCAATGCCCTGTCGCTCGAGCTGTTGCCATGGCGTATGGCCGATACGCACGCAGAACACCGCTTTCACGTCGGCTAGCAGCGCGAGGAGCGCCGCCAGTCTGGCCTCGTTCTCCTGCGGTTCGCACTCCCCCGCGCCGCGGCAATATTTCGGCGTAAAGCGCTCGCCTACCAGCACCATGCCGGCGGCCGACAGGCTGTAGATCGAGAAGCGGTCGGCATGGCCAAAATGACAATCAATCACCTCGCCGCGGCTGGAGGCTACCGCCACCAGACAGGCGTCATCCGCCTCCGACTCTCCCCGGGTGGCGAGGCTGGCATGAAGTTCGGCGCGTTGGTGGAGGATGGGTAGCCAGTCGGGGAGGCTGTCCGGGTCCGGAAGCTGGGTAAACTGCTGGCTGCGATCTTCGCCCAGCATGCCGATGGCGTCGGCGCGGCACTGGTGGCAGTGGGTCATCTGCGGCATCGCTGCCCCGCACTGGCTGCGGATCGCGGCGAGCATCCCGGCGTCTGGCTCTGGCTGGCCGTTGAGGCCAAAGACCGTGCCGTGCTCCGGTCTGGCAATCAGCGGCATAATATTGTGAATAAACGCGCCGCTTTCCCGCAAACAACGGCTGACCTCGGCCATGCCGCTGTCGTTGATCCCCGGGATCAGCACCGAGTTTATCTTGACCAGCACCCCGGCGTTGGTTAGCCTGCGGACCCCCTCCAGCTGGCGGGCTATCAGGATCTCCCCGGCTTCCCGGCCGCGGTAGCGTTCGCCGTCGAGCCACAGCCAGGCGTAGATTTGCCCGGCGATCTCGGCATCCAGAGTGTTGATGGTCACCGTAACGTGATCCACGCCGACCTCCAGCAGGCGATCCACCGCGTCGGGCAGCATCAGCCCGTTGGTCGACAGGCATAATTTCAGGTCCGGAAGCTGGTCGCGGACCAGCTCCAGGGTGCGGAAGGTGCGGGTCATATTGGCCAGCGGATCGCCGGGCCCGGCAATGCCAACCACCGACAGCTGCGGAATGGCCTGGGCCACCTGGCGCACTTTCAGCACCGCCTGCTCGGGGGTCAGCAGCGTCGATGACACCCCGGGGCGGGATTCATTGCTGCAGTCGAATTTACGGTTGCAGTAGTTGCACTGCAGATTGCAGGCCGGGGCGACCGGGAGATGCATCCGGGCGAAACGGTGGTGCCCGCTGCGGGAGTAGCAGGGGTGCGCGGCGACCTTATCGGCCACTCGCGGCGCTAACGCGCTGGCGTCCGCCGACTGACAGGCGTTGCCGCCGGAAAAAGAAGAGCAGGAAGTCATGGTCGTACCTTCTTGGTTGGGCGATACCTTCCTGCTGCAAAGGGCATACCAGAGAGCGATTTTATATCACACTGAAAAATAATGAGTTATTCCGCTTCCCTGCGGCAAAATATTGTCGTGTTCCCGCCGCACGGGCGACAATGTCCTGAACCTGACACCGCGGCCTACAGACGCGGCAGGGTGATATCCATGATCTGGATCCGGTAGGCGACCTGGCGCGGCGTCATCCCCAGCAGCCGCGCCGCCTTGGCCTGCACCCAGCCGGCTTTTTCCAGCGCGGCGATCAGCCGCTGGCGTTCATCCAGGCTGTTGTCCAGCCAGCTGTCTTCCGCTGGCCCGCTGGCGGGCAGGGCTTTGGCCGGACGTTCCTGGTGGGTGAAGAGGATCACGTCGCGATCGATCAGGCCGCTCTCGGACATCACCGCCGATCGTTCGAGGCAGTTCTCCAGTTCGCGGACGTTGCCCGGCCAGCTGTACTCCATCAGCAGGCGGATCGCCCCCTCGCTGATCCGCAGCGTGCGCCCCTGATGCTGGCCAATTTTGCGCACCAGAAAGTGCGCCAGCTCGGCGATGTCCTCCTGACGCTCGCGCAGCGGGGGCAGGGCGATGGGCATCACGTTCAGGCGATAGTAAAGATCCTCGCGGAAGTGGCCCAGCCGGACCTCCTCCTCCAGGTGGCGGTTGGTGGCAGCGATGATGCGGACATTCACCCGCAGGGTCTCATCGCCGCCGACCCGCTCCATCTCCCCCTCCTGGAGGATGCGCAGCAGCTTAGCCTGGAATGAGGCGCTGCTTTCGCCAATCTCGTCGAGAAACAGGGTGCCACCATCCGCCAGCTCAAAACGCCCCTTACGCTGGCGCACCGCCCCGGTAAAGGCGCCTTTTTCATGGCCGAACAGTTCGCTTTCCAGCAGGTTGTCCGGCAGCGCCGCGCAGTTAAATTTGACGAAGGCGGCGCCAGCCCGCGGCGAATGGTGGTGGATGGCATTGGCGATCAGCTCCTTCCCGGTGCCGCTTTCGCCGCGCACCAGCACGGTGGTGTCCCAGCGCGAAACCTGGCGGATCACCTCCACGATCTGGCGCATCGCCGGGCTCTTGCCGACCATATTGTCAAGGCCCACCCCGCGCGACGACGAGCAGGCCGGCGGCCGTTCCACCTTCGGCGGCTGGCGGCCCGGCAGGGTGGCGGAGGCCGGGAGGATCATCAACCGGATGGTCTGGGCGATGAGGTTGGCGACGGTTTCGAGAAAGCGGGTGCAGGCCGGCAGCCGCTCTTCCTGGCGCGCCATCGGCTGGGCCGCCAGCACTCCCATGGGCCGGGCGTTGGGCCCCATCAGCGGCACGGCGATAAACGGCAGGTCATAATCGTAGAGGCTCAGACGGTCGAGAAAACGCTGATCGTCGGCGACCCGCGGCAGCACCAGCGACTGCCCCTGGGCCAGCACCGTCCCCACCAGCCCCTCGCCGGGACGATAGCGGATCTGCGCGCTGCCGGGGAGGGTCTGCTGCTCGGTTTGCTGCAGCGCTTCGATACTGAGGATCTCCTGCTCGCTGTCGTAAAGACAGATCATCCCATGCTGCATAAAGGCATCGTTGTGCAATACGCTGAGCACCTCCTGTAGCGTTTTGCTGGCCTCGGTGGCGCGGCTCAGCACCACGCTTATCCGCTGCATGGCGGTGAACTGCTGAGAGAGGTCGAAGCGTCTGACGGTGGTGTCCGGGTCGGATTCGGGGATCATGCTTCACCTCCGTTCAGGGTGTTAAACAGCGGGAAACGCAGGGTCAGGCAGGTGCCGCCCTGCGGCCGGGAAGCCAGCTCGATGGCCCCGCGATGGTGCGCCACCAGGGTCTGGATCAGCCGCAGCTCCATGCCTTTGCCCGGCGAATTCAGCGCGTCGGGGGAGTGGGCGTAGCGCACCTGCAGCAGCGGCACGTTGTCGGTCAGGTACAGCGCCAGCCAGCCGTCGTTTTCCTCGGCATAGAGCTGCATCGCCAGCGGGACGGAAGGCAGCTCGGCGGCGAGGGCCAGGGTGCGGTCGAGCCACAGGCTTAAGCACGCCAGCAGCTGAGTGCGCTGGCCAAAACCGATCAGATGCGGTGAGGCCATTTCCAGCTGTAGCCCCTCGGGATCGAAGCGGGTGCGGTAGAGGGCGCACAGGTCGTCGAAAAAGGGCTGCAGCGGCCAGACGGCGGGGCTTTCGAGTTCCAGCGACGGGCGACAGCGCTGGAGCCGGGCCATCGCCTCTTCCCCTTCTCGCCAGGCGGCCTCCAGCGCCACGTTGCCGCTGCTCTCGCCGTTCAGCCGACGGGCCGCCGCCAGCATGTTAATCGGGCAGTTCAGCTGGATCAGCGCGGCGTCCAGCGACTCGCGGATCGCCGCCAGCAGCTTGCCGGCGGTCATTTGCTGCTTCAGCCGGTCGAGGCGGCCCTGCTCCTGCTGCTGGCGCTGCTGGGTACAGTCGGCGATCACCACCAGGCTTCGCGCCAGGGCGCTGTCGATAAAGTAGCGGCTGGCCTCTTCGCTGACGCCGGGCAGCGGCCAGCAGGTCACCGACAGCCAGCGCGCGGCCCCGCGGATCGCCACCGGCAGGATCTGTTCCACGCCGGGCGTCATTCGGCCAGGGGAGACCTGCAGCTCGGTGAGCAGCTCCCGGCCGCCGCAGTCGGCGCAGAAGGTTTTATAGGCGAGGTTGTCCATCACCACCCGATCCTGCTCGTCCACCACCACCACGGCGGCGGGAATATTATTCAGCACCGCCTCCATCAGGGTCATATGGTTGCGCAGCCGCTGCTCCAGGGTATAGCTGACGCTGATATCCCGCTGCATCGCCAGATAGTGCTCCAGTTCCCCCTGCGGACTGAGCACCGGAGTGATGTCAATCTCCACCAGGTACAGGCCGCCGTCACGCCGCTGGTTAATCAACTGGCCGCGCCACGGCTGACGCTGGAGCAGGGTGTGCCACATCTCCTGATAGATCTCGCGCGGCGTCTGGCTGCTGGCCAGCAGGCGCGGGTTCTGATTTAACAATTGCGCCAGCGAATAGCCGGTCTGGCGGCAAAACGCCGGGTTGGCGTAGATGATCCTGGCGCTGGCGTCGGTGAGTGAGATCGCCACCGAGGCCTGTTCCACCATGGTAAAAAACAGCCCCGGATGTTGTTGAGTCAGCGCGCCGGCGATGGCTTCCGGCGCGGCGTTATCGAGCATCATATTCAGGGTCATCGTAAACTCCTGTGTCGCAGTTATGACAAATTGTCCGACACCCTGCGCGGATCGCGGCGGGCTGAGCCGAACCCGGATAACCATGCAAACTGTGCGCCCTTATCGAAACGACCGAACGAAACATTGATCCGACAGGGGGAAAATCCGCTGATTTTTACCTTTCGGCCCGCCGGGGCCGCCTTTCGCGGGCGCTGCTGCGGCGGGAAGCGATCCTGATGGGGCAGGGATGGGCCGTCACGGTGCAGGGCAACCTGGCACAGCCTTCGCAATACCCCTGCGGTTATCCCTATTTCCGACACCATTCCGACAGGAGCGTACTATGGCGAACATTGGCATTTTCTTTGGCACCGATACCGGTAAAACCCGCAAAATCGCGAAAATGATCCACAAGCAATTAGGGGAGGCCGCCGCCGCCCCGGTCAATATTAACCGCGCCACGCTGGCGGACCTGCTGGCCTACCCGGCGCTGCTGCTGGGCACGCCGACGCTTGGCGACGGCCAGCTGCCGGGCCTTGAGGCCGGGGGCGAGAGCGAGTCGTGGGCGGAATTTCTTCAGACCCTCGGCGACGTCAGCCTGCAGGGGAAAACGGTGGCGCTGTTTGGCCTCGGCGATCAGCGCGGCTATCCCGATAACTTCGCCAGCGGGCTGCGGCCGCTGTACGACGCCCTGCGCGCCCGCGGGGCGACGATGATCGGCAGCTGGCCGAACGAGGGGTATGAGTTCAGCGCCTCATCTGCGCTGGAGGGGGAGCGGTTTGTCGGGCTGGTGCTGGACCAGGATAACCAGTTCGACGAGACCGACGCGCGTCTGGCGACCTGGCTTGAGGAGATTAAACCGCATCTGCTGTAGGCGATGGCGGGTAGCCTGTCGGCTACCCGCACAGCCCCGGCTGGCGCGCTAACATCTCAGCCAGCCACTGGCGCTGGTGGCGGCGCTGGCTCTGTTGACTGAGGTAATCGCGGGCGCTTTCCAGCGCCTGCTCAGGCGTCATCGGCGCGGCGGGGCGGATGGCTTCGCACCATACCAGGTGCCAGCCCAGCTCGCTGGCCACCGGCGCGCTCAGCGCGTTTTCCGTCAGCGCAAACAGGGCCTCCTCCAGCTGCGGATAAAGCAGCCCCCGGCCGATCCACCCCAGCAGTCCGCCGTCCAGCGCGCTCGGACAGTGGGAGTGTCGCTGGGCCAGCGGCGCAAACGCCTCGCGGGAGGCCGCGATTTGCCCATGAAGCGCCTGGATGCGCGAGTAAACCGCCTGCTCATCGCCATCGACGGTGAGCAGCAGATGGCGGGTCAGGCGCTGTTCCGGGCGGATAAACTGCGCCTGATGCCGCAGATACCAGGCCTGCACCGTGGCGGGATCCGGCTGCGGCGCCTGGCTGGCAATCCCGGCGAAGGCGGTTTCCAGCCGGGCATGGTGCAGGACGATCGCCGCCCGCTCCGGCGGGGTAAACCCGCCCTCATCCAGCCAGGCGCCCAGCGAAGCGGCGAGGCCTTCCCGTAGCGCGGCGGGGATCGCCTCCGCCGCGACCTGGGCGACCAGCGCCTGCTCCACGCTGGCCTGACGCTGCCAGGCCGCCTCGAAGGCCTCCCGGTCCGCCGCGGCGATGGCCGCCGGTTCGCAGTTCCAGCGGCTCTGCGCCAGCCGCCGCCGGCCAAATCGTTGCCATGGCTGCATTATTCTTCCTCCTCTGCCAGGGCCAGCGCGGTCACCGGCACCTGGAACCAGCGGCCGCCGAAGTCGACGATATAGCCGTCGCCGCGCTCGCCCCGATCGGTGGCTTCAATGCGCCCCTGCTGACCGACGTTGACCACCACTTCGCCCTGCAACGTCAGCGCCGTCTGGCAGGTGACGTTATCGCCATACTGCAGATTCCCCGCCAGCCAGGGCCGATCGCCGGCAATCAGCTCCTGTTCGCGGCAGCCGACAACCCGGTCACAGTCCGGGAAGTGGATCTGGTAGATGATCTGGTCCTGCAAGAACACCCCCCAGTCGCGGACATAGCCGATGCTGCCCCGGCGCACCAGCAGGGCGCCGGATGGCAGGCCCGCATAGGTGCCATCGTTGCGGATGGCGCGCACGACGCGGACCGCTTCGCTAAAGGTGAATGTGGGTCTCATGGCCTGTTCTCCTCGAACTGTTGCTGATAACTCTCCGCCAGCAGCCGGCGCGCCAGCAGCCAGTGCGCGCGCGGGTTCTCCTCCAGCTGGTTGAGCAGAGGCACTTCCGCCTTCAGCTTACGGTGAAAGGCGGCCAGCACCGGCAGGCTGCAATGGGCCAGACGCTCGGGCTGGTAGGGAACGGCGAAAAACTGAAAGAAGGCGTCGGCGGAGCGCAGGTCGTCTACGCCGGGGATCTGATAAAACCACTCCATGCTTACCCCCTGGCCTGCAGCGTTTCGGCGCCGCAGAGCGCGTGAAAGATTGCCGCCAGCTCATCATCCCGCGGGCTGCGTTTACCGGTTTCCGCAAAGTGGCGGAGCGCGGGCAGCAGCTGGTCAATTTGCGCTGACGTCAGGTGATAGCCCATCCGGTCGAAGACGCCGTTAACCGCCTGGCGACCAGAGTGTTTGCCCAGCACCAGCCGATAGCCGCGGCCCAGCAGGGCGGGGTCGATCGCCTGATAGCTCTCGCTGTCGCGCAGCAGCGCCGCGACGTGCACGCCGGATTCGTGGGTAAAGACCAGCTCACCCACCAGCGGCTGCTGGGGATCCACCGGGCGGCGGGTGGCGAGGGCCACCTGTTCGCACAGCGCCGGCAGGGCGGTGAAACGCACCCCGGTCTCGACGCCCAGGCAGCGCTCCAGCCCGAGCGCCACGGTCTCCAGCGCCGCGTTGCCCGCGCGTTCGCCCAGGCCCAGCACGGTGGTGTTCACGCTGGTGGCCCCGGCGCGGACCGCCGCCAGGGTGTTGGCGGTAGCCAGGCCCAGATCGTTATGGGCGTGCATCTCGAGTTCGCCGGGCCAGACGCGGCGCAGGGCGGCGATCTGCGCCGCGGTAGTGAACGGGTCGAGGATACCGAGGGTATCGGCATAGCGCAGACGGGTGGCTCCCGCCTCGCCGGCCTGCCGGGCAATGTCCTGCAGCGTCGCGTCGCTGGCTCGCGAGGCGTCCTCACAGCCAATGCAGACCTTCAGGCCAAGGGTGTGGGCGAGGTGGATCAGGGCCGCCAGCCGCTCCAGCAGCAGCGGTAAGCTCTCGCGCAGTTTGTACTGCCGCAGCTTGTCGGAGGCGGGAATGGAGATATCCACCCAGTCCATGCCCAGCTCGGCGCTCTGGCGAATTTCGCCGGCCTGCATTCGGCACCAGGTCATCAGCGTGGCGCCCGGGAGCTGACGGCGCACCAGCCGGATACGGGCGCACTCCTCCTCGCCCATCGCCGGGGTGCCGACCTCCAGCGCCTCGATCCCCGCCGCGTACAGCGCCTCGGCGATGGCGATTTTTTCGCTGGCCTGGAAGGCCACGCCGGGACTCTGTTCGCCATCGCGCAGGGTGGTGTCATTGATCAGTACGCGTCCCATTTTCGTCTCTCCGTCTTAACCGTAGACCGGCGTGAAGGCGCCATCCTGCAGGTGCGGCTGGCCGTTCCGCCAGTAGGGCGACAGGGCGCGCAGCCGGTCGATAATGGGCGGCAGGGCGGCGATGACGTAGTCGATCTCTTTTTCCCGGGTGTAGCGCGAGAGGGAGAAGCGAACGGTGCCGTGGGCCGCGGTGTAGGGGATATTCATCGCCCGCATGACGTGCGACGGCTCCAGCGAGCCGGAGGTGCAGGCGCTGCCGCTGGAGGCGGCGATCCCGGCCTGATTCATCAGCAGCAGGATCGCCTCGCCTTCAATGCACTCGAAGGCCAGATTAAGCGTGCCGGGCACCCGCGGCTGGCTGCCGCCCATCACCGTTACCGCCGGGATAGTGGCCTGGAGATGGTGTGCAAGGCGATCGCGCAGCTGGCTAATCTGCGCCATGCCCGGGAGATGGACCTGCGCCAGCTCGCTGGCGGCGCCCATCCCGACAATGCCGCTGATATTTTCCGTACCGGCCCGCCGGCCATGCGCCTGGTGGCCGCCGCGCAGCAGCGGGCGAAACCGCGTTCCCCGCCGCAGCCAGAGGCAGCCCACCCCTTTGGGGCCGTGGAATTTATGCGCCGAGCAGGAGAGCATATCGATCCGCGTCTGGCTGAGCGCCATCGGGATTTTGCCCACCACCTGCACGGCGTCGCAGTGAAACAGCGCGCCCTGCTCATGGGCCAGCTCCGCCAGCTCGGGCACCGGGAACATGACGCCGGTTTCGTTATTGGCCCACATAATGCTGACCAGCGCCACGCGCGGGCTAAGCGCCGCCCGAAACTGCGCCATATCGAGGGCCCCCTGCCGATCCACGGCGATACGGTGGATCAGGTATCCCTGGCGCTCCAGCTGTTCGCACACCGCCAGGGTGGCGGGATGTTCGACCACGCTGGTGATGATCTCGCGCCGCTCCGGCATCAGGGCCACCGCCGAGACGATGGCGGTGGTGGTGGCCTCGGTGGCGCAGGAGGTAAAGATGATCTCGCTGGGGTAGTCGGCTCCGAGCAGGGCGGCCACCTGTTGGTGCGCCCGTTCAAGGGCGGCCTGCGCCGGCAGACCAAAATCGTGTATCGACGACGGATTGCCGTAAAAGTCGGTCAAAAAGGGCATCATCGCGTCGAGAACCATCGGGTCGAGACGGGTGGTGGCGTTGTTATCGAGATAAACAGGTTTCATCGTATCCCCCTTGGGTTAGTTAACCGCGGCCGGGGCCGCCACCACGTCCATGTAACTTCCGGTACGCTCCATCAGCTTCTGCTGCAGCCAGGCGAGGGTCATGTCGGTCATCATGCAGCCGCTGCAGCTGCCGGAGAGGCTGACGGTCACCTGGCGCGGGGTGACGCTCACCAGCGTCATGTCGCCGCCGTCGGCCTGAATGTGCGGGCGCAGCTCGTTGATGGTATCGACCACGCTTTGCCAGTGCGCATCCTGGGTCGTCTCCGCCGGCAGGGGGGCGGGCGGCTGTTGGGCGAGGATCGCCGCCAGCGCCAGCTCAATTTTTTCATGGCAGGCGGTACAGCCCCCGCCGGCCTTGGTGTAGTTGATCACTTCCTCGAGGGTGGTCAGGCCGTTGTTCACCACGGCCCGGCGAATATGCCCTTCGTCGACGCCGAAGCATTTACAGATCAGCTTGCCCTCCTCATGCTCCTCCTCAAGGCTTTCGCCGCGAAAATGGGCGATGGCCGCACGCAGCGCCTCCTGGCCCATCACCGAGCAGTGCATTTTCTCCGGCGGCAGACCGTCGAGGTAGTCGGCGATCTGCTGGTTGGTGATCTGCCCGGCTTCGGTCAGGGTGTGGCCGATAATCAGCTCCGTCAGCGCGGAAGAGGAGGCGATGGCGCTGCCGCAGCCGAAGGTCTGGAAGCCGGCCTCCTCGATGATCTCGGTGTGCGGATCAACCCGCAGCATCAGGCGCAGCGCATCGCCGCAGCTTAATGAACCCACATCGCCCACCGCGTTGGCGTTGTCGACCACGCGCGCGTTGCGGGGATGAAAAAAATGGTCTTTCACTTTCTCGGAGTAGTTCCACATGCTGTCAGCTCCAGGGATGATGACGAAAACGCCGGGGCGCGGTGCACCGCAGACTGGCGGTGGTACTGTTCCCCAAGCAATTGCAGTACCAACGCATAAAAACCTTATTTATTAATTATCTGGCTGAATCAGCTCCCCCGACAGAGCCGACACTGTTGTGGCGTTTTGTGGGCTTTGTCACATAAACGACAGGCTCAGGGCTGCGGGTCGGGCTCCTCCCGCCATGTCTGCTCCTCCAGCAGGCGGTTAAAGCGCTGCGGGTCGCGTTGCCGCGCGCTGCGGCGCTGCGCTTTTTCATACCAGGAGAGCTGGATCTCCTGCAGTAAGCCGAGGATGGTGGTTTGGTCGGGAACCCGTTCGGCGCGGACGCCCACCTGCAGCAGCTGGCGAAAAACCGCCTCGCCAATCGCCACGCAGAACAGGGTGACGCAATCCTCCAGGGCGTGGACACGCTCGGCTATCTTCTCGGTCTGATGGCCGCTGACGACCGGGAACTCCACCACCCGCAGCAGGGTGACTCGATCCGCCTTGACGCCGTAGACCACCAGCCGGGGCGTGGCGCCAAAATGCTGATCGACGTGGCGGTAATCGGAGCTGGCGAAGGCGACTTTCATCGACCACTCGTCGGCGTGGACCATCTCAAACTGTCGGTTAATGGGCGGCATAAGTGTCTCCTGAAGCCGGCTGGGGGTCGGCGCCCTGGCGAAGCGGCGAGCGGTAGAGGGCGGTGTGGTGATGGCGGTCGCGCAGCAGATTGGCCAGCTCAAACAGCGTGTCGCGCATGCCGGCGTACCCCTGGCGGACCCGGCGAAACTCGCCGAGCCGGTCGAAAAGGGGAAAGCCGACGCGGATCAGCGGCAGGGCAAACTGCTCCGCCAGATCGCGGGCGTGCGAGTTAGCCACCAGCAGATCGGCGGGTTGGTGGCTCAGCAACTGCTGGAGATCCTCAAGATCCCCCGGCACCACCTGCTCGACCGGCAGCTGGCGCAGGCTGGGGTGGCTGGTGGGGGCGACCAGCGGGCCGGGCTGGATCCCCTGGCTGCGGGCGAAATCACACCATGCCGCCAGCAGGTCGCCCTCCGCGGCCATCGCCATGCGCTGGCCCTGCAGCCACATATGGCAGTCGATCATCGCATCCTGCAGCTGGCCGCGCTGGCGCTCAATCCAGGCCGGTACGCGGCGTCCGGACAGCTTCGCCAGCTGATGGATAAAGGTATCGCAGTGGTCGAGAGTCATCAGGTGCGGCAGGGCGATCACGTCCCCCCGGCTGCGCTGGCTCAGGAGGGATGCCGCCCGCTGCATTGACACGCCGATGGCGAAGCTGCCCAGACTCTGGCCCATCTGCGCAATCTGGCGCAGCGAGGCGCCGCCCTGGGTCAGGGGCGTAAAATCCCCCTGACCGAGGTGGCCATCCATCGACAGCGAGAGGTCCGGCAGGACCACCGGCTGCAGGCCAAAGGCCTCCACGCAGCGGCTCAGCCATTCGATATCCCCTGGCGAACAGAGGTGGCTGACCAGCAGGTTGACCCGCCGGGGGCGCTGCCCCGGCCGCGGCGTCGGCGCCACCCACTGCTCGATGATGCTCTCGATCACCGCGCTGTAGCCGTTTTCCATAGAGCCAAAAAAATCCGGGGTGTTGACGGTGAGGATCGCCACCCCGTTATGGCGGGGATGCGCCTCGCGAAACTGGCGCACCACCCGGGCGATATCGCTGCCCTGCGCTTCCGCCAGACCGGTGCTGAGCAGCACGATGGCCTGCGGACTGTGGCGCTGGCAGAGGGTGTCGAGCGCGGTGAAGATATTGCCGTCGGCCCCCATGATCGTGGCGGTCGGATCCATGGCCGTCGACTGCAGCGGCACCGGGTCATGGAAATGCTGAATAAAGAAAACTTTGGCGAAGGCGCTGCAGCCCTGGGCGCCGTGGACCAGCGGGATGGCCTGGGCCAGCCCGAGGCTGGCGAGGATCGCCCCGAGCGGTTGCCCGGTTTTAATCGGGCTCACCGCCAGCGGTTTTTCGCTACGGATAAGGTCTGCCATGGTGTTCTCCTAGCGCCACGGGGCGCGGGCATGCGTTTGCGGCCAGACGGGGCTGGCGAGGGTCAGACAAAGCTGGCGGGCGAGGGTGATGATGCCCTGGTAGCCAGCGTAGGCGTGCTCCCGCTCCTGATTGATATCGAGAAATGGCAGCCGGGCTTTCCAGGCGGTGTACATATTGCGTCCGCCGGCGATCATCAGATCCGCCTGATAGCGGTACACCACGTCGAGCAGGGTGCGGGCGTTGCCCTCCTCAAGCATCACCGCCTCGTCGCCCATCAGCTCCCGGATCCGCTGTTTATCCTCCTCGGTGGATTTCCGCGTGCCGGTGGCCACCACGGTCATGCCGAGATCCTGCAGGGCCGAGACCACCGACCAGGATTTCACGCCGCCGGTGTAGAGCAGCACCTTGCGCCCGCGGAGCTGCTCGCGCCACGGCGCCAGCGCCTGCTCCGCCGCTCGCTCCTCGCGGGCGATCAGCGCCTCGGTGCGGCGGCACAGGTCGTCATCCCCCAGCAGCGCCGCCAGCTGGCGCAGGGCGTCGGAGGTGGCGCGGATCCCGTAGAAGCTGCCTTCAAACCACGGCGTGCCGTAGCGCAGCTCCAGCCCCCGGGCGACGTTGATCAGCGCCCGCGAGCAGACCAGCATATTGGCCTGCGCCCGGTGCAGGGTCTGGATCTCGGCAAAGCGGCCGTCGCCGGAGAGGCTGCCGAGGACGCGGATCCCCAGCTCGTCGAGCAGCGGCTGGACCTGCCAGAACTCGCCGGCGATATTGAATTCGCCAATCAGGCCGATATCGTGGCGCTGGGCCGGGGCAAAGGGCGTGTTGTCCGGCCACGGGGCGGGTTCGCGCTGGCCAATCACCTGCCTGAGCATCACATCGCCCGCCATCCGGTTGCCAAGATTTTTGCTGCCGTAGAAGCCGGCGGCGTCAATGGCGATGACCGGCACGCCGGTGGCGGTCTGCGCGGCCTGGCATACCGCCTCGATGTCATCGCCCTCCATCGCCGGTACGCAGGTGTTGTAGATAAAGACCGCCGCCGGATGATAGCGGTCGACGATGTGACGCACGGCGTGGAACAGGCGGCGTTCGCCGCGGCCCATAATCACATCCTGTTCGTTGAGATCGGTGGTAAAGCCGAGCCGGTTGAGGGCCGGGCCGGCGCTGATGCTGCCGCGGTTATCCCACGAGCTGCCCGCGCAGCCGATGGGGCCGTGCACCAGGTGCGCGACGTCGGCGATGGGCAGGAGCGTTATCTGCGCGCCGTCGAAGGCGCAGCCGCCGGCGGTGGCGCCGGGCTTAGGGGCGCTGCAGCCGGATTTTTGCTTCTGGTTGTGCTCGCAGGCGGGTTCGTCCAGCAGCGCCAGAATTTCCTTTCCCTTCATAGTGACCTCGTTGACGGTGGGAGACCGGAGAGGTGATGCAATTCGCGCTCCAGGGAGAGGGGGATTGATTTTTAAGGAAAAAGGGTTGTGGGTTTTGCGACAAAGGCAACAATCGGACAAGGGGGGCATGATTTATCGCGCTGATAACTGGATTTACCGCGACAGTATTGCTGCAGACTGGTGAATGGCGGGAAAGGTCGATAAGGTGGACTATTCCGTTCACCGACCTTCCTCTCTATTTCATCGCGCCCTCTGCGGGTGAACGGCATGGGGGGCGTTTCGCCCGCCCCCCATGACCCCCCGCATGGCGCTGAAAATTGCCGCTGCGCGGTCCGCTCCACTCCGGCTTCATCTGGCGGAACGGGCGGACTCGACATCCCTGTCTCGACCGCCCTCTGGCCGCCGTCCTGGCGGCCAGTCCTGGATGCGCGCCTGCGTTCTCGCCAATTTTCCTGATGCGCCCAACCCCCCGCTGTCACTTTTGTCCCTGTCCTGCGGCGCTTGCCTTGCTGAAAGAAAGGATGTCCCTGCAGGGGTAAAAAAAGGCCCGCGGGGTCGGCGGGCAACAAGCACAACACAACGATTAAAAAACACGTTCCTCCAGAGGGTTATCCCGGTTGAGGCGCTTCGCCAGCCACGGCGGCAGCCGACCGGCCAGCATCGCGCTCACCGCGGCGCACTGCGCCTGAATCGTCGTGCCCGGCGGCGCTTTCATCGGATGGATCTGATGGCGGATCAACCTCGCGGCGGCAGGCCCGCCAATCTCCTGACAAAACAGCAAATGGCAATCCTTCAGTAGCCTGGCGCGCATCTCGCTGGCGTCAGACACCGCCGAAGGGGAGGCATAGCGGCGCAGATCCTCCAGCCAGCCGCCCTGGTCATCGAAGGTATAGATAAAAAACAGCCGGTTCTGGCCAAAATGGCCATTGATGGCCAGGCCATCCTGCGAACAAAAGGCGACCCGCAGCTGCGGCGTTCGCTGAGGGTGGCGGGCGATGCGCAAATGGCCGGGCAGCGCCCCCTGCAGGCAGGCGATGACCCGCGCCCAGCGGGCCGGGGACATCACCGCCGTCGCCGAAGGAAAGCTGGCGGCCAGCTGAGACTGCGTCAGGGTGGTTAAGCGTGCCGGGGTCAAGGTCTCGCCGCACTCCTGCGCCAGCCAGTCGACGACTTGCACCGGCTGCAGCTCCGGCAGCGTCTGGAACAGCGCCAGCAGACGCCAGAAAAGGGTATCGTTATCGGACATTTCCAGCTCCTTATAGCAGCGTGCTGCGGGTGGCGCGCAGGCTTATCGGGAAGACCGGCCGCCCCGGCTGCGGATTGACGTAGTAGCGACGCCCCCCTTCAAGGGCAATCGCGCCGCCCCAGCGGTCGGTCTCGTCATGTTCGACCTGGAGCACCCGAGCCTCCAGATCCTGTTTGGCGATATAGGCATACAGCGCCTCGCCGCGCTCACGGAAAATCACGATGGGCATACTCCCTCCTGGCCCCGCCTGCGGCGGGGCGCCTGATGGTTAACGAACGAGGTCGAAGCTGTAATCGGTTTTGCCCAGCTGGCTGGTGTCGTGGTCCAGTTTTTCCAGCACGGCGTTCACCAGCGTCGTGACGATGTTCATTGCGCCTTCATAGCCCCAGGTGGTCTGGCGGTGCAGATGATGGCGGTCGAACAGCGGAAAGCCGAGACGGATCAGCGGCACTTCGAAGGCTTTGCCCTTCGCCAGGGTATCGCGCTGGATAAACTTGCCGTAGGAGTTACCGATCATAAAGTCCGGCTGGCGGGTGAACATCAGCGACCGGAAGTGCCACAGGTCGCAGTTGATGAACACTTCGCTGTCCTGGCCGTACGGCGAGGCATCGAGCATTTTCTTCATCGCTTTTTGCCAGCGTTTATTGGCGTTATGGCTGAGGATCACCGTCGGCTCGCAGCCCAGCTCCAGCAGGAAGCGCGTCAGGCCCATCACGAAATCCGGATCGCCATAGAGGCCGAATTTTTTGCCGTGCAGCCAGGTGTGGGAGTCCAGCATCATGTCCACCAGCCGGCCGCGCTCCAGGGTCAGGGCGTCGGCGATCGGTTTGCCGGTTAGCTGACTGACGGTCATCAGCAGCGCGTCGGTAGCGGCCAGACCCAACGGAACGGCCACCTCCGTCGCGGGCTGATTCCACATCTCCTGAACCACCTTTTTGCTTTTCACCAGCTGCCACGGCTGCAGCAGCAGGGTGTCAATGGCGTCCGGCGCGGTTTTGATCTCCTGCTGGCTGGTGCCGCCGGCGTACATCCGGTAATGGCCGTCGGCGGGGGTGTCGAGCACCTCGGATGGGTCGGAGAGCAGGCTGCACGGGACATCCATCTGCGCCATCATCCGCTTCAGCACGCGGAAGTTGCCGAGATAGGTCTCAAATCCGGTCACCAGATTGAGCTTTTGCAGTTTGCCCGGCTGCCCGGCGTAGTCAGCGGTAAAGGTCTTCGCGAACCCTTCGAACATATTGTCCCAGCCGGTGACATGGCTGCCGATAAAGCTGGGGGTATGGGCGTAAGGAATGGCGATGCTGTCGTCGACAAATCCCTCTTTTTTGGCATTGGCGATAAACGCCTGCAGATCGTCGCCGATCACCTCGGCCATGCAGGTGGTGGAGACGGCGATAATCTCGGGTTTATACAACGCGCTGGCATTCTGCAGGCCCAGATTCATGTTGTTGTTGCCGCCGAACACCGCCGCGTCCTCGGTCATGGAGTCGGAGACGCAGGCCACCGGCTCTTTAAAATGGCGGTTAAAGTAGGTGCGAAAATAGGCGACGCAGCCCTGGGAGCCGTGCACGTAGGGCAGGGTACCGGCGAACCCCAGCGCGCAGAGTACGGCGCCGAGCGGCTGGCAGGCTTTGGCCGGGTCGACGGTCAGCGCCTCGCGCTGGAAGTTCAGCGCTTCATACTCGGCGGTGGTGGTCCAGGCAAACACCTCCTGGACGCGCTGTGCGTCGTGCGCCTCTTCAAGGCTCTTTTTGTTCTGGAACAGGGTCTGGTATTCATCCTGTTCAAACAGCGGATAACAGCTGAGAATTTTATCGATCGTTTGGCTCATGGTGTTCTCCTCCCGCGCCACAAATCGGTGGACTGACGGGATAGTGAAGGGGCAATCACGCAGACTTCAGCCACGGGGCAGTCAGTTCGTTCCACGCCGGATTGTTCAGGGTCATATCCATATCGCGGGCAAAGATGGCGAAGCCGTCATAGCCGTGATAGGGGCCGGAATAGTCCCAGGAGTGCATCTGGCGGAACGGCACCCCCATTTTCTGGAAGATATATTTCTCTTTGATCCCGGAGCCGATGAGGTCGGGCTTCAGCGCTTTGACGAAGGTCTCCAGCTCATAGCTGCTGGCATCGTCAAACAGCAGAGTGCCCTCTTTCAGGTCCGGCAGGGTGCGGTCGTAATCATCGTTATGGGCAAACTCGTAGCCGGCGGCGATGATCTCCATCCCGAGATCCTCATAGGCGCCGATGACGTGGCGCGGCCGCAGCCCCCCCATGTACAGCAGCACTTTGCGCCCCTCCAGCCGCGGGCGATATTTGGCGATGATGGCCGCCATCTGCCCCTCATATTTGGCGATCACCGCTTCCGCATTGGCGCGAATGGTGTCATCAAATTGATCGGCGATTTTGCGCAGTGATTCGGCGATTTTGGTCGGGCCGAAGAAGTTATATTCCATCCACGGGATCTGATGTTTCTCCTCCATATGGCGGGCGATATAGTTCATCGAGCGGTAGCAGTGGACGAGGTTGAGCTTAACGAACGGGGTGTTCTCCATCTCCACCAGGGTGCCGTCGCCGGACCACTGCGCCACTACCCGCAGCCCCATCTCTTCCAGCAGAATGCGCGAGGCCCAGGCGTCGCCGCCGATGTTGTAATCGCCAATGATGGCGACATCGTACGGGGTGCTGGCAAACGGCTGCCCTTCGCGATTGTTCAGCACCCAGTCGCGCACCACGTCGTTGGCGATATGGTGGCCCAGCGACTGTGAGACGCCGCGAAAGCCTTCGCAGCGCACCGGGATCACCGGTTTTTCCAGCGCCTTGCTGCTGGCGTTGGCCACGGCGCTGATGTCATCGCCGATGAGGCCCACCGGGCACTCCGACTGGATAGTGATCCCTTTGGTCAACGGGAACAGCAGCTCCATCTCTTCGATCAGTTTGCTCAGCTTTTTATCGCCGCCGAAGACAATATCGCGCTCCTGAAAATCAGAGGTGAAGTTCAGGGTGCCGAAGCTGTCGACACCGCTGACGCCGGTATAGTAGTTGCGCCGTCCGGCGCGCGAGTACTGGCCGCAGCCGATGGGGCCGTGCGAGATATGGGCCATGTCTTTGATTGGCCCAAACACCACCCCTTTCGAGCCGGCGTAGGCGCAGCCGCGCACGGTCATCACTCCGGGCTGCGATTTACGGTTCGAGATAATGCACTTGCCGACGCTCTCCATCTGCGGATCGCTGATCATCATGTGCTTTCTGCGCTCTTTGCGCGCGGTTTCGGGAAACACCTCCAGGACTTCCTGGATGAGCGCAAGGTTACGTTCGCCTGTTGCGTTGGTCATGGTGAGGATCCTGTACTCAGGCCGCGTTTTCTTCAGCGGCGGTTTTACCAATGATGCTGGTGTCTTCTTCTTCCATGATGCCGAACTCCATCAGCAGCGACTCCAGCTCGTCCATGGTGCAGGGGGTCGGCACCACTTTTTTGGTGTTATTGACGATCTTCTGCGCCAGTTGACGATATTCGTTGGCCTGCTGACAAGTCGGGTCGTACTCGATCACCGTCATCCGGCGGATCTCCGCGCGCTGCACAATGTTGTCGCGGGGAACGAAGTGGATCATCTGGGTGCCAAGCTTCTCCGCCAGGGCGATGATCAGCTCATCTTCGCGGTCGGTTTTACGCGAGTTACAGATCAGGCCGCCGAGGCGTACCTTGCCGGATTTGGCGTACTTCACGATCCCTTTGGAGATATTGTTGGCGGCATACATCGCCATCATCTCGCCGGAGCAGACGATGTAGATCTCCTGGGCTTTGTTTTCGCGGATCGGCATAGCGAAGCCGCCGCAGACCACATCGCCGAGGACGTCATAGAAGACGAAATCCAGATCTTCTTCATAGGCGCCTTCTTCTTCGAGGAAGTTGATGGCGGTGATCACCCCGCGTCCGGCACAGCCGACGCCTGGCTCCGGGCCGCCGGATTCGGCGCAACGGACATCGCCATAGCCGATTTGCAGCACGTCTTCGAGCTCCAGATCCTCGACCGAGCCCACTTCCGCCGCCATCTCCATAATGGTGTTCTGGGCTTTCGCATGGAGGATCAGACGGGTGGAGTCCGCCTTCGGATCGCAGCCGACGATCATCACTTTCTTACCCATCTCGGCGAGAGCCGCGACGAGATTCTGGGTGGTGGTGGATTTACCGATACCGCCTTTACCGTAGATAGCGCATTGACGCATGGTCATGGTGACTTCTCCTGTTGTTGAGTGTTTGCCAGCAGAGAAGTGCAGGGAACATACCAGCTGTAATTTTTTATTTATGCGTTTGATAAGTAAGTATTTTTTGTAAATCGGCCGCGCAGGGGGCCTGCGCAAACGGCACAATAACGCCACCAAATGTGCGAAACAGAACAATTTCCCGCCACCGGCCCGGCGCGGCGCTTTGTCGCCTGTTCAACAGCTTGTCGCGCCCTGTGTCTTATTCCCCGCAATTCCGCCGGACGGATCTGCGCCTTTCTTCCCTTAACCTGTTGAATTAATAAGCGACAGGCGGCAATTCGCGAGCTGGCACAGGCTGTGCTTGAAGAGGAAACAGGGTTTGCCGCGGGCTGTCGCGGTAAAGAGAACGCTCACCTTCGAGGATTGAACGATGTCCGGAAACATGAAAACAATGGATGGCAACGCGGCGGCGGCCTGGATCTCCTACGCCTTTACCGACGTGGCGGCCATCTATCCCATCACCCCCTCCACGCCGATGGCGGAAAATGTCGATGAATGGGCCGCTAAGGGGAAAAAGAACCTCTTTGGTAGACCGGTGCGCCTGATGGAGATGCAGTCTGAAGCCGGTGCCGCCGGGGCGGTGCACGGCGCGCTGCAGGCGGGGGCGCTCACCACCACCTACACCGCGTCGCAGGGGCTGCTGCTGATGATCCCCAATTTATACAAAATCGCCGGGGAGCTGCTGCCGGGCGTCTTTCACGTCAGCGCCCGGGCGCTGGCGACCAATTCGCTGAATATTTTTGGCGACCATCAGGACGTGATGGCGGTGCGCCAGACCGGCTGCGCCATGCTGGTGGAGAATAACGTTCAGCAGGTGATGGACCTGTCGGCGGTGGCTCACCTGGCGGCGATCGCCGGGCGGATACCGTTTATCAACTTCTTCGACGGCTTTCGTACTTCGCACGAAATACAGAAGATCGAGGTGCTGGCGTATGAGCAACTGGCGACGCTGCTGGACCGCCCGGCGCTGGAGCGCTTTCGTCGTCAGGCGCTGCACCCGGATCACCCGGTGATCCGCGGCACCGCGCAAAACCCGGATATCTACTTCCAGGAGCGGGAGGCCGGTAACCGCTTCTACCTCGCGCTGCCCGATCTGGTGGAAAGCTATATGGCGAAAATCACCGCGCTGACCGGGCGGGAATATCACCTGTTTAATTACCACGGCGCGCCGGACGCCGAGCGGGTGATTATCGCCATGGGCTCAGTGTGCGACACCGTCCAGGAGGTGGTGGAGACGCTCAATGCGGCGGGGGAGAAGGTGGGGCTGCTCAGCGTTCATCTCTATCGGCCGTTCTCGCTGGCGCACTTCTTCGCCCAACTGCCCGCCAGCGTGCAGCGTATTGCCGTCCTTGACCGCACCAAAGAGCCGGGGGCGCAGGCAGAACCGCTGTGCCTCGACGTTAAGAACGCCTTCTATCAACGCGACGATGCGCCGCTGATCGTCGGCGGCCGCTACGCGCTCGGCGGTAAGGACGTGCTGCCCAACGATATCGCCGCGGTGTTTGATAACCTCAGGCAGCCGCTGCCGAAGGACGGCTTTACCCTGGGCATTGTCGATGATGTCACTTTTACCTCGCTGCCCGCCCGGCAGGAACCGCTGGCGGTCTCCCATGCCGGGATCACTGCCTGCAAATTCTGGGGCATGGGCTCGGATGGTACCGTCGGGGCGAACAAAAGCGCCATCAAGATCATCGGCGATAACACGCCGCTCTACGCTCAGGCCTACTTTTCCTACGACTCGAAAAAGTCCGGGGGGATCACCGTCTCACACCTGCGCTTTGGCGATCGGCCGATCACCTCGCCCTACCTGATCCACCGGGCCGATTTTATCGCCTGCTCTCAGCAATCCTATGTCGACCGCTACGACCTGCTGGAGGGGCTGAAGCCGGGGGGCACTTTTCTGCTCAACTGCAGCTGGTCCGAGGCGGAGCTGGAGCAGCACCTGCCGGTCAGCGTCCGGCGCTATCTGGCGCAGGAAAAGATCGACTTTTATACCCTCAACGCGGTGGACATCGCCCGCGAGCTGGGCCTCGGCGGGCGCTTTAACATGCTGATGCAGGCGGCGTTCTTTAAGCTGACGGCCATTATCGATCCGCAAACCGCGGCGGACTATCTCAAGCAGGCGGTGGAGAAAAGCTATGGCAGCAAAGGGGCGAGCGTCATTGAGATGAACCAGCGGGCTATCGAGCTGGGGATGGCGGCGCTGCGTCGGGTGACGGTTCCCGCCCACTGGGCGACCCTCGAGGCGCCGGCGCCGCAGGCGACAACCCTGATGCCGGACTTTATCCGCGATATTCTGCAGCCCATGAACCGCCAGCGCGGCGACCTGCTGCCGGTGAGCGCCTTCGCCGGGATGGAAGACGGCACCTTTCCCTCCGGCACCGCCGCCTGGGAGAAGCGCGGCATTGCCCTGGAGGTGCCGGTCTGGCAGCCCGACGGCTGCACCCAGTGTAACCAGTGCGCTTTCGTCTGCCCGCATGCGGCGATCCGCCCGGCGTTGCTGAGCGCTGAAGAGCAGGACGCGGCGCCCGCCGGGCTGCTGAGCAAACCGGCCCAGGGGGCCAAAGACTACCACTATCATCTGGCTATCTCGCCGCTGGACTGCTCCGGCTGCGGCAACTGTGTGGAGAGCTGCCCGTCGCGCGGCAAGGCGCTGCAGATGGTCTCCCTCGACAGCCAGCGCGCGATGGCCCCGGTCTGGGATTACGCCCTGGGGCTGGCGCCAAAAGACAACCCGTTTCGCAAAACGACGGTCAAAGGCAGCCAGTTCGAAACGCCGCTGCTGGAGTTTTCCGGCGCCTGTGCGGGCTGCGGCGAAACACCCTATGCCCGGCTGATCACCCAGCTGTTTGGCGACCGGATGCTGATCGCCAACGCCACGGGCTGTTCTTCGATTTGGGGCGCCAGCGCGCCTTCAATGCCCTATACCACCAACCACCGCGGCCACGGGCCGGCCTGGGCAAACTCGCTGTTCGAGGATAACGCCGAGTTCGGGCTTGGCATGATGCTTGGCGGCCAGGCGATCCGCCAACAGATCGCCGAGGAGATGACCCGCGCCCTGGCCCTGCCGGTCAGCGACGCGCTTCACGCCGCGATGCGGCAGTGGCTGGCGCAGCAGGATGAGGGGGAGGGGACCCGCGAACGCGCGGACCGCCTCAGTGCGTTGCTGGCGGCGGAAAAAGAGGGGGTTCCGCTGCTGGAGCAGCTCTGGCAGAACCGTGACTATTTCGTCCGGCGTTCGCAGTGGATCTTCGGCGGCGATGGCTGGGCCTACGATATCGGCTTCGGCGGCCTCGATCATGTGCTGGCCAGCGGGGAAGACGTCAATATTCTGGTGTTTGATACCGAGGTCTACTCCAACACCGGCGGCCAGTCGTCCAAGTCGACCCCGGTGGCGGCGATCGCCAAATTTGCCGCGCAGGGGAAACGCACGCGGAAAAAAGATCTCGGCATGATGGCGATGAGCTACGGCAATGTTTACGTCGCCCAGATCGCCATGGGCGCCGATAAAGATCAGACCCTGCGGGCCATCGCCGAGGCCGAAGCCTGGCCGGGGCCGTCGCTGGTGATCGCCTACGCCGCCTGTATCAACCACGGTCTGAAAGCCGGGATGCGCTGCAGTCAGCGCGAGGCGAAGCGGGCGGTGGAGGCGGGATACTGGCACCTGTGGCGCTATCATCCGCAGCGCGAAGCCGAGGGCAAAACGCCGTTTATACTGGACTCCGAAGAGCCGGAAGAGAGCTTCCGCGACTTTTTGCTCGGCGAGGTGCGCTATGCCGCGCTGCACAAAACCACACCGGATCTGGCGGACGCCCTGTTCCGGCAAACGGAGGACGATGCCCGGGCCCGTTTCAGACAGTATCAGCGGCTGGCGGGGGAGGAGTAGGCTGTCGGTTAGCGATTCATGGCTGCTGCATCACGTTCAGCAGCGTATCCAGCAGGCCGGGAAAACGGGCGTCCAGATCTTCCCGGCGCAGCGAAATCATATTCTCCCGTCCCTGAGGCCGCTGCCAGATCACACCGCTGTCGCGCAGGACGCGCCAGTGGTGGGTCATGGTGGACTTGGCCACCCCTTCCTGACGCAGCGCGTTGCAGCTCTGCTCGCTGCCGTCGGCCAGCGTGCGGATGATCTCCAGTCGCAGCGGGTTGCCGAGCGCGGAAAGGACATTTTCCAGGCGAATTTGTTCTCGTTCGGGGTGATTGGCGATCATAATAATCCTGTGTCGGCGTTGGCGCGGCGCATGGCGGTCGCAGCCCGTATCGGCGGCTGGCGGCTACTATACCCAAACTCCAGGTCTGATACCACGCGCGCCGCCGCAACCTGACCAATCATAATAATAGTCAAAATAGTTCGAATATACTCGTACAATTGTACTATCATAAGCGGCAGTGAAATGAACTGCGGATCATTCCGACCGCAGACTGACAGTCAAAACGACTAAGGACGCATCATGCCCCGACCCATCCCCCTCGAACGTTATCGCAACATCGGTATCTCCGCGCATATCGATGCCGGTAAAACCACCACCACCGAGCGCATCCTGTTTTACACCGGGATGAGCCATAAGCTGGGTGAAGTACACGATGGCGCGGCAACCACCGACTGGATGGCCCAGGAGCAGGAGCGCGGGATCACTATTACCTCGGCGGCGGTGAGCTGCTTCTGGCCGGGTATGGACCGCAGCTTCGAGCCGCACCGGATCAATATCATCGACACCCCGGGGCACGTGGATTTCACCATTGAGGTGGAACGTTCCATGCGCGTGCTCGACGGCGCAGTGATGGTGTATGACTCCGTCGGCGGAGTGCAGCCCCAGTCGGAGACCGTCTGGCGCCAGGCGAATAAATACCATGTCCCGCGGCTGGCCTTCGTCAACAAGATGGACCGCCCCGGGGCGGATTTCTTCCGCGTGGTGCAGATGATGGTCGACCGCCTGAAGGCCAACCCGGTGCCGATTGTCATCCCCATTGGCGCCGAAGAGCATTTCACCGGCGTCGTCGACCTGGTGAAAATGCGTGCCATCCTGTGGGATGACGCCACTCAGGGCATGACCTTCAGCTACGGGCCGGTCCCTGACGATCTGCTGGCGACTGCCCGCGAGTGGCGGGAGAAAATGGTCTCGGCGGCGGCGGAGGCCAGCGACGCGCTGATGGACAAATACCTCGAAACCGGCGAGCTGGACGAGGCGGAGATCGTCGCCGGTCTGCGCCAGCGCACGGTGAAGGGGGAAATCCAGGCGGTGCTCTGCGGGAGCGCCTTTAAAAACAAAGGTGTGCAGCGCATGCTCGATGCGGTGGTGGAGCTGATGCCGTCGCCGCTGGATATTCCGGCGATACAGGGCGTGGATGAGAAAGGCCAGCCGGCGGAACGCCATCCGAGCGACGATGAGCCGCTGTCGGCGCTGGCGTTCAAACTGATAACCGACCCCTACGTCGGCCAGCTGACCTTTATCCGCGTCTACTCCGGGACGCTGAAGAAAGGCGATGCGGTGTGGAACCCGGTGAAGGGCAAGAAAGAGCGCATCGGGCGTATCGTGCTGATGCAGGCCAACGATCGCCATGAAGTTGACGAACTGCACGCCGGGGATATCGCGGCCTGCGTTGGGCTGAAGGATGTGACCACCGGTGATACGCTATGCGATCCGGATGCGATTATTACCCTTGAGCGCATGGAGTTTCCGGAGCCGGTGATTTCGCTGGCGATTGAGCCGAAGACCAAAGCGGACCAGGAGAAAATGGGCATCGCGCTGCAGCGGCTGGCGGCGGAAGATCCGTCGTTCCGTCTGCATACCGATGAAGAGTCCGGCCAGACGATTATCTCCGGCATGGGCGAGCTGCATCTGGAGATCATTGTCGACCGGATGAAGCGCGAGTTTGGCGTTGAGGCCAACATTGGTCGTCCGCAGGTCACCTACCGCGAAACCCTGCGCAAGAAAGTGACGGACGTGGAAGGCAAATTTGTGCGCCAGTCCGGCGGTAAAGGACAGTACGGGCACGTCGTGCTGACCCTGGAGCCGCTGGAGCCGGGCAGCGGTTTCGTCTTCGAGGACGCCACCAAAGGCGGGGTAGTGCCGCGCGAGTACATCCCTTCCGTGGAGAAAGGGCTGCGCGAAGCGATGGGCACCGGCGTGCTGGCGGGCTATCCGGTGGTTGACGTGAAAGCGACCCTGACCTTCGGGTCGTACCACGACGTGGACTCCTCGGAAATGGCGTTCCGCATGGCGGCGATCTTCGGATTCCGGGAAGGGGCGCGCAAAGCGGACCCGGTGATCCTTGAGCCGGTGATGCATGTGGAGGTGGAGACGCCGGAAGAGTACGCCGGGAATATCATGGGCGATCTCTCTTCCCGTCGCGGGATGGTGCAGGGGATGGAAGAGCGCTTCGGCAGCCAGATCATCCGCGCCGATGTGCCGCTGGCGGAGATGTTTGGTTATTCCACCACGCTGCGCTCGATGTCTCAGGGACGAGCAACCTACAGCATGGAGTTCCACCACTACGCGGAAGCGCCGCGCAACGTAGCGGATGAAATCATCGCCAGCCGTGCGAAAAGTTAAGCCAGTCATCCCGGGTAGCGGCTAGCGCCTTACCCGGGCTACTCTGGTACCAGCGTCCAGGCCCGGTAAGGCGAAGCCGCCACCGGGCAAAAAGGTAAGCACGAACTGGGGAGGCAATGCCCGGCGGCGCTGCGCTTGCGCGTGCCTGCGGTCAGGCGTCCTCCCCGGTCATCGTTTGTAGCCCGGGTAAGGCGTTAGCCGCAACCCGGGCATATCTGCCAATCAGACGATATCCTGAGCGTACTGCCACAACGCCTTCAGCTGCGCCAGCTTCTCTTTATCATCCGCATACTCCTGATACAGCATCTGCAGCTCATCGGCATAGGCCTGCAAAAACTCAGGCGTAAATACCTGACGACGGTGTTCTAACCAGCGCTGCTGCTCATGTTCATCGAGCGTGCCGGGGAAGTTGCGCGCCCGGTAGTTAAACAGCAGGCGTTCGATGCGCTTGTCGGCGAAGGTGATATCCAGCGCCGGCAGATTGCGCGGTTCGGTTTCCAGCACGATTTTCATCGCCGCGCGGTCGGCATCGCTAAAGAACCCATTGTAAAGCTGGGCGTCGACGTTTTCGGACGGCACGAACGGCTCGGCTTCGGCATAGACCGCCACCACTTTCTCCCGCACCTGCGGATTCGCCCGCAGCAGCTGGGCATTCTCCAGACAGCGTTGAATGGAGATCCCCAGCCGGTCGGCATCCTGCGGGCGCAGGGTATTGGCCTGGGCCAGCACCGGACATTTGTTCAAATGCACCAGCTTAATCGGCGCCGCCGGAAGATCGCCAAGCTCGGCGCGCGGGGTGTAAAGCCGCTCGTGCAGGGCGTCGGCATCCAGTTCCAGCAGCGGCGCCATATCCCCCGCCAGATCGACCATGATCACCGCATTGCGGTTTTCCGGATGCCAGGCCAGGGGCGCCACCAGGCTGGTGTTGCCGCGCGCGGCGCCGAACATGCCGGAGACATGCACCAGCGGCTTCATTTGCGGCACGTCGATGAGCGTCGCCAGCTTGCGCTTATTGCGGTGGCTGTAGAGATAGTCAAACAGCCGCGGCTGCCGGGTTTTCACCAGCTTCGCCATGGCGATGGTGGCGTAAACGTCGGCCATCGCGTCATGGGCGTTCTGGTGTTCAATACCGTTGGCGACGGTCAGATGTTCAAGCCGGAAGCTCGGCAGACCCTCGTCATTCTCCGGCCAGGCGATCCCTTCCGGACGCAGGGCATAGCAGGCGCGCATCACGTCGAGCAGATCCCAGCGCGAGTTATCGTGCTGCCAGCTCCAGGCATAAGGGTCATAGAAGTTGCGATAGAAGATATTCCGCGTCACTTCGTCGTCAAAGCGCACGTTGTTATAGCCGACGATGCAGGTCTGCGGCACCGTGAACAGATCGTGGATGCGGCGGGCAAACGCGGCCTCGTTATCCCCTTTGGCCAGCGCTTCCTGCGGGGTGATCCCGGTGATCATCACCGCCTGCGGCTGCGGCAGATAATCGTCAGCGGGCTTGCAGTAAAAGACCTCGGGCTCGCCGAGCACGTTTAACTCCGCGTCGGTGCGGATGGCGGCGAACTGCGCCGGCCGGTCGAGGGAAGGGCTGGTGCCGAAGGTTTCATAATCGTGGAATAAAAATCCGGGCTGGTTGACGCTATCTTGCATAGTCTGTTCATTATCCGTGGTGGCGTGCGACCGGTATGGTAAACGATTTGCCCGGTCATCAGAAGGGTAACGGCAAGCAACTTCCTCTGCTGTGTCATATTTTCTTGCAATTAAACCCTGATATGAAACGCGAAGTTCCGTAAAAAGGACGGCGGATCTGTAAATCTAGAGGATATGCCGTTGAAAGGCCGTTTGTTTATTGCTGTATCTTTGCTCGCTTCGAGCGTTTCCTGCGCATTTGCCGTCGACTTACCTGCTACGGTCGCGCCGCCTTCCATTCAGGCTGGCTCCTGGGTGCTGATGGATTACACCACCGGTCAGGTGCTGACCGCGGGTAACGAACATCAGCAGCGTAATCCTGCCAGCCTGACCAAACTGATGACCGGCTACGTGGTCGATCGCGCCATCGACAGCCATCGTATCACCTTTGACGATATCGTCACCGTAGGTAAAGACGCCTGGGCGAAGGGCAACCCGGTGTTCGACGGGTCATCCCTGATGTTCTTAAAGCCAGGGGACCGCGTCAGCGTCCGCGACCTCAGCCGTGGGCTGATTGTCGACTCCGGCAACGACGCCTGCGTCGCGCTGGCCGACTATGTCGCCGGCGGCCAGCCGCAGTTTGTCGCCCTGATGAATCAGTATGTCGAAAAACTGCATCTGCAGGACACCCATTTCGAAACCGTCCACGGCCTTGATGCCCCGGGCCAGCACAGTTCGGCCTATGATCTGGCGGTGCTGTCGCGGGCGATTATCCATGGCGAGCCTGACGTCTACCACATGTACAGCCAGAAAAGCCTGACGTGGAACGGCATTACCCAGCAAAACCGGAACGGTCTGCTGTGGGATAAAACCATGAACGTCGATGGCCTGAAAACCGGCCACACATCGGGCGCCGGGTTCAACCTGATCGCCTCGGCGGTGGATGGCCAGCGCCGGCTGATCGCCGTGGTGATGGGGGCCGACAGCCCGAAAGGCCGCGAGCAGCAGGCCGCGAAACTGCTGCACTGGGGGCAGCAGAACTTCGACACCGTGCAGGTGCTGCAGAAGGGGCAGAAGGTCGGCACCGAGCGCATCTGGTACGGCGATAAAGAGCAGATTAAGCTCGGCACCGATCAAGATTTCTGGTTAGCGCTGCCGAAGGCGGAAGTATCGCGGATTAAGGCGAAATACGTGCTGGATAAAAAGGATCTGGAGGCGCCGATCGCCGCCAACCAGCGGGTCGGCGAGATTTCGCTGTATGACGGCGACAAGGTCGTGGGCCACTATCCGCTGGTCACCCTCGAAAGCATTAATAAAGGCGGGGTGTTCTCGCGAATGAGCGATTACCTGCACCACGAGCTGTAACCATGCCAACCGCCTCTTTGCAGGCGGTTTTTTTTCGCCTGCCGCCCGGCAGACGCGGCGACAAAATCGCCGTTTTTTTCATCAGCCGCAATGGCGACTCTGTGAATTCGCGCACATACTGAGGGGGGATCTCCTGCTAGATTAACTGTATATTTATACAGTAATATGTTCACGAAGGAGGCAAGATGAACTACAGCGTCACCACCCTCGGCAAGAAAATCATTGCCGGTTTCCATCTGGTCGGGCCCTGGGATCAAACCGTCAAGCAGGGGTTTGAGCAACTGATGATGTGGGTTGAGAACCATCAGGTGCCCGCCCGCGAGTGGCTTGCCGTCTACTACGATAACCCGGAGGACGTGCCAGCGGAAAAACTACGCTGCGCCACCGTGGTCGCCGTTGACGAGGATTACGTCATTCCCGCCAACAGCGAAGGGGTGATACTGGCGGCGATTGCCGGCGGGGATTACGCCTGCGCCCGCGCGCGAGTGGTGGATTACGATTTTGCTACCCCGTGGATGCAGTTTTTCGACAGCCTGCTGCAGAGCACGGCGTATCGCATCGCCCCCCAGCCCTGCTTTGAGGTCTATCTTAACGACGGCAACCACGACGGCTACTGGGATATCGACATGTATGTCCCCGTTGAGCGCGTCGCGTCGTAGCGGTTTACCCCTGTTCCGGACAAGGATTTTTACATTCCCGGCATGCTCCGGGCGAAAAAGCAGTTACAATTGGCCTTTTCGTTTTGCCGGAGAGGGTTGTGCGCGCTGATAAATCACTCAAGCCATTTGAGATCCGCTTGTATCGCCATTATCGGGTGGTGCATGGTGTGCGGATTGCGCTGGCCTTTGTGCTCACCTTTTTGCTGGTGCGGCTGCTGAACGTGCCCGAGGGGACCTGGCCTCTTATCACCCTGGTGGTGGTGATGGGGCCGATCTCCTTCTGGGGCAACGTCGTGCCGCGGGCGTTTCAGCGCATCGGCGGCACGATCCTCGGCTCGGCGCTGGGGCTGGTGGCGCTGAAGCTTGAGCTTATCTCCCTGCCGCTGATGGTCCTCTGGTGCGCAGCGGCAATGTTCCTCTGCGGCTGGCTGGCGCTGGGCAAGAAACCCTATCAGGCGCTGCTGATCGGCATTACCCTGTCGGTGGTGGTCGGGGCGCCGCCCGGCGATATGCATACCGCGCTGTGGCGAAGCGGCGACGTGATCTTCGGCTCGCTGCTGGCAATGCTGTTTACCGGTATCTGGCCGCAGCGGGCGTTTATCCACTGGCGTATCCAGATGGCCAGCTACGTCACCAACTTCAACCGCCTCTACCAGGCCGGCTTCTCGCCAAATCTGGTGGATCGGCCGCGCCTGGAAAAACATCTTCAGCAGGCGCTCAACGACGTCGTCAAAATGCGCGGGCTGATCACTCCCGCCAGCAAAGAGACGCATATTCAGAAGGCGATCTTCGAGGCTATCCAGACCGTCAGCCGCAACCTCGTGTGCATGCTGGAGCTGCAGATTAACGCCTGGTGGGCAACCCGTCCGGGTCACTTCGTGATGCTCAATGCGCACACCCTACGCGAGACGCAGCAGATGACCCAGCAGACGCTGTTGGCCATCGCCCACGCGCTGTACGAAGGAAACCCTCAGCCTGTGCGCGCCAACAATGAAAAGCTGAATGAGATTGTCCTCGAACTGCGCCAGCTGATGAAAGAGCAGGGGGACGACAGCCTGGCGGAAACCCCGATCCATGGCTATGTTTGGCTCTCAATTGAACTGGCACGCCAGCTGGAGCTGCTGTCGCATCTGATCTGCCGCGCATTGCGCAAATAAGCACCAGATGCGCTGGGTAACAGCATGGGTTGTTTCGATTCAGCAGCGTTTAGGGTTATGATAAACGCAAAGGAAAAAACATTGTCATCAGCGACTGCTAGCAGTTATGTTAGCCCTATAACGCAGTCGCTTTACGAATCCGAATCTCAATTATTAGGGGTGTAAAAATGGAAACAACTAAGCCTTCTTTCCAGGACGTACTGGAGTTTGTTCGTCTGTACCGTCGTAAGAACAAACTGCAGCGTGAAATTCAGGACGTTGAGAAAAAGATCCGTGATAACCAGAAGCGCGTTCTGCTGCTGGACAATCTCAGCGACTACATCAAGCCGGGCATGAGCGTGGAAGCTATCCAGGGCATCATCGCCAGCATGAAGAGCGATTACGAAGACCGCGTTGATGACTACATCATCAAGAATGCCGAGCTGTCCAAAGAGCGTCGCGACATCTCCAAAAAACTGAAAGTGATGGGCGAAGCCAAAGTCGAAGGCTAATGCCTGCTGTCCGGCGGCGGTCAGCGTCGCCGGGCTGTTCTGCACTACCAGCTCCTGTCTCTTTTTCTGCGAAAACTTTGTCCCGGCAACTGCCTCTCCTCACCGACTCTTTGCTATACTGCCCCGCGAAAACGTATTGATATCGGAAAGGTTTCTCTCATCCTGGCCGGGCATCTGACGCAGCGGCGTCAGGGCGATATCTCAACACCTCTCACCTCTCCGACGATCGATTCGCCAGAAGACAAACTCAGGTGCTGACCGGGCGCGACAGAACTCTTCCGCTGCTTTCGCCGACAGGAGTCAACCCCACGTGATTAAGTCATTCTTTGCTGCACTCTCGTTTATCAGCCGTCTGCCGGTCCCGGCGCGGTTATCCCAGGGGCTGGAGATCGAACAGTACCAGCGCAGTATCGTTACCTTCCCGCTGGTCGGTTTACTGCTCGGCGCCATCGCCGGCGCGGTGGTGTACCTCCTGCAGCCATGGTGCGGCGTCCCGCTGGCGGCGCTGTTCGGCGCGCTGGCGCTGGCGCTGCTCACCGGCGGATTTCACCTTGACGGGCTGGCCGATACCTGCGACGGCATCTTCTCCGCCCGCACCCGCGATCGGATGCTGGAGATCATGCGCGACAGCCGGCTGGGTACCCACGGCGGGCTGGCGCTGATTTTTGTGCTGGTGGCCAAGGTGCTGGTGGTCGGCGAACTGCTGCTGCGCGATGTCAACCCCATCGCAGCGCTGGCGGCGGCCTGCGCCGTCGGTCGCGGGATGGCGGTACTGCTGATGTATCGCCATCGCTATGCGCGGGAAAAAGGGTTGGGCAATCTGTTTATTGGCAAAATTAGCCTGCAGCAGACGCTAACGACGTTGGCGATAGCGATCGCGCTGGCCACCGCCCTGCTGGGGCTGCAGGGGCTGCGCGCCGCGCTGATCGCCCTGGTGCTGATCGGGGGCCTGGGGTGGGCGCTGAAGCGCACCCTCGGCGGGCAGACCGGGGATACCCTCGGAGCGGCGATCGAGCTGGGCGAATTATTCTTTTTACTGGCGCTACTGTAAGGCCTGGCATCCACGGTGAGGAACAGAATGGACACACTTTCGGCGTTACTGGCTGCCATTCCGCAGCCCGATGTGGCGGGCATGGCGCGCGCGCAGCAGCATATTGACGGCCTGTTAAAGCCGCCCGGCAGCCTTGGCCGTCTGGAGAGCCTGGCGGTGCAGCTGGCCGGTCTGCCGGGGCTGCAGGGGCAGCTGGCGCTGAGCGATAAAGCCATCGTGGTCATGTGCGCCGACCATGGCGTCTGGCATGAAGGCGTGACCCCTTCGCCGCAGGCGGTGACGGCCATTCATGCCGGCAATATGGTGCGGGGCAACACCGGGGTCTGCGTGCTGGCGGCGCAGGCCGGGGTGAGAGTGGAGGTGGTGGATGTCGGCATCGACGCCGAGCCGCTGCCGGGCCTGATCAACCTCAAGGTGGCCCGCGGCAGCGGGAATATCGCCCGGGCGGCGGCGATGAGCCGTCAGCAGGCGGAGACGGTGCTGCTGGCCAGCATGCGTTTCACCCGCCAGCTTGCCGCCGACGGAGTGAAAGTCTTTGGCGTGGGAGAGCTGGGGATGGCTAATACCACTCCGGCGGCAGCGACGATCAGCGTCCTGACCGGCAGCGACCCCGACGCGGTGGTGGGCTGCGGGGCTAATCTGCCGCTGGCACAGCGGGGCCATAAGGTGGCGGTGGTGCGCCAGGCGATCGCTTATAACCAGCCGAACCCGGCGGACGGGCTGGACGTGCTGGCGAAGGTGGGCGGTTTTGATCTGGTGGGCATGACCGGGGTGATCCTCGGGGCGGCTTCCTGCGGTCTGCCGGTGGTGCTGGATGGTTTCCTCTCCTACGCTTCGGCTCTGGCGGCCTGCCGCATGGCCCCGGCGGCGCACCCGTATCTTATCCCTTCGCACCTGTCGGCGGAGAAAGGGGCGCGGATCGCCCTCGACGCGCTGGGTCTGCGCCCGTATCTCGATATGGACATGCGCCTGGGGGAGGGCAGCGGCGCCGCGCTGGCCATGCACCTGCTGGATGCCGCCAGCGCGATGTACCATCAGATGGGGACCCTGGCGCAGAGCAACATTGTGCTGCCCGATAGCGCGCCAACGTCCTGAAGATAAAGCGCATCGTTTCGACGATGCGCCGGGTTTACAGCGCCTGCTGCCAGACCGCCTGCGGTAGCAGGTAAACCTGCGCCGGGGCGCGCATACCGTCGCTGACAATATGACCGATACCGCTGGCCATCACCGCCAGGGTGACGTCAAAGGCGTTCAGGCTGTCGCCGAAGCCGGCGGTCAGGTTGAGCATCGAGCCATTGGCCATCAGGTAGACGGTTTTGTCAGCCATGCGGTAGGCGTTGATATACGGCATCACCTCTTCCTGAGGATACTGGCGCAGGTATTCGCCGTCGATCTCTTCCGCCACGTGGCCGACGTTAAGGATAAACACTCCCGCTTTCGCCCGGTCCAGCGCCTGGCGATTAACCACGTTTTTACCGCCTGTCGCCGTGGCGACCACGTCCGCCGAGGCGATAGCCTCCTGGAGATCGACCACGTGCCAGCCGTCATAGGCCGCCTGCAGTCGACGGGCAGGATCGATCTCCGTCACCATCACCTGGCCGCCAAAAGCTTTTGCCGCCGCCGCGACGCCCTGGCCAACCAGGCCGTAGCCGATTACCAGCACTTTTTTCTCATGCAGGGTGAGATGAGTGGTCTGGAAGAAGGTATGCCAGGCGGTGAGTCCGACCATATGGCGGTTATGCAGCCCCTCTTTGACCGGCAGATCGTCCCAGTTAAAGATCGGATAGCCGGGCTGAATATCCCCCAGCCGATTGACGCCGGAGCCGGTGGCTTCCAGACCCGCCACGATGTTGCCGAACTCGCCGCGCTGGTGGAGGAGGGGGGTGATATCGGCTCCCATTTCGCACAGGTGAGTCGGCTGCCAGGCGATCGCTTTTTCCCATGACTGTTGCCAGTCGGCATCGCTCATATTGCGCCAGGCGCAGGCCTCGGCGCCATGCTCCACCAGCCAGGCCACCACGTCGTCCTGCACGGTGGTGGGGTTACAGGTGGTTAAAAAGACCTGAGCGCCCTTGTCGAGGATCCCCTGCACCAGCGGGATCATTTTCATGTCGAGGTGCATACAGCAGGCCAGGCGGACGCCGCTGAGGTCGGGCAGGGCGGCGACCTGGCGCAGGGTACGCGGCATATTCTGGCTGGCCCATGCCACTTCTTTCGCTAAAGAGATTTTATTATTCACTGGGTTATGACCTTCAGTTCGCAAAGGGGTATCCCCCTGACAGAAAAGGGATTCTATCAGTCCGGGCGAGAATTCACAGCCCTGTGCCGCCTGGAAATCGCCGCCCGTGCAATCCCCTGCGAAATACAGGGTTGTTAATGAAAGGTTAAAAAAAGAAAATAAAATATAAGTTATTCCTATGATCTGAGCGATAAAGCGATGTTGAGTGTCATTCCCGCGGGCCTGTTTTCACGGCTGCGGATTTTCCTTGGGCGGTTGAAGCCGCATGCGCTGCCGGTGGCTCGACGGCATATTGTGCTGGGATCCATCGGCGCCGGCACCGGCCTGGCGGTGACCAGCATGTTCAGCCACTGGCTGCTGGGCGAAGTTAACCTGTGGTTTATTGCCCCCATGGGCGCCTCGGCGGTACTCCTGTTTGGCGTGCCGAGCAGTCCGCTGGCGCAGCCGTGGTCGATTGTCGGCGGCAATGTGCTGTCGGCGCTGATCGGCGTCACGGTGGGTATGCTGGTGCCCGACCCGGCGCTGGCCTGCGGGCTGGCGGCGGCGCTGGCCATCGCCGGAATGTATTTTCTGCGCTGCCTGCATCCTCCCGGCGGCGCGGTGGCCCTGACGGCGATCCTCGGCGGCGCCGGGGTGCACAGCGAAGGCTATCACTTTGTGCTGACGCCGGTGCTGCTCAACTCCCTGATGCTGGCGCTGCTGGCCATCGTGTTTAACAATCTGGTTGGCCGCCGCTACCCCCATCCGCTGGCGGCAGAGGAGGTCAAATCCCGGACGGTGCCGCTGGGCATTTCGGTTACCCGGGAAGATATTCACGCCGCGCTGCTGGAAGGACAGTTCCTCGATATTGACGAAGACGATGTCCAGGAACTGCTGGAAAATATCGAACAGCAGGCGCGCCAGCGCATCGCGGCGGCTGGCCGCCGCTGACAGCGCTCTCCCGGCCGCGGGTTAAAGATCGCCGGTAAGATACTGGGCGACCCCGCGGCCAAAGCTCCAGTCGCCTTTCTGGTTGCTGATAATCGACACCATCAGATCATCGCCGCTCAGGCCGCAGTGTTCCGCCAGCTCCTCCTGCAATATGGCGAAGAAGCGCTGCTTCTGCGCGTCGCTGCGCGGGCTGGTATAGACCCGCACCACCACCAGATCCCGCGTGCGGGTCAGTCCGAGACCGGTATCTTCAATCACCATATGATGGGCCTTGTTTTCGTGAACAATCTGGTAGCGGTCGCGTTCCGGTACCTCGAAGGCGCGCAGCACGGCGCGATGAGCGGCATCCAGCAGGGTTCTGATCTCCTGTTCCGTACGGCCTTCAATCAGATCAAATGTCAGTAATGGCATGCAGGTGTTCCTTATCGTTAGGCAATAATCGCGGTCTGATAAAGATGCTAGCCGATGCCGTCGCGGGCAAAAACCGCTATAGTTGAATACATTGTTTTTACTGGTGAACAATCAACATGAGCGAGAGTCGTCCGGAGAGTTACTGGGCCCATCTCTACTGGCTAACGGTGCTGGAAGAGCAGAAAAGCTATACCCGGGCCGCGGAAAAGCTGGGGATCAGCAAGTCGGCCATCAGCCAGAAAATCAGCGAGCTGGAGCGGGTGACCGGTAAAACACTGGTCCATCGCACCACCCGCAGCGTCAGCCTCAGCGACGACGGGCTGCGGCTGGTGGCGGAGCTCAATGAGCCGTTTGGCCAGCTGCGGGATATTTTCACCGGCGCTTGCGATGAGGGCGGGCCGCTGCGGGGGACGCTGCGCCTGACCGCGCCGGTGGCTTTTTCCCGTCAACAGCTGGTGCCGGCGATCGCGCCCTTTTTGCATCAGCATCCCCAGCTGCATCTGCAGCTGGAGGTGACCGACCGGCTGGTCTCTCTCGGCAGCGAAGGGTTCGACCTCGCCATCCGCCACTGTCGGCGCGAGGCGCTCCCGGACACCCACGTCGCCTGGCCGCTGTGCCACACCGCGACGCTGATCGTCGCGTCCGCCGACTATATCCGCCGCCATGGCCGCCCCGAGACGCCTGACGATCTGCGTCATCACCAGTGCCTGACCTACCCCCGTGGGCCCCAGCGCCCGCAGTGGACGTTTGCCTCCCGCCAGACGCCCGATGAACGGGTGACCATCAACGTGCAGGGGCCGTTCGCCACCAACAACAGCGAGTCGCTGCGCGATGCGGTGCTGGCGGGGTTGGGGGTGGCGCTGCTGCCGGATTTTAGCGCCCGGGAGGCCATCGGCCGCGGGCAGGTGCAGGAGCTGCTGCCGGCGTGGCAGCCGGTGGAAGTGTTCGCCGATCGGCTGTACGTCATCCGGCCCTATACTCCGCGGGTGTCGCGCGCGGTGGAGACATTCAGCCGCTACCTGAAAGCAACCTTCAGCGAGCCGCGTCCAGCTCCCGCGCCAGCGCTTCGCTGAATCGGGGGAGCAGATGGCGCTCGCCGGGAAGCAACTGCGCCAGGGTGACGGTTTTGTCGGCGCGGTAGACCCGCCCGCTGCCGAGCTGCGCTTCGAAGGCGTTCGCCGCCTGATGCGCCGCGCTCAGGTCGGCGTCAATAAGGATCACCGCATGGGCCAGCACCACATGGCCGCCGCTCGCCGTCAGCGGCCGCCAGTACTGGGCGGTACCGACAATCTTACGCGCCGCCTCTCCCTCCCCGCAGGCGAGGTTATACCGGCCATCGCAAAAGGAACCGCTCACCGCCCGGGGGTGGCTGGCAACGCCGAAGCGCGCGAGGGTGCGCTGAAGCACAGCGCACAGCGAGTGATAGATGGGTTCGGCGGCTTCGCCGAGCGGCTGCTGCACCGGCCAGGCGAGGCTGAGGTTGATAATCCCCGGCCCCTGGGGCACCAGACCGCCCCCGGAGCGGCGGAGCCATACCGGCCAGCCCCGCGCGGCAAAATGCGCGCTGACCGCCGGCAGGTCCGCAAACTGACGATAGCTCCCCGGCACCACGAATCCCTGCGGCGCCTGCCAGAGCTGGGCGACGGCCTCGCCGGCGCAGGCTTTGGCAAACAGCGGCTGTTCTGCCAGGGTGGGGTCCTCGCAAAACTGCAGCGCCAGCGAGGCGGGGGTAAAGCGGCGTGGCCAGCAGTCGGCCAGAGGCAATAAAGACATGCATTCTCCTTACCGGAGGGCGCGGGTCGCGCCCTCCGAAGGCTGGTCAGTCGACGGTACGTTTTTTCATCAGCAGCGCGGTGAGTGCTGACAGCAGGCATCCCGCGGTCAGATAGAGGGCCACGCTGTGCCAGGCTCCCCCGGAGAAGGTGACCAGCGCCGCGGCGATAAACGGCGTAAAGCCGCCGCCGACTACGCTCGCTACCTGGTAGCCGACGCCGGCGCCGCTATAGCGATAGCTGGCGCCGAACAGCTCGGTAAACATCGGCTGCTGGACGCAGACCACCATATCATGAGCGATATTGGCCAGCATCAGGGCGAAGAACAGGATCCAGAAAACGGACTGACTCTCCAGCGCCATAAAGAACGGGAAACCGCTCAGCGTGCCGATTAGCGCCCCGGTAATGTAGATCCGCCGACGGCCAAAGCGGTCCGCCAGCCAGGCGAAGCAGGGGATAGTCAGACAGCTGAGGCCGCCCACCAGCAGGCCGATGTTGAGGAACAGCTCGCGCGGCAGGCCGAGGTTTTGCGTTGAGTAATTGAGGGCGAAGGCGGTAACGATATACATGGTCAGCAGTTCGCACAACCGCAGGGCAATAATCAGTAAAAACGCCCCGGGATGGCGAAGCAGGGCTTCCACCACCGGCAGCCGCTTTTTCACCTGCGGCGCGTTGGTCTGGCGCTGTTGGGCCTCAAACTCCTGCGATTCGGCCATACCGTTACGGATCCACAGCGCAATCAGGACCAGCGCCACGCTGAACAGGAAGGGTAAGCGCCAGCCCCAGCTGAGAAATTGCTCGTCGGTGGTCAGGCTGCTGATCAGCGATACCAGCCCGGTGGAGAGCAGCAGGCCGACGCCGTAGCCCACCTGCACGCCGCTGCTGTAAAAGGCTTTTTTTCCCTTCGGGGCGTTCTCCACCGAGAGCAGCGCCGCGCCGCCCCATTCGCCGCCGACGGCAAAGCCCTGAACCGCCCGCAGGAATACCAGCAGCACCGGCGCCCACCAGCCGATCTGGCTGAACGACGGGAGCAGGCCGATGCAGGCGGTGGCGATACCCATCATCCAGACGGTCATCATCAGCATCCGCTTGCGCCCGAGACGGTCGCCGAAGTGGCCAAAGATAATCCCGCCCAGCGGGCGAAAAAGAAACCCGACGCCGAAGGTGGCAAATGCGGCAAGGGTGCCCATCGCCGGGCTGATTTGCGGGAAAAATTCGCGGTTGAACACCAGCGCGGCGGTAATGCCATAGAGAAGAAAATCGTACCAGTCGACCACGGCGCCGGCAAAGCTGCCCCATGCCGCCCGCCGTGGAGGAAAGTAGTTTGCCTGCTAAGCGGAGAACTGGTGCAAAAATAAGCGGCCGGAAAGGCGGGCGAAATCACACCCTTTACTAAACATTCTGGCAATTTGCCAGCCAGCTTATACTTTTAATTAAATCAACGGATAACAAAGAGGAGCACCTTTTAAGAATTGACGTAAATGGTTTACACTTAACATGTCTCCTTCTCTGGAATGGTGAGTTAAATGCGTCTACTTCTTGCAGTTTTATTTTGTTCTGTCATGTTGCCTTCTGCTTATGCTGAAAAACTGCCTGCGCCGACAGGAAAACCTGTACTGACCATTTCCGGGAAAATCGGAAATACGAACGTCGGTGACAAGGCGGTTTTTGATCTCGCGATGCTGGAAAAACTGGGCATGAAGACGGTGGAAACCACCACCCCCTGGTACACCGGGAAGGTCCGTTTTGATGGCATTCCCCTTAATAAACTCATGGATTTAGTCGGCGCTAAAGGCCAATCCGTCCGCGTGCTGGCGCTCAACGACTACACCACCCTTATCCCGATGGACGATTTTTATAAATTCCCGGTCATTATGGCGTTAAAAATGAACGGCGAATATATGCGCGTTCGGGATAAAGGCCCGTTATTTATCGTCTACCCTTACGACAGCAGTGCTGAATTACAGAACCAGATCTATTATTCCCGATCGGCCTGGCAAGTTTCTAAGATTATTATAGAGTAAGGGTTGGATCTTGAATCGAATACTCACGGCTATTATTTTGTCGTTGTTTATTGTTACTGGATATATTACTTATCTGGTGCATGAGCGACAAAGTGAGTTGCAAAAATTTACCCGCTATACGGACTCGTGGTCAATGTCGCAGATGGTATCGGAATATATGCGACTGGAGTCTCGTCTGGCGGGCATGGCGATTGGGGCCGAAGGGGCGGACCACGATGAGGTGCGCCTGCGCCTCGAGATCATGATGAGCCAGATCGAACTTCTGCAGCAGGGCGATCTGGGTCGCTTTATTAATAAAAGCGAACAGCGGAAGGCGGTGGTCGCCACGCTGATCCGCAATCTTCATTTGCTTGATAAACAAGTTGACACCATGACGCCGGCACAGGTTAAAGCGATCCTGCCGGTGTTAAGCGAGCTGGATGGTCCCCTGACCTCAATGGCGGCCGCCACGCTGACGCAAGATATTAATATCGTTAATATCACCCATGATAAAATTCAGCATCTCTATTATATCTACTCGGTGATCTCCATTTTGCTGATCGCCATGTGTATTACCCTCGGGCTGCTGATGCTGCGGCAGAATAATAATCTGCGGCGCGCCCACGTTCGTATGAAAACCCTGGCCAACGATCTGCAGGTCTCGAAAGAGAAGCTGCAGGTGCAGAACCGTCGTCTGCAGTACGACGCCTACCATGATTCGCTGACCGGTATGCCAAACCGTCTCTCTTTCTGGCAGCGTCTGCAGGAGATCGTCAATCAGGTGCGTCCCTATAACGGATGCGCCGTGGTGATGCTTTTTGACCTCGACAGCTTTAAGGATGTAAACGATACCCTCGGCCATGACGCCGGCGATAAGCTGCTGCAGGATCTGGCCAGCCGCCTCTCTTTTTTCCGTAAAACCTCTGAGACGCTGTATCGCCTCGGCGGCGATGAGTTCGCGATGCTCTCTTACGATCTCACCGAAGAGATGGCCCTCGAGCGGGCCAATGTTATCCGGGAGAAGATCAGCCAGCCCTATCAGATCTACGATGCGCAGATTAATATCGACGCCTGCATCGGGATCGTGATCTCTGATGGCGAAAGCCGGACCGATTATCTGTACAAGTGCGCCGACCTCGCGCTGTATGAGGCGAAAAAAGAGGGCAGCGGCCATGTACAAATCTTCCGGCCGGGGATGCTGCAGCGTCTGCAGGAGAATAAATCGTTTGAAGACGATCTGCTGCAGGCCCTATCCCATGACGAATTCAAAGTCTACTACCAGCCGATCGCCGATACCGTCACGCGCGAAATCTACGGCTACGAAGCGCTGGTTCGCTGGTTCCATCCGGTGCGCGGCGCCGTGCCGCCGACGGTGTTTATCCCGGTGGCAGAGAAAATCGGCCTTATCAATGCCCTCGGCGAGTGGGTGCTGAAAACCGCCTGTGCCGAAGCGGCCAGCTGGGCGACGCCGCTCAAGGTCTCGGTCAACGTTTCGCCGATTCAGCTGATGAACACCTCGCTGACCGACACCATTATCAGCGTATTGCAGCAGACTGGCCTCGACCCGCGACGGTTGGATCTGGAGATCACCGAGTCGGACGTGTTCAATGAGAACACCCGTTCGCTGGAAATTCTCAGCCAGCTGCGCGAGCAGGGCATTCAAATCTCCATCGATGACTTCGGTACCGGCTATTCTTCGTTGTCACGTTTAAGCTACTTCCCGTTCGACAAAATCAAAATCGACCGCTCGTTTGTTATTAATATTCCGGAGCAAAAAGACGATCTGGATATCGTGCGCCTGATTATCAGCATGGGAAAGAGCCTGCATATGCGTATTGTGGCTGAAGGCGTGGAGACCGAAGAGCAGTTGGCCTCGCTGCAGGCGCTGGGCTGCGATCTGGTGCAGGGCTATTTAATCGGCAAACCGAGTCCGCTGCGCTAATTTAAATGTAAACGGCTTAACATAATTATTGCGGGGCGATTTCAGGACACTGTAATCGCCTTTTTTATTTTATCAAAGCGTTAATCCCTGAGGGGTATAAAAAGGAGTAGAGGTAAAATTCACCAGCAAAATAATATCCTTCCCCTTTGAAAGAGGTATATGATATGCATCATATCGATTATTTCTGACCGTATCCTGTGCGACGGTAAAGTGAGGCGCAATCATGCAGCGACGAATTATTATTCCCACCCATTACGTTCATACCCGCAGCACGCCGCTGTGGACAAAGGAGACCGCGCCGGCCTCTATCTGGCGCCGCCATCTGGACGCTGGCACCCGCCAGGGAGTCTATCCCCGGCTGTCGGTGATGCAGGGGGCGATCCGCTATCTCGGCTATGCCGATGAGAGCAGCCCCGAGCCGGTTGAAACCCTGACCATTGAAGCCGGCCAGTTTGGCGTTTTTCCGCCGGAAAAATGGCACTGCATTGAGGCCCTGTCGGAGGACACGGTATTTAATGTCGACTTCTATGTTGATCCGAATATTCTTATCGAGGGCTAAAAGCATGAACAGTGAAAATAAAGGTTATACCTTAGCGGTAGAGAATGGCCGCCTTCAGCGGAAACAAGAAAAAATATTCCTCAAACCGATGGCATTGTATATTCCGCAGCAGGCGGTGGAGGCCGTTAATGGGCTGCTGAGCGATCTGCCGGACGACAATGTAGAGGGGGAGTTTGTGCTGACGGTCACCAATAACAATAACGGCGTCTCGGTCGATAAAAGCTTTTCCTCGCTGGCGGCGCTGCGCGATCCGCTCGCCGCGGCCGATGCAGTGAAGGAGCTGATCAATATCGTCCGCGGCTATGAGTCCGACGAAGAGACCAACGTTTGCGGCTGGTAAGGCCGCTATCCCGCTGCCGGCTGGCCGCTGTCGCCCGAGGCCATCTGCCCCACCAGCCACTCCCGCAGCGCGATAATATCCCCCCGCTGCGCTGCCGCCTCGGTGGTGACCAGGTAGTAGCTGGCGCCCGGTAACGCGCTGCTGAATGGCGCGGATAACACTCCGCGCTGCAGCAGATCCCGCGCCAGCAGTTCGCTGGCGATCACCGCCCCCTGGCCAGCCACCGCCGCCTGCAGGGCATGGGTTTCATCGCTAAAAGTTAACCCCGTGTCAATATTCAGCGTCGGCGGTCCATAGCGGCGACGCCAGTTCTCCCAGCTCGGCGAATCCGCCGGTACGTGCCGGTTGGCGACGTGAAACAGTGTTACTTCCGCCAGATCGTCAGGCCGACTGAGGGCCAGCGTCGGGCTGGCGACCACGATAAAGCGATCCTCATGCAGCAGCGTACAGCACAGATCCGGCTCGGGCGTTTCGCGATAGCGAATCGCGGCGTCCACCGTGCCCAGATGCAGATCCACCCGTTCGACGCTGGTGTGCAGACGCAGGTCGATAGCCGGAAAGCGGGCGGTGAAGTCCGCCAGCCGTGGCACCAGCCAGTGGGTGAGAAAATTGGAGGTGGTGGTGACGGTTAAGGATGGCGGCTGGCGGGCCTGGGCTATCTGCACAACGGCCTGCTCCAGGGCGCTGAAGGCGCGCTGGGTGGCGGCGTAGAGGATCTCGCCGTCGGCGGTCAGGCTGACGCCCTGCGCGCTGCGCTCGCAGACCCGGCACTCCAGGACCGATTCCAGCAGTTTAATCTGATGGCTGACCGCCGTCGCGCTGACGCCGAGCGCCCCGGCGGCCAGTTTAAAACTACGCTGGCGGGCGACGGCGTGGAAGGCGCGCAGGGCGCCCAGCGGCGGCAGGCGGGGTGTTCTCATGGCTGAGTTTTTCTCATCTATGGCTGAAAACTATGCGTTTGTGTGTCCCTGTATAGTGGCGATAGGCTACGGGCATGTAAAGACGATGGCATGAGTTATTTTCATGTCGTTTACAGTGTCAGGAGCTGAATATGCACGTTTTACACCACCATGCCGCCGCGGACGCGGCGGGAACCATCGACCCGCGCGGCCGCGCCATCGCTCTCAGCGTGCTCTTCGCCGCCGGGGCCTTGCTGTTAATCATGGCTCCCGTTATCGGGGCGAGCGGCACGCTGGGTCTGCTGGCGCTCCTGATCGCGGCCTTCGGCGCCGGATGGGGATTCGCGCGCGCGCAGCCCAGGCTCTATCGGGCGCCCCTGGCGGCAACGCGCTGGGCTTTCCTGCTGTCGGCGGCCGGCTGGCTGCTGGCGCTGGTGGCGTGGTATGGCGGCCAGGCCTGGCCGGCGCTGCTCCCCGGAGTGACGTTCGGCAGCGCGGGGGCGGCTGTCGCCTGGCGCGTTGCCGCGGGACGGGCGGCACTGTCGGGTAGCCGCGTCAGCGGCGCCACGGCGCTGAGCGTGGCTGTCGCCATCGCGGCGACGCTGCTGACCTGGCACACCGCCGGGGCAGGACGCGGCGGTGTGTGCTTTGCCTTCGCCGTGCTGCTGGACTGGGCGCTGCTCGGCGCGCTGATTGTGCGGATCCGCCAGCAGGAGAGTGCGGCGTAGCCGCTGGCGCTTGCTGGGCTTGAGCGAGCCGATCAAGCGAGACGGGATAAGTCGTCCGGCGGGGTGATAAATTTCTTCTACACTGTTACTGGCATCACATTCCTGCGCGGCTGGCATCTCAGCCGGCCGCCGTCGGCATTCAGCCCAGGCACGGGCCTGCAGGCTGGTTATCCTGAGAGAGGAGTCTGTAACATGGCATTTGTCACCACCCAAGACGGCGTCAATATTTACTTCAAAGACTGGGGTCCAAAGGAAGCTCAGCCGATTGTTTTCCATCACGGCTGGCCGTTAAGCGCCGACGACTGGGATAACCAGATGTTGTTTTTCCTTGCCGAAGGTTTTCGGGTCATCGCTATCGACCGCCGGGGCCATGGCCGCTCCGATCAGGTCAGCGAGGGGCATGATATGGACCATTATGCGGCAGACGTCTCGGCGGTAGTGGAGCATCTGGATCTGCACAATGCGGTCCATGTTGGACACTCTACCGGCGGTGGCCAGGTCGCCCGCTACGTGGCCCGCTACGGTCAGCCGCAGGGGCGGGTGGCGAAGGCGGTGCTCATCAGCGCCGTCCCGCCCCTGATGGTCAAGACCGAACAGAATCCTGGCGGCACGCCGATCGAGGTGTTTGACGGTTTCCGCAAAGCGCTGGCGGCTAACCGCGCCCAGTTCTATCTCGACGTCGCCTCTGGCCCGTTCTATGGCTTCAATCGTGACGGGGCGGAGGTGTCGCAGGGGACGATCCAGAACTGGTGGCGACAGGGGATGATCGGTAGCGCCAAAGCCCATTATGAAGGCATCAAGGCGTTTTCAGAAACCGACCAGACCGAAGATCTTAAGTCGATTACGCTGCCGGTGCTGGTTATGCAGGGGGATGACGATCAGGTCGTTCCCTATAAAAATGCCGCTATCCTGCAGGACCAGCTGCTGCCCAACAGCCAGCTGATCATTTATCCTGGCTTCCCGCACGGGATGCACACTTCTCACGCCGATACCATCAACGCCGACCTGCTGGCGTTTATCCGCGCCTGATCTTCCCTTTCGCCGGGCGGAAAGCCGTCAATGGCCTTCCGCCAGCGCCCTGGCCGCCAGTCGCCGGGGCGCGCCGGTTGACGAGCAGGGGAAATCTGCTTAACTCATGGGATACCTGACGACTATTTTTCCCCTGGCAGGATAAAACACCGGGTTTCCAGCGGGAATCCCGGTGGAATTCTGCGCAAGAGACAAGAGAGAGACAATGAAATTAGCCGGACTTCATCCCGACGAGCAGCGTCGCCTGCAATCGCTTCGCTCTTCCGGGCTGTTGAATAGCGGAAAAGAAGAACGCTTTGATCGCCTGACCAGGCTTGCCCGTTCGCTGTATAACCTGCCGGTGGCCTCCATCAGCCTGGTAGGGGAAGATCTGCTGCACATCAAATCCTGTGCCGGTCTGGATGTGGACACGGTGCCGAGAGATATTTCATTTTGCGCCCATACCATTTTGCAAACCGACCCGCTTATCGTTAACGACATGCAGCAGGACGAGCGTTTTCACGACAATCCGCTGGTGATTCAGGCGCCGTTTATCCGCTTTTACGCCGGGTACCCGGTTCAGCTGCCGGATGGCGCGACGGTGGGGTCTTTTTGTCTGATGGACCATCAGCCGCGTTCGTTCTCCGCGCATGAAATACAGATCTTAAGCGATCTGGCGGCGATCGTGGAGGATGAGTTCAAGGTGCTGGATGCGGCAACCTCCGATGAGCTGACGGGACTGTTTAACCGCCGGGGATTCCTCACCCTCGCCGAGTATGCCCTGCTGACGGCCCAGCGCCGCCATGAGCCGGTGAGCCTGGCGTTTGTCGACCTCGATCGCTTTAAGCACATCAACGATACCTGGGGGCATGAAGAGGGCGATCGCGCGCTGATCGCCATCGCCGATTTGATGAAAAGCGCCTTCCGTGAATCCGATATCCTCGCCAGGCAGGGAGGCGATGAGTTTATTATTCTGTTCGCCAATACCAGCCGCCACGATGCCGCGGCGGCAATGGAGACGCTCAGCCACAACGTAGCGCGTTTCAATCAACAGGCGGCTCACCCCTGGCAGCTGGCGTTCTCCTGGGGCTGCGTCGAGTACGATCCCGCCAGCCATCCCAGTCTCAACGCGCTGGTGGCCACCGCCGACCGCCTGATGTATCAGGCGAAGCAGAAACAGGGGCGCGAACGCCGTTAATCCTTTGCCGCGGCGGCATTGAGCAGGTACTGCTGCGCCTGCTGCCGCTTCTGCGCATAGTCACCGAGCAGCGCCTGCTGCGATTTCCCAGCGTTGTCGTAAAACAGGCCGCCTTCGTCGGCGATAAAGCGATAATGCTGTTCCAGCTGGCCTATCACCCAGTCGATACGTTGCAGGGTGAGCAAGGTGCAGGACTGGCCATGCAGGTCGTCTTCAATATCCAGCACATGGGAGCGGAAGGCTTCCAGGGCGAACAAGCGGCGCAGCGCGGCAGGGTCAGCCAGCGCCGTCTCCCAGCGCGTCGTTATCTGCTGAAAATGAGCCTGCACCTGCGGGGCTGCCCGCCGGGCGCGAAGCCAGACCAGCTTGCGCCGGTAGCTTTCGACGGCCAGCCGCTTCATCTCGCGATACTGCGCCAGCTGCTGTTCGGCATCGGGCACCCGGGTCATCAGCCAGCTAAAAAAGAAGCGGGTCTCAAAGCGCTCGACAAAGTGAAACAGGGGATCGGCCAGACCGTTGCTGTTGAATTCTTTCAGCGGGTCGAAGGGATACATATAGCCAAAATCGAACAGCCACAGCTGCTCCTCCCGGTCCACCAACAGGTTCCCGCTACAGAGATCCCACTCCATCAGCCCCTGCTCCTCGCAGGCTTCCAGCGTGGTGAACAGCTGGGCGATCAGCGGCGGGGTCAGCTGGTGAATCGGCTCGCCATCGATCCAGGGGGAGAGCAGGATGCCGAGGCGATAGTCGGCATACAGCGTTGGGACGATGTGGGTGAAGCGCGGTGCGGTATTTGGGTCATCCTTCAGCCGTTGCAACGCCTGCCGGCGCTGTACCTCATTCAAAAACGACAGCTGGCCGTTAAGGTTGGCAACGCCGGCGACGGCGCGTCGTTTCTTTAAATTATACTCTTTACCGGCGATGCGCAGCCGGTAAACCTCGCCGGTCAGACCCGAACCGTATACCTGCGCCACATAGGGGGAATCCGGACCCAGCGCGGCGAGGGTCTCCGGCGGCAGTGGACAGTGGTTGACGTCGCCGACGATAAGCGGCTGACCGCTGCGGTCAAACGCCTGCTGCTGCTGTTGTCTGAGGTTCATGGCGCCTCCTTATAAGACATGGGACAGAGTGATTCATTCACGCTATCTCACCCGCAAGCGTCAGCAAAATCATCCTACCGCCGGGCGCTTTTTCAGGCTGAGCGGTGGCGCGTTCATGGAGGATACCTGGGGCGTAGGGCGGCGGTAGCGAAATGCAAGCGTCTGAAACGCATACCTGTCGCCGTTGTCAATGAGGTGCTTGCCGGGCTGGATGCGATTCTGCGCTAAGGCCAGAGACGCAGAAAAGCAAAAAGCCTGCTCGAAAGCAGGCTTCTTAAATGTGGCTCCTCTGACTGGACTCGAACCAGTGACATACGGATTAACAGTCCGCCGTTCTACCGACTGAACTACAGAGGAATCGTGTGGAGTCGTATCTTAGCGGCGAAAAATCTTTTGTCAAACATCAATTCGTCCGTTCAGGTGCAACTGCCGCTTCCATCAACAATTTGTTGTCATTTCCGACAATTATTACGGAAAAATACTTTGCAGGATATCCATTTCTCGATCATCATTTGAAATGTTGTTTCAACATCTCTCACTAAGGTCTCTCTTGAACGTCACCTCCGCCGTACGCCAGGCAGTCGAACGGACATCCTGGTTTAAAAAACGTCAGCGTTATCGTGTGCTGTACTGGCGCGAAATCAGCCCCCTCGCTGTGCCCATCCTGCTGGAAAATGCCTGCGTATTGTTGATGGGGGTGTTGAGCACCTTCCTTGTCAGCTGGCTGGGAAAAGAGGCCATGGCCGGGGTGGGTCTGGCCGATAGCTTTAACATGGTGATCATGTCGTTCTTTGCCGCCATCGATCTGGGTACCACGGTGGTGGTGGCCTTTAGCCTTGGCAAGCGAGATCGGCGGCGGGCGAGAGCGGCCGCGCGCCAGTCGCTGGCCATTATGACCCTGTTTTCCATTGTGCTGGCGGGGGTGATCCACGCCTTTGGTCAGGAAATTATTAATTTTGTCGCCGGCGATGCCACCCCCCAGGTCAAGGACCTGGCGCTGACCTATCTCGAGCTGACGGTGCTGAGCTATCCGGCGGCGGCGATTGCGCTGATCGGCAGCGGGGCGCTGCGCGGGGCCGGTACCACTAAAATCCCGCTGTTGATCAACGGCGGGATGAACATCCTCAATATCCTAATCAGCAGCGTGCTCATCTATGGCCTCTTCTCCTGGCCGGGGCTGGGCTTTGTCGGCGCCGGTCTCGGGCTGACCATTGCCCGCTATATTGGCGCCATCGCCACTATCTGGGTGCTGATGGTGGGCCTCAATCCCGCGCTGCGGCTGTCGCTGAAAGGCTACTTCAAACCCTTTAACTTCGCCATTATCTGGGAAGTGATGGGGATCGGCATCCCGGCCAGTATCGAATCGGTTCTCTTCAATGGCGGTAAGCTGCTGACCCAGATGTTCGTCGCCGGGATGGGCACCAACGTTATCGCCGGCAACTTCATTGCTTTTTCGGTGGCGTCGCTGATTAACCTGCCGGGCAACGCCCTCGGCTCCGCCTCGACGATCATCACCGGCAAGCGGCTGGGGAAAGGGCAGATTGGTCAGGCGGAATTCCAGGCCTGGCATGTGTTCTGGCTGTCGACCATTATTCTGACGCTGATTGCCTGGGGCAGCGCCCCGTTCGCGGGCTTTATCGCCTCTTTCTATACCCATGAAGAGGATGTAAAAGAGGTGGTGAAGCAGCTGCTGTGGCTCAACGCCCTGTTTATGCCGATCTGGTCGCTGTCGTGGACTTTACCCTGCGCCTTTAAAGGCGCCCGTGACGTACGCTATACCATGTGGGTGTCGATGCTCGGCATGTGGGGCTGTCGGGTGGTGGCGGGCTATACGCTGGGCATCGTGCTGGGGATGGGGGTGATCGGCGTCTGGTTAGGGATGGTGCTCGACTGGGCCGTGCGCGGCGCGCTGTTTTACTTCCGCATGGTGAGCGGTCGCTGGCTGTGGAAGTACCCGCGGGTTAAGGCCTCAACGCCGGAAACCTGATCCGTTTGCCGGATAAACGCCATTTTTTGCGCAAAGTGAGGAATAATTCGGCAAACGATTCATTTTATTAAAAACAGGCTTTACAGCGTCCGGTGTCATCGTTAATATTCGCCCCGTTCACACGATTCCTCTGTAGTTCAGTCGGTAGAACGGCGGACTGTTAATCCGTATGTCACTGGTTCGAGTCCAGTCAGAGGAGCCAAATTTAAAAAAGCCTGCTTTCGAGCAGGCTTTTTGCTTTTCTGTCTGCCTGTTTCCTTGCGGACGAAAAAACCGGAGCCACCGCCGGGCCGTTCGTTTCGCTCACCCGAGCGCTGACGCTCCCCTGCGGGGAACGCCAGCGTTTTCCTCTCTCTTCCCCCGTTGCCGGTTAGCGGAACGGCGGTTCGTTGAAGGTGCGTAGCTTACGCGAGTGCATGTGATCCCCCTCGGCGCGCAGCAGATCGATGGCCCGGATGCCGATCTGCAGATGCTCAGAGATGGCCCCCTCATAGAAGCGGTTGGCCTGACCGGGGAGCTTGATCTCACCGTGCAGCGGTTTGTCCGAGACGCAGAGCAGCGTGCCGTAGGGGACGCGAAAGCGATAGCCCTGGGCGGCGATGGTCGCGCTCTCCATATCGATAGCCACCGCGCGGCTGAGATTAAAGCGCAGCGCGGAAGCGGAATAGCGCAGCTCCCAGTTACGGTCGTCGGTGGTGACCACCGTCCCGGTACGCAGCCGCTGCTTCACCTCCTCGCCCGGCATCCCGCTCACCTGCTTGGTGGCGTCGTACAGGGCGCGCTGCACTTCGGCAATGCTGGGGATGGGAATATCCGGCGGCAGCACCGCATCCAGTACATGGTCGTCGCGCAGATAGGCGTGGGCCAGCACATAGTCGCCGATGGCCTGGCTTTCGCGCAGGCCGCCGCAGTGGCCGATCATCAGCCAGACATCCGGGCGCAGCACCGCCAGGTGGTCGCAGATGGTTTTGGCATTGGCCGGGCCGACGCCAATGTTAATCAGGGTGATCCCTTTGCCGTCGTGGGTGATCAGATGCCAGGCCGGCATCTGGTGCTTCTTCCACGCCAGATCGGAAATGGCCTGCTCCGGCGCTTCGGTTTCGGCGGTGATCCAGATCCCGCCGGCGCAGGAGAGAGCGATATAGGGGCTGTCGGGATCGAGGATCTGGCTGCAGCCCCAGCTGACGAACTCATCCACGTAGCGGGTATAGTTGGTGAACAGCACGTAGGGCTGGAAGTGTTCCGCCGGCGTGCCGGTATAGTGCCGCAGACGCGCCAGCGAAAAATCGACGCGGCGGGCGTCAAAGTGCGACAGCGGATAGAACTCGGTAGGATGGAACAGGCCGTCTGCGGTCTCATCGCCAATCTGCGACAGCTCGGTGGTAGGGAAATAGCGCGTCAGACCGGCGCTCATCGAGCGGTCGAGTGTCAGGGTGGAACCATCTATCACGTAAGGATAGGGGATCTCATGCTGCGACAGCTCGACGCTGATATGCGCGCCATAGTCCTGATACAGCAGGGTCAGCTGTTCCAGCAAATAGTGGCGGAACAGTTTCGGATTCGTGATGGTGGTGGTATAGCACCCGGCATGGGTGAAACGTCCCCAGGCGCGCGTTTTGAGGGCTTTATGATCGGCGCCGTCCCAGGAGACCGAGAGCTGCGGGTAGACAAAAAGACCTTCCGCGCGGGCTTCGGTATCGGGGAGCGTATTATGGTCGATATAGTCGCCGATGGCTTTGCGTAATGCCGTGACCGAGGCTTCATAGCGCGCTTCCAGCTCGGCAAGCGCTTGTTCCGGGGTCAGACTGGCGGCCTTGTTATTCATGATTCGCTCCTTGTTTCAGGTCTGCTGACATTCCCGATAGTATGTCACAGCGTGAAAAGGGCGAAGGGGAATTTATCTGTCAGATGCGAAGAGACCCCGATCATCTCTGGCAAAGGGGTCGGACCCGATTTATTTGCCGGCGTTTGCCCAGCGCTCACTGCTATAATGGGTTGCTTTGAGGATCTTCAACGTCTGTGTCGGGTTATTATTCAGACAATAACGCGCATCGGCCAGCGGAGTAAGTTTATCGCCTTCCTGCAGGTGAAGGCGACAGGCTTCAATTTCAGCAATCATCGCTAATGTACCGCTCTGAAGCACGACGCAGCAGGGGCTGGTCATTGAATTTTTTCTCACTTTTTTTACCCACCACTCCATCTATATCTTCCTGTCCTGATCACATCCCTGCCGATAATTCATGTTTCCTGAAGGCCTGACAATAAGATTATCCCCTTGGTTTATACAGTGTTTAAAAATAGGCGACCTAACGTTGATCTCAGCGGTAGGCTTTTTTTCGCTGAACATGAATGATCTGCCGGGTTTAATTTGCCGGAGCCGATGGCTATGCTGAGAAGCAGACAGTGAAAATAGCCTGTCAGGAATAGGGCAGCTGAGTTCGGCTATGCGAAAAATAATAGAGAGAGCGTCATGAAGCATGTTTTACGCCACTGGCGAACGTCAGGCGCCGTTATTGGCTCACTGTTAAAAAAAGGGATCGTTGCGGTGCTGGCGCTGCTGGTGGTGTTTCTCGCCGGACGGATCTATGAGTCCCAGCGCGGCCCCGCGCTGCATTCCTGGCATACCTGGCATGGCAACGAGATGACGGCCAAAGAGATCGACCAGGCGACCTTTGCCCAGTATCTGGCGCGGGAGAAAACGATTTTCGCCGATCTTCAGCGCGAGGTGACAGAGGCCTTGCCGGAAGAAGATAAAACCCCTGTCAACCGCTTTTATCGCCATAGCCGGGTCTGGCCGGGGCAGTTTACGCAGGACTGGAACCGCTCTTTTGTACTATTGCCGCAGGGCAAACCGCGCGGCAGCGTGGTGCTGCTCCATGGCCTGACCGATTCGCCCTACAGCGTGCGCTATCTGGCGCAACTCTGGCGGCAGCGGGGCTATGTGGCGGTGGCGCCGCGTTTGCCGGGCCATGGCACCGCGCCGGGGGCGTTAACCGCCGTTGACTGGGAGACCTGGCTGGCGGCAACGCGTCTGGCGGTGCGCGAAGCGACGCGCCTGGCCGGGGCGGACGTGCCGCTGCATCTGGTCGGCTACTCTAACGGCGGCGCGCTGGCGCTCAAGTATGCCCTCGATAGCCTGGAGGACAGCCATTTGCGCCAGCCGCAGCAGATTATCCTGCTGTCGCCGATGATCGGCGTGACGGCGTTTGCCCGTTTTGCCGGTCTCGCCGGGCTGCCGTCCATCTTCCCGGCGTTTGCCCGCGCGGCCTGGCTAAACGTGGCGCCTGAATTTAATCCGTTCAAGTACAACTCTTTTCCGGTAAAAGCGGCGAGACAGTCCTGGCTGTTAAGCCAGGCGCTGCAGCAGCAGATTATTCGTGCGTCCCGTCAGGGGGAGCTGAAAGCGCTGCCGCCAGTCCTCACCTTTCAGTCGGTGATGGATTCCACCGTCAGCACCCGGGCGGTGGTGGAGTCCCTGTATCGCTACCTGCCGGACAACGGCAGTGAGCTGGTGGTGTTCGACATAAACCAGGCGGCGGATCTCCGTGTCCTGTTCCGTCCCGCGCTCTATGCGGCGGTGAATACGCTGCTGCCGCCGGCGCCGAGGGCCTATACCACCACGGTGGTGACCAACGCGACGGCGCACACGCTGCAGACCGTCGCCCGCACTACGCTGGCGCAGGAACGGGAAGAGCATCGTTATCCTCTACACCTTGCCTGGCCGGCGGATATGTACTCCCTGTCGCATGTGGCGGTGCCGTTTCCCCTGAGCGACTCGCTGTATGGCCGCGAGCCGGACGAGAAGAACCGCTACGGCATTAGCCTGGGCACCATTTCACTGCGTGGAGAAACCGGAACGCTGAGCGTGGGGCTGGAGACGTTAATGCGCGTCACCTCTAATCCTTTCTTTCCGTGGATGCTGGCGCGCGTCGATGAGCATATCGCCTGCGGCGAACAGGCGGCGGTAGTGGCCTGCCTGAAGGCGCAGGCCAGCGCGCAGGCGTTAAAAGAGGCTCAGGTGCAGGACGGTGCGCAGCAGAATGCCGACGATCGCCGCGGGAACCACGAAGCGAAACAGGCGGACAAACCGTGAGCTGATGCCGAGGAAAATACCGATTCCGGGCAGATCGAAGGTCTGGATCAGCAGGCCTGCCGAGGCGTTGACCTGGCTGACGGTGACTTTGCCCTGCTGGATCAGCTCGGAAATGACGCCAAAGTAAGCGGTGCCTCCGGCGACGCACTTCACCAGCGCCGGCAGCACAAAGTTCTGCGGAATGTGCAGCCAGCCGAGCACCGGTTTCAGCAGCTGCTGCAGCAGGTCGATGGCGCCAGCGCCCTGCAGCAGTCCGACGATGGTTAACGACAGGATCAGCATCGGCACCGCGCCGAGCGCCAGGCGGATGGCGTCGGAGCCGGCGCTATTGATCACCGCCAGAATGCCCTGACTGTTCTGCTCGGCGTTGGGCAGCGTTTCCGCGCGAGGATTCTCGGCGACCGATAAGCGCCGTCCGGTGACGTGCCAGGCGACGGCCGCCGCGCACAGGCCGCCGACCACTGAGATAACGATCGAGGCCAGCCAGTGGAGGCCGAAAGGGGTGAGGGGATAGAAGACGTTGCCTTGCCCCATGGCGAAGACCATGGCCAGCGTGGCGGCCATTTGCCGGTCAGAAACGCCGCGTTTGTCCATAATCGACAGCGTGGCCAGCGGGGCGGCGAAGCTGACAAAGTTAATCTGGATCAGGGCGAAGGCGCTCATCCCGGTTAAGCCGAAGGGCTTCAGCAATGGCGCAACCCAGCGCACAATCACATCGAGGATGCCGCGGACCTCCAGATATTTCATGATAATCAGCATGATCACCATGATCGGCAACAGCGTATACAGCGCGACGTCAACGGACGATTTGCCCGCCGCCATAATGATGCTTATGACATCCATTTACGTTCTTTACCACTCGCAAAGCCATTCGTTCGCGTCATCATAATCCCGTGGGGAAGGAAATGATATGTCAGGATCGCCCGGGGGACCGGCGCCATAGGGCGCCGGGAGGAGAGAATTACTGGCCGATGTTGACCAGCGTGCGGCCATGAATATTGTTGCTGAGGAAATCTGCGGCATACGCTGGCGCCTGCTCCAGCGTGATTTCGGTGGCTGCCTGCTGGTAGTAGCCCTCCGGCAGCAGCTGGGCCAGACGCTGCCAGACCGCGTCGCGTTCTGCGGTGGGCACCATCACCGAATCCACCCCCTGCAGACGCACATTGCGCAGAATAAACGGCATTACGGTGGTCGGCAGATCGAAGCCCCCGGCCAGACCGCAGGCGGCGACGCAGCCGCGATATTGCGTTTGCGCCAGCACTTTAGCCAGCATCGTGCCGCCAACGGTATCCACCGCGCCCGCCCACAGCTGTTTCTCCAGCGGGCGGGTCTCTGCGAAGTCGCTGCGTGGCAGGATGGCGTCGGCGCCGAGCTGGCGAAGGTAATCGTGCGTCGACTCGCGGCCCGATACGGCTGTCACCCGGTAGCCGAGCGCTTTCAGCAGTACCACGGCGGTGCTGCCGACCCCGCCGCTGGCGCCGGTGACCAGGATATCACCGTTTTCCGGGGTGATGCCCGCACTGACGAGGGCATCGACGCACAGCATTGCGGTAAAGCCGGCGGTGCCGATGATCATCGCCTGGCGCGCGCTGAGTGCCTCCGGCAGGGCAACCAGCCAGTCGCCTTTGACACAGGCCTCGGTGGCCAGACCGCCCCAGTGGTTTTCGCCCACGCCCCAGCCGGTGAGGATCACGGCCTGGCCGGGAACAAAGCGCGGATCGCGGCTTTCACTTACCCTGCCGGCAAAATCAATCCCCGGCACCATCGGGAACTGGCGGATGATTTTGCCTTTGCCGGTGATCGCCAGGGCATCTTTATAGTTGAGACTCGACCAGTCGATGGCGACCCGCACGTCGCCTTCGGCAAGGGCGGGCAGGTCAATCGCTTTGACGGCGGCCACGGTGCGGTTGTCAATCTGGTCCAGAACTAATGCTTTCATGACTGAGTATTCCTCGTCTGAAGGGAGTTATCGGCGCTATCGCCGTCCTGTGCAGGTGTTATTGTCATCATATTGTGCGCAAAGAAATCCCAGTACTGGTTAAGGGGAGCGGCGGACTGGACCAGCCTGGCGCGCATCACCGCGCCTTCCCAGCCGATCCAGAACACCTGGGCCAGCGCCTCCGGTGAGGTGTCGCTGGCGATCGCCCCGGCAGCCTGCGCCTCGTGCAGGCAGCGGGCCACGCGCGCCTCCCATGCCGCCAGGATGGCCTGCAACCGCTGGGTAAATGCCTCGGGCAACAGCGGAGCTTCCTGCAGCAGGTTGCCTACCAGACAGCCGCGACGAAACTGGTATTTCTCCATTCCCTGACCGGCATCTCGCACGAAGGCCGCCATCCGTTCCAGCGGCGGCACGGCGTCGTCCAGCAGGAATTTATCTAATTTATGCGCAAAGTAGTCGCCATAGGCGGCAAGCACGGCGAGGCCAAAGGCCTCCTTGCTTTTGAAACAGTGGTAAAACGACCCCTTTGGCACGGCGATATTCTTGATTACCGCATCAATCCCCGCCGCGAGATAGCCCGTTTCGGTCAGCACCTCCAGGCCCGAGCGAATCAGCGCCTGGCGGGTGTCGACAAACTGCCGATCGGCCTTTGGCGGTCGGCCGCGGCGGGGCTTCAGGTTGGCGGAGATAGCGGGATTCATCATTTAGACCGTGTGGTTTAATTGTTTGTCAGAGTACCCCCAATCCTGGTATGGGGCAAGCAATGTATGGCAGCGAAGGGCGGGATTTCGAGGCATTCGGCTTATGAAGGCGACGCGGATTATCCATAATGGCTAATGCATGGATATCGGGCCGTTACGACAGAGAATATCAATCCGCTGAGGCTATTCCGCTGACCATATATCTCTCTGGTCGCCACGGAATGATAAGGATGAATGGTAGAGATTATATTGCCGGGCTGACGATGATTTGCAGACCATGGCGGATTGACAATGCCGGCATGATAAAACACATTGTCCCCCCTGAACGGGCGCCGGTTGCCACCTCAGTTTAAATAAACACGCCGCCAGACAGGAAAGCCTGTCCTTTATTATCGGCGTCTGGATAAATAACCCGCCGCTGAAACCACACCTGCGAAAAAGGAATAACAGCCTGATGTACAGAATGAATATTGCCGTTAAAGGAGGGGAGGAATGTCGCTAATCGCTATTGTGCTGGTCTTTATCATGGCCATCGTGGTGACGGTGTTCATTTCCCATCTTCTGCCCGTTAAAGTGCCGCTGCCGTTGATCCAGATTGCGGCGGGCGCCGCGCTGGCCGCCGGTGGTTTTCAGGTCGATTTCGATCCGCACATCTTTTTGCTGTTGTTTATCCCGCCGCTGCTTTTCCTCGATGGCTGGCGGATCCCGAAAGACGCGTTTTTCCGCGATATGAAGCCGATTCTGTCGCTGGCGATAGGCCTGGTGATGGTGACTATCCTCGGTATTGGCCTGTTTATTCACTGGCTTATTCCGGCGATTACCGTGGCGGCGGGGTTCGCCCTGGCGGCGATTCTGTCACCCACCGATCCGGTGGCGGTATCGGCAATGACCGCCAGCTCGCCGCTGCCTTCCCGGATGGCGCATATCCTCGAAGGGGAGTCGCTGTTAAACGATGCTTCGGGTCTCGTCGCTTTTAATTTTGCCATCGCCGCGGTGCTGACCGGCAGCTTCTCACCGGGAGAGGCGGTGATGAAGTTTTTCCTGATGGCGTTCGGGGGTATCCTCAGTGGGCTCGTGGTGGTGTGGGTCACCGGCAAATGTAATAACTTTCTGGTGCGGCGCACTCGCGAGGAGCCGGCCATCCAGATCCTGATCAGCCTGCTTATCCCCTTCGCCGCCTACCTGCTGGCCGAGGCGTTCCATGTCTCCGGCATTCTTGCCGCCGTCGCCGCCGGCATTGCGATGCACTATGAGCAGCTGTCGGGGCCACGGCTTCCCGCGACGCGCATGAAAAGCAGCGCGGTGTGGTCCATGCTGCAGACTACCCTCAATGGGATGATCTTCCTGATGCTGGGCGAGCAGTTGCCCCGCATGCTCAGGACGTTGCCGGCGGTAGCCAGCCAGGCCGGCGTCCCTTCGCCCTGGTATCTGCTGCTGTACGCCGTGGCCATCACTCTCGCGCTCGGTCTGATGCGTTTCGCCTGGGTATGGCTGTCGATGACGCTGACCATTTTTCGCCGTAAACGCCGGGGCAAGGCCATCACCGTCCGTCCGCGATTCAGCATCCTCGCCGTCATGGCGCTGGCGGGGGTTAAAGGCTCCGTGACGCTCGCCGGTATTCTGACGCTGCCGGCGGTGCTGGCGGATGGTTCACCATTCCCGGGCCGCGAACTGCTGATCTTTCTCTCAATGGCGGTGATCCTGATGTCGCTGGTGGTGGCGGCTATCGGTCTGCCGTTCATGACCCGCTATCTTGCCGATGATTTACCCCATGACACCGGCAAGGACGATATTGGCGCCGTCATGACCGAAGTGGCCATCAACCGGCTAAATGCGCTACTCGACGAGCCGGTGGAGGATCCCACTGAGCAGGCCCTGCGGGCGGATGCCGGCAATATGCTGCTGGAAACCTACCAGCGTCGGCTTCACTATAACGACAATGACGAAGGGCAGGACGTCGGGCTGGAGCTGGCGAAGCGCGCCAGGCTGGAGAAATATATGCAAAGAGAGGTCATTATCGCCCAGCGTCAGGAGCTGTTCCGGCTGCGTCGCGCTCACAACATTAGCGATATCACCTTTTATGAGGTGCTGCGGGAGATAGACCTGAAGGAAGAGAGTTTGCGCTAGGGGCGCCATTGCTGGAGGGGAGCCTTCGCCCTCCGGCCGCGCAGCTGGCGCGGAAAAGCAAAAAGCCTGCTCGAAAGCAGGCTTTTTTAAATTTGGCTCCTCTGACTGGACTCGAACCAGTGACATACGGATTAACAGTCCGCCGTTCTACCGACTGAACTACAGAGGAATCGTGTGAACGGGGCGCATATTAACGATGCCACCCGGCCTTGTCAAAGCCTGATTCAAAGAATTGCGTTCGACTGCTGACAATTTCAGCAACCTCCGCTCATGCGCTGTTTTTTTCAGCAGATTGCACCGTTGTAGTGCGAATGTACCCCTAATGGGGCATACCACAATCTGCTTACCGGGCAAATAAAAACCGGATTGCTATCACTATCCCTTATAACACCGCCTGTGGCGGGCAGCGGCAGCGGAAATGAAAAGCTGGCAAGCAAATTGCAAAACCAGTTTCATCATACTTCCAGCGTTGACGCTGGCGTTCCTTACAGGAGGCAAAATGAACTTAAGACGACTGAAATATTTTGTGAAAATCGTCGATATCGGCAGTCTGACCCAGGCCGCTGAAGTCTTGCACATCGCCCAACCGGCCCTCAGCCAGCAGGTCGCGACCCTGGAAGGTGAAATGGACCAGCAGCTGCTGATACGCACCAAGCGAGGGGTCACGCCAACGGAAGCCGGTAAAATCCTTTATACCCATGCGCGGACCATCCTGCGCCAGTGTGAGCAGGCGCAGCTGGCGGTCAATAACGTCGGCCAGACGCTGCGTGGCCAGGTCTCGATCGGCCTGGCGCCGGGCACAGCGGCCTCCGCCATTACCATGCCGTTGCTGCAGACGGTGCGTAATGAACTGCCCGAGGTGATGGTCTATCTGCAGGAAAGCAGCGGCACGGCGCTGAATGACAAGCTGCTGGCGGGCCAGCTGGATATGGCGGTGCTGTATGAGCGTTCACCGGTGGCCGGCATCGTCAGCCAGCCGCTGCTGAAAGAAGACCTCTACCTGGTCGGCACCCGCGACTGCCCGGGGCAGAGCGTGGACCTCACGGCGGTGGCGGAGATGAACCTGTTCCTGCCGCGAGATTACAGCGCGGTACGGGCGCGGGTCACTGAGGCGTTCACCCTGCGTCGTCTGTCGGCGAAAATTATCGGCGAGATCGAATCCATTACCACCCTGACCGCGGCCATCGCCAGCGGCATGGGGGCGACGGTCCTGCCGGAATCCGCTGCCCGCTCCCTGTGCGGCGCGGCAAACGGCTGGATGGCGCGGATTAGCACGCCGTCAATGAGCCTGTCGCTGTCGCTGAACATGTCGGCGCGCGGCGGTTTGTCGCCGCAGGCGCAGGCGGTGAAGGAGATCCTGCTGTCTCTGGTGAGCCGTCCGTCGCTGGAGAACCGCGAACTGCAGCTGGTTAGTTAGGCTATATTCTCTTAAGGAATAAGTTGCTGGTTTTTATTATTTGTTACCCGGGACAACAGACTTTAACAATAGCAGATACGTTAAGTCCATTGGCCCGGAGGAAAGGGTGAACTTCCAGCAACTGAAAATTATCCGTGAGGCGGCCCGTCAGGATTACAACCTGACGGAAGTCGCGAATATGCTCTATACCTCGCAGTCAGGCGTCAGCCGCCATATCCGGGAACTGGAAGAGGAGCTGGGGATTGAGATCTTTATCCGTCGCGGCAAACGCCTGTTAGGCATGACCGAGCCGGGTAAAGCGCTGTTATCCATTGCTGAGCGGATCCTCAATGAAGCCAGCAACGTCCGGCGGCTGGCGGATCTCTTCACTAACGATGCCTCCGGCGTCTTAACCATCGCCACCACCCATACTCAGGCGCGCTACAGCCTGCCCCCGGTGATTAAAGCTTTCCGCGAGCTGTTCTCCGACGTTCGCGTCGAGCTGGTGCAGGGCACCCCGCAGGAAATCGAAGCGCTGTTGCATAACGGCGGGGCGGATATCGGCATCGCCAGCGAGCGTCTGAGCAACGATCCTACGCTGGCGGCTTTCCCCTGGTTCCGCTGGCATCACAGCCTGCTGGTACCCAAAGACCATCCCCTGACCCAGGTGTCTCCTCTGACGCTGGAGGCGATTGCCCGCTGGCCGTTAATCACCTATCGCCAGGGGATCACCGGCCGTTCGCGGATCGATGAGGCCTTCAACCGCAAAGGGCTGATGCCGGATATTGTGCTGAGCGCCCAGGATTCCGATGTCATCAAGACCTACGTCGAGCTGGGGCTGGGCGTCGGGCTGGTCGCCGAGCAGTCCGGGGATGCCCGCGAAGCGGACACCTTTACGCGCCTCGATACCCGCCATCTGTTTGATGCCAATACCGTGTGGCTGGGACTGAAGCGGGGCCAGCTACAGCGTAATTACGTCTGGCGCTTTATCGAATTGTGCAATGCCGGACTGTCGCTGGATGAGATCAAGCGCCAGGCGATGGAGCCGGAAGAGGCCGCTATCGACTATCAGATTTAAGGAAATGCTGGCCAGCGGATCGGGGAGAGGAAATACCGCTATAATTCACACATGAGAGTCGCGACTGAGGAAGGGAAAATGACGATGCGGCGTGTGAAATTACTTTGTTCGGCGCTGATGCTGCTCGCCAGCCACAGCGCACTGGCCGTTAGCTATCCGCTGCCGCCGGAGGGGAGCCGTCTGGTGGGCAGCGCATTTACCATTGCCGTGCCGGAGAATAACACTCAACCACTGGAAAGTTTTGCCGCCCAGTACGGCCAGGGGTTGAGCAATATGCTGGAAGCTAACCCCGGCGTCGATGTCTATTTGCCGCACTCCGGATCGACGCTGACCATTCCGCAACAGCTGATCCTGCCTGACACCGTGCGGGAGGGGATCGTCATCAACGTCGCCGAGATGCGTCTCTATTATTACCCGCCGCTGGGCAATAGCGTGGAAGTCCTGCCAATCGGCATTGGTCAGGCGGGACGCGAAACGCCGCGTAACTGGGTGACGGCGGTAGAGCGCAAGCAGGAGGGACCCACCTGGGTACCGACCGCCAATACCCGCCGCGAGTATGCGAAAGAGGGCAAAACGCTGCCGGCTATGGTGCCGCCCGGGCCCGATAATCCGATGGGGCTGTATGCGATCTATATCGGCAGGCTGTACGCCATCCACGGCACCAATGCCAACTTTGGTATCGGGCTGCGCGTCAGCCAGGGATGCATCCGCCTGCGTAATGACGACATTAAATTCCTGTTTGATAACGTGCCGGTTGGGACGCGCGTCCAGCTCATCGATCAGCCGGTGAAGTACAGCGTGGAGCCGGACGGCAGTCACTGGCTGGAGGTGCACGAGCCGCTGTCGCGCAACCGCGCGGAGTTTGAATCCGACAGAAAAGTCCCCTTGCCGATGACCTCGGCGCTGCGCGAGTTTACTCAGGGGCCGGGAGTGAGTCCTTCGCAGGCCGAGCAAACCCTGCAGCGCCGCTCCGGCATGCCGGTGAATATCAGCGCCACAGCGGCGCAGGGAAGTTTGTAGCGGTGGAAAAAGTTAAGCCTTGATGCGGGATGGCGGCCCGGCGGGACCCGAAAAGCAAAAAGCCTGCTTAAAAGCAGGCTTTTTAAATTTGGCTCCTCTGACTGGACTCGAACCAGTGACATACGGATTAACAGTCCGCCGTTCTACCGACTGAACTACAGAGGAATCGTGTGAACGAGGCGCATACTACTGGCCCGGCATTTTTGTGTCAACACTAAAATTAACCTGCTGATTCAAATGGCTAAATTTAGCTCAACACGTTGTTTTAGTGAACAGTGCGCCGATCGTCTTCGTCCTGCAGGCCATTCTCCCGTCTGCGCGCCAGCGGATCCTGGCGGTAAAAATGGCAAAAACGCTGCCACAGGGCCGGGAAGCGGGGCGCGAACAGTTCAGGCGCGCTGAAAAAATATTCCGATAGGACGGCAAAGCACTCAGCGGGATCGGTGGCGGCATAGGCGTCAATGCTGGCTGCGCTTTCCCCCACCAGATCTATCTCATCCTGAATGTTGTTCATCGCCGCGTGGAGATCGTGCTCCCAGCCGGCGACTTCGCGCAGTGGGATCAGCGGCACCCCGCTGGCCCGATCGCCATTCCGCGTATCGAGCTTATGCGCTACCTCATGCACCACAAGGTTAAAGCCTGACGCATCAAAGGAGTCCTGAATATCCAGCCAGTTCAGCACCACGGGACCCTGCTGCCAGCTTTGCCCCGATTGCACCACCCGCTGGTTGTGGACCAGGCCAATATCATCCTCCCATTCATCATCCACGACAAACGGGGCAGGGTAGATCAGCACTTCATGAAAACCGTCCAGCCACTCTATCCCCAGCTCAAGTACCGGCAGGCAAAAGAGCATAGCTATCCGCGCCTGATGCAGCGGAGTCAGCTCCAGTCCCTGAAGCGCTACCAGACGTTTTTGCTGTAGGAAACGGCCAGCCATCTGCGTCAGCTTATGCTGCTCAGCGGGCGAAAGGTGGGCTAAAACCGGAATGGCAAGCGCTTGCTCCCAGGGCATCTCTGCGTTGCCGGACTCATCATCTGCTTTCCAGGGCCATTTAAACATCATATTGCTCGCAAAGTCGTCACTTGAACACGATTACCGAAACGGGAGCTATTAAAATGCCAAAGATCCTGGCATTATAGCAACCACAACAGCGGAGAGATGCCGGAGCGGCTGAACGGACCGGTCTCGAAAACCGGAGTAGGGGCAACTCTACCGGGGGTTCAAATCCCCCTCTCTCCGCCACTATTCAAACACTTACAGCATTCCATTTCAGTGACCTGCCTCCCGATGAGAAAAATTGAGAAAATCCACTGAGAAAAATTCTAGCGCCGAAGCATGCTCCGACGCCAAAGAATCATCTCATTTTCTTGTTCAAAGTCGGGCTGATTTTAACTTTCCTGTCGTAAACAAGTACCTGTGATTCTGTCTTATGACCACTGAATTTTTGCTTATCTCTGCCAGATCCTTCATAGTCTGAAATCCCTTTAGCCTTTAGATCATGGAAGGTGCAATCAAGTGGCCTACCAAGTTCTTCAGAAGCCGCATTTCTCGCTTTTCTCCATGCTTCATTAAATCCCTTATATGAATAACGCTCACCATACATTGTCCTGATAACAGGGCCATCCTGTCCCCATTCCCTGCAAATATCAACAGCCGCACTGAGACGCTCAGTCCAGGCTTTGATCTGTTTAATACCAGTCTTACCTTGCTGTATGAAAATTCCTTTATCAAGAATCTGATTCCAGTTCATTTTAAGAACATCAGAAACCCTTGCAGCGCATAGATACGCAATTTCCATCGCGGCTTTAACTGCAGGAGTCGCATGAGTGAAGATAGCAATGTACTCTTCATCGGTTATGTAGCGGTCGCGCTGGGGTTTAGGAAACTTATCGACACCAACACACGGATTACCTGGTACATAACCACGCTGATAACCCCAGCGGTATACACGAGACATTGAACTATGCTCGTGATTAGCCTGAACACGGCTTTTTTTACCACGTGCATCCATGTAGCGCCGGACGTGTTCAGGTTTAATGGCCTTTGCTTCTGCATCGCCGAAAACCGCTAACAAGTATTTTTCATGTGCCAGGTAATCTTTTTGTGTCCTGGGGGCAAGGTCTGCATAGTCAGCACTATTTAAAAATTTTTTCCACAATTGTTGAAAGGTGAGAAGTTTTTTTCGACCTTCAACGACTTTCTCGTAAGCTAACCAAACCTCCGCTTTAGAAGCGTTTGCTGGGGCTAGATTCTCGGTAGTACCTCCTGGCTTCCAGTAGTAACCGGAAGGGCGGAAAAACACACCCTTCGGCATCCACTCATTACCAGGCGCTCTTTTGCGGCCCATATTATCTCTCTACAGCGTCAAAGTTCATGCCTGGAGTAGGCATATGGCCTGCTGGTGGAAGTATGCGTTGTACGGGATGGTTAATATGAAACCAGGTCGTTTTAATTGCTCCGTCCCGGCGTTCAATAAAAAAGATCCCGTTCTGCGTTAATACCTCTTTCTGCAGTGACTTTTGGGGCGAACCCGTTGCCTCTGTCAGTTCTTCATCAGTCAGGAAGCGATCGCTCATGAGTTGTTCTCCACTAAACCGGCTGCAACCGGTTATCTGCCACTATATGAACAAGACGAACAGCCACCACGCAGTCCGTCATTACACCTTTTACACAGCTGGTGGTCCTCCCTTACCCCTTTAAACTGGTTATAAATTTCCGCTGGTACAATTACCGGCATAGGGACCAACAATCGTTGACTACGTAGTGATGCGATTTCTGCAGTGCGTTCGAGGTACAACGATTTCCAGTCACTTGCTTCAGTCTTATATGCGGCCAAAGCATCCCGCATGCGCCGCCAGCGGCGACGCTTCAGCTTGTTCGTTTTCACTTCACCTCCTGCGGGGCGGCTGCGAGCATGGCGGCGCGGCAGGCGTCATCAGCCTGCTTAACCCTCTCGATATAAGCTGGCAGCAGCGTTTCAGGGAATGTATCTTCCCACGGTTTAACGTTGCGCCTGGCTGAGTCCTGCAACTGCTCTACGTGCTTAACCAGCTCTCTGACCAAATCAGGCCAGCTATCGACTTCGTAAAATTCGCAGAGCATTTCATCCGGCACTACCGGCGCTGGCTGTGGTCCTGCTTCGCGATACACTGGAATATATCCGGGGCCTGCATCTTCGCTACCCGCCTCACCGTCAACTACGCCGCGAGCTAAGTATGCGTCATTGAGCCAGGCGATGGGCTCACGTTCTACTACCGGCTGCTGCGCGTGGCGATAGAGCGTCATGAATTCAGCATTTTCATCAGTGTGTTGTTTTAAATGTCTAAATTCTTCAGGGTCTAACTCAGCCCAATATGTCTTCATTCCATTCGCCGGATTCACCTGCCGGAAGAGTATCACCGGCTCGCTGTCAGCCTTGCGGCGTTCCTGTAGCTCCGCCAAGGCGTGGCGCACCACCTGTTTACCTGCTGCGTTAATCCCTGCAGGGTGCTCCAGTGCGTCGATCACGCCCTGCAGGTCTTTGTCTTGCAGTGGCAATACCTGTTCGCTTATCGGCGCTGGCTGCGCGTGGCGATAGAGCAGAATAATTCGGCGCTCGTCTGCATGCGGAGTAACAGGGTTAACAGTGAAAAGGTACCCGCAACCACCACGATCAACATCTCTCAACTCCTGCTCATCTGTCCACGCCACCGGCTCGCTGTCCATTGCGGCCAGCGCTATACGAGCCAGCTCCTCGGCCTCCTCAGCTGGCAGCATTACGTTGCTTCCGGCGCCGTAGGTTTCACGCCATGATTTAATTTTTTCTAGGCGCTCTCTGTTTAACTGGTTATTGGTCATTGGTTGGCTCCCCGAAATAAAATTGCCTGCTGAAAACCGATTAAGAACCACAGCCCATCTGCGCGCTGGCTCATTTCGTACCAGTCCTCTTTGTTGAGGTCAGAAACGAGGTTGTCGCCACAAATGCAGATATCGGTACCGCGAGGTTCTGAGTCGTATACGGCGCCAGGAGTAAACCAGGCTGGCGTAGTGGAGCTGACGCATATCATTTTTTTTACGCCCATCTACTCAGCCTCCACCTTGATGCCAGCGGCGGCACGTTCAGCCTCGCTCTGTTCCCAAAACCACTTGTGAAGCGCCATAAGCTCTTCATCGAGCGGAGCATATTTGCGGTCGAAATAGGCCTGTGCGTCTTTCTCCGCTTCATCAGGCAATTCGCCTGGCCCGAAGAGCGTGTTATAAATCCACGCCAGCCCGTTTTTAGCATCGCCAGTGGCCTGCCATTCGATGATTGCAGCCTGCATAACCAGGATATTTTTCCCGATCAGCAGATCGAGCTGCTGATAGCGCTTACGGATATATTCGTTTTGCGCTTCAAGTTCTGCGTTGCGCTGCTGCGCCTTCTCCAGCGCCTCTACCAGCGCGCCAATGACTTTGGCTGCTTGTCCACATTCATCAACGATAGAGACGTTGGTGCCGGTATCCCTGCCATCCACCTCTAACCGCAAATCAACGTCATCGGAGTCAATATCAGCAGGCTCAAACTGGGAAATATATTCCAGGGTAAATACAGACGCTTTCGCTTTACTGACGAGTAGCGCCAGTTCGGTGATATCAGTCATGGCTGGCCTCCTTACTGCGACTAACAGACAAAGTTTTATTCATGATGGCATCCATCAGACGTGATGCAGCCGCCTTTTGAGCAGATACATTCGCAATGACCGTTGGCCTGGCTTTCTCACAGCTGGCACAAATCCCGTCCCATGATGAAATGAGGAAAAAATCTTCACGCTCGGCAATGCCGGTATTAATTGCCAGGTCCTCAATCATCAGCGTGACCCCGCGAACTCCCCGACCTTCGCTTAATCTCTGCACTGCGTAGCCGAAGGCGTTGATCATCACAGCATGGAACTGGATATACTCGCGTTTGTACTCTGCCTGGTTCGTACCTTGGCGAATATCATCTAAACCAGTCAGCATTAGCCACGCATTCCACAACCCTTCAAGATCATCTTTTGAGCAGGAACCTGAAAATTTTGCCGTGGCATCACTAAGGGCCTTGAAGCTGACCCACTTATCACTTTTCGCAGGAACGACGTTATGCTCAAAATCGGTGACTTCAGAAAAGACGTCGTGTGAACTGATAAAGCTGACCATCTCCTGCGCGTTCTTATCGCGCCCGTTATAGGCCATGTTGATAGCCGCAGATGGCTTCGAAACATTGTTGTTAATGTCCGAGAAAAACTGCTGCCGCGTCTTCAGTGGCAACTGCAGAGTAAGCATCATCGGAACATGGATAGGTTCATCAATGGTGCGGCAATACTCCGCAATACCGGCTGCACGATGCTGACCATCAAACAATTTAATCTCGGCATCCATCGGGAAACGGGCCACCCCGACATTAGTGTTTCCGAACTCTTCGAATTCAACATACGAGTCGCAGTTACCCACAAGTGGCGGAATAATGAACGGCTCCTTGTTCTCGTATGCTTCAAGGAGATACTGATAAAACTTTTTCGCCCTGGCGGGGTTAAGTTCTCGCTGAGATCGATCAAGGGTGTCCCCGTAGTTATCGCTGGCGAGGACTCGCGTTAGTGTCCGTGCAGGTACTGTCAGCATCAGGACAATTGAATCCCCCTGAGTTCCACGCGACGCCGGAAATTCAAAGAAATGATCGCCTATTTTGCTCATAATGATTCCTCCCCAAGCACCCAACGAAGTGCGCTTGCATACTCACCCTCGGCTGATTCCAGGGCTTTTGTGATTTCTTTGCGGGTTTTCAGACGTGGCTTAGTTTCGCCAAGCACAGCTCGCTGACGCCTGGCTTTTTCATGGCCGGTTGTGCCAGCAGTTGCCGCTTTGATTTCAGAGACCTTCTCCCGCTGCTCTTCAGGTTTAAGCGATGCCAGCTGACGCGCCTGGGTAACGGTGACAGTTCCGGACTCCACTGCATCGCGAACAGCCTGGGTGGCATCCAGCAGTGACAGCGTTGCGCGTACGGTCTGGACACTCACGCCAAACATCAGCGCTAAATCATCCTCATCGTGCCCGCGCTCCAGCGCATCAGCCATTTTCTTTGCTCGGCCCAGTGGTGTATCTGCCTGGCGGATTTCGTTAGCACTTACCATCGCCTGCGCCATGCGAACGGCGGAGCCACGTTTAGCGACTGCTGGAACCAGTAACGGTTCTTTACCCTCTTTCAACAGTCGCTTGTTGGCTTCCAGTGTATGGCGCACACGCTGGCGACCATCGACCACACAAGACAGCCCTGTTTCCGGGTCTTTCCAGACGATAATCGGCTCAAGAACGCCCTGGTCCATGATGTTCAGCACCATTGCCTCGCTGATAGGCAGGTGGATACGCTCATCGTAAAGCGGGTGTGTTTTGTCGGTAACCAGGTGCAGGCTTTCAGGTTCGAACGTTAAAACGTTCGTTTTGCCGCTGGCGCCGTATACAACCTTTGAGTCTTTAGCCATCAGACAGCCTCCGCATTGCTGGTGGATGTCGTTGAGATACTCTTCAGATCGCGCATTGCTTCCAGGACGTGCATATTGCTGCGGGTTTTTGTGTGACGCTCAACAATTCGATCGCATTCTTTCGCCCAGGAAATAACTTCTTCCTTCATAGCGTCACGTTCTTTACATGCCTGCCGAAGGGTAATATTCGAAACATCGAGCATTGTTGCCAGCTCTTTAATAAGTTCTGAATTTGCAGGAGGCATTGTTTTAGCTGCCTCAAAGGCATTTTTAATTAACTGCTGTACTGTTTTTCCCATTTTGTATTTCTCCAACTGACGCGCTGCAACGCGCTTTAGGGTGCAGCAACCCAACCCATGAGAATGGGGTAATTGCTGCTGTTCTAATCAGTCTGCTGGTTTTTGTTCTTCGGGCTCTTTGTAGGCGAGCAGATCACAAAGCTGGTTAATTACTTTACAGAACTGGAACATGTCCGTACCTGCCTGGTGACGCCAGCGGTAGGCTTTGTCGTCATCATCAGAATAATCATTATCCTTGGTATCGATCCGCCGGAAATGGAACTTATCTGTAAGCAGAAAAGAGACGCCACAGCCTCTTAATTCCATGTTATCGACGATAAAACCTGTGTTCAGGCTCTCCAGAATTTCACTGGTAACGGAAGTGTGTTCCGCAGAGTAGCGAATAACTTCTTTCTGTTCTGCCAGGCGGGATAGCTGGACATAATCACCGACCTCAAACCCGGCAAAGGCTGATTCTTCGCCGTCCAGATGGTTTTTAAGGCGCGTTGTCAGTCCGTTTTTGATATCACTTATGTTGATCGTGACTGTTTTTACTGAGCCGATCACTTTAACCAGCATCGCCCCGACTACATTGGCAATATTTTTATTGGCGGAATTAATGATCAGCAGATTTTCTTCAGTGTTATACAGGACCAGGATCAGAGACGACTTGATGAATGCCTGTTTGCAAAGCTGAACCTTAGCATCCTGGATAATGGTGTTACGGTCAGCGCGCTTTAGTTTCTGACCACATGCATTTTCAATGCGCTGGATACGCTCATTGGCTTCTTTCATCACGACGTGCTGGGGGATTATTTTCTCATCGCGGCGAACCACGATTGCATAACCGCCAGTAATTGGCGTAACCAGCTCGCCGGTAATCGGATTAGGGACGAAGGAAGCCCGCGCGAACTCCGTTTCTGTAAATTCAGAGTATGGCAATTCCTGCAGGTGCCCTTCAACCGCTTCAATGCTGGGCAAAGTAGCCCGATAGACAATGGCGTTACGTAACTTTGATAATTTCATTTCTGTGTCCTCTGCAAAGGATTAGTTAGTTATCTCCACACAACGGAAAGAGCACTGAAGCACTGGAAACTCACTTGACTAACACAGTGCTTTTTCCTGTTGTGTGCCGGGCTTCCACCGGCTCCCATCTGTTTTTAAAGCCACTCAGATATCGTCTGGGCTGTGCCGTCTACTTCCGGCTGTCACTGCCGTCGAGAGTGCTGGCAGCTCACTGACCTGATAACTCCCAGGATCAACTGGAGTGGTTGTTATCGCTACCAAAGCGCCACTGTCCAGGACATTTAAAAGGACCGTCTCCAAGTGGTAACTCTTCCAGTCCCGATAAACCTCCTCAGTAGAAGGGGGCTTATCGGGAATGAATGTTGTGACACCAGATCGCTAATCTGCTTACTTCCCGCCGCTCTGTTTTGGTATTGGCAACCAGCTGCTGTTGCTCAGTCGATTTCCGGGTCTTTGCGTCGACCGGCGCTGCAGTACGCTTATACACGTCACAACGAGGAGAGCACTGATACGATTAGCTATTGCGTTCGGATCGGCTTACGGCTTGTGTGTTTGCCCGTTCACCGCCAATGCTCTCATCTGTTGTGTCCCGGACTCTTCCCGGGCGTCACACCTTTTCGCCGCGCTGGTGGGGCGCACGTCGTGCCTGAAACACTTAGCTTGCACATTCCGGTTGTTCTGAGAGGCATGGATAAAGGGACTCTCAGGCCGCTGCGGCACATGTGCCATATGCCGTAATGCTCACTACCACACCAGAGCATGTAACTACCGGTACTCGTGATGTGATTTAAATGTACCTTTAGTTACCAATATGGTCAAGAGAGCTATGTACTTTTTGTTACCTGTGGATTGAAAAAAAAGCCAGAAGGAGATCTGGCTTTAGAAATGAGTAACTTAAATGTTTTGGGTAATCTGAACCACTTTACCAACAATCCGGCAATTACCATCTATCGGGATGGGTTTGAAGGCAGGGTTAAGTGGCATCAAGTATGCGAAAGGGCTATCCCATACCAGCTTTTTAACGGTAGCTTCAGCAGAGCCGTCGAGTATTGCCACTACAATTTTTCCGTAAAGGTCATCCAATTGACCATAGTGCGGTTCAACAATAACGATCGATCCTTCTGGGATGGATGGCAGACCATGAGGGTTAGTCATAGACTCCCCGCGAACTACCAGTCCGAATGCTTCATTAGAAACGTTTGCAGTGGTTTGCGTCCATGAAATCACATCAGAAAGCCTTGAGCATGCATAAGTATCAGTCCACATCCCAGCTTGAACAGCGGAGATAATAGGAACTGCCGTGGGTGGCTTAAGGAACGGAATAACTTTTGTATCATCCGGCGTTTCCTCACCTCGACCGTAAAGAATCCATTCTGGAGTTGTCTGCAGCGCCACCGCCAGCTGATGGAGATTCTCACCATCAGGTTTAGTAGTGCCGCTCTCCCATTTTGTTACGGAAACACGGCTTACCCCTAAGCGTTTAGCCAGGGTCTGCTGTGTTATGTCGAGCTGGACTCGACGGGATCTTATTCGGTCTTTCATCTCTGTTTTCATGTAACCAATGTTACATTGATTCCTTGTAACTGTTGTTTGCTATTTAATGTACCTTTTGTTACCTTTAAGGCGTAAGTTAACCAGGAGGAACCATGCGTAAATCAGAAGTTATCGAACACTTCGGAGGCGTATCAAAAACCGCAAGTGTTCTTGGTATTTCCCACCCGGCAGTTTGCCGATGGGGTGAAGTCATCCCTCAAAAACAAGCATTCGTCATCGAACGAATTACGAAAGGCAAGCTGAAGTACGACGCCAGCCTTTACCAAAAGGCTACAGATTCAGCCGCTTGAAAGTAACTACAAAAGGAAAATCAATATGGTAGAGCCAAACCTCAAAGAAGCCGTCAAAGCGATGTGCAAAGCATATCCAGGTGGGCGCGAAGCAATGGCTGGCGCACTGGGAATGACGGTGACGCAGTTTAACAACAACCTTTACGAGAAAAACGGCTGTCGTTTCTTCGAAGTCAGCGAGCTGGAAGCGATGGAAGACATTTCCAACACGTCGTTACTGGCTGATTACTTCGCTCGCCGTCGTGGTGCTCTGCTGGTGGATGTTCCGCACTTGGAAGAGCTGGATCGCGTGGACTTGTTCAGCCGGGCAATGCGTACCTCTGCCGCCAGAGGACAGGTTGATCAGATTATCGAACAGGCACTTGAGGATGGGGTAATCGAAAGACATGAAGCTGAAGAAATCATGGTGCATCACCGCCGCCACCTGGCTGCGCGTGAAGAAGAGATTGCCGCAATTATCACGTTATTTGCACGCAAAAAGAAGTGACGCCAGCGAGTTGCAGCTCCTGGCGTCGTGGCGTGTCGTTATCAGTGGAGATTACTAACGCATGAACAGTTTATCAACACAATACCGCAGGTCGCAACTTGTAGCGCGGCCAGTTCCTGGTGGAGCAGGACCGGTGCAGTTCGTGTATGGGGTAAGAGTACCAGGCGGATTCGAACCTGTCTGCTACCAGTTTGCTCAGTGGGTGGTAGGGGACTTTAACGGCCAGGCAAAGAAAGTATGCGAGAGCTCATTCGATGGTTCAGAGATCACTACGGTGTCCCGGTCAGGGTCATACGCTGGGAGCCCCAAACACAGCGCGTTATATACCTGCGCGAAGGGTATAAGCACGAGTGTTTCAGCCCCCTCGAGCAGTTCAGACGAAAATTCAGGGAAATAGAGGGGTCTTATGAGCCTGTTAATGCCATCAAGGCCGATAGTCATCAATCCTGACCTTGCCTATAGCATCGGCCTGAATGAAGCCATTGCGCTGCAGCAGCTTAACTACTGGCTGCAGGAGACTAACTCAGGGCTGGAGCGTGACGGCGTACGCTGGATCTACAACACGACAGAGCAATGGCTGGAGCAATTCCCGTTCTGGTCTGAATCCACTCTGAAGCGCACCTTCACCCGGCTGAAGAGCCTGGGCGTGCTTAAAGTTGAGCAGCTGAACAAGTCCCAGCGCGACATGACGAACTACTACACGATCAACTACGAGAGCGAGCTTTTAGATGAGGTCAAAGTGACCAAATCGAAGAAGTCAAAATGCGCCGTTCCATCAGGTCAAAATGACACGATGGAAGAGGTCATTGTGAAACGCTCCACCGGGTCAAAACGAACCGCTGTCATCAGGTCAAATTGGCACGATGATCTTACAGAGAATACAACAGAGAGTACTACAGAGATTACAGGTAAAGACTCTTGTCCGGTTGCGCTGCAACCAGACCAGACCGATCCGGCAGATCTCGTTCTGGATCATTTCAATCGGGTAACCAACTCGACCTATGGCAAGGGGGGACGAACCAAAACGACGCTGGGTTATATCCGGGGACGCCTGGCCGAAGATTACAGCCCTGAAGACCTGATGCTGGTGGTTGACTACCTGAACGCGAAATGGGCCCAGGATCCGAAGATGAGCGACTACCTGCGGCCCAAAACGCTGTTTGCTCCTGAGAACTGCGTCGAGTATTTCGACAAGGCCAAAAAATGGGAAGCAGCCGGACGCCCAGCCTGGACTGGAGGAAAGTGGGTTAAACAAGACACGGCGTTCAAGTCCAGTTATTCCGACGTGGATTATTCAGTGCCATCGGGGTTCCGTTCATGAGCAAGCCATTTCTGAAATGGGCAGGTGGAAAGTATACCCAGCTGGCTGACCTGTTCGTGCATATCCCGGCAGGGAAACGCCTGATAGAGCCATTCGTTGGTGGTGGGTCGGTATTCCTGAACAGCGATAAACACGCAGATTATCTGCTGGCGGACGTTAACCCGGACCTGATTAATCTGTATCAGATGTTAGCGATCGTGCCGGATGAAGTGGAATTGAAGGCCCGCTGGATGTTCGAGCACATGCGGTCACCAGAGGGCTATGAGCTGATCCGTTCCGAGTTCAACGCACAGACGCTGGATGCTACTGAACGCGCAGCTGCATTCCTGTATCTCAACCGGCATTGCTTCAATGGCCTGATGCGCTACAACCAGGCGAACAAGTTCAATGTGGGCTGGGGAGGCTACAAGGCCCCGTATTACCCGATGGATGAGATGAAAGCCTTCGCGGCTATGGCGCATAACTGCGTATTCATGACCGCTGACTATCGCCGGACAATCAGCCTGGCCGGGAAAGGGGATGTGGTTTACTGCGATCCGCCTTACGAACCGATGCCTGGAACAACCGGATTCACCGCCTACGCCGCTGGTGGTTTTAACTGGGAGTGCCAGGTAGACCTGGCGAAGCAATGTGTATCTGCCTTTCACCGTGGGGCTCGGGTAGTCATTTCTAACTCATCCGCACCGAAGGTTCTCGACCTGTACCGGGAGCATGGTTTTAACCTGCAATTCATCAATGCGCGCCGTTCGATCTCCTGCAAAAGCAGTACGCGGGAAGTCGCAAAAGACGTTGTAGCGATCCTTTAAGGGGGCTAAATGAAACTGACTTTACCATTTCCACCGAGCGTAAATAGTTACTGGCGCGCCCCGAGCAAGGGACCGCTGAAAGGCAGGCATCTGGTAAGCGAGACAGGGCGCAAGTTCCAGCAGGCAGCGAGAGCGGCGATTATTGAGCAACTGCGGGCCGTTCCCCGGCCATCCTCTGATCTGGCCGAGGTTCACATAGTGTTGTATCCGCCGGATCAGCGCCGTCGGGATATCGATAACTACAACAAAGCGCTGTTCGATGCCCTGACTCTAACAGGCGTCTGGGAAGACGACAGTCAGGTTAAGCGCATGCTGGTGGAGTGGGGGAACATCGTGAAGAAAGGGAAAGTAGAAATCACCATCCGACGTTTTCGTGCAGTTGCCTGACGTGGAGATGATATGAGAGCACTACTAACCCCTGAGATTGCCCCACGCATGGGCGTTGTTCTTCTTCGCCCAGGTGCTGATCTCATGCCGATGTTCAGGAGAGGGCGGGTACTGATTGAGCCTGCACCGGAAAAATACAGCGACTACGCAACCGGCGCCATCCCTCCCGCCACGCAGCCACTGGCAGAAGACCCGGTTTTGAAGCCAGTCTTCGAAAACAAAGACGTCATTCTGCGCGCGGGTGGTATCAGCTCGCTGGAGGCCGAGCTGGAGCGTCGTTTTGAATGCCAGTATCCCCACGGCTCGTGGCACAGCGAAAATTTTACGCTGTTCCGGCATGAGCCTGGCAGCATCCGCCTTTGCTGGGCCTGCGATAACCTGCTGCGTGATCAGTACACAGAGACGCTGGCAGGCATTGCGCGTGAGAACCTGGTATCCTGGCTGATAACGGTCATCCGCTCACAGCTGGGGTTCAACGAAGACCATCAACTGACGATCCCCGAGTTGTGCTGGTGGCTGGTAATAAACAATCTGGCGCACGTCATCCCTGAATCGCTGGCCCGGAAAGCCCTGCGATTGCCGGAAATAAAGCATCAACCAGTGATGAAGGAGAGCGATATTGTGCCGGAGCCAGCGGCGAGTGAAGTGGTGCAGAAAAAGATTCTCGGTCTTCGCATAGATCCTGAAACGCCGGAATCATTCATGCTGCGACCAAAGCGCCGCCGCTGGGTAAACGAGAGCTGGACGCGCTGGGTTAAGTCTCAGCAGTGTGTCTGCTGTAACAAACAAGCAGATGATCCCCATCACCTGATAGGCCACGGACAAGGTGGAATGGGAACAAAAGCGCATGACCTGTTTGTGTTGCCGCTTTGCAGAGCGCATCACGACGAGTTGCACGCTGACACCGTGGCATTTGAGGAGAAGCACGGCTCACAGCTCGAGCTGCTGTTTCGATTTCTGGATCGTTCGCTGGCAATTGGCGTGCTGGCATAGTGGAGAACGCATAATGATTAACCCGTCCGAGGTTGGAAAAGCTGGTGAAATGGTCAGGCTGAAAACGCTGGAGGCCATCTGGATTCAAGGGAAGCTGCGCATGTGGGGCCGCTGGTCTTACATCGGCGGCGGTAGTGGTGGAAATATGTTCAATCAGCTGTTGGCGTCAGGGAAGATAACGAAGACGGCTATAAACGATGCTTTGCGCCGTATGAAAAAATCAGGCATTACCAAGCCAGAGCTGGAAGCGTTCTTTAAGGAAATCCTCAGTGGTAAAAATAAAAGCGGCCTGGCGTTTTGTACTGACGAGGAAGGGTTGATGATTGATTCTGTGCTTAGTGCTCAGCTTGTGCGTTCCGGTAATAAAGCTCTCTATAAGTTAATAAAGGATCGATATGTCTACCGCATGAGTAAGAAGGCGATGGCGAAAGCGCTAAACGAAAAGCATCCAGAATGGTGCTTGCGGACTTGTGAGAGCAGGATCGATGTTTGGCTAAATCTTGCAGAATCGATGCTTTACGCGCCAATGTGTGACGCATTTGGCACAAATGGCGACAGATTTTACTTGAATAGTTGCGCGGAAAGTGCTTGAATTGTGATAGGCTCGGGACGTTAAAGCGAACTGAGCAGCAAAACAAAACATAAACCCGCCACCTGTGCGGGTTTTTACATTTAAGAGGCTGCCAACAGGCGGCCTTTTTTGTTTCCCCTCGCACTGAGAGGATTCACAGCAATAGAGGGGGACCGATGTCCGAACCAATAACCGGCACAGGCTTAGCTGGTGGCGCTTTAACTGGGGCGAGTGTTTACGGGCTATTAACCGGTACAGACTACGGTGTTGTGTTCGGGGCATTTGCTGGTTCCGTCTTTTATATAGCGACAGCGGCCGATTTGAGCGCCCCACGACGGATGGCATATTTCGTTGTGTCCTATATCGCTGGAGTTCTGTGCTCCGGGCTGGTCGGTTCTAAGTTATCCGACCTGACCGGGTACAACGATAAGCCTCTGGATGCAATTGGTGCCGTAATCATTTCGGCATTGGCCGTAAAAATACTCACCTTCCTGAACAATCAGGATATTGGCTCGCTGGTGGCGCTAATAACGCGCCGGGGAGGTTCCGGTGGTACTAAATGATCCAACTGCAACCATCAATGCGCTGTTATGTGCTGATGTCGTTGTTACGTTGATGTTCTATCGCCGCAGAGACTCACGTCATCGTAAGTGGGTGTCGCGGCTGGCATGGCTGATAACAGTGATATACAGCTCTGTGCCGTTGGCGTATCTGTGCGGCATCTATCCCTATTCATCATGGCCCACCATTGCGGCCAATATCATGATCCTTGTTGTGCTGCTGAGCGTAAGAGGCAATGTAGCGCGGCTGGTTGATGCACTGAGGCACTAATGAATCAAACACAATTCCAGAAGGCGGCTGGTATCAGCGCCGGGTTAGCTGCGCGCTGGTATCCGCATATTACAGCGGCGATGAAAGAGTTTGGCATCACTTCCGCTATCGACCAGGCAATGTTCATTGCTCAGTGCGGCCATGAAAGCCTCGGGTTTAACAGGGTAGTGGAGAATTTCAACTACAGCATCGCCGGGCTTGCTGATTTTGTTCGTTACGGCAGGTTAACGCAGGATCAGGCCAATTCCCTCGGGCGCAGCCAGTCGGAAAAAGTGTTACCCCTGGAGCGCCAGCGGGCTATCGCCAACATTGTCTATAGCAAGCGGTTGGGTAACAACAGGGCAACTGATGGCTGGGTTTATCGAGGGCGCGGACTTATTCAAATAACCGGACTGTCTAATTACCGGGACTGCGGTAACGGGCTGAAGGTTGATCTGGTGGCACAGCCAGAATTACTGGAGCAGTCCTTGTACGCGGCCCGTAGTGCAGCGTGGTTCTATGTCTCAAAAGGTTGCTTGAAATATCCGGGTGAGCTTGTCCGGGTCACGCAGATTATCAACGGCGGACAAAACGGGATTAATAATCGGCGCGCTCGTTTCCTGAAAGCAAAATCGGTACTGGTGGTGTGATTATGGGAATCGAAGCAATCGCGGGGCTGGTGGTTGTCATCCTGAGTGCTATCGCTGGCGCGTTCGGCATTGGTCATTCACGCGGGACCAGTAAGGCGGAAGCAAAAGCCGAACAGCAGCGTACCGAAGAAAACGCCGCTGCTACTGTCGCCGCAGCAGAACGCCGTGCTGAAGTCACGAAAGGGGCCAGTGATGTACAGGAAGACGTTAAGCGTATGGGTGATGACGATGTTGATCGCGAGCTGCGCGAGCACTTCATCCGCCCCGGTAGTCGTTGATACGGCCTGCAGCTGGGTACGGATCATCTACCTTACTGACCATGATATCGATGTGCTGGATACGCAGACTAAGCGCGACATCCTGGCGCACAACAAATCTGTGCTGGCCAATTGCCCGCAATCAACCGAAAAGGCTACGAAATGAGTGAAGCAAAACCGCAGGACGGCACCACCGTAAAGGGTTATCGGACCCTTACTGCTGACGATATCGCGCAAATGAATGAGCTGAAAGAAATTAGCCGTGATTTTTGCGAGAAGCTTGATATCGAACGTACTCACCTTTCTCTGGAGGTTGTAGAGGTCAACTCTCAGGAGGCTATCGAGCGTGCTGAAGCGCTGCGTTGTCTCGCCATTGCGCGCACCAAAATGCAGGAAGCCTGTATGTGGGCATGCCGCGCAGTTTCCCGGCCAGATGCTGACTGTTAACCCCACTAAGGGATAAATCAGCCCTCATCCCTACGTGAGGATATTACAGAAGCCACTAACTGAGTGGCTTCGATAATGCTCCCCACATCGCACAGAGGTAAGACATGGCAGAGATCACACCTGCAGAACAGATTCGACTGAATCTGCTTTCCACCCTGAACTACGACACAGCAGCAGCAAAAGAGGCTATTGCGTTCGTTCAGGATAGCCAACTCAAATATCAGCTGTTTATCCAACAGTACAGCCGCGTAACAACTGAATCAGAAGTGGTGGCGCGGACAATCAAAGCAGTTCAGGAATCGACCGAGGCGCTGGCGCTGTTTGATACCGCGGCTGAGCAGGCCAGTTAAGGCATTACAGCAGGCATTCACTGAGTGCCTGTGATAATGCAAATTTCATAAGGACTTAATCATGCCCGCACTAATCCCCCGAGCATGTCGTAAGCGTGGATGCGCAGGCACAACAACCGACCGCTCAGGCTACTGCGAAAAGCACCGCAATGAAGGCTGGCAACAGCATCAACAGGGAAAGAGTCGCCACGAGCGTGGCTACGGTAGCCAGTGGGATATCAGGCGTGCGCGCATCCTGAAACGCGACAACCATTTGTGCCAGAACTGCCTCCGCAGCGGGCGAGCTGTCGCAGCAAAGACGGTTGACCACATCAAGGCCAAGGCTCATGGGGGTACCGATGACGATTCGAACCTCGAAAGCCTGTGTTGGCCCTGCCATCGAACGAAAACCGGGCGCGAACGCATCAAATGATATCGATTCTCATTTGATCCGTGGCAGAGGGGGGGCGGGGTCAAATCCCTGACGGCAAAGGCCAAAAGGACCGCCGCCTAACCTTTTTTCACACCGCCGCAGGTTAGAAAACTTTTTTTTGGGGTCCCCCATCCAATGATTAATAGGAGTTTTCGATTATGCCTGGACCACCGAAAACCCCGACACATCTGGCTTTAGTGAAGGGGAACCCATCCAAGCGCCCGATCAATAAGAACGAGCCAAAACCCCCGTCAGGGGTCCCCCCAATACCGAAACATTTCGATAAACAGGGTAAGTACTGGTTCAAGCGTATTGGTGAGGAACTTGATGCCGTCGGCGTGTTGACCACGCTGGATGCTAAAGCGCTGGAGTTGTTGATAGAAGCCTATGTTGAATACCGGCATCACTGCGACACGCTTGATCGTGAAGGTTACACCTATGCCGTCTACAGCGAAGATGATTCAGACGAAAGAGGGGAGCGGGAAATCAGAATGATCAAACCGCACCCTGCAGCAGTCATGAAGGCTGACGCGTGGAAACGGATCAGAGCGATGCTGAGCGAATTCGGCATGACACCTGCCAGCCGATCAAAGGTTGGTGCAAAAGGCCCGGCAGAAGCCGACCCACTGGAAGAATTTCTTAAAAAGCGCAAATGATGAATGGCAACCGTTGCAGATGGATTCCGCTACGCCGAGCGCGTGGTATCTGGCGATATCGTTGCTGGCGAACTGGTGCGTCTTGCGTGCCAGCGGTTCTTTCATGATTTAGAGCACGGCCCGGAGCGCGGTGTTTATTTTGATGAAGGCCGCGCCCAGCACGTTCTCGATTTTTATAACTTCGTCCCCCATGTGAAGGGGCACTTGACCGGCAAGCCGATCGAGTTGATGGACTGGCACACCTTCATCCTGATTAACCTTTTCGGGTTTGTCGTCCCGCTGATAGATGAAATAACGTTTGAGAGCATTCTTGACGACGATGGCGACCCCATGTTTGTGCGTCGCTTTCGTACCGCCTATGACGAAGTAGCGCGTAAAAATGCAAAATCAACGCTTTCGTCTGGCATCGGGCTTTATATGACTGGTGCCGACGGTGAGGGTGGTTCTGAGGTTTATTCCGCAGCAACAACCAGGGACCAGGCCCGCATCGTGTTTGATGATGCGAAGCGCATGATTAAGCTGGCTCCTAAAACACTGGGCCGGTTGTTTGGTAGTAACAAGCTGAATATTCACCAGGAGCGGACGGGCTCAAAATTCGAACCTGTAGCCAGTGATGCGAATAACCTCGACGGCCTTAATATTCACTGCGGGATCGTTGATGAGCTGCACGCACATAAAACCCGTGACGTCTGGGAAGTTCTGGAAACAGCGACCGGTGCGCGCCTGCAGTCCCTTATTTTTGCAATCACCACTGCGGGTTTTAATAAGGAAGGTATCTGCTACGAGCAACGTGATTATGCAATCAAGGTTCTGAAGAACTTTGATAACCCTGACCCGCTTTCAATTAAGGATGACAGCTATTTTGCGCTGATTTATACCCTGGATGAGGGGGACGATCCTTTCGACGAGGCAAACTGGCCGAAAGCAAATCCCGGCCTGGGGATATGTAAGCGTTGGGACGATATGCGCCGTCTGGCTAAAAAGGCGAAAGAGCAGGTGGCGGCGCGTGTCGGTTTTTTTACCAAGCATCTCAATATCTGGGTGCAAGGTGAAAAAGCATGGATGGATATGGCGCGCTGGGAAAAATGCCGTGACGACTGGGACGACTCCACTTCGGCCAACTGGTCAATGTGGCTCGGCGTTGACCTTTCCAACAAAATTGATATTTCAGCTGCAGTTAAAGTCTGGCTTGCTCCAAATGGCGATGTTTATGTCCGCTCCAGATTCTGGATACCTGAAGGTCGGCTGGAAGCCTGTTCCAAGCAGCAGGCGGACCTTTACAGAAAATGGAATCTCGCTGGATTCCTTGAGTTTACCGATGGCGATGTCGTTGACCATGCAGTAATTAAAGAGGAAACGATCGAATGGGCGCGAGGTGACTCGCTGAACGAGTTTGCATACGACCCGTGGAGTGCCACTCAGTTTGCTTTGTCGGTAGCAGCTGAAGGTGTACCAATTGTTGAAGTCCCTCAGACGGTTAAAAACCTGTCTGAAGCAATGAAGGAAGTCGAGGCGAAAATTTACGCCGGGCGTTTTCATCACGATGGCAATCCAGTGATGACATGGATGATGTCAAACGTCACCGTCAAACCAGACAAAAACGAGAATATTTTCCCCAACAAGGCCACGCCTGAAAACAAAATTGACGGTCCTGTCGCGATGTTTATTGCGATGAGTCGCCTGCTTGTTAACGGTGGTGGTGAAGTTGACTTCCTGTCCACTATCGATCCTGACGAAGACCTTTTACTTCTATGAAAACTCTAATCACTGATGTTATCGGGCTTACCGGGTTCGGTTCGCTTGCTGCAGGCGTTTATCTCCAGTTCGGGCTGGCGATGTCTCTGATGATGTCGGGAACCCTGCTACTCATTTATGCGCTGTTAGCGGCAATGAGGGGGAATAATGCTGCTTGATGCTCTTTTTCGCAGTGAACCACTGGAAAACCCGGCTACTCCGATCACGAGTGAATCGGCAGAAACCGATAACGTGTTTGCCCGAGATGTATTTGTCAGCCCGCAAACGGCGATGAAGCTGGCTGCGGTGTATGCCTGTATTTACGTTATCTCTTCGAATATCGCTCAGATGCCACTGCATGTTATGCGGAAAACCAATAACAAGGTTGAAGCTGCCCGCGATCACCCTGTGTTTTACCTGGTTCACGATGAGCCGAATATGTGGCAGACAAGCTATAAATGGCGTGAGTTAAAACAGCGTCATATTTTGGGCTGGGGGAATGGTTACACCTGGGTGAAGCGTTCCCGTCGTGGTGAAGTTTCCGGGCTGGAATGCTGCATGCCCTGGGAAACGACACTGCTTAACACGGGTGGTCGGTATACCTATGGCGTTTACAACGAAGAGGGGGCGTTTGCCGTCAATCCCGACGATATGGTGCATATCCGGGCGCTGGGTAACAACCAGAAAATGGGGCTTAGCCCAATCATGCAGCATGCCGAGACGATAGGCATGGGGATGAGCGGGCAGGCTTATACCAGTTCATTCTTCAACGGTAATGCGCGACCCGCTGGCATTATTTCGGTGAAAAGCCAGTTGAATGAAGAAAGCTGGGGGCGTTTAAAAAGCATGTGGCAAAAAGCTACAGCTGCTTTGCGCAGCCAGGAGAATAAAACAATGCTTCTCCCGGCAGAGCTGGATTACAAAGCGCTCACCGTTTCCCCGGTTGATGCCCAGATCATTGATATGTCGAAGCTGAATCGGTCGATGATTGCCGGGATATTTAATGTACCGGCGCACATGATTAACGATCTCGAAAAAGCCACTTTCTCAAATATTACGCAACAGGCCATTCAGTTTGTCCGCTACACGATCATGCCGTGGGTAACGAACTGGGAACAGGAACTCAATCGCCGCCTGTTCACCCGTGCTGAACTGGCCGCCGGGTATTACGTCAGGTTTAACCTGACAGGCCTGCTACGCGGGACCCCACAGGAACGTGCTCAGTTCTACCACTTTGCGATCACTGATGGCTGGATGAGCCGCAATGAAGCGCGAGCCTTCGAAGACATGAATCCGGTAGATGGCCTGGATGAAATGCTGGTGAGTGTTAACGCCGCGAACCCCGCAGACGATTTTAAGGCACCTAAAACCGACGAGGAAAAGCCCAATGAATGACCGTGAAACGCGCTGCTACAGCGGGGAGGTCAGAGCCGAGCAACGCACCGATGAACCTACCCGCATTCTGGGCTATGGCTCGGTGTTCAACAGCCGTTCTGAACCCCTGTGGGGATTCCGTGAAATCATCAAGCCCGGAGCATTTGACGATGTGCTGAATGATGATGTTCGCGGGCTGTTTAACCATGACCCCAACTTTATTCTGGGACGGAGCGCTGCCGGGACGCTATCCCTGTCTGTCGATGAGCGCGGCCTGCGTTACGACATTACAGCGCCGGATACGCAAACTATCCGCGATCTGGTGCTGGCGCCGATGATGCGCGGTGACATTAACCAGTCATCTTTTGCCTTCCGGGTATCCCATGACGGTGAAAATTGGTACCAGGACGATGAAGGGATCGTTATTCGTGAAATATCGAAGTTTTCCCGGCTGTTTGATGTCAGTCCGGTGACTTATCCCGCATATCAGGAGGCCGACTCCGGCGTCCGATCGATGAAAGCCTGGCAGGAGGCGCGCGACAGCGGTGCGCTAAAGAACGCCATTAATCAACGAATGGCGCGTGAGCGCCTGCTGACCCTTCTTAACGCGTAAGGAAAAATCATGAAACTGCATGAAATGAAGCAAAAACGTAACATCATCGCCAAAGATATGCGTGCCCTGCATGACAAAATTGGCGATACACCCTGGACCGATGAGCAGCGTACTCAGTGGAACGCTGCAAAATCGGAGCTTGACGCTCTTGATGAGCGTATTGCACGCGAAGAGGAACTGCGCCGCCAGGATCAGGACTATATCCACGAAAACGAGCCGGAACAGCGCCAGCAGCAGAATCGTGATCCAGCAAACCCGGAAGCACAGGCTAACGAACGCCGTGCTGCGGCGTTTAATGCGTTTTTGCGCCGTGGTCTTGGCGAGATGAGCGCTGAAGAACGCCAGGCTTTAAAGGAGCTGCGTGCTCAGGGCACGACGCCGGATGAAAAAGGGGGTTACACCGTACCAACCCAGTTCCGAAATAAGATCGTCGAAGCACTGAAAGATTACGGTGGAATTGCCAGTGTGGCGCAAATTCTGAATACCGCCAACGGCCAGGACATTGACTGGGCAACCTCTGACGGTACTACTGAAGAAGGTGAACTGCTGGGCGAAAACACTGAAACCAGTGAAGAAGACGTGTCTTTCGGCGGTGCAACGCTGGGGGCTAAAAAACTGTCCTCTAAAATCATTCGCGTATCCAATGAACTGCTCCAGGACAGCGGCGTAGATATCGAGGCGTTCCTGGCCGCGCGTATCGCCACTCGCATCGGACGTGGTGAAGCGAAGTATCTGGTATTAGGGACCGGCACCGGCACCCCGCTGCAGCCTAAAGGGTTGGCTGCGTCGGTAACTGGCACCAAAAATACCGCAGCAGCGACCACCTTTACCTGGAAAGAGCTGAACGCACTGAAGCACTCTGTCGACCCGGCATACCGTAACGGTCCAAAGGTGCGCTGGGCCTTTAACGATGCAACGTTGCAGCTGGTGGAGGAAATGGAGGACGGACAGGGCCGCCCGCTCTGGTTACCGAACATTATCGGTGGCGCACCTGCCACTGTTCTGCAGGTGCCGTATGTCGTTGACCAGGCTATTCCTGATATCGCGGCTGGTGCCAAATTTGCCTACTTCGGCGATTTTAACCGCTTTATCGTTCGTCGCGTCACTTACATGACGCTGAAACGACTGGTTGAGCGCTACGCAGAGTACGATCAGACTGGCTTCCTGGCCTTCCACCGCTTCGACTGCGTACTGGAAGATACTGGCGCGATTAAGGCGCTGGTGGGTAAACCGGCATCTGGCGGCTAAGGCAACAATCAGCTTCAACCTCCACCGCTCCGGCGGTTTTTTTATGCCCGCAGTTCGCTGCGGGCCAGGGAAAATATATGAGCACAACGATTGAGAAGTTACGGGCTCAGTGCCGGATTGATATCGACGACACCACGGAAGATGAGGTGCTTACGCTCTATTATGGTGCTGCGCGCCGAAAGGCGGAGAACTTCATCAACCGCCATCTTTATGAAGACGAAGTGCCGGAAACTGATCCTGACGGGCTGGTGATTGCTGACGACATTCTCCTGGCGTTGATGCTGCTTGTCGGGCACTGGTATGAAAACAGAGAAGAGTCGTCAGACGCAGCAAAAACCAGCATCCCATTTGGCTTTACATCACTGATAGAGCCGTACCGCTATATTCCGCTCTAGGAGGAATTATGCAGGCAGGACGATTACGGCATCGCGTCACTATTCAGAACTTCACAATATCAAAAACACCTTCCGGCCAGCCGGTAGAAAGCTGGACTGATGGAAAAACTATCTGGGCCGAGGTTAAAGGGATCAGCGGTAGGGAGCTGCTAGCCGCTGGCGTTGAGCGTGCTGATGCCACCATTCGCGTCTGGGTGCGTTTTCGTACAGACATCTCAGCTTCTTCCCGTTTGAAAGTACTGAATGGCCCATACAAAGATGCGGTCCTGAATGTCACTGGGCCTCCGGTTCCGGATATAAAAGGTACCCGGCTGGAAATTCTCTGCAAACAGGGGACCGAAAAATGATTGATGTGAATCTGGATTTTTCCGGGTTGCAGGATATTGCCCGCGATCTGCAAACGCTCAGCAAGGCCGAAAATAATAAAGTTCTCCGGGAGTCGACCCGTGCTGGTGCCGAATTGCTCCGCGAGGAGGTGATTGATCGCGCTCCTGAGAAATCCGGAAAACTGAAGAAAAACGTTGTTGTCGTCACCCAGAAAAGTCGCCGTCGCGGTGAAATTTCATCTGGGGTGCATATTCGTGGCGTTAACCCGCGAACGGGGAACAGCGACAATACAATGAAGGCCAGCAACAAGCGGAATGCGTTTTACTGGCGCTTCGTGGAGTTGGGAACATCTACAGCTCCTGCACATCCGTTTGTTCGCCCAGCTTTTGATACCCGCATGGAAGAAGCTACGCAGGTGGCGATGCAGCGGATGAATCAGGCTATCGATGAGGTGTTATCAAAATGACAGAGGATGATCTCTATGACCTGCTGTCGACGCTGGCAGACGGGCGGGTTTATCCGTATGTGGTGCCGCTAGGCAGCGACGGACTTCCTGCAGTTTCCAGTCCCTATGTCATTTTCTCGATACCGACTGATGTTGCCGGGGATGTTTTCTGCGGCCAGGCAGAGTCGACACTGCGCATTCAGGTTGATGTATGGGCTGAAACGAATGACGAAGCCAGAGCGTTACGCCTGGACGCCCTGGCTCGCCTGCAGGTTCTTTCACCTGTCGAGGTGACAAAAATTCCTGGCTACGACACGACAACCCATCTTCATCGGGCAACCCTCGAAATAACGGTCATTGCCTGACAAAAACCAATCCAATCCGACCGCCGCTGGCGGTTTTTTCATTTATGGAGGCTGCGATGTCAGCACTATTTGAACGTGCCCAAAAAACGGTAGTAATGATTACCTCTGTGCCGGTCACCGCGGCAGAGCTGGATACCGCAACCTGGTTAAACCTGAGTTGCACTATCAAACAGGCCAGCTTTACCGCTGGTCAGAAAAACGATATTGACGTGACAACGCTCTGTTCGGATGAAACGGAAAATATCAACGGCCTTCCTGCTCCGTCTGAAATGTCACTTTCCGGTAACTTCTACCGCAACCCGGCGCAGGATGCACTTCGTGAAGCATATGATAACGACGGGGTTTATGGGTTTAAGGTTATTTTCCCGTCTGGTAATGGATTCCTGATGCGCGCTGAGGTACGTCAGCACACCTGGGATTCTCAAACCAACGGTGTTGTTGCTGCAACGTTCTCGCTGCGTCTGAAAGGTAAACCGACCAATATTAACGCCCCAGGAGTTCTGTCGTTTGCTACTGACCTTCCGGCGTCCCAAACGGTCGCGGCAGGAAGCGCCCTGACTATGGGCGTAGTCGTCCAGGGCGGTACGGCACCTTATACCTACGTCTGGAAAAAGGGCACCTCGACGGTCAGCGGCCAGACCAGCGCAACGTTTACGAAAGCCAGCGCTGTATCCGGTGATGCCGGGGTTTATTCCTGCGTGGTTACTGATGCCGATGGCACTGTGATCACTTCTTCTGATTGCACCGTCACCATCAATTAACGGAGCGCCGGGAGACCGGCGATAAAATTAATGTCAAAACCGAGTCTTAAAGCACTGGCACTGGCACCGATGGCGGGCTTTCGTAAAAAAGAAGTCTCCGTTCCGGAGTGGGATAACGCCAAAGTCATCATTCGTGAGCCATCAGCAGAAGCCTGGATTCGCTGGCAGGGCATTGCCAGCCCGGAACCACCCAAACTACCGGAAGGGCAGGAGCCCCAGGAGGCACCAGAACTGACCCCTTCAGAACGAGCCTTCCGCACGATGCGGGCCGACGTCACGCTTTTCATCGATATTTTGCTGGATACCGACCTGCAGCCCGTCTTTACTGTCGATGACACCGAACAGGTTGAAGCGATCTATGGCCCTGTGCATTCCCGGCTGTTGAAGCAGGCACTTGATCTCATTCGTGACGCGGACGATGCTAAAGCAAAGTAAAAATGCCTGGCATGCAGTTCCTGATGGCGCTGGCGCTCCGGATGGGCCGCACGCTGGGCGAACTGCGACAAACCATGACGGTTGGCGAATTCAGGATGTGGGCTGAGTACGACCGTATCAGCCCAATCGGCGATATTCGCGGCGATATCCTCAATGCTCAGCTGGTATCTGCGGTTTACGGAGCGCAGGGCATTAAAGTCACCATTGAAGATGCTCAGCTTCAGTGGAGCACAGAAGAGGATGAGGTAAACGACAGCGGCGATCCCTTTGCAGGGCTGGAAGCGGCGCTGCTGGCTGCGTCAGCATAGCCGGTAATAATTCGTGTGGATGCCACTCATAACAGGTGTTATGTTGTTTTTTTTGACACACGGAGTGCTTTAAATGACTACTACTGGCTGGATATTATTATTTGTTTTTGCTCGCCTTATTGATCTTGTTATCTGGTATTTCCTGAACAGAGGAAGCGTAAGAGCTAATGATCAGATCGCTATGCTTAAAGAAATCTCTAAAAAGCAAAGTGCTCAAATTGATCTTCTGATTGCACTTGCTCATAAAAAAGAGGAACCAGAAAAAGATTATCTGGAAGAAGCAAGGAAAAAAGCTGGTTTAATTTAATAATATTGAAATCATAAAAAAGCCCCACAATGTGGGGCTTTTTGTTTCTGAGGAAATGAAATGGCAACCCTGCGTGAACTTATCATTAAAGTTTCTGCTAACTCTCAGTCATTCCAGACTGAGATAGCCCGCGCGTCACGCATGGGACAAGACTATTATAAAACTATGCAGGATGGCGGGCGTCAGGCCGCTGCCGCTTCTAAGGAAAGCCAAAAAGCTCTTTCCGAGTTAACGGATGGATTTGCTTCCGCTGGCCGAGCTGCTACGGCTGCAGCTGCAGCATTTGCTACAGGTAAACTGGTTCAAATTGCAGATCAATGGAACTCAGTGAATGCTCGGCTTAAACAAGCATCAATATCTACGAATGATTTTACTTTATCTCAGACTCGTTTAATGGCGATTAGCCAGAGCACTGGGACTGCTTTTACTGATAATGCCAATCTATTTTCGCGCGCAGCTGCATCCATGCGTGAATTTGGCTATAGCTCTGATGAAGTGCTTAAAATCACTGAGGCTGTATCCACGGGGCTTAAGCTCTCTGGTGCAAGCACAGAAGAATCCAGTTCTGTTATTACCCAGTTTAGCCAGGCGCTTGCTCAAGGTGTTTTGCGTGGCGAAGAGTTTAACGCGGTTAACGAAGCTGGGGATCGTGTCATCCGTGCCCTGGCTGCTGGTATGGGGGTTGCCCGAAAAGATCTTAAAGCGATGGCTGACCAGGGGCAACTCACGATTGATAAAGTCGTACCAGCATTAATCAGCCAGTTAGGTGTGTTACAGGGGGAGTTTTCCTCGTTACCGCCGACAGTGTCCGGCTCAATGCAAAAAGTCACTAACTCGTTTATGGCATGGGTCGGTGGGGTAAACCAGGCGACTGGTGCAACAGGCGCACTTTCTGGCGGTCTAGATGGGCTGGCAGGTACGCTGGATTCTCTTACATCTTCTGCTGTCAGCGGGGCCCTCAGTGACGTAGCAGATAATATGTCACTGGTTACCACCGCTGCAGGTGGTCTGGTTGGAATTGGATTAGCACGGTATCTTGGCGGGATTGTTACCAGCGCAAGCAGTGCTACTGGCGCACTTATCTCAGCGGCAAAATCCGAGGTAGCTCTTGCAGTCGCTCAGGAAAAAGCCGCGCAATCTTCTGTTGCCGCTTCCCGCGCCGCCGTTTATCGCGCCCAGCAAGCCCTTCAGAGTGCTAAAAGTGCAGATGTTCAGGCTGCTCAACAGGAGAGGGTCGCGGCCGCAGAAGCAAGGGTTACCGCGGCACAGGGTCGATTGACTACAGCCCTAACCACCGGGACGGCTGCGGAAAAAGTACGAGCACGAACAGCTCTGGAGCGGGCTCAGGCTGGGCTTGTGGCTGCAAAAAATGCCGACGCACAGGCTATTGCAGAAAGAAAATTGGCTGCGGCTCAGTCCGCTCTTGGTCGTAATATTGCAGGTCGGGTTTCTGCTCAAAATAACCTTAACAGCGTTACCTCTGTCGGCACCCGGTTGATGAGCGGCGCCCTTGGCCTGATCGGTGGTATACCCGGGTTAGTTATGCTGGGGGCTGGTGCATGGTACGCTGTTTATCAGAATCAGGAACAGGCCCGTAAATCAGCTCAGGAGTACGCCAGCACGATTCAGGAGGTTAGCGACAGATCTAAAACGATGACGCTAACTGAGGCCTCTGACAACGAAGATAAGGCGCGCAAATCACTAAAAGAGCAAAATCGACTTATATCGGAACAATCTAGCAAGGTTAAAGCGTTAAAAGAAGATATCGCCGGGTATCAATATATGCTCGCCAACAGGGGGCCAACTACGAGTGGTGGTTTTATGATAAACCACCTCACAAGCGTAGAGGCAGCAACGAAAGGATTGGCCTCTGCAACTGAATCATTGGCTGTAGAGCAGGAGCGCTTAACGCAACTGCAGGCTAAAGCCCAGGAGATTCAGCAGGTGCTTGAGGGTCTTGAGCATCGTCGAGTCGTTCTTATTCGCCAGCAAGCCGCAGAACAGAATGCTGCCTATCAGTCTTTGATAATGATGAATGGTCAGCATACAGAATTTAACCGTCTTCTTGGGCTAGGAAATAATTTACTGATGGCCCGGCAGGGATTGGTTAACGTACCAATGCGTATGCCTCAGGCTGATTTAACATCACAGCAAACAAATGCCCTTGAGAAAAGTCGCCGAGATTTGGATCTTTCCAAACGCAAAGGTGAAGACAAAGAGCGCACCAGGCTTGGCTATGCTGCAGATGATTTAGGGTTAACCAATGAACCGCAGTTCTATAAGGCCAGGCAAGAATTAATTAATAATGGAATTGCTGAGTGGAGAAATAATGAAGCTAATAAGCCAAAAAGGAAAGGTCCAAAAACTGATGAAGAAAAAGCAGAGGATGTTTATAAGCGACTGCTAAAACAACAGCGAGAACAAATAGCCCTTGCGAGTCAGAATACTGAACTGGCAAAAGTGAAATACCAGGTCACGCAGGGTGAGTTAGCCTCTCTTGAGCAAGCTAAAAAAGAAACTCTTCTGCACAATGCCGCGCTTATCGATCAGAAAAACATTGCTGAACAGTTAAAAACGTTCCGTGAGGGGCTGGCTGACAGCAACGCTGCTGCACGCGACAGGGGGAATATAGATTTTCTTGGCGCCGGGATGGGAGATAAAGCCCGCGACCGCATGAAGGAAATGGCGGATATTCGCACTGATTTTCTCAAACAGCAGCGGGACCTGCAGCGGGATTTCAGCAAAGGTCAGATTTCTGAAGACCTGTACAAACAGCAAACAGAAGCACTGCAGGCTGCGCTTGCTCAACGGTTAGCGATTCAGGAGGACTACTACAAAAAAACCGATGAACAGCAGTCAGACTGGCGCGCGGGGATCAGCGATTCCCTGATGAACTATGCCGATCAGGCTGCTGACCTGAGTTCAATGTCAGCGACGGCGACCAGCGAGATTCTGAACAATGTCACAAACTCGATCTCCACCAATATGACAGACCTTCTTACCGGGGCAACCAGCTTTAAAGACGGTATGTCGAACATTTTTATGTCTCTGGGAGAAACAGTGATTAAGACGCTGATCCAGATGGCAACACAGGCGTTGATCACCAAAGCGATTATGGCGTCATTTGGCGGTGGGGCTGGGGGGTTGTTCGGTAGTATTTTTGGCGGTGCCAGCGGTGCGGTAAGTAGTGGTACCGCTATTCAAAGCGCGGGAGCTAATTTTTCATTCAACGCTCTCGGAGGAGTTTACGATTCTCCGTCACTTTCTGCCTACAGCAATGGTGTTTACAGCACTCCCCAATATTTTGCGTTTGCGAAAGGGGCGGGTGTATTCGGCGAGGCCGGGCCGGAAGCCATCATGCCGCTTACCCGTGGCGCTGATGGTTCGCTGGGGGTCAGAGCTGTTGGGCGGGAATCACCGGCGGTACAGAACGCTGCGAGGCAGCAGCAGGAAAGGCAACTTCTTTCAACTGGTGACATCAACGTCAATTACCACCTCACTGGAAAACCGGATGATGTGATGATGCAGACATTGGATGCCCACGGCCGCCGCCTGGCTAAACAGATAAAATCTGAACTGACGAGCGACGTAAACAATCCTCAAAATGCCTTCGGTAGAGCTCTTTACTCCAACCTTCAGCCCAAAAAACCACGATAACCTGCCCGGAGGGAATATTCATGGCAGATATTTTCTACCCGGACGAATACCTGCCCATGCCGCTTATGGACGGGTACGGGTTTAAGCCCATATCACCTTTGCTGCGAACGGAGATGACGTCCGGTCGAGCTCAACAACGAAGGCGATATACCTCAACACCCACCCAGGCATCGGTTAAATGGATTTTTAAAACTGATGCTCTGGCACAGGTGTTTGAGGCGTTTTTCAGGGATGCGCTTAAAGATGGCCAGTCCTGGTTCTATCTGAAACTCCAGACTCCCATCGGGGTAAAGCCCTATAAAGCCAGGTTCGTGGATATTTACGAAGGGCCGACGCTGGTCGCGCCAAAATACTGGCAGTACAGCGCAACGCTGGAATTATGGGAACGCCCGTTACCGCCTTCTGGCTGGGGGAATTACCCGGAATGGCTGGCGGGCCAGTCGTTACTGGATATTGCGCTAAACAGAGAGTGGCCGAAGCATGACAATTCTTGAGCGGCTATATGCCAGCAGCGGATCGGAGGTTATTCACGATACGCTGCAGATATCGGCAGGAGATGATAACTACTGGCTAACCAGTGGCTGGGATGACGTTTCAGTGACGCTGGAAAATGGTCAGCCGGTGACGTTTGATGCCAGCGCGATAGATATCGCCTTACCAGCCAGGAACGCCGACGGGACACAGGATTTAAAGTTTGCTATCAGCAATATTGACGGACGGGTTTCAGAGGCGATCGATAAAATTCTGGATGAAATGAAATCAGCCACGCTGACATTCCGGCGGTACATTTCATCCGATCTGTCTGCTCCGGCATCATCACCGTATACGCTCGATATCAAATCCGGCTCCTGGACCCCGACAGCAGTTCAGGTCACGGCAGGCTATATGAATGTCCTCAAAACAGCCTGGCCCCGTAAACGTTACAACCTCGCCGAGCATCCGGGCTTACGTTACTAACCTGAGGCAAATATGTTTAATCCTGATAAATACCGTTCTGTTAAATGGCAGAAGGGCGGTAGAGCCTACCCGCTACTCGACTGCTTCGGCATTGTAAATGAGATACGTCGCGACCTGGGGCTACCTGAATGGCCGGATTTTGCAGGTGTGACCAAAGACGGCGGGGGCCTCGACCGGGAAGCGAGAAAGCTGATGCTTTCGCTGAAACGTTGTGAACCCTGTGAAGGTGCCGGAGTGGCTTGCTATTCGGGCTCAACAGTTTCCCATGTTGGGATCGTTGTAATGCTTGATAACCAGCTGCAGGTCGCGGAATGCAATCCAGGCTCGGGGGTTACGTTTCTGCCACTGTCGCGATTTATCCGCCGCTTTAACCGCGTGGAGTTCTGGCAATGACGATAAAGTTTTACCCGTCCCGGCTACCGGGTGAACCCCTTGAAACGCACGAGCATGGTGTGCTGACGCTGCATGAGTGGATGAGCAGAAATGTCCCGAGCTATTCACAGGATAAAACTCATCCTGTCGTGATCGAGCTGAACGGCCAGGCAGTCTCCCCGGCGGAATGGCCGTTATGTTTGTTGCGGCCAGACAGTGACGTCCGGATATATCCCATTCCGTATGGCACGGGTCTTGAAATTGCCGCGTGGGTTTCGGTGGCCGTATCCATTGCGTCTACGGCCTATGCATTATTCTTTGCCCCTAAACCAGAGCTGGGCGGCTTTTCATCCAGTAACGCTTCATCGCTGGATCTGAATCCGGCTAAAGCCAACACAGCGAAGCTTGGCGATCCCGTAAGGGAGGCTTTTGGTCGAAACCGGATTTACCCGGATTACCTGGTGCAGCCGGTAACGCGATTCGACCCCGCTGATCCAACCAGAATGACGGTCGAAATGTTTGTCTGCCTTGGATATGGGCGTTTCTCCTATACCGGTGGGGATTTTCGGGTGGGAGAAACTCCGGCGCTGACCTTAGGCGAGGGCTTTTCATATACCAGCTATGGGCCCGGAGATAATGTGGCCGGGGATCGGCGCAGTGAGATATGGTTCAACTCAACGGAAGTTGGGGGAACGTCGAGCGGCAGCGGCCTCGATATGGCTCAGACTGCCCCTGAAGCCAGTGATATCGTTGCTGATGCCATGACCGTCAGCGGTGCCTCTGTCTCGTTTTCGGGCCTCGATGTCGATGATGATAATGATGAAGACGAGGATGAGAACAAACTTCCTCCTGGCTGGATCGCCGGTGCAATTGTCACCCTGAAAGTGCCAGTGAATTATCAGGTATCCATCGAGGGCGGTTTTAACGTGCTGACAGGAGACGTCGTGTCAGAGATTGCGCCATTCAGCGGAATGCCTGTCACCCTAACGTTTAACGGTACTGACTATGATCTCCAGATCGCGACGTATACCCCTCACCAGGACGCCATTCCGGGAACAGGTGGAGCGACTGCGGTATTACGCGCCAGTGCGTCGCCGTCAACGTATGACTTTACGACAACCAGCCAGACCTTTGCTCTGACCTGGCAGGGTATCACCTATACCATATCTCTGGTCGCCAACTACGGCACAATGTCTGGCTTGCTCGCAGCGATTAATGGCGGGTTGAATGGTTCGGGGCTCATTGCTCAGGATGATGGCGGCGTGATACGTATCGTCGAGATCTCCAGCCCCTGGCGTGGCGGTTCCATTACATCATCATTCCTGCCTGCGTCAGTATTTGGCGACAGCCCGGTATTTACAGCTGGTACAGCCTCCAGCGGCGGAAGCCCTGCGGTAACAGCCAGCGTCACGCTGGCTTACGATTCTGGCACCGCCTTTTCAGGACTGCCGGAAGGTTCTCAGCGGATTTCCCTGGCGCACCGTGGCAACGAATACCAGATAGCGTCTACTGATGGCCCCTCTGCGAACGTACAGCGTGTGGTTAACGGTGTCGTGGACAGCACCTGGTCAGGCTTTATGACCCGTACCGTCGTGGATTTTGCCGCGTCTGGTATTAACGATAATGAAACCTGGCTCGGCCCCTTTCTGGCCTGCCCGCAAAATGAAGTTGTGGATGCCTTCGAGGTCAACTTTGCTTTCCCAAACGGAATTTGCGGGTTCCAGAACAACGGGAATAAGCGGGTCCGCCATGTCGAGTATGAAATCCAGTATCGCGTTTATGGTTCCGGATCAGGGTGGACGAGTAAGCCTGGGGTTTACGCGCTTAAAAACGTTAATGGCCTCGGTTTTACAGAGCGGTTTGATCTCTCCTCTCCTGGGCTGGTTGAGGTTCGCTGCCGCCGCCGCAATGAGCAGGGCTCAAACAATGCCAGGGATTCGATGTTCTGGCAGGCGCTCAGAGGTCGTTTGCTTTCCCGTCCAACATCCTACGCAGGGATATCAACAATTGGGATCACGGTTGAAACCGGCGGCCAGCTGGCGGCCCAGTCAGACAAGCGTGTGAGTGTTGTCGCCACACGAAATTATGATGGCGGTGGTGACAGGACAATCAGCGGTGCGTTCCTGCATCTTGCCCGCAGTCTTGGATATCGCGACGACCAGATCGACATTGCGGCGCTCAGTACGCTGGAGGCTACCTACTGGACGCCAAGGGGAGAATATTTTGATCACCAGGCAAGCAGTGACAGCACGTCAGCAAAGGATATTTTCGACAAAATAGCCGAGGCTGGCATGGGGTATTTTCTGCTATCTGACGGGTTGCTTTCTATCGGGAGAGAGGGCGTCAAAAGCTGGACAGGGATCATTACACCTCAGGATACCGTCGAGGAAATGCAGACGTCATTCAGGGTCCCGTCGGAGGATGATTTTGATGGCGTGGATGTGAAATATATCAACCCTGTGACTTGGGCGGAGGAAACCGTACAGTGCCGGACGCCGGAAAATCCTTTTCCGCGCAAAACGGAGGCATACACCATTGATGTTGCCATGACTGCAGATCGCGCCTGGCGTATCGGGATGCGTCGGTTAATGAAATATCTCCACCAACGCCGAACGTATACGGCTACGACTTCAATGCTGGGATGGTGTCATGACTTCGGTGATCACATCATTTTGTCCGACGACATTCCAACCGGGAAAACCCAAAGTTGCCTGATTGACGCGATGATTTACGACTTGCAGGAAATTACGCTGCACGTCACGGAGCCACTGGACTGGAGCTACGCGAATCCTCGCTGCTGGATACAGTTTCAGGACGGTCGACCATCATCGCGAATGCTCATGCCGCAACGGGTAGATGATTTCACGCTGACGGTGCCGTACAACGACGACCTGCATCCCGGCGACTGGATTATGGACGACCCAGATATTGATCTGCCGAAGTTATTGTTCTGCGACAGTGAAAAGGGTGCGCGGCATGGGATAGTCCAGGAGGTTGCCCCATCGGGTGACAGCAACTGTCAGATTACTGCGCCTGAATATAAAGAAATTTTCTACCAGTACGACAACGCCACATACCCCGGCGACGTCGCGTAATACCCCATAACAACCCCTAATTAACTCTTTTCGCTCAAACCCTCGTTTGCGCGAAGCCTCTTTTTGGAGCAAAAAACATGGCTGCAGATGAACTGAATCCGCCGCTGGGAACAACCACGCCTGAAATTTTTCTGGATAACGTTAAACGGGCCGATCGGCTGGTGAACGGGCCAGAGGAGACGGTCGATGACCGCGGAGGGAAACCGCTCGATACCTGGCGCCAGATGATGGCGAAAAACGATGAGGTCAGACAGAACCTTATCCCGCTCAGTAAGCAATACCAGACGCTGGCAGCGGCGCAGGCGGATATCGCGAATATCCCTGAGGGCAGCACCACGTATGTGCGCAGTTCTGATGATGCTTATCTGGCTATTGAGTACAAAAACACTGGAGGCGTACTGCAACCTACAGGAAGAACCATGATTTCTGGAAAGACAGCCGTAAGACGAACAGATGAATACTCTGACGGTGTGACTTACGCCTGGGGAAAGGTTATGTCCAGCGGGGAATTACTGCCGGGTACTCTTCAGGGAATTGACGGGTTACCAGCACCTGAAAACGTTGCTGCATATGCAGCTAAAGGTGTCGCAGTCTATGACCTTGATCCGGCCGACATTCCTGTCGGTCACGCGATTGTCAAAGACGGGGTAGTTTTGCTGGAAGCCGACCAGTCAGGGCGGCTTAATTACCTCCCACCGCTCAATCGTCGCGCCCGTCAGTCGGTGAATCAACGCCCGGAAATGGTCCTCACTCAGCTTCCAGCGTCCGTGCGAACCGCTGTCGAACCACTCGCCCTGCGCGCCTGTAAATACATGCTGTCTACCTGGATTCCTACGTGGGTTCCCCTGGCGGGCGGTACGGGACTACCGACGAGCGGTTCAACGATGGACAGCATAGAACAATATCCACTGATGCTGGCCGGGGTTGTTCACTGGATTAGCTGGTGTGATGCCGGTTATGCCACCTGGGATGAAACGTTTATTGGCGTCAGTTATGATACTGCCGTTTCATGGATTGTGCAGGGGCTGGATTTGGTGGTCAGTGCGCACCTGGCGAATGGTGGTTGGTGGGGAGGCCCGCCGCCGCCGTGGAGCGAAGCCTCTGAAGATGTGGCAGTGACCTTTGGCTCACAGGCGGCAGAGCTGGCGCGTAATGTGGCCAGCCACTGCGACCTGATGGGCGCACACCTGACGGCTGCTCAGAAAACAAAAGTCGCCGCAATGGTGGTACATGAGGCTAACCGCTTCGTGAAGTACACGCCCAAATACCGCTGGACGCGCCCGGATATCCGGGGGCAGGTGACGGATAACTACCCGACAGGCGATTCCAAATCAGAAGAACTGGCATGGAACCTCGGTATTCTCGCCCGGGCACTGATTGTAGCCCCGGATAACGCCAATGCTGAGCGCTGGGCCGAGCGACTGGTTACGATGCAGATTGCGGCGCTGGGTGACAGAAACGACCTTTCCGAGACGATGACCATTAACGGCCTGGCACCCTGCGACGTGATGAACGGGACAAACGTTAACCCGACCCGCCTCGTTGAAAACCATGGCGTCGCTGACGGGCAGGACGTGTCCCGCTGGTACACGATGGCTTCACTGTCAGGCAGTGAGTGGATGCTGCGTACCTTCATTCTGGCGGGCAAGCCGGTGCCATTAGCCGCTTTATGGCATATGGCCGATACTATGAGAGCATTGGCGTACAACCCAGACGGTTCAGTATGGAGCATGGACTGGAGGGTACCGGTTGGCGAACTGTCTTATGCACCGACTATTGCCTACATGTTCGCCGATCCGCGCCAGGACTATATCGACACGCTGTTGCACCGCCTGGCGATTTTTGACAGCCAGCAGGACGACATCACCGGGGCGTTGCCTGCCGGGGCGTTCAACTGGCCGGTGTATGGTTCTTCCCAGCCTGGAGAATTCCTGAGCTATATCCGCATGTCTGACCGTATGCAAAACCCGCTGACCTGTCCGCGTGCCACCAATGCACATTACACCAGCCTTGCCGCTATTTACCGGAGTGTTTGATATGACCCTTGAAATTGTACCAGGCAGCCTGACAAACCCTGATCCTTCCATTAAAAACTATGCCCCCTATGCTCCCGCTATCGGCGTGACCGGTTATACCGACCGCTGGCGCCCGGCGCTGGATTTTGCGACCAGCGCAGTCGGTGATGCGGTGTCCACGTATCCCAGCCCACTGATGCCGGATAACATCCTTGTGGGTGACACAACCAATCGGCCGATGATTGTCGATCAGTCAGGTGTTCGTATGGTCGACTGTGCCATGGCAGGGGCGCAGGCAGCACTGACGGACATTAACCGCAAATTCGGTGATGTCAGTCTGCTTGCAGTATGGTATGAGGTTCATGGCTCCGCATCTCACTCCATTCTGACCATCGGAGGATTGCGGTTCAGCCGGGCAAGCGCCAGCTGGGGGCTGTCCAAAATGTCCGGTGCTGCTGGTACAACACTTAGCATTTCCAACGATCCGGCAACGGGAGGTGTGGCTATTTCAGCGCGTCGATATGCTGCTGTTCTGACCATCCCAGCTGATGGAGCGGCTGCTGTAACGTTGCAACTGATCGGAGCTGGAACTGCGGCCGTAACGAAATCGGGTGTGGTGACACGAGGAGGATCAATGGATGAGCAGAGACGCCTGCGTTTCGGTAAGGATTCTGGCGGCTCAGCTAATACTGGACCGCAATTTGCCGAAATGGTTATCTGGGAGCGCCTGCTGACAACGGATGAAATTAATTCCGTTGCAAATTATGCTGCAGACAAATATAGTCTGTGAATTTTATTGACAAACTATTAAAACTGATAAAATAAAATGGATGGTCGTTATAGATGGCCATCCATTTTTTTGATGAGCAATCAGCTCTTAACAAATGCAGAGTCGTGTCTATTTATACTTTCTTGTCTAATTAGCGCTCTTTCTGTTTTTTTCTTCTTCTGGTAATAACCAGCCAGAAGGAGCATCATCGACATTACTTTATAAGACATGTAGATATCGATCATCAGCATGTTTATACAAAATGCGATAACACATAAAGACATTGTTGGTGATAATCTCTTTACGCGCATGAGGAACATCACGAACAGTAATAGCCCGATAATTCCCGTCTCTGTAGTGATCCTCAACCAGCCACCATCAAGTGCATTTCCAAATGATCCAGCCCCGACGCCTATCATCCAGTACATAGGATGCGATAGATATAATTTAACGGCGTAAATCCATTTAATACCCCTCATGCTCCAGCTTGCATCAACCTCATCCCCCCTGGAAAGAACGCCCAAATCACCCCATGACGGAACTGATTCTGTAATCCTTACAGATGAATATGAGTCGAGTAACTGATCTATATTATCACTGTTCATGAGGCTATCTGAACGGGTAGCAACTGTACTATCCCCAAAGAAGAAATACACTGCAAACAGTAATGGAATGACAACTAGGCATCTTTTAATGATGGTAACCAGACTTGCACTAAGCTTCATATACCATACCAGAATGACAATCTGTGCAAGCAAAGACATCCTTGATCCTGTCATCATTATAATTAATGTTGCGACACCGAATATGATATATTTCTTAAACTCGCTCTTTTCTTCCGCAAGAAAATAGCATGTAATAAAGTTAAGTATAACCCCAAGTTCCCAAGGCCCGCTAGTTAATCCAATTACGCGCTCAGACATGTTTGGCTGATAACCTCTAACGTTGAACCCGCCAACAACTCCAAAGTGTTGAAGGATCGCAACGGCAGAGTTTGCTATAAGCAAAAGGAGGAGTAATTTTCGAATGTTTGCCCCTCCTTTGTACAAAAAGAAACCCATATAGAAAAAAACAAAGTATTCAAAGAATCGTATAGGAAATAGAACTGTTCCCCTTCCGTATTGAGTTGAGCTAAATAGCGATCCAAGGAAAGTAACAAACAGAAATAATATAAAATAAAGCTCTATTTTACTAACCTTTGTCTTTTTATTCTGTGCAGCATATAAGAAAAAAAAGAAAAATAATAAGCAAATAATTAAATCATCCACCCTCAACCCAGCGTTAAATCCTCCCCCGAGAGAAATTAAATCCATTTTTGGTATAAAAAACATTACGTAAACAAAAAAAAGAACAATGCTTGCCATCTTTCCATTTCCATAGGATTAGTCTGCTTTAGCATACTTTAGCTTTAAGAGTAAAGCCATGATCTGATCACAAAAAACATGCTATTGATATTGGTGGTCAATTTCTTAATCCACATCTAACAAAATCAGGTAAATACATGAAAAACAGGAGAGATTTCTTACTTTCAGGCGCTGGGGCAGTAGGACTTCTGGCACTATCTGCACAAGCGAAATCGTCCCCTCAACAGGCTCCGGCCTACCTGAAGGTGTCATCTGAGATTTCACAAACTGGCATGGCTAGCATCAGGAGCTTCCTGCCTGCATCGTTTAATGCGTCAGATCCGAGCGCTGATTGCACAAAGTACATACAGAACGCCATCAATGAGAGGGTGCAGCTGTTTCTTCCAGCAGGAGTTTACAACGTGGCACCTAACCCTGATTCACCTGAAATAAAAAATGCGCAGTCTAAAGGTGGAAGTTGCATTAACTTGCTTCCAGGGTGCGCAATCATTGGTGTTGGAACTATAAGGCTATTGCCTGGAAGCTATTCCGGTGTTGGTTCAATCATAACAAACTGGGATGATGAAGAATTATCAGATGTCATAATCTCAGGGGTAAGGATTGATGGTAACTCACAAAACGTTGATGGGGCAATAAACTGCATTAATATTATCGGCTCTAGAGGACTAACGATAGATAACGTTAATGCTATAAATCCTCCAGCAAGAAAAGGTAACGGCGGAATAGGAATAGGGCTTCGCTCATCTAAAAGCAATAACGGACCAGTCGACAGTAATATTACAAACTGTCGAGTAGAGAATTGCGGATACATAGGTATAAGCATCGACAGGCCAAATGGAGTTATCATCAGTTCTTGCACAGTAGATGGAACAAACGATAACGGGATTGATATTTTTGGTAACGATTATAGCGGTGGGCGTTTCAACTCTGGGGAATCGCGTAATGTGATTGTTAGCAACAGTATAATAAAAAATGCTAAAGGTTCTGGTATTTTCCTTGAGTCATGCGGAGATGCTGTTATTTCCGTATGCCATATAGATAATCCGGGCTCTAACGGGATCATTCTTAATAGAATGAATTCAGCATCATTAAACAATGTTATTAACGCTGTTAAAATTAAGGGTAACGGAAAAGGCATTGGCGTAAAATTCAAAAATACGACTGGTAGCACTCAATTATCCAGTATGCGTTTTGAGAATCTTGAAAGCAGTTATCACATGGATGGGGCGGAATTTGTTTTTATTGATAAGGGTATCCATAAAGATATTTCAGGAGAATTAATAAAAATCACCAACAAAAATAAGGTAAGACTTAATAGCTCTCTTATTGAAAGGCAGGTGTATCAAGGAGGTCAGCAACCAAGACTTCTTGACGCCGAATACTCCAGTGCTTTAGCGAACACGACAACTGATGGGATTCATTGGTTAAATGCCAATAAAGTCTTATGATTCAGTAACATCGGCTGTCAAGTAAATTGATGGCCGCAATCGTACTTGATCTTAAGCCTCAATAAAACTACTGTATATAAAAACAGTTCTTTATGGTGTGAGATTATGCCGCGAAACTCAGATATCGAAATAGCCTGGCGTCAGGCAATTGTCATTGAGCCTAATGGCCGCCGCACCGTGACAACGTCCGGTTTTATCCGGGAACTCGCAAAAGTTAACTGGCACTGGTCGCCACGGCAGGCTAACCAGTGGATAGAGCACTATGTGACGACATTCCGGGATGTCTCAACGCAGGAAGGAGATGAAAGAACGTTCCAGTTATACAACCCGAACGGAGGGCTATAACGTGGGGTTTCCGTCGCCAGCAGCAGACTATGTGGAGGGGCGGTTAACCGTCGATAAACTCTGCGGTACCGGCCCTAATACTCGGGTTGTAGTAACAGAAACAGGCTATGCCGTTGTGGATTTCTCCGTTAAACCAAAACAAGGAGACACCGTTTTAATTCAATACACCGGCGGTACGGATTTTGCGAAAGTTATGGGGAAGGCGTTTATTACTCGAGATGGTGAGGCATTGGAAGGCGAAGCACTCGACGACGTCGTAGTGTTAGGGATAGTGACATTCGTTATTAACCGGATATGGAAGGATGATGATGATTATCCAGTAATATGAAAAGTGGTGCGCACCTAAATTTCATCCTTACCCCTGGATCAAAAGCCTATAAAAACATGCTGGTAAAGTAGCGCCATTCGATACTGGAAAGGCGCTCGCAACTTCTTTCAGAGGCGAAAGTATTCCCAGCCAATCATTAAGGGCTAATGTCAAAAATTTCATGAGAAAATGAAGTTTTGAAGAGGGCTAACTTATTGAAAAGGTTGTGTGTGAAATTTGAGGTATTTTCTCAGAAAAATAGGTAACTATCTGTTTTTAAAGAAAAGCAGTCCGGTCTCGAAAACCGGAGTAGGGGCAACTCTACCGGGGGTTCAAATCCCCCTCTCTCCGCCACTCTTCTTTCTCTGACCATTCCCCTTCAATAACACCGTTAGCTTCAGGTATAACGCCTGCGCTGGGGTATCGCCATCATCATCGTCCTGGTTTCAGCGTAAAGACGCGGTACTGTGCCTTGTCTTTTTGTGGTCTTACCGCCGCAATTTGCCCGAACGAGCTTAAACGCATCATAAAGAGGGAAGGTACGCCTGGAAAGCGGCAATGTCGAAAAGAGTGATCTCAACGGAGCGGGAACAAGAAAAAGCCCGCTGAGCGCGGGCTTAGATGGGGATCAGAACTGGTAAACCAGACCGAGGGCCACGATATCATCGGTCGAGATACCGTTGTTGCTGTAGAAGCGGTCGTCTTCGTCCAGCAGGTTGATTTTGTAATCCACATAGGTGGACATATTTTTATTGAAGTAGTAGGTCATGCCGATGTCGACATACTTGACCAGATCCTTGTCGCCGAAGCGAGAAGAGGAGTAGAGATCTTTACCCTTTGATTGCAGATAGGCCACAGACGGACGCAGCGGTAAATTATACTCATCGAACTGGTACTGGGCGACGACTTCAAAGTTCTGCGTCTTGTTGGCAATAGCGCCGTTGCCGTAGAAGGTCATGTTGCGGGTCTCCGCATACATGGCGGCCAGATAGATGTTGTTGGCGTCATATTTGGCGCCGACGGTCCAGGCGTCGGCTTTATCACCGTTGGCATAAATATGGCTGCTACGTGCTGCCGCCAGCTGGTTATGGGTACGGTCAGAAGATGAGTAGGCGGCCCCGAAGCTGATGCCCATATCGAGATCGTAGTAGCTGGAGATACCAAACCCGTCGCCATTTTCCCGCGCCAGTTTACGAGCACCACCGTTGTTAGTGCCTTCGCCAGAACCGGCGTTTTCATTATTACCCTGATACTGCAGGGCGAAATGCAGGCCGTCGACGAGGCCGAAGAAATCGCTGTTACGGTAGGTGGCCACCCCGTTGGTGCGGCCGGTCATGTAAACGTCGGTCTGGGTGTAGGTATCGCCGCCGAATTCTGGCAGCATATCAGTCCAGGATTCGATGTCGTACACCACGCCGTAATTACGGCCATAGTCCAGTGAGCCATAGTCAGCAAACTTCAGACCGGCGAAGGCCAGACGGGTCCAGGAATTCGCTCCTTCATTTTCGCTGGTATTGGCCTTGATATTGTATTCCCACTGACCGTAGCCGGTTAACTCGGAAGCGATCTGCGTTTCGCCTTTGATGCCAAAGCGTGCATAGGTCTGATCGCCGTCCTCTGAAGTGTCGTCTGAGAAATAGTGCAGGCCGGCGACTTTCCCGTAAAGGTCCAGTTTGTTGCCGTTGTTGTTATAGATTTCCGCGGCATTAACGGCATTGGCCATTAATAATGCCGGAACCATGAGAGCCAGTACTTTTCTTTTCATTATATATTCCCTTTTAATAATAATTTCTGTGAATTATGACAATCCCTCCGGAATGACTATCAGATACTAACGACCAGGTTCATTTTTATTTAAAATAAAATATGTAAATAAATAATGTAAGATATTGCAAAATATTTCCAAATGGTTCGTTATATTAAATTTAAATGAATCTTCTTTTATTATTATTTTATTATATAGCAATGGGTTATGTTGTTTTGTTGCGGGCTCGGTTAACCAAATGAAATTATTTGTATAAATTTACGGCGAGAGGGTTATTCAGCATTTAAATATAATTTATGAGTCAAACTCGCTGGGGAAGATAAGTACAATACGCGGCATGGTTGATGTCGTTAATGTTTAATCCTGTGGGTAAGTAATAAAGAACAAACCCTTGGGTATTTCCATTGGCAGCATAAGTGATAAGTAGGTGCAGAAGACAAGGATGAAACTGCTGCCTGTGGCGCAGGTTGGCGGTATAATGTGATGCGTGTCACGTTTTGGGTGACAGTAGTATGATTTGTCACGGAGAAGAATGAGATGGAAGAGCAGGCAAAACGCAGCCCGGGCGGCAAACTCGCGTTCTGGGCGTTGTATGCCTTTTGCGGATATTGTGTCTGGGTCATTGTGCGTTACTGGTGGGTGGTAGGGAAAATTCACAGCGTTCCCGGCGCCAGCGCGGAGGGCGACTTTGGCACAATGGCAGGGAAATGGCTTGGCGCCCTGTTGGGGATGCTGGTGCTCGCCGGCATTGGCGCGATCCTAGGTGCTGTCGTCTGGTATACACGGCCCGCCAGAAGCAGGCGGGATCATCAGTCGTAAAGTTGCTATGCTCGAGGCTGACCTTCAGATAAGGAACGCTTATGAACCTGGTAGACTGGCAGCAACGATTTGAGCACTGGATACTGACGCACCACGCCCAGGAGGATGCGGCGCACGATCTGTCCCATTTTCGTCGCGTCTGGGCCACCGCCACCCGGCTGGCCGCCGGGGAGGTGGAAGTCGACAGGCTGGTGCTTCTCACGGCCTGCTATTTTCATGACATTGTCAGTCTGCCTAAAAATCATCCGGAGCGAAGCCGCTCTTCGATGATGGCTGCCGAGAAAACCCTTGCGATTTTGCAGTCGTCGTTTACCGATTTTCCCGCAGACCGCTATGCGGCGGTCAGCCATGCTATTGAGGCGCACAGCTTTAGCGCGGCGATCCCGCCGCGCACGCTGGAGGCGAAAATCGTCCAGGACGCCGACCGTCTCGAGTCGCTTGGGGCGATTGGCCTGGCGCGGGTCTTCGCCGTCGCCGGCGCCCTGAACACCATTCTGTTTGATGCCGACGATCCTTTCGCCGACCGGCGAGCGCTGGATGACAGAAAATATGCCCTCGACCATTTCCAGTGCAAACTCCTGCGCCTGCCGGAAACCATGCAGACCGCCGCAGGAAGGGCTATGGCGCAGCATAATGCGCGCTTCCTCGTTGAGTTTATGGCCAAGATCAGCGCGGAGCTGAAGGGGGAGCCTATGGCGCTGGATGAGGCGGTTTTACGCCGCTTTGCACCACAGCCGTCAACCGACCAGTGATTTATGGTACTCTCTGCAAAAATCGTCCGCGCTGGTTGAGGATATGCCACAAAAGTTAATCAAGGAAAACAGGTCGTTGTCATTGACGGAGCAGGCCGGTGAAGAGGCTCAGGCGCTGCTGCGTCAGCTGATGACGATCTACGATGTGAAAACGCTGGTCGCCGAGCTGGTTAGCGTCGGGGAGCAGCACTGGAGCGCGGCGATCCTCAAGCGCGTGGCGGCCCTCGGCCGCGCGGCGGGGCGTTTGCGTCCGCAGGAGGTCGCTCATCTGGCGACGCTGCTGCCGGCGCCGCCGGCCCATCATCCGCACTATGGGTTCCGCTTTGTCGATCTGTTTGCCGGTATCGGCGGGATCCGCAGCGGTTTTGAAGCCATCGGCGGGCAGTGCGTCTTTACCAGCGAGTGGAATAAGCATGCGGTGCGCACCTATAAGGCCAACTGGTATTGCGATCCGCAGCAACACCGTTTCAATGAAGATATCCGCGATATCACCCTCAGCCATCGCCCCGACGTTAGCGATGACGAGGCGGCGCAGCATATCCGCGAGACTATCCCGCAGCATGATGTGCTGCTGGCCGGCTTTCCATGCCAGCCTTTCTCACTCGCCGGCGTATCGAAAAAAAATGCCATGGGTCGCGCCCACGGCTTTGCCTGCGAAACCCAGGGGACGCTGTTTTTTGATGTGGTGAGAATTATCGCCGCCCGTCAGCCGGCGATCTTTGTGCTGGAGAATGTTAAAAATCTCAAAAGTCACGATCAGGGACGCACCTTCCGCATCATCATGCAGACACTGGATGAGCTGGGGTATGAGGTCGCTGACGCCGGGCATAGCGGGCCGGACGATCCGAAAGTGATCGACGGGCGCCATTTCTTACCACAGCACCGGGAGCGCATCGTGCTGGTAGGCTTCCGTCGCGATCTGCACCTGCACGAAGGGTTTACGCTGCGCGATATCGCGGCGCTTTACCCGGCGGTTCGGCCAACGTTTGGCGAGCTGCTGGAGCCGACGGTGGATGCCAAATTTATCCTCACGCCGGTGCTGTGGAAATATCTTTATCGCTATGCGCGCAAGCATCAGGCGCGGGGCAATGGCTTTGGTTATGGCCTGGTGGACCCCGCCAATCCCCACAGCGTGGCCCGGACGCTCTCCGCCCGCTACTATAAAGATGGCGCCGAAATTCTCGTCGATCGCGGCTGGGACCGGCCGCTGGGCGAGACGCATTTTGACGATCCGCAGAATCAACAGCGGCGTCCTCGTCGGCTGACGCCGCGGGAGTGCGCCCGATTGATGGGCTTCGAATCGCCTCAGGGGGCGCGTTTCCGCATCCCGGTGTCGGATACCCAGGCCTATCGTCAGTTCGGCAACTCGGTGGTGGTTCCGGTCTTCGCCGCGGTGGCGAAGCTCCTGGCCCCGCGCATCGCTCAGGCGGTGTCGCGTCGCGAAGCGGATGATAACGATGGCGGATGTTCACGATAAAGCCACACGCAGTAAAAATATGCGGGCTATCGCCACGCGCGATACGGCGATCGAAAAGCGGATAGCGGCGCTGTTGACTCAGGCGGGATTCACCTTTATTGCCCAGGATCGCGAGCTGCCGGGGCGCCCTGATTTCGCTTTACCCGACTACCGTTGCGTCATCTTTACCCACGGCTGTTTCTGGCACCACCATGACTGTTACCTGTTTAAGGTGCCGGCCACCCGGACGGCGTTCTGGCTGGACAAGATCGCCGGCAACGTAGCGCGCGATGCCCGTGACCGGCAAAAGCTGGCCGCGCAGGGCTGGCGGGTGCTTATCGTCTGGGAGTGCGCCCTGCGCGGTCGCCTGAAGCTGAATGACGAGGCGCTCACCGAGCGTCTGGAAGAGTGGATCTGCGGCGCCGGACACGACGCGCAGATCGACACCCAGGGGATCCGCGAACTGGCGCTTATTTCGACGCCTTACAAGGGGTAGCTTCGCTGCGAACCGGGAAGAGATATTTGCCCAGCGTCACCAGCACTACGGCGAAAATAATCACCGCCAGCGCCAGCCACTCGATCAGTGACAGGCTTTCGCCACCGAATCCGGTGCCAAGGAGAACCGCTACCACCGGGTTGACATAGGCGTAGCTGGTGGCCACCGCCGGGGTGACATTGCGGATCAAAAACATGTAGGCGTTGATGGCAATCAGCGAGCCAAAGATAGCCAGATAGGCTACGGCGGCGATCCCGGACCACGACGGAATGCGGGTTAAGGTTTCACCGCTCAGCCATGAGGCGGCCAGCAGGACGATCCCGGCGGCGAGCATCTCGATTGCCCCCGCCATCATGCCGGTCGGCAGCACGATCCGCGAGCCGTAAACCGAGCCGAAGGCCCAGCTCAGGGAGCCAATCAGAATCAGCAGTGCGCCCCAGGGGTTGCCGTTCAGGTTGCCCCCGCTGTTAAGCATCACAATACCCGCGAGGCCAATGGCAATCCCCAGCCACTCCAGCTTCCGAGTGGCGATGCCGAAAAAGCGGCTGAAGCACAGGGTGAACAGCGGAACGGTGGCGACCATCACCGCGGCGATCCCGGAGGGAACGTGCTGATGTTCGGCCAGGGTGACAAAGCCGTTGCCGACGGCCAGCAGCAAAACCCCGATCAGCGCGGCATTAAGCAACGGCCTGCGGGCCGGCAGTTTATGGCCGGTGGCCAACAGCCATCCCAGCAGCAGCACGCCGGCAGAGAGAAAGCGAATTCCGGCCATCATCAGCGGCGGCCAGCTGGCGACGCCGACGGCGATGGCGAAATAGGTAGAGCCCCAAATGATATACAGCGCAAACAGCGCCCCGATAAGCGGTAACAGCTGACGGGTAGACATACTTCCTCACGACGGTGCAGAGATAGAAAGGGGACATATAGTAAACGTGAAAACTATCCTGCTGGCGAGCGCTTAATTTGCGCCAGGTTGTTAAATTTATATTGACTAATTGTACCTTGGGCAGCGGCCGTTTTTTAACGCATACTCGAGGGAGACATTGATGAAAAGAGAAGGAAAATCATTTTGGCAGGAAGTAGTCTTTTAACATTACTTGATGATATCGCCACGCTGCTGGACGATATCTCCATGATGGGCAAGCTGGCGGCGAAAAAAACGGCGGGGGTGCTGGGCGACGATCTTTCCCTGAATGCCCAACAGGTGACCGGCGTGCGGGCAAATCGTGAGCTGCCCGTGGTCTGGGGCGTGGCGAAAGGGTCGTTCGTCAATAAAATCATCCTCGTGCCGCTGGCCCTGCTGATCAGCGCCTTTATTCCCTGGGCGATCACGCCGCTGCTGATGGTAGGTGGCGCGTTTCTCTGTTTTGAAGGGGTGGAGAAGGTGCTCCACAGTCTGGAAGCGCGTAAGCACAAGGAGGATCCAGCGCAACGGCAGCAGCGTCTTCAGGCGTTGGCGGATCGTGACCCGCTGGCCTTTGAGCGTGACAAAGTAAAAGGGGCGATTCGCACCGACTTTATTTTGTCCGCGGAAATTGTCGCCATCACCCTCGGCATTGTCGCGGAAGCGCCGCTGCTGAATCAGATCCTCATTCTCTCAGGGATCGCGATTCTGGTCACCGTCGGGGTCTATGGCCTGGTGGGGGTGATCGTCAAGCTGGATGACATGGGTTACTGGCTGGCGGAGAAACGCAGTACGCTGGCGCAGTGGCTGGGCAAAGGGTTATTGGCCGTGGCTCCCTGGCTGATGAAACTGCTCTCTGTCGTCGGGACGCTGGCCATGTTCCTCGTTGGCGGCGGGATTGTGGTCCACGGTATTGCGCCGCTGCACCATGCCATTGAGCACTGGAGCGCGGGCCTGGGCGGCATGTTGGCCGCCTTGCTGCCGATGGTGGTCAATCTGGTGCTGGGTTTTATCATCGGTGCGGTGGTCCTGGCCGGCGTCAAGGCGGTGAGCCGCCTGCGTGGCGCTGCGAAGTAGTCAGGTGCGGCGCAGCGTATTGGCGCCGCGTGGTCTACGCTAAAAGCGCGTCCGGTATCGACAGAAACCGCGTGCGCTGACGACGTCAGGTTTGCGCAACGTACTACGAGAGAAAGATGGATAAGCCACTGCGGTTGAAGTTGAAAAAGCGCTACTTCCTGACTCGCCCGGCACATGTGGTTAACGTTTGTTTTATCGTGGTGCTATTTTTCTCCACGCTGCTGATCTGGCGTGAAATCAACGTCCTGGAAGAGGCCTACGTGGCGAACCAGCGCAATAATCTGGCTAACGTCGCGCATGAAATGGATGGGCTGCTGCAGTTTAACATCGACAGGATGATGTTTTTTCGCCACGGTATGCAGTCCGCACTTGAACGCCCCCTCGACGTCGATGTGTTGCACGAGGCCAGCCAGCGCTATCTGAACCAGCGCCATCAGGAGATTTGGCGGGTGGCGCTCCCGAACCGCCGGACGCTGCCGGTGTTTGGCGTCTCGGAGAGCGTCGTCAGGGAGCACCCGCTGCTCTTGCCGGACGATCCGCTGGTGGTCAATGAACTGATGGCGACGCTGGAGCTGGGTTATCTGTTAAATCTGACGCAGCATGACCGCGATTTTGCCGAGCGGATGCAATATATCTCCCGCAGCGGCTTTTTCACCTCGACCCTGCCGCTGCGCGATGAATCGCAGGTGAAGACGCACTATTCGCGCGCTATCAGCGCCCTCTGGTTTACCCGGCAGACCCAGCGGAACAATCCGTACCGCGGCGTTATCTGGCAAACCTTTCCTGACGATGACCCGCAGCTGGAAGAGCAGGTGGTTACCGCCTCGATACCGCTGGATTTTGCCGGTTACTGGCGCGGCGTGCTGGCGATGGATTTCTCAGTCAGCGAAATAAAAGCATTTTTAATCAGCGCGATGAAGGGCGGGCAGGAGGGGGAATACCAGCTTTATGACAGCCATCTTAGCCTGCTGGCCTCCTCTGCGCCGGGGAATGTCCTGACGCTGCTGTCGCCGCGCGAGCAGGAGCTGCTCAGCCGCGCGTTTGCCCATGATAACCAGGGCGGCCTGCGTCTGCTGACGCGCTATATCAGTTGGGCCAAACTACGGAATTTTGACGGCGTGCTGCTGCGGATCCACACCCTGCGGGAAGGCGTACGCGGCAACTTTGGCACCATCACCATCGCCCTGACCCTGATGTGGATCCTCTTCACCTTGATGCTGCTGCTCTCCTGGCTGGTGATCCGCCGTATGGTCCGCAATATGAGCGTCCTCCAGACCTCTCTGGAGTGGCAGGCCTGGCACGATGCCTTAACCCGCCTGCTCAATCGCGGGGCGCTGTTTGAAAAGGCGATGGCGCTCGCCAGCGCCTGCCAGCGCAGCGGACTACCGCTGGCGGTGATCCAGCTCGATCTGGATCACTTTAAGAGCATTAACGATCGCTATGGTCATCAGGCGGGTGACAGGGTGCTGTCGATGGTGGCCAGTACCCTTGCCGGCACTGTGCGGGAAGGCGATTTGCTGGGCCGCGTGGGGGGAGAGGAGTTTTGTGTCGTGCTGCCGAATACCACGCTGCAGGAAGCGGCGGCGATAGCGGAGCGGCTACGCCTGCGTATTCATGGCCGGGAGGTCTTTTTGCATAACAACGTGACGCTGCGGGTCAGCGCGTCGTTAGGGGTAAGCGCCAGCGAAGAGCAGGGAGAGTATCACTTTGAAGCGCTGCAGTCGGTCGCCGATGGTCGACTGTATCTGGCCAAGCAGAATGGCCGCAACCAGGTCTGTTATCGCAGCGAAGCGTGAGTAAAACGTTTCGCTCGCGCCAGCGTATTTGAGATTTATCTTAAAGTAATGTCTGGCGATCGTACTATCAGATGAAACCGGTTTGCGGCTAAGCCTTCTCGCATCAGCCCTGCAGCCCTTTCTGCTGCGAAGCGCCGACTTTCTCAATATTTTGCGTCATGAATATCTCTTGTCATGCAAAATAATTGAGGATAATGTTTCAACGCATCGGATTTCCCGGTGTAACGAATTTTCAAGTGCTTCTTGCATTAGCAAGTTTGATCCCGACTCCTGCGAGTCGGGATTTTTTTCGCCCATCACTAGCGGTTGGCTTCACTGGCGCTGAAATCATGAATATCGAGTTCAAATGCCTCCGCCAGTTCGCGCCAGGTATGCGCCCCGCGGCCATCGATACTGGCGCGCTGAGGGTCATCGAGGATGCGGTGGACTTCGCTTTCGCTGATCTCATTAATCGCCGCCAGTAGAGCATCAACGTTCACATCAACGTCGTTCCCGGTCTGGTCTGTCAATCGGTTCTTCATCATTACCCCCCTCGCTGAGCGTCGCTCAAGCCTTTTTAAGTATAGTCGGTCTAAAAAAACGCCAGTCACCGGCCGCGACGCTGCGAGCGGCGTGGTTTTGTTCTACACTGGCTGAAAATAGAGAGGAGATGGATTATGCAGGTGAACGATCGTGTCACGGTGAAGACCGACGGTGGCCCACGTCGATCGGGCGTAGTGCTGGCAATTGAGTCGTTTAGCGAAGGGACGATGTATCTGGTTTCGCTGGAAGACTATCCCCTGGGGATCTGGTTTTTCAATGAAATAGGGCACCCGGATGGGATCTTCGTGGAAAAAGAAATCTCGTAAAACCGAACTGGCGGGACCACCGCCAGTTTGTTTCAGCGTAGATTCACCTGAATACCACTGGTAATGTTTTCGGTCAGCCGAACGATGTGGTAAATCACCTGCTTATTATGCGTCTGTATTTTCTTTTTAATATTACCTTTGTGCGATGATACCGTTTTCGCTTTGATGTTCATTTGCGTTGAAATTTGCGAAGTACCATGCCCGGCCATCCACATTTGCAGCATATTTGATTCTGTTTTGCTTAGCGACAACGTCGGTAAATTCAACTGCCCCAGGCTCGTGTTCTTGTATTTAAGATAATTAACCAGAATGACATCAAGGTCTTTTGGGGTGATCGATTTTGAACTGATTAGCAGATTCTTACGTACCCGCAGATAGCGGTCAAAATGGATGTTCGCCAGCGACATAAAAATCACAAACAGCGTCGCCGGATTTTGCGTGATGATCTGGCGAATAATGTTATTACTTTCATCATCATGCACAAAGCAATCTTCATTCAGAAACACCACCGCCGGGCAACATGACGCACAGTGCCTGTGCAGATCCTCAGCGCAGTTGACCTCAACGATTTCCTGTTTTTTAATTCCCCGACTGGTCAGATATCCCGTAAGTCCTAACCGGGTATAACTGCACAAATCCATAATCATCGTTGACATGACCCATCCTCAATCAACACGTAACGATATACACTTCGCACTGGCTGTGCGAAGCAGTCCTTGCGGGCGGTAATAATAGTAGGTTTAAGAAAGAACCCATTAGTTCCATTAAACTATTCCGCATCTCTGCATATAATTTGCCAGGAAAACTCTTAAAGTAAAGTCGAGAACCGGTAGTGTGAGCGAATTAAAAACAAAAAGTGCCCGTGGCTGCTATGGTTAGGCGCCAAAGATTCTTTTACTTTCAGAATTTCCTTATTTCATATGAAGGTCGCGATGCCTGGCCGTGTTTTACCCGGCTTCTCCGCCCGCAGCGGGGGTGGAAGGCTTAACGCTTTAATGCCACAATACTTTTTTATCAGCTTGTGGGATGAATGATGAAACAGTTAGTTTTTGCTGGCATGGTGGTGGCGCTGGCCGGATGCGTGCAGGTTGATCGTTACGAAGACGTTGTTAAAGCCCCCGCGCCGGCAGGCCTGGAAGGCTACTGGCAGACGAAAGGGCCGCAGAGTGAGATGATGAGTCCGGACGCCATCGCCAGCCTGATCGTCACCAAAGATGGGGACACCTTCGACTGCCGCCAGTGGCAGCGCGTGATCGCCCAGCCGGGGAAACTGATGAACCGCGATAGCGATATCTACAACGTGACCGCTTCCCTGGATATCTACCCGATCGAGCGCGAGGGCAACACCCTTTCCTACGATCGTATGACGTTGACCCGCGTTGAACGTCTCACCCCGGAGTGCGAGAAAGCGTGGGCTAAAGCGCGTGCCACCGCTCCAGTCAGCGCGCCGACCACCGCGCACTAAGATTCCGGCGGGCCACCGCTGGCCCGTCCGGCGTCAGATGACTACAGCACCGCCTCCAGCACCCACACGCTGACGCTTCCTCCGTTACAGGTAAAGGTGGCGCAGCCTTCGCCGTCGGTTTCGACAATCTCTTCCCGATTGCCCAGGAAATCCCGCCAGCGTTTGTTGCCATAATTCTCGCCCAGCGTCAGGGTCTTTTCTCCCTCATCACCATTGGACATCACCACCACGCAGCCGGGATCCTCGTCCGTGCCGCTGCGGCTGAAGGCAATGCAGTTGGGGTGATCGAACCAGAGAGTCTGCACGCCGTGGGCAAAACGCTGACGGGCGTCGATCAGCTCGTGGAGTTGTTCGATAACGGGCATTTCTATGGCGTAGGTTTGTCCGTCGCCGCCGGTATCCTCATAGGAGGCGCCGAAGAGATCGGCATAGAAGACCGAGGGTACGCCATTTTCACGCAACAGGATCAGCGCATAGGCCAGCGGTTTAAACCATGGCTCAACAGGCGCCTCGAGCGCCTGCAGCGGCTGGGTATCATGGTTGGTGACCAGGGTGACGGCATGGAAGGGGTCGGCTTCCACCAGCGTCCCGCTGAAAATCTGGCTCATGTCGTAATCGCGCCCCTGGCGGGACGCTTCATGAAATTTCATCTGCAGCGGGGCGTCAAACAGCATCGTCTTGCCCTCGACCAGATCGATATACTGCTGGAGCTTTTCCACTTCATGGGACCAGTATTCCGCAACAATAAACAGCGGCTGCGGGGCCACCTCCTGAACATGCTCGATCCACGCTTTGTAAAACCATGCGGGGATATGCTTCACAGCGTCAAGACGAAAACCGTCGCAACCGGTTTGCTCCATCACCCAGCGCGCCCAGTATTTGATCTCTTCGGTGACGGCGTGATTACGAAAATCGATATTGGCGCCCATCAGGTAGTCGAAGTTGCCAAGCTCGTCATCGACCTGTTCATTCCAGCCTTCGCCGGTGTAGTCGTTGACGATTTTAAATACACCGTCTTCTGTCGGATTCTCGATGTGGTCAATGCCGCTAAAGCACTTGTAGTCCCAGACAAACTGCGAATACTGCCCGGCGCGCACCGGGAAGGTATAGCGAGTCCATGCCTCGCACTCGATAATCGTCTCGTCAATTTGCGTGCGATCCTGCTCATCGACGCGCTGCACGCGCAGGGCCTCTTTTTCATCGGCGCCCATTTTATGGTTCACCACCACGTCCAGCAGCACGGCGATGTCGTGCTCCTTCAGGGCGTTGATTGCCGCCAGCAGCTGGGTCTTATCGCCATATTTGGTGGCGACAGAGCCCTTTTGATCAAACTCGCCGAGGTCGAAGAGATCGTAGGTGTCATAGCCGACGGAATAGCCGCCCGAGGCGCCTTTGTAGGCGGGGGGCAACCAGACCATATTGATGCCGATTTCGTTAAGACTGGGGGCCAGCGCTTCGACTTCACGCCACAGTTCGCCGCCGGCGGGGTAGTACCAGTGAAAACATTGCAACAAGGTGGGGTTTTTCATCTTCCATGCTCCAGACGTCAACAGGCTGACCTTTGCAGTATGGGAGATATCCCGCAAAACGGGTGAGGAAAGCCCTGAATTTCGCTATACCCTAAAGCGGATCATATATAATAAATTTGCATAAGATGTAGCGTAACGATGTTGGTGTCGGGCCGTTAAGCGCTTTACACTACAGGAAAATCCTAACCTTCGGGGTATCTATGAAATTAGCACTTCTGGGTCGTCAGGCGCTGATGGGCGCGATGGCCGTTGTTTTGATGGCTGGCGTTAGCGTGAAAACTTTTGCGGCGGAAAACCTGCTCAATCAGATTAAAGAGCGCGGCACCCTGCGCGTGGGCCTCGAAGGCACCTATCCTCCTTTTAGCTTCCAGGGCGATGACGGTAAGCTGACCGGCTTTGAAGTGGAGTTCGCCAACGAGCTGGCGAAACATCTGGGCGTGAAGGCTGACCTCAAACCGACCAAGTGGGACGGTATGCTGGCCTCGCTGGATTCCAAGCGCATTGACGTGGTGATTAACCAGGTCACTATCTCTGATGAACGTAAGAAAAAATACGATTTCTCTACCCCGTACACGATCTCCGGTGTGCAGGCGCTGGTGAAGAAAGGCAACGAAGGCGCGATTAAAACCGCGGCGGATCTGAAAGGCAAGAAAGTGGGCGTCGGGCTGGGCACTAACTATGAAGAGTGGCTGCGTCAGAACGTCCAGGGCGTGGATGTCCGCACCTATGATGACGATCCGACCAAATACCAGGATCTGCGCGTAGGCCGTATTGACGCCATTCTGGTTGACCGTCTGGCGGCGCTGGATCTGGTGAAGAAAACCAACAACACGCTGGCGGTAACCGGCGAAGCGTTCTCCCGTCAGGAAGCTGGCGTTGCACTGCGCAAAGGCAACGATGACCTGCTGAAAGCGGTAGATGGCGCGATCGCGGATATGCAGAAAGATGGCAGCCTGAAGGCCCTGTCAGAGAAATGGTTTGGCGCTGACGTGACAAAATAAAGGCCAGCGGTGAAAAAAGGCGCTCCTGGAAGCGCCTTTTTTTATTTAGCGCGTAACTGTGTGCATAATGAAGCATAACTGAGTCAGGAGGGGCCATGTCACTGCAAAATTTAACCCGCTTTCCGCGTCTGGAATTGATCGGCGCGCCGACGCCGCTGGAGTATCTGCCGCGTCTGTCCGATCACCTCGGGCGCGAAATATTTATCAAACGTGATGATACGACGCCGCTGGCGATGGGGGGAAACAAACTGCGCAAGCTGGAGTTTCTCGCCGCCGATGCGCTGCGCGAAGGGGCGGATACTTTAATTACCGCCGGCGCGATCCAGTCTAACCATGTGCGCCAGACGGCGGCGGTCGCCGCCAAACTGGGCCTGCACTGCGTGGCGCTGCTGGAAAATCCCATCGGCACCCGTGCGGAGAACTATCTGAGCAATGGCAACCGCCTGCTGCTGGATCTGTTTAATACCCAGGTTGAGATGTGCGATGCCCTGACCGATCCCGCTGCGCAGCTCGAAGAGCTGGCGACCCGTATCGAAGCGCAGGGGTACCGCCCGTATGTCATTCCGGTCGGCGGTTCAAACGCCCTTGGGGCGCTAGGCTATGTGGAAAGCGCGCTGGAAATCGCCCAGCAGTGCGAAGACGCGGTGGAGATTTCGTCGGTGGTGGTCGCCTCCGGGAGCGCCGGCACCCATGCCGGACTGGCGGTCGGCCTTGAACAGCTGATGCCGCAGGCGGAACTGATTGGGGTGACGGTGTCGCGCGCGGTTGCCGACCAGCTGCCGAAAGTGGTAGCGCTGCAGCAGGCCGTGGCCAACAGCCTTGAGCTGCAGGCGAAAGCCGACATCATCCTGTGGGACGATTACTTTGCCCCAGGCTACGGGACGCCAAATGAGGAAGGAATGGCCGCCGTGAAGCTGCTGGCGCAACTGGAAGGTATTTTGCTCGACCCGGTTTATACCGGCAAAGCGATGGCCGGACTTATCGATGGCATTACGCAGAAACGCTTTAAGGATGAAGGGCCGATTTTGTTCGTCCATACCGGCGGAGCGCCGGCGCTGTTTGCCTATCATCCTCACCTCTAATACAGAAACCACAGCATGCAAGAAAGTATTCAACTGGTCATCGATTCTGCGCCTTTTCTGCTGAAAGGCGCCGTCTTTACGCTGCAGCTGAGCATTGGCGGGATGTTTTTCGGCCTGGTGCTGGGCTTTATCCTGGCGCTGATGCGCATGTCGACCCTCTGGCCGGTAAAATGGCTGGCGCGCATGTATATCTCCATTTTTCGCGGGACACCGCTTATCGCTCAGCTGTTTATGATCTACTACGGCTTGCCGCAGTTTGGCATTGAGCTTGACCCGATCCCGGCGGCGATGATCGGCTTATCGCTGAACACGGCGGCCTACGCGGCGGAAACCCTGCGCGCGGCCATCGCCTCGATTGACAAAGGGCAATGGGAAGCGGCGGCCAGTATCGGTATGACCCCCTGGCAGACGATGCGTCGGGCTATTTTACCCCAGGCGGCGCGGGTCGCTTTGCCGCCGCTCTCTAACAGTTTTATCAGCCTGGTAAAAGATACCTCGCTGGCGGCGACGATCCAGGTGCCGGAGCTGTTCCGTCAGGCGCAGCTTATCACCTCGCGTACGCTGGAGGTCTTCACCATGTATCTGGCCGCCTCTCTGATCTACTGGGTGATGGCGACGGTACTCTCCTCGCTGCAGAACTATTTTGAAAACCAGCTGAACCGCCAGGAGCGTGATCCGAAATGAGTGCGATTGAAGTAAAAAGCCTGGTGAAAAAATTCCATGGCCAGACGGTGCTCCACGGTATCGACCTGGAGGTGCAGGAAGGCGAAGTGGTGGCAATCATCGGCCCCAGCGGCTCGGGTAAAACCACCCTGCTGCGCAGCATTAATCTGCTGGAGCAACCGGAGAGCGGCACTATCCGCGTCGGCGATGTGACGATCGACGCTGGTCGCAGCCTCGGGCCGCAAAAAGGGCTTATCCGTCGGCTGCGCCAGCACGTTGGCTTTGTCTTCCAGAACTTCAACCTGTTTCCCCACCGGACGGTGCTGGAGAACATCATTGAAGGGCCGGTCATCGTAAAAGGTGAAGACAAGCAGGAGTCGATGGCGCGGGCGCGCGATCTGCTGGCGAAAGTGGGCCTCAGCGGCAAAGAGAACAGCTATCCGCGCCGCCTCTCTGGCGGGCAGCAGCAGCGGGTCGCGATTGCCCGCGCGCTGGCCATGCGTCCGGACGTGATCCTGTTTGATGAACCGACCTCGGCTCTCGATCCCGAGCTGGTAGGGGAGGTGCTCAATACCATCCGCCAGCTGGCGCAGGAGAAACGTACCATGGTTATCGTGACCCATGAAATGAGCTTCGCTCGCGACGTTGCCGATCGGGCGATTTTTATGGATCAGGGACGCATCGTTGAACAAGGCGAGGCCAAAGCGCTGTTCGCCTCGCCTCAGCAGCCGCGAACCCGCCAGTTCCTCGAAAAATTCCTGATGCAATAGAGCAGGCGCAGGCGCGGCGGCTCGCTTTCGTGTGAGCCGCCGCAATGAGCCCAATTCCACGCTGGGGTAACACCCCATCGTCACGTCTTTGTGCTATTTACTCCCCTGGCCGTATACACCGCTTCCCATCCCCCCTTGTAGGGTGTAGAAAATGAAGGGAGGGGCCTTAGTTTCAGCGCAGCGAACTGGGAAAAGGCAAGTCTTCAGGCTAATAAATGCGACAGCTACGATATTTTATACATATAAATAAGATTTATGTGTTAGTTTTCTGTATTTATAATAATGATTATCAATCAGGAGTTATTTGCACAGCTATGAGGGACAATGATTTTTTCAGCTGGCGGCGGGATATGCTGCATCAATTTCAGTCCATGGCCGCCGCTCAGGAGGTTTATAATCTCCTGCAACGAGAAACAGAAACGCTGGAATATGATTTCTATACGCTTTGTGTGCGTCACCCGGTGCCTTTCACTCGCCCCCGCGTCACGTTTCAGTCGACCTATCCCCGCGCATGGATGTCTCATTACCAGGCAGAGAATTATTTCGCCATAGATCCCGTATTACGCCCGGAGAATTTTATGCGTGGCCATCTGCCGTGGGAAGATGGGCTGTTTCGCGATGCGCAGGCGTTATGGGACGGCGCGCGCGACCATGGTCTGCAAAAAGGGGTGACACAGTGCCTGACGTTGCCGAATCATGCTCAGGGTTTTCTCTCCGTCTCCGCGAACAACCGTTTGCCGAACGCTTATGCTGAAGATGAGCTGGAGCTGCGCTTGCGAACGCTGACGGAGCTGAGCCTGCTGACGCTCTTGCGTCTTGAAGATGAGATGGTGATGCCGCCGGAGATGAAATTCAGCCGGCGCGAACTGGAGATCCTCAAATGGACCGCGGAAGGAAAGACCTCTGCGGAGGTGGCGATGATTCTCTCGATTTCGGAAAATACGGTCAATTTCCATCAGAAGAATATGCAACGGAAATTTAACGCGCCGAATAAAACGCAAATTGCCTGTTACGCTGTGGCGACAGGGTTAATCTGAAGGCGCCTGCCGTTCTGCGTGCCAGACGTGATACCGGCTGTCAGTCATACTTTCAGCCGGTACAGGATTACTGCCGATAAGCTTGTTTAATTTGCTTAACGGTGCTGGAGAATACGGCGGCCTGAGCCTCATCTTCCATCTGCGCGATCTGCTTTTCCATTTTAATAATCACGCGACCCGCATCTGCCTGGCCCATCGCCTGCAGCATCAGCGTCATCATCGCTTTCAGGCAGGAGACTTCCTGCGCCAGTTCCTGATTATTTTCTGCAGTGGAAAAATCTGGTGTGCTCATCGATATCCTCGTTTACTCGCTGCGCTATTGCGCTCTACTCAATGTGAAGGCCGCGCAGTATACCACAAGCGACAGAAAAAAAAGGAGTGCTTAATTTCTGTTCTCTCATCTGAGCTGTGAATGGTTTTATGCTTCAGATAAGACGTAATAGCCATCGTCAGGCCAATAACTGCCACTATCTATTTAGTACGTTAATAATTGTTACATATTTAGCTTCGTATTTATGCGCTACGTAATCTGTTGTGTTTTTTGTGCCTTCTGTATGGGGATTGTTAAAAAATAAGACTCGTGCAACCGACTGTTCGCAATGACTTTCCACTGAGTGTGCACAGACATTGCCATAAATGAGAGCCAAATCGAGGCGAGGGCATTTTTTTGCCTTTTAAAATAGCAATAAAACCCGGTAATATGTGGGAGATAAAGTATCAGTAGCGTTATCCCTCATTCTGGAGATTATTCCTTTGATCAACGTTCTTCTTGTTGATGACCACGAACTGGTGCGCGCAGGGATACGACGCATTCTGGAAGATATAAAAGGGATTAAAGTCGCTGGCGAAGCCTGCTGCGGCGAAGACGCCGTCAAGTGGTGCCGGGCTAATTCCGCCGATGTCGTCCTGATGGACATGAACATGCCCGGGATCGGGGGTCTGGAAGCGACGCGCAAAATTGCGCGCTCGGTAGCGGGCACGAAAGTGATCATGTTGACCGTGCATACTGAGAATCCCTTACCTGCCAAGGTCATGCAGGCGGGGGCGGCCGGCTATCTCAGTAAGGGCGCCGCGCCACAGGAAGTGGTGAATGCGATTCGCTGCGTCGCGTCAGGGCAACGTTATATTGCCTCTGATATTGCTCAGCAAATGGCGTTAAGTCAGATTGAACCGGAAAAAACAGAATCGCCGTTTGCCAGTTTGTCTGAACGCGAATTGCAGATTATGCTGATGATCACCAAAGGTCAGAAGGTGAATGAGATCTCAGAGCAGCTGAATCTGAGTCCTAAAACGGTTAACAGCTATCGCTATCGGATGTTCAGCAAATTGAACATTCATGGCGATGTCGAGCTGACCCACCTGGCAATTCGCCATGGCCTGTGTAATGCGGAGTCGTTAGCAAGCCAGTGAGTGATGTTTTTGACGCAAAAGCTTTCCTGAAAACGGTAACTAGCCAGCCCGGTGTGTATCGGATGTATGATGCTGGCGGAACCGTCATCTATGTTGGCAAAGCCAAAGATTTGAAAAAGCGGCTCAGCAGCTACTTCCGCAGCAACCTCGCGTCGCGTAAAACGGAAGCGCTGGTGGCGCTGATCGCGCAAATCGACGTGACCGTCACCCATACCGAGACGGAAGCGCTGCTGCTTGAGCACAACTATATCAAGCTGTACCAGCCGCGGTACAACGTGCTGTTGCGCGACGATAAGTCGTATCCTTTTATTTTCCTCAGTGGCGATACCCATCCGCGTCTGGCGATGCATCGTGGCGCCAAACATGCGAAGGGCGAGTATTTTGGTCCTTTTCCCAACGGCTATGCCGTGCGCGAGACCCTGGCGCTGCTGCAGAAGATCTTTCCCATCCGTCAGTGTGAAAACAGCGTCTACCGCAATCGCTCCCGTCCCTGTCTACAGTATCAGATTGGCCGCTGCCTCGGGCCGTGCGTGGCGGGGCTGGTCAGTGAAGACGAGTATGCTCAGCAGGTGGAGTATGTGCGGCTGTTTCTTGCCGGCAAAGATGACCAGGTGCTGACTCAGCTCATCGCGCGGATGGAGAAGGCGAGCCAGAACCTTGAGTTTGAAGAGGCGGCGCGCATTCGCGACCAGATTCAGGCCGTCCGCCGCGTGACGGAGAAACAGTTTGTCTCTAACACCGGCGACGATCTTGACGTGATCGGGGTTGCCTTCGATGCCGGCATGGCTTGCGTCCATGTACTGTTTATCCGCCAGGGTAAAGTACTGGGCAGCCGCAGCTACTTCCCGAAAGTGCCGGGCGGTACCGAGCTGGGCGAGGTCGTCGAGACCTTTGTCGGCCAGTTCTATCTGCAGGGCAGCCAGATGCGCACGCTGCCGGGGGAAATTTTGCTCGACTTTAACCTCGGAGATAAGACGCTGCTGGCCGAGTCGCTGTCAGAACTGGCGGGGCGTCGAATCCATGTGCAGACCAGGCCGCGCGGCGACCGGGCGCGTTATCTTAAGCTGGCGCGCACCAATGCCGCGACGGCGTTAACCACCAAATTGTCTCAGCAATCGACCATTCATCAGCGTCTGCAGGCGCTGGCCTCCGTGCTGGAGCTGCCGGCGGTGAAGCGGATGGAGTGCTTTGATATCAGCCACACCATGGGCGAACAGACCGTCGCCTCCTGCGTGGTATTTGACAGCAATGGTCCGCTGCGCGCGGAGTACCGGCGATACAATATCGCCGGCATCACCCCGGGCGATGACTACGCGGCGATGAATCAGGTCCTGCGCCGTCGCTATGGCAAAGCGATTGATGACAACAAGATTCCGGATGTGATCCTGATAGACGGCGGCAAGGGGCAGCTGGCGCAGGCGAAAGCGGTGTTTGCGGAGCTGGACGTCCCCTGGGATAAACATCATCCGCTGCTGCTGGGCGTGGCGAAAGGTAGCGATCGTAAAGCCGGCCTGGAAACGTTATTCTTTGAGCCGGAAGGCGAGGGGTTTAGCCTGCCGCCGGATTCGCCGGCTCTGCACGTGATCCAGCATATCCGCGATGAATCGCATGATCATGCAATCTCCGGCCATCGCAAAAAACGGGCGAAAGTGAAGAACACCAGCTCGCTTGAGACTATCGAGGGGGTGGGGCCGAAGCGTCGCCAGATGCTGCTGAAGTACATGGGTGGACTGCAGGGGCTGCAGCAGGCCAGCGTCGAAGAAATTGCCAAAGTACCGGGCATCTCTCACGCTCTGGCAGAAAAGATCTTCTACTCGTTGAAACATTAGGGGCTCTGTAGCAACATAGGGCTAATTTTTACTTACAACAGATAGTTACCCGTCACTATGCAATTTAATATCCCTACGTTGCTTACTCTGTTCCGCGTCATCCTGATCCCGTTCTTTGTGCTGGCGTTTTATCTGCCCTTTAGCTGGGCGCCGTTTGCCTGCGCGCTGATTTTCTTTGTTGCCGCTGTGACCGACTGGTTTGATGGTTTCCTCGCCCGTCGCTGGAACCAGAGTACCCGGTTCGGCGCCTTCCTCGATCCGGTGGCCGATAAAGTCATGGTGGCTATCGCCATGGTGCTGGTCGCTGAGCACTATCACACCTGGTGGGTCACGCTGCCGGCGGCGACGATGATTGCCCGGGAAATTATTATCTCCGCGCTGCGCGAGTGGATGGCGGAGTTGGGAAAACGCAGCAGCGTGGCGGTCTCGTGGATTGGCAAAGTAAAAACCACCGCGCAGATGACCGCCCTGGTGTGGATGCTGTGGCGTCCTTATCCGTGGGTGGAATGGGCAGGGATCGCGCTTTTCCTCGTGGCGGCGGTGCTGACGCTGTGGTCGATGCTGCAATATTTGAACGCGGCGCGCGGCGATTTGCTTGATCAGTGATCGTTTCGCCGTTATTTTCAGCAAACGATGCAAAGTTACGAAAAATACCGTTGACTCACCGCGAGAGATAAGTAGAATGCAACGCATCGAACGGCGGCACAGTCTTCCAGACGATAACAAAATCAAGTGATTAGCAAATAACTTGATAATGCGGGAATAGCTCAGTTGGTAGAGCACGACCTTGCCAAGGTCGGGGTCGCGAGTTCGAGTCTCGTTTCCCGCTCCAAATTAATAGCATCGGCATAGGCGGGTGCTTCAGTATCAAAGGCGCGTTAGCAAAGCGGTTATGTAGCGGATTGCAAATCCGTCTAGTCCGGTTCGACTCCGGAACGCGCCTCCACTTTATATCCCGAGCCCGGATGGTGGAATCGGTAGACACAAGGGATTTAAAATCCCTCGGCGTTCGCGCTGTGTGGGTTCAAGTCCCACTCCGGGTACCATTGGGATAAAAGCAGAATAATCAAAGCAATAAGCAGTGTCGTGAAACCACCTACGGGTGGTTTTTTTGTTTTTAAATCCCTCTTCATCACGACATGTCATCCTGTTTCTCTTGTCCATCTTGCGCTACACCCGAATTATTGTCACTGGTTAAGCCTGCGCCTGATGATACGGTATGGCGTTCTGACTCCGGGCAAGGAGAGGCTTGAAGTCAAGGTCTGTGGTTGGCACAGACTTCTGGCATAGAAGCTTACCGTAGTGAAGCAGGTCCGGGTCGCGGTGGATAATCGGCTTAACGGGTGGGGGATAAGGCGTTCGGGACGATCTCGCTCCCCCAGGCCAGCAGGGAGGAAGCGATTGGGTACAAGACGAGACAGCGGACCGGCGTTGAAACCGTCTCTATAGTTCGAGGTTGAAAGAAAGTACTGCCGATATAAATACCATCTCATCCGTAAGCGAGGGGAATTTGCCGGTAAATTTTTCTTCAGACTCAGGGGTAAAACGATATAGCGAATAATTGTCCCCAGGAGCGATGCTCTCCAGTTGAATATGAGAGGGTTTCCGCAGTGAAAAAGCTAACAGATAGAAGTTCGTCGTATGCTGAGCAAGTTCGGCGACTAATGCCGGGGGCACCTTTACAAGATTGATCTCTTCTCTGCAGCAAATGACAAAAAGCTTGCCATCCGCGCTTATTAATATGTTCCTGAACCTCTTTACTGCCCGGACGTAATACGCCTAAACGGTTCGAGGGATCGCGATGGGTGAAAATCGTCCTTCAGGCAATCGATGACCATCGCGGGGCAGGAAAAAATCCAGTCAAAAGGCAGAGTGGTGTTTTCAGATTGAATTTTTTCAGTGTCCGCGATGTTAAACAATGGCTTCCTGGCGACACAATGTGCTTTACAGCCAACCGCTCTTGAGTCTCCGTCCCTGATACACAATGTGGCGGGAGACACATATTCTCGAATGCCATTCTGGATGTTGTTAATCCCTTGAACTCGTCACTGTTTATCAGCGATGCGTTAAGAAGTTGTGTTGATTCTGCAAGCGGCTTGTCAGAAGTTGCGTGAGGATCTCCAGGTCGACCCAGTAATATTTTATACGTTGACTTTATTAATCATATTTTTAGATATTTTTCCTGGTTGTCATCTGCCATTTTTTATCCATTTGAAGCCGTAGTGGTACCTTATTTAATTGCTGCTTATATATAACAACATCAATCATGCGGTCTTATGGCAAATTGATTTAAGATTGGCAATGCAGCAAAAATAGCGACTGCAGGGAACGGCGTCGTTGAATATCCTCGGCAGAATCGGGTGGCTATCGATGTCTGGGCTGAAAGCGGCAATATCGCGAATGGGATCACCCCGTAGTGGGGAACCACCCCATTGTCACCGGCAATCGCTCATTTGTCCCAGGACAAAACGATCTCTCCCTGCTACTATCGTCCGGACACTTCTCCCTGCCTGCCGGAGGCATCATGTTCACAGGGCTTTGCGCATTTCCGTTAACGCCGCTGCATCAGCAAAATATCGATGAAAAAGCGTTTATTCGTATTCTTGCTCGTCTTACCGATGCCGGAGTCGACTCCCTGGGCATCTTAGGCTCAACCGGCAGCTACGCTTATCTCAGTCGTGAGCAGCGCAAGCGGGTCGTGCAGGTGGCGAAGGCGCATGCCGGGTCGACCCCGATGATGGTCGGCGTCGGCGCCATCGCCACCAGCGAGGTGCTGCGGCTGGTGGAAGATGCCCAGCAGGCCGGGGCGGATGCATTGCTCCTGCCGATGATGTCCTATCAGCCGCTGTTTGCGGAGGAGATCTATGCTTTTTACGAGGAGGTCTGCCGGCATGCCTCGGTGCCGGTTTGCCTGTATGACAATCCCCGTACCACCCATGTGACGTTATCGGATGAGCTGCAGGGGCGCATTGCCGCCTTACCGGCCATCGCCTCGATTAAAATTCCCGGTCTGCCCGCGCCACAGGCCAGCGAACGGGTGGCGGCGCTGCGTCGTCATCTGCCTTGCGGCGTCACGCTTGGCGTGAGCGGTGACGTCCGGGCGACAGCGGGCTTGCAGGCCGGCTGTGAGGTCTGGTACTCGGTCTGCGGCGGACTCTTTCCCCGGATCTCACTGGCGCTGGTAAAAGCCATCCGTCACGGCGACGCGGAACAGGTGGCGGCGCTGAATAAGCAACTGGCGCCCCTCTGGCGGTGCTTTGACCGCTACGGCGGCAGCCTGCGGGTGATCGCCGCCGCTGCGGCCATCCTGGGATTGTGCGACCCTGACTCGCTTCCCCGCCCCTTGCTGCCGTTAGGGGAGGAGGCCTGTCGCGACGTGGCGGCGGCGCTACAAGGGCTGGCCTGATTGTGTCGGGTCGGCGCAGGCGCAATGGGCGCAGCCGGGTGGCTTTCTGCCGGCATTTCGGCTACTGTAGGCCCGATTTTTACCATGCGAGCCTGTGAATGAATACCGGACCCTTAAACGAAAACGAACTGGAATGGCTGGACGAGACGCTGGCGAAATACGCTACCGAAGGCGCTATTCTGGATGTCTCTGAACTGGATGGCCTGCTGACGGCGATCCTCTCGGCGCCCACCGCTATTGAACCCGCCCAGTGGCTGTTGGCGATCTGGGGTGGCGCAGATAATGTGCCACGCTGGGCCAACGACCGCGAGCGCGATCGCTTTGTCAATCTGACGCTGCAGCATATGAGCGATATCGCCGAACGACTCGAGTCTTATCCCGATCAGTTCGAACCGCTGTTCGGCACCCGCGAAGCGGAAGGTCAGGAACTGACCATCGTTGAAGAGTGGTGTTTTGGCTATCTGCGCGGCGTGGCGCTGAGCGACTGGTCGACGCTGCCCGCTGAACTTCAGCCTGAGCTGGAGGCGATTGCGCTTCACGGTAGCGAAGAACAGTTTTCCGCGCTGGATAATCTGACGGCGGATGAATTTATCGCCAGTATCGAGCGTATCACCCCGGCGGCGCTGGCGCTTTACCAGTACTGGATGGCGAATCCGCAGCCGGAGGTGGTCCCGCAGCCGGTAAGAAATGAGGCGAAAGTCGGACGTAACGATCCCTGCCCGTGCGGCAGCGGTAAAAAGTATAAGCAGTGTTGCTTAGCGAAATGAAAAAGGGGCCGGCTGGCCCCTTCTTTTATCCCACCGCCGGTAACAGCCCGGCGACGATGCAGAACTGGATCGCCACGATGCCGATCCCGCACAGCAGGACCAGCCACAGCGCCGGGGCGCCGCCGGCCACCCGCCAGGCGGCCTGCGGATGCAGTCGGCGACTCTTCATGACCAGCATGGCCGGTAACATCAGGGCCAGAACGGCCAACGCCACCCCGGCGTAGCCCAGGGCCATGACGAAGCCGCGGGGATAGAACAGGGCGAACGCCAGCGGCGGCAAAAAGGTGATCATCCCGCTCTGCAGACGCCCGCTGACGTTGTTTTTGCGCTGAAACATATCGGCCAGATAATCAAACAGCCCGAGCGAGACGCCGAGGAAGGAGGTCGCCAGCGCAAGGTCGGCAAACAGGTGTACTGCCAGCTCCACGTGCGGTGACGCTACCACTTCGCGGATCGCCTCCAGCAGACCGTTCAGACCGGCATGTTGCGCCAGCAGGGCGGTAAAGGCTGGGGCGTCAATACTGCCCAGCGTCGCCAGCTGCCAGAAAATATAGGCCACCAGCGGAATAAAACTGCCGATAATAAACACCCGACGCAGTTTACGGATATCGCCCCCCAGATAGCTGACGATGCTCGGCACGCTGCCGTGAAAGCCGAAGGAGGTAAAGATCACCGGAATGGCCGACAGCGCCAGGCCTTGCTCAACCGGCAGCGTGAGGAGATTCACCTGATGAATGTGCGGCATCAGCAGGGCCAGCATAATCACCAGGAAGACGATTTTGGCGCTAAACAGGAAGCGATTGAACAGGTCGACCAGCGCGGTGCCAATGCACACCACCGCCCCGCCGAGCAGGGTGAAGATCAGTACGCCTGCGGCCGGCGGCAGCTGCCAGTCCAGCCACTGGTTGAGGCTGGAAGCGAGTAATTCGCCGGCGCCACTGATGTAGGCCGCCGTGAGGGCGTATAACAGAAACAGCATGCACAACCCGGTGATCCACTGTCCGTAACGGCCCAGATAGCGCGCCGCCAGAGAACCGAGCCCCATATCGGCAGGGACATGCTGGTAGACTTCCAGCAGCAAAAGGGCGGTATAGCACATCAATGCCCACAGGGTGAAAAGTAAACCCAGCGTGACGGTAAACCCGACGCCTGCGGCGGCCAATGGCATTGCCAACATTCCTGCACCGATTGTGGTGCCGGCTACGATTAAAATACTGCCCAGAGTGCGGTTCTTCACGCTTTTCGCTATCCCTACAGCAAATCACAATAATTTATGCCGCGCAGAGTAGGGGATATTGCGTCTTTCGTCAAATCAGGGTTACAAGCAGTGTAATTAAAACTTTACGAACTCGAAAGGGCGAAAGCCTGCGCTGGCGCAAGGCACGGGCCGCCGGTCTGGCCTAAGCTGACGTTTTTTCCGGAGGGGTTATGTCTTCTATTCATGGTCATGAAGTGTTGCAGATGATGCTGGCGTCGGGGGAGTGCTGGACGGCAGCTTCGCTGGAGGCGGCCATTCACCGTCGCTTTGGCGCAGAGGCGCGCTTTCATACCTGTTCGGCGGAAAATCTGAGCGCTGCGGAGCTGGTGGCGTTTTTAGAGCAAAAAGGTAAATTTATTGCCAGAGCGACAGGGTTTACCACCGCAGAAAATAAGATTTGCCAGCATTAAAAATGCCGCGACGGAGAAGCGTCGCGGCGCGAGCAATTAATTCTGCGTATCGAGAGTGGCCAGCTCTTTGTCGATAAAGTACAGACCTTCACCGCTTTTCCCGGCGAGGGTCAGTTTGTCAATTACCGATTTAAATAATTTCTCTTCTTCATGCTGTTCGGCGACATACCACTGCAGGAAATTAAAGGTCGGGTAATCCTGACTGGTCATAGCCGCGTGCGCCAGTTCATTAATTTTTTGCGTGATCAGCTGCTCGTGCTCATAGGTCTGGCGGAACAGTTCATCCAGTGACGCATACTCGGCAAACGGGGAGGCGATGGCGTTGATGCGCGGCAGGCTGCCGGTGTCGGTCAGGTAGTCGAACAGGCGCTGCATATGGGTCATCTCTTCCTGGGCATGGCGACGCAGGAAGGCCGCAGCCCCTTCAAAACTATGGTAACTGCACCAGGCGCTCATCTGCTGATAAAGAAGAGAAGAATAAAGTTCAAGATTCATCTGTTCATTCAGTTTGTCGATCATTTCCGTTTTCAGCATCGTCGCGCTCCTGGAATTAAAAAATAGATGTTATCGGCTGCCACTATAATTTGTTATTTAATTATTTGCAAAAAGTAAATTTAAAAATATTTTATTTAAAATGCTAATGGGAATAACACGCATTGGCAATTTAATAATAAATGAGAATAGTTTTAATTTATTATTAGTTTTTTGCGGAAGCGAAACGACGCCCTCTGCGGGTTGCCTGGTGGGGAGCGCCAGGCGGAGTCGTCCTGATGAGGGGCGACACGGTAACCTGAGCGGCAGAGGCGGTGAAAGTGTGAAGCGCTGCTTAATTTTTAAAACAACTTTTCATAAAATTTGAAAGTTTGTTTTCCAGGTAGTAGAGTGCAGTCAACGCCAATGACATTCTGCGGGCAGGCCCGCACAGCATTCAGGAGAGTAAACCATGAAGATTGCACTGATGATGGAGAACAGCCAAGCGAACAAAAACGCCATCATCCTCAAGGAGCTTAACGCGGTTGCCGACGAAAAAGGATTTCCGGTCTTTAACGTCGGTATGAGCGATGAGAACGATCATCATCTGACCTATATTCACCTCGGGATCATGGCCAGCATCCTGCTGAATTCGAAGGCGGTCGACTTCGTGGTCACCGGCTGCGGTACCGGCCAGGGAGCGCTGATGTCGCTGAACATCCATCCTGGCGTGGTCTGCGGCTACTGTATCGACCCGGCGGACGCGTTCCTGTTTGCCCAGATCAACAACGGTAACGCGCTGTCGCTGCCGTTTGCCAAAGGTTTCGGCTGGGGCGCCGAGCTGAATGTGCGCTTTATCTTTGAAAAAGCCTTTACCGGTCGTAACGGCGAAGGCTATCCGCCGGAGCGCAAAGAACCGCAGGTGCGTAATGCCGGGATCCTCAACCAGGTCAAAGCGGCGGTAGTCAAAGAAAATTATCTCGACACCCTGCGCGCCATCGATCCGGAGCTGGTGAAAACTGCGGTCTCTGGCCCTCGCTTCCAGCAGTGCTTCTTCGAAAACTGCCAGGATAAAGCGATCGAAGCGTTCGTCCGTCAGATCGTCGGGTAATCGTTATCAGGGCCAGCGCCGCTGGCCCTTCCATCATTCAGGTTTTCTTCGCCGACACGCTGCTGCCTGCCGTTTTAGCCAGATGAAGGCTGTCGATCATCCCCACCAGACAGATCACCGCGATAAACACAAACGCCAGGCGAAAGCTGATCCCCGGCACGGCGGAAAGGTGCAGCCAGTCGCCGACCTGTTCCCCCAGGCGAATGCCGATCGCCCCAAGCGTGATCCCCAGCCCCACCGCCAGCTGCGACGCGGTACTAAACAGGGTATTGGCATCGCTCATCTGCGCGGCGGGGACATCGGCAAAGGCCAGCGTGCTCACGCCCGTGAACTGAACAGAGCGAAACACCCCGCCGAGATAAAGGATCAGCATGATCGCCCAGACCGGGGTTTGCGGCGTGAGCAGCGCGCATGCCAGCAGCGAACAGACGTTCAGCGCGCCGTTGATCAACAGCAGGCGACGAAAGCCCAGCCAGCGGATCAGCGGCGTGGTGGCGGGTTTAATGGTTAAATTGCCGACAAATACCGCCAGCACCAGCAGGCCGGAGTGAAAAGGATCCATACCGAACCCCACCTGGAACAGCAGGGGGAGCAGAAAGGGCACCGCGCTGATGGAGGCCCGGAACAGCGAGCCGCCGTACATCGTCACCCGGAACGTCGGCACCTGCAGGGCGTCGAGACGAACCATAGGCGCCGCCGCCCGGCGGAAATGACGAATGGAATATAACAGACAGCCGAAGCCCAGCGCGGCGAGGGCCAGCGTCGGCCAGAACTGCGGCTGACGATCGCCGAGCCGTTCCATCGCCGTGACCAGGCTAACCATCGCCACCGCGGTCGTGATAAATCCTGTCATATCGAAGGCGCGCCGCTCCGTTTCGCGGATATCAGGAATGATGCGCAGCGACAGGATAATCGCCGCAACGCCCAGCGGGACATTGATAAAGAAGATCCAGTGCCAGCTGGCGTAGCGGGTAATAAAGCCTCCCAAAGGCGGGCCGATAATGGGGGCCACCAGCGCAGGCCAGGTGAGGGTGGCGATGGCCTTGATCAGCAGGTGTTTCGGCGTGGTGCGCAGTACCGCCAGACGGCCGACGGGGACCATCAGCGCGCCGCCGATCCCCTGCAGGATACGCATGGCGACAAAGGTATGCACGTCGCTGGAGAGGCCGCAAAAGATCGAGGCAAGGGTAAAAATGGCCAGAGCGAGGGTGAAGATAGCCCGGGCGCCGAAGCGATCGGCGATCCAGCCGCTGGCCGGGATCAGCACCGCGAGGGTTATCAGATAGGCGCTGATGCCGATATTAAGCTCGACGGCGGTGACGCCAAAATCTCTCGCCATGTCGGGCAGGGCAGTAGCGATCACCGTCCCGTCGAGAAACTCCATAAAAAAGGCGCCAGCCACCAGCAGCGCCGGGGCTGAAAAGGCACGTTCGTTACCGGAAGAGATCGCGGTGTTCATGTTGTCGCTGCCATCAAGAGGATCCTCGGCAAAGCGGCAGCAGAGGCGCCGCCAGCCACTCGGGTGGTGAAAAAAACCTGCCGCGGCAGGTTTTATTATCGTTATCGATTTAGGGTACTATTACGCTCCTGAAAAAAGGAGTAATTAATGTCTCAACATCTTACCGAACACGACGAGCTGGTTTCCGATGTGGTTGCCTGCCAGCTGGTTATCAAGCAGATCCTCGACGTGATTGACGTCATCGCGCCGGTGGAAGTGCGTGAAAAAATGACCAGTCAGCTGAAAGCCATCGACTTCGCCAGCCACCCGGCTTCTGCCGACCCGGTGACGCTTCGCGCGGTGCAAAAAGCGATTGCCCTGATTGAGCTGAAGTTTACCCCGCAGGAAGAAACGCATTAATAACCGGCCCCGCGGATTACCGCCGGGGCCTTTTTCTTTAATGAGAAACCACGGTCTGCACTGGCGCAGGCTCAGCGGTTTTAAACAATTTGCTGTTGCCCCAGCACTCTTCGTAGCGATGGCCAACCAGATCCTCAACGATTGCCCGCACCTCCGGCGCAATATCACTGATTTTACCGCCAGCTTTAATCCGCGCGACTTCCTGCAGAACCACCAGATGAGCTTTACGGTCCAGTTTCATCTGCTTACTGAAGACGATGGCGGCCAGGGCTAAGGCGACGACACCGACGCAGAATACCACCGCGATGGCGGTCACGGCGCTTTCCGGTTGGCTGTGCGCTTTTGACTGGAAACCGTAAAAGCTCAGGATGGCCCCCATCGAAAACACCACAATCGAGCGCAGAATTTTCCCTGAAAAGGTCATGGCGCCGGCATAGATGCCTTCCCGGCGGCGTCCGGTGTAGATTTCGTCGACGTCGGCGAGGAAGGTGTAAACGGTCCAGGGAATATAGTAAACCCCGCCGGTCCCCAGGCCGAACAGCACGGTAATACCGAACATCAGCACTGTCGCCAGGCCTGACGGCAGATGGAAGAACCACAGCGAGGTATACAGCAGGACTGCGAAAATCACGATCCCCAGCGCGAGGATATAGGGTTTGCTAAAGCCCTTTTTCACACACAGGCCGATAAACAGCGCGGTGGAGATCAGCTGCAGAATCGAGTTCAGGCTGTTCAGCCCGGCCACCATTGCCGGATCGTGCTGCAGAACGAATATCACGAAATAGGTGAAGATGGAGGCAAACAGCCATTCCGCGCCAAACCCGCACAGGTACATACCGAGATGTTTGCGGAACACGCGCAGATAAAAGGTGGAACGCATGTCTTTCGCCAGCGACAGCAGGGTGCTCAGCAGCCCCTTTTTCGCGCTGGTATCCACGGCTTCCGCACGCTCGCGCTCCCAGCTGCACAGCCACAGGCAGGTAATCGCGACGATCAGGATCGCGCCATAGGTCAGCCCGGTGAGGAAGAAAGGGGTGGCGGAATCTTTGCCGTACAGCAGAATGAACTGTCCGGGAATAAACGCGGCGAGGAAGTTGGCCAGCTTCCCGAAGATGGCTTTATAGCCGGTGAGCTTTGAGCGTAGCGAGAAATCATCGGTCATCTCTGTCGCCAGCGTCTCATAGGGCACCATGATGGAGGTATAGATGATCTCAAACACCACATAGGTACACAGGTAGTACCAGAAACTCAGGCCCTCTACCCATAGCAGCGGGTAGAACAGCATCAGAGGAATGCCGATCAGCAAAAAGAAGCGCCGACGTCCAAAGCGCTTGCCTAACCGCGTTTTGCCAAAATTATCCGTCAGATAGCCCATCAGCGGGTTGCTGATGGCGTCGATGATGCTGGCGACGGAGAAGATAAATGAGGCCTCGATCAGCGTCAGGCCGCAAAAGGTCGTATAAAAATAGAGTAGCCATGCTCCGCTTATCGCCAGTGCGCCACTCCCTAACAGATTACCGCCGCCGTAGGCTAACTGATGGCGTAACAAGATCGGTCTTCCCTGCAGCCCTTCAGAGGCTGAAGCCGTGTATCTAGCCATAAAAAAATAAACCTCGTGTTTTATATTTTTGAAACACTGTTTTTATATTTCTTTATGACCCAACAAAAAGTGACCGCGCTCACTAATCCCCCCTAAGGGGTAACGGTGACGAGGGAATGGGATCGAGTTAAAACTTTTTTATTCGTTTGAGGAATAAATAGCAGGGGAGAATAGCAAGAACGGATTAATAAACAGGGCGGGGCAGCGCGAACGCGCTCCCCCTGACCGGGCGAGAAAGGCCCGGCGCGTCTGATTAGTGGGGGTTCTGTGACGCTCCGACGAGGGCCATCAGACGGCGATCGGTCTGTTCCATACCTATCCCGGCTTTGTCGGCATTGCGAATTTCCTCGAGCACGCTTTGCAGCAGCAGCCCATCCTGCTGCTGCTCTTCCGCCAGGCGGGTCAGAAAACGCCAGGTGTTGTCATCGCTCTGCGCTTTGGCTTCCTCGGCGAGACCGCTCAGCATACTGCTCCGCTGGCGGTAATCGACCAGGGTTTGGGTAAAGAGATCTTCCAGCGAGGTACATTCGGGATTACAGGCGCGGTCGGGATTGACTATCGGCCAGTTGCCGGCTTTTTTCAGATAGTCAAATACGCGCATGGTGAGGGTGATGCTGCATTGCGCGCGGTTGCGCAGAAATGTCGCGGCGCCGTCGAAGCGATGCCGGGCACACCACTCACTTAAGTTCAGGTAAACGTTAGAGGCGTGGAACTCAAGGTTCATCTGGGTGTTTAGCTTTTGTGCCATTCCTGGAACTGCCATAAAAATATCCTTATTAACCGGGAAGGGGTTACTGGTGCGCGTCAGCGATTCCTGGAGCAAACAACAGGATAAAAGAGTGACGCGCTGCACTGTTGCAGAATAATAAAACTCTACACATTCCGTATGAGTCGGGTAATTTTTCCACTTGCCGACAATTTAAGAATACTCGCTGAATGCGATTAAGAAAACTCTCAAGATGGATAATTTACGTTTTGTTACACCATTATTCCTGCATGACGACATGCAGTGGGATTGCGGCTCAGGCTGGGTCAAGAGTGCGGCGTGTCAGGTATAAGTTATAGATATTTGACTACGAGATTCATCGTATAAGTCAAAGCTATAAGTTATTTCAGAGGGCAATGTTTCGTTGTGATGATAATTATTTTTATTTTTTGTTGCAGGCTTTTCTATGCAGCGGGAATATCTTTTATCAATTCGGAATAAATTACGAAAAAGATCCGTTTTATCGCGATATAAAACGGCCGACGCTGGACTGGCGGCGCGCGTCTGTTGCACAACAGCGCCGGCGGGCAGTCGACCGCCGCTGCGATCCCCTTAGCCGCTGGTTATAACAGTGCCGTAACCCTCTGTTAAACACCCACTGACATAACAAGGATAAGCCTGCTGGTGGTATAGATGATCCTGCTATTCACTGGTTAAATTGTATGACAATTATGTCTTTTTTTATGTCTTTTTTTGCTAAATCTATGTACGCAATTACTGTAATTCCGCGATGTGATAATGCTCTCGTATGGAGAAATAATTTCCGGGTATTACTACTCTAACAACGGCAGTAGGGGATGCGATTTTTCTAATGCCTTGTTTTGATGCTGATAAAAAAGTTAATTCCGATTTTTCCCTACATGAAAGCGAATTAAAGCTGGAGTTTACCATGCACAAATTTACTAAAGCGCTGGCGGCCATTGGTCTCGCAGCGGTTATGTCACAATCAGCTATGGCGGAAAACCTTAAATTAGGTTTTCTGGTGAAACAGCCGGAAGAGCCATGGTTCCAGACCGAGTGGAAATTTGCTGATAAAGCAGGAAAAGATTTAGGCTTTGACGTCATTAAAATAGCGGTACCGGATGGTGAGAAAACCCTGAACGCCATCGATAGCCTGGCGGCCAGCGGCGCGAAGGGCTTTGTCATCTGTACCCCCGATCCTAAGCTCGGCTCGGCGATAGTCGCTAAAGCACGCGGCTATGACATGAAGGTGATTACCGTCGATGACCAGTTCGTCAACGCCAAAGGTAAACCGATGGAGAGCGTGCCGCTGGTGATGATGGCGGCCAGCGAAATTGGCGCCCGCCAGGGACAGGAGCTGTATAAAGAAATGCAGAAACGCGGCTGGGATGTCAAAGACACTGCGGTGATGGCCATCACCGCCGATGAGCTGGACACCGCCCGTCGTCGCACCACCGGCTCCATCGATGCCCTGAAGGCGGCCGGCTTCCCGGAAGCGCAAATCTACCGCGTTCCGACAAAATCTAACGATATCCCGGGGGCGTTTGACGCCGGTAACTCAATGCTGGTCCAGCACCCGCAGGTGAAACACTGGCTGATCGTTGGGATGAACGATAACACTGTGCTTGGCGGCGTGCGTGCCACAGAAGGGCAGGGCTTTAAAGCGCCGGATGTGATTGGTATTGGCATCAACGGCGTGGATGCTGTCAACGAACTGTCGAAGGCGCAGCCGACCGGCTTCTATGGCTCCCTGCTGCCAAGCCCGGACATCCATGGCTATAAAACCAGTGAAATGCTCTACAACTGGGTCACCAAGGGCGTTGAGCCGCCGAAGTTCACTGCGGTGACCGATGTGGTGCTGATTACCCGCGATAACTTCAAAGAAGAGCTGGCGAAAAAAGGGCTGTAACAGCCCGGTTGAACTGGCCCCCGCCGCGGCGGGGGCTGAGTGCAGAAGAGCGGAGTCGTTATGCAACAGTCTACCCCTTATCTCTCATTTCGCGGCATCACCATGACGTTCCCTGGCGTAAAGGCCTTGTCCGATATCAGTTTTGACTGCTACCCAGGACAGATCCACGCGCTGATGGGCGAAAATGGCGCAGGCAAATCGACGCTGTTGAAAATTCTCAGCGGTAACTACATCCCCACCGCTGGCCACCTGCAGATCGGCGGCCAGCAGATGGCGTTCACTAATACGATGGCGGCGCTCAACGCCGGCGTGGCGATTATCTATCAGGAGCTGCATCTGATCCCGGAGATGACCGTCGCCGAAAATATCTATCTTGGCCAGCTGCCGCACAAAGGCGGCATCGTCAACCGCTCGCTGCTCAACTATGAGGCCCGTCTGCAGCTGGAGCATCTGGGACTGGATATCGACCCGGAGACGCCGCTGAAGTATCTCTCCATTGGCCAGTGGCAGATGGTGGAGATTGCCAAAGCGCTGGCGCGTAACGCCAAGATTATCGCCTTCGATGAACCGACCAGCTCGCTCTCCGCCCGGGAGATCGACAACCTGTTTCGCGTTATCCGCGAGCTACGGGAGGAGGGGCGGGTCATCATCTATGTTTCACACCGGATGGAAGAAATTTTTGCCCTCAGCGATGCCATCACCGTCTTTAAGGATGGTCGCTACGTCTGCACCTTTGACGATATGTCGAGCGTCAGCCACGACGCGCTGGTTCAGGCGATGGTCGGGCGCAATCTGGGTGATATTTACGGCTGGAAACCTCGTCCCTATGGCGAAGAGCGGCTGCGTCTGGAGGAGGTCAAAGCCCCGGGCGTGCGCACGCCGGTCAGCCTCTCGGTGCGCAGTGGCGAAATCGTCGGCCTGTTCGGGCTGGTGGGCGCCGGGCGCAGCGAACTGATGAAAGGTCTGTTCGGCGGGACGCGGATCACCGGCGGTCAGGTGTATATCGATGGCCAGCCCGTCGACATCCGCAAACCGGCCCAGGCCATCCAGGCCGGGATGATGCTGTGTCCGGAAGATCGTAAAGCGGAGGGGATTATTCCGGTTCACTCCGTGCGCGACAATATCAATATCAGCGCCCGGCGCAAGCATATCCACGCCGGCTGCCTGATCAACAACGCCTGGGAGGCGGACAACGCCGATCAGCATATCCAGTCGCTGAACATTAAAACGCCGGGCCCGGAACAGCTGATCATGAACCTGTCTGGCGGCAACCAGCAGAAAGCGATCCTTGGCCGCTGGCTGTCGGAAGAGATGAAGGTGATCCTGCTCGATGAGCCCACCCGCGGCATCGATGTCGGCGCCAAACATGAAATTTACAACGTGATATATGGCCTCGCCGCCGCCGGTGTCGCCGTGGTATTTGCCTCCAGCGACCTGCCGGAAGTGCTGGGCGTCGCCGACCGCATCGTGGTGATGCGTGAAGGGCAAGTCGCCGGCGAACTGCTGCATGAAGAAGCCAATGAACAGCAGGCGTTAAGCCTTGCGATGCCAAAAGTGAGTCAGGCTGTCGCCTGAGTAAGGAGTAAATGATGTCATCAGTGACTACGTCCGGCGCTACCCGCTCTGCCTTTAGCTTCGCCCGTGTCTGGGATCAGTTTGGCATGCTGGTGGTGTTTGCGGTGCTGTTTATCGGCTGCGTAATTTTTGTGCCTAACTTTGCCTCATTCGTCAACATGAAGGGGTTGGGGCTGGCGATCTCGATGTCCGGGATGGTGGCCTGCGGCATGCTCTTCTGCCTGGCCTCCGGCGATTTCGACCTGTCGGTGGCGTCGGTTATCGCCTGTGCCGGGGTCACTACCGCGGTGGTGATTAACCTGAGCGAAAGCCTGTGGCTGGGGATTGCCGCCGGTCTGCTGCTGGGGGCGGTCAGTGGCCTGGTCAACGGCTTTGTCATTGCCCGTCTGAAGATAAACGCCCTGATCACCACGCTGGCCACTATGCAGATTGTCCGCGGCCTGGCCTACATTATCTCCGACGGTAAAGCGGTGGGGATCGAAGATGAGCGCTTCTTCACACTCGGTTACGCCAACTGGTTTGGTCTGCCGGCGCCGATCTGGCTGACTGTCGCCTGCCTGGTGGTTTTCGGATTATTACTAAACAAAACCACCTTTGGCCGTAATACGCTGGCTATAGGCGGCAATGAAGAGGCGGCGCGTCTGGCCGGCGTTCCGGTGGTGCGCACCAAGATTATTATCTTTGTGCTCTCCGGTCTGGTGTCGGCCGCGGCGGGGATTATCCTGGCGTCGCGAATGACCAGCGGCCAGCCGATGACTTCGATTGGCTATGAGCTGATTGTTATTTCGGCCTGTGTGCTGGGCGGGGTGTCGCTGAAGGGCGGGATCGGCAAGATCTCCTACGTGGTGGCCGGGATCCTGATCCTCGGGACCGTGGAGAATGCGATGAACCTGCTTAACATCTCGCCGTTCTCGCAATACGTCGTGCGCGGGGTCATCCTGCTGGCGGCGGTGATTTTTGACCGTTACAAACAAAAAGCCAAACGTGCGGCCTGATTTCAGGCATAACTTTTAAGTCTACAGAGTAATTGCCGCCAGCGCCCGTTTCGCTGGCGGTATCTATCAAAAATGGCGAGGTTGGTCACACTGTCTATACTTACATGGCTAACATATAATTAACAACCAGCTTCGGCTGGCCATGATAAGGAGGAAACAGGGTGGATAACCAGATATCTGTACCGCCTGCGCTAACCGGAAACTACGCTTTTTTCTTTGACCTCGACGGTACTCTTGCCGATATCCAGCCGCACCCCGATCAGGTGGTGATACCCGACAACACGCTGCAGGCGCTCAACGCGCTGGCCCGGCAGCAGGGCGGGGCGGTGGCATTGATTTCAGGGCGCTCAATGGCTGAACTTGACGCGCTGACCCATCCCTGGCGGCTACCGCTGGCCGGCGTTCACGGGGCCGAGCGCCGTGATATCAATGGTAAAACCTATATTGTCTCTCTGCCGTCGGCCCTGCGGGATGAAATCGCGGCTGAGCTGAGCTCGGCGCTGCAGGCGCTCCCCGGGTGCGAGCTGGAGAGTAAAGAGATGGCCTTCGCGCTGCACTACCGTCAGGCCCCGCAGCAGCAGACCGCGGTGCTGGAGCTGGCGCAGCGCATTGTTCAGCGCTACCCGCTGCTGGCGCTGCAGCTTGGCAAGTGCGTGGTGGAGATTAAACCCCGCGGTGTCAACAAAGGGGAGGCGATCACTGCCTTCATGCAGGAAGCGCCGTTTGCCGGTCGCGAACCGGTTTTTGTCGGCGATGATTTGACCGACGAGGCGGGATTCAGCGTGGTGAATCAACTGCAGGGAATGTCGATAAAAGTTGGCGCTGGGGAAACTCAGGCGCACTGGCGGTTGGCGGATGCCGCCGCCGTAAGGACGTGGTTGCAACATCTGGCGTATGACGCGCAAACCGAAAGGAGGGATGACCATGAGTCGTTTAGTCGTAGTCTCTAACCGTATCGCCTTACCGGACGATAAAAAATCGAGCGCTGGCGGTCTGGCCGTCGGCATCCTGGGGGCACTGAAAGCGGCAGGGGGTCTGTGGTTTGGCTGGAGCGGCGAAATTGGCGATGACCAGCAGCCGCTGAAGCAGGTCTCCCGCGGAAATATTTCATGGGCATCGTTCAACCTTAACGAACGTGACCATGATGAATACTACAACCAGTTCTCTAACGCCGTGCTGTGGCCGGCCTTCCACTATCGTCTTGACCTGGTCAGCTTCCAGCGCGAAGCCTGGGAGGGATATCAGCGAGTTAACGCCATGCTGGCGGACAAGCTTCTACCGCTGATCGAGCCAGATGATACGTTGTGGATCCATGATTACCATCTGCTGCCCTTCGCCAGCGAACTGCGCAAGCGCGGGGTCAACAACCGCATCGGCTTCTTCTTGCATATTCCTTTCCCGACGCCGGAGATTTTTAACGCGCTACCGCCGCACGCTGAGCTGCTGGAGCAACTGTGCGACTACGATCTGTTGGGCTTCCAGACTGAAAGCGACAGAACCGCCTTTCTCGACAGCATAGCCATGCAGACCCGACTCTCCGACCTCGGAGACAAACGCTATCAGGCGTGGGGTAAAGCGTTTAGCACCGAGGTTTATCCGATAGGGATCGATCCGGACGAGATTACGCGCAACGCCAAAGGTCCGCTGCCGCCGAAGCTGGTCCAGCTGAAAAACGAGCTCAAAAACGTGAAGAATATCTTCTCAGTGGAGCGCCTTGACTACTCGAAAGGGTTGCCGGAGCGGTTTCTCGCCTATGAGACGCTGCTCGAGAAGTATCCTCAGCATCACGGCAAGATCCGTTATACCCAGATCGCGCCGACGTCCCGCGGCGATGTGCAGGCCTATCAGGATATCCGCCACCAGCTGGAAACCGCAGCCGGACGCATCAATGGCCAGTTCGGCCAGCTTGGCTGGACTCCGCTTTACTATCTGAACCAGCATTTTGACCGTAAGCTGCTGATGAAGGTCTTCCGCTACTCTGACGTTGGGCTGGTGACGCCGCTGCGCGATGGCATGAACCTGGTGGCGAAGGAATACGTGGCGGCGCAAGATCCGGATAACCCTGGCGTACTGGTCCTGTCGCAGTTTGCCGGCGCGGCGCAGGAGCTGAACAGCGCCCTGATCGTCAATCCCTACGATCGCGACGAGGTTGCCGCCGCGCTGGATCGCGCCCTAAGCATGCCGCTGGCGGAACGTATTGCCCGTCATTCCGCGATGCTGGATGTGATTAGAGAAAATGATATTCATAACTGGCAGGCGCGCTTTGTCGACGATCTGCAGCATATTTCGCCGCGCAGCGAGGAGAGCCGCCTGCGGGGGAAGATAGCCACGTTCCCTAAACTGGCCTAGTTCAGGAAAAGGGCTAACCGGCGTTAGCCCTTTTCAAGGGAAACCAGCAGGACATCGACGCCGCAGCTGCCGACGATATTTTTCGCCGAGCAGGTGGCGCGCGAAAAAAGGGAATGGTTATGATTGCCGCAGATCACCAGATCGACCTGGTGTGACCGGCAGAAGTCCTTAATATGATGACCCAGTTCGCCGCAGGCGATGGTCATTTTTTCTATCGGGTAGTCCGCATGACGCGCCAGCTCGTTGAGAAAATCACGCGTCTCTTCCTGCATCACCTCGCGCAGATTTTCCATCATCGGCGCGGCGAACTGGTTATACAACTCCGGATCCGTGGCGAGGGTGATAAAGCTCACTTTCGCGTTCACGGGGCGGGCAATTGACACCGCTTTTTTAATTAATACCTGACTCTCCGGCGTTGGCGCGACGGCAACCAGCAGATGTGAATAAGGCATCTGGCCTCCTTGAGATACGCGGAATAACCCTTTCTTTCCTTCTTTACTCCTGTTTACCCGGCTACGCAAGGACCGCTCCCGTGATTTGCGACGCTCTTCGCCAGTCCGCGTTTTCCCGACAAGATCACATAAATGAACCTAGCTTTTTATTTAAAAGAAATGCTGTTTTATAAATGAGTGAAGTTGAGACATCGTCTCTTTGTCATTTTGCCATCGGCGGTTCTTCCGTGGCAAAAACACAAAGGTAACGTCGTTTCACTGCTTTTAGTGTAGCCAGGTACCCACTCCCTTCCGGTGGCAAATCCGGAAAGATTGTCGGCGTTCTCTTAAAAAAAGACACAGGATCACGGCGATGAAAACACGAAAGATTGGACTGGCTAACTACCTGGCCTACGGCGCGGGCGATTTTCTCGGCGCCGGCACCACGGCGCTAACCGCCGCATGGCTGCTCTACTTTTACACCACCTTCTGCGGACTCTCCCCGATAGAAGCCACGCTTATATTCGCTTCCGCCCGCGTACTGGATGCGGTGGTGAGCCCGCTGATGGGCTTTCTCACCGATAACTTCGGCACCACCTGGCTCGGCAAGCGCTTCGGCCGCAGAAAATTCTTTATTCTGCTCGGCATCCCCTGCGTATTCAGCTACTCGGCGATGTGGGTCGGCGAGATGGGATTCTGGTACTACCTGGTCACCTATCTGCTGTTTGATATGGTCTACACCATGATTCTGGTGCCCTACGAGACGCTGGTGCCGGAGATGACCGATGACTTTAAACAGAAAACCAAATTCTCCGGCGCGCGCATCTCAATGGCGCAAATGTCGGCGATTTTAGCCTCCTTTCTGCCGGGGATCCTCCTTACCTGGCTCGGCAAAGACAATGCCAGCTCGTTCTTTTATGCCAGTCTGGTGTTCTCGGTCCTGTGCGCGGTGATGCTGACCTTCGTCTGGTGTTTCACCTGGGAGCGGCCGCGTGAGGCCTGGTCAGAGGCGGCGCTGCGGGCGGAAGCGGAAAAACAGAACCTCACTCTCGCCCAGAGCCTCAATCGCCTGGTGATTGAGCTGAGCTCTACGCTGCGGATAAAAATTTTCCGCCAGCACCTCGGCATGTATCTGGGGGGCTATATCGCCCAGGACGTCTTCAATGCCGTGTTTACCTACTACGTGGTCTTTGTTCTGATGCAGGAAGCTTCTGTCGCCTCGAATCTGCTGGGGACGATGGCGATTTTCCAGTTTATTGCCGTGATCGCCATGATCCCGCTGTGCATTCGCTTTGGCCCCGCGCCGTCGTACCGCATGGTGGTGGTCCTCTTTGGCCTGAGTTCGCTCTCCTATGCGCTGCTCTATTACGCCGGACTGAGCGACGTCTATTCATTATTGTTGCTCATCTCTGCTGTCGCCGGACTGGGACGCGGCGGGATTAACTACGTGCCGTGGAATACCTACACCTATATTGCCGACGTCGACGAAGCGATCACCGGCCAGCGCCGGGAGGGGATTTTTGCCGGCATCATGACCCTGACCCGCAAAGCCTCGCAGGCGGGGGCGGTGATGCTGGTGGGCATCATTATGCAACTGTCGGGGTTTGTCTCCGGGCAAAAAATACAGCCTGAAGGGGTCAGCCATACCATTCTGCTGATCCTCAGCGTCGGTACATTGGTGGTGTTAGCCTGCGGCTTCCTCGTTTCACTGCGCTTCAAACTCAATCTGCACACCCACAGCGTCCTGCGCAGCGAAACCCTCAGAATGCGCGAAAGCGGTCACGCCCGGCCGGAGCTGACCAGTGCGGAACACCGCGCGGTGGTCGAGATGCTGGCGGGGATGCCCTACGACTGCCTGTGGGGGAATAACAATATTGGCTATCTGAATCGTCATAAACCTGCTGCCCCGGCGCTCACCCAGGGCGGCGCTTTGAATTCGACATATACCCGAGGTTAACAACATGAAAGTTTGGCCGGTCAAACATAGCCCATTACTCTGTCAGCCTGAGCGTTTTATCGCCCGCAGCGAACTGCAGGCGCTGATCCGCAACGTGACGCAAAACCTGGTGAATATTAAGGATGAGAGCGGGCAATTTTTACTGCGCCTGGATGACGGGCGCGTTATTGATACCAAAGGCTGGGCCGGCTGGGAGTGGACCCACGGCGTAGGGCTGTACGGCATCTATCAGTATTATCAGCAAACCGGCGATATCGAGATGCGCGATATCATCGACCGCTGGTTTGCCGACCGCTTCGCCGAGGGGGCAACGACCAAAAACGTCAACACCATGGCGCCGTTCCTGACCCTGGCTTATCGCTTTGAAGAGACCGGATGTAAGGCGTATCTGCCGTGGCTGGAGAGCTGGGCGGAGTGGGCGATGTATGAGATGCCGCGTACCGAGCAGGGCGGTATGCAGCACATCACCCTGGCGGAAGAGAACCACCAGCAAATGTGGGATGACACGCTGATGATGACCGTGTTGCCGTTAGCCAAAATAGGCAAGCTGCTTCACCGTCCGCATTATGTGGAGGAGGCGACCTATCAGTTCCTGCTTCATGTGCAAAACCTGATGGACCGGGAAACCGGACTGTGGTTTCACGGCTGGAGCTATGACGGTCGGCATAACTTTGCCCGGGCGCGCTGGGCACGGGGCAACAGCTGGCTAACCATGGTGATCCCGGATTTTCTTGAGTTAGTGGATCTTCCAGAAGGGAATGCGGTACGGCGCTATCTGACCGAGGTGCTGAACGCGCAAATTGCCGCTTTAGCGAAATGCCAGGATGACAGCGGCCTGTGGCATACCCTGCTGGACGACCCGCACTCTTATCCTGAGGCTTCGGCGACCGCCGGCTTTGCCTACGGCATACTTAAAGCGGTGCGCAAGCGATATGTCGGGCAGCACTATGCCGGGGTGGCAGAAAAAGCGATTCGCGGAATTGTGCAGAATATATCGCCGCAGGGGGAGCTGCTGCAGACTTCCTTTGGCACCGGAATGGGGTCAGACCTCGATTTCTATCGCCAGATCCCACTCACCTCGATGCCCTACGGCCAGGCGATGGCGATCCTCTGTCTGACCGAGTATCTGCGCAAGTATTTCTGAGCAAGAGAGCCCGCTGGCGCGGCGCCTGAAAAAATTAACCCGGCTTTCGCCGGGTTGGTTTTACATACGCTCGACGGTTTCGATACCGAGGGTATCAAGACCCAGCTTGAGGGTTTTCGACGTCAGCAGCGCCAGCTTCAGGCGGCTGTTGCGGGTCGCTTCGCTCTCCGCGCTGAGGATCGGGCAGTGCTCGTAGAAACCGGAGAACAGGCCTGCCAGATCGTAGAGGTAGGCGCACATCACGTGCGGCGTCCCTTCGCGAGCGACCACGGAGAGGGTCTCTTCAAACTGCAGCAGGCGCGCGGCCAGCTGGGCTTCGCGATCTTCTGCAATCACCACCGGTGCGTCGGTGAGGGCGTTTTCGTCAATGCCGGCTTTGCGGAACACGGAGAGCACGCGGGTATAGGCATACTGCATATACGGCGCGGTGTTGCCTTCGAACGCCAGCATATTATCCCAGTCGAAAACGTAGTCGGTGGTGCGGTTTTTCGACAGGTCGGCATATTTCACCGCGCCGATACCCACCACTTTCGCCAGATTTTCCAGCTCATCAGCGGACATCTCCGGGTTCTTCTCGGCCACCAGGCGACGCGCGCGCTCCAGCGCTTCGTCCAGCAGATCCGCCAGCTTCACGGTGCCGCCGGCGCGGGTTTTAAACGGCTTGCCGTCTTTACCCAGCATCATGCCGAACATATGGTGCTCCAGCGGCACGGAGTCCGGCACATAGCCTGCCTTGCGCACGATGGTCCACGCCTGCATCAGGTGCTGGTGCTGACGGGAGTCGATGTAGTAGAGCACGCGGTCGGCGTGCAGCGTTTCATAGCGATACTTCGCACAGGCGATATCGGTGGTGGTATAGAGGTAGCCGCCATCCTTTTTCTGGATGATGACGCCCATCGGTTCGCCTTCCTTGTTTTTATACTCATCAAGGAACACCACGGTGGCGCCTTCGCTCTCAACGGCCAGCCCTTTGGCTTTCAGATCGGCGACGATCCCCGGCAGCATCGGGTTGTACAGGCTTTCGCCCATCACGTCATCGCGGGTCAGCGTCACATTCAGGCGATCGTAGGTGATCTGGTTCTGCGACATGGTGATGTCGACCAGCTTACGCCACATCTGCAGGAAGTACTCATCGCCGCCCTGCAGCTTAACCACGTAGCTGCGCGCGCGCTCGGCGAAGGCTTCGTCTTCGTCGTAGTGTTTTTTCGCTTCGCGATAGAAACCTTCGAGGTCGGCCAGGGCCATCTCACCGGCGTTTTCCTGCTGCTGTTTTTCCAGATACGCGATCAGCATGCCGAACTGGGTGCCCCAGTCGCCGACGTGGTTGGCACGGATCACCTTATGGCCAAGAAACTCCAGGGTACGGACCGAGGCATCGCCAATGATGGTCGAACGCAGATGGCCGACGTGCATCTCTTTCGCCACGTTCGGCGCCGAGTAGTCGACGACGATGGTCTGTACCTGCGGCGTGGCGACGCCCAGGCGTTCGGACTGCAGCGCGCGGTTGACGTTGTCCGCCAGGAACGCGGGGTCAAGGAAAATATTGATAAAGCCCGGCCCGGCGATTTCAACCTTGCTGGCAATGCCGTTGAGGTCAAGATGAGACAGTACCTGCTCTGCAAGTTGTCGCGGCGCCATGCCCAGTTTTTTGGCGACAGCCATCACGCCGTTGGCCTGATAGTCACCGAACTGAACTTTTGCTGACTGGCGGACCTGAGGTTCGCAATCGGCAGGCGCGCCTGCCGCGATCAGGGCCTGGCTGACTTTTTCTGAGAGAAGAGCCTGAATATTCACCGGAATACCTTACGTGTAATGCGCCAGCCCCCGAGGGAGGCGGCGCCGGAATGTGGACAAATTAGGGCGGGAGTATACTGCATTTGTCCCCGTCCGTCAGCATCGCGCGCGGCCCGGCGGCGTGGGCAATCCATCGCCGGTCAGTCACGCATCGGCAGGGTGGCGGTTGGTCCGCGGCCGGAAACACGGTAGATTAGCCTTTTTATTATTGACGAACCTAATTGACGAGCAAACCCATGGCGAACTGGCAGCAGATTGAACAACTGGCCGATATTACGGCGGATCTCCCGCGATTTTCCGATGCGCTGCAGCGCTTCGCTGCGCGACTGGGACTGGAGATCGGCGGACTCGACGCCGACCATATCTCCCTGCGCTGTCATCAGAACGCTACCGCGGAGCGCTGGCGCAGCGGTCTGGCGCAGTGCGGCACTCTGCTGTCGGAGAATATAATCAACGGCCGGCCTATCTGCCTGTTTAAACTGGCGGAGCCGGTCTGCGTGGCGCACTGGCGCTTCCATATCGTTGAGCTGCCGTGGCCGGGTGAAAAGCGCTATCCCCATGAAGGCTGGGAGCATATCGAAATTGTCCTGCCCGGCGATCCGGCTACCTTAAATGCCCGCGCTCTGGCGCTGCTGGCCGATGACGGACTCAGCCAGCCGGGGATCGTCGTCAAAACCAGCTCGCCGAAAGGGGAACACGAGCGCCTGCCGAATCCCACCCTGGCGGTCACCGACGGCAGCGTGACGGTCAAATTTCATCCGTGGTCTATTGAACAAATCGTCGCCAGCGAGCAAGCCGATACGTAACAGTGTGAAGCTGCGCGGCGTCTGCCGCGTGAAATCATGACATGCTAAGAAAGTTGTCTGAATCAGGGAGTGAGGAATGGCGGTACTGGAAGTTTGTTGTTACAGCATGGCGTGCGCCAGGGAAGCTGAGCGCTGCGGCGCCGATCGTATTGAACTCTGTGCCGCGCCGCAGGAAGGGGGATTAACCCCCTCTTACGGGGTGCTGGTCTCGGTCCGCGAGGCGATTACTCTCCCGGTGCATCCGATTATCCGCCCGCGTGGCGGCGATTTCAGCTATACCGAAGAGGAGTTCGCCGCGATGCTTAGCGACATCCGCATGGTGCGGGAGCTCGGCTTTCCCGGGCTGGTGACCGGCGTACTGAATGTCGATGGTCAGGTCGATATCCCGCGGATGAAAAAAATAATGGCTGCGGCCGGGCCGCTGGCGGTGACCTTTCATCGCGCGTTCGATCTGTGCGCCGACCCGCGTCAGGCCTGGAAGACGCTGGGTGAGCTGGGGGTTAAACGTATCCTGACTTCCGGTCAGCAATCCTCGGCGGAGAAAGGTATTTCATTAATTACGGAACTTATTGCCGCAGGGGATACTCCAATCATTATGGCCGGTGCGGGAGTGCGCGCCGCGAACCTGCCGCTGTTTCTGCAGGCGGGGGTGAAAGAGGTTCATAGCTCTGCAGGCCAGTGGTTGCCATCGGAAATGCGCTTTCGTCATCCAGGCGTTTCGATGTCAGCCGATCCCGATGCGGACGAATACAGACGCTACGCCGTGAATGGCGCAGCGGTGGCGGAGATGAAAAAGATAATTTCCGCTAACAGAAGTTAAACGGTTTTTGCTGCACATCATGTCGCCCAATATGATGATTGCCCGTACCAGGCCCCTGCCCATTAAACAGGGGCCTTTTTTTATCTCGCTTTTTTTGCCAGCGATTGCTGGGTTTCCGGTTTAGTGGCGATAATCACCGCGCGCAGCGGCGCCGGATAGCCTTCCACGGTTTTGCGCTGATCCTGCGGGTCGAGGAAATCGGCCAGCGATTCGCTGGTCATCCATTCTGTGCGCCGCTGCTCCTCCGTCGAGGTGACGCAGGCGTCGACGATGCGCACATCGATAAATCCGCACTTCTCCAGCCACATTTTCAGGGCCGCCGCCGAGGGGATAAAATAGACGTTGCGCATCTGCGCATAACGGTCGCCCGGAACCAGCACCGTATTTTCATCCCCTTCGACCACCAGCGTCTCCAGCACCAGCTCGCCTCCCGGCGCCAGCTGATCTTTCAGCTGCCATAGATGATCCAGCGGCGAGCGGCGGTGGTAGAGCACGCCCATCGAGAACACGGTGTCGAAGGCCTCCAGCGCCGGCAACTGCTCGATGCCCAGCGGCAGGAGATGCGCCCGCTGGTCGTTGCCGAGGAGCTTACGTACCGCTTCAAACTGGCACAGGAAGAGCTGGGTAGGATCGATGCCGACCGCCAGATGCGCGCCGGCGCCGATCATCCGCCACATGTGATAGCCGCTGCCACAGCCCACGTCGAGGATGGTCCGCCCGGTGAGATCGGACAGGTGCGGCAGGACACGCTCCCATTTCCAGTCGGAGCGCCATTCGGTATCGATGTTGATGCCGTACAGCGAATAAGGCCCTTTGCGCCATGGCATCAGGTTTTTCAGCAGATTTTCTATCCGCAGCCGATGGCCTTCGCTGAGCGGCGTTTCGCTTTCGGCGGTGACGCTGTGCAGGAGGTCCAGACGCCAGGGCGTTAATTCCGGAAGAAACTCAACGGCGCGCTCCCATTCGCGAAACTTGCCGTGCAGGGCCTCGCGCTGCCAGGCGGCTACCTGGGCAGGCAGCGTCTCCAGCCAGTGAGACAGCGGGCTTTTGGCGATCAGCTGATAGAAGTTACTGAAGTCGATCATGCCTGCTCCCCGGATTTTACTGCCACCAGCGAGCCAAAGTTAAAGCACTGGAACCACAGTTCGGCATGTTCGAACCCAGCCTGACGCAGGCGTTTTTTATGGGTTTCCACAGAGTCGGTCAGCATTACATTTTCCAGCATGCTGCGTTTTTGACTGATCTCCAGCTCGCTGTAGCCGTTCGCGCGCTTAAAGTCATGATGCATATTGAACAGCAGCTCGCCGACGTGGGCGTCTTCGAAGCTAAATTTCTCCGAGAGCACCAGCGCGCCGCCGGGATTCAGCCCCTGATAGACTTTATTGAGGATCGCCTGGCGATCGCCCGGCTCAAGGAACTGAATGGTAAAGTTCAGGATCACCAGCGAGGCGTTTTCAATGGCCACATCGCGGATATCCCCTTCAATCACCTCGACCGGCGTCGGTGCTTTATAGGCGTCAATATGGCGACGGCAGCGCTCCACCATCGCCGGGGAGTTATCGATGGCGATAATGCGGCAGCCCGGATGGCTAATATTGCGGCGCACGGAAAGAGTGGCGGCGCCCAACGAACAGCCAAGATCGTAAACCTGGGTGTGGGGCTGAACGAAGCGCTCAGCCAGCATGCCGATCATCGAGATGATATTGGAGTAGCCAGGCACAGAACGCTGGATCATATCGGGGAAGACTTCAGCAACCCGTTCATCAAAGGTCCAGTCGCCGAGGCTGGCAATCGGCGCGGAAAAAAGCGTATCGCGGTGAGACATAACGTTAAACCCGATAAAAACGAAAACGGCGTATTGTGCGCTAACGGAGGGAGAAAACCAACTCCCAGGGCATATACCATAGATTGGCCAGCACCATCAGCAACAACGCGCACCAGGTGGCGCTCATGCCGGAGCGGCGCCAGTGGTAGACACGGTGATGAAAACCCCAGGAGTGCATCAGTCGTCCGAGGATCAATAAAATGCCGCAAACGTGCACCATCCAGGTCTGGGCGCCGTTCATCTCCATAAATAACAGCAAAATGAGGCCAATCGGCACATATTCGACGGCATTGCCGTGAACGCGGATGGCGACCTGCAGCTCGCTGAAGCCGCCGTCGCCATAGCCTACATGGTATTGAGTGCGCAAACGCACCACGTCAAATGAGAACTTCACTAACAATAACGCACCTAAAACGGCATACAGCGCGCTGACCATACGAAAACTCCCTTTAACTCTGGCAGATGGCTCCGGATATGATAGCAGGATATCAGAAAAGAGAAGATTGCTGCGGAATCGACGGCGCATTTCCTAGCGCCGGCAGGGCAGCGCGCAGATCGCCCCACAGGGTATCCACCAGCGCCGGCGCGTAAGCAATGTCGGGGGTATGGAGGAACAGCCACGGCGTTCCCGACTGATGCCATTTCGGCAGCGTCTGCAGCCAGACGCGAAACAGTTCCCGATTATGGACCATATCGTCGCCGCCAATAAAGCGCACCATTGGCTGCCGGGCGGTCATCACTGCATGCACCGGCACCTTCGGTTTCTTTTGTTGCGCGTCGATCATCGCCGGACTGGTGGCCGCGGCGCTGTGGACCGGGCGGCTGTCGAGGATCACGCGGTTGACGTTGCGCTGGTGCAGCCCGCGGTTGAGCTGCTGTTCCGCTTCCCCTTTGGCGAAGAACTCGGGGTGACGAACTTCGACGCCGTAGGTGAAATCCTTCGGTAGCCCATCGAGAAAGTGCCATAGCGCGGGCAGATCGCGAGGACCAAAGGTCGCCGGCAGCTGCAGCCAGTACTGGCCGATGCGCGAGGCCAGCGGCGCCAGGCGGGTGAAGAATTCACTACTTAACTCGTCGCAATGGCGCAGGGCGGCCTGGTGCGAGATAGTCGCCGGGAATTTAAAGCAGAAGCGGAAGTCATCGTGGGTCTGCTCGTACCAGCGAGCGACAATCTCCGGCTTGGGCAGCGCATACAGGGTGGTGTTGCCCTCGACGCAATTGAAGTGGCGGGCGTACTCTTCAAGGCTGGTGATGCCAAGGCGCACCCATTTCGGGTGCGACCACTGGGGAAGCCCAATATAAATCATAACGCGGCGAGGATCTCCTCGGTGCTGCGCACGCGGCCGATGCGCGGGAAAATATGCGTCATGCTGCCCTGATGCTGCTCGGCGGAGGCGGCGCTGCAGGCATCTTCGGCGATGACCAGGTTAAAGCCCAGCTCCCAGGCGTTGCGGGCGGTGGATTCGACGCCGATGTTGGTGGATATGCCGCAGAGAATAATGGTGTCGATACCGCGGCGGCGCAGCTGAAGCTCAAGGTCGGTGCCATAGAACGCGCCCCACTGGCGTTTGGTCACTTCGATATCGCGCTCTTGTTTACCCAGCGCGGCCGGATAGGCCCACCAGTTCTCAGGCAGCGTATGCGCCCCGGCCTGAGCGTCGACAGGCTGTTTCAGCGCTTCGGCGAAATCGGCCGACCAGCCGACGCGGACCATGATCACCGGCGAACCCTGTTGCCGGCATTTGTCTGCCAGGCGAGCGGCGCGCGCCACCACCTCGTCAGCCCGATGTGGGCCGCCGGCGAAAGGCAGAATGCCTTCCTGCAGATCGATCACCACCAGCGCCGTGTTTTTCGCATTGAGTTCTAACATGGTATCCCCGTATCTTCATCTGTTGTCAGGCGGCTACAATACCTTTGCGGCTTCAGCAAAAGGGTAACAAATTTTGTTAATTTATGTGAGTGTGGACGTTAAGCGCGCAGCAAAGCAGCGTACATCGTGCGTCGGACTTATCGAACGACAGAATTTCCAGTATAATAGCCGCCTTTTTTCATTCAGTTGTGACATCAGCTAAAGCTGCGACCTCGTCGCCTGCAGGGCAGACGACAATCCGCCGACGGCTAAGTTAAGGGATATCTCATGCGTACAGAATATTGCGGACAGCTTCGACAGTCCCACGTTGGGCAGCAGGTGACTCTGTGTGGTTGGGTCAACCGCCGTCGCGATCTCGGTAGCCTCATTTTTATCGATATGCGCGACCGCGAAGGCATCGTTCAGGTGTTTTTCGATCCGGATCGTGCGGATGCGTTGAAGTTAGCCTCTGAACTGCGTAATGAGTTCTGCATTCAGGTCACTGGCACCGTTCGCGCGCGTGAAGAGAAAAACATCAACGCGGACATGGCCACCGGCGCTATCGAAGTGCTGGCTTCCGATCTGACGATCATTAACCGCTCAGAATCGCTGCCGCTGGACTCCAATCACGTCAACACCGAAGAAGCGCGTCTGAAATACCGCTACCTCGACCTGCGTCGTCCGGAAATGGCGCAGCGTCTGAAGACCCGCGCGAAAATCACCAGCTTTGTGCGCCGCTTTATGGATGACCATGGCTTCCTCGACATCGAAACCCCGATGCTGACCAAAGCCACCCCGGAAGGCGCCCGCGATTACCTCGTGCCTTCCCGCGTGCATAAAGGCAAATTCTACGCGCTGCCGCAGTCGCCGCAGCTGTTTAAACAGCTGCTGATGATGTCCGGCTTCGACCGCTACTATCAGATCGTCAAATGCTTCCGCGATGAAGACCTGCGTGCCGACCGTCAGCCTGAATTTACCCAGATCGACGTGGAAACCTCCTTTATGACCGCGCCGCAGGTGCGTGAGATCATGGAAGCGATGGTGCGTCAGCTGTGGCTGGAGATTAAAGGCGTCGACCTGGGCGATTTCCCGATCATGACCTTCGCCGAAGCCGAACGTCGCTACGGTTCCGATAAACCGGATCTGCGTAACCCGATGGAGCTGGTGGACGTCGCCGACCTGCTGAAATCGGTGGAGTTCGCGGTCTTTGCCGGTCCGGCCAACGATCCGAAAGGGCGCGTGGCGGCGCTGCGCGTTCCGGGCGGGGCTTCTCTGACCCGCAAGCTGATTGACGAATACGGCAACTTTGTGAAGATCTACGGCGCGAAGGGGCTGGCCTATATTAAAGTGACCGAGCGTGCCAAAGGCATGGACGGGATCAACAGCCCGGTGGCCAAATTCCTCACCGCTGAAATCGTGGAAGCGATCCTTGACCGCACCGGCGCGCAGGACGGAGACATGATCTTCTTCGGCGCCGATAATAAGAAAGTGGTGGCCGACGCGCTGGGCGCGCTGCGTCTGAAGCTGGGTAAAGACCTGAGCCTGACTGACGAGAGCAAATGGGCGCCGCTGTGGGTGATCGACTTCCCGATGTTCGAAGACGACGGCGAAGGCGGCCTGACGGCGATGCACCATCCGTTCACCTCGCCGAAAGATATGACGGCGGACGAGCTGAAAGCCGCGCCGGAAGAGGCCGTGGCCAACGCCTACGATATGGTGATTAACGGTTATGAAGTCGGCGGCGGTTCGGTGCGTATCCACCGCGGCGACATGCAGCAGACGGTATTTGGTATTCTGGGCATTAACGAGCAAGAGCAGCGTGAGAAATTCGGCTTCCTGCTCGATGCGCTGAAATACGGTACCCCGCCGCATGCGGGCCTGGCGTTCGGTCTTGACCGTCTGACCATGCTGCTGACCGGTACCGATAACATCCGCGACGTTATCGCTTTCCCGAAAACCACCGCGGCCGCCTGCCTGATGACCGAAGCGCCAAGCTTCGCCAATCCGGCGGCGCTCGGTGAACTGGGTATTCAGGTTGTGGAGAAAGAGGCAAAAGCGTCTCTGGAGAACAAGTAATATGTCATTTAAGCTGCCCGTTTCGGTGCTGGTGGTGATTTACGCCGAAGATACGAAACGGGTGCTGATGTTGCAGCGGCGCGACGATCCCGCGTTCTGGCAGTCGGTCACCGGCAGCCTGGAAGCAGGAGAGACCGCGCTGCAGGCTGCCGCGCGTGAAGTAAAGGAAGAGGTCGCCATTGACGTTGCCTGCGAGCAACTGACCTTAATCGACTGTCAGCGCACGGTGGAGTTTGAGATCTTTTCTCATTTGCGTCATCGCTATGCGCCGGGAGTGGAGCGAAATACGGAATTCTGGTTCTGTCTTGCGCTGCCTCATGAGCGGGAAATTACCTTTACCGAACATCTGGCCTACCGCTGGGTCAGCGCGACGGAAGCCGCTGCGCTGACCAAGTCGTGGAGCAACCGGCAGGCGATTGAAGAATTTGTAATTAACGCCGCCTGAAAGGGCGCGCTTTTTGGAGAGTTTTTTATGGCAGGTCATAGTAAATGGGCCAACACCAAACATCGCAAAGCGGCACAGGATGCCAAGCGCGGTAAAATCTTTACGAAAATCATTCGCGAACTGGTTACCGCAGCGCGTCTGGGCGGCGGCGATCCGGCGTCCAACCCGCGTCTGCGTGCGGCGGTGGATAAAGCGCTGTCTAACAACATGACCCGCGACACTCTGAACCGCGCCATCGCGCGCGGCGTCGGCGGCGATGAAGACGCGAACATGGAAACCATCATTTACGAAGGCTATGGCCCTGGCGGCACCGCGGTGATGGTGGAATGTCTGTCCGACAACCGTAACCGTACCGTTGCGGAAGTGCGTCACGCCTTCACTAAAACCGGTGGTAATCTCGGCACCGACGGTTCTGTCTCCTACCTGTTCAGCAAAAAAGGCGTCATCTCCTTCGAGAAAGGCGATGAAGACACTATCATGGAAGCGGCGCTGGAAGCTGGCGCTGAAGACGTGGTGACCTATGACGACGGCGCGATCGACGTCTACACCGCATGGGAAGAGATGGGCGCCGTGCGCGACGCGCTGGAAGCCGCTGGCCTGAAAGCCGACGCTGCTGAAGTCTCGATGATCCCGTCCACCAAAGCGGATATGGATGCTGAGACGGCGCCGAAGCTGCTGCGTCTGATCGATATGCTCGAAGACTGCGACGACGTGCAGGAAGTGTACCATAACGGCGAGATCTCCGACGAGGTCGCAGCCACCCTGTGATGCAGCCGCATCCACGGTTCACCGGAGGCGCGTGATGGCTATTATTCTCGGCATTGACCCGGGGTCGCGCGTTACCGGTTATGGCGTGATCCGTCAGGTCGGCCGGCAGCTGAGCTACCTTGGCAGCGGCTGTATCCGCACCAAAGTGGACGATCTGCCGTCGCGGCTGAAGCTGATCTACGCCGGGGTGACGGAGATCATCACCCAGTTCCAGCCCGACTTTTTCGCCATTGAGCAGGTCTTTATGGCCAAGAATGCCGACTCGGCGTTAAAGCTCGGGCAGGCGCGCGGGGTGGCGATCGTGGCGGCGACCAATCAGTCGCTACCGGTGTTTGAATACGCCGCCCGCCAGGTTAAGCAGACGGTTGTCGGCATTGGCAGCGCTGAAAAGAGTCAGGTCCAGCACATGGTGCGCACTTTGCTCAAGCTGCCTGCCAATCCGCAGGCGGATGCGGCGGATGCGCTGGCGATCGCCATCACCCATTGCCATGTCAGCCAGAATGCCGCTCAGATCAGCGAGACCCGGCTCAATCTGGCGCGAGGGCGCTTACGATAATCGCAAATCAGGCTGGATATCTATCCAGCCTTTTTTTATGATACCGCCAGATACTTAGACCATAACGCAGGAGCCCCACGTGATAGGCAGACTCAGAGGCATCATTCTCGAAAAACAACCCCCGCTGGTGTTGCTGGAAACGGCGGGCGTCGGCTATGAAGTGCACATGCCAATGACCTGCTTTTATGAGCTGCCGGAGGCCGGGCAGGAGACGATTGTCTTCACCCACTTTGTGGTGCGTGAAGATGCCCAGCTGCTGTATGGGTTTAACAACAAACAGGAGCGTACCCTGTTTAAAGAGCTGATTAAAACCAACGGCGTAGGGCCAAAGCTGGCGCTGGCGATCCTCTCCGGCATGTCGGCGCAGCAGTTCGTCAACGCCGTTGAGCGGGAAGAGGTCGCCTCGCTGGTGAAGTTGCCGGGGATTGGTAAAAAAACCGCTGAACGCCTGATCGTCGAGATGAAAGACCGCTTCAAAGGGCTGCACGGCGATCTGTTCACCCCGGCGGCCGATCTGGTGTTAACCTCGCCGGCAGGCCCGACGGCGGACGATGCCGAGCAGGAAGCGGTTGCCGCGCTGGTCGCGCTGGGCTATAAACCGCAGGAGGCCAGCCGGATGGTCAGCAAGATCGCGCGTCCGGACGCCAACAGTGAAACGCTAATCCGCGAAGCGCTGCGCGCCGCGTTGTGAGGTAAGGGATGATTGAAGCAGACCGGCTGGTATCGGCAGACAGCAGCGGCTTCGAAGAGGCCGCTGACCGCGCCATCCGCCCAAAATTGCTGGCAGAGTATGTCGGCCAGCCGCAGGTGCGTTCGCAGATGGAGATCTTTATCCAGGCGGCGAAGCTGCGCGGCGACGCCCTCGATCACCTGCTGATTTTTGGCCCGCCAGGGTTGGGGAAAACCACCCTGGCCAATATCGTCGCCAATGAAATGGGGGTGAATCTGCGTACCACCTCCGGCCCGGTGCTGGAGAAAGCGGGCGATCTCGCCGCGATGCTCACCAACCTCGAACCGCACGATGTGCTGTTTATCGATGAGATCCATCGCCTCTCGCCGGTGGTGGAAGAGGTGCTCTATCCGGCAATGGAAGACTACCAGCTGGATATCATGATTGGCGAAGGGCCGGCGGCGCGCTCGATTAAAATCGACCTGCCGCCGTTTACCCTGATCGGCGCCACCACCCGGGCCGGTTCGTTGACCTCGCCGCTGCGCGACCGCTTTGGCATCGTGCAGCGTCTGGAGTTCTATCAGATCCCCGATCTGCAGCATATTGTCAGCCGCAGCGCCCGCCATATGGGGCTGGAGATGAGCGACGAGGGCGCGCTGGAAGTGGCCCGCCGTTCACGCGGCACGCCGCGTATTGCCAACCGTCTGCTGCGCCGGGTGCGTGACTTCGCGGAAGTGCGCCACGACGGCACCATCTCCGCCGACATTGCCGCCCAGGCGCTGGATATGCTCAACGTCGATGCGGAAGGGTTCGACTATATGGACCGCAAGCTGCTGCTGGCGGTGATAGATAAGTTCTTCGGCGGGCCGGTGGGGCTGGATAACCTCGCCGCCGCGATTGGCGAAGAGCGGGAAACCATTGAAGATGTGCTGGAGCCCTACTTAATTCAGCAGGGTTTTCTACAGCGTACGCCGCGGGGAAGAATGGCGACGGTGCGCGCCTGGAACCATTTCGGGATTACGCCGCCGGAAATGCCGTAGCGCGTTGTGGTTGAGCCGTTCATGGTGAAGCCCGGTCAGCAGCGCGACCGGGCTTTTTCACTTTTAGCTGGCGGCTTTTTTCGTCATGCTGAGAATAAACAGCACCGCAGCGCTCAGCACCACCGACGGCCCGGCCGGCGTGTCGTAGAAAGCCGAGAAGGTTAACCCGCCGGTGACGGCCAGCATGCCCACGCCCACCGCCACGGCGGCCATCTGCTCCGGCGTGCGGGCAAAACGGCGGGCGGTAGCGGCCGGGATAATCAGCAGAGAAGTGATGATCAGCGCCCCGACGAACTTCATCGCCACGCCGATAGTCAGGGCGGTGACCAGCATCAACAGCAGCTTGACCCGCTGCAGCTTCACGCCATCGACAAACGCCAGGTCCGGACTGATGGTCATAGCCAGCAGATTCCGCCACTGCCAGAGCAGAATGCCAATCACAATCACCACGCCAATAGCAATGGCGATCAGATCCTGCGGCGTGACCGCCAGCAGATCGCCGAACAGGTACGCCATCAAATCGACGCGGACGTTAGACATCAGACTGACCACCACCAGCCCAAGGGACAGCGCGCTGTGCGCCATGATGCCCAGCAGGGTATCAATCGCCAGATGCGGCCGTTTTTCCAGCCATACCAGCCCGCCGGCCAGCAGCAGGGTCACGGCGATCACCGCATAAAACGGATTGACGTTAAGCAGTAAACCGAAAGCGACGCCGAGTAGCGACGCATGCGCCAGCGTATCGCCGAAATAGGACATGCGGCGCCAGACCACAAAGGAGCCCAGCGGGCCGGCGGCGCAGGCCAGCATCATCCCGGCCAGCCAGCCAGGTAAGAGAAGTTCAATCATTAGCGGCTGTTTCCCCGACGCAATACAATTCGCCCCTGAAGATCGTGGCGGTGATTATGGTGATGGCGGTAGATCCCCAGCTGTTCCGCGCCGCGCGGGCCGAACATAGAGATAAACTCCGGATGCATCGAGACGACTTCCGGTGCGCCAGAGCAGCAGATATGCTGGTTCAGGCACAATACCTCGTCGGTTTTGGCCATCACCAGATGCAGGTCGTGGGAGACCATCAGCACCGCGCAGTCCAGCTCATGGCGCAGCTGGTCGATAAGATCGTAGAGCGCCACCTGGCCATTGACGTCGACGCCCTGGGTCGGTTCATCCAGCACCAGCAGCTGCGGACGATTGAGCAGGGCGCGGGCCAGCAGCACGCGCTGGGTTTCGCCGCCGGAAAGTTTTTGCATCGGCGCGTCGATCAGGTGCCCGGCCTGCACGCGCTTCAGCGCCGGCAGGATGTCGTCTTTGCGGGTGCCTGGACGTAAACGCAGGAAGCGGCTGACGGTCAGCGGCAGCGTGGCGTCCAGATGCAGTTTCTGCGGTACATAGCCGATCCGCAGGCGTTCTTCGCGCTTGATAACACCCTGTGTCGGTGCTACCAGCCCGAGAACCACCCGCACGAGCGTCGATTTACCGGCGCCGTTGGGCCCCAGCAGGGTTAATATTTTGCCTGGCGTGAGAGCCAGCGAGATGTCAGACAGCACGCGGCGTTGGCCAAAGGCCACCGAGACATTTTCCAGCGTTACAAGGTTTGTCATAATCATTTAGGGGTTGCACAAGCTAGTGAATGTTATAATATCACATCACACTCACTCGTTTCGATGACTAGACGCATTATGTTACATAAAAATACGCTTCTTTGCGCTGGACTTAGCGCTGTTTTTTTGTTCGCACAGGTACCGCAGGCCAGCGCCGCCGTGGTGACTTCCATGAAACCGCTGGGCTTTATCGCAGCAGCCATCGCAGATGGGGTCACCGACACCCAGGTGCTGCTGCCCGATGGTGCCTCTGAGCATGATTATTCCCTGCGTCCTTCCGATGTAAAACGCTTACAGAACGCAGACTTAGTGGTGTGGATCGGTCCGGAAATGGAAGCCTTTATGGATAAGTCGACGCAAAGCATTGCGGCGAATAAAAAGGTGACCATCGCTGAGCTGGATGGGGTCAAACCGCTGCTGATCGCCGGCGCTGACGATGATGACGATCATCATGGTCATGACCATGGCGCAGCGGAAAAAAGTGACGGCGATCACCATCACGGTATCTACAATATGCATCTGTGGTTATCCCCAGAGATAGCGCGGCTTTCGGCGGTTGCAATCCACGATAAATTATTGGAACTTATGCCGCAGAGTCGAGCCAAACTCGACAGCAACCTGCAGCAGTTCGAGGCCGCGCTGGCGGCGACCGACAAGCAGGTTAGCAATGAGCTGGCACCGCTGAAAGGAAAGGGTTATTTCGTTTTTCATGACGCCTACGGTTACTTTGAAAAACACTACGGTTTAACCTCGCTGGGGCATTTTACCGTCAATCCTGAAATACAGCCTGGTGCGCAGCGTTTACACGAAATCAGAACACAACTGGTTGAGCAGAAAGCCACTTGCGTTTTTGCTGAGCCACAGTTCAGGCCAGCGGTTATCGAAGCTGTTGCCCGGGGCACGTCTGTGCGCATGGGGACCCTGGATCCACTGGGTAGCGGAATTAAGCTGGGTAAAGCGAGTTACCCGCAATTCCTCACCCAACTGGCGAATCAGTATTCGAGCTGCCTGAAAGGAGATTAACGAGGAAGTGAATACGTGCAACAGATAGCCCGCGCTGTCACTCAGGCATTTAACAATCTGCCACGACCTCATCGCGTTATGCTGGGGTCGCTTAGCGTTCTTACCTTAGCGGTCGCCGTCTGGCGACCCTACATTTACCACCCGGAATCTGCCCCCATCGTCAGAACCATTGAGCTGGAAAAAAGCGAGATCCGCTCCCTGCTGCCGGAAGCCTCCGAGCCGATCGATCAGGCCCCGCAGGAAGAAGAAGCCATTCCTCAGGATGAACTCGACGAAAAAGCCGATAGCGATGCCGGCGGGCACGAATACGTGGTGTCGACCGGCGATACCCTCAGCAGCATCCTGAATCAGTACGGTATCGATATGGGTGATATCGCCCAGCTCTCCTCCGCCGATAAAGAGCTGCGTAATCTGAAGATTGGCCAGCAGCTCTCCTGGACCCTGACCGCCGACGGCGATCTGCAGAGTCTGACCTGGGAGATGTCCCGCCGCGAAACCCGCACCTACACCCGCGTGGATAACGGCTTTAAAATGAGCAGCGAGCTGCAGAAAGGCGACTGGGTCAACAGCGTGCTGAAGGGCACCGTCGGCGCCAGCTTTGTCTCCAGCGCGCGCGATGCCGGGCTGACCAGCACGGAAATCAGCGCGGTGATCAAGGCCATGCAGTGGCAGATGGATTTCCGTAAGCTGAAGAAAGGCGATGAGTTCTCGGTATTGATGTCCCGCGAAATGCTTGACGGCAAACGCGAGCAAAGCCAGCTGCTCGGCGTGCGTCTGCGCTCCGACGGTAAGGACTACTTTGCCATCCGTGCCGAAGACGGTAAATTCTACGACCGCAACGGGACAGGGCTGGCGAAAGGCTTTATGCGCTTCCCGACAGCGCGTCAGTTCCGCGTCTCCTCTAATTTTAACCCGCGTCGTCTGAATCCGGTCACCGGGCGCGTCGCGCCGCACCGTGGCGTCGATTTTGCGATGCCGCAGGGAACGCCGGTGCTGGCAGTGGGCGATGGCGAAGTGGTGGTGGCCAAGCGCAGCGGCGCCGCCGGGTATTACGTGGCGATCCGCCACGGCCGTACCTATACCACTCGCTACATGCACCTGCGTAAGCTGCTGGTGAAGCCGGGGCAGAAAGTGAAGCGCGGCGATCGTATTGCGCTATCGGGGAATACCGGACGCTCTACCGGGCCGCACCTGCACTACGAAGTGTGGATCAACCAGCAGGCGGTCAACCCGCTGACGGCGAAACTGCCGCGTACCGAAGGGCTGAGCGGTTCCGACCGTACCGATTATCTGGCGCAGGTCAAAGAGGTCGTTCCGCAGCTGCGGTTTGACTAACCACCGGTCAGTGGAAAGCCGGTGCCCCAGGGCGCCGGCTTTTTCTTTTGTAGGATACCCAACGTCTCGCTACACTATCCCATTATCTTGATTAAGCAGTCGATCTGCGGATTGGGCATGGAAACGAAAAAAAATAATATTGAGTTTATCCCTAAGTTTGAAAAATCTTTTTTACTGCCGCGCTACTGGGGCGCCTGGCTGGGTGTTTTTGCCTTCGCCGGTATTGCGCTGACGCCGCCATCCTTCCGCGATCCGCTCCTCGGCAAACTCGGTCGTCTGGTCGGGCGTCTGGCGAAAAGCTCGCGCCGCCGGGCGCAGATTAATTTGCTGTATTGCTTCCCGGAAAAAAGCGAGCACGAGCGGGAAGCGATCATCGACGCCATGTACGCCTCGGCGCCGCAGGCGATGGTGATGATGGCCGAGCTGGGCCTGCGCGATCCGCAGAAAATTCTCGCCCGCGTCGACTGGCAGGGTAAAGCGATCATCGACGAGCTGCAGCGCAATAACGAGAAGGTGATTTTCCTCGTCCCGCATGCATGGGGCGTGGATATCCCGGCGATGCTGATGGCCTCCGGCGGGCAGAAGATGGCGGCGATGTTCCACAACCAGGGCAACCCGGTCTTCGATTACGTGTGGAATACCGTGCGTCGTCGTTTTGGCGGACGGATGCATGCGCGCAACGACGGGATCAAACCGTTTATTCAGTCGGTGCGCCAGGGCTACTGGGGCTACTATTTGCCCGATCAGGATCACGGCGCCGAGCACAGCGAGTTTGTGGATTTCTTCGCTACCTATAAGGCCACCCTGCCGGCGATTGGCCGCTTAATGAAGGTATGCCGCGCCCGCGTCGTTCCGCTGTTCCCGGTCTATGATGGCAAGACGCATCGCCTGACGGTGCTGGTGCGCCCGCCGATGGACGATCTGCTGGACGCTGACGATACAACAATCGCCCGGCGGATGAACGAAGAGGTGGAGGTGTTTGTTACGCCGCACACCGAGCAGTACACCTGGATCCTGAAGCTGCTGAAGACTCGCAAACCGGGTGAAATCGAGCCCTACAAACGCAAAGAGCTGTACCCTAAGAAGTAGACTGCAAGCGCGCCAGTGGGCATTCCAGGCTCACTGGCTATATTGCGTCAGCAACATCACGCTCTCGGCCACAAGCCGGTAGCGATACTCCGGGCGGCCGGTGATGCCGTAGTGATTGCTGGTGAAGAGCACGTTGATCTGCTCAAGCCAGATCAGGTATTTGCGGCACGATACTCGGGAGATCTGCAGCGCCGCCGCCAGCTCATTGGTTGAAAAATCCCGCGCCTGATGCGCGATTATCCACCGGCACACCAGGCGAAGCGTTTGCGGCGTCAGCCCTTTCGGCAAGCGGCGGGGACCGTCCTGTTGCAGAACCCCGCGGCGTAGCAGGGTATCGATATCCGCCTGGGCGTAGCAGGATTTCGCTTGCTTCGCATCGCGTTTATTGCGCCAGGTCCGCAGCGCCTCCTCAAAGCGCGAAAACTGAAACGGTTTAATCAGGTAATCAACCACGCCATAGCGCAGTGCCGTCTGGACGGTGAGCGCATCGGCGGCGGACGTCATCATGATGACGTCAATATTCCGCCCCTCAGCGCGAAGCGCCGGCAGCAGGTCCAGGCCACTCTCCTGGTGCATATAGACATCCAGCAGCAGCAGATCGACCTGCGCCAGATGGCTTAGCATCGCTTTGGCGTCGGCGATCGTCGCCGCTACTCCACAGCAGTGAAAATCAGCTACCCGGCTGATAAATAACTGGTTCAGTTCGGCCACCATGGGATCATCATCGACAATCAGCACATTGAACATGAGTGGTTCCCCCGAGTGGCGGGAAGCCTGCCGGCTTCCCGCGAGATGAGCGATCACAATGACGAACGTTTATACGCGGTGTAGCGCGCTCGCCAGAAGGTTTTATCGATATTCGCCGCCAGTTGCACCTCGTCAATCTGCGGCGCTACGCCGTCCTGCTGAGCCGCGCGGGCGACATCAGCGGCAATGGCCCGGGAAATCATTTCGATCTCTTCTACCGGCGGCAGCAACCCGCCGGTTTCGCGGGTCGCCAGAGGCGAGTGGGCGGCCAGCGTTTTACTGCAGGTGATAAGCATTGCTTCGGTGACGCGCTCGGCTTTACTGGCAAGGATCCCCAGCCCCAGACCGGGGAAAATATAGGCGTTATTGCACTGGGCGATGTCGTAGGTTTTGCCGTCATAGAAGACGGGGTCGAACGGGCTGCCGGTGGCGATAAGCGCGCTACCCCGAGTCCACTCCAGCAGATCCTTCGGCTGGGCCTCGGCCCGGGAAGTGGGGTTAGAGAGCGGCATAATAATCGGACGCGGGCAGTGCCGATGCATCTCTTTCACTATCTCTTCGCTAAACAGCCCCGGCTGGCCTGACACGCCGATCAGAACGGTAGGGTGGACGTTGCGTACGACATCCATCAGCGACAGCTGGGCCGCCTCGGTATCCCAGTGGGCGATACTGGCTCGGGGGGTGGCCAGCTCGCGCTGAAAATCGAGCAGATTAGGCATCTGAACAGTCAGCAGACCAAAGCGGTCAACCATAAAGATGCGGCGGCGTGCTTCCGTCTCTGAGAGCCCATCATCCACCATCAGCGCAATGATTTTTTCCGCAATGCCGCATCCGGCCGAACCGCCGCCAAGGAAAACCACCCGCTGATCGCGGAGCGGCGTCCCGGCGGCGGCAGCGGCGGCGATCAGCGTCCCCGATGTCACGGCGGCGGTTCCCTGAATATCATCGTTAAAACAGCACAGCTGGTGTCGATAGCGGTTGAGCAGTCGCGTGGCATTTTTTTGGGCAAAATCTTCAAACTGGAGCAAGACATTCGGCCAGCGCTGTTGAACGGCATGGACAAACATGTCCATAAACTCCAGGTATTGCTCGTCGCTGATGCGCGGATGTCGCCAGCCCATATACAGCGGATCTTCCAGATGCTGCGGATTGTTGGTACCGACATCTAACATAATGGGCAGCGTTGATGCCGGATGAATACCCCCGCAGGCGGTATATAACGAGAGTTTGCCGATGGGGATCCCCATCCCGCCAATCCCCTGGTCGCCTAGCCCCAGAATACGCTCGCCATCGGTCACCACGATGACTTTGATATCGTTGCGGGAAAATCCCTGCAGCATCTCGTCAATATGGTGACGGTTGGGCCAGGAGATGAACAGGCCGCGTCCTCGGCGATATATTTCTGAAAAATGTTCGCATGCTTCACCCACCGTCGGGGTATAAATAATCGGCAGCGTCTCTTTCATATGGCTGCGCAGCAGGTTATAGAATAACGTCTCGTTGGTGTCCTGAATATTTCTGAGATAAATATGGCGCGAAATACTTTTTTTGAACTGGCAAAACTGGCCCCATGCGCGCTCGGTTTGTTCTTCAATGGTTTCCACATTGTGCGGTAACAGTCCCTGAAGATTAAACGCTGTGCGTTCGCTTTCCGTAAACGCGAGGCCTTTATTTAATAACGGGTTTTCCAGCAGGACGGCACCATTATAGGGGGTGTATAAGGTTTCTGTGGCTAACATGACATGACTCCTGAATATCAAATTAAAACGTTGCCTGATGTCTAGGTATTTTATTTCCGTGATTACGAAATGAGATAAATCATGACGCCTTCGGTGACCACGCCGATGGCGGTGCCCAGCAAAATAGAAGATGAGGCGGGTTCAATATAGGTATCGCTGCGCAGGGCAAACATCCCTGCCGCGATAGCGGAAGGCGTCGCGCCGATGATAATAACCTGTTGCATCAGGGTATGACTGAGCCCAAAGGCTAGCCCGGCCAGCGCCATCATGGCCGGCTGGATCAGGTTTTTAATACTGATGTTGGTGCAGGTTTGAATATTGACCGTCGGACGTTCACCGTAAAACAGCAGCCCAAGGGCGAAGAGTGACAGACCGCCGGCGATTTTACCCACCATTTCAACGGGTACGCTGAGCAGATGCGGCAGCTGGATCCCGGCCAGGCTGAGCAGTACTCCGGAAATGGGGATCCAGACAATGGGGTTTCTCACGGCTTTCAGCAGGTTTTGCAGGATCAACTGCCCGGCGTGGAGCTGGGGAGCCCCAGCGTCTCCGGGCTGGTCTCCCATGCGGATCAGGATGATGGTCAGAGGGATCATCAACACGCTGGTCACCAGGTTTCCGATAAGCACCCCGAGAAAGCCCTCCGGACCTATCAGCACCGCCAGCACGGGAGCGCCGAAGTAGGCCATATCGGGGAAGGCGCAAACCAGCGACTGAATCGCGCTAGTTTTAATATCATGACGAAAAACATAGCGCGAGATCAGTAGCGTAAGAAAATACGACCCCATTAGACCGATAACCAGCACCGCCATAAAGGTGAAGTTTTTTATTTTATCCGGGCTGGTATGTAATGCGCCGATAAAAAGATGAAAAGGAAGCGCAAAGCGGATAACTACCGTGGCGAGAACGGAGGCGTCCTCACGGCGGGTATAGCCGAGTTTGCCGCTAAGCCATCCGAGCAGCATGATAAATACCAACGGGAAAAGAGATTGCAAGAGCAGTGAAGGCATAAAAGGTCCTGACATATATTATCGGTTTGTTGTGCTGCCAATCTAACGATCCCCTAACATTTAAAAGGTGATAGCCATCACAGTCATCTGGCTTTAAATAATTTCGCCTTGGCTACTTTACTTACAAATAGGGAAAAGAGGATTAAATCATAGGGTTGCATTAACAGGGCTTATTATTTTAGCGGACGATAACTTTAGCTTCGTGATAATAAATTAAATTACTTAAAATAAACTTTATGGCTCAGTCACAAAGCCGACAGCGTTAATACGGTTGTCGTTTTTAGTTTTAAAGTCCTGTGTTACCGTTTCGGTGTATTTAGTTGATACGGCGTTTAGCGCTTTTGAATTCATAGTGCTGCGCAATTTTAATATTGCATCCTGACCCTACGTGACCTCTTTATTATTCAGGTAAAAATATGAAAAATAATTCACTCAACCAACCGATAGATAAAACATTGCCGAACGGGCAAGCGACTCGACTTTTCGCCAATATCGAAGTCGGCGCTGTGCCATTAACGCTGTTCATCGGTATCGCCGCGATAGTGGCGCTCTCCGCGGGCGCGGGGTTGTTGCCAAAAAACATGATTGGCGGACTGGCGGTCATCATGACCCTGGGGTTCGCGCTGGCGAAAATTGGCCGCATGGTGCCGGTGTTAAAAGATATTGGCGGTCCGGCGATTTTGTGTTTGATGATGCCCTCAGTGCTGGTCTACTTTGGCGTGTTTGAAGCGCATACGCTCGATACCGTGCATTTGCTGATGAAGGAGGCCAATCTCCTCTATTTCGTCATCGCCTGCCTGGTGGTCGGCAGTATCCTGGGAATGAACCGCACGATTCTGATCCAGGGGATGGTGCGCATGTTTGTCCCGCTGGTGGTTGGGACCGGCGCGGCAATCGCCACCGGCCTGCTGGTGGGCAGCTTATTCGGCTACAGTCTGTATCACACCTTCTTCTTTATCATTGTGCCGATTATCGGCGGCGGCATTGGCGAAGGGATCCTGCCGTTGTCGCTGGCTTATTCGGCGATCCTCGGGCAGACGCCTGATGTCTACGTGGCCCAGCTGGCGCCGGCGGCGGTGGTGGGTAACATCTTCGCCATTATCTGCGCCGGCTTTCTGGCCCGCATGGGCGCCCGTCGCCCGGCGCTGTCCGGCAACGGGCTACTGATCCGCAGCCATGAAGATAACAGCGTCTTTGCGCAGAATCAGAGTACGCAGCCGACCGATTTTCAGCTCATGGGCGCCGGGTTGCTGATGATTTGTGCCTTTTTTATTGTCGGCGGCCTGCTGGAGAAGGTGGTGCATATTCCGGGGCCGGTGCTGATGATTCTGGCGGCGGTATTCTGCAAATATACCAAAGTTATCCCGGCGGCGATGGAGCTGGGGGCGCACAGCTGCTACAAGTTCGTCTCCGCCGCGCTGGTGTGGCCGCTGATGATCGGCCTGGGCATGCTGTATGTACCGCTGGAGAGCGTGGTATCGGTCTTCTCCGTTGGCTACGTCGTGGTGTGCGGCTCAATTGTCATTGCCATGGCGCTGAGCGGGTTCTTTATCGCTTCACGTCTAAATATGTATCCTGTGGAAGCCGCCATTGTCACCAGCTGCCACAGCGGGTTAGGCGGAACGGGGGATGTGGCCATTCTCTCGGCCTCAAACCGCATGGGATTGATGCCGTTTGCACAGATTGCGACGCGTATCGGCGGGGCGTCGACGGTGATCGCCGCGACGCTATTACTGAGCTGGATGGTGTAGCCTGCCGGAGGGCAAAAAAAAACCTGCCAGCCGTATCGCTGGCAGGTAGACACCGAGGCTTACTCGACGGTGAGGATACGCGTGGTGTTGGTGCTGCCGATGGTGCTCATCACGTCACCCTGGGTAACAACCACCAGATCGCCGGAGACCAGGTAGCCTTTGTCCCGCAGCAGATTGACGGCATCGTGCGCAGCGGCCACCCCGTCATTCTGGCTGTCGAAGAACACCGGCGTCACCCCGCGGTAGAGGGCGGTCAGGTTCAGGGTGCGCTCGTGGCGGGAGAGAGCGAAAATTGGCAGACCGGAGCTGATGCGCGAGGTCATCAGCGCGGTGCGGCCTGATTCGGTCATGGTGATGATAGCCGTGATGCCTTTCAGGTGGTTGGCGGCATACATCGCCGACATAGCAATCGCTTCTTCCACGTTGTCGAACTGGACGTCCAGACGGTGTTTGGAGACGTTGAGGCTCGGGATTTTTTCGGCGCCCAGACACACGCGCGCCATCGCGGCCACGGTTTCGGACGGGTATTGGCCGGCAGCGGTTTCCGCGGAGAGCATCACGGCATCGGTACCATCCAGCACGGCGTTGGCCACGTCCATGACTTCCGCACGGGTCGGCATCGGGTTGGTGATCATCGACTCCATCATCTGGGTGGCGGTAATGACGGAACGGTTCAGCTGACGTGCACGACGAATCAGCGCTTTCTGGATGCCCACCAGCTCCGGATCGCCGATTTCGACGCCAAGGTCACCGCGGGCAACCATCACCACATCGGAGGCGAGGATCACGTCGTCCATGGCGTCCTGATCGCAGACGGCTTCCGCACGCTCGACTTTGGCGACGATTTTCGCATCACAGCCGGCATCGCGCGCCAGGCGACGGGCGTGGTTCAGGTCTTCGCCGCAGCGCGGGAAGGAGACGGCGAGATAGTCGACGCCGATTTTAGCGGCGGTGACGATATCGGCCTTGTCTTTGTCGGTCAGCGCTTCGGCAGACAGGCCGCCGCCGAGCTTGTTGATCCCTTTGTTATTGGACAGCGGGCCACCAACGGTCACTTCAGTGAAGACTTTCATCCCCTGAACTTCGAGGACTTTCAGCTGCACACGACCATCGTCGAGCAGCAGGATATCGCCAGGCACGACGTCCGCCGGCAGGCCTTTATAGTCGATTCCGACTTTCTCTTTATCGCCTTCGCCCTTGCCGAGGTTGGCATCGAGCAGGAATTTGTCGCCGACGTTGAGGAAAATTTTGCCTTCTTTGAAGGTCGATACGCGAATTTTTGGTCCCTGGAGGTCGCCGAGGATGGCCACGTGACGGCCCAGTTTTGCCGCAATCTCACGCACTTTATCGGCACGGAGCTGATGATCTTCCGGGGTGCCGTGAGAGAAGTTCATACGCACTACGTTTGCGCCCGCGGCGATAACTTTTTCCAGGTTGTTATCGCGGTCAGTTGCCGGGCCTAAGGTAGTAACGATTTTGGTTCTGCGAAGCCTTCTGGACATGTAATACTCCGTTGACTGATACAACTTTGGTGTTGCGTGAACATGGATTCGGTAGCGCCAGCCTGCAACGTCGCACAGCCGGATCGTTATCGAAGGTGTAATGGGGTACTGCTTGTTATCAACTTTTATTGATTATCACTGGGTACGAACGGTTCTTTATCAAAACGCGATTCCTTCAGCGCTTCCTTGACCCTCTTCAAGTTATCTCTGAATTTTGCCCCCCGGCGCAGGGTAAAGCCTGTCGCCAGCACGTCAATGACGGTCAACTGGGCCAGACGCGAGACCATCGGCATATAGATGTCGGTATCTTCCGGCACATCCAGGGTAATGGCCAGCGTGGCTTCCCGGGCCAGCGGCGAGCCGGGGGAGGTGAGAGCGATCACCATGGCATCGTTTTCACGCGCCAGCTGCGCCAGCTCTACCAGGCTCTTGGTTCTTCCGGTATGTGAGATAATCACCACCACATCATCGTCATCGCAATTCATACAACTCATGCGTTGCAGGACAATGTCGTCGGAATAGATGACCGGCACGTTAAAGCGGAAAAATTTGTTCATCGCGTCATGAGCGACCGCCGCCGAGGAGCCGAGGCCGAAAAAGGCGATTTTTTTTGCCTGAGTCAGCAGATCCACCGCGCGATTCACCGCCGACATGTCGAGAGAATGATGGACCTGATCTAAACTCGCCATGGCCGATTCAAATATTTTTCCCGTGTATGACTCAACGCTGTCGTCTTCATCAACATTGCGGTTAACATAGAGCGTGCCGTGCGCAAGGCTCTGGGCGAGATGCAGTTTGAAGTCAGGAAAGCCGCGGGTTTCGAGACTACGGCAGAAGCGATTGACGGTCGGTTCGCTCACTCCGGCCTCAAGGGCGAGGGCGGCGATGCTCGAATGAATGGCCTGCGCGGGGGTGGCAAGGATCACTTCCGCCACTTTGCGTTCAGATTTGCTAAGGTGTTCCAGTCGGGACTGGATTTTTTCCAGCATGTTCATTAGTAACAGGGCGCTCATCAATGGAAACGATTTCATTAATGGGTGAAATCATCGGGCGTTTTAGCAAGAATATACCCCTCCGCAAGCGCAAGCGGTGAGGAATGACGGGAAAAAATGTTGTTTTTTTTCATTACATGATCAGAGTCGTATTTTACTGACCTGAAACAGGTACAAACAACGAACAATATCAGCCAGATGCCTAAATCATCGCCGAATGTTTTCACCCTGTGCGGTTTTCCCGCTGCAAACGGAGGGGAAGGCTTTCGGGAAACAGGTAAACACAGTACAGTGCAGTGTAAGAAAATTACAAATATAGCCTGGCAAAAGCACCAGACTATCAACTGAGGAGAATGACATGGCGGTAACGCAAACGGCCCAGGCATGCGACCTGGTCATTTTCGGCGCGAAGGGCGACCTGGCGCGGCGTAAATTGTTGCCTTCCCTGTATCAGCTTGAAAAGGCGGGCCAGATCCACGCCGACACCCGGATCATTGGCGTCGGCCGTGCCGACTGGGATAAAGCGGCTTACACCAAAGTGGTGCGCGAAGCGCTGGAAACCTTCATGAAGGAAAAAATTGATGAAGGTTTGTGGGATTCCCTGAGCGGCCGCCTGGAGTTCTGTAATCTTGACGTCAATGACACCAGCGGCTTCACCCGCCTGGGTGACATGCTGGACCAAAAGAATCGCGTCACCATCAACTATTTCGCCATGCCGCCGAGCACCTTTGGCGCCATCTGTAAAGGTCTGGGCGAAGCGAAGCTCAATGCCAAGCCTGCGCGCGTGGTTATGGAAAAACCGCTGGGCACCTCGCTGGAAACCTCGCGGGAAATCAACGATCAGGTCGGCGAGTTTTTTGAAGAGTGCCAGGTCTACCGTATCGATCACTACCTCGGAAAAGAGACAGTCCTCAACCTGCTGGCGCTGCGCTTTGCCAACTCTCTGTTCGTCAATAACTGGGACTGCCGTACCATCGATCATGTGGAAATCACCGTCGCGGAAGAGGTAGGCATTGAAGGGCGCTGGGGGTACTTCGACCAGGCCGGACAGATGCGCGACATGATCCAGAACCACCTGCTGCAGATCCTGTGCATGATTGCCATGTCGCCGCCGTCCGATCTCAGTGCCGACAGCATCCGTGATGAAAAGGTCAAGGTGCTGAAATCCCTGCGCCGTATTGACCGCTCCAATGTGCGCGAGAAAACCGTTCGCGGCCAGTACACCGCCGGCTTTGCCCAGGGCAAAAAAGTGCCAGGCTACCTCGAAGAAGAGGGGGCGAACAAAACCAGCAACACCGAAACCTTCGTGGCGATCCGCGTTGATATCGATAACTGGCGCTGGGCTGGCGTACCGTTCTATCTGCGTACCGGCAAACGTCTGCCAACCAAATGTTCCGAAGTGGTGGTTTACTTCAAAACGCCGGAGCTGAACCTGTTTAAAGAGACCTGGCAGGAGCTGCCGCAGAACAAGCTGACCATTCGTCTGCAGCCGGACGAAGGGGTGGATATCCAGGTCCTGAACAAAGTGCCGGGCCTCGACCATAAGCACAACCTGCAGATCACCAAGCTGGATCTGAGCTACTCCGAAACCTTCAACCAGACGCATCTGGCCGATGCCTATGAACGTCTGCTGCTCGAGACCATGCGCGGTATCCAGGCGCTGTTCGTCCGCCGCGATGAAGTGGAAGAGGCATGGAAGTGGGTGGACTCCATCACCGAAGCCTGGGCGGCCGACCGCGATGCGCCGAAACCGTATCAGGCCGGGACCTGGGGACCGGTGGCCTCGGTGGCCATGATCACCCGCGATGGACGCTCGTGGAACGAGTTTGAGTAAGCTCGCGATCTTATCCGTCAGGGTTATTTTACCGGTAACATGATCTGACGCAGAAAGTCGCACGCTTTTTAATCTTTTAAGCCCCGTGAGGATTCACCCACGGGGCTTTTTTTATTACACTGCCTTCAGACATTTTGCCCCTGAGCGCTGGTGTTGGTGGCTTCGGACACCAAAACACGTCATCTCGCAGCGGCCGGACAGATAAAATTTTGAGGAGCCTTTATGAATTCGACAATGTTACGGGTAACAAATCGCATTATCGAACGGTCGCGTGATACCCGCGCGGCTTACCTCGCAAGGATTAACCAGGCCAAAACCGACACCGTGCATCGTGCGCAACTGGCCTGCGGCAATCTGGCTCACGGTTTCGCGGCCTGTCAGGCCGACGACAAAGCCTCTCTGAAAAGCATGTTGCGCAACAACATCGCCATCATCACCTCCTACAACGATATGTTGTCCGCGCACCAGCCCTATGAACACTACCCGGATATCATTCGCAAAGCGCTGCACAGCGCCAATGCGGTCGGTCAGGTGGCCGGCGGCGTGCCGGCGATGTGCGATGGCGTGACCCAGGGACAGGACGGCATGGAACTCTCTCTCCTGAGTCGCGAAGTGATCGCCATGTCCGCGGCCATCGGCCTGTCGCATAACATGTTCGATGGCGCTCTGTACCTCGGCGTGTGTGATAAAATTGTGCCCGGACTGACCATGGCCGCGCTCTCATTCGGCCACCTGCCGTCGGTCTTTATTCCCTCCGGTCCGATGGCCAGCGGCCTGCCTAATAAAGAAAAGGTTCGCATTCGCCAGCTGTACGCTGAGGGCAAAGTTGACCGCATGGCGCTGCTGGAGTCCGAAGCCGCTTCTTACCACGCGCCGGGAACCTGTACGTTCTACGGTACGGCGAACACCAACCAGATGGTGGTGGAGTTTATGGGCATGCAGTTGCCGGGCTCGTCCTTTGTCCATCCGGATGCTCCGCTGCGGGAAGCGCTGACCGCCGCCGCCGCGCGCCAGGTCACCCGCATGACCGGCAATGGCAACGAGTGGATGCCGTTGGGCAAAATGTTTGACGAAAAAGTGGTGGTCAACGGCATTGTGGCGCTGCTGGCGACCGGCGGCTCCACCAACCACACTATGCACCTGGTGGCGATGGCCCGCGCGGCGGGCATTATCATTAACTGGGATGATTTCTCCGACCTGTCAGACGTGGTACCGCTGCTGGCGCGCCTCTACCCCAACGGTCCGGCGGATATCAACCATTTCCAGGCAGCGGGCGGCGTTCCGGTTCTGGTGCGCGAGCTGCTGAAAGGCGGCCTGCTACATGAGGACGTTCACACCGTCGCTGGCTTCGGTCTGTCGCGCTACACCCTCGAGCCGTGGCTCAACAACGGCGAGCTGGACTGGCGGGAAGGGGCGACGGCGCCGCTTGACGATCAGGTCATCGCGACATTCGAGAAACCCTTCTCACGTCACGGCGGCACCAAGGTGCTGAGCGGTAACCTGGGACGCGCGGTCATGAAAACCTCGGCAGTCCCGGCTGAGAACCAGGTGATCGAAGCGCCGGCGGTGGTGTTCGAGAGCCAGCACGACGTGTTGCCGGCCTTCGAAGCGGGTCTGCTGGACAAAGACTGCGTGGTGGTGGTCCGTCATCAGGGGCCAAAAGCGAACGGGATGCCAGAATTACATAAACTTATGCCGCCACTTGGTGTATTATTGGACCGCCGTTTCAAAATAGCGCTGGTGACCGATGGCCGACTCTCTGGCGCCTCCGGTAAAGTCCCGTCAGCCATCCACGTCACGCCTGAAGCCTATGACGGCGGGTTGCTGGCGAAAGTGCGCGATGGCGACCTTATTCGCGTGAACGGGCAGACGGGGGAACTGACGCTGCTGGTGGACGATGCCGAACTGGCGGCGCGTCAGCCGCATATCCCTGACCTCAGCGCGTCGCGCGTAGGAACCGGTCGGGAGATGTTTGGGGCGCTGCGTGAGAAGCTCTCTGGCGCGGAGCAGGGCGCAACCTGCATCACTTTTTAAGACGATTTAATTTGTAGATCTGGCGAGAGAAAATCCTGATGAAAAACTGGAAAACAACAGCAGAAGCAATCCTCACCTCCGGTCCGGTTGTCCCGGTTATCGTAGTGAAAAAGCTGGAACACGCGGTACCGATGGCGAAAGCGCTGGTCGCGGGCGGCGTGCGCGTCCTGGAAGTGACTCTGCGCACCGAGTGCGCCCTGGAGGCGATCCGCGCGATTGCTAAAGAAGTGCCGGATGCGATTGTCGGCGCGGGCACGGTTACCAACGTCGAGCAGCTGAAAGCGGTAACGGAAGCCGGCGCGCAGTTCGCTATCAGCCCGGGGCTGACCGAATCTCTGCTGAAAGCGGCGACCGAAGACGGCACTATTCCGCTGATCCCAGGGATCAGCACCGTCTCCGAGCTGATGCTGGGCATGCAGTACGGTCTGAAAGAGTTTAAATTCTTCCCGGCAGAAGCCAACGGCGGCGTGAAAGCGCTGCAGGCGATTGCGGGTCCGTTCGGTCACATTCGTTTCTGCCCGACCGGCGGTATCTCCCCGGCTAACTACCGTGATTACCTGGCGCTGAACAGCGTGCTGTGCATCGGGGGCTCCTGGCTGGTGCCGGCCGACGCCCTGGAAGCTGGCGACTACGATCGCATCACCACCCTGGCGCGTGAAGCGGTGGAAGGCGCGAAGTAAACCGCGCCTCAAGGTCAACAACCCGGTCAGCGGCAACGCGACCGGGTTTTTTTTGTCTTTACCCTTCGACGATAACCGCCGCGGCGGCGGTTTTAGCCCGCGCCACAGCCTCTTCCACCGAATCGGCGACGGCGAGAGTCACCCCCAGACGACGGGTGCCGTCAATCTCCGGCTTGCCGAACAGACGCAGCTGCAGGCCAGCTCCGACGGCCGACTGCAGCTGGCCGAAGCTGACGTTCTGACTGGTCAGCTGCGGAAGGATCACCGCGGAAGCGGCTGGGCCATACTGGCGGATGGCGCCGATAGGCAGCCCAAGAAAGGCGCGAACGTGCAGGGCGAATTCCGAGAGATCCTGCGAGATAAGCGTTACCATTCCGGTGTCGTGCGGGCGCGGGGAGACTTCGCTGAAGATCACCTCATCGCCGCAAACGAACAGCTCCACCCCGAACAGGCCATAACCTCCCAGCGCCAGCACCACCTTGCGGGCGATATTCTGCGCGCGTTCAAGGGCCAGGTCACTCATCTGCTGCGGCTGCCAGGATTCACGATAATCGCCATCTTCCTGACGATGACCGACCGGGGCGCAGAAATGCACGCCATCGACGGCGCTGACGGTGAGCAGGGTGATTTCAAAGTCGAAATTCACCACCCCTTCGACGATCACCCGCCCGGCGCCGGCGCGGCCGCCCTGCTGGGCGTAGCGCCAGGCTTCGCTGAGCTGGTCAGACGAGCGGATAAAGCTCTGGCCTTTACCGGAGGAGCTCATCACCGGCTTGACGATGCACGGCAAGCCGATCTCCGCTACCGCCGCGCGGAAGGCTTCTTCACTGTCGGCGAAACGGTAGCTGGAGGTGGGGAGCTGCAGCTCTTCGGCCGCCAGACGGCGTATGCCTTCGCGGTTCATGGTGAGCTTCGCTGCCCGCGCCGTGGGGACCACTTTTTGCCCGGCCTGCTCCAGTTCGACCAGGGTATCGGTGGCGATAGCTTCGATCTCCGGCACGATGTAATCGGGTTTTTCCTGTTCGATCAGCGCGCGCAGGCTCTCGCCGTGCAGCATATTGATGACGTGGGCGCGGTGGGCGACCTGCATCGCCGGGGCGTCGGGGTATCGGTCGACGGCGATAGTTTCAATGCCCAGACGCTGACATTCGACGGCGACTTCTTTACCCAGCTCGCCGGAGCCTAACAGCATAACTTTGGTGGCTGCCGGGCGCAGCGCGGTGCCTAATACAGTCATAACTCTCTTCCGCAGTAAAAAAAGATGCGGTCGATTATAAACGAAAACGTTTGCGTCTGTCTTTATGCGCGTGAGTTGAGTCCGGAAGGGAAATTTGCTATACTGTATAAAAATACAGTACTAAGAGGCTGCAGCATGGCGGTTGAAATTAAATATGTAGTGATCCGCGAAGGTGAGGAAAAAATGTCTTTTGCCAGCAAAAAAGAGGCCGACGCTTACGACAAAATGCTCGATCTGGCAGAGGTGCTGAATGACTGGCTGGTAGCATCGCCGCTGGAAATGGACGATGCCCAGCGCGATACCATGGCGATGTGGCTGGCGGAGCGTAAAGAGGCGCTGCAGCATATTCTGCGCGCCGGCAGACTGCCGGAGCAGGATGCGACTGTGCACGATGCGCCCGCGCCGTCAACGGACGCTGAGGCTTCCCCGGCGGAAGAGGCCGCCGCGCCGGCTGCCAAAACGCGGAAAGCCAAAGCGGCCTGATGGCTGGCGGTCAGTCGCTGATGGGCTGATGGGCTGATGGGCTGATGGGCTGGTCTGTCGGTCGGCAGGACCCGGTGCCGCCGCCGCGCGCACCTTTGCGCATCTTTAGCCATGTCTAACATTTCCTGACATCGCGTCGTTTAGGCTGATAACAGTGTTTGTCACCTGAGAGGAAAACCATGGCTAACTGGCTAAATCAACTGCAGTCGTTGCTCGGACAGCAGGGCGCGTCGCCGTCCGGCGAGTCGTCAAAAGGGAGCGCCCTGCTGCCCGGCGCCATCGGCGGGCTGGCGGGGCTGCTGGTGGCCAGCAAATCGTCACGCAAGCTGCTGGCGAAATATGGCACCAGCGCGCTGCTGGCTGGCGGTGGGGCGGTGGCGGGTACCGTATTGTGGAACAAGTATCAGCAGAAAATGCGTGCTCAGAACACGCCCGCTCCGACACCCGAGACGGCTGCGGCGCCGACGGAGGTCGATCCGCGCAGCGTGCGGTTGATCACCGCCCTGGTGTTTGCCGCCAAAAGCGATGGTCATATCGACGATCACGAGCGGGCGAGGATTGAAGCCCAGCTTCGGGAGGCCAATATTGACGTGCAGGCCCGGGTGCTGATTGACCAGGCGCTGGCTCAGCCGCTGGATCCGCAGCGTCTCGCCGAGGGCATCGTTGACCCGCAGGAGGCGCTGGAGATCTACTACGTCAGCTGCGCGGTGATTGATATCGACCACTTTATGGAGCGCAGCTATCTCAACGCCCTGGGTGAGGCCCTGGCGTTGCCAAAAGATGTCCGGGCCGACATCGAACAGGACATCCAGTCACAAAAACAGGCGCTAAGCGTTTAAATTATCACGTTTCGCTTGCATCGCCCGCGTCTTTTGCCACCCTTATAGACACGTCATCATTCAGGCGCCACCCTGCGGCCTGAATGCTCTTGTGTCACGAAAAAGCAGCAGAAGAATAACATGCCACCTAAAGCCAAACGGATCCCTCACGCCATGACCTTGCATGGCGATACACGCATCGATAACTATTACTGGCTGCGCGACGATGAACGCGCGCGGCCTGATGTGCTGGAATATCTGCACGCGGAAAATGCCTACGGCAAGCAAGTGATGGATACGCAGCTCAGCCTGCAGGAGCGTCTGCTGAAAGAGATTATCGACCGCATTCCGCAGCGGGAAGTCTCTGCTCCCTATAGTAAAAACGGCTTTCGCTACCGGCAGGTGTATGAGCCGGGCTGCGAATACGCTATCTACCAGCGACAGTCGGTGCTGAAAGAAGAGTGGGACGAGTGGGAGATCCTGCTTGATGCCAACCAGCGGGCGGCAAAGAGCGAGTTTTACACCCTGGGCGGGCTGGGCATTGCGCCCAACAACCAGTTGATGGCGGTGGCGGAAGATTATCTCTCCCGTCGCCAGTACGGTCTGCGTTTTTGCGACCTCAGCAACGGCGAGTGGTATCCGGAGACCCTGGAAAATGTCACCTCCGGCTTTGCCTGGAGCAATGATTCACGCTTTGTGTGGTACGTGCGTAAACATCCCACCACGCTGCTTCCTTATCAGGTCTGGCGCCACACCGTCGGGACGCCGGCGCAGAGCGACGTGCTGGTCTACGAGGAAAAAGATGAGACCTTCTACGTCAGCGTGCATAAAACCACATCCCAGCAGTTCGTGGTGATTTATCTCTCCAGCGCCACCACCAGCGAAGTACTGCTGCTCAACGCCGAACTGCCAGACGCTGAGCCGGTCTGCTTCCTGCCGCGGCGTAAAGATCATGAATATAGCCTCGATCACTATCAGCACGCCTTCTATCTGCGATCCAACCGGGACGGGAAGAATTTTGGTCTCTATCGTACCGTGCTACGCGATGAAGATCAGTGGACCACGCTGATCCCGCCGCGTCACGACGTGATGCTTGAAGGATTTACCCTGTTTACCGACTGGCTGGTCGTCGAGGAGCGTCAGCGCGGCCTGACCAGTCTGCGGCAGATTAACCGCAAGACCCGGGAGGTGGTGGGGATCGCCTTTGACGATCCGGCCTATGTCACCTGGCTTGCCTATAATCCGGAGCCCGAAACGTCGCGCCTGCGCTACGGCTACTCCTCGATGACGACGCCCGACACCCTGTTTGAACTGGATATGGATACCGGCGAACGACGGGTGATCAAGCAGCAGGAGGTGAAGGGGCTGGACACCCGCTGCTATCAGAGCGAGCACCTGTGGGTGACCGCCCGCGATGGCGTCGAAGTCCCGGTCTCGCTGGTCTACCATCGCGACCATTTTCGTAAAGGGAGCAATCCGCTGCTGGTCTATGGCTATGGCTCGTATGGCGACAGTATCGATGCCGATTTCAGCGCCAGTCGGCTGAGCCTGCTCAACCGCGGCTTTGTCTACGCCATCGCCCACGTCCGCGGCGGCGGCGAGCTGGGTCAGCAGTGGTATGAGGACGGTAAATTCCTGTGTAAGAAAAATACCTTTAACGACTATCTCGACGTCTGCGACGCGCTGCTGGCTCAGGGGTACGGCGACCCGCGGCTCTGCTATGGCATGGGCGGCAGCGCCGGCGGGATGCTGATGGGGGTGGCCGTTAACGAGCGTCCAGAGCTGTTCCACGGCGTGATAGCCCAGGTGCCGTTCGTCGACGTGGTAACCACGATGCTGGATGAGACCATTCCGCTGACGACCGGCGAATTTGAAGAGTGGGGGAACCCGCAGGATGAAACCTATTACCACTACATGAAAAGCTACAGCCCCTACGACGGCGTGAAGGCGCAGGCGTATCCGCATATGCTGGTGACCACCGGGCTGCACGATTCCCAGGTGCAATACTGGGAGCCGGCGAAGTGGGTGGCAAAACTGCGTGAACTGAAAACCGACGATAACCTGCTGCTGCTTTGCACCGATATGGACTCCGGGCATGGCGGAAAATCCGGGCGCTTTAAAAGCTATGAGGGGGTGGCGCTGGAGTACGCCTTTTTCATCGCCCTGGCGCAAGGGACACTGCCGGGGAAAGCGGCAGTGTAGGGGCTATTCCCCAAGGTAATGCTTGAGCGTGAGGCGCAGTTCGGGGCTCATGCGGTCGAGATTGTTGAATAACCAGCGCAGATAGCCTGGATCGTTTTCAGCAATCTCGGCGACGGCTTTACCGCGATATTTGCCGAAGGTAAAGGTGGTGAGCAGCGCCGGCCGACCGGTGATATCGGCCATTTCGTCAGGCGTCCAGCCGGAAACGTTGATGATATCCAGCAGCAGCGCAGCGGTGATATAGCAGTCATACAGCGCCCGGTGGTGATGCAGCCCCGGCGGCGTGGCCACGTTCAGCTTACGTGATTTATAGAGCCCCATATTACTGTATTTGATCCCCGGCCACAGCCGGCGGGCCAGCTTCATCGTACAGATCCACTCGCCATGCATCTCCGGTAGCACCCGACGATCGAAGCTGGCGTTATGCGCGACGTACCACGGGCTGCCATGATAGTGCGGAATAATCTCCTCAATCCACGGCTTATCGGCGACCATCTCTTCGGTAATCCGGTGGATAGCCATCGCCTGCGGGCTGATGGGGTGGTCAGGACGCACCAGATGACTCATGGGATTGGTGATTTGCCCGTCGACAATGTCGACCGAGGCGATTTCAACGATGCCCCCCTGCAGTCCGCAGGTTTCGGTATCAATGACGCGCAGCATGGCTCGCTCCAGAGCAAAACAATAAGCGTAAAGTAATTGGTCGGGCTTGCCAACCGACGGCGAGGGGGCAAGTAGGCATTATTTCTGTTTCGGCTCCCAGGGCAGGCGGGACAGTGAAACGGAGGCCAGCCGATGGGCGATCAGCCGTTCGCGGAACCAGTCGCGCAGATGGGCGGGCTGTTCACGCTCGACCAAATCAGCGACCACCGGCATATTATACCGCTCTTTAAAGGCGACGCCGGCGGCGGCGAGATCGACGTTAACTTTATCCATCTCATCTTGCGAAATTTTGGCCAGATTTCTTTCCATCATACACTCCACTCTGCTTGTAAACCCGGTCAGGGCCTGACGCCCGGCTCGACTCTGCCATTATACAGGGTTATTCTCTGTGCTACAGACATAACAAAAGGGAATGACGAATATGCGACTTCTTGCTGGACGCGCATTGCGCCTCTCCGTTGCGTTTGCCGGGCTATTAACCGCGGCGGGCGCGCTCGCCCACGCTCACCTGCAGCAGCAGATCCCCGCCGCCGGAGCGCAGCTGGCGGCCTCCCCGCAGACGTTGACGCTCAGTTTCTCCGAAGGCATTGAACCCGCGTTCAGCGGCGTGACCGTCACCGGTCCACAGCAGCATGCGGTAGCCACCGGCAAACTGACCCGCAGCGCCGACAACCCCGCCCAGGTCACCGTGCCTGTAGCGGAAACCTTGCCGCCGGGAGAATACACTGTGGCTTGGCATGTGGTCTCAGTGGATGGCCATAAAACCAAAGGGCAATACACCTTTAGCGTGAAGTAAGCGATGCTGACCGGGCTCTACATTACTCTGCGCTTTGGGCACTTTATCACCCTGATGCTGGCTTTTGGCTGCGTGCTGTATGGCGCCTGGTGGGCGCCCGTGCCGCTGCGACGCGTACTGATGCTGCGCTTCTATCCGCTGCTGCGCCCGCTGCTGCTGATCGGCGCCCTCTCTACCCTGGCGCTGTATCTGCTGCAGGGGGGATTGATGGGCGACGGCTGGGCAGATGTCTGGCAACCCGCCGTCTGGCAGGCGGTGGCGGGCACCCGCTTCGGCGGGGTGTGGATCTGGCAGATCCTGCTGGCGTGGAGCGCCCTCGCCGTAGTGTGGATCCGTCCCCGACATGGCGCTCGCCAGCTGGTGGCCCTGCTGGCGGCCCAGCTGCTGCTTTCCGCTGGGGTAGGGCATGCCGCCATGCATGATGGTTTACTCGGCGCCCTGCAGCGGACTAATCATGCTGTCCACCTCTTCTGCGTTGCCAGCTGGTTCGGCGGCCTGTTGCCCTTTATCTATTGCCTGCGCCTGGCGCAGGGGCGCTGGCGGCAGGCCGCGGTCTATACCATGGCGCGCTTTTCACGTTACGGGCATCTGGCCGTCGCCGGCACCCTTGCCAGCGGGGCGATCAATGCGCTGTTGATCCAGGGAGGGATGATTGGCGCATCGCCCTGGGGACGTCTGCTGTTGATCAAATGTGCGCTGGTGGCCGGGATGGTGGTAATTGCGTTAGTGAACAGGTATGTTCTGGTACCGCGCATGTCGGCAAGCGGTTCGCGGGCGGAAAGTCTGATCCTGCGAACCACGCAGGCTGAGATAGGGCTGGGCGCGCTGGCGCTGCTGGCCGTCAGTCTGTTTGCCACCTGGGAACCTTATTGAATTAACTGGCAAAATCATGAAAAAAATTGTTCTGACCATGTTGTTACTGGCAAGCTCCGGCGCTGCACTGGCGGCGCCGCAAATTATCACCGTGAGCCGCTTTGAGGTAGGGAAGGAGAGCTGGGCGTTCAACCGTGAAGAGGTGATGTTGACCTGTCGTCCGGGCAATGCCCTTTACGCTATCAACCCGAGCACTCTGGTCCAGTATCCGCTCAATGAGGTGGCTGAGCAGCAGGTCAAAGCCGGCAAAACCACCGCCCAGCCGATCTCAGTGATCCAGATCGACGATCCGCAGCATCCTGGGCAAAAAATGAGCCTCGCGCCGTTTATCGAGCGCGCGCAGAAGCTCTGCTAGATTTTCGCGCTATCTCGCTGTAATGGCATAAAAAAAACCGCCCTTGCCGGACAACGGCAGTGGCGGTTTTTTGGCTGGCAGCGCCCACTTTTCCAGGAATTATTCGGCCACATTGGCCGCAGACTGGAAAAGCTGACGCGTTAAACTATTCTTATAGTGCAAGGCGACTTAGCCTGCATTAATGCCAACTTTTAGCGCACGGCTCTCTCCCAAGAGCCATTTCCCTGGACCGAATACAGGAATCGTATTCGGTCTCTTTTTATCTTAATCTGTCTGCTTTCGCGATCACCAGCGACATCCTGTCAGTCAATTCAGTCAATCACCAGGCTGGCCTCTGGATGTCCCGTTATAGCACACCGTTTTTAGCATACACAATTCATTTACACACAAATTGCATCCTGCGGAAGAACGGTATGGGGAAGGCGGAACCGTAAGCGAGGGGAGAGGAAAAGAAAAAACCTGCACCTAAACAGGCCCGGCGTGCAGGTTAACTGGCGGGCCAACATCGGAAGGCTGCTAGTATACATATTTGTATGATAAATAGAATAAACAAAACCTTATTGATTTGGCAATTCATGCGATTAGCCGTCCGCGCCCCACGAAAGGGCGGGAAATAATATTGAGGGGCGTAGTTCCGAGCGTCCGGTATTATTCCGGAACGCTGAAGGTGGGAAATATCTGACTTTCCAGATAGCAGAGTAAAAGCCAAATTTCATCGCTGAAAATAAACCATATGCTGCCCAGCAGGACGACCGCGAGAATAATCAGCAGGAAAATTTCGGTTTTACTCATCATGCTAACGACTATCCAGTGGTCTGCGGGGACCATGATAGTAGCGAAATAAGAACATAATAAGCAAACGCCGCGTGACGGGGCGAGTTCACTGGTCGTGAAATTACTCGCCCGGCAGTGGCTGCGTCAATATTGCCACCTGCTCCGCCAGCTGATCCAGCAGCTGGAATCGACGCCGGTATTCGGCCCGTTTTTTACTGGCGATGCTCTCCAGCGGTTTTCTTTCCAGACGCAGCGGTAGCTGCCAGCGCCAGGGGCTTTCCGGCTTGCCGTCGATGGATTGCCAGAATTCGTCGTAGCTGGCGTGGAAATGGCGCCCCTTGCTCAGGCGATAGCGCAGGGCGCGAAACACATGGCCATTATCGCTAACGCCGTAAATCGCTGCGATATGGCTGCGAGCGGCCAGCAGCCAGATAAACTCCAGCAGCAGGCGCTTCGGGAACAGACCGTAGCAGGCGCGGGTCGCCTGCTTGATCACCTCGTGAGAAACGTGGCGTCGCGGTCCCTGCAAGCCGCCGATGATCAGCTGCCAGGCTTTGCCATCCCAGGTCACGCTGAAGGTGGCGCTGGCCAGCAGGGTATGATCGCTGTCGCGCAGCCACAGGGTGGTTTCACCCTCACGCTCGGCCTTCCCGGCCGAAGAGGCCGAGAGGGAAAACTGGCGCTCATCCTTTCCATTGAGCGTCAGCAACGGGACCTCGCACACTGCGGTCATGGCATGCGCCAGCCGGGAACCGCGCAGGGTATCGACGTAGCGATAATGGCTTATTACCGCCATCGCCCGCTGCCAGGCGTTGAGATCGCGCGTTAGATATTGACGGTGCACTTTCCCCGGCAGCGTCGCCTGCGCCGCCAGCAGCTGGTTAAAATCGTCACGAGCGCTCAGCGCCTCCAGCATCGCTTTAGTCGGGCTATAAAATAATGCCGTGCGCAGTAGAAATTTAAAGCGGTAATTTTTCTGCCGCCATATAGGTGCGGGTGTTAATCTACCCATCACCAGATCGGCAATGAGATGCGAGCGCGGCGTAAGCACGCTGGATGAATGCAGGCTATTGTCTGTCACGATAAACACCTCGTTGCTATTTCCTGCTATTTTAAAACGAGGCGCTGATAAGCTTAATCCTCTGGCCGACTATATTTGCCGTTTGTTTAAAATCGATTGAGGTGTAAATAAAAAACAGCGGCTATAAGCTGGAATTACCTATAATTACAGCAGAGAGGTAATTATATGTATCAGCGTATTAATGGCAGAGACTGGCGTAATATCTGGCTGATGGGCGATCTGCATGGCTGCTTTGCGCTGCTGATGGCGCGCCTGCGCCGACTGCGCTTTGATCCCTGGGCCGATCTGCTGATCTCGGTGGGCGATCTGATCGATCGCGGGCCGCAAAGCGCTGACTGTCTCGGCCTGTTGCGCAGCCGCTGGTTCCGGGCCGTGCGCGGGAATCATGAGCAGATGGCGCTCGAGGCGCTGGAGAGCGGAGATATGACGCTCTGGCAGATGAACGGCGGCGACTGGTACGCCCGGAGCAACGTGCGGCAGCGGGATGACGTCGATCGCCTGCTGGCGCGCTGTCAGCGGCTGCCGTTGATTATTGAAGTGGAGTGCGCAAAAGTGCGGCATGTGATCGCCCATGCCGATTATCCGGCGCCGGTCTATCGCTGGCAGCAGCCGGTGGATCCCCAGCGGGTCCTGTGGAGCCGCCATCGTCTGAGTGAACATCTGGCCGGGCGTCATGGCGCTATCGCCGGGGCTGACCATTTCTGGTTTGGCCATACGCCGCTTCGCGCGCGTTATGACTACGACAATCAACACTATATTGACACCGGCGCTGTGTTCGGCGGCACGCTGACGCTGGTGGCGCTGCAGTCGGCAGACTAAAAGTCACTGTATTCGCTGGCGGGTTGCCAGAAGCCGTCAATAAAATCTTCTATCGGGTAGCAGCCGCCGTGGCGGATCCGCTGATCTTCCATCGCCACCAGGCACTGCGTTTCCTCGCGGTAGACGTCAACCACAATGTCCTCGCAGCCGCCATCCAGATAGCAAATAAACAACACTAAGGCAAACATCCTGGCCTCATGTTCGGGGGGACATACTGTTTAGTGTAGGGGATGACGGCGGGACGGGGAAATAAATAACCCGTCTCAGGCGACGGGTTCATTGGCGTCAGGCAAGGCGCATGACCCAGGCATCGGACTGGCGGTCGTAATGTTTACGGTAGAGGACGGAATGCTCACCATTGAGAATCGCGGGAACGCTGGTGTCGGCATCCCAGGCGTCAAGCTGCATACATAAATCTGGATCGGATTTGCAGGGAATGCTTAACGTTCGCTCACCCTGATGTTCACCATGCAGTTCGGCATCGTCTATCTCAAACGCGCCGATGCGGACATTGGTTTTACTCATCGCTTCACCCCATTTTTTCAGCTGAGTTGTGGTACGACCAGTTGCGGCCGTCATTTTTCAGCGTAGTCAATGGGGGGAAAACCGCCAGTCAAAAAGTGCGTATTTTTTGCGCGGCGTCACACCTTGCCGGCAAAAAGTTTCCCATCGCGTACCAGCTCGCGCGGGTAACTGTTCTTCAGACGGGAGCCGACGCGCTTGGCCAGGCCCAGCGGCACGCCCTGGAAGGTGACAATGACTTCATCCTGCGCTGGCGGGGTTTGCGGATAGACGTCGCGTCCGCGATACCATTCCTCCGCTTCCTCCAGCGTCAGCTCGAAGGCGCGCTGCGGCGCGGCAAAGGCAATAACCGCCTCATGCTGCCAGCGGTAACCCTTATTGTGCAGTTCCGCCAGACGCACGCCAATGCGCGAAAACCGCACCTGACCAAACAGAGGCTCCATAGACTGCGGAAACAGCCACAGCTCTTTATCCCGTTGCCACAGCGTGTGGCTCGCGTCCCATTCCAGCCCGACAGCGCGGGCGGCGGCGGTCGCCGCGGCGGCCTCCCGGCCCTTCAGCGGCGCAAACGGGAACTTGCCGACCTTGTAGCCCGGCGCCGGGAGCGGATCGATCGACGCCGTCTTGCGCAAGCGGGCGACAAAGAAGCCTTCACAATCGAAGATCTGCGGGAAGACATGCAGAAATCCCTCGGCGGTTAAGGCATCGGCCGCGCCGGGAAACAGCTCTCCCAGCGGCTGGATCGCCACCGCCTGCGGGTAGCGGGACAGCAGCCAGTGAATGACGGACTGATTTTCTTCGCGGTTAAGGGTGCAGGTCGAATAGACCAGCGTCCCGCCGGGGCGCAGGGCATGGAAAGCGCTGTCGATAAGCTCGCGCTGGGTGGCGGCGATGTCGAGGTTGCTCTCCGGCGACCAGTTTTTCAGCGCGTCCGCATCTTTGCGTACCACCCCTTCGCCGGAGCAGGGGGCATCAAGCAGAACGGCGTCGAAGGCTTCGGGCAATGCCGCGCCGAACACCCGGCCGTCGAAATGGGTCAGGGCGACGTTGCTGATGCCGCAGCGGCTGATGTTGGCATGCAGCACTTTCACCCGGCTGGCGGAGAACTCATTCGCCAGGATGCCGCCCGCATTGCCCATCCGGGCGGCGATCTGGGTGGTTTTCGACCCCGGAGCGGCAGCAACGTCCATGACTCGTTCAGGCTGCGGGTTATCGGCGAACAGGGCGGCGACCGGCAGCATTGAGCTTGCTTCCTGTATATAGAACAGACCGCTGAGATGTTCGGCGGTGCTGCCCAGCGGCAGCGCGTCGTCGTCGTCCCGCTCGATCCAGAATCCCTCCTCGCACCAGGGGACCGGCGTCAGCTGCCAACCATAGGGGGCGACCAGAGAGAGAAAATCATCGACGCTGATTTTCAGCGTATTGACGCGAATACTTCGGCGTAGCGGGCGCTGACAGGCGGCGATAAATTCGTCGAAAGAGAGGTGCGCCGGCATCGCCGCGCGCATTTGAGCAAGAAACGCTTCAGGGAAATAGACAGTATTTTCGGCCACAGGCAGCGCACCACAGAAAAAAAGGGTGCGCAGTTTAGCACAAACGCCCCGGTGCAGGACACCGGGGCGTGAGGTTTGTGTCTGCCCGCGCCCGGCGTTTGCCGGGGCGGGAGAAGGGGAGGCGAGGATTACTGCGGCAGGGCGGTGCCCCACTCCCGCCACTCTTTCGGCTCGCTCTCCAGCAGCAGGAAGTGCTTGCCGTCCTGGGCTTTCGGCGCCAGCGGCGTACCCGGCGGCGTGGCAAAGGCGATCCCGCCGCGGATAAACTGATTGAAGGTCCCGGTTTTCACCACGCCGCCAACCAGGCCGAAGTCGAGGCTGTAACCCGAGGCCAGCCAGAACACCGAGTTATTGCGCACCAGGTACTGGTAGCGCTTGCTGATGCGCATCTTAACCATGACCCGGTCAGACATCGATCCCAGCGACAGACCGGTCACCGTCCCGACTTCCAGGCCGCGGAACAGCACCGGCGTGCCGATGCCGAGCGATCCGGCCTCCGGCGCTTCCACCACGATATTCAGGCCGTCGATATAGCGCGAGTCGCTGATCGTCGTATCCTGGATCTCAAAGTCGCGGCGCGCCGGGCCGCGTCCGGGCTCAACGTTAATATAGGACTGGAACAAGGTGTCGAGATGCTCCACGCCCGCGGCGGAGATCTGCGGGGTGATCACCGAGAAGCGGGTCCCGGCGCGGGCAAACGTGCCGACGTATTCCGGATAAAGCACGGCTTTCGCCTGCACCTCGTTTTTGGCGGTGATCAGCTCCAGCGACTGGATCTGACCGATATCGATGCCGAGATAGCGAATCGGCATCCCGGCCGCCATCTTCCCGGCGTCGAACGCATGCAGGGTGATCTGGCCGCCCACGGCGCGCGCCGCCGTTTCAGAAGCGTAAAGGATGCGTTTGTTATTCAGCCGCGCATTGGCGCTGCTGCCGTTGAGGTTGTCGAAACTGATCGCCCCTTTTATGGCGCGGGCCAGCGGCGAGGCCTGAACGGTGAGTCCGTTGCCGTCAAGTTTAACCTTCGCGCCCCCTTCCGCCCAGAAGACGCTGTTGTTGGTCAGCAGGTAGCGGTACTCGGGCTTGATATGCAGATCGATATCGAAAGCGTCTTTGCGCGGTTTGACGGCGATGATCTCGCCGACGGCGAATTTACGATACAGCACCACCGAGCCAGCCTGAACGTCAGGTAGCGTCTCAGCGGAGAGGCTCAGGGTGGTGGTCGGCACTTCGCTCAGGCTGTTTTCCTGCGCCTTTTCGAGGTTGGCGTACAGCGGATAGCTGCTCTGCATTTCGCCTTTTTCACCCGGGATCACCCGGATCCCGCCGTTCACCCATTCGCTGGCGCTGGCGCCCAGCACCTGTACGCCATCAAGTCCCACTTTGACGTCCAGACGACTGTTCACCACAAACTTGCTGTCGCCGCGAATCAGATCGCGGTATTCCGGGGCAATCGCCACCTGGAAGGTTACCCCTTTGGCCGTCAGCTTGCGCTCCAGCACCTGGCCGACTTTCACTCCGTGAAGCACCAGCGGCTGGCCGCCGTCGATCCCGTAGCTCTCCGGCGCCGAAAGGGTGACGGTGGCGACATTGGGCTCCTCCAGCAGCGCTTTATCCGCTGGCATGACGGAGAAGTGATTACGTGGCTCGCCTTCGCCGGGCACCAGCTCAAAGGTATTGCCGGTGAGCAGGGCGCTGACGCTGGGGTTATCGAGGGAGATCTTCGGCTTCTTCATCTGAATCAACGTTTTCTCCCGCAGCAGGGTCACCACGCTTGGATCGACGGTCATCTCGCCAGTGACTTTGCCGCCGGGGTTAAGATTCAGTTTGCTTAACTGGCCCACTTCCAGCCCCTGATACATCAGCGGCGTCGAGCCCGCTTTCAGGCCGTCGCCGTCAGGCAGGTCAAGGGTCACCACCACCCCGCGCTGGCTGTGCGCCAGGTCTTCATACAGATGATAGTCATCGTTTTGCGACGCGACCTGCGAATCGGCAGGGGAGTCAAAGGCGATGGCACCGTTCACCAGCGCGGAAAGGTTCTCCAGCTGCACTTTGGCCCCGCTCAGGCCGACATCGGCTTTGATCCCAGAGACGTTCCAGAAACGGCTGCCTTTTTTCACCAGGTTGGTGAACCGGCGCTCGATCAGCACATCAATGGTGACCCCCTGATTATTATCATTCAGCGTGAAGTCATACACCCGCCCGACCGGGATCTTACGGAAGTAGACCAGCGAGCCGCTGCTCAGAGAGCCAAGGTCGGGCGCCTGCAGGTGGATCATCAGCTCGCCGTTGTTGATACGGTATTTTGGCTGAGTGTCGAGGGCGACGAAGTGATCTTCGGGTTCGCCCTTGCCCGGCATCATGCCGATATAGTTCCCGCCCACCAGCGCATCGAGGCCCGACACGCCGGCCAGAGAGGCTTTCGGCGTGACCAGCCAGAACTGCGTATCTTTGCGCAGCGCCTCTTTCATATCGCGCTTGATGCTGGCGGAAACTTCAATCTTGCTCAGGTCTTTACTGAGACTAATATCCTGGACGGTACCGACTTCCACCCCCTGATAGCGGATAGGCGTCCGCCCCGGCACGATGCCGTTAGCAGACTGGAAATCGATAGTAATCGTCGATCCGCGGTCGTCAAAGCTGGTCCAGATGAGCCAGGCGGCAATCAGCAGCGCGATGACCGGCAACAGCCAGAATGGCGAGATACGACGTTTGGTTTTTATTCTGGCTTCAGTCTGCGAAGCGGGCGTTTCCTGACTCATGTGCGTCCCAAAGTAAGCGGCTGTCCAGCCATTCAACTGCAAGAATAGTTAAAATTACCGCGCCGCCAAAGTAAACCGCGGCCGGCCCCATCGTAAAGGCGAGGAGCTGATCGCGATTAATGAGCGACATGGTGAGTGAGATAACAAACAGATCCAGCATCGACCAGCGGCCAATCCAGGTTATCAGCCGCAGCAGCAGGATGCGGGTGCGCAGCCCCTGCTCGCACTTGAATTGTATGCTGAGCAGCAGGGTAAATAACACTATAACTTTGGTGAATGGCACCAAAATACTGGCGATAAACACCACGCCGGCGATGGCGATATTGCTGCTGGCGAGGGAGATGATCCCGGAGAGGATGGTGTCTTCCTGGCGCGCGCCGTTGACGTAGATGATAGAGATCGGCAGCAGGTTGGCCGGTAGGAGGAAAACCAGCGAGGCAATCAGCGCCGCCCAGCTGCGCTGCAGGCTCTGCGGCCGGCGATGGTGCAGCGGCGTGTGGCAGCGTCGGCAGCGGCCGCGGGCGTCGCGGTAGCCGGTGTAGTGGCAGCCGGTGCACACCTGCAGATTGTTATCGGCGCGGGTCGCCGGCCGTTCGGGATAGAAGCGCTCCCATAGCTCTTCGACGTTCATATGGATAAGCGTCAGGATGCTCAGCAGCGTCAGGGAGATAAACGCCACCAGGCCGATGCCGGGCTGCAGAAAGGCGTAATCCTGCACCTTGATGGAGGCGACGCCGATGCCCACCAGATAGATATCCAGCATCACCCACTCCTTGAGCTTATCGAGCATCAGCAGCACCGGGCGCAGGTTCATCCCCAGCACGTTGCCCAGCCACAGATAGCTAATCGAGACCACCAGCAGTACCGGGGCGACCACCGCGCAAAACAGCACCATCGCGGCGGTAAGCGGGTCGCCCTGCGCGGTCATCTGCCAAATCCCCTGCAGGACGTTGGCGTCAATGCGAACCCCCAGCAGGTGAAGGCGCAGTAGGGGTTCGGACCAGGCAAAGGGCATTAACAGCAGCATGGCCAGGGCCATGCTGCCCAGACGGGTCAGCGACCAGTCGCGGCCATCGCGCACCTTCGCGTTACAGCGTGGACACCAGGCGCTTTGGTTGCGTTTGAGCACCGGTAAGCGGAACAGCATGTCACACTGCGTACAGCGCTGATAATGCGCATAGGGAAGCGGCGTGCTGACGGCATGCACGACCATCTTATTCGCAGGCTTAAGGGTGGGGGTTTTTATCGGCATTTATTACGTACAGGAATGAATGTATCTCACTATCTTAACCTATGAATGAATTCATCTTGAGCCCAAGCGCATTTAATGCTTATTTTAGTAGGCTGTACGTATCAGGCAGTAAGACAACCAAGTGAAGATATAATGAGCAAAACAGAATTTTACGCGGATTTGAACCGCGATTTCCAGGCATTAATGGCAGGTGAAACCAGTTTTCTGGCGATGATCGCTAATACCAGCGCGCTGCTGTTTGAACGACTGGGCGAGGTCAACTGGGCCGGTTTCTATCTTCTGGAAGGCGATACCCTGGTGCTGGGGCCGTTCCAGGGCAAACTGGCCTGCGTCCGGATCCCGGTTGGGCGCGGCGTATGCGGCGCGGCGGTGGCGCAAGCCCAGGTGCAGCGCGTCGAGGACGTCCACGCCTTTGACGGCCACATTGCCTGCGATGCCGCCAGTAATTCGGAAATTGTCTTCCCCCTGCGCGTGAACGACCAGATTATCGGCGTGCTGGATATCGACAGTCCGGCTTACGGCCGCTTCACTGCTGAAGATGAGCAGGGGTTGCGCACACTGGTCGAGCATCTGGAAAAACTTATCGCGGCCACTGATTATCAAAAAATCTTTACCCGTGTCGTGGGATAATCAACGGATAACGTAGCATTTAGCGAGGACGTCATTATAATGTCGCCTGTTCATGCCTGCGGCTTGTTGGCTACGTCCGTTGTAATCAGGAAATTTCATGGAAAATCAACCTAAGTTGAATAGCAGTAAAGAAGTTATCGCCTTTCTGGCCGAACGTTTCCCTCAGTGCTTCAGCGCTGAAGGCGAAGCGCGCCCCCTGAAAATCGGAATTTTTCAGGATCTCGTTGAGCGAGTGGGTGGTGAGATGAATCTCAGCAAAACCCAGCTTCGCGCTGCATTACGTCTCTATACCTCGAGCTGGCGCTATCTCTACGGCGTAAAAGCCGGCGCTATCCGCGTTGACCTGGACGGCAACCCGTGCGGCGAACTGGAAGAGCAGCACATTGTCCATGCGCGTCAGCAGCTGGAAGAAGCGAAAGCTCGCGTTCAGGCGCAGCGCGCTGCCCAGCAGGCGAAAAAACGCGAAGCCGCTGCCGCTGCAGGCCAGCCGGATGAAGGCGTTCGCCGCGAGCGTAAACCGCGTCCTCAGCAGCCGCGTCGTAAAGAGGGCGCTGAACAGCGTAAACCGCGTCCTGTTGCGGCCAAAGCTCCGCGTGAAGAGCGTCTTACTCCGGTATCGGATGTTTCCGTTCTGACCGTCGGCCAGGCGCTGAAGGTAAAAGCAGGCAATAACGCAATGGACGCCACCGTTCTGGAAATCACCAAAGATGGCGTTCGTGTACAGCTGACTTCTGGTATGTCAATGATTGTACGCGCAGAACACCTGGTGTTCTGAAACGGAGGCCGGGCCAGGCATGAACACATTTTTTAAAATCACCGCGCTTGCGGGCCTGCTGGCAATAGCAGGCCATGCTTTCGCTGTTGATGAAATAACCCGTGCAGATCAAATCCCCGTGCTGAAAGAAGAGCCGCAGCACGCGACGGTGAGCGAGCGCGTGACGTCGCGCTTTACCCGCTCTCACTACCGTCAGTTCGATCTCGACAACGCCTTCTCGGCAAAAATTTTTGACCGTTATCTGAACCTGCTGGACTACAGCCATAATGTGCTGCTGGCCAGCGATGTGGCGAAGTTCGCGGCGAAAAAAGACCAAATCGGCGACGAACTGCGCACCGGGAAACTGGATGTCTTCTACGACCTCTACAACCTGGCGCAGCAGCGCCGCTTCGAGCGCTATCAGTATGCTTTGAAGGTGCTGGAACGTCCGATGGACTTTACCGGCAACGACAATTTCAACCTTGACCGCTCCAAAGCGCCGTGGCCGAAAGACGAGGCCGAGCTGAACAAGCTGTGGGACGCCAAGGTTAAATTTGACCAGTTAAGCCTGAAGCTGGCGGGAAAAGACGATAAAGAGATCCGCGACACCTTAACCCGTCGCTACAAGTTCGCTATCCGTCGTCTGGCGCAAACCAACAGCGAGGATGTCTTCTCGCTGGCGATGACCGCCTTCGCCCGCGAAATCGACCCGCACACCAACTATCTGTCGCCGCGCAATACCGAGCAGTTCAACACCGAGATGAGTCTCTCACTCGAAGGGATCGGCGCTGTGCTGCAGATGGATGATGACTACACGGTGATTAATTCGCTGGTGGCCGGTGGTCCGGCTGCGAAGAGCAAAGCGATCAGCGTCGGCGACCGCATCGTTGGCGTCGGCCAGACCGGGAAGTCGATGGTCGATGTCATTGGCTGGCGTCTGGATGACGTCGTGGCGCTAATTAAAGGGCCGAAGGGCAGCAAGGTTCGCCTTGAGATCCTGCCGGCCGGCAAAGGGGCCAAGACGCGTATCGTCACCCTGACCCGCGAGCGCATCCGTCTGGAAGATCGCGCGGTGAAGATGTCGGTGAAAACCGTTGGTAAAGAAAAAGTCGGCGTGCTGGATATCCCGGGCTTTTACGTTGGCCTGACCGATGACGTGAAGGTGCAGCTGCAGAAGCTGGAAAAACAGAACGTCAGTAGCATCGTTATCGATCTGCGCAGCAACGGCGGCGGGGCGCTGACCGAAGCGGTATCGCTGTCGGGGCTGTTTATTCCGTCCGGCCCGGTGGTGCAGGTGCGGGATAACAATGGCAAGGTGCGCGAAGACAGCGATAACGATGGCGTAGTCTATTACAAAGGGCCGCTGGTGGTGCTGGTTGACCGCTTTAGCGCCTCGGCGTCTGAGATCTTTGCCGCCGCAATGCAGGATTATGGCCGCGCGCTGATCGTTGGCGAGCCGACCTTCGGCAAAGGTACCGTACAGCAGTATCGCTCGTTGAATCGTATCTACGATCAGATGCTGCGTCCGGACTGGCCGGCGTTAGGTTCCGTGCAGTACACTATCCAGAAGTTCTACCGCATTAACGGCGGCAGTACTCAGCGCAAAGGCGTTACGCCGGATATCATGATGCCAACCGGCAATGAAGATCGCGAAACCGGCGAGCAGTATGAAGACAACGCGCTGCCGTGGGATAGCATCAACGCGGCCACCTACGTGAAGTCCGGGGATCTGACCCCATTTGGACCGGAACTGCTCAAGCGCCACGACGAGCGTATTGCCCAGGATCCTGAGTTCCAGTACATCATGAAGGATATTGCCCGTTATAACGCGATGAAGGACAAACGTAACATCGTCTCTCTGAACTACGCTCAGCGTGAAAAAGAGAACGAAGAGGATGATGCGATTCGTCTGGCGCGGATTAACGATCGCCTGAAACGCGAAGGCAAACCGCCGCTGAAAAAACTGGACGATTTGCCGAAGGATTACCAGGAGCCGGATCCGTATCTTGATGAGACGGTCCATATCGCGGTAGACCTCGCCCATCTCGAAAAAGCGCGCCCGGCGGTGGAACCGCCGGCCAGCCAATAAGTCGCCAACGGGCACCCTGAGAGGTGCCCGTTTTTTTTATGCCCTTTGTCATCGCCATTCAGCTCATCTAACAAAATGTCAACCTGCTCTGCCGCTGTCAGCAAGATGCTACAAAATGTAAAGTTGTGTTTTTATCGTGACTTAGCGGGGGCTGATGGTTGAAAATTGCAGCCTGACCCATACGATGTGGGTAATCGCATAGTGCGTTTTGTTAAATTGAGGTAAAAAGAAAATTATGATGCGAATCGCGCTTTTCCTGCTGACGAACCTGGCAGTGATGGTCGTGTTCGGGCTGGTGTTAAGCCTCACGGGGATCCAATCCAGCAGCATGACCGGTCTGTTGATTATGGCCCTGCTGTTCGGCTTCGGTGGTTCTATCGTTTCGCTGATGATGTCGAAATGGATGGCGCTGAAGTCTGTGGGTGGGGAAGTGATCGAGCAGCCGCGCAACGAAACGGAACGCTGGCTGATGAACACCGTTGCGCAGCAGGCGCAGCAGGCGGGCATTGCCATGCCGCAGGTGGCTATCTATCACGCCCCTGACATCAACGCCTTCGCTACCGGTGCGCGTCGCGACGCCTCGCTGGTCGCTGTCAGTACCGGGCTGTTGCAAAACATGAGCCGTGATGAAGCGGAAGCGGTCATCGCCCATGAAATCAGCCACATCGCCAATGGCGATATGGTCACCATGACTCTGATTCAGGGGGTGGTGAACACCTTCGTTATCTTTATCTCCCGCGTTATCGCGCAGATTGCGGCCGGCTTCCTCGGCGGCAACCGGGAAGATGAAGGCGAGAGCAGCAATGGCAACCCGCTGATCTACTTCGCCGTCGCCACGGTGCTGGAGCTGGTGTTCGGTATTCTGGCCAGCATTATCACCATGTGGTTCTCTCGTTATCGCGAATTCCATGCTGATGCCGGCTCGGCGCGTCTGGTGGGCCGCGAAAAGATGATTGCCGCCCTGCAGCGCCTGAAAACCAGCTATGAGCCGCAGGAAGCCAGCAGCATGATGGCGTTCTGCATCAACGGTAAAGCGAAGTCTATGAGCGAGCTGTTTATGACCCACCCGCCGCTGGACAAGCGTATTGAAGCGCTGCGTAGCGGAGAATATCTGAAATAGTCCGTCAATCTGACGCTGAAAATAAAAATCCGCAGCCCGAAGGCTGCGGATTTTTTTTGTCCTTAATCGTCAGGCTGCGCGCGGCTGAGTGACGCGCAGACCGCTAATCAGCGCAGCGACGGTCGCCAGGATGCCGGCCAGCAGCAGGGCGGTGTGGGTGCCGCTGTTGCCGAGCAGGTTGAATAAAAGGGCCACCAGCGCGGCGCCGGTGCTCTGGCCGAGCAGGCGAGCGGTACCCAGCATGCCGCTGGCGCCGCCGCTGCGATGGCTCGGGGCCGAGGCGACAATGGTGTGGTTGTTTGGCGACTGGAACAGCCCGAAGCCGGCGCCGCACAGCGCCATACGCCAGATAATATCCAGATCGCTGGGCGACGCCGGAAGCAGCGCCAGGCCGAACAGGCCGCAGGCCATAACCAGCAGCCCAATGGCCCCCAGCAACCCCGCATGGCATTTTTCAATTAAATAACCGGCCAGCGGCGCCATCACCATCGTTGCCAGCGGCCACGGCGTCAGCAGCAGGCCGGTCTCCACTTCGCTGCGCCCGATCATTGTTTGCAGGAAGAAGGGCAGAGAGACCATCGCCAGCATCTGCGCACAGAAAGAGCAGATGGAGGTGCAGATAGAGAGGGAGAAGAGTGGGATGCGCAGCAGATCGACCGGCAGCAGCGGGACGGGCATCGTGAGCTGACGGCGAACGAAGAAAAAGCCCACCACCAGCATAGCGGCGACCTCCGCCAGCACCAGCTGAGTGGACTGGCCCTGTGCGAAACCGCTCAGGGCGGTGATCAACAGCCCGAAGGTCAGCGCGTTCATGATGGCGCTCGGCAAATCGAAGCGGACGATTTTGCTGCGCGCGCTGTTGGGCGGCAGAAAGCGCATCGCCAGGAGTAAGGCGACGATGCCGAGAGGCACGTTAATTAAAAACAGCCATTGCCAGGAGGCAAGGGAGAGGATCGCAGCGGCGATCGTCGGGCCTGCTGCTGAAGAGACGGCGACGACAAAGGAGTTGATACCCATGCCGCGACCGAGAAAGCGTTGCGGATAAATCAGGCGGATCAACGCGGTGTTTACGCTCATCAGCGCGGCGCCGCCCAGCCCCTGGGCGACGCGAGCGAAAGTCAGCATTTCGAGGCTGCGCGAGAGGGCGCAGGCTAGTGAGGTAAAGATAAACACCACCAGGCCTATCTTATAGATACGGCGATAGCCGACCATGTCGCCGAGGAAAGAGAGCGGTAGCAGGGCGATCACAATGGCGATTTGGTAGGCGTTAACGATCCAGATTGAAGCCGCCGGGGAGGCGTTAAGATCGCTGGCGATGGTCGGCAGCGCGACGTTGGCGATGGCCCCGTCGAGCACGGCCATGGTCAGCCCAAGCACAATGGTCAGAATGGCGCCATAGCGCTGCGGCAGCGGCACGCCATCGGAAGAGTTTTTATCCATGGTGAAAATGAGTCTTAAATGAAACGGTTTTTTGAATGATGAGTTTAGCATTGATTATTCCGCCGTATGTCGCAGATTTGTAACGAAGTGGCAGAAGAATGATTGCGGCGCAGAGGCAGCGAATTTATAATAAAAACCGGTTCTAAATTTTATAAAACAGTTACGACGAGGTGATAAATGGCAGGTGCAGATTTGGATAAACAGCCAGATTCTGTCTCTTCGGTATTGAAGGTTTTCGGCATCCTGCAGGCGCTGGGTGAAGAGCGTGAAATTGGCATTACCGAACTGTCCCAGCGCGTCATGATGTCGAAAAGCACCGTTTATCGCTTTTTACAGACCATGAAATCACTGGGCTATGTGGCGCAGGAGGGAGAGTCTGAGAAATACTCCCTCACGCTCAAACTGTTCGAGCTGGGGGCGCGCGCGCTGCAGAACGTCGACCTGGTGCGCAGCGCCGATATTCAGATGCGGGAACTCTCCCGACTGACGAAAGAGACTATCCATCTCGGCGCGCTGGATGAAGACAGTATTGTTTACATTCACAAGATTGATTCGATGTATAACCTGCGGATGTACTCTCGTATCGGCCGTCGCAATCCGTTGTACAGCACCGCGATTGGCAAAGTACTGCTGGCGTGGCGCGATCGCAGCGAAGTGGAGCAGATCCTTGACGGCGTGGAGTATAAACGCAGCACCGAGCGGACCATCACCAGTACCGCTGAGTTGCTGAAGGTGCTGGATGGCGTTCGCGAGCAGGGATACGGCGAAGATAATGAAGAGCAGGAAGAGGGGCTGCGCTGCATTGGGGTACCGGTATTCGACCGTTTCGGCGTAGTCATCGCCGGGTTGAGCATCTCTTTCCCGACCTTACGGTTCTCTGAAGAACGTTTGCATGAATATGTGGCGATGCTGCACCAGGCGGCGCGCAAGATTTCTGAGCAGATGGGCTACAACGACTACCCCTTCTGACCGCGCTGAAGCATTCGGCGACCGCGGCGCTATCGTCGCGGTCGCCGATTCGATATTAGCCGTTATCCACGACGGTTGCGCTTTTACGCAGCAGCGGGCAGCTGCTGACGCCGATCACGCCGCTATCGGAATGCACATAAAGTGCGGTACTGACCCCACGGGCGGTGAGATATTGACACTTCAGGCCTAGGCCGCCGACGTTTTCTTCACTGTGGAATAATACCCCGTAGCCGCTTAATAATACGCCAATCCATAAGATAGCCACGACCACAATAGTACGAATGATTAATCGCATTGATGCCTCATTATTTGTATGATCCTTGCCGTGATTTTGACACGAACACGTTTTGAAACAAGTCGATGATTCCTAAACTTGCCTTTCGTATTACAGTTAGCCGCGGTTTAAGAAGGCCGTGTTATCCTGGCGACATAAAGTACTGATGCGGAGAGTGGAGTGAAAAAATTACGGTGGGTTTTACTGATAGTCATCATAGCAGGCTGCCTGTTGCTGTGGACTCAGATGCTTAACGTAATGTGCGACCAGGATGTTCAGTTTTTCAGCGGCATTTGCACTATCAATAAATTTATCCCGTGGTAAGACATTTTTCTGACGACTGATTTCCTTCTGCGCCGCGGGTGGTAGAATGAACGCCTTCTCTTTGAGGTGGTGAAATGAGTGAGTTACTAAATCCTGGGATCTTAAATCTGGCATCGCTGGCCGTGTCTGCGGCGCTGCTGCTTGTCGGTCTGTTGTTATGGTTCTTCGTCAACCGCGCCAGCTCGCGGGCGAATGAGCAGATAGAACTGCTGCAGGCTCTGCTGGATCAGCAAAAGCGGCAGAATGCGCTGCTACGTCGCTTGTGCGAAGCCAGTGCGCCGGAAAAAGAGGACGTGGTCGAGCCGACCGTCGCCGATAAGGCGAAAGGGGAGGATGAGTTTATCCGCCTGGTGGCAGAGCGCTAAGTACCTCGACAGGTGTGCATCATATGATGCGCACCTGCATGATAGCGGTCGGTAATATCTTATTCTTATTCCATTATTCCTTTCTCAATGCACTATCCTCTTTTATACACGCTGTAAATAAAGTGATCCCCGCCGCGTTTATTGTCGGATAACGTGACGCTGTCATCTTTTTTTCATTATTAAGGTGCAGAATTAGCACTATTTTTAGCGAGACGACTGAAAGGATTTATTATCACTACACTGGCCTGGCTTTAGCGATTTTTCGTCTGGGGTTATAACGAATTTTGCGCATCAATATTCATCACGGCTCGTCAGTCGCCCGTATACTGGCAGTTCGTATACGGACATACCTGGACGAAGCGAAGTTGTTGAGCTATGGTAAAAAAGTTGCAGTTATAAGGCAGCGCTCCGGCGTTATTGATAAACGCCATAGCGCCTTGCCAGGGGCGGCAAAGACGCATAAATGTGCAGGCGATCAAAGGATTACCTTATAATTTGTGCGAACGATCGAGACACGTTTAAAAATGGCTTGCCATTATTTACGTAGTGTGTGATAACACCTTTCGGGTTAAACGAGGTACAGTTCTGTTTATGTGTGGCATTTTCAGTAAAGAAGTCCTGAGTAAACACGTTGTCGTTGAATACCGCTTCTCTGCCGAACCTTAAATTAGTGCCTCATGCAGTTATGTGTCAGTTTTATCTATGTAAACGCCAGCAGGCGAAGAAAACAGTCTAAGGAATTTTGCAAATGGCAAAGATTAAAGGTCAAGTTAAGTGGTTCAACGAGTCTAAAGGTTTTGGTTTCATTACTCCGGCTGATGGCAGCAAAGATGTGTTCGTACACTTCTCCGCTATCCAGGGTAACGGCTTCAAAACTCTGGCTGAAGGCCAGAACGTTGAGTTCGAAATTCAGGACGGCCAGAAAGGTCCGGCTGCAGTTAACGTAACTGCTATCTGATACAAGACCACTCTTCTTGTATAAAAGCCTCGCCTGTGCGGGGCTTTTGCGTTTTTATTGCAAAGCATGTCATTTTTCCCCCTCTCGTCGCGTCTTGTTGCAAATACTCAACTTTATTAGCATTGTGTAGCAGTCTGTTTTGCTAATTTTCTGTTAAATCAGTTGGTTGCAAAACAATGCCGGAGCTATGGTGCTAAACAAAAAAATGAAGTCCGCCGCCAGCTTTACCCCGATTCGCTTCGGGTTACTCTGTGTGGCCATACTCGGTTGTCTGGGACTGCTATTGGCCCGCGTGGGCTGGCTGCAGATTGTTTCCCCCGATAATCTGGTAAAGCAAGAGGATATGCGTTCTCTGCGCGAAGAGCCCGTTGCGGTTGAGCGGGGGATGATCACCGACCGGGAAGGACGACCGCTGGCGGTGAGCGTTCCGGTTAGCGCGATCTGGATCGATCCGCAGACCACCATGGAGAAAGGCGGCGTCGGCTACGGCCCCCGCTGGCAGGCGATGGCCGAAGCGCTGCATCTCAACCTCGGGGAACTGGCCCAGCGGGTACAGAGCCATCCTCATGCCCGCTTTCTCTATCTGGCGCGGCAGATCAATCCCGAGCAGGCGGAGTGGATTGATAAACTGCATCTGCCTGGCGTCTACCTGCGTGATGAATCGCGGCGTTTCTATCCGGCAGGCCACGTGGCTGCCAATCTGCTGGGCTTTACCAATGTCGATAATCAGGGCATCGAAGGGGTGGAGAAAAGCTTCAACGCCCAGTTGACCGGTAAACCCGGGCGACGTCTGGTGCGTAAAGATAAACATGGCAATGTGATTGAGAATATTACCGAAGTACCGCCGGTGCCGGCGCATAATCTGCAGTTGAGTATCGATGAGCGCCTGCAGACGGTAACGGAAGATGCCCTCGACAATGCTGTTCGCTGGAATAAAGCCGAGTCCGGGGCAGCGGTGCTGATCAAAATCGATACCGGCGAGATCCTGGCGATGGCCAGCTATCCCGACTTCAATCCAAACAATCGCGATGCCGCAACGCTGGATGATTTTCGCAACCGGGCCATCAGCGATACCTTCGAGCCGGGGTCGACCGTCAAACCGCTGGTGATCATGACCGCGCTGCAGCAGGGGATTGTCCAGCCGGACAGCGTCGTGGACACCCATCCGTTTGTCCTTGACGGCCACCGTATCCGCGATGTCGGCTATTATCCGGAGCTGAGCCTGACCGGGATCCTGCAGAAATCCAGCGATACCGGCGTGTCGCATCTCTCTCTGGCCATGCCGGTGCAGCATCTGATTGACACCTATACGGCTTTCGGTTTCGGCGAGCCGACGGGGCTGGGGTTGACCGGGGAAAGCGCTGGGCTGATGCCGCATCGTCGCTACTGGGGGCAACTGGATCGCGCCACCTTCGCTTTCGGCTATGGTTTGATGGTGACCCCGCTCCAGCTGGCGCATGTTTATGCCACCATCGGCGGCTTCGGCATTGAACGACCGTTGTCGATCACCCGCATCGACCCGCCAGTGATTGGCACGCGCGTAATGCCGGAGAATATTGTCCACAGCGTGGAGCATATGATGGAGAGCGTGGCGCTCCCGGGCGGAGGCGGCACCAAGGCGGCGGTGCGCGACTACCGGGTGGCGGTAAAAACGGGGACGGCGAAGAAGATCGGCCCGGACGGCAAATATATTGATAAATATGTGGCCTATACCGCCGGCGTGGCGCCCGCCAGCCGTCCGCAGTTCGCGCTGGTGGTAGTGATGAACGATCCCAGCAATGGCTCGTATTACGGCGGGGCCGTTTCCGCTCCGGTATTCAGCCAGATTATGGGCGACGTCCTGCGGCTGGAGAACGTCATGCCGGACGGTATGCCGCAAGGCGCGGAGAATCTGATCGTCATGCACGACAGCCACCCGCTGGCGCCGGCGCTGTAACAGTGGTCTGCAAGGGCGAATAGCGCTACACTTTCGCCCTTTCAGCGACACCGGAGCCGTCATGTCATACAGTTGCCCCCTTTGCCACGCGCCGCTCAGCCGTAGCGACAACCACTATTCCTGCCCGCAGCGGCACCAGTTCGATCTGGCGAAAGAGGGGTACGTCAATCTGCTACCGGTGCAGTTCAAACGGTCGCGCGATCCCGGCGATAGCGCTGAGATGATGCAGGCCCGTCGGGCGTTCCTCGACGCCGGGCATTATCAGCCGCTGCGGGACGCTATCGCTGAGCGATTGCGGCACGCTGCCCCTCAGGCGTTACTGGATATCGGCTGTGGCGAAGGATATTACACCCACGCGTTTGCCGCCATCGCCAGCCGCAGCTGGGGGCTGGACGTATCGAAGCCGGCAATCCGCGCGGCGGCAAAACGCTATCCGCAGGTGAATTTTTGCGTCGCCTCCAGCCAGCGTCTGCCGTTCTCCGATAACAGCTTCGATGCGGTAGTGCGCATTTACGCCCCCTGCAACGCCGGTGAGCTGGCGCGAGTGGTGCGGCCTGGCGGGTGGGTGATCACCGCCACGCCGGGACCCCGCCATTTGCTGGAGCTGAAAGGGCTGATTTACGATGAGATCCGCCTGCATGAGCTGAAGACGGAAGCGATGCCGGGGTTCCGCCTGGATGCGCAGCAGCAGCTGGCTTATCCGATGACCCTGACGGGCAGTGAAGCGCAGGCCCTGCTGCAGATGACGCCGTTCGCGTGGCGGGCCAACGCCGACGTGCATGACGCGCTGCGTCAGCAGGCAACCTTTGGCTGCCAGACCGATTTTATGATCCATTGCTGGCAGCGCGAGGAGTAAAGCTTAACCGGCGAAATGGCTCCAGAGGATTTCGCTGCCGATGCCAATCAGCACGATACCGCCGAGAATTTCGGCCCGTTTGCCCAGCAGCGGGCCGATAAAGCGACCTACCATGATCCCCAGCGTCGACATGATAAAGGTGGCGCAGCCGATCGCCAGCGCGGTGGTGACAATGCTGACCTGCAGGAAGGCCAGGCCGACGCCGACCGCCATGGCGTCAAGGCTGGTGGCGAAGGCGGTGGTGACCAGCAGCCAGAAGCCATGCCGGCGAGGCGCCTCGCACGCCTCGTCGCTGTCGCCGCGAAACCCCTCGATGATCATCCGCCCGCCGAGAAACACCAGCAGAATAAAGGCAATCCAGTGGTTCCATTCGAGAACAAACTGGCTGGCCAGCATGCCCAGTCCCCAGCCGACCAGCGGCGTCAGGGTTTCAATAGCGCCAAAAATCAGCCCGGTGCGCACTGCTTCTGAGAATTTGGGTTTGTGCAGGGTGGCGCCTTTGCCAATAGAGGCCGCGAAGGCGTCCATAGACATGCCGAAAGCGAGAAGAAGGGTTGCGGATAAATTCATGTGCCTGTCCTGACCGGGGATAATCCATATGACACATCGCTGCCCCCAGTAAATATACGCGGAGCCGCTCAATGGCTGAGCAATACGTACAGCAGTGATGTATCTATGGTCTCGCCTGATTGAATCACTTCAACCCGTACGTGCCACGTTTTGCAACGAGTATGTTGACACGTACATTTCCTGGCGGGCAGGAAATCGGCTACTCCCCAACGACGGGCGCAACCTTAACATATTTTTAGAATATAAAACAATAACAGAAGAGGGCTATTTTAATAACCAAATGATAACGATTTTCATTTGAATTTATAAGTAAATAAATAGTTAATGAAAAACAGAAGAGCAGGTGGGGAAATATAGCCATGGCTATATAATCCCCCAGACAAAATCGGAAAAAACATAGCGCTGGCTATATTTTTAACTCATTGAGTTGAAACAAGAAGTTTGTATATTTTCTCCAGATCGTCGATATTTCGTACGCGAATCAGCAGCCGCCGTTGCTCTAATTGCATCACCAGCACGCCGTCTTCGGATAAATTCATCTCTTTAATTCGCTGATATTCTATCCACACGTTGGCGAAGAAAAAGCCGCGCGGTTTGAAAATGATTTTCGGCGTACGGATCCAGAATAAATAGAGTCCCATCAGCGCCAGCGCAGACAATAGCCAGGTGGTGATCGGGGTACCGTGCTGGGTGATGTTGTTATAGATCAGAATGGCGATGAGGCCGACAAAGATCAGGCCGTCAACGCGGCTGCGGCGAAGCAGGGGAATGGCCAGCAGCACCGGGCCGTTGCGCCTCGGCATAATAAACTGGTCATACACCGCGTAGGCCAGTAGCGCAAGGATGAACAGGATGATCACCAGGTCCGTGAATGTCATTGCTTTGCGTTCCTCCTGATAAAAAAAAGCCGGGGGCAAGCCCCCGGCGTACAACCTGGAAATTACAGACCCAGCAGGCCGACAGCGTAGCCTGCGATACCGATGACGAAGAAGCCAACGATGATCCACAGCGGGTTAACTTTCTTACGCAGCAGCCACATACAGGCGAAGGTCAACAGCAGCGGTACCAGGCCCGGCATCAACTGATCGAGGATGGTTTGCACCGTGGTGACGTGAACCTGTCCGTCAGAGCCGGTGATTTTTGACACCACCATCGGAATATTCACGTGCGTCCACTTGTTAACCAGCGCCCCCATGACAAACAGGCCGAGGATTGACGCCCCCTCAGTTAGTTTCTGCAGGAAGCCGCCGCCCATATCTTTAACGATGTCCACGCCTTTGCGGTAACCATAGGCGACGCCATAGTAGCGGGTCAGCAGACGCACTGCGTTGAACAGGATAAAGAACAGCAGAGGACCGAGCAGGCTACCGCTCATCGCGATCCCAGCGCCTAAGGCCGCGAACACCGGACGCACAGTGCCCCAGAAGATCGGGTCGCCGACGCCGGCCAGCGGTCCCATCAGACCGACTTTGATGCCGTTGATGGCGCCATCGTCAATCTCTGCGCCATTGGCGCGCTGCTCTTCCATCGCCAGGGTTACGCCCAGTACCGGAGCGGCAACGTAAGGATGGGTATTGAAGAACTCAAGGTGACGCTTAATCGCCTGCTTACGCGCATCGTTATTCTCCGGGTACAGACGACGAATCGCCGGAACCATAGAGAAGCAGAAGCCCAGCGCCTGCATACGTTCGAAGTTCCATGAACCCTGGAACAGGTTAGAACGAATGAACACGCCACGAATATCACTCTGAGTGAGTTTTTTCTCGGTGGTATTTTTAGTCATATCAACCATTTCGCTCACCTGTTAGTCCAGTTCGTTATCGAGATCGTTGTTACCAGCCGCCTGAGCCGGGGCACCGGCGACGCGGTTATATTTCGGGCTCAGCTGGATGTAGAGGATTGCCATGACCGCGCCAATCACGCCCAGGGCCACCAGGTTGAAGTTGGTGAAGGCGGCGGTGACGAAGCCGAGGTAGAAGAACGGCATCAGGTAGCCCGCGCGCATCATATTGATGACCATCGCGTAACCAACCACCACGATCATGCCGCCGGCGATGTTCAGGCCGCTGGTGACCACTTCAGGGATTGCGTTCAGCAGGCCCTGGACTTCGCTGGTACCGACGGAAATGGCCACGATGACGGCCGGGATAGCGATACGCATCGCCTGCAGGAACAGGGACGAGACGTGCAGCCACGACAGGGCGGTCAGGTTGCCATTCTCCGCCGCTTTATCCGCCGCGTGCTGGAAGGCTACGGTGATAGTACGCACGATGATGGTCAGCACCTGGCCTGCAGCCGCCAGCGGGATAGCCAGCGCGATGCCGGCGCCGATGCTCTGATGGCCGGCAATAACCAGAACGGTGGAAATAATGGACGCCAGCGCGGCATCAGGGGCAACCGCCGCACCGATGTTCATCCAGCCCAGGGCGATCATTTCCAGCGTACCGCCGATAATAATACCGGTTTTCATATCGCCGAGAACGGCGCCGATCAGCGTACAGGCGACCAGAGGACGGTGGAACTGAAATTCATCAAGCACCGACTCCATACCCGCAATACACGCGACGATGAACACCAGCACAATCTGAAGAAGGGTAATCTCCATTGTACTTCTCCTGTTGATTAAGTCTTAAAGTGAAAACTGGGGCGCGATCGTCCGGGTTATTTATCGACCTTGGCGATCAGATCCATCATTTTCAGTTTCGGGTCGGTGGACACTTTACGTGCCTCCAGCTCGATACCGCGTGCGTTCAGCTTGTTAAACGCCTCAATATCTTTGGCATCGACCGAAATCGCGTTGTTAACCTGGGTTTTGCCCTGGCGGAACGCCATACCGCCGATGTTGACGCTGGTGATTTTCACGCCGCCCTCGACGACGCGCTCAACGTCGGTCGGGTTAGTAAACAGCAGCATGACGCGCTGTCCGGCGTACATCGGGTTGTTGTAGACGCGGATCATTTTGGCGACGTCCACCACGTGGGCGGTGACGCCCGGCGGCGCAACCTGGGTCAACAGGGTTTTGCGCACGGTATCTGCGGCGACTTCGTCGCTGACGACGATGATGCGGGTGACGTTGGTCTCTTTGGTCCAACGGGTGGCGACCTGACCATGGATCAGGCGATCGTCGATACGCGCGAGGCCAATCACCATGTAGTCATTCGGACCCATCGGTTTGGCCGGTGCTGCGGCTTTAGGCGCCGCGGCTGGAGCGGGCGCAGGGGCCGCTTTTTCCACCGGTTTGGCCTTCAGCGCTTTCACGCCTTCGCTGCCGGTCTCTACCGCTAAGGCGACCAGCTCATCAAAGGAAGGATCGTCATCGCGGGCCATGAAGGTTTCCACCAGCATCGGGATGTTGACGCCGGCGATAACTTCGTAGTGCTCTTTATCGACGACAATGCGGCTCGCAGCGTTGAACGGGCTGCCTCCCCATGTATCGACGAGAAACAGCACGCCTTTACTGGTATCCAGTTTTGCCAACTGGGCATTGTATTTCTCGATCAGCGTTTCGGCGTTTTCACCCGGAACGAAATCGATCCAGCCAACGTTTTCCTGCTCGCCCAACAGCATCTCTGCTGTTTTCAGCAGCTGTTCTGCAGCCCAACCATGTGTGCCTATTACAATAGCAATCGTCACTTGCTACCTCCTTTATTATCGTGAATGCATCATCTGCTTTGATACATCCTGAATCACTCTTGAGGACAAAATCGATTCAGTTAGGGTGTAAGATAGAAAATAGTTACTACCGCGAATTATTTTAGACAGTGAAAAAATAATTAATGTGATGAAGATCCGTTAATCAGGCATCGCCTGCTAATAATTTTGCAGCGCAAAAAATAGCCTTAGTTATTGCAAATTCAGGTAAATCTTTTCCAATTTCGCTCTATATTTTGCTATGTTTAACTTCCGTTTAATTACTCAGGAGTATAGGGCATAGCCCGCAGTATGGACCGTCATCGACGTCTTTTCACTTTCTGGCACCTGGTTGCCACCTCCACGCATCACGCTTATCTTTCAGCATCTATTGTCGCGTCCGTGCATGACATGGCGATGACTGACCTTGCCGCTAACCGGAGTCGCACATGGAATTGTTAATGGATCCCTCAATCTGGGCCGGCCTGTTGACGCTTATCGTTCTGGAAATTGTGCTCGGTATTGATAACCTGGTGTTTATTGCCATCCTGGCGGACAAACTGCCGCCGAAGCAGCGTGATAAAGCGCGACTGATCGGCCTGTCGCTGGCGCTGGTGATGCGCCTGGGGCTGCTGTCGGTGATCTCCTGGATGGTGACGCTGACGAAGCCGCTGATTACTATCGCCGATTTCTCCTTTTCCGGGCGTGACCTCATCATGCTGCTTGGCGGGATCTTCTTGCTGTTCAAGGCGACAACTGAGCTGCATGAACGGCTGGAAAACCGCCAGCACGATGCCGGTCACGGGAAAGGCTATGCCAGTTTCTGGGTGGTGGTACTGCAGATCGTAGTGCTGGATGCCGTCTTCTCACTGGACGCGGTGATCACCGCGGTCGGGATGGTGAACCATCTGCCGGTGATGATGGCAGCGGTCGTGATCGCGATGATCATGATGCTGCTGGCCTCCAAGCCGTTGACGCGCTTTGTCAACCAGCACCCGACGGTGGTGGTGCTCTGTCTGAGCTTCCTGTTGATGATCGGCCTGAGTCTGGTGGCGGAAGGGTTTGGCTTCCATATTCCGAAAGGGTACCTTTACGCGGCGATCGGTTTCTCGATCATCATTGAGTTCTTTAACCAGGTGGCGCGCCGCAACTTTGTACGTCACCAGTCGACGTTGCCGCTGCGCGCCCGTACCGCGGATGCGATCTTGCGTCTGATGGGCGGCCGTAATAAACAGGCCTCCGTCAACCACGACGCTGACAGCCCGGCGGCGGTGCCGGTACCGGAAGGCGCCTTTGCGGAAGAAGAGCGCTACATGATTAACGGCGTGCTGACCCTGGCTCAGCGCTCTCTGCGCAGCATCATGACGCCGCGCGGGGAAATCAGCTGGGTCGACGCCGAGCAGAGTGAAGATGAAATTCGCCGTCAGCTGCTTTCGTCGCCGCACAGTCTGTTCCCGGTCTGCCGCGGAGAACTGGATGAAATCATTGGTATCGTGCGGGCGAAGGAGATGCTGGTGGCTCTGGAGTCGGGCGAAAACGTCGCGGCGCTGGCCTCCGCCTCCCCGGCGATCGTGGTACCTGAAACGCTGGACCCGATCAATCTGCTCGGCGTCCTGCGCCGCGCCCGCGGCAGTTTCGTCATCGTGACCAATGAATTTGGCGTGGTGCAGGGATTAGTGACCCCGCTGGACGTTCTGGAAGCGATCGCTGGAGAATTCCCGGACGCCGATGAGACGCCGGAGATCGTTATCGATGGCGACGGCTGGCTTATTAAGGGGTCGACCGACCTGCATGCGTTGCAGCAGGCGCTGGGGCTGGATCCGCTGATCAATGACGATGAGGATATTGCTACGGTTGCTGGTCTGGTGATCTCCGCCAATGGCCATATCCCGCGCATTGGCGACGTGGTGTCATTACCGCCGCTGCATTTCACCGTGGTGGAAGCGAATGACTACCGGGTCGATCTGGTTCGCGCGGTGGTCACCCGTCCGCCGAGCGACGAAGAAGAGTAATCGTCCTGCGCACCGGTCCCCTTGGGGACCGGTGCGTTATTCTGTTGCCTCTCGACTGGCCAGCCACGCCGGGAATGCCTCCACCGGCATCGGCCGGGCATAATAAAACCCCTGCAGCACATCGACACCGTGGTCTCTGAGGTAGCTTTCCTGTTCCTGCGTCTCCACCCCTTCGGCAACGGTAATAATATTCAGCCGGTTGGCGAGGGCGATAATGATATCGGTCACCGTGGCATTGACGCTGTCTATCCCCACCGAGCTGGTAAACGAGCGGTCAATCTTCAGCACGTCCGGGCGCAGTGTTTCCAGCCACGACAGGGAGCTGTTGCCGGTGCCAAAGTCATCGATCGCCAGCTGGACGCCTTTCTGGTGCAGATCTTCGGCCATGTGCTGGTCGCCATCCTGCAGGACATCGCGTTCGGTCAGCTCGACCACCAGCTGCTGTACCGGGTTCATGCTGAACCAGTAATTATGCAGGTCATGCAGCAGTAAGCCGTTGGCAAAGTGGCGGGCAGCGACGTTAATCGCGATATGAAATTGGCGGTCGCGGGGAAAAGCATCCAGACGGCGGGCGGTTTCGGCAATCACATAGCGGGTGAGGGGGATGATCAGATTGTCCCCTTCGGCGATGGGAATAAACACCTCCGGCGAAATCGCACCGCGGCGAGGGTTGTTCCAGCGCAGCAGGATCTCCACCCCGCAGCAGCGGCCGCTGCGCGCATCCTGCAGCGGCTGGCACCAGAGAGCAAACTCCCGGGCGGAAATACCGAGGCTTATCTCCCGCGAGAAGCTCATTCTGCCGGCGGTGGCCAGCCAGGCGATGCCGGTCATCAACAGGCTGAAGATCAGCGCCAGCGGCAGCTCGCCGGGCAGCTCCTCAAGCGCAATCGCCGAGGCGCCAGGGCCATTGATATTGACGATAAACGGAAACTCGGTAGAGCGCTGGCGATAAATCACCGTTCCCGGCGGGGTATGCGCTTTCTCGAGAAGCCCATGGCTGCTGCTAAAATAACGATCGCCAACCTGCAGGCTGACGTCGCTTATCAGGGATGATTTTTCGTTGAGAATTAAGGTCCCCAGCAGCTCGATATTGACAATCAGCATCACGCCGTCCACGCCTCTCTCCGAGGCTGGATACCACTGTATCAGCACCGGTGAGCCTTTGAGCAAGGAGCTGTCGTTCGAAAAGAGCAGCAGAGGACGGGGGGCAGGAAGCGCAGGCTGCAGGCGATGTAAATCCGCCTGTCGCGGCCCAAAAATACTCGAACAGTAAACGATACCTGACGTCACGAGCGCGACGGAACGAACGGTCTGCAACGAGGCCGCGATTTTACGCAGCGACAAATGGATATCCGGGCAGGGGTGACCCACCAGAGGAAGCAGGGTGGTTCGCTGCGCGCTCAGCGGACGCAGGATATTATCCAGCGCCGCCACCCGTTGGCTGGCGGCCATGCGAATATAGCCTTCATTTTCGCTACGCTGCGAAATAAATCGGATGGCTAAGGTGGTGCCCAGGGTCACCAGGGCTACCAGCAGGCAGACAATAATGCGTTTGCGACGATAGGCCGTAATGACTTTTTGTGCAGTCTGCATGTGCGACACCCTGTCGACAGGACGAGTGGTTAAGCGTGGCTTATTTAATAGAGCAATTGTAGTGGCAGAATATCGTCAGGTATAGAAAAAAGAAATGCGCCACAGAGGGCGCATCAGGAAGGCAGGGGGCTTTCAGTTCCCCTCGCTTCACGCCTGCGCACCGGGAGGGGGCAGGCGTAAGCCAACACTTTAGTCACACTGAACTTTAATCGCCAGTCCGCCGCGCGAAGTTTCGCGGTACTTGGCGTTCATGTCTTTGCCGGTTTCGTACATGGTCTCGATCACTTTATCGAGCGAGACGCGCGGTTCGCTGGTGCGGCGCATTGCCATCCGCGCGGCGTTGATCGCTTTCACGGAGGCGATGGCGTTACGTTCAATGCACGGCACCTGTACCTGGCCGGCGACCGGGTCGCAGGTCAGGCCGAGGTTGTGTTCCATACCGATCTCCGCCGCCACGCAGACCTGCTCCGGGCTGGCGCCGAGCAGTTCAGCCAGACCCGCCGCCGCCATCGAGCAGGCGACGCCCACTTCGCCCTGACAGCCGACTTCGGCGCCGGAAATGGAGGCATTCATCTTGTACAGCGCGCCGATCGCACCGCAGGCCATAAAGTAGCGGATATAGATCTCCGGGCTGACGGATTCGATAAAGTGATCGTAATAGGCGAGTACCGCCGGAACGATGCCGCAGGCGCCGTTGGTCGGCGCGGTCACCACGCGACCGCCGGCGGCGTTCTCTTCATTGACCGCCAGCGCGAACATGTTGACCCAGTCAACGACGTTCATCGGATCGCTGGAGAGCTTATCGCTGGCCACCAGCAGACGACGCAGCGCCGAGGCGCGACGCGGCACGCGCAGCGGGCCAGGCAGCACGCCTTCGGTGTTCATGCCGCGGTCGATACAGGCGCGCATGGTCTGCCAGACATTAGCGAAATAGTCCTCGATCTCTTTTTTGCTGTGCAGCGCCAGCTCGTTCTGCATCACCATCCCGGAGAGCGACAGGCCGGTCTCTTTGCAGTAGGCCAGCATTTCCTGCGCCGATTTAAACGGGTAGGGCACCTGCAGTTCGTTGGCGTTTTCTTTGCCGAAGTGCTCTTCGTCGACGATAAAGCCGCCGCCAATCGAGTAATAGGTCTTGCAGTAGATCTCTTTCTCGCCGGCCCAGGCATGAATGGTCATGCCGTTTTCGTGCAGCGGCAGATTGTCGCTGCGAAAACGCATGCCGTCATCCGCCGGGAAGTCGACTTCGTGCTGACCGTTGGCCAGCAGCAGACGGCCGCGTGTCTCGACGTCACGGATAAATGCCGGTATCGCGTCTATATCGACCGTATCGGGCTGATTGCCCGCCAGTCCCATGATAATGGCGATGTCCGTATGGTGGCCTTTGCCGGTTAATGACAGCGAACCGTAGACGTCAACCGCCACGCGGGTCACTGCATTAAGCAATCCTTTTTCGACCAGGTCATCGACGAACTGTTTACCGGCCTTCATCGGGCCAACAGTGTGGGAAGATGAGGGACCAATCCCCACCTTGAACATGTCGAATAGACTAATCACGATAATACTCCTGACAGGGTTACCGCGGGTGCGGTAACGATGTAATAACTGCGCATAGTGTAAGAGGGAAGCGCCCTGTCAGTTCAACTATTCACATGAATTAAACTAATGGATAACCGCGATTTTACTAATAGTGAGAGCGCCCTCTCATAATCAGTATAGCTAAGGGCGCGCGCCTATCTGCAGCGCCAGCTCGCGAATGATCCCGGCGGTCATTCCCCAGACAAAATAATGCTGGTACCAGGAGAGCCAGACGCGGTGGTCGTTGCCCCGGCGGTGGATATCGAGCGGATGGTAGCGCCCGAGGCGCAGGGCTTCGGCGAGCGGCATTTCAAATACCGCTGAGACCTCGTCCTGGCTGGCGTGATAGTGCAGATCCGGCGGAATAATGCCCACCACCGGCGTCACCTGGAAGCCGGTGACACTGTCCACCGGCGGCAGAACGCCAATCACCTCAACCTTCTCTGGCGGGATCGCCACCTCTTCCTGGGCTTCGCGCAGAGCGGCGGCGATAAGCGTCGCATCGGTATTATCTACCGCCCCGCCGGGAAAGGCGACCTGGCCGGCGTGCTTGCGCAGCAACGGCGAACGCTGGGTCAACAGCAGGCCAGGCTGCGGCCGGCGTACGATCGGTACCAGCACCGCCGCCTGCCGCTGGTTTAGCGCCTGTGGCGAAGGCTGTGGACGCAGCAGCTGAAAGCGGGACAGAAAGTCATCCAGATTGAGGGCGCGGTCCGCCATGGTCTAGTTCTCCAGTTGGTGCAGGATACGATTAACTTTATCAAAAGTTTCCTGATATTCTGCGGCTTCCTCACTATCCGCCACAATCCCGCCGCCGGCGGAACAGTACAGTTGCCCCTGCCAGGCCGTTAGGGTGCGAATGGTGATGCTGGTATCCATATTGCCGCAATAGCTCAGATAGCCGATGCTCCCGCACCAGGCGTTACGTCGCTGGGGTTCCAGTTCATCAATAATCTCCATCGCCCGGACCTTCGGCGCGCCGGTGATCGACCCTCCCGGGAAGGCGGCGCGCAGCAGATCGCTGGCGTGCAGCGTCGCCGGCAGGCGGGCGGTGATGGTGCTGACCAGATGATGGACCGCCGGGAACGGCTCCACCACGAACAGCTCGGGGACCCGCACGCTGCCCGGGACGGCGACGCGGCCGATGTCGTTGCGCATCAGGTCGACAATCATTAAATTCTCGGCGCGATCTTTCGGCGAGTTCGCCAGCTTCTCCGCCTGCTGCGCATCCGCCAGCGGCGAATCGAGCCGCGGCAGGGTGCCCTTAATCGGGCGCGTCTGGATTTCCCCCTGGCGGAGCTGAATAAATCGCTCCGGCGACAGGCTTAAAATCGCCCCTTCCGCAAGGCGGATGAAGGCGCTAAAGGGGGCGCGGTTGGCGGCGTTCAACTGGCGGAAAGCCTGCCATTCATTCCCGACGTAGCGGGCCTGAAAACGCTGGGCGAGATTGACCTGATAGCAGTCACCGCTGCGCAGATAGGCCTGCACCTGACGAAATTTCTCGCCGTATTGCTGGCGGCTCATATTTGACTGCCAGGCAGAGGTCAAGGTGAAGGTTTCACCTGGCGCCGGCGTTTGCGCCTCCAGCCACTGCAGACGCTGCTGCGGGTCGTCATAGCTGAGCAGCGACACCTGCTGGCGCTGATGGTCGACGATTAGCGCCCAGTCATAAATCCCCACCGCCATATCCGGCAGCGCGATATCGGCCTGCGCCACAGTGGGAAGTCGCTCAAAACGGCGGCCCAGATCGTAACCGAACAGCCCCAGCGCGCCGCCAAGAAACGGCAAATCCTCATGGGGCTGCGGCGTGAACGGCTGACGATCCAGCTGCTGCTGGAGTAGTTGCAGCGGATCGTCCGCCGAGACAAAAGTGGTCTCGCCGTCATCGACCCAGGTCTGTTCACCGCGCGTCAGCAGCGTGGCGCGCGGGGCCGCCACCAGGATATCAAAACGGTTATGCGGATGGTCGGCAAAGCCGGAATGTAGCAGCATCGCCCAGGGCAGGGCGCTTAACGGCGTAAAATAGTGTTCGGCGGCATCCGGGCGCCAGGGCAGGGTAATAATCGCGGGGGACAACATCTTTCTCGATCCTGAACGTTACCGTCCCTCTGGCGTAGGCGGGGACGGCGTGAAATAATTACGCCCCACAATGTAGCAGGAGTACAAGATGTTTGCAGGTTTACCTTCGCTGAGCCACGAGCAACAGCAAAAAGCGGTCGAACGTATCCAGGAACTGATGGCCCAGGGGATGAGCAGCGGCCAGGCGATTGCCCTGGTGGCGGAAGAGCTACGCGCGACGCATACCGGCGAACGGATCGTCGCGCGCTTTGAAGATGAAGACGAAGACGAGTAATTACACCGCGGCGATAATTTTGATTTCAACCTTATACTGCGGGTTCATCAGCGTTGCTTCCACCGTGCAGCGCACCGGGGCGTGACCGGCTACCACCCAGGCGTCCCACGCTTTATTCATCGCCGCAAAGTCGCTTTTGTCGGCGAGGAAAATGGTGGCGTCAAGAATGCGCGACTTGTCGCTGCCCTGTTTTTCCAGCACCGCGTCAATCTGCGCCAGGGTGTTGGCGGTCTGCTCGAAGGCATCGGCATCAAGATTCGCCGGCACGCCGGTGTAGTAAAGGGTCTGATTGTGGATCACTACATCTGACCAGCGGGCTTCGGCATCAATACGCGTAATTGTCATTTCTCATTCCTCTCTGAGCATTCCATTTAGCTGCGGCAAGACTGCCATAATGTTCCGCTCGCGTCACTACCCGGACTGGCGAAACGCCGCCCTCCCTGACATAATCACTGTCCAAATAACCAGGGGGCAATGTGATCGACGATTTTGCAGCAGACGGCCAGCTAGCCAAAGCCATACCGGGATTTAAACCGCGCGAGCCGCAGCGCCAGATGGCGGTGGCGGTCAGCGAAGCGATTGAGGCCTCCCGGCCGCTGGTGGTGGAAGCGGGGACCGGAACCGGTAAAACCTACGCTTACCTGGCGCCAGCGCTGCGGGCGAAAAAAAAGGTGATTATCTCCACAGGGTCGAAAGCGCTGCAGGATCAGCTCTACAGCCGCGATCTGCCCACCGTCGCCAAAGCGCTCAAATTCACCGGCAAACTGGCGCTGCTCAAAGGGCGCTCCAACTACCTGTGCCTCGAACGCCTGGAACAGCAGGCGCTGGCGGGCGGCGATCTGCCGGTGCAAACCCTCAGCGACGTGATCCTCCTGCGCTCCTGGTCGAACCAAACTCAGGATGGCGATATCAGCACCTGCGCCAGCGTGGCGGAAGATTCCCAGGCCTGGCCGCTGGTCACCAGTACCAACGATAACTGCCTCGGCAGCGACTGCCCGCTGTATAAAGATTGCTTCGTGGTGAAGGCGCGTAAAAAAGCGATGGACGCCGACGTAGTGGTCGTCAACCATCACCTGTTCCTTGCCGATATGGTGGTCAAAGAGAGCGGCTTTGCCGAACTGATCCCCGAGGCGGAGGTGATGATCTTCGACGAAGCCCATCAGCTGCCGGATATCGCCAGCCAGTACTTTGGCCAGTCGCTCTCCAGCCGCCAGCTGCTGGATCTGGCGAAAGGCATCACCATTGCCTATCGCACCGAACTGAAAGACACTCAACAGCTGCAAAAATGCGCCGACCGCCTGGCGCAAAGCGCCCAGGATTTCCGCCTGCAGCTGGGGGACCCTGGCTACCGTGGCAACCTGCGCGAACTGCTGGCGGACAGCCACATTCAGCGGGCGCTGCTGCTGCTCGATGATGCGCTTGAACTGTGTTACGACGTCGCCAAACTCTCGCTGGGACGCTCGGCGCTGCTCGATGCCGCCTTTGAGCGCGCCACCCTTTATCGCGGGCGCCTGAAGAGGCTGAAAGAGATCAATCAGCCGGGCTACAGTTACTGGTATGAGTGCACCTCGCGCCACTTTACCCTTGCGCTGACGCCGTTGACCGTGGCCGAGAAGTTTAAAGAGGTGATGGCGCAGAAGTCGGGGAGCTGGATCTTTACCTCGGCGACACTGTCGGTAAACGACGATCTGCACCATTTCACCGCCCGGCTGGGGATCGACGAGGCGCAGACACTGTTGCTGCCGAGCCCCTTTGACTATCAGCATCAGGCGTTGCTCTGCGTGCCGCGTAACCTACCGCTGCCGAACCAGCCCGGCGCGGCGCGCCATCTGGCGGCGATGCTCAAGCCGCTGATCGAGGCTAACGACGGTCGCTGCTTTATGCTGTGCACTTCGCACGCTATGATGCGCGATCTGGCGGAGCAGTTCCGCGCCACCATGACTTTGCCGGTGCTGCTGCAGGGCGAGACCAGTAAAGGCCAGCTTCTGCAGCAGTTCGTCAGCGCCGGCAATGCCCTGCTGGTGGCCACCAGCAGCTTCTGGGAAGGGGTCGACGTGCGCGGCGACGCGCTGTCGCTGGTGATCATTGATAAGCTGCCGTTTACCTCGCCGGACGATCCGTTGCTGAAAGCGCGGATGGAAGATTGCCGGCTGCGCGGCGGCGATCCGTTCGATGAAGTGCAGCTCCCGGACGCGGTGATCACCCTTAAGCAGGGGGTGGGCCGCCTGATCCGCGATATCGACGATCGCGGGGTGCTGGTGATCTGCGATAACCGGCTGGTGATGCGCCCCTACGGCGCGGTCTTTCTGGCCAGTCTGCCGCCGGCGCCGCGAACCCGCGATATCCGCCGGGCGGTGCGCTTTCTCGCCGTGCCGCCGGCAAGGTAATCCGCCCTGAAATGTGTTAAGCTGCGCGCCATTTTGTTAATTAGCGGTTCCCACTAGACTTCGGGCGGTGTGGCGACGGGTTGTCCGTCTGCCGGAAAACAGGCTGCCTGAAGGCCTGAACTATGTAACGAGAGCGTGACCACCCATGCGAATTTTGGCTATCGATACCGCCACAGAAGCCTGCTCCGCAGCGCTGTGGAATGATGGCACCCTTAGTGCTCATTTCGAAATTTGTCCCCGCGAACATACCCAACGTATCCTGCCGCTGGTGCAGGAGGTCCTCGCCGAGAGCGGCACCACCCTGACCGAGCTGGACGCGCTGGCCTTTGGCCGCGGTCCTGGCAGCTTTACCGGCGTACGCATTGGCATCGGTATCGCTCAGGGGCTGGCGCTGGGCTCGGAGCTGCCGATGATAGGTGTTTCCACACTGGCCACCATGGCGCAGGGCGCGTGGCGCAAAACCGGCGCCACCCGCGTGCTGGCGGCGATTGACGCCCGGATGGGGGAAGTCTACTGGGCCGAGTATCAGCGCGACGAGCAGGGCGTCTGGCACGGCGAAGAGACGGAAGCGGTGCTCAAACCGGACGCGGTGGCCGAACGGCTGGCACAGCTTTCCGGCGAATGGGCCACCGTCGGCACCGGCTGGCAGGCGTGGCCGGATCTGGCGAAAGAGAGCGGACTGACCTTAAGCAGCGGCGAAATTGAACTGCCGGCGGCAGAGGATATGCTGCCGTTAGCCTGTTATCTGCTGGCGGCAGGGAAAACCGTGGCCGTGGAGAAAGCGGAGCCGGTTTATTTGCGTAACGAGGTGGCGTGGAAGAAACTTCCGGGCCGCGAGTGAATCTCAGTAACAAGAAGACTGAGAAAAGGAGTCGCATCATGGCGGGTCAAAAACAGGGCGTTCGCTTGCTGCTGGCCGCGGCGGTTGCCGTTGCGCTGAGCGGCTGCGTATCGGTGCCGGATGCCATCAAAGGCACCAGCCCCACGCCGCAGCAGGATTTAGTGCGGGTGATGAATGCCCCGCAGCTGTACGTCGGTCAGGAAGCGCGCTTTGGCGGCAAGGTGGTCAACGTGCAGAACCAGCAGGGGAAAACCCGCTTAGAAATCGCTACCGTGCCGCTGGACAGCGGTGCGCGACCGGAACTTGGCGAACCCTCGCGCGGGCGGATCTATGCCGATGTTAATGGCTTCCTCGATCCGGTGGACTTCCGCGGTCAGCTGGTGACCGTGGTCGGGCCGATTGCCGGAGTGGTCGAAGGCAAAGTAGGCAGCACGCCCTACAAATTTATGCTGATGAACGCCACCGGCTACAAACGCTGGAACGTGGTGCAGCAGGTGGTGATGCCCCCGCAGCCGATCGACCCGTGGATGCTGGGTCCGCGCCCCTGGGGTTACGGCTATGGCGGATGGGGGTGGTACAACCCCGGCCCAGCTGAGGTCAGAAACGTTGTAACCGAATGATTTTGTTGTTTTTGTTAGTTCAAAGAAACAGCGGCCGGTCCGCTGTTTCTTTGTTTTCAGTCGAATAAGAAAAAAAATAGTGACGCGCTTCGCAACCTGCTCATTGCCTAATTAATAAACTGGTACGCTGAGTTAATATAATGTTAATAAAATGTATTTTCCAGGGGCTGTGATGACGACGAATAACTATTTCAGAGGTGATGCAGTGAAAAAGGTTTGGCTAAACCGTTATCCCGCAGATGTTCCGGCGGAGATAAATCCTGACCGCTATCAATCCCTGGTTGAACTGTTTGAACATGCCACCACCCGCTACGCCGACCAACCGGCGTTTATCAATATGGGTGAAGTGATGACCTATCGTAAGCTGGAAGAGCGCAGTCGCGCCTTCGCCGCTTACCTTCAGGAGGGCTTAGGACTACAGAAGGGCGACCGGGTGGCCCTGATGATGCCTAACCTGCTGCAGTATCCGGTGGCCCTGTTTGGCATCCTGCGCGCCGGGATGATCGTGGTTAACGTCAACCCCTTATATACCCCGCGTGAACTGGAGCATCAGCTCAACGACAGCGGCGCGGCGGCGATCGTCATCGTCTCCAACTTTGCCCATACCCTGGAAAAAGTGGTGGCGAAGACCCAGGTGAAACACGTGATCCTGACGCGCATGGGCGACCAGCTCTCCACCGCCAAAGGCACGCTGGTGAACTTTGTGGTTAAGTACATCAAGCGGCTGGTGCCGAAGTACCATCTACCGGATGCCATCTCGTTTCGCAGCGCGCTGCAGCACGGCTATCGCATGCAGTACGTGAAGCCGGAGATCGTTGCGGAAGATCTGGCGTTTCTACAGTACACCGGGGGCACCACCGGGGTGGCTAAAGGGGCGATGCTGACCCACCGCAACATGCTGGCCAACCTTGAGCAGGTCAATGCCACCTACGGCCCGCTGCTGCATCGCGGCAAAGAGTTTGTGGTCACCGCGCTGCCGCTGTATCACATTTTCGCCCTCACCATGAACTGCCTGCTGTTTATCGAGCTGGGCGGGCAGAATCTGCTGATCACCAACCCGCGCGATATCCCCGGGCTGGTGAAGGAGCTGGCGAAATATCCGTTTACCGCCATGACCGGGGTCAACACCCTGTTCAACGCCTTGCTGAACAACAAAGAGTTCCAGCAGCTTGATTTCTCCTCGCTGCACCTCTCCGCCGGCGGCGGCATGCCGGTGCAGCAGGCGGTGGCTGAGCGCTGGGTGAAACTGACCGGACAATATCTGCTGGAGGGCTACGGCCTGACCGAGTGTTCGCCGCTGGTCAGCGTCAACCCGCACGACATCGACTACCACAGCGGCAGCATTGGCCTGCCGGTGCCCTCCACTGAAGCCAAACTGGTGGACGACGACGATAACGAAGTGGCGCCGGGTCAGCCGGGCGAGCTCTGTATCAAGGGGCCGCAGGTGATGCTGGGCTACTGGCAGCGTCCTGACGCGACGGATGAGATTATTAAAGACGGCTGGTTGCACACCGGGGACATCGCGGTGATGGATGAAGAGGGATTCCTGCGCATCGTTGACCGGAAAAAAGATATGATCCTGGTGTCGGGTTTTAACGTCTATCCGAATGAAATCGAAGATGTGGTCATGCAGCACAGCGGCGTGCTTGAGGTGGCGGCCATCGGCGTGCCGTCCGGCAGCAGCGGCGAAGCGGTGAAGATCTTCGTGGTGAAGAAAGATGCCGCGTTAACCGAAGAAGCGCTGATTACGTTCTGCCGTCGCCATTTGACCGGTTACAAGGTACCGAAGCTGGTGGAATTCCGTGACGAACTGCCGAAATCCAACGTCGGGAAAATTTTGCGGCGAGAACTGCGTGACGAAGCGCGCGCTAAAGTGGACAATAAAGGCTAAGTAACGAATGAGTCGCCAGACGCCGGCTACGCCGGCGTTTTTTATGGGCGCAAGTTAAGAGAGTATGCTTTGAACTATCAGATGATCACCACCGACGATGGCCTGCGCGCTGTCTGCGAAGCGGCAAGCGCCGCCTCCGCCGTCGCTCTGGATACGGAATTTGTCCGTACCCGCACCTATTACCCGCAGCTGGGGCTGCTGCAGCTGTTCGACGGCCGCCAGGTCTCTCTGATCGATCCCTTGACGATTACCGACTGGGCGCCGATGCGCGACCTGCTGCTCAACCCGGATGTGACCAAATACCTGCATGCCGGCAGCGAAGATTTAGAAGTCTTTCTTAACGCGTTCAACCTGATGCCGCAGCCGCTGATCGACACCCAGATCCTGGCGGCCTTCTGCGGTCGGCCGATGTCCTGGGGCTTCGCCTCGATGGTGGAAGAGTATTCCGGGGTTGCGCTGGACAAAAGCGAATCCCGCACCGACTGGCTGGCGCGTCCGCTAACCGAGCGTCAGTGTGAATATGCCGCGGCCGACGTCTGGTACCTGTTGCCGATCGCCAGCCAATTAATGGCGGAGACCGATCGCGCGGGCTGGCTATCGGCGGCACTGGACGAATGCCGCCTGATGCAGCAGCGTCGCCAGGAGGTGGTCGACCCGGCCGAGGCCTGGCGCGATATCGGCAACGCCTGGCAGCTGCGTACCCGCCAGCTGGGCTGCCTGCAGCTGCTGGCGGAGTGGCGCCTGCGCAAAGCGCGTGAGCGCGACCTGGCGGTGAACTTTGTGGTGCGGGAAGAGCATCTGTGGAGCGTGGCGCGCTATATGCCCACCAGCCTCGGCGAGCTCGACAGCCTCGGGTTGTCCGGTAGCGAAATTCGCTTTCATGGCAAAACGCTGATTAGCCTGGTCGAGAAAGCACAGGCGCTGCCGGAGTCGGCCCTGCCGGCGCCGCTGCAGAATCTGATCGACATGCCGGGCTACCGCAAAGCCTTTAAAGATATTAAAGCGCTGGTGCAGGAAGTGAGCGCTGAGAAGGGCGTAAGCGCGGAGCTGCTGGCGTCGCGTCGGCAGATCAACCAGCTGCTGAACTGGCACTGGCAGCTGAAAACGCAGGCCGCTGAGCCTGAGCTGATTTCCGGTTGGCGTGGTGAGCTGATGGCCGAACGGCTGAAGAGGCTGTTAAGCGACTATCCGCGCTAGCGGACGGTCTGGTTCAGGCCATAAAAAAACCGGCGGCGCGTGGCGTAGCCGGTTTTTTTTCGGGATGGAACAGCAGGTCAGGGTTTCGACTCTTCCGTTTCGGGTAGGGTCACGTTCAGCTCAAGAATGGAAATATCACCGTCCCGCTGCTCCAGTTGCACGCTGACCATCTCCGGGTCGATCTGCACGTATTTACAGATCACTTCCAGGATATCTTTGCGCAACTGCGGCAGGTAATGCGGCTCCGCGTCCCCGCGGCGGCGCTCGGCGACGATGATTTGCAGGCGTTCTTTCGCAATATTAGCCGTGTTCTTTTTTCGCGAGAGAAAAAAGTCGAGTAAAGCCATAATTTATCCTCCGAACAGGCGTTTGAGGAATCCTTTCTTCTCTTCTTCAATGAAGCGGAAAGGGCGTTCTTCTCCGAGCAGACGTTCAACGGTATCGGCATAGGCTTTGCCTGCGTCCGACGCGGCATCGAGGATCACAGGCTCACCCTGGTTGGATGCGCGCAGGACTGACTGGTCTTCCGGGATCACGCCCACCAGGTTGATGCGCAGAATCTCCAGCACGTCTTCCATGCTCAGCATATCGCCTTTATTGACGCGGCCTGGATTGTAGCGGGTCAGTAGCAGGTGCTCTTTGATCGGCTCTTCGCCATTTTCCGCACGACGGGATTTGGAGGCGAGAATGCCAAGGATACGGTCGGAGTCGCGAACGGAGGAGACTTCCGGGTTGGTAGTGATAATGGCTTCGTCAGCGAAATAGAGCGCCATCAGCGCACCGGTTTCAATGCCTGCCGGGGAGTCACAGACGATGAATTCGAACTCCATCTTCTTCAGTTCTTCGAGAACTTTGTCGACGCCTTCGCGGGTCAGGGCGTCTTTATCCCGGGTCTGGGACGCCGGAAGAATGTAGAGGTTTTCCGTGCGCTTATCTTTGATCAGCGCCTGGTTCAATGTGGCATCGCCCTGGATGACGTTGACGAAATCATAAACGACGCGACGTTCGCAGCCCATAATCAGGTCGAGGTTACGCAGGCCGATGTCGAAGTCGATAACGACGGTTTTCTTTCCCTTCTGGGCCAAACCTGTAGCGATGGCCGCGCTGGAGGTGGTCTTGCCAACGCCCCCTTTACCCGAAGTCACAACAATAATGCGTGCCATAGAAATTCCTTGTTAAAAAGGGATTAATTTAACGGTTGAATTGTCAAAGCGCTTTCGCCTAAACGCAGGCGTGCCGCTTTGCCATAAAATTCGGCCGGGATGTTATCGCTCAGCCAATATTCCCCGGCGATGGAGACCAGCTCCGCCGCAAGGTGGGTACAAAATATCTGGGCGTCTCTGTCGCCACCGGCGCCTGCCAATGCGCGTCCCCGCATCATGCCATATACATGGATATTGCCGTCAGCGATAAGTTCCGCACCGGCACTCACATGATTTGTAACAATAAGATCACAGTGTGGCGCATAAATGCGCTGACCGGAACGTACCGGCTGATCAATCAAACGCGTTTTTGTGATCTGACTAGCAACTGGCGGCGGCGGGGCGGGTTCGGACGGTGCCGGACGAGGGGCTTTTTCTTTCCCTTCGGTTAATAACGGGATCCCGGCGCGGTCGATTTCAGTTTTCAGGCGCGGGATTTTGCATCCGCTGACGCCCATAATGCGTAAACCGGTCGCGGCGATAGCCTCGTTGACGGCGCGCCATTCGACACTCTCCTCGACGCTGGCGATATTCACCACCACCGGAGCATGGCGTAAAAAGGCGGGAGCCTGGGCGATTTTGTCTTCTAACGCCTGACGAATAACCTCGGGATTTGCATCGTGCAAATGAACGACAGATAACGTGAAGCTACTGCCTTTAAGTTCGATTGGCGTATTTGACATCCTGGCCTTACTCAATTTGCTGTTTATCGACCGCCGAAGTGCGGTGATATTCCGAAGACTAAAAGGCATGTTATAGTCACTGATATATTGAGGCAAGTGACCACGGGTCTAATTCCGAGTAAAACTATGTTTTGTGTGATCTATCGAAGTACTAAACGTGAACAAACCTATTTATACGTCGAAAAAAAGGACGATTTCTCACGCGTTCCTGACGAGCTCATGCGCGGTTTCGGCACGCCGCAAATGGCGATGCTGCTGCCGCTGGATGGGCGCAAAAAACTGGTTAACGCCGACCTTGAAAAAGTGAAACAGGCGCTAAGCGAACAGGGCTATTACCTGCAACTTCCTCCGCCATCTGAAAATCTACTAAAGAAACACCTGGCGGAACAGGGGAAACAATCCGATTAACCCACGAGGGAAAATAATGTACCAACATCATAACTGGCAGGGAGCGCTCCTGGATTATCCGGTGAGCAAAGTGGTTTGCGTCGGCAGCAATTATGCAAAGCACATCAAGGAAATGGGCAGTGCGACGCCAGAAGAGCCGGTGCTGTTTATTAAACCTGAGAGCGCGCTGTGCGATCTCCGTCAGCCGTTGGTGCTTCCTGAGGGGCTGGGTTCGGTGCATCATGAAGTGGAGCTGGCGGTGCTGATCGGCGGTACGCTGCGTCAGGCGACGGAAGAGCATGTGCTGAAAGGGATTGCCGGCTATGGCGTCGCGCTGGATCTCACCCTGCGCGACCTGCAAGCTAAAATGAAAAAGGCCGGGCAGCCGTGGGAGAAGGCCAAAGGCTTCGATAACGCCTGTCCGATCTCCGGCTTTATTCCGGCGGCCGAGTTCCACGGCGACCCGCAGAATACGCCGTTAAGTCTGAAGATTAACGGCGAAGTGCGCCAGCAGGGCACTACCGCCGACATGATCCATAAGATTGTGCCGCTGATCGCCTATATGTCGCGCTTCTTTACCCTCAAAGCCGGCGACGTGATCCTCACCGGCACCCCGGAAGGGGTGGGACCGCTGCACAGCGGCGACGAGCTGGAGGTCGGTTTCAACGGCCTGTCGCTCACCACCCGCGTCCTCTAAGCGCGGTTTGCCGCCTTTTGGGGCGGCAAAACTTGCATCGTCGTGCCAGACTGGTTATAAGGTGCACCCTTAACTGGCAACGACGGACATTCCGATGAGCGAACAACCTTTCTGGCAACAAAAAACCCTGGATGACATGACCGACGCGGAGTGGGAATCGCTGTGTGACGGCTGCGGCCAGTGCTGCCTGCATAAGCTGATGGATGAAGATACCGATGAGATCTACTTCACCAACGTCGCCTGCCGTCAGCTCAATATCAAAACCTGCCAGTGCCGTAACTACGAGCGTCGCTTCGAATATGAGCCGGACTGCATCAAGCTCACTCGTGAAAATCTGCCGACCTTCGAATGGCTGCCGCCGACCTGCGCCTATCGCCTGCTGGCGGAAGGCAAACCTCTGCCGGCCTGGCACCCGCTGCTGACCGGCTCAAAAGCGGCGATGCACGGCGAACGCATCTCCGTCCGCCATATAGCGGTGCCCGAGTCCACCGTTGTCGACTGGCAGGACCATATCCTCAATCTGCCTGACAGGGCGCGGTAAGCCCGTCACGCTTTCTTCGCGTGAAACAGCCCGTTTTCACCGTCGGTTTCTTCCGCCACCCAGAAGTGAATATTGAAGCGGGCATCGTCGCTGAGTTCGACGCGGTGCCAGTACTGCGGCGGACTGGTGGCAAACTGCCCGGCATGAATCACGACTTTTTTCTCCGGCTCCGTCGCCTGTTCATTGGCAAAACCGTAATAGGTGACCGTACCTTCCATGACGCACAACTGACCGAAGACACCGGCCGCGGTGTTGTGGTGGCTCAGCAGGGCGGCGGGGACGTTCTCTTTGGTAAAGAACGGGGTGGAGCGTTTAACTTTCCAGTCTGCGGGGATCAGTAAAGATGACATGTGAGCTCCTGTGGGGTTATAAAAGATGTATTTAATATGCACCTTTTGGTGTCTGTGGTCAACCACGGACAGGAAACGATTCAGTGATGAACGGCAGGCACAAAAAAACGCCCCGTAGGGCGTTTCAGTGTGCGGTACTCGCTGCGGCTTAGCGGCCAAACAGATCGCGCTTTTTGGCTTTAAAAGGCTGAGCAACGATCACCAGGATAGCGACCACCAGATAAGCCGCGAAAATTCCCACCAGCCATTGCGGCATCTCCAGCGACAGGAACTGCCACTGGCGTACCGAACAGTCGCCGGACGCGACAAACACCTGCGGCAACCATTTATCCAGCGGCAGCCAGCTCGGGAAACGGGCGGCGAAATCGCAGGTCTGGAACGGCGATGGGTGCAGCTGAATCATCGTATGTTCCCACGCCAGCTGTAGCCCACGTACCGCGCTGTACAGCCAAATCAGCATGGCGACATAGCGCAGCGGCGTTTTAGGGGCGATAGCGCCCACCAGCCCCGCGCCCATGATGCCAAACAGGGCGCAGCGTTCATAAATGCACATCACGCACGGCTGCAGCAGCATCACGTGCTGGAACCACAGCGCGACGAGTTCGAGAATGAACGCGGTCAAGGCCATCAGCAGCCAGGCGCCGCGTCCCCGCGAGCACTGGTTTAAATATTGCAACATAATCATTTCCCTGGAAGATGCTAAATCATGACAGTGTAAACGAAAACCGTACCGACGCCAGCGGCCCGGCGGAAAATATTACGTAACTGGTTATTGAATCGCCCGGGCGAACCCGGGCGACGCGTGGATCACGGCAGGGTGGGGGTAACCAGCCAGCCGTGAGCCAGCAACCATTCGGTGACCGGCATCAGGGTGAACTCGACGCACAGCAGGCCGACCAGCGTCAGTACGAGGGTGTAGGGGAGGGCCATCCACACCATGCGGCCATAGGAGAGTCGGATAAGCGGCGCCAGCGCGGAAGTCAGCAGGAACAAGAATGCCGCCTGGCCGTTCGGGGTGGCCACTGACGGCAGGTTGGTGCCGGTGTTGATTGCCACCGCCAGCATCTCAAACTGCTTCAGGCTGATGGCGCCATGCTCGAGGGCGGTTTTCGCTTCGTTGATGTAGACCGTGCCGACAAAAACGTTATCCGAGATGGACGACAGCAGGCCGTTAAACAGATAAAACAGCGACAGCTGCGCGTGCGGAGAGGCCTGCAGAACAAACTCGATGACCGGCGTGAACAGCTGCTGGTCGATGATCACCGCCACTACGGCAAAGAACACCGTGAGCAGCGCGGTGAAGGGCAACGCCTCGGTGAACGCCTTGCCAATCGCGTGCTCATCGGTCACCCCGGTAAAGGTGGTGGCGAGGATGATCACCGACAGGCCAATCAGGCCGACCTCAGCCAGGTGAAAAGCGAGGGCGACGATCAACCAAACGCCAATGAGCGCCTGGGCAATCAGCCGTAGCCGCTCCTGACGACTGCGCTGGGCGCGGCTGCGATCGTCAAACTCCTGCAGCACCTTGCGCACCGTCGGCGGCAGCGGTTCGCCGTAGCCAAACAGGCGATACTTTTCCACCAGCAGACAGGTTAACAGACCGCAGACCATCACCGGCAGGGTGACGGGCGCCATGCGGAGAAAGAACTCGCCAAAATGCCAGCCCGCCGCTTTGGCGATAATCAGGTTTTGCGGTTCGCCGACCATGGTCATGACGCCGCCGAGCGCGGTCCCGACGCCGGCGTGCATCATCAGGCTGCGTAGAAAGCCGCGGAACTGCTCCAGCACCTCGCGGTAGTGTTGCTCGATATGGCTGTCGTCGAGCAGGTCGCTATCGTCCGGGCGCGCCGAGGCGACGCGGTGATAGATGCCGTAGAACCCGACGGCGACGCTTATCACCACCGCCACCACCGTCAGCGCATCGAGAAAGGCGGAGAGGAAGGCAGCGGCCAGGCAGAAGGCCAGCGACAGCAGCATCTTGCTGCGGATCCCTAACAGCAGGCGCGTAAAGACAAACAGCAGCAGCTGCTTCATAAAGTAGATGCCCGCCACCATAAACATCAGCAGAAGCAGCACTTCCAGGTTGCTGGCGATCTCTTCCCGCACGTGCGCTGGGCTGGTCATGCCGATCAGCAGCGCCTCGATAGCCAGCAGGCCACCCGGCAGCAGCGGATAGCACTTCAGCGCCATGGCGAGGGTAAAGATAAACTCAACCACCAGCAGCCAGCCGGCGACAAATGGCGCCACGGCGAACACCAGCGGATTGATAATTAAGAAAATGATTAATGCCAGCTTGTACCAGTCAGGCGACTGGCCAAGAAAATTGCGCCACAGCGCGCGGCCATAAGAAATTTCCACGACAGAATCCTTCCCCGTCAATTAGTGCATGATTTTGTGCGTAACTATTGGCAAGAGTACCAGTTGAGCAAAATGAGAAGCAACTTTCTTCGCAGCGCTGCGGCGGTTACGGGAGATAAGGAAAAGCGTAAAGTAAAAACGGAAAATGAAACGGCGATCCCTTTTTAATTCACTTGCGATGCTATCTGCGCTATAGCGGCTCTGGTATGATGAGTGCAATTGCAACAATGTGTAATGGAAATATTATTATGGTCATTAAGGCGCAGAGCCCTGCGGGTTTCGCGGAAGAGTATATCATTGAGAGCATCTGGAATAACCGCTTCCCACCTGGATCGATTCTCCCCGCTGAACGCGAGCTTTCTGAGCTGATCGGTGTCACCCGCACCACGCTGCGCGAAGTGTTGCAGCGTCTGGCGCGTGACGGCTGGTTGACCATTCAGCACGGCAAACCCACCAAAGTGAACAACTTCTGGGAGACCTCCGGGCTGAATATCCTTGAAACGCTGGCGCGTCTCGATCACGACAGCGTCCCGCAGTTGATTGATAACCTTCTCTCCGTGCGCACCAATATTTCCACGATTTTTATTCGCACCGCGTTCCGTCAGCATCCGGATAAAGCGCTGGCGGTGCTGGACAGCGCCCGGGAAGTGGAAGATCACGCCGACGCCTTCGCCGATCTCGATTACAACATTTTCCGCGGTCTGGCTTTCGCCTCCGGCAACCCGATTTATGGCCTGATCCTCAACGGCATGAAGGGGCTATATACCCGCATCGGCCGCCACTACTTCTCCAGCCCGGAAGCGCGCAGCCTGGCGCTGGGCTTTTATCATCAGCTGGCGAAGGTGTGCGAAGGCGGCCTGCACGATCAGGTGTATGAGCTGGTTCGTCGCTACGGCCATGACAGCGGCGAGATCTGGCACCGGATGCAGAAATCGCTGCCCGGCGATTTAGCCATGAATGTGCGTTAAGCCGGCTATTCGCGATCGATAAATAAAATAAGGGGGCCGATGGCCCCCTTCGTCGTTTTAACGTCCCGCAATGCTATAGCGCGTTTGGCCGCGCCGGGCAGCGGTCCAGCAGCTCAATGCTGCCGTCGGCGTTCTGCTGCTCCAGCAGCACATCGAACCCCCACAGACGATGCACATGTTTCAGCACTTCGCGCCGCCCTTTGTCCAGCGGGACGCGGTTGTGCGGCACATAGCGCAACGTCAGCGAGCGGTCGCCGCGCAGGTCAACGTTCCACACCTGGATATTCGGCTCGAGATTGCTGAGGTTATATTGCGCCGAGAGCTTGTTGCGGATTTCGCGATAGCCCTCTTCGTTGTGGATCGCCGAGATCTCGAGATAATTGTTGTGATCGTCGTCGAGCACGGTAAAGAAGCGGAAATCGCGCATGATCTTCGGCGACAGGAACTGGCTGATAAAGCTCTCATCCTTGAAGTCGCGCATGGCGAAATGCAGCGTTTCCAGCCAGTCGGAACCAGCGATATCCGGGAACCAGTACTTGTCCTCTTCGGTAGGCGACTGGCAGATGCGCTTGATGTCCTGGAACATGGCGAACCCCAGCGCGTAGGGGTTAATCCCGCTGTACCACGGACTGTTGTACGGCGGCTGGAACACCACGTTCGTGTGGCTGTGGAGAAACTCCAGCATAAAGCGTTCGGTCACTTTCCCTTCATCATAGAGATGGTTGAGGATGGTATAGTGCCAGAAGGTGGCCCACCCCTCGTTCATCACCTGGGTCTGTTTCTGCGGGTAGAAATACTGGCTGACTTTACGCACGATGCGCAGGATCTCGCGCTGCCACGATTCCAGCAGCGGGGCGTTCTTCTCCATAAAGTACAGCAGGTTCTCCTGCGGTTCGGAAGGGTAGCGGCGGGCGGACTCAATCGCCTTCTCCTCTTCGCGCTTCGGCAGGGTACGCCACAGCATATTCACCTGGCTCTGCAGATACTCTTCCCGGCTTTTCTGCCGTGCCTTCTCCTCCTGCAGCGAGATTTTTTGCGGACGTTTATAGCGGTCGACGCCGTAGTTCATCAGCGCGTGGCAGGAGTCGAGCAGTTTCTCCACTTCGTCGACGCCATAGCGCTCTTCGCACTCGGTAATGTATTTGCGGGCGAAAATCAGGTAGTCGATGATTGAGCTGGCGTCGGTCCAGCTGCGAAACAGGTAATTGTTTTTGAAGAACGAGTTATGCCCGTAGCAGGCGTGCGCCATCACCAGCGCCTGCATGGTGATGGTATTTTCTTCCATCAGATAGGCGATACAGGGATTGGAATTGATGACGATCTCATACGCCAGGCCCTGCTGGCCGTGCTTATAGGCCTGCTCGGTCTCAATGAATTTTTTGCCGAACGACCAGTGCGGATAGTTGATGGGCATGCCGACGCTGGAGTAGGCATCCATCATCTGTTCGGAAGTAATGACTTCGATCTGGTGCGGGTAGGTGTCAAGACGATAGAGCTTAGCGACCCGGTCCACTTCGGCCAGGTAGGTCTCCAGTAACTCGAACGTCCAGTCGGGTCCATCGCTTAAACGGGTGGTGTCCCTGTTCATGGAGTCAATCGTAGCCATTAGCGCGCCCTCGTTGTTGTTGGTTTTCTCTGAACGGAAAACCTCTAAACAAGCATAGAACACCGCACAGCAAACTGTGTTGTCAGCCAATCGCTTTTCTTCGCGATTTCCCCATCTCAAAGCCGTTTTTTGCGCTTATTTGCAGAATTAAATGCTGGGTAAAAATAAAGCGCAGCATGAGATCGTAAATCTTACAGCTCAGGACTGGTGCGGTTTGCTGTGAGTTAAGTCACCATAAATAAAGCGTATGTTGAATAATATTTTCAACTGAGTTATCAATTTGTAATTAGATGATTGTTCTTTAACTGTTACGGAGTTGCTATGCGTGTCGTCATACTGGGAAGTGGGGTGGTTGGGGTAGCCAGCGCGTGGTATTTGAGTCAGGCGGGTCATGAGGTGACGGTCATCGACCGTCAGCCCGGTCCGGCAGAGGAGACCAGCGCGGCCAACGCCGGGCAGATATCTCCCGGCTATGCGGCGCCCTGGGCGGCGCCGGGAGTGCCGCTGAAGGCGATCAAATGGATGTTCCAGCGCCATGCGCCGCTGGCGATCGGCCTTGACGGCACGTCGTTCCAGCTGAAGTGGATGTGGCAGATGCTGCGCAACTGCGACACCCGCCACTATATGGAGAACAAAGGCCGGATGGTGCGCCTGGCGGAGTACAGCCGCGACTGCCTGAAGGCGCTGCGCGACACCACCGGCATTCAGTATGAAGGGCGTCAGGGCGGGACGCTGCAGCTGTTCCGTACCGCCAAACAGTATGAAAACGCCACCCGCGACATCGCGGTGCTGGAGGACGCCGGCGTGCCCTATCAGTTGCTGGAGGCGAAGCGGCTGGCGGAAGTGGAGCCCGCGCTGGCGGAGGTTAGCCACAAACTGACCGGCGGTCTGCGTCTGCCAAACGATGAAACCGGCGACTGCCAGCTGTTTACCACCCGTCTGGCGGCGATGGCGGAACAGGCCGGGGTCACCTTCCGCTTTAACACCGCGGTGGACGCCCTGCTGCAGGAGGGCGATCGCATTGCCGGGGTGAAATGCGGCGATGAGATTATCAAGGGCGACGCCTATGTCATGGCCTTTGGCTCTTACTCGACGGCGATGCTCAAGGGGCTGGTGGATATTCCTGTCTACCCGCTGAAAGGCTATTCGTTAACCATCCCGATTGCCCAGGAAGACGGCGCGCCGGTTTCCACTATCCTTGATGAGACCTATAAAATCGCCATCACCCGTTTCGATCAGCGCATTCGCGTCGGCGGTATGGCCGAGATCGTCGGTTTTAATAAAGCGCTGCTGCAGCCGCGTCGCGAAACCCTGGAGATGGTGGTGCGCGATCTGTTCCCGCGCGGCGGCCACGTTGAGCAGGCCACCTTCTGGACCGGCCTGCGGCCGATGACGCCGGACGGCACGCCGGTGGTCGGGCGCACGGCGTTTAAAAACCTGTGGCTCAACACCGGCCACGGCACGCTTGGCTGGACCATGGCCTGCGGCTCCGGGCAGCTTATCAGCGATCTGATCTCCGGCCGCACGCCGGCGATCCCTTACGACGATCTGGCTGTCGCCCGCTATAGCCCCGGGTTTACCCCGGCGCGTCCGCAGCATCTGCATGGCGCACACAACTAAGGAGCTTGCATGACCCGTCCGGTAGTGGCCAGTATCGACTTGCTGGCCTTGCGGCAGAATTTACAGATAGTGCGTCGCGCGGCCCCCGGGTCGCGCCTGTGGGCGGTGGTCAAAGCAAATGCTTATGGCCATGGCGTGGCGCGGGTATGGAGTGCGTTAAGCGCGGCGGATGGTTTCGCCTTGCTCAACCTGGAAGAGGCGATCCTGCTGCGCGAGCAGGGCTGGAAAGGGCCGATCCTGTTGCTGGAGGGCTTCTTCCATGCCGATGAGCTGGCGGTGCTGGATCAATATCGCTTAACCACCAGCGTCCACAGCAACTGGCAGATTAAGGCGCTGCAGCAGGCGAAGCTGCGCGCGCCGCTGGATATCTATCTCAAGGTGAACAGCGGTATGAACCGGCTGGGCTTTATGCCGGAGCGGGTGCATACCGTCTGGCAGCAGCTGCGGGCGATAAGCAACGTCGGCGAGATGACGCTGATGTCGCACTTCGCGGAGGCGGAGAACCCGCAGGGGATTGTTGAGCCGATGCGCCGGATCGAACAGGCGGCGGAGGGGCTGGATTGCCCACGCTCGCTGGCCAACTCGGCGGCGACGCTCTGGCATCCGGAAGCGCATTTTGACTGGGTTCGTCCCGGCATCGTGCTGTATGGCGCATCGCCCTCCGGGCAGTGGCAGGATATCGCGAACACCGGCCTGAAGCCGGTGATGACCCTGCGCAGCGAAATCATCGCCGTGCAGAACCTGCGCCCCGGCGAAGCGATTGGCTATGGCGGCCTGTATCGCACCACCCAGGAGCAGCGGATCGGCATCGTCGCCTGCGGCTATGCCGACGGCTACCCACGGGTAGCGCCGAGCGGCACGCCGGTGCTGGTGGACGGCGTACGCACCACCACCGTCGGGCGCGTGTCGATGGATATGTTGGCGGTCGATTTAACGCCCTGTCCGCAGGCCGGGATCGGCGCGCCGGTCGAACTGTGGGGCAAAGAGATTAAAATCGACGACGTGGCGGCCAGCTGCGGCACCGTCGGCTATGAGCTGATGTGCGCCCTGGCGCCGCGGGTGCCGGTTGTGACCCTGTAACCTGTTCCGGGGCGGATCACTCCGCCGATCATATATGCCGTTATTTCAATAAGTTACTGAAATTCCGGCATTTCGATAACCTCAAACTACCCGCCAAAACCCGCCCTAACTCGGCGGGTGTGGACACTTTGTGGATCCCAACTCAGGCACCAGCTTTTGCCACTAGGTACGCAACTACAGCACCGAATACACCCATCACTATAGGGATGATAATGTTGCCCCATTTCCAGCGAGCGATTTCATCAAGCTTATCGAAACGATCCTGCACCACCTTGAGTGTGGACTCTTGAGACTCTTTTATCGCTTTGAAGGTATTTAGGTTTATCTCTGCAACACTTGCTTTGATATCACCCTTAAGACCGATAATTTCGGACTTCAAATCACCCTTAAGCTCTGATAAATCAGTCTTTGTGACAAATTGCTCCGAACGCTCCGTCAGCCGTACAAGGTCGAGTTTGACTGCGGACATACCGTCTTCGAGTTTTTCTACGCGTTTTTCGAGATTGTCAGACATATCATCACCCCCACTCCCATCTTTCTTCCATATTACATCATCAGTACCTCTGCGGTTGGGAAGTTCCGAAACGTTACTCATTGCCTTCCGCCTCTTTTGATTCCTGACGTGCAAACCACTTAAGGACAACACTAGCGCGGTAAAGTGTGAGATGACCGCAATTTAAGCAATTCATCTGATAGTAGCTATTTAGTATTCCCCTCGGCTGGTCTACATCGTCAAAAGAAACATACTGAACGTAGGGAGGCGACCTTAACAAGTCGTCATTTATTTTCCCATTTTCTATAGCTGGAGCTTTAATTCCTTCCAGAGAGAATGCTTGCGGGACTGATAGCTTTTCAGAGCCACATGATATGCATTTTCCTGAAACACCTTTCTCAGCGAGAAACTGGAAAAACAACATAGGCGTAATTTGTCTTAATTTTTCTGTTTGCTGCTTCACAATTTTCTGTGAATCTTCATCAGCTTTTTTATTGAGATTTTCCTCAAGGTATAGCTTGGTAAGGTATTTTTTTAGCTCATCATCAGGTATTTCTAAGTTATCCATAGCTTAATTCTCCAGAGGATTAAACCGCACTGCATCCTGAAGGTAATCAGGTGCAAGATGCGCGTAAACCATTGTTTGTTGTATGTTCGAATGACCCAGTATTTTTTGCAGGGTCAGAATATTGCCGCCGTTCATCATGAAATGGCTGGCGAAGGTATGCCGAAGAACGTGAACTCCTTGGCCGTCCGGCAGATCCGGAGCTACCTGCTTGATAGTCCGACGCAGCAACTCGTAATCCACGTCCGCAAAAATATCGCCTGTTCCCCGCTCGCACAGCTCACCAAACAGCTTATTGCTGACGGGCACGGTTCTGTTTTTGCTGTTCTTGGTGTTAATAAACATCGCTTTAGAATGAGCAAGATGCGTTCGTCTTAGCTTAACGACCTCACCCCAGCGGGCACCGGTCGCCAGACTTAATCGCGCCGCGAGGTTTTCCGGCTCAGGCAGGGTAGTCAAAAGCTGGTTAATCTGCGACTTCAGCAGGTAGCCCATTTCATGCGCGTGTACTTTTAGCGGTGAGACGCCTTTAAAGGGGTTTTCGTGGTGATAATTCCCGGTTTCAATGAGCGTACCGAACAGAGAAGAAAGCGTTTCCTGTTCGCGATTGAGCGTCTTGGCCTTTATGCCTGCGGCGTACCGGCCAGCGCGATAATCAGCCCAAGTGTTTTTATTTACCTTGTCGGTGACGGGAAAGCCCATCGCCTCATTAACACGCTCAAGCTTACGCCGTGTGCTTTCGCCTGATTTCATGGTCTGGCCTTTGATGCGCCACCATAACTCGATGAGTTCGGAGAATGGGCGCTTGTCCGGAGCTTTGTCTAGCCAGCCCTTATTATGCTGCGAAGACAAGATCCACCGCTCATACTGCTGGGCTTCGGATTTAGTGGCGAATTTTTTTCGTATACGACGGCCTTCGCGACCCTGCGGGCGCATGTCAACCATGTAGCCATCTTTAAGAGATTTAATGCTCACCAGAAAATCCCCCTCTCATGACAGATCCCACCCTTACCCCATCTTTCCATTATGTTTAAAGCAGTTAGCCAACCTTCTTCGCGCTTCGGCGGCTCAATGTTCCGTTTTGCCCATCAGGGGAGAGAGCCGGAGCTATCTGACCGGATGCTTCATTGGTTTCATCGCTCATTAGCCACAAGGTGTACTTTTTGAAGACCTCGTGAGTTGTGATTTTTCTCAGTGTTACCCCACCAGGCTCCATTATCCCAACCTCATATTTCTTAATTGTGCTTATGGAAATACCTGTTAAATCGGCAAATTTTGCCTGGCTTAAATTTTCAGCTTCCCTAATCAGCTTTAGTTTCTCGCTTAGCTCGCTTGACATGGTTCATTCCTATGATCTAAAGTTGGTTCATGTTAATGAACCAATAAAACCCCAAACTACCCAAACAAGGCAGGATAACACATGGCAAGAAACGCAAGAAGAGCCACCACGCCACCTGAAATCAGGGATTTGCCGGGGGATTACCCATTCGGCGATCGTGTTTCTGAGTCCCTGGCCGACTATGCAAAACGTACCGGTTTGACGCTGAAAGCAGTTCAGCACCGCGCAGATAATGGTCGCTTACCGATCATCCAGGCACGCCCACGAGCAAAGCGGGAAGTAAACTTGCTCGCCATCTACATGAACGCCCGCTACAAAGCTGAACGCTTTGTTGAGTCAATGAACTAAAGGGGATAGTCATGCAGAAAGGGAGCGGAATTACGCGAGATAACTTGCCGAAAGTCACCTGGATAAATAAGCACGCCGGGATTTGTTGTGGCTTCACCATTCGCGTATTACCGCGCAGGGTAGGCAAGAAGCGTTATCAAATCATGAAAGACGGTGATTCTTTCGGGATTGATTTTGCGTTATCGGAAGCACGTAAAACGATAAACCGTATTATCACCAATCACCGCTTTATTAATCATTAGGAGAACGGGAAATGAAACGCCTTTATGCTGAACAGATTAATAAAATGCTGGAAGATTATTATTTCAATCTGGAAAACAACCCACAGGGCCGCGAGTCGCATTACGGCGTATTAGCTAGCGGCGTCCAGCACGTTTACGGTGCAGCCTTCTGCATGAATGATGATGACGCCCTCAGCGATCTTCGTCCGTTCGTTAGCGCCATTATGAATGGTGAGATACCGTCACCAGCAGTTGTAGGGCTTGCTGTATGAGTATCTTCACCGAAGAGAAAACATCATGGGAACAGGAGATGCTGATCCGTGAGGCGATAGAAAACGCCGAACAGGGATTTACGGTTCACCTGAGAAACGGTGCGCGTATTGCCGTTAGCCCTGACAGCCCGTCAATTGACTTAATTATTTACGGTCTGGAGAAAACAATTCGCGGTAATCATGAGCGTGCGCGAATGACCTTTATTGATTTTCTGTATTACTGGCATGAGAGGGTATTCAAGTCAATTAAACGAAAGCCACGCCCTAACCACTAATTAACCAGCGTTAAAAACAACGGCATTTATTTTGCCGGGGACTCGTTTTGCCTTTTTCTGGAGGTCGCATGGGGGTTAAGTCAATCAAGCTGGAAAGCGGAATAAGCGATCCGGATTTTGTGGAAATAAGCACCAACGCACGGAAACACGAACGCTCTCACCTGCTGGGCCTGCTGCGTATTTATGTCGGCCTGCTGAAAAAGGAAAGCGCCACCCCGGAAGAGATTTATCAATCAATCGAACGGTGGGTCGATGCCCGCGAATTAACTATTACCGAGGAAAGCAAACAATGAACCATTTAATGATCGACATTGAAACACTCAGCACCCAGCCGAATGCAGTGATTTGCGCGATCGGCGCGGTTTTCTTCGAACCATCAACCGGCAAAACCGGCCCGTCGTTCTATCAGACCATTGATCCGCGCACCTCTCAGAATCGCGGCGCCCATATCAGCGCCGACACGGTGATGTGGTGGCTTAAACAGGACAAGGAACCTATTAGCGAGCTGGTAAGCGCGAAGTCACATGAAATTGAGGTGATGCTGGATTTCGCCAGATTCATTGAAGGCGCATTCCCCGGGGAGGCCACGAAAAAAAATCTGAAGGTATGGTGCAAGGGTGGCTCATTTGATTTTCCGATCCTCAAATCTGCATTTGAGCGCTCATCGCTCGAAGGCGTTCCCATGCTGCCGTGGCATTTCTGGAATGAGTGCTGCTTCAGATCGCTACTCACCGTGGCCGGTGTTATCGGTTACGCCCCCCACCCGCGCCGCTATGTCGCGCACAACGCCTTAACAGACGCCGTCTATCAGGCGGAGCAGGTTTGCGAGATCTGGCAGCGCCTGACCTCTCCGTACTTTGAATCGCTGTGAGGTGCGCCATGTATCCGCGTCTCTCCGTTGTTTGCAGTGCACCGCTGCCAGTCTGCGCCAGGGCGCTTGCCGCCCTGAAATGCTTTTCGCGCGGTCAACACAATTTCTCCCGCGTTAAACCGCATGCCTATCTCGTGATCCGCATTGGCCGCCGCTGGCGTCTGCTGAGTAAGAACGGCGGCAAGCAGTGGCGGCTGATGACTCACGAAACATACAACCAGGAGTACCGCAAATGAAATGGTCGCCTGAATACGCCCGGGGCGCAGTAGCTGCACTTAATGAAGCCAAAGTGATCAACCTCGCAAACGCGACAGCGATCGGTGTACTTGAGGGGCTAGCGGCCGCGAAGACCTTCATTAGCCTGATGAGTCTGGCGATTGACCCGTTAATCAAAAAATACACCGATATGGAGGTGAAAAGTGATTAAGTCACCCATCAAATGGGCGGGCGGCAAAACCCGCGTGATGCCGGAGTTGCTGAAGCACCTCCCGAAAGCTGATTGCCTGGTAGAGCCATTCGTGGGCAGCGGTACCGTGTTTATGAATACGGAATACCGCCGTTACGTTCTCTGTGATACCAATCCCTCGCTAATCAACTTTTTTATCGTGCTCAGGGATAACACCGAACAACTGATCGCATCTGCTCGTAGCCTGTTCATGCGCGGGAACGGCGAGGAAACTTATTACAGCGAACGCCAGTTTTTTAATAGCCTTATGCGCGATCCGGAAGAGGGCAGCGCAGTGATCCGCGCAGCGTTGTTTTTATACCTCAATCGCCACCGCTACAACGGTCTGTATCGCGTTAATGCGTACGGCGAGTTCAATGTGCCATTTGGCCGATATAAGCAACCCTATTTCCCCGAAGCTGAAATGCGCTTATTCGCCGAAAAGGCGCGGGATACCGATGCGCTATTTCTTTGTGATGATTTTCGATCTTCAATTCCGTACATCGCGAAGAATCGTCCGGACTCAGTAATTTACTGTGACCCCCCCTACATCCCGGCCAGCAAAACCGCCAACTTCACCGCCTACGGCAAGCCTTTTGCCTTGGACGATCATCGCGCCCTGGTTACAACGCTGCTCGATGCTCATCACCAGCACGGTACCCGCTCGGTGATATCCAACAGCGACACCCCGGAAACCCGCGAAATCTACTCCGCTTTCAATCTCCACGCCTTCAGCGTCCGCCGCTCTGTCAGCGCCAAAAGCCGCGATATGGCCGGGGAGGTGATTGGCGTGCGTCGTGTCTGCGATGGTTGCGGCCGCTCTGGCGGTGGTAACTGCCCGGACTGCGGGCCAGTGATGGGCGCTTCCACTTACGGCGCAATGGCTGCGGCGGGTGTATTCGACGGGGCGGAGGGATTCTGATGAGTGAGCCAGTCTGGTTAGCAGTAGATCCCGCCGATGAATCAGGGGATTGCACCATCGTGTCAGCACTGATTTACCGCATAACCGGTAGTCAGCAGTGCCACACCTTCACCCTGATTGATTTTAGAGCATTCATCCTTGATGCGAGTGTACCGGTCTCCAGGTCATGCGTATCCGGTACAGGCTACGCGGAACAGGGCATCAGAAAAGGTGGATTCGTGTCGCTACAGCTTCCTTCCGACCTGATGAGGAGTCGCCATTCCGATGAACACCATTGATGCCATCGTGACCCGCGTTCTGGACGTTCGCCCATATCGCCATTTCTGGGTCGTCGAGGTGGAGGCGTTGAGCTGGGGCAGATACAGCAACACGACCATCATCCGCGACAGCGAAAAAGAAGCCCGCCACGTTAATCCCGGCGACACAGTGACGATCTGAGGGCCAGCAAATGAACGAAACCAATTACCGCCGGTTCTGGCGAAACCTTGTTATCTGCTGCGCGATCTGCTCGCTGCTGTTCTGGCTCCCGATGGGTTATCTCGCTTTTCGTGTTTTCTCTGTTATGTGGGGGGCGCTGTGGTTGCTTATTACAACGAAATAGCCCCCCATGCAGCACAGCACCTGCGCAACCTTATCGACGCTGGCCATATTGCGCCGGGCGTCGTTGATACCCGCTCAATTGAGGATGTAACGCCCAATGACCTTATCGGATTCAATCAGTGTCATTTCTTCGCCGGGATCGGCGGATGGTCGCTTGCCCTGCGTCGCGCAGGATGGCCAGACAGTCGCCCGGCATGGACAGCATCATGCCCCTGCCAGCCTTTCAGCGCGGCAGGCAAAGGGCTTGGGTTTGCTGACGAGCGGCACTTATGGCCCTCCGCACATTGGCTTGTCGGCCAGCGCCGCCCTGTCGTGGTCTTTGGCGAGCAATCTGGCAGCGCTGACGCGAACGACTGGATCGACCTTGTACAAGCTGACGTGGAGGCCATGGGCTATGCCTTCGGGGCGGTTGCGTTTCCGTCTGCGAGCGTCGGCGCGCCGCACCAAAGAGACCGTGCTTATTGGGTGGCCGACGCCGATTGCCAGCAATGGGAGGGGCGCGGGGAATTTCAACCGACAGGAGGGGGTAAACCTTCAGACAGCGGCGTTATTATCGGGTTGGCCCACACCGACGGCAACGGACGGGAAGGGCGGTTATCAGGGAGGACGGATCCGCAACGGGAGGCTGTCAACGGACAGGCTGGACGTGGCTGCGCAATTAGCGGGCTGGCCGACGCCAACCACGAGCAACGATCGTTCACCATGCCCGCAAGAGGCTATGCGGACGTATCGCGACAATGGAACAAAGATTCAGAAGCGCTTGCAGGATGTGGCGGCCCTGAGTGGCCCGGCCCGGTTAACGGCTTCTGGCGAGACGCTGACTGGCTCTACTGCCGGGATGGAAAGTGGCGGCCAGTTAGACCCGGATCATTCCCGTTGGCTAATGGGGTTCCCGCCAGAGTGGGAAAACTGCGCGCCTACGGAAACGCTATCAATATTGAAGCGGCGGCAGCGTTCATAAAATCCTACATGGCAGCGGTGGATTATGTCTGATTCCTCTGCTTTGGCATGGAGATGGAATGCTCCACGGCAGGCAATTAGCCCCGACGATACCGAAGATAGCCCTATTGAGTATCTCACCCCAAAAGGCGAGCGTAAGGCGCTCGCCTATGGTGATCTTGTTGACGTCGTTTATCGGGAGCCGCTGCGCCCGCGCGAAGGCGAGGCGCGAGAGGCGTTTGATCGCACAAGGCGAGCTCGCCACCTCCGCCGCCGCGTGCAGGCTCTCCCTGCTTTTATCCGCAAGCGATTCTCTCAGCGACTGGAGTCGCTGGAGCGGCAGGATCCAAAAGCCGCTGTACGCTGGCTGTTTAGCACATTTGAACGTCATGTATTGCGTCGCGTTGATGCCGTAAACGCCCAATATCTGCCACAGGACAACCTTCCAGCAATCCTTTTCCCGCTGCGTGATGATTTTCACTTGCTGCCGTGGGCAGATAAAAAACGCCTGAAACGACTGGCTTATAAGCTCGCTAACCTGATGAAAAGCGAGTTTATGCGCGAGTTTGATTTCCAGTATGAGAAAACCACCGATGTAGAGTTTTCCACGATCTATGCGTATGGCGCGATTGCCAGCAAAGCAACAGCGCTCAATATCGCGATCCCATCATGGGGAAGGTATTGCGATGAGAAACTGGAGGCTGAAGAAGCGCTGCGCGCCGTCGCGCGCCTTCAGTCGGAAAAGTGGTGGTTAAGTAAAATCCGCAAAATACATGACCGCTGGCGTGAGCACCTCATGATCGCCACCGGCTACGTGAGCAAAATAGCATCACCGTATTGCTCCGATCCCTGCTTCAGAGAGTGGATAGCCCAGAAAAAGGCAAACTTTGAATTTCTTCAGGCGATGGAGCTGGAAGATCAGGACACTGGCGAGCGCAGCTCTTTGCTGGACAAGGTCATGGGGAGCACGTCCAACCCCAAAAACGCCCGCGCAGAGCTGATGGTGCGCATGCGTGGCTTTGAGGATATGGCCAATGAGATGGGGTTGGTTGGCATGTTCTACACGCTAACCGCGCCGTCTCGCTATCACTCCACACACGTAAAGTCAGGCAGGCGCAACGATAAATATCGCGACGTCAGCCCGCGCCATACGCAGAAATACCTCTGCAAAGTCTGGGCGAGTGTCCGTGCGAAATGGGGGCGCGAGAAGATACGCACCTTCGGATTTCGTGTTGCTGAACCGCATCACGACGCAACCCCACACTGGCACCTGTTGTTATTCCTGCGCCCGGAAGAGGTGGAATATGCAACGGCTATTTTCCGCAAACATGCACTGAAAGAGGACGGCAACGAGCCGGGGGCGCAGGAGCACCGCTTTACCGTTACGCCGATTGATGAAAAATTTGGATCGGCAACGGGCTATATCGCGAAATACATCTCGAAAAATATCGACGGCTACGGCATGGACGGCGAGTTAGACGATGAATCAGGCCAGTCCGTCAAAGAGATGGCAAAGCGCGTGCGCGCGTGGGCGTCGCGCTGGAATATCCGCCAGTTTCAGCAGATCGGCGGCGCCCCGGTGACCACCTGGCGCGAGCTGCGCCGGTTAGGTAACCGCGAGCTGGTTCTACATCCTGAGATCGAAGAGGCTCGCGCAGCTGCTGACGCGGCGGACTGGCCGGGGTACACCAACGCCCAGGGCGGCCCGTTGGTGTCTCGTGACTGCCTGCGCGTTCGTCTCAGCTACGAATACACCGAGGAGGGCAATGATTATGGTGACACGGTCGCCAAAATAACCGGTGTCTATTGCCCTCTCACCATCCGTGAATCCGTCATTTTTACCCGTACCACCGAATACAAAATTGTACCGAAGCGTAAGCCATCGCCGATCGAGGTCTTGACCTTAGAAGGCCGCGCAGCGGCCCCTCGGAGTTCTGTCAATAACTGTACGGGGCGCGCCGGATCGAACGAAAAACCACCGTCAGAAACGGCGGTATCAGCTGATAAAACCGCGCCCGACGACAGTTCAGTGACAGAACTTCCGCTGAATATCGATGTTTTGAGGCGATATTCACGCCAGCAAAGGCAGGAGATCACCAACAGGCTAAGAAAATCCGCCCGGGAAAGCTCAGATCAAGCCTTCACGCGTACCGCGCGCGGCCTGCGCACGTCGATTGATGACGAAACCGCGCTGGAATGGGGGCCAAAAGTTACCGCCGCGGAAGATATGAGCCTGACGCCGGAAGATGCCGAGCGGCGCTGGCGCGAGCAGCTGCGGATCGAGGCGGAACGGCGCGCAGATAACTACGCGGCCGCGGTTGCGGAGTATCAGAAGAAAAAGGCAGAAGCCGCATTGCGCCAGGCGCAACAAAAAGAAGCGTCGCAAAAACACGGCGTCTCCGAAGAGATGATCGCCAGCATCGGCGCGCAGCTCCGTGACTGTCGGATTTTCGTCAGCGATGAGGTTGTGCGGTCAATAGCCGACGGCGCTCGCCTTCGCCACGGCGGCGGCCTGCTCGCGGCGGAAAATGGCCGGTTGCGTGAGGTGAAGGTATGGCGTTCGGGAGAAAAAGACAAATCAACCAGTGAATATATGGTTGCATGGTTTTTAGTTACTAGATGGCAAAACGCAATAAAATAGATGTAAGAATAGTTGTGATAAATTCTTTTAAATCAATTTGATAACTTACGCTGTCAAATTTATTGTAGTTGCGGCAATTTTTTCTTGAAAAAACAATTAAAATGCTCTAGATAATAAGTTTAATCTAAAAATATCAAAAAGGTCGAGTTATGGGTGGGCAATTCTTAGTTAAAAAAATAAAGTTTAACGATAGACATGTAAATGTAATAAATGAAGATTTGATGTTGTGTAATGATAATTATTTTTCAATAGTGGTTGGTAAAAATGGATGTGGTAAAAGTAGTCTTTTAGAGGCTATTGCCAGAGGTTGTTTAACATTACAAGCACTTCCGAACAGTGAGAGGGAAAGTTCTGGGGAGGATGAATGCAATATTGATTATTACACTGTTAAAAATGACTCTCTTTATAAAGAAATAGAAATGCATTTTAGCTTCGAGGGCGAGGGGTATATAGCTTTGACAACGCATGAGGATGTCAGAGGGAATGGTATGCCTATGTTTACGACAAAATATAAATATCTTATGCCAACTGAAATCCCTAACGTAATATGTATTTCCAATGGTTTTTTTAATAGGTTTCCTGATTTCGAAAAAAACTTTTTATGCTCTAGAAATAACTCTGAGGATAAGTTCAGTAATCTTTCATTGACTCAGTCCTTTGTAACTAAACCAGGGCGAAGGCTGCGAGGTTTGCTTGATGAGTCCATATCCCATGAAATAATATTGGCATTTTTTTCATTGCGATTGAATAATACCTTGCTTTTTTTAAGGAATTTTGGCGTTGCTGGTCTTGTTCGAGTGCTCATAAAACCGAATAGAATGCTACGTGGGGTTGGGGAAAAAGGTATTGTTAATGAATTGGAACTTGATAATTCTTTGCGTGATATAGGTGAGTTTAGACAAGCTAAAAATAGCGATGAGATTCTACCTTCGCTTAAGGTGGCTATTCATGATACATTTGAGACTCTTTTTTCTAATATACAATTAGAGCTGAGACAAATAGATATTGAAAGAGAGTTTAATTATATCTGTTTTCCATTTTCGTTTTTATTAAATACTGCCATTGATAATGATTGGGGGAGTGACGGTGCCGAGCTTGCCAAAAATATAACGTTGTTATCAGAGTATAATATAATTCAAGTTGAAGATGTCTTTTTGCCCAAAGGGTGGGATGATGTTCGTTTAAAAAAAATGAGCTCTGGTGAGTTATGTATACTGCTGATGCTTTTTAAAATAAATTCTAAAATAAAAGACAATTCACTAATATTAATTGATGAGCCAGAAATAAGTCTGCACCCAGCATGGCAAAAAGAAATAATCCCATCTCTTGAGAAGTGTTTTTCATCATATAAAGGATGTCATTTCATTATTGCAACACATTCGCCACAAATTGTCTCAGGTATTCCTGAAGAAAACTCATGCGTCGTCCTCCTTGAGGAACCAGGCAAGGTTATAAAGGGAAAGGATGTGCATGGTAAATCATCTGACTTCCAATTGTTCAATACATTAAATTTTGCTGGGGATTCTAATGAATATATTATCAGGGAATTGTTGTTGATAATATCTAAAATTGATACATCACAGACTTTAAGTGATGAGGATGAGAGATTTCTGATGCATGCGGCTCATTTATTAAAAGATGCCGAGGAATATGATACAGCCAAATATTTATTGTTACAAGCAGTAGCTTTGGTTGAAGGGCGCAAAAATAATGGAAAATAAAAAATGCTTGCTTAACCCTATTGTGTTTTCTAAAGATTTGCTGCATTTTATTAATTCCTATGATGGTAAAGATTATCATATGTGGGGGCGGGACTGCGAGGAAATGAAAAAAATAAGAAGCGAGTTGCGTGAGCATTATCGGCCAGAGCAAAACAATTTATGTTCATATTGTAGGCTTGAGAATCCACAGTCACACGGACTAAGTTGGGATGTGGAACACATCGCACCAAAAAAAGATTTCCCGCAATACTTATTCGAGCCTCGGAATCTTTCTCTTTCTTGTAAAGATTGTAATAATTATAAAAATAAGAAGCCTGTTGTAAATGATGAGCTGATCAAGAATGATGCACCTTATCCTGAAAGTGGTGATGTTTTTAATATAATTCATCCACACTATGATGAGTATGAATGTCATATACAAACAACTAAGGTGGATAATAAATATATTTATAAGCCGGTGTCTAAAAAAGGCTGGGCAACATATGAGCAATGTAAATTATCAAGGTTCGCTACTTACCACAGCCATAATATTAATAATGCTAATGTTGCTGAGGCATTACTACTCAGGCTTCAAGAATTGAGCCGAAGCGGAAAAATAGTAATATCTGAGGTAGATATGAGTTTGATAGAAGATGACCTTAGTACGAAGCCTCTTGAAATCGTAGTCGAAACGGCTTTCAAATCTCATTTTTCAGAAGAGTAGCAATAGAAAAAACGGCGGACAATCAAGCACAAATTTGCACAATTTTTGAAGTGCCATTTTTGCTACGCAACGCCAGCACTGGCGGGGCCCGGACGGTTCGCAAAAGTGCACAAAAAGACGCATGTTTAGCGCGCAGGCGAGGCGGGGGAGCAAGCGCGCGCTTTGGGGGTAGGGAAGGGGTCGGCATACCTCGCCAAAAGCCGCCTGACGGGCGCGCACTTTCGCGGTGCATCAGGCGAGCGGACAGGTAAAAGCCCGCCAGAATGGCGCTGGCTGCGTCTGGTTGGGGATATGGCGTTGAGATTTTGCAGGCTGGCCGACATGGCCGGGAATGGTGGTGCTGCAGGTCGGTACCACACCGCCGGGAATGGCGGTGCGGTACCTTCAGATTACTTCGGGGTTTCCAGCAGGGCGTAAGGGTTGAAGCGGATCGCCTCTTCGCCCAGCCAGTCGTTAACATGCTTCATCGCTTCCATCACCGGCGTCAGCTCGTTGACTGCGAATACCCTTGCCGCCTTCTCGACGTCGCCGAACGATCCGTTGCCTTCCGGGATGGCACCCATCAGTTGCGGTGGAACACGGTGAGCCGCGAGCATGTCGTCACGCGTGGAGGATTTCACGCCGACAAACTCATCCTTTGCCGATATCTGGCTGAACGGCAGGATTTGCACGGCATCTTTGCCGACACCGGGCGCACTCAGCAGGATGTTTTTAAATGCCCCGCCTCGCCGGGTGTCGGTCAATGTCTTCTTCAGGTTCTCCAGACTTTCCCCGTCAGCCACTGCGCTGCTGACGTAGACAATACAACCGGCATGCGACCCGTTGTCGTAGTAGAGCTTACGGAACTTGTCGGCGGAGTGGGCCAGATTGGCCGACAGCAGACCGGCGAAGTACTCCGGCATGCCGTAGATCTCCTGGTGAATATCCGGGTTGATCACATGGCACACCGAACCGGTTTCGAACTGGTGATCATCAAGGCCGGACTGAATAAACCAGTATGTGTCAAGGTCGGAGCCTCGCCGGGTGTACTTCGCCAGCGAGTTACGAAAGCCCATTGGCCCATGCAGGCGGTTGCGGCGCATCTCAAGATACGCATTGCCGAACACAAACCAGTCGAGCGCAAAGGCGCTGAACGCCTGGCGCGATAACAGTTTGTGTGGGATAAAGCATCCAGCCAGCACGTTACGCTTGAAGAACAGCGCCGACTGGTGCCAGCTCGCATAGCCGAACTGGCGGGCCAGTCCGTACCAGCTGATCGGCGTCTCGTAGTACCGGCCATTGTTGGCGCAGTACATGTTATCCAGCAGGTCATGAGCACCGGTCACCGGCCACGGGCCGTCGAACGTGAACGCGCTCAGGCCGGGGGCTGACTTCAGCGCGTCGGCGAGGTCGGCTTGCTTGCTGGCATACTGCCTGCCGCGCGGGGGTTTTCGTCTGCTCATCAGTACTCCATAACAGTCATTGTGTTACCGCCTTCCTGACCCAGCGGCTCGTTAACAGTGGCGAGCATGGTTGCCCAGGCAAGGTCGCCGTGACTCACGCCACGGGCGCGGTCAGTGTCGTAAGTGATAACGCCGCCGGGCGTGACAACCTTGCGCACGGCACTGAAGGCGGTGATCAGGTCATACTCGCCCCGGTCATATTCCCAGCGACCGGCGCGAACAAGTTGCAGCATTTTAAGTACCAGCATGCGCTTGCTGGCTGGGGAGAACTGGTAGCATACCGCCGCCGGGAAACGTTTTTTCACGAGCTGGTAAACCGCCTCGCCAATACCGCTGCCATCAATACCAATGTGCTGCACGTTGTAGCGCGTGAGCATGTTGATAATCATGGCGGCCTGCGCCTCGAACTCCATGCCGCGTATGCGCTGCGTCTCAATCGTTCGGAACTTACCGCCCGGGATCAGTGGCGCCGCGTTAACAGAGATGGCCCCGCTGTCGCCTTTGCCGCTGGCTCCGTTGGGGTCGTATCCAATCCATACCGGGCGATCGGCCATCGGGCGCATGGCGTAGGGCTTCCAGTCCGGCCACTCGTCATAGCCGTCAGCACCGCAGCTCAGCAGCATGTTGTAGTCAAACGCGGTTTCACCGTTCTTGATGAAGGTACAGGCGTAGAGGTTGTCGTACTCTTCCGGGCTGTTTTCCTCGCGAATTTCATCAATATCAGTGAGATCCCAGCCGTGATCGACTGCATCCTGCAACGTGACAATCTGGCGCCAGATTTTGTCCGGACACATCAACCCGCTGTTCAGCGTTTTCCAGGACGTGTCGAACTCCACGCGCTTACCGTGGCTGCGGCCTTTGTTGAAGGCTTCACCCGACCAGAAGGGGTACGCTTCATGACTCTCCGCTGACGGCGTCGAGAAGTAGGTGCGCGTCAGCCCCTTCAGGGTCGCCATCGCGCCGGCCACTTTCTTCAGGTTGGCAAACTGCCCGACCCAGAAAAACTCATCAAAGTACAGGTTGCCGGTATACGACTGCGCGGTTGCGGCAGACGTACCGAGAAAGTGAAGCTCTGCACCGTTAAACAACTGGATCATGTCGCCGCCTTTCAGCTCAACGTCTACCTCTTCCGCTGCCGAACGAATGAAGCTGCGGAACTGGTACGCCTGACGACGGCTCGCTGATAAAAAGATCTGGTTACGCTGATGTTTGTACTTCACCTCATCAGACAGCGCGCGCAACAGCGCCTCGCGGGCAAAGTACCAGGTCGCACCAATCTGACGGCTCTTCAGAATGGCCCGGTTGCGGTGGTGATGGTTCTCATACCAGGTTTTCTGATGCCAGTGCAGTGAGTCGATAATGTTGGCCCGCAGCGCGGAGATCTGCGCCTCTGAGAAGAAGTTCTGTTTCTTGCGGATCTTCTTCTTCGGTTGCGTCGCTGGCGTTCCGTTGTCCAGCTTCTTGAGCTGTCGCGTCAGCAGGTCAATTTCCTTGAAGTCGCCACCGGTTTTTGTGTCCTTACTGGTGAGCTGGATCAGTCGTGCATCAATGGACGTCGTAACGCGCTGGATCGGTGGCGTGGTGTCCCATTCGTCACGTTTTTTCCATGAGTAAATCGTATTCTGATTGATACCCATCAGGCGCGCGATCTCCGCCGGGGGATACCCCTGCCAGTAGAGCTGCCGTGCCCGCAGCATGATGAATGCTTCTTCAGTCGCCATTAATCCTCCTCGCTTCCTGCCGGGGAGATTAACCCGCGCGCGCGTGCCCTTTCGCCCGCTTTTGGTTGTGGCAATCCCCTCACAACAACAACGCGTTGAGCGCGTGCGCCAGCCCCTGCCATCATCTCCGGGAACTCAAAAACCAGCGAGTAAACGAACATGGCAGGCACAGCTAAACCCCGTAAGAAGTTTCGCGTTGCCGTCTCCGGGAATACCGTGGATGGCCGCGAAATTCAGCCGCAACACCTCCGCGATGCGGCGGCGAACTACAGTCCGGAGGTGTACGGCGCACGCGTCAACATTGAACACTATCTCTCTATGTTTCCGGGTAGCGATTTTGGCGCAATGGGAGATGTGGTGGCACTCAGCACCGAAGACATTACCGATGGCCCGTTAGCCGGGCGAACGGCGCTTTATGCTGAGATCGAACCATCTGATCGCATGGTGCAGATGACCAATAAAGGCCAGAAGGTCTACTCCAGCATTGAGCTGCATCCGCAGTTCGCTCTTAACGGTAAAGCCTATGTTGTCGGGCTGGCAATGACTGACACCCCGGCAAGCCTGGGTACCGAACGCCTCAAGTTTGCGGCACAGCAACGCGCATCGGTGATGGCCTTCAACAACCAGCAAGGTGAGGCGCCAATGTTTACCGAGGCCCTGGAGGCCGAAGTGATCGAGCTGGCTGTACAGCGCAGCGATGAGGGTAAGCAGTGGTTTAACCGGGTCATGGGCATTCTCGGCAAGGGGCAGAAAACCGACGATCAGCGCTTCGGTCAGGTGCATCAGGCTGTTGAAGCGGTGGCGCAATCACAGGTTGATCTTGGCGAGCAGTTCAGTACTGCCGAACAGGAACGCCAGCAGGACAAAGCCACTATCCAGAAGCTGACCACTGAACTTGCCGCACTTCGCCAGCAGCTTGAAGGGACGGACGGCAATTTCAGCCAGCGCCCGCCGGCCGGCGGTGGCGACAGCGCGCAGCTCGCTGACTACTGATATCCATAACGAGAGATCCCGCACATGAGAAACCCTACCCGTAAGCTGTTTGACAGCTACGTTGCCCGCCAGGCGCAGCTTAACGGCGTCAGCGCCGCTGCCGTTGCGGCACAGTTCAGCGTTGACCCGACCGTACAGCAGCGTCTTGAAGCTGCCGCGCAGCAGGATGATGCCTTTCTGAAGCTGATTAACGTCTTTGGCGTTGAAGAGCAGATCGGCCAGAAAATCCTGATCGGCAGCAAAGGCCCGCTGGCGGGCGTCAACAACAGCACCACCAACCGCCGCAATCCCGGCGCTAACGACAAGATGGATCCGTACAACTATCTGTGCCGTAAAACCAACTACGACTACGCCGTCAGCTACGCGCAAATGGATGCGTGGGCGCATCAGCCGAACTTCCAGCCGCTTATCAGCTCGGCGATGGCCCGTCAGATGTCGCTTGACCGCATCATGATCGGCTTTAACGGTACCAGCTACGCCGACCCGTCAGACCGCGCAGCGAATCCGCTGTTGCAGGATTGCGGTATTGGCTGGCTGGAGAAAATCCGCCTTGAGGCTGCACACCGTCGCATTACCGGCGTGACGATCACCTCGCGTGACCAGAACAACGCCATTGTCGCCCAGGGCACCTATGGCAACGTAGCGGCGGCGGTCTATGACGCTAAAAACAGCCTCATGGACGAATGGCATAAGCGCAACCCTGACAACGTGGTGATTTTGTCCGGCGATCTGCTGACAACCAGCAATTTCCCGACCATCAACGCCATGAGTCAGACTAACCCGAACACCGAAATGCTGGCCGGTCAGCTGATTGTGGCGCAGGAACGCGTAGGTAACATGCCGACCTTTATCGCGCCTTACATGCCGGGTAACGCCATCCTCATCACGCCGTTTAAAAACCTCTCGATCTACTACCAGCGTGGCGGTCTGCGCCGGACGATCAAAGAGGAGCCGGAATACAACCGCGTGGCAACGTATCAGTCCTCTAACGATGACTTCATTGTTGAGGATTACGGCGCGGTGGCCTTTATCGACGGCATCACCTTCGCTGAAAAAGCAGAAGGCGGCGAGTAACCGTGCACAGGGCGGGCTACGGCCCGCCGTTATTCGGGGAAGAGATAATGCTGACACCGGCACAAAAACATTTTCAGAAGGTCATGGCTGAGCGCCATGGCAAAACCGACGATCTTTCGGATACAGCCAGAACGGCGCACGAGCAAATCATGCACCGGCTGCGCATGGATCAGAGTGCATTGAAGCGAGTGCAGTCTGACCAGGCGAAAGCGGCCATGAAACGGCAGTTGCTGCCGCATTACGAGGGCTGGATTGAGGGCACGCTCGACGGCGACAGTGGCCGACAGGATGAGGTGATTGTCACCCTGATGGTCTGGGCGATTGATGCCGGTAATTACGCGCTGGCTGCCCGCATTGGTCGCTACGTCGTCACGCACGGCCTGCTGATGCCTGACCGCTTCAACCGTACCGCCGCTACCGTTCTGGTCGATGAGATTTGCGATCCGATTCTGGTGCAGGTCAAGGCAGACGATACCACCGACGTCACGCCATATCTGGCGGTACTCGGTGAAGTGGCGGAGTTCACCGCCGGCAGTGATATGCCCGACGTGGTTCGCGCCAAGCTCTGCAAGGTGCGCGCCTTTGCGCTGCGTAACGGCACAACTGAAGAGCAGGCGACCGCGCTGGAGTTGTTGCGCCAGGCGCTGACGCTTGATGCGGGCGCCGGGGTGAAAAAAGAGATCGACCGGCTGGCTCGTGTGGTGAAAAAAGCCGCCGCGCAGACAGGCGCTGACGGGACTGAGAGCACCGATGGTTCCGATGGCACTGGCGATGCTGACGGAGGCGCCGCAGCGGACAGCGCGGGGGCGGGAGACGCTGCAGCATCGTCAAATCCGGCGGTGGCGGCCAGCGCCACAGCGACAAAAGCCACCCGAAAAAGCACAACCCGTAAACCAGCGGCGCGCAAAACAACAGCGAAAAAAACGCCTGCCGCTAAAAAATAACCGACTTGCGCCCCGTGCGCTGGCGGCGCGGGCGGAGATCTGCAACGCATGGCGTTTGCTTTTCTCCGTCTGCTCACCGCCACCCATTCAGGAGACGACGCGATGAGCCTTGTAGCCGGTCGCACTGTTACCCCCTCTGCGGAGGACGTGCCGGACACTGACGACGGTGGCGAGAAAGTCACCGCCGGGGAGTTCTGGCCGGAAATCGCCCTGAGCGATGTGCGCATGGAAATGCGCATCAATGGCGCGGTGACGACTTCGCGCCTGAAACAGGCCGTGATCGAGGCTGTCTCGCACACTCTCGACCAGCTTGCTGACTGGCAGGCCGGACAGATAGCAGCAGGGTACGCCCGACTGGCTGACGTCCCGGCGGTCAGGGTTAACAGCGAGAGTATTAAGGTTCATCGCTTCCGTCGGGCGGTATTCAGTATCGCCCGCGCGCACATCCTCGGAACGAATCGGGACGTGGACACCACCGGTGATGCAGGCGAGAAGCGCGCCGTTGCACTGGCGTCGCAGGCCGATGATATGTGGCGCGATGCACGCTGGGCGATATCCGACATTCGCGGCACTGTGCGCAATTCTGCGGAGGCATTCTGATGAAAGTGCAGGCATTGCAGGGCGACACCGTGGATTTGCTGTGCCAGCGGCACTACGGCACCACGCAGGGCGTGACCGAAATCGTACTGGCCGCCAATAAGGCGCTGGCCGGTCAAATCTTCCTTGGGGCGGGGCAGGTAGTGGAGTTGCCAGAAATCAGCACCACGGCGGCACAGGAGACCGTACAGCTATGGACTTAATCAATCGCATCTGGAATGGCGTGACGTACTCCTGGTCAACGCTGCTGACCAGCATCGGCGTGATGACGCAAAAGGACTGGCTGGCGGCCATCGGTGTGCTGATCGGTATTGCTGCCGCTGTATTCGGCGAGCTGCATCGTCGTCGCATGGCACGCATCCAGGAGACAAACAACACGCTGCTGAACGAACTGATCGACGCCATTCGAGACGATACCGAGAACCGCCAGGACGTTAAAGAGCTGATCCGCAGTATCCGGGGAGCACAGCGATGAAAAAACGCATTATTGCCTGCTCAACTGCGGCGATCATCTCGCTGGCCGCCACGCTATGGCCGCAGACGCTGCGAACCAGCCCGGAAGCACAGCAGAAAATGGCGAAGTACGAGGACTGCCGTAAGACCCCGTACTACTGCCCGGCAGGTGTGCTGACAGTGGGGATCGGCTCCACCTCAAAGGTAGAGAACCGCCAGTACGCCGAGGGCGAGATTGCCGAGCGCTGGGTTAACGATCTGATACGTGCCGAAAAATGCACCAACCGCGAGTTTAACGGCGCCGCAGCACCGCAGAAGGTTTTTGAAAGCATGACCGATGGCAACTTTAACGTCGGCTGTACCGGGCTGGGGTGGTACACCAACAGCAAAGGCCAGAAGGTACGAACCACCCTCTGGCGCCATGCGCAGGCGGGCAACTGGAAGGGCGTTTGCGAACGGCTGACGGACTTTGTCAATTCCGGCGGTGAGCGCTCGCAGGGGCTGGTCAACCGCCGGGAAGATTTTCAGGCGTGGTGCTTATCCGACCCCGCGCTGAAGGGGGCGAAATGAAAGCGATAGCCATTCTCGCCATCGTGATGTTTGTCCTGCTGATTACCGCCGTCAGCGGCCTTGCGTGGCAAAGTCATAAGCGCGAACAGGCAGAGAAATCACTGACCAGCACCCGGGAAGAACTGAAACAGACCGGCGACGTGCTGGCCGAGGTCAGGGCGCTACGCCAGGACTTCAGCCAGGTGGAAGCCGGACTGAAGAAACTAAACCAGCAGCGAACAGCAACGGGAGAGCACCGACGTGAAAACATCAAAACCGCACTGGCCGGTAACGGCTGCGCCGCTGCTCCTGTGCCTGTTGTTGGTGCTGACAGCCTGTACCAGCGAGCCGAAGAAGTCAGTACCGCAGATTATTCAGGAGCCTTTACCGGAAAGTCTGACGGCAAAAACTGACGTTCCACCACCACCGGACAGGCCGATGACGTGGGGCGGGCTGGCTGTCTGGACAGATTCATTGCTTGACGCACTGGATACCTGCAACGCCGATAAGGCGGGCATTCGTGAACTGGAACTGCGGCGTATCGCCAGGGGGATAAAGTGAAAAAAGCGGAACTGCTGCGTGCTGCGCTGATTGCCGGTAACACATGGTGCAAGGCCAACCCGGAGATGATCACTGTCTGGGTGGAAAAAGGCCATATCCAGATCGAGGCGACCGGCGAAGCGTCGTTCATGTATCACTACACCATCCAGGTACTGGCGATGGATTTTCCCGGCCAGATTGACGATCTGATGTTGCCGTTGCTGGCGTGGATTTGGCAGCAGCAACCCGATCTCCTGCTGAACCCGGACAATAACCGCAAGGTGGAGTTTGACGCCGATATTATCAACGACGACGTCGCCGACATTCTGTTTAAAGTGCCGGTCTGGGAGCGCGTCATAGTGACCACGGAAAACGGTACGCAGAAAGCGGAGCACCTGGCCGAATCGCGCCCCCGCTTTAGCGGCAGTGAGTGGGAAATGGTCTTCAATCCGGAATCGGGAGGCGCGCTGGCATGAGCAATAACGACGCACTCTTCAGCCAGCTTGATGAGGTATTTGCGACCATCCTGTCGGGCATGTCTCCGGCAGGGCGGCAGCGTACCGCCCGCAGCGTCGGAACCATGCTGCGTCGAAGTCAAAGCCAGCGTATCGGCAGGCAGGAAGCACCTGACGGGTCGACGTTCCCGACCCGCCGCCGTCGCGTGCTGCGCTCACAGGCCGGGATCGGTTTTGTCTGGCAGGGTGAAAACCGTCGTCTGCGCAACTGGCGGGCCACTCGCGGCCCTCATGGCCGCATGCTGACCGGATTTGATGAAGAACGCGGCGCGGTTCGCTCGTTCTACAGAGAAGACATTGAGCGCTATCTCGATATCAACTTTAACGAGACGCGCCGCAATACCACGAAAGCCGATCCTATGTTCCGCCGCCTGCGTACCGCTCGTTTTCTCAAAACCAGCGCCACACCTGACGGTGTCGAGGTGGGATATTCCGGCGTCGCTGCGCGTATCGCCCGCGTCCATCAGCTCGGCCTGCGGGACAAAGTCAACGACAGTGGCGCGATGGCAACCTACCCGCGCCGTGAACTGCTGGGCTTGAGCAAAGCAGATCGCATGGCAATAGCTCGCCAGGTGATCGACTCGCTGGGGGCGCGCTGATGGATTTCGTCGAACTGCTTCGCTCGCTTGAGAACGTCGTACGCACCGGCACAGTAATGGAAGTCGACGAGGAAAAATGGCGAGTTCGCGTGCAAAGCGGCGGACTTGAAACCGCATGGTTACGCTGGAACGCGCAGCGGGCCGGGGCGTTTAAAGTCTGGGTGCCGCCGTCAGTCGGTGAGCAGGTCTGGTTTTTGTGCCTGGGCGGCAACACCAACGTAGCTTTAATCGGTGGCAGTTTGTACAGCGACGATAACCCGGCACCGGGTGCATCGCGTAACGAGATGGTGGTGACGGCGCCAGATGGCGCGACGTTTCGCTATGACGCGGAGGCGGGCGCATTGCAGGTGAAGGGCATCAAATCGGCAGTGATTGAGGCGTCGGTGATCGTCACTCTGGATACGCCAGAAGTGAACTGTACCAACCTGTTGCGCGCGAAAAATCTTGATATCGCTGAAGGCGGAGAAATGCGCGGCAACTTCACTCACACCGGCGGTAAGTTCACGTCCAACGGTGTGCAGGTGGATGATCACAGTCACGGCGAGGTTGAGCGCGGTGGCGACTGGACGGTGGGCACAAAATGACAGAGCGCTATCGCGGTATGAATACCGCAGGTACCGGCACCCTCACCGACGAGGATCATGTGTGGCAGTCGGTTAACGATATTCTGCTGACGCCGGTTGGTAGTCGCCTGATGCGCCGTAACTACGGCTCTTTGTGCCCTGACCTTATAGACAGCCCGCAAAACGACGTCACCCGCCTGCAGCTGATGAGCGCAGCAGTCATCGCGCTGGCGGCATGGGAGCCACGGATAGTACTGGACACGATCAACGTGACGTACTCCGCCAGTGGTGCCGTGACTGCCGAACTCTCCGGCATGCTGACGGAAACGATGGAAAAAAGCACCCGCGCGGTGACATTAAGGAGCACCAATGCCAACGATTGACCTTTCACAGCTGCCATCGCCGACCATTATCGAAGAGTTGGATTTTGAAACCATTCTCGCCGAGGTGAAAGCGGTCATGGTGGCCGCGTTCCCTGATGATCAGCAGTCCGCTGTTGCGGCAGCGATGACGCTGGAGTCCGAGCCGCTGAACATCATTGCTCAGGCGATGGCATACCGCGAACTGCTGCTGCGCCAGCGCATCAATGAAGGGGCGGCGGCCTGCATGCTGAGCCACTCGACCGGCGACGACCTGGACAATATCGCCGCCAATCTGGACACGGAACGTCTGGTCATCACTGAAGCGACGGACACCGCCGACGCTGTAATGGAAAGCGACGAAGCCCTGCGCCTGCGCGCGCAGGCCGCGTTCGAGGGGATGAGCGTGGCCGGGCCGTCGGCAGCCTATGAGTATTTCGCCCGCAGCGCCAGCGGCCAGGTCTCTGACGCGCGGGCAACCAGTCCGTCACCGGCGGAAGTGGTGGTAGCGGTGCTGTCTACCGAAGGCGATGGCACTGCGTCGGCGGCACTGCTGGCCGCCGTTGCTGCCGCCGTCAATGACGAAGAAGTGCGCCCCCTGGGGGACAGGGTGACGGTACAAAGTGCAGAGATCGTGCCGTACACGATTGACGCCACGCTGTACCTGTATCCCGGCCCAGAGTCGGAACCGATTATTAACGCGGCGATGGCGTCACTTCAGACATTCCTTGCTGATAACGATAAGAAAATCGGCCGCGATATTGTGCGTTCTGCCATCTCCGCCGCCCTGCATGTGCAGGGGGTACAACGTGTGGTGATTAATGCACCGGCGGACGATCTGCAGATCGACAACACCCAGGCGGCACGTAATACCGGTTACACCGTGGACAATGGCGGAACGGATGAGTAATTCACTGCTCCCCCCGTCTTCCACCACCTGGCTTCGCAGCACAGAGGCGGCTACCGCCAGATTGTCCGCGATTACGGTAGCCCTTCGCACCTTGTGGACGCCGAACGCCTGCCCGGTAGATTTACTGCCGTACCTGGCCTGGGCGCTGTCGGTAGACCGGTGGGATAAGAACTGGCCGGCCGTTAAAAAGGTCACGGCTATTCAGCAGTCATACTGGCTGCATCGCCGAAAAGGCACTCGCGCCGCCGTGCGACGAGTGATTGAAGATATGGGGGTTTCTGCCACGTTCGCGGAGTGGTTTGACGTCGGCGACGAGCCCGGAACGTTCAGGCTTGAAGTGGACGTGAATGACGTCGGACTGACGCCAAAAACACTGGACGAATTAAACCGCCTGGTTGCTGACGCAAAACCGGTCAGCAGACATTTATCCCGAATGACCATATCGACCAGCTCACAAGGGGATATCTGGACAGGACTGGCCTTGTTTGACGGGGATGTTATCAGCGTTTACCCGCCGGGTTATCAGCCTGATGGCAGCATTCACTACGACGCGCAGCAGTATTTCTTTGGTAGCGTGACTTTTTCAGGAAAGTGATATGAATATTCCAGAAGCAATTAGCTGGGTTGATTTTATCTATCAAATCGCCCGGGAGGATAAGGTTGAAGGGGGAACCGGTGGCGTTGCCAATCTTCAGGCAAAGCAGCTGGCAGACCGTACGCAGTTTCTGAGAATGCTTATCGAAAGCATGTCAGATTACCGCGAGTATACGTTTATTAAAACAGAGGCAGACCCGGACGGAACGATCGCCGGCCTCAACAGTACGCCTGCCGGGAAAATGTTTCGTGTGGCTCAGAGCGGCGCGGAAATACTCAGTTTTCGTTACTACCTCAATAATTCTGGTGTAGCTGAAGAGGTCACCGGGTTGCTGGGGAGAGGCTCCATCACGAATAACATTCGCACGTTTGATTCACTCTCTCTTGCTGAAGAGGATTTGTCTGTCGGAAATATTTTACCCGGCGCGCGCGTTTATATTCGCAGCGCCGACAATTCAGCCATTGCTGATGAATATATTAATCTTGACGGCGTGCTTGAAAAAACCGGGGAATACATTCCGTCAAAAGACGGTGTCGTTAAACCTACTGATGAATACCGCGATGGAGTTAATTACGCCTGGGGAAAGGTTATGTCCAGCGGGGAAATACTTCCGGGTACTCTTCAGGGAATGGACGGATTGCCAGCGCCTGAAAACGTCGCAGCATACGCTGCCAAAGGCGTGGCGGTCTATCAGCTTAATCCCGCAGATATTCCGGCAGGACATGCGATTATCAAAGACGGCATTGTATTGCTGGAAGCCGACCAGTCGGGGCGCCTTAATTACCTCCCACCGCTCAATCGTCGCGCGCGGCAGTCGGTGAATCAACGCCCTGAAATGGTCCTCACGCCGCTACCCGCATCAGTACGCGCGGCAGTCGAACTACTCGCCGAGCGTGCCTGTAAATACATGCTTTCAACGTGGGTGCCGACATGGGTTCCCCTGGCTGGCGGGACCGGGCTTCCGGCCACTGGCTCGACGATGGACAGCATAGAGCAATACCCGCTGATGCTGGCCGCAGTAGTTCACTGGATAAGCTGGTGTGATGCCGGTTACGCGGCCTGGGATGAAACGTTTATTGGCGTCAGTTATGACACTGCCGTTTCCTGGATTGTGCAGGGGCTGGATTTAGTGGTAAGTGCGCATCTGGCAAACGGTGGTTGGTGGGGAGGCCCGCCGCCGCCGTGGAGTGAAGCCTCTGAGGCTGTTGCGGTGACATTCGGTTCACAGGCGGCAGAGCTGGCGCGTAACGTAGCCAGCCACTGCGACCTGATGGGAGCCCACCTGACGACAGCCCAGAAAACAAAAGTCACGGCAATGGTGGTGCATGAGGCTAACCGCTTTGTGAAATACACCCCCAAATACCGCTGGACGCGCCCGGATATCCGGGGGCAGGTGGCGGATAACTACCCGACAGGCGATTCCAAATCAGAAGAAATCGCCTGGAATCTGGCTATCCTCGCCCGTGCACTGATTTTAGCTCCGGATAATGCCAATGCTGAGCGCTGGGCCGAGCGGATGATTACGATGCAGATTGCGGCGCTGGGCGACAGAAACGACCTGACTGAGACGATGACGATTAACGGGCTGGCACCCTGCGACGTGATGAACGGGACAAACGTTAACCCGACCCGCCTCGTTGAAAACCACGGTGTCGCTGATGGGCAGGACGTGTCCCGCTGGTACACGATGGCTTCACTGTCAGGCAGTGAATGGATGCTGCGTACCTTCCTGCTGGCCGGGAAGCCGGTACCCTCGGCTGCGATGTGGCATATGGCCGACACCCTGCGCGCGCTGGCCTACAACCCGGATGGTTCGGTGTGGAGCATGGACTGGAGGGAGCCTGTCGGCGAACTGTCCTATGCACCGGCGATTGCCTACATGTTTGCCGAGCCTCGCCAGGACTATATCGATACGCTGCTGCACCGCCTGGCGATTTTTGCTGGTCAGCAGGACGACACCACCGGGGCGTTGCCTGCCGGGGCGTTTAACTGGCCGGTGTATGGTTCTTCCCAGCCTGGCGAGTTCCTGAGTTACATCCGTCTGTCTGACCGCATGCAAAACCCGCTGACCTGTCCGCGGGCCACCAATGCACATTTCGCCAGCCTTGCCGCTATTTACCGGAGCGTTTAACCATGACCCTTGAAATTGTACCGGGCAGCCTGACCAGTCCTGACCCTTCCATTAAAAACTATGCCCCCTATGCTCCCGCTATCGGTGTCACCGGTTATACCGACCGCTGGCGTCCGGCACTGGATTTTGCGGCCAGCGCAGCCGGTGATGCGATATCCACGTATCCCTGCCCCCTGATGCCAGATAACATCCTTGCAGGTGACACAACCAATCAGCCGGTGATTGTCGATCAGTCCGGTGTTCGTATGGTCGACTGTGCCACGCCGGGGGCACTGGCAGCACTGACGGACATTAACCGCAAATTCGGTGACGTCAGTCTGCTGGCGGTGTGGTATGAGGCACATGGTGGAGCGTCCCACTCAATCCTCACCGCCGGTGGACTGAGATTTCTCCGTGCAAGTAACGGGTGGACGATTACAAAAATGTCCGGCACCGCAGGAGCCATACTGAGTATTTCCAATGATCCGGCGGCAGGAGGTGTGGCGATTTCAGCCCGTCGTTATGCCGCTATTCTGACCATCCCGGCTGATGGTACTGCTGCTGTAACGTTACGACTTATCGGTGCCGGAACGGCGGCAGTATCGACGTCAGGCCTGGTAACGCGAGGTGGTTCAATGGATGAGCAGCGGCGTCTGCGTTTCGGTAAGGATTCAGGTGGCTCAACCAATACCGGCCCGCAGTTTGCCGAAATGGTTATCTGGGATCGCCTGCTGACGACGGAAGAAATCGCCATCGCTGCTGGCTATGCCGCGAGCGCATACAGTCTTTAGCCAGGAAAATATATGAGCAGAACATACAGCGCCATACTGACAGCGGCGGGGGTGGAAAAACTGGCGGCAGCGGCACTGTCCGGCGAATCTGTCGGGTTCGCTGTGATGGCTGTGGGTGACGGCGGCGGAACATTACCCACTCCCTCATGGGAGCAGAGCGGGCTGATTAATGAAATTTACCGCTCACGGCTAAACCGGGTGGTGATTGCAGACCAGGCGAATAACGTCATCCGCGCGGAACTGCTGATACCTCCGCAGGTGGGTGGGTTCTGGCTGCGGGAGGCGGCACTATACGACGATGAGGGCGCCTGTCTTGCGGTGGCAAACATGCCGGAATCGTACAAGCCTTTACTGGCTGAAGGGGCGGGCCGCTTCCAGGCGGTCAATTTGTGGATAGCCGTCAGCAATACTGCCAGCGTGGAGCTGAAGGCCGACCCGTCCGTTATTATGGCAACGGTGGAAGAGGTTGCCCGCGCCAAAAGCGAAGCGAAAGATTACACCGATGAGGTGGCCGGCTCGATAAATACCGACACTCAACAGGCTATCGCAGACGCCATCACAGCGGCAAAGCGTGATTTCTGGGAAGAAGATAACCCGATCGGCACAGTGAAGTTTTACGCGCAGAACGTCAATCCGAACGATCGCTATCCGTGGTCAACGTGGACGTATACCGGCGAAAACAAAACGATCCGTGTCGGTAAGTCTGACGGCTCGGACGTTGCCACCACTGGCGGCAGCGATACCGCCACCATCCAGCGCGTTAACCTGCCCGCAGAGCAAATTAGTATCAGTGGGACAACCAGTGAAAAAGCGGCACAGGAGCTGATTACCTCGGAGAGCGGTAATCACACACACGGCGGAGTGGCGAGTCGGGTTAATCCGTGGGAAATCGGCGGTGATATCAGCCAGCGCTTCAACCCGGCGAACCTGGGCGAAACCGACGAAGCGGGAAACCATAACCATACGGTGACCGTCCCTGCGCATAATCATACCGTGTCAGGTAATACAGAGAATCTCGGGAGCGGTCAGGCAATCAGCGTGGTGGAAGCTCATATTCTGCTGATGTGCTGGGCTCGGGTAGCGTGAGTATCGAGTACCGTCAAAATTAACAGTGCTGCAGGTCGTCAGAAGTGGCGGTGCGGTACCGTCATAGTCAGGAATGGAGATGTTTGCCGGAAGTGAAAGCCCCTCAGGTGAGGGGCTTTTTTGCTGATCAGAACAGGCTACTGAGGGAGTTTGATACCGAGTTAACAGCTTTGGTCGCACTGGTCTTCAGGTCATCCAGCACATCACTGACAGACGACGTCTGTAGCTTCTCGCGGAAATCCGCATCGGCGCGACTGAGGCTGATCGTAAATTCTATCTTTTTGGGGTTGCCGTAGCGATCGAACTCCGTTTTTCCCCGCTCCAGACGCGTCATGACGTACATCCCGTAAATCATCCCGTCACCTTCAATCAGCGGCCAGGGGCGACCGGCAAAGCCGATTGTCTCCAGTGCCGACAGCGACCACCGTCCGCCGGTGATTTCCGGGTAGAGCACACCGTCAAGGGTGATCGTGTCGTCACCGGGACCGATATACTGCCATCCCGCCGACTGATTGACCCGGTCATTCTTAACGTGACGCCACTCCTGCGAGTGCCGCAGCTGCTGATACGGAACAGTGCGCAGCGTAAAAACAAACATCCCGAATACCATCATCATAAAACCTCCTTACTCCCGATCGCGGAATGAACCACGGTTAGTTTTGCGGGTGCCGGCCATTGCATCACGCACAGCGTTGCGAACCATTTTTTCAAGTTCCTGATCCGAGCGCTTACCGACGTCGTTGAAGACAAGCTGGAAGAACGGCGCGGCGCCTGAAGCTGCTGCAACCGGCGCAGACGTCGCCCCTTGCGTTGCCGTCGGTACCGACAGAATGCCGCCAGCCGCCGCCGCAGAAACGCGCGGCACCGATTGCGGAATAACCCGCGCTTCCTGATAGGGCCCACGCAGCGCCAGCGCACGCGGCAGGTTTTTAAAGACAATATCGCCGGGGCCGATCTTCTTCGTGTTGTTGGCCGTTGCTTTCGTGTTATCGGCGATGTTATTCAGGCGCCTCAGCGTGCCGTTGTCGCCAGTGATAACCGGTGGCTTAGTACCTGCGGACACGGTAGCCTGAGCGAGGGGGAGCTGATGCCCGGCCAGCGCAACCGCTGATGCTTCAAGCGCCTGCTGGGCTTTGTCAGCCTGCTGCCTGGCTCTTTCGATCCCGTCAGGAATAAGATCCAACTTTTCAAGCAACCAACTGACGCCATTCATTAACTGTTGAAGCGGCCAGAGCAGAACGCTAAGCGCTGTCCCCATCACGCGCCCGAAGGTTTCACCCGCTGACGCGCACTTATCCAGCGTGTCCTTACTGGTCTGCATCGGGGTTAGCAGGTTTTTGAACCACTCCCAGATAGCCTTGATGCCATTACCCAGCGCGGAGAAAACAGGCGACAGTGCAGAAAAGGCGCTTCTGACAGGCGTTAGCGCCTGCCACACACCAGAAAAGAAGCCAGAGAAAAAGGCTTTGATAGGCTCCCAGTAGCGCCAGATCAGCAGCCCGGCGGCGACAAATGCTGCACCAATCAGCCCTATTGGGCTTAACAGGAAAGATAGTGCGCCACCCAGCACAGATACCGCACCAGTAATCATCCCCCATAATGCAGGGAGGCCGGTAAGTCTGAGCATCAGCATGGCAAGGTTTTTACCCAGGGAGGTCAACGCAGCACCAGGCGCGAGAAATGCACCTAACAATCCTGCACGGATAGCGGGAAGTATTGTTGAGATCCTCCCGAAACTGGATGCGACACCCGATACAACGACGGGCCAGCCGCGCATACTTGCCATCACCGGGCCAGCGGCAGTACCCAGAGTGCGGAATGCGGCAATTGTGCCGAGAATACCCCGACCACCGGTTAACACTGTGAAGCCGAGCTGCAGTTTGGCCAGTGGGCCAATCAGAATGCCGACAGCAAGCGAGAGCGCGCCAACAGCGACAGTCAACGCCAGCGCACCGCCCGCAACAAGCAATAGGGTCTGCGCGAGACGTGGGTTGGCTTTAACCCATTCAATCGCTGTTGTAATCGCATCGCTTAAACCTTGCGTTAATTTACGAAGCGGCCCATCAATAGTTTCTTCAACCTGAATGCGAAATCCTTCCCAGGCGCTATCGAGGTTCTTCAGATCGCCACTCAGGTTGTCAGCCATTTTTTTAGCGACGGCGGATGCTTCGCCTCCCGCGCCCTTTAGTTCGCGAACGAGCTTTTGCAACTCCCCGCTTCCAGCGCCAGCAACCAGTGTTTGCAGACCAACAAAAGCCTCTTCCCCTGCGATATCTTTAAAAAAGCTGACCTGATCAACCTGTCCGTATTTTTTTGTCGCCTTGTAGAGATCGGAAAGAATAGTTTCTATTGGCCGCATTTTGCCACCGGCATCAGATACTGATACGCCGAGCTGTTTTAATGCCTTTGCCGCCCCGGCTGTAGGGGATGCGAGGCGGGCCAGCGAAGCACGCATAGCTGTACCAGCATCGCTACCGCGAAGCCCGTTGTTGGCCAGGATGCCTGCCATCCCGGCTGCCTCCTCCAGACTGATACCAAGCTTTGACGCGACAGGCCCGGCATACTTCATCGTATCACCCAGACTTCGCAGATCGGTGTTGGTGCGGGTGAATGCGGCGGTCAGTACGTCACTGACGCGATTCATTTCGCCAGCGGGGAGGGTAAATTGAGAAAGGATGTTTGACCCGATATCGGCACTTTCACCCAGCTCCATCCCGCCAGCTAGCGCCATATTCAGTACGCCAGGTAAGGCTGCCTGGATTGATTGCGGAGTAAAGCCAGCCATCGCAAGGAACGCCTGGCCACTGGCGGCATCACGGGTAGTGAAGGCCGTTTCCGCGCCAAGCTTTTTCGCCTGCGCACGCAGTGCAGCAAGCTGAGAATCACCTTTATCAAGCCGTGTCAGTGCTTGTACGCGCGACATTTCCTCATCAAAGCCAACAGCAGGAGCAAGAAAGCGCCCACCCGCGTACCCCGCCGCCGCTGCACCGGCCACCGCCATCGTGCCGCCGCCGCGCAGTTTCGCGCCGGTTTCTTTTGCCTTCTCATAGCTTGCCTGCGCGCGAGTTACCGCCGCGAGGCGCTGTCGCTCACGCTCAAGCGCCTGGTTGTATTGTTCTGTTCGCCGGATGGCAGATTGCACCGCACCGCTACCGGCATTGAGGTTAACGCCGTGCTGGCGCACTGCCTGACCAGCAGAGCGTAGTTGGGTAGTCTGCTTATTGTAGGTATCAGTCAGGCGTGAGAGTTTGTTGCGCAGCGTTTCAAGCCGTGCCGTCTGCGCTTCGGTAAGCTGGCCGCCTTCGCGCTGCTTCTGGTTAAGACCATCAAAGGCGCGCTGAGTGCTCCGGAGCTTCAGAGCTGTGTCGTTAGCTTGCGAGCGCAGCTTGTCGAAAGACGCTGCACCTTTCTCCAGGTCTTTAATGGAAGACTGTGTTTTTTTGAGGGAGTCAGAAAGGCCGCCAATTGCTTTACTGGCGGCACTGACCGGGCGGGTGAGCTTATCAATTGCACTGAACGCAACGCGAATACTAAGATCCATCGTCGTCATCCTCCTGTTCATGATTGCCGCTTCTGATGGCCGCCTTCTCGCGCCAGGCCATCAGCTCGCGCAGCTCCATGCCGTACATCTCGGAGGGCGGCCAGTGAAAAATAACTGCAATGTCGGCGATAAGATCGTCGACCTCAGAAAATACCGCTTCTCTTACTCGCTCTCCGTCTCCGCTTCGCTCGGTACGGACGGCGCCGGTTTCGTCAAAAAAGGCGTGATCTCTTCACAGAGCGCGGTGAAGTCACCCGTTGCCAGCGTGGCAATTTCGGTACTGGTCAGCTGCGGACTGGTGGTGCGCGTCAGCAGGGTTGAGACCGAATCGAAATCGAAGTTCAGCACATCAACCAGACGCAGGCCGCGCAGGGATCCCGCTTGTTTGATCGTGTCGGTGATAGTGATGGTGATAATTTCCTGATCGCCGCGCTTAACCGGCTTACTGAGAATAACGGACATAGCATTTTCTCCGGGCGGCCAGCGGGCCGCCTTAAAGGTGAGTAAAAAGGGTTATCAGCTGCCGAGGCCCAGCGCCGACATAATGCGATCCGGGTAGAGATTTTCCCCGTTGCGCTTGTAGATAAAGTTCAGCAGGTCGATTTCCAGCAGCGGCTTATCGTCTACCGACTCTTTGTAGTAGGTATTTTTGATAGCGTAAGTGTGGTTGGTGTCATCACCCTGTTTCGCATCACCCGGATCGATTTCGGTAATGCGGCCACGCATCTCAACTTCCAGCAATGAGCTGGTACCGCCGCTGTAAATCTCACCAACAAAACGCAGGCGTACTTCGTCAATATCGCCGCCATATTTCAGGATCAGCGCCTCGACCACACCGCCGACCACCATCGACGCATCCAGCGCCCCGGAGTCAAGACCCAGATCTACCGCCACCGAGCCGACCATGCCGCCGCCCTGGTAGTCTTCCGTTTTCCGGGTGAGTTTCGGGAGCGTGACGCTCGGCACTTTCCCGATGAAGTTTTCCCCGTCAACAAAGAGGGTAAACAGCCGGAGTTTTTTAGGAATAGCCACTATTCACCTCCCAGCGATGCAAAAGCGGATTCGTAGTACTGATCGGTGAATGTTTGAATCATCGTCAGGTCTTCAAGTGGTGGCACCGGGCTGTAGTTGTAGCGCACGATAGCTTTACCCTGGCGCAGGCCTACTGTTGGGTTATCGAAAATATCAAACCAGCAGGCCGCGCCAATCAGCTTGCCCGCCGTGACCAGCGCCTGAAGTTTGGCGTTAATCCCGCTCACCACGTCTTTCACGTTCGCCGGGGTTAGCGGGGTATCCACAGTGGTGAACTGTGCTTCTGCGATACTGTCTGCCAGGATCTGCGCGGTTCGCGTGTACACCTCGAAAATAAATTCTTCGGTGTCGGTGGTGCGGTTGCCCCAGAAACGGAAGCCGTCGCGCTTAATGAGCGTGGTGATCTCGTTGGCGTTCAGCTCGTTGGCGTCGGAGTCTTCCGCCTGAAGCGCCCAGAACACATCCTTCGCAATCCCCAGAACATTTTTCACCGGCACGTTAGACAGTGATTTATGCCAGCCCTGCTCGTTGTCGATCAGCGCCCGCAGACCCAGTGCATACGCAACGGCGGGAAACTCTTCATTGGCGCCGGTCGCTGGGTTGTATGCGATGAAGTTCGGCCAAATTAGCATTCCCTCACGCTCCGCAAACGTCTCGCGGTAGGATTTTGCCTCCGCAATAGTGTCGCAGCCGTCGCAGTAGCTGTATGAGAACGCCCTCAGTTGCTTCGCGATAACCCGCAGCTGCGCGGTCACTTCGGCGGTGTCATACTCAGGAATGCCGAGAATGCGCGGGCGATAGCCGGTTTTCTGCTCCGCCGTCAGAAAGGCAAACATACCGGTGTAACTGCCGTCCGCCTGCGTGCCGCCGATAATCAGCTGCGACTGTGTCGGATCGTTCTCGCCGGTTCCGGCCTCTGCCACGCGCACGACAATCACGCGGGTGCTGACCTGGTCGGAAATGGCCTTCAGCGATTTGTAGAGCGAACCGGTTTTACCTGCTTTGCCGAGCACGCTGATAACACGCGTCACAAGCACCGGAGCGTTAAGTGGAAAGGTGAGGGGGTCGGCGTCTTCGGCTACCGCAACCAGACCAATGACCGTTGAATCAATGTCATTGATTGCTGTCTGGAGGTCGGTATTTTCCTTGACGCGCGCCCCGTGAAAAAAGTTGTCGGTCATACTCTACCGCCATCATGTTGAGTGAGTTCGCGGTCATCATCGCCGGGATGGCGGCCCGCTGTCGTGCCATCAGGGTTGTGACCGGTCTGTCACAACAAAAAGCCATCGCCAGTATCGCGCGCGCATGAAACCATCAACGGCGGGGGAATGCATATGGCACTGACGACAGACACTATCGACAAAGCAAAAGCGCTACTGGACGAAGGGGCGCAGCGATTCCAGGACTATCAGTCCGAACTGTCGCGCGTGCCGGCGTTCAGTATCCTGATGGGCGGCAAAGCACTGACGCAGCTGGATCCTCGCATCATTTCACTGGAGCTGACCGACAACCGCGGCTTTGAGGCCGACGAGTTGACCATTGCTATCGACGACAGCGACGGCTTGATCGAGCTACCGCCGCGCGGTGCCGAGCTGTCGGTATCCCTGGGGTGGCAGGGCGAGCCGCTGGTTTACAAAGGGGTTTACACTGTTGACGAGGTCGCCCATTCGGGGCCGCCGGACAGGCTGGAGATAACCGCCCGCAGCGCGGATTTTCGGGACGAGTTTAACGTCAAGCGCGAGGTGTCCTGGCACGACGTGACGGTCGAGCGGATTGTGTCGGCCATTGCCCGACGCTACAAGCTGACGCCGGTGATTTCAGAGCAACTGATGAATGCCGAGATTGACCACGCTGATCAGACCCAGGAAAGCGATATGTCATTTCTGACGAGGATGGCCGACCTGCTGGGTGCGATTGCTACCATCAAAAACGGCTGTCTGCTGTTCATTCTCCCCGGGGGAGGCGTCAGTGCGAACGGCAAAGCGTTACCAGAGTTTGCGATCACCCGCTCCAGCGGTGACAGGCATTCATTCCGCATTGCCGACCGTGACGCTTACACCGGCGTGCAGGCGTACTGGCTGGATATGGAGTTTGGCAAAAAGAAAAAAGTGACTGTGAAAACTCGCAAGAAGAAGACCCAGAAGAAGCCGCGCAGTAGCGCCAGGGAAGGGGATTATATCGCGGGCGAAGACGGTAACGTTTTTGTATTACGGACAACGTACGCCAGCGAGACTGCTGCTCAACGCGCCGCCGCAGCAAAATGGCAACAACTCAAGCGCGGCGCTGCTGAATTTAATATGACGCTCGCCCGCGGCCGTGCGGATCTGTACCCGGAAATGCATGGCACCGTGTCGGGCTTTAAAGCAGATATTAATAATCAGGACTGGATAATTGCGAAGGCCACGCACACGATCGACGAGGGCGGATTTAAAACGCAACTTGAGCTTGAAGCGAAAATACCTGAATGGATTGCAGAAAGTGAGAGTTAACGGCCATAATATGAGCGAGTTCAACTCCCGCCTGGGAGGCCATCATGTTCAAGTGTCCCATTTGCGGTGCCGTTGCCAAAACGCGCACCAGTCGTCCATTGAGTAACACAACCGTTCGGCATTATCACCAGTGCCAGAACTTCGAGTGCAGCATCACTTTCACCACCCTGAACAGTGTTGAAAAACTGGTGACAAAGCGTGGTCATCGCGAAAAGTTGCCACCTGGCTTTATCCCCGCAGATGCGTTTCCTGCCTCGCATTACGGCAACGATCAGCTTACTTTTGCTATATGAAAAAGCCCCGCTTTGCGGGGCTGGTTCTAAAGATTATGAGTGTAGGTTGATATAACCAATCCCGCATCATCCCCCTTGGATTTGGCGACTTCTTTACATGATTTCCTTGGGGATTCGAATGCAAATCCATTGTGCCCAAAGCGATTCAGCACACGCACTTCGCTGGTATTCTTTAAATACCAGACATGGGCATTTTGTGATAGAAAAGGCACGCAAACCCCCATAAGAATTATGGATTCGTAAACCTGAGGTGTAACACGGTCTTCGTTCGTGACCATAGTGATGATGCCACCATTGTCGTTTATCGAGAGGGGCCGCCAAGGTTTAAGAGATTTTTGCAAGACGGATTCGTTAGATGTCTGAGCCGTAACGCTAGCCGAGGCTAGCAGCAGTAAGAGAAAGAATTTTTTCATTGTTTAATTAATCCAGAGTTTGATAACAAAACACTCAACTATTTGCTGCTGCTTAGTTGAAGGAGCGATCTTTTAAATAAACCAATAACCAGCATGGGTCTTTTTGTGGTCTTTATTTTTTTAAATTTTAATTAAAACAATTGGTTATGTGGTAATTTGAGGCGGATCACTCCGCCTCGTCTTCCGCGACCCGTACCCCTACCTTCAGCACGTGATCGTTCTCTTTTTCCGCGACTGTCCATACCATCCCGGCGAACTCCACCTGGTCGCCCACCACCGGCGCGGCGCCCAGCAGCTGCTGCACCACTTCCCCCAGCGACTGCTGATGTTCGCGGAACTCCTCTCCGCCGTCGAGGCCGTAGATTTGCGCCACATCGGCGAAGCGGGCCTCGGCATCAAGTATAAAGTCGCCGAAAAAACGCTGATCGAGCGCCACCGGCGGCGACTGGCTGAACATTTTGCCCAGCGCCGGCAGGTCGTGCTCGCGGCCAATGACGCACAGGATATCGCCTTCCCGCAGGCGGGTGCTGCCGGTGGGGTGCAGCAGGGCATTGTTGCGAAACAGGGCGGCAATCCGCGTCTCCGGCGGCATATGCAGGTCGCGCAGCGCCGCGCCGATGCACCATTTATCGGCGCCCAGCTGGTAGACAAACTGCTCCCACGGGTTTTCCGGATGAATATCCAGCCCGACGCGGGAGATGGGCCAGCTGACGGGCGGCACCACCACTTTGGCTTTTTTCGCCGCCCACGATAGCGATGTGCCCTGGAGCAGAAGCGACACCAGCACCACGAAGAAGGCGACATTGAAGAACAGGCGGGCGTTGTCCAGGCCGGCCATCATCGGGAACACCGCGAGAATAATCGGCACCGCGCCGCGCAGGCCGACCCAGCTGATAAATACCCGTTCACGGAGGTTGAACCCGCGGAACGGCAGCAGACCGGCAAATACCGACAGCGGACGGGCAATGAAAATCATCCACATCGACAGCAACAGCGCCGGGATAGCGATCGGCAGCAGGTCGGAGGGCGTCACCAGCAGGCCCAGCACCAGGAACATGGCGATTTGCGCCAGCCACGCCAGACCGTCGAAGTTCTGCAGGATACCGTGCCGGTTGCGGATAGGCCGGTTGCCCAGCAGAAAGCCGCAGAGATAGACGGCGAGGATACCGCTGCCGTCGAGGGTAGTGGTGACGGCGAAAATCATGATCCCGCCGCTCAGCGCCAGCAGCGGATAGAGCCCGGCGGGCAGCACGATGCGGTTGATCATCTGCAGCAGCAGGTAGCCGCCGCCGAGGCCGATGGCGATCCCGAGACCGAACTGTTGAATGATATGCACGGCGAACATCCAGCTGAGGCCGGTCTGGTGCTGCTGGATCATTTCGATCAGGGTGATGGTCAGGAAGACCGCCATCGGGTCGTTACTGCCTGACTCAATCTCCAGCGTCGAGCCGACGCGCTCGTTGAGCCCCTTGCCGCCGAGCAGCGAGAAGACCGCCGCGGCGTCGGTGGAGCCGACAATGGCGCCGATCAGCAGGCCTTCGATCATATCCAGTTTGAACAGCCAGGCCGCCATCATCCCGGTCAGCGCCGAGGTGATCAGCACCCCGACCGTCGCCAGCGACAGTGCTGGCCACAGCGCGACGCGAAAGGAGCTGGCCTGGGTGCGCATCCCGCCGTCCAGCAGGATCACCGCCAGCGCCAGGTTACTCACCATGTAGGCGAAGGGGTAGTTGTCGAAGGGGATGCCGCCGATGCCGTCAATGCCTGCCAGCATCCCGATGGCCAGAAAGATGACCAGAATCGGGATGCCAAGGCGCGAAGAAAAGGAGCTCAATAAGATACTGCAGGTTACTAAAACAGAACCCAGAATAAACAGACTAATGACCGCAGCGGCGTCCAATGTTCACGTACTCCCTGACTGGCGTGAAAAAATGGCTAAAAGTGACACTATTTTAACAATTCGCAGGGAATCCGCCTATGCGTCTGGGAAATTTATTCTGCCAGCACCGGGTGGCCGCTGATTGTCAGGGTGGTGGCTGATGGCTGGTTGACCAGCCGCGCGCGCGCGCCCAGCGGCAGGGTCACCGTACGCTGCTCGTGGCCAAACTCCAGTCCGCTTATCAGCGGTACAGAGAGCTGCTGGCGCAGATAATCAAAAACCTGCGGCAGGTCATATCCCACGTCATAGTCGTTCGGCGTGCCGCCGGTGAAGCTGCCGAAGATCACCGCCTTCTGCGCCGCCAGTACGCCGCTGTGCAACAGCTGAAGCAGCATGCGTTCGACGCGGAACGGGTGCTCATTGATATCCTCTACCACCAGGATGCCGTCGCGGATCGCCGGTAGCCACGGGGTACCGATAAGCGAAGTCAGCATCGCCAGATTCCCGCCCCACAGGGTGCCTTCCACCCGGCAGTTCGGCCCTTCGCCCGGCCATTCGAGGGTGAATTCAGGCTGGCGCAGCGCCTGCCAGAAATGCTGTTCGGTAAACGGATCGAGGGTCTCCGCGCCGAAGTTCCCTGCGAGCATCGGCCCGCTGAAGGTGACGACGTTGCCCATGGCCAGCAGGCCCGACTGGATGACGGTGAAATCGCTGTGGCCGCAAATCAGCAACGGGTCACGCTGCTGGCGGGCAATCAGCCCCTGCCAGTCGATATGCGGCAGCAGGCGGCTGGCGCCGTAGCCGCCGCGCACCGCGAGAACGATCCGGTTGCGGCCAGGCAGCTGGGCAAGCTGGTTAATATCGGCCAGCCGTTCATGTTCAGTCCCGGCGAAACGCTGCTGCCGACGGGGAATGACCTGCTGGTGGGCCACCTCGTGCCCGGCCTGCTGCAGACGCTCGACGCCGCGGGCCGCCGCCTGCTGGTTGATGCAATAACCGGATGGCGCGACCAGATAAAACTGAGACATGATAATTCCTTGCTATGAATGAAAGGGTTATGATGCCGCCTGGAATGGCGATTGTCATCTCCAGGTGGCTAACTTCAATCCGCACCCGTCATCCATCAGGCTGTCGGCGGGCGGGGGACGTACCGCTGCCGTCGTTCTGCAGCATGATGGCGTTTGGGTAGATAAGGATAGATGTGTGAAATTGAGATGGTTGCTTATTTTAGTCGTTTTTCTGGCCGGTTGTAGTTCGAAACACGATTACACCAATCCACCGTGGAACCCCGAGGTCCCGGTGAAGCGGGCGATGCAGTGGATGCCGATCAGTGAAAAAGCCGGCGCCGCCTGGGGCGTGGATCCGCAGCTGATCACGGCGATCATTGCCATCGAGTCGGGCGGTAACCCTGCGGTAGTGAGTAAATCCGGCGCCGTCGGGCTGATGCAGCTTAAGCCGTCGACCTCCGGACGCGATGTTTACCGGCGGATGGGCTGGCGCGGCGAGCCGTCGGTCAGTGAGCTGAAAAACCCGGAACGGAATATCTCGATGGGGGCCGCCTATCTGAGCATTCTGGAGAATGGTCCGCTGGCGGGGATCAAAGACCCGCAGGTGATGCGCTATGCGGTGGTGGTCTCCTATGCCAACGGCGCTGGCGCGCTGCTGCGCACCTTCTCGTCAAACCGGCAGGACGCCATCGAGGAGATTAACGACCTCGACGCCGATGAGTTCTTCGAGCATGTGGCGAAAAAACACCCGGCTCCGCAGGCGCCGCGCTATATCTGGAAGCTGCAGAAAGCGCTGGACGCCATGTAACCTTACCTTCGCCCCGCCGGCCTGGCGGGGTCCTAATCCTCTGTGCGCAGCGACGTGATAACGCTAATCGGCGCTATTAACGCTTTATATTCCCGGTAGCGCTCGGGAAGCGATTCCACGCCGTTTACCGCCACGCAGAGCATGGCCGTCGCGTCATCCTCCTGCGCGCCTTTACGCGCTAACGCTTCTCGTAACGCATTGATGCAGGCGTGGGCGTCATGATGCGAAATGCCGTTGATATCGAGACGAATGGTTTTGCTAATGGCCTCTATCCATAATCCGCCCCACAGAACGCACCCCGAGGGCATGAGCAGGCAACTGAAGATGCTGTAAGCGGTGAGGTCGAGCCAGATAAAGGTCTTACTGGCAACGATAACGCCGAGGGCGACCGAAGGGATGCTGATGGCCAGCATATTCCATCCGCGGCGCAGCGGACTTAAGGCTAAACCCGCGCTTGCTATCTGTTCCTGCCAGAGGTTACGTCCGGCGATACTCAGGCTGCAGGGCAGATCTTCATGACACGGCTTTCGCACCGCAAAATGGTCAAATAGTATGCTTTCAATGACGTTCATTTCGTGGTTTGCATAGCGTCCGTTAGCCAAAACCTGCCCGGGCTCCGGGATCCACAGATGTTTATTACTGAGTAAGCTGAACATTGCCAGCTGAATCACCCGGGTCCCTTCTCCGGTCAGCCACGCCAGCAGCCAGGGGCTAACCTCCATCGCGTGCGGCTGGGGCTGAGCCGCTGGCCGCGACAGGATAATCATTATACCAATAGCAATATAGATACCCGGGACGATAAGTATAAAACCGCCGAGAAACAGCAGTGGATGCAGATGCATTATAAAATTCCACATACCATCCCCTCGTTAATCCAGCCTCTGCAGACAAAAGGGATACTTAATAAGGTTGATGATTTTTACATATTCAGCAAATCTTTCGGGAAGCAGGGCGGTTTTACCGATCGCCACGCAATAATCGGCGTTTTCATCGGTCAGGGTATCTGAGTCAGCAATAAGCGTCTCCTTCAGGGTATCAATATAGTGATGAAAGATATTAACGGCGATCCCTTCCCGGTCCAGCCGGGTGGCATTTAAGGTGATGCATAACAGCCACAGCCACCACAGGCCGGAAACCATCCCCATTGTCAGCCAGCTGAACACGCTGGAGTGAATTATCGCCTGATTATCAAAAAGCGTTTTCCAGGCGAGCGCGGCGATCAATAGCAGGGAGGGCGCGGCAATCAATATCATATTCCACGTTTGGTGCGTCGGGCTGAGCCGCAGCCCTTGGCAGTGAGGATCGGTGGCCCAGTGGTTCTTTTCGGCGACGTGCAGAGAAAGCGGCAGATCCTGGTCACTGGATTTTGGCGTAGCGAAATGGTCAAACAGTATTTTTTCCACACAGGTCATTTTGCATTCTGCGTACTGCTGATTGGCGCAGAGTTGAATATTGTCCGCAGAATGGATGAGAGTGACATAGTTTTTTCTTAACAGCCTGAACATGGCCAGCTGAATGACGCTGGTGGCGCTATTACGTAGCCAGGCTAAAAAAGAGGGTGAGATAGAATAGGGCGCCGGAACGGCTGTGGTATTTTCAGTAGGGCGGGTCTTCGCAATAATTATATTTACCAGAATATATATCACTGTGGTGGATAATATATGGTAACCCATAAATGATAACGGATGTAAATTGGTGAGATAGCTAATGACAGGGTTCACTTTTATTCCTTGTGAGCGTCCTAACCTGTTTTCGCCAGCATATTAAGTCCTCTCATCACAGGGGGGCAAGTGAAATAATGGCCTGGCATCTTTAAGTTAATATTAGCCATCAAAGCGTGACGTCACCTGTTAACGAAAGCCTCCGCCGTCACGGGCGGAGGCTTATCTTTACGCTGTCAGTTAAAAGTCGTAGCCCACGGTGGCCATGACGCTGCGCTCTGCTCCCCAGTAGCAGTTGCCGGTGCCGTAGCAGCCGGAAACGTATTCACGATTGCCGATATTGTTGGCGTTGACCTGCACATAAGCGCCTTTCAGCCCCGGCGACCAGACGCCGAGGTCAGCCCGCATCATGGCGTCCATCAGCGTGACCGACGGCAGCCGCGCGGTGTTGGCATCATCCGCCCACTGTTTACCAATGTAGCGGACGCCGGCGCCCAGCGAGATCCCCGCCGGAAACTGATAGCGCGCCCAGAAGGAGGCCATCTGATCCGGGGTCAGCTGCGGCGTGTTGTTGTCGGTACCGTCCTTAGTGTCCTGGAAGCGCAGACGATTCCAGGTATACGAGGCGAGGGTGCTCAGCTGCGGGGTGATCTGGTGGTGCGCTTCCAGCTCAACCCCCTGGGAATGGACCTTACCCGCCGGAATATAGGTGGCGGTGGCGATGTTGGGGTCGCGGGTGGCGACATCCTTTTGCATCAGATCGTAAATCGCGATGCTATAGAGGTCGCTGCTGCCCGGCGGCTGGAACTTCAGGCCGGCTTCGACCTGTTCGGCGGTGGTCGGTTTCAACGGTTTGCCGTCAGCGCCGGGCAGCATCGCCGGGGTAATCGCCTGGCTGTAGCTCAGGTAGGGCGAAAGACCGTTGTCCAGGGCGTACAACAGCGAGGCGCGGCCGCTGATATGGTCGTCTGAACGGCGGTTTGAGGTGCCGAAGGTATCGCTGACCTGCTGGGAAACGATGCGGTCATAGCGGGCGGAAACATCCACATGCCAGCGGTCCCAGACCATCTCATCCTGCAGATACAGCCCGGTCTGGTAATAACGGCGATTATTATCATCGCTGTAGGTCACGGTATGCCCGGTCTGGGCGGTATAGCCGGTAAACGGGTTAAGGGGCGCCGCGCCGCCGGCGCCGGTCCACAGATCGTTGCGGAAGCGATGGTATTCAGCGCCGAGGATCAGGGTATGCGCCAGATTGCCAGTATTGAAATCGGCGCGCAGGCGGTTATCGGTTGACCAGCCGTCCAGCGAACCGCGCGAGCCGCTGTAGCCGCGAGCCAGCATGTCGCTGTCATCTATCCAGCCGACCTGGTAGACCTGATCGAGGGAGACGTTGGTGTGGGTGTAGCTTCCCGCGGAATAGACCGACCAGACATCGGTGAACTGGTGGTCAAACTCATAGCTGTAGATCTGCTGGCGGCGCTGATAGCCATCTCCCGGATCGCCCTCGTTGGTGCTGGTGGAGAGCTTACGGCCATTGTGCGCGTAGCGGGTGCCGTCCAGCGGCAAAGAGCCATGATAGCCACCGGAAGGATCTTTTTGCAGATAGGCGCGTAGCAGCAGCGAGGTATCGCTGTCCGGCTGCCACAGCAGGGAAGGTGAAATGGCGTAGCGCTCTTCGCGGGTATGGTCATACTGCGTGTCGCTGCTGCGGGTCATACCGATCAGCCGCCATGCCCACTGCTCATTGATGGCGTCGGTGTAATCGAAGGCCGCGCCTTTGGTATTTTGCGTCCCGCCAGTCAGGCGGACGTGGCCCTGCTGGCTGAACTGTGGGCGCTTGGAGGTCAGGTTGACCACGCCGCCCGGCACGCTCTGCCCGTAGAGCGCGGAGGAGGGGCCGCGGATCACATCGACGCGTTCGATAAACCACGGGTCGATCTGCACCACGTTATGGCTGCCGCCGTCGCTCATCAGACGCATGCCGTCGAGGAACAGGTTATCGACGTCGCCGCCGTGGTAGCCGCGCAGGGAAATGGCGTCAAATCGGGTGGCGCCACCGCCGAAGCTGGAGTAGACCCCCGGGGTATATTCCAGCGCCTGGCTGATGGTATTCGCCCCCTGATCCGCCATCTGCTGGCGGGTGACAACCGACACCGACTGGGCGGTGGTGATTAACGGCTGGTCGGTTTTCGTCGCCCCGAGCGAGGTGCTGGCGCTATAGCCTTCAGTCGGCGCGCTGGCGGATGCCGGCGGGCTGGCCGTCACCACCACCGTCTCTTCGGCCTGCGCGGTGAAGGGAAGTGCGACCGCGAGGGCGTACAGCAGCCCCGGGCGTTTGCGAGAAATAGCCACGTTCATAAGATCATCCTGAACCTGCGCGGTCTGGTACTCCTGTACGCCGCCGCGGGAAAAACGAATCTATCATTATTCGTTAAAAAGTAATGCGAATTATTATTGTTTGTATTTATGCAATCAAGCGAAAAGGTGATCTGTTCAGCGCGAGGGGATGGAGAAGGGTTTCCCGCGAGCCGCAGAATGGGCCTGCGCGGGACGGTAGTGAGCAGGGAGACCGCTTCCCCCTACCGATTTTGGTAGGGGGCGGCAAAGCGTCAGGAGCCGGTCTTTTGCGGTTCCGCAGGGGCGGGGTCGTTAGCCGCGGGCGCCGCAACAGGTTTGTCCTGCGGTGAAGGCGTTGTCGCCGGACGGTTAGCAGGCAGCGCATCGCAGGGTTTCTCCTGCGGGCAGATCAGATCCAGCATCTTAAGGGTGACGCCGTTGGTCCAGCCAAAGCCGTCCTGCAGTGGATATTCCCCACCGCCGCCACCGGTGCCGGTCGAACTCACATCATACTTCTCCACCAGCTTTTGTTTGCTGTCATAGGTATGCTGCACATTGGTCAGGAAGCGCCAGGTGACCTCCATGGCGATCTTCTGCTGGCCATAGTTTTGCAGCCCCTCGACGGCCACCCACTGCAGCGGCGCCCAGCCGTTGGGGGCGTCCCACTGCTGGCCGCTGTTGACGGTGGTGGTGGTCAGCCCGCCGGGTTTGAGCAGCCGCGACTCGGCGGCGGCCGCCACTTTCGTCGCTCGCTCGCGCGACGCGGCATTGACGTACAGCGGGAACAGCGCCGCGGCGGTCAGCTGATTGCGCACCTTGTGGGTTTTCAGATCGTAATCGGCGTACCACCCCTCTTTTTCATTCCACAGGTATTTCTCGATAGCCTGCTGGCGGGCGTTAGCCAGCGCGTCGTACCGGGTAGCGCCGGCGCTGTCCCCCGCTGCTTTACTGGCGCGGGCGAGGGTTTTCTCCAGATGGAACATCAGGGCATTGAGATCGACCGGGATAATCGAGGTGGTGCGAATGGTGGCGAGCTGCTGCGGATTGTCCATCCAGCGGGAGCTGAAATCCCAGCCGGAAGCGGCGGCGGAGCGCAGGTCGCGATAGATCTCGGTGGCCGGACGATTCGGGTTGCTTTTGGCGGTTTTGACGTCGTCAAGCCAGGACTCGGGACGTGGGGTGTCGTTATCGTCCCAGTAGCGGTTGAGCAGCGCGCCATCCGCCATCTGCACTGCCCGTTTGTCGGCGCTGCCGGGTGCCAGCGCGTCCGCCCCGGCCATCCAGTAGCGATACTCTTTCTCCAGCTGCGGCTGGTAGGTTTTCAGCACCTGGTCGCCATCGTGCGTCGCCAGCAGGCTTACCATAAAGGAGAAGAAGGGGGGCTGCGAACGGCTGAGGTAATAGGTGCGGTTACCGTTGGGGATATGGCCCCAGGTGTCAATTTCCGCAGCGAAGTTGGCGACCATATCTTCGACTTTATCCCAGTGACCGCTTTCGGCAAGACCCAGCATGGTGAAATAGCTGTCCCAGTAATAGACTTCGCGAAAGCGTCCTCCGGGGACCACGTAGGGCTTAGGCAGCGGCAGAAGCGAGTCCCACTTTTCCACCTCGACGGTGCTGCGGGTCAGGACCGGCCACAGGCCGTCGATATGCTGACGCAGGGTTTGCCCTTTGGGCGGCACATAGGCGTCGTTCTCTTTCGGCAGCGTGAAGTTCAGCTCAACGAAGTGACGCAGGTCGAAGCTGGCCTGGTTTTTTTGCATCCGGTAATCGGCAAGGATCATCAGCGGATCGCTGTTAGGGATCGCGTCGGCGAAGGTTTTTTGATCGGCAAAGAGCTTTGCGCTCTGGACATCATTGAACAACGGGCCCAGCAGAATATCCGGCGAGGGTGGCGGCGCGGTTTTGCCGTCTTCCGCCTGGACATTCAGGCTCATCAGGGCGAGCAGGGCGCCGCCGATCGCCAGGCGCAGGGAACAGGGCAAAGCAGCGGGACGATGTGCATCAGTACTCGTCATGGGGAGTTCTCCTTATCATTATCGACTGCGGGCCACGACGTTTGGCCATCCAAAAACCTTAGACGAATATCTGCCGCTGCGTGTGTCAGGGGTAACATTTTGCGCGAAAACAGAGGATTTACCTGCCTGGTTTTCTGCTACAACCGCCGGCAACGCGATTAGTCTTACAGACAAGCCAACGCGCCCGGGCCACTGGCCACGGCGCGCTGGAGGCGAATACCAGCGGATCGAGAAGGGCTGTGAGGCCCGGCCTGCGGCACACTGGCTGACGGCGCTGGCGTCCACCATGGCGCAAAAATCGTCGCCCTGCCTCACGACGGTGCAACCGCAGCCGGGCGCAGGCGGCCATTGTGGCGATTTTTTGCACAATCAGACGGCGGGTCAGAACCGATTTGCACAACGCCGCGGCGGCGGATGACCTGGCATAATTAATGCTTATCTCTTATCGGGATTACCACAAAGTGAGTACAACCGGAGGAGACGGCCATGATAAAAATAACGCTTCCTGACGGGCATTATTATGACGAGATGCTGACCGCCCAGGGTGAGCAGCGGCCGCACTATAATGCCTGGTGGCAATGGTTTCGCAACACCGATCAATTCTCTATCCGGCAGAAAAAAGCGCAAGCGGAACTGCTTTTTCACCGTATCGGCATCACCTTTAACGTGTATGGCGAGGATGAGGGAACCGAGCGGCTGATCCCGTTTGATAGCGTGCCGCGGATCATACCCGCCGGGGAGTGGCAGCGCATTGACCGCGGCATTCGCCAGCGGGTGAAAGCGCTGAACGCTTTCCTCTATGACATCTATCATGAACAGAATATCCTGCGCGCGGGGCTGATACCGGCCGAGCAGGTGCTGGCCAACGAGCAGTATCAACCGTGCATGCAGGGCATCAACCTGCCAAACAACACCTATGCCCATATCACCGGCGTCGATATGGTGCGCAATAACGACGGTCAGTACTACGTGCTGGAGGATAATCTGCGCACGCCGTCCGGCGTCTCCTACATGCTCGAAAACCGTAAGATGATGATGCGCCTCTATCCGGAGATGTTCGAGCAGCATCACATTGCGCCGGTGGAGCGCTACCCGAGCTACCTCCTGCAGACCCTGCGCGAAAGTTCGCTGGTGGATGATCCCTGTGTCGTGGTGATGACCCCGGGTCGCTTCAACAGCGCCTACTTCGAGCACAGCTTCCTGGCGCAGCAGATGGGGGTCGAGCTGGTGGAAAGCGCCGATCTGTTTATTAAAAACGGCGCGGTGTATATGCGCACCACCGAGGGGCCGCGGCGGGTGGATGTGATTTATCGCCGCATCGACGACGCCTGGCTCGACCCGCTGGCCTTCCGCGCCGATTCGATGCTCGGCGTCCCGGGGCTGCTGTCCGTCTATCGCGCCGGCGGCGTAGTGCTGGCCAACGCCATCGGCACCGGGGTGGCTGACGACAAATCGATCTATCCGTACGTCCCGGAGATGATCCGCTTTTACCTCGGCGAACAGCCGATCCTCAGCAATATCCCCACCTGGCAGTGTCGGAAAGCGGAGGACCTGCGCTACGTGCTGAGCAATCTGGAGCTGATGGTGGTCAAGGAGGTCCATGGCGCCGGGGGCTACGGCATGTTGGTCGGCCCGCGTTCCACCAAAGAGGAGCGGGAGGCCTTCCGCCAGCGCCTGCTGGCCAATCCGGCCAACTATATCGCCCAGGACACCCTTGCGCTGTCGACCTGCCCAACCTTCGTTGATGAAGGGCTGTCGCCACGGCATATCGATTTACGCCCCTATGTGCTTTCCGGACAGGAGATGCGGCTGGTGCCCGGCGGCCTGACCCGCGTGGCGCTGACCGAAGGGTCGCTGGTGGTCAACTCGTCGCAGGGCGGCGGAACCAAGGATACCTGGGTGATGGAGGATGACGCATCATGCTAAGTCGTACGGCGAGTGAACTGTTCTGGATGGCCCGCTACCTTGAGCGGGCGGAGAGCTACGCCCGGGTGCTGGACGTGACCTGGAAATTATCAATGATCCCCCGCCACAGCCAGCAGTCGCGGGATCTGGCGCTACCGCTGAATTTGTCAATGACCCACGAGCTGTTTCAGGCGCGCCATGCCCGCTTTACCATGAGCAATCTGCTCAACTTTTTTGCCCTCGATGGCAACAACCCCTGCAGTATTTACAGCTGCGTGGAGATGGCGTGGAACAACGCGCACGCGGTGCGCGGCAGTCTGTCGGCCGAAGTGTGGGAGAGCATCAATGCCACCCGCATCGAACTGCGGACCCTCCGCCAGCAGGGGCTGGGCGAACTGGGGAGCGACGGCTTTTTCGAGTGGGTGAAAGAGCGGGTGCATCTGTTTCGCGGAGCGGTGATAGGCACGCTGCTGCGCAACGACGCCCTGAGTTTTATCGGTATCGGCACGCTGATCGAGCGCGCGTTCGCCACCACCCAGCTGCTGCTAATTAAGGATCAACAGCTGACCAACGATCCGGACCCGGTGCGCGAATACTACCGGCTGGATACCCTGCTCAATGCGGTCAGCGCCCGCGAAGCTTACAACAGCCTCTACCGCCAGCCGGTCAGTCGCGAAACGGTGATGGAGCTGCTGATCCTGCGTAACGATATTCCACGTTCGCTGCGCGCCAGCATTGCCGACCTGGTGGGCGAACTGGAGAAGATCGCCAACGATCGCTCTTATCAGCCGCTGCGCCTCGCCCATCAGCTCAACGTTGACCTGCGCTTCAGCACCCGTGACGACCTGGCGCAGGCGGACCTGCAGACCACGCTTAACGGACTGCTGGCGAGAATTAACGCCCTGTCCGACAGCATCAGACAAACCTATCTGGAGGCCTTATGAAACTGGTCATCGATCATCTCACCCGCTATGGCTACGATGAAGAAGTGAAGTTTTCCACCCAGTATCTGCGCCTGACCCCGCGCAGCACCGGACGGCAGACGATCACCGCCTGGACGCTGACCCTGCCGGACGGCGCGGCGGTGACCACGACCGACGGCTGGGGTAATGTGCTGCATGTGCTGACGCTGGATAACCCGCATAAAGAGATCACCATCCGCGCCAGCGGGATTGTCGATATCGCCGACGAGGGGGAAGAGACGCGTGATGAAGAGGCCGAGCTGCTGTCGCCGCTGGTTTTTCTGCGCAGTACGCCGCTGACCCGCGCCGATACAGCGATCCGTGAGTTCGCCCAGCGCCTCTATCGTCCCGATGCGGCGGAAGAGAGTTTGAATCAACTGATGGCGGATCTGCTGTTAAGAATGCCATACTCCCCCGGCGCGACCCAGGTCCAGGACTCCGCTGCCGACGCCTTCGCCCGGGCGAAGGGCGTGTGCCAGGATCATACCCATGTTTTTCTCGCCTGCTGCCGGGCGCTGGAGATCCCGGCGCGCTACGTCAGCGGCTATGTCTACAGCGATAACGCCCAGCATGTCGCGATGCATGCCTGGGCGGAAGTGTGGCTCGACGGCCGTTGGCTGTCGTTTGATATCACCAATAATACCCGTCGCCTGAATCAGCATCTGCGGCTGGCGACCGGACTGGATTATCTCGACGCCTGCCCGGTACGGGGCACCCGGCTGGGCGGCGGCGGGGAGATTATGTTAACCAACGCTGAAGTGCGCGAACACAGCCAGCAGGCGCAGCAGCAATAATACGGGAATAACCGCAATGACCTACTGTGTGGCCATGTGCCTGGCGGATGGACTGGTGTTTGCTTCCGACTCCCGCACCAACGCGGGCGTCGACCATATTGCCACTTTTAAAAAGCTGCACGTTTTCCATCAGGAAGGAGAACGGGTGCTGGTGCTGCAATCCGCCGGCAACCTGGCCACCACCCAGAGCGTGATAAGCCTGCTCAGCGCGCGGATCCGTACCCAGCAGGAGCCGAACCTGATGCAGGTGACTTCCCTCTACGACGCCGCCATGCTGATCGGTAAAACGCTGCTGGAGGTGATCCAGCGCGACAGCAGCAACCAGCAAAACTGCAGTAACACCAACTTCAACTGCAACCTGTTGCTTGGCGGCCAGATCGCCGGCGAAACCCATCGTCTGTTCCATATTTATCCGGAGGGCAACTTTATTGAAGCCACCCGCGACACGCCTTATTTCCAGATTGGCGAAAGCAAGTACGGCAAGCCGATCATCGATCGGGTGCTGACCATCGATACGCCGCTGGAGCAGGCGATGTGCTGCGCCTTGATCTCCATTGACTCGACGCTGCGCAGTAATCTGTCCGTTGGCCTGCCGCTGGATACGCTGCTCTACCGCAGCGGCAGCCTGAGCAGCGCCGGGCAGCATCGCATCACCGACAGCGATCCCTACTTCAACCGCATCCGCAAGGCGTGGTCCGAGGGGCTGTTGCACACCTTCCAGACTCTGCCGGCCTGGACGCCAGCAGAGCGGGAAGGGGAGTAGCCCTGGAATACGACCTCGCCCGGAGCCCGGCCACACGGATGATGACCGGCTCCCTTCGCCCTTAACGCGTCTCCGCCAGCCGCTCGCCGCTGGCGGCATCAAACAGATGCAGGTTCTCGCGGCGGAGAGTCAGCCCCAGCGTCTGCTGCGCCGCGACCGCCACCCTGCCGGCAACCTGCACATGCACCGGAAAACCCTGCCAGTCGAGATGCAGCAGGGTGAACTCCCCCGTCACCTCCATAATGTTTACCGTTGCCAGCGCGCCATGCGCATCCGGCAGAATATCCTGCGGGCGCAGGCCGACAATCAACGGGGCATCGCCCTGGTTCGCCACCGCCTGATGCCAGCGTTCGGCCAGCGGAAACCACAGCGCGCCGCAGGCGACGCCGGGCTGGCCATTGCGCACGTCGCGCTGACCGGGCAGGAGGTTCATCGGCGGGGAGCCGATAAAACGGGCGACGAAGGTGTTGCATGGCTGGTCGTAAATGGCCAGCGGCGCCCCCTGCTGGACGATCTGCCCGTCGCGCATCACCACAATCTGATCGGCCAGAGTCATTGCCTCCACCTGGTCATGGGTGACATAGATCATGGTGGTATTGATGCGCTGGTGCAGGGATTTGATCTCCGCGCGTAGCTCCATCCGCAGCTGAGCGTCAAGGTTCGACAGCGGCTCATCGAACAGAAAAACCTGCGGGTTCCTGACCATTGCCCGGCCCATCGCCACCCGCTGGCGCTGGCCGCCGGAGAGCGCACGCGGATAGCGAGCCAGCAGTTTATCAATCCCCAGCAGGCTGGCGACCTGCTGCACTTTGCTTTTCTGCAGCTGCTTATCCACCTTTTTCACCTGCATATGAAAGGCGAGATTTTCCGCCACCGTCAGGTGGGGGTAAAGCGCATAGCTCTGAAAGACCATCGCCACATCGCGGTCGGCGGGATCCAGATCGTTGACCGGCCGCTGGTTCATCAGAATGGTGCCGCCGGAAAGCGTTTCGAGACCGGCCAGCAGGCGCAGCAGGGTCGACTTGCCACAGCCGGAAGGGCCCACCAGCACGGTAAAGCTGCCGTCGGGGATGGTGAGGTCCAGCGGCTGGAGCACCGTCTGTTTGCCGTATCGCTTGGCGACATCGATCAGTTCAACACTGGCCATCGGTGGCCTCCTCAAGGTGATGTTGCAGGGTATGCCAGTCGGGATAGCGGCGCGGGGAGGTGCCGATCGCCTGCGCGGCGACGGTATTTCCCCAGCGCAGCGCTTCTGGCACCGGTTTACCGCTTAGCAGCGCGGCAAGAAAGCCCGCGTTAAAGCTGTCGCCAGCGCCGATGGTATCGATGACGGTGACGGGCCGGGTTGGCGCATGGTGATGGCTGTCGGTCGTCCAGCAGTCCGCGCCGTCAGCGCCGCGCTTCACCACGCACCCGCCGCTGCCGCTGAGCCGTGCCGCCAGGGCTGCGGCGGCTTCGGCGAGGGTGGGGCGGGCGGCCAGCTGCTGGGTTTCAACGTCGTTGAGCAACAGCCAGTCGCAGTCGCCCAGCCAGCGGTCGACCTCATGACGCAGCGGGTCGCTCCAGCCCTGGGGCGGCCAGCCGGTATCGACGGCAAGGGTAAACCCGCGCTGGCGGAGCGTGGCGAGCAGCTGCGGATAGTCGGACAGCAGCCTGGTACAGAGAAAGGTGCCGCAGAGCAACACGATATCGCCCTCGCCAGCGGCGGCAGGCAACTGGTCCAGCACATCCCCGGCGGTCAGGCGGGTAATGTGTCCGTGGTTGCTGAGGAACGAGCGCTCTTTGTTGGGATGGGTGACCGCCACCGTCAGCGAGGTTTCACAGGGATACTGCGGCCAGCGCGCGCTATCGCCGGGAAACTGTGCCGCCAGCCACGGGGTAAACGCGTCGTCGCCCTGACAGCCGACCGCGCAGTGCGGCAGCTGCATGGCGGCGGCGGCCAGCGCGCAGTTGCCAGCAGAGCCGCCGGGCCGCAGAGCGCTGTGCTCGAGCATCATCTCAGTTCCCTGCGCGGGCCAGTGGGGCAGGGTTCCCATCACTAAATCAATATTGTAATTGCCCACGATATAGAGCACAGGTGTCCTGGTGTTATCCATAGTTATCCTTTACTTCCCCCGTTGGTGAGGCCACTGACCAGCGATTTTTGCAACCAGATTGCAATCAGCAGCGGAGGGACTGAGGCGAGTATGCCTACCGCCGCCACCAGTCCGTCATCGGTGGCGCGGCCGGCGGTGAAGCCGGCGATGGTCACCGGCAGCGTTTGGGCGGCGAGGTTGCTGGTAAACAGTAGCGCATAGAAAAACTCATCCCACGCCAGCAGCCAACCGAACAGCGCGGCGGCGCCAAGCATCGGTTTCGCCAGCGGCAGGGTGATGCGCAGCAAGACTTGCCAGATGCGCAGACCGTCAAGCCGTGCCGCCTGTTCGATATCCTGCGGTAGGGTATCGAACTGGTTTTTTACCATCCACGTCAGAAACGGCACGATCAGCGAGCAATAGACCAGCACCAGTCCGCTGCGGGTGTTGAGCAGGCCAAAGTGTTCGAGAATAAAATAGAGCGGCAGCACAAAGGCTACGGGCGGCACCATATAGATGCCGAGGCCGGCGTACAGCCAGCCGTCGCGTCCGGGGTAGCGAGAAAAGCTGAAGGCGGCGGGGATCGCCAGCAACAACGAGACCAGCGTCGCGCCAGCGGCCACCAGCACGCTGTTGCCCAGCGCGGGGAGAAACAGCGCCCCGGGTTCGCCAGGGGCCAGCGACAGCAGATGGCCATAGCGGCTAAAGTCCCACTGCCGCGGGATCCACGCCAGCGGGACGCGGGTGAGGTCCGCGGTGGTGCTGACGCTCATCAAAAATAGCCACAGCATCGGGGCGAGGATCGAGACCGCCACCGCCAGCGCCGCCATGTAACGCAGCACGATGTACCCTTTACGCTTCATCATCAATACTCCGGCGCCGCTGACGCAGCAGCAAAAACAGATACAGGGCGATCAGTACGGCGCACATCAGGCTCATCAGCATGGCGTAGGCCGCGCCGCTGCCGGCGCGCAGATAGCTGAATGACTCCTGATAGACAAAAAAGCTCAGCGTTTTGGTACTGTCCAGCGGGCCGCCGCGGGTCATAACATAGATAATGTCGAACACTTTGAAGGCATCAATGGTGCGTAGCACCAGCGCGACGCCAAGGGAGCCCACAATGGCCGGAAAGGTAATGGCGCGAAAGCGCCGCCAGGAGGAGGCGCCGTCGAGCCGCGCCGCCTCGTACAGATCGTCGGGGACGGACTGCAGCGCGGCCAGCACCAGCAGAGTGACCAGCGGGTAGTTTTTCCAGATATCCGCCAGCATCACCGCGTGCAGCGCAGAATCCGGCGAGCCCAGCCAACTGCGATAGCTGTCAATCAGCCCCAGCTGGCTGAGCAGGGCGTTAACGCTGCCGTAGTCGGGATTAAAGTTAAGCCGCCACATCATGGCGTTGACGATCGTCGGCAACGCCCACGGCAGGATCACCAGCACCCGCAGGACATTACGCCCGACAAAACGCTGATTCAACAACAGCGCCACCAGTACGCCGATCGCCCCCTCAATCGCCACCGAGACCACGGTGAAATAGAGCGTTCGCGCGAAGGCGGCGCGAAAGTCCGGGTCGGTCAGGGCATAAAGATAATTATCCAGCCAGACGTAGTGGGTCGCCTCGCCGCTTCCCGCCAGCGCAGTATCAGTGAAACTCAGCCACAGGGTGCGCGCCAGCGGCCACGCAGTGAGGATAAACATCGCGATAAGCATGGGCGCTAACAGCACCCATGCCTGACGATGCTCGCGTCGTTGCAGACTCAGCATCACGCCTCCTTAACGCAGACGGGCCGCGCTGGTGTCGACCGCCTTGAGGGCGACGTCGGGCGTGGCTTTACCCTGCAGTACCGATTGAAGCTGCTGTTGCAGGGTGTTTGACAGGCGCGAGTAATCTGCCGTTTCGGGGCGAGAGAGCATCACGTTCAACGACTTGTCGGCGGCGGCGATCAGGCTCTCCTGGCCTTTGGCAACGGCAGGATCCTGGTACGAGGCTTTCCATACCGGCAGGCTCAGTTTGGCATACTTGTCCTGTACCGGCTGGGAGGTGAGGTAGTGAATATACTGCCAGGCCTCTTCCGAATGCTGACTGGCTTTGGCGATGCCCAGCCCCATTGAACCGTTGACAGCGCCGGGTTTATCCGGGGTATCGCCTGGGGCGGGGACAATGCCAACATCACCTGCGACTTTACTCTGTTTCGGATCGTTGGCCATGTTGTACATATAGGTCCAGTTGAGCGCAAAGGCGGCGTCGCCATTGGAGAAAGCCTTACGCACATCCTCCTCAAGGTATTCACGTGATGCCGGGTTGCTCAGCCCCTGATCGAGCGAGGTTTTCATCAGCGTGACCGCTTTCAGCGAGGCGGGCGTCGAAAAATCGAGCTTGCCGTTCTGGTAGAAGCTCCCGCCGAAGCCGGAGACGAGGGTGGTGTAATCACAGACCAGCGCTTCCGCTTGCGACCAGCTCCAGACCAGAGGATATTTAACGATCCCTTTGTCCTTAAGCACTTTAGCGTCGTCCATCACCTGCTGCCAGCTGACTGGCGGCGTTTTGATCCCTGCTTTATCCAGCATGGCTTTGTTGTAGTACAGATATTTGGTGTCGAGGATCCACGGCATGCCGAGGGTTTTGCCTTGATACACCACGGTATTCATCGCCCCGGGGAAAATCTTCTCACGCTCGTCTGGGGCAATTCGTGAAGAGACATCCTGCAGCAGATCGAAGCGGCTAAACTCCGCCGGCCAGATCGCGTCGAACAGCACCACGTCGTAGCCGTTACCCCCCGCGCCGCGGGCGGCGACGATCTTGTCGTGCAGCGCTTCGTAGGGAACGAATTCGAGGTTGACCTTCACATCAGGATGTTGCTTTTCGAAATCGCTGGTCATCGCGCGAATGTCGTTTTCGCTATAGGCCGCCTGGGTCATAAACAGGGCATTAATCTGGGTCTCTGCGCTGACGCTCCCACTGATAACGAGCATCGCCAGCAGACAGGCGTTGACCCGTAGTGCGCTGTGGTATTTCATCTTTGCTCTCCGCTGTGCTGTACTGAAAGGGGTTATGATTTATTAAATCAATTTGATTGATTTAATCAGGGCGACACTATCGGCAACATCTCCCGAGTGGCCCTGGGACTAAGCGTAGCAAAGGGTATGCCATCGCGAAGGCTCGCCTGCGCGGGTCGTTGTCAGATCTGTGATGCCGGCTAAAATTTCACCAGTCCAGCCTGGAAGGGAAACGATGAAAACATCAGGTACAAACCTTGAACATGCCCGGGTGCATAACCGCCGGGTGATCATTGAGGCGGTGCGTTTACATGGCGAGCTGACCCGCGCCGAGCTGGCGCGGCTGACCGCGCTGACCCCGCAGACCGTGTCGAATATTGTGGCGGAGCTGGAGCAGATGGATCTCCTGACCAGCCACCAACCGCGGCGCGCCAGCGGCCGGGGACAGCCAGCGGTGCCGGTGAGCCTCAATCCCGCCAGCGCCTGGTCGATTGGCATCCATCTTGATCATCAGACGCTGATTGTGGTGCTGGTGGATCTGACTGGCGAGGTCCATTTTCGCCGACTCATTCTGGTGCAAAAGCCCCAGCCTGGTGCGACCTTTGCCCGCCTCGCTGAGGTGCTGGATGAGATCCGTGCGCTGCCGGCGCTGGACTGGTCGCGGGTGCTGGGGATGGGGGTTGTGATGCCGGGGCCCTTTGGCGTGGAAGGGATTTCGTCGACGGGACCCACGACGCTTAACGGCTGGGAAGGGGTAGACGTAGCGGCGGAGCTCGGGCGACTGAGCGGCCTGCCGGTGACCCTCGAAAACGACGCCACGGTGGCCGCCATTGGCGAACGCTTTCACGGCGTGGCGCGGCAGCTCAACTCCTTTGTCTATCTCTACATAGGCACTGGTCTGGGCGCCGGAATTTTTACCGATGGTCATGTGTATACCGGCCATGCTCATAACGCCGGCGAGGTCGGGCATATTGTGGTCGCGCCGAATGGTCGCCCTTGCTATTGCGGGAATGAGGGATGTCTTGAGCGCTATGTTTCCCTGCAGGCGGCCTATGAGTTTTGCGGCCTCGATCCCTATCGCGCCCTGCCGGAGGATCTGCTGTCGGTGGACGCTGCGCTTTTCGACCAGTGGATCACCAGCATCCTGGCGCCGTTGCGTCAGGCGATCAATTTGCTGGAGTGCGTCTTCGATGCCGAGACGGTAGTGGTGGGCGGCATGATGCCCGCCCCGCTGCTGGAGAGAGTGCTGGCGCGTCTGCCGCCGCTGTATCAGTCCGTCCGCGGGCGTTACCTGCCGGCCCAGCGTGTCAAAATGGGGATGACCGGCACTGATACCGCCGCGCTGGGCGCCGCTGCGCTGCCGATCTTTGACGAATTTAATCCGCAGTTTCAGGTGTTGATGAAAGCGGTAAATACAAACGCGCTTTTTGGCAAAGCTAAGTAAATTAAATACTTTGTTATTTAACGTGTTATCTCACATCTTCGGAGGGAATGAGGCAACACGGCAAGGTATCGGAAGTGACGGAAAAGAAGACGGCTGTCTATGTGGATGACCAACAGCGCATCCTGATCCGCCAGCTGGCGCGCAGCTGGCTGTGGCGCAGCGAGCTGCCGACCTGGCTGCTGTTGGTGACGGTTTACGGCGGCTGGTTTGCCTGCGTGGCGGGCTGGCGGACGCTGGGCCTGTTTCCGGCCACGCTGCTGCTGATCTGGTTTACCGCCTGGTATATGTCCTTACAGCATGAGCTGATCCATGGGCATCCCACCCGGCTGGCATGGTTTAACCAGCTGCTGGGGACGCTGCCGCTGGCGGTCTGGTATCCCTATGGCGTCTATCGCGACAGCCATCTGGCGCACCATCGCAACCATCTGCTGACGCACCCCGAGGATGATCCCGAATCGTACTACGTGACCGCGGAAAGCTGGCAGCGCTTCTCAGCCTGGCAACGCCGCCTTATCCACCTGCGCAATACCTTCTGGGGGCGTCTGCTGCTGGCGCCGCTGATGGATATCGTTCACACCCTGCGCAGCGCGCTGCGGGCTTTCCGCGAGGGCGACCACCGCGCCATCGCCATGTGGAGCCTGCATCTGTTGCTGCTGACGGGCCTGCTGGCCTGGATGGCGGCGCAGGGTTTATCCCCGCTGTGGTTTGTGCTGGCGGTGAGCTACCCGGCGCTGGCCCTGACCAAAGTGCGCTCTTTTCTCGAACACCGGGCCGCGGATGACCCGCTGGCCCGCTCGGTGATCAACGAGGCCGGGCTCCCCTGGCGAGTGCTGTTCCTCAATCTCAACTACCATGCGGTGCATCATGACCTGCCAGGGGTTCCCTGGTACGCTTTACGTCAGCTGTATCTGCATCGCCAGACGGCCTATCTGCAGCGTAATCAGGGGTTCCTGGTGCGTGGGTACGGTGAGTGGCGACGCCATTTTAGCCGCCGGGCGGTGGCGGTGAACGCCCATCCGGGCTTTGGCGAGCAGGCGCAGGCGGGAGGAGAACATGGCTGAACGCATGACCTTTCCGATGTATGCCATCCACCGTCAACAGACCCAGGCTCTGTGGCAGGCGGTACAGTCGCTGCTGGCGGAACGCGGCGTGATGGTGGCGGGGGACCCGCCGGCGGATGACCCCGAGGATCTGCTGGCCCACTGGCGTCAGCCGAGGCTGTTGCTGAGTCAGACCTGTGGCTATCCGCTGGTGACCCAGCTGCCGGAGGTGCAGACGGTGGGCTGCTTCCACTACGCCGCGCCCGGTTGCGAAGGGCGCCGCTACCGCAGCCTGCTGGTGGTCCGCGAAGCGGATAGTCACCGGATGCTGGCGGACTTTTTTGGCCGCCGGGCCGTGTGCAATGCCGAGCACTCGCAGTCCGGCTACAACGTGCTGCGCAAAATGGTCGCGCCGCTCTCGCGGGAGGGGCGATTTTTTTCGGCTGTGGTGTTTAGCGGCAGCCATCGGCAATCGCTGCGCGAGCTGCAGCAGGAAAACGCCGATATCGCCGCCATCGACTGTGTGACCTACGCTCTGCTGCAGCGACATCAGCCGCAGGCCCTGGCAGGACTGGTGGCGATCGGCTGGAGCCCGGACGCGCCAGGGCTGCCGCTGATCACTGCCAGCGCCACCCCGGCTTCGACGCTGAACAGCCTGCGCGAGGCGCTCCAGCAGTTAGTGAGCGATGCGCGCTATCGTTCCCTGTGCGACGCCTTGCTGATCTGCGGCTATAGCGATATGTCGCGGGAGGCCTATGCTCCGCTGCTGGCGTGGCGGGATGAGGCCGCGGCGCAGGGAGTCAGCCAGCTATAGGTAAAATGCCCCGGCCAGCGATCTGCGCCGGGGCGGGTCATGGCAGACTACGGCGTCGGCGGTAACGCGGGGCGGGAAGGGGCGGTGAAGCGGTTTGCCACCGCCGGCAGACCGAGCTTTTCACGCAGGGTGCCGGGCGGATAGCGGTCACGCATGACGCCGTTACGCTGCAGAAGCGGCACCACCTGGTCAACAAAGCGGTCAAAGTCTCCCGGCAGCAGCGGGAACATCAGGTTGAACCCATCGGCGGCGCCCGCCTGCCAGGTCTCCGTTAAGGTGGCGGCAATCTCCTCGGCGCTGCCCAGCAGCAGCCAGCTATCAGAACTCTGTAATAACAACTTCCCCAACTCCAGCAGAGTGAGCCGCGGATCGTACTGGCGGATAAGCTTCAGCGCGGTACGGATGCCGTCAAAGCTCTCTTCATCAGGGAGCGGCGGCAGGGGCTGGTCCCTCGGCAGGGCGCTGAGATCCATTCGAAGATAAGAGGAGAGCAGATCGATAGCCATCTGGTCGCTCATCAGCTGTTCGTTAAGCTGCTGGCGGGCCGCCTTCTCCTCGTCGGAGTTCACCACCACCGGCAGGACCCCGGCGATGATTTTGAAATGGGCCGGATCGCGCCCGTGCTGGCGCAGCCGTTGATTCATCTCTTCGCGATAGGCCAGCCCCTCGGCGATCGAGTGAATAAACACGAAGTGCATATCGGACCAGGCGGCGGCCAGCGCTTTCCCTGCTTCCGAAGAGCCGGCCTGCACCAGCAGTGGATGGCCCTGCGGCGGGCGAGGGACGTTGAGCGGGCCGCGCACGCGAAAGTACTCGCCCTGATACTCGAGATGATGCACCTTGTCGGCATCGGCAAATAATCCGCGCGCTTTATCGAAGATCGCCGCGCCATCTTCCCAGGAATCCCACAGACGAGTGACCACGTCGATGAATTCATTGGCCCGCTGGTAGCGCGTGCCGTGGCGGGGAAGCTGCTCCAGACCGAAGTTTGCTGCTTCTTCTTCCAGCCACGACGTGACCACATTCCAGCTTGCCCGGCCATTGCTGAGGAAATCCAGCGAGGCAAAGTAGCGAGCCAGGTTATAGGGTTCGTTATAGGAAGTGGACGCGGTGGCCATCAGGCCGATATGCTCCGTCACCGCGGCGAGGGCGGAGAGCAGCGTCAGGGGTTCAAGCCGGGCGTTGGCGTAGTGGGTCAGGCCGCTGGGCACCGTATCCCACACCGCGATATGGTCGGCGACAAAGATAGCGTCGAGGGTCGCCGCTTCGGCCTTGCGCGCCAGACTGGCGTAATAGTTGAGGGTAAATATGTCCGCTTCAGGCGCGTCAGGGTGACGCCAGGAGAAACGGTAATCCCCCTGTGGGTTATAAAAGAACAGGTTCAGGATCATGTGTCGGGTAGACATAGCGTGGACTCGCGGCTGAACGCCATCCGTGGCGGAGTGAAGGTCAGTGTTGGGATAGGTTGGCATTAACCCACTGGTCGGCGACGGCCGCTGGATCTTTATGCTGAAGATCTACCTGCTGGTTGAGGGCAATCAGCGTGGCATTGTCCAGTTTGCCGGAGACCTCATTGAGCACGGCGCCGATCTCCGGCGTCAGACTGGCTTTGCGCACCAGCGGCACCACGTTCTGACTCGGTTGCTCATGTTTATCATCTTCCAGAACCACCCATTTCTCCTTCGCCAGATTGCCCTGGGTGGAGACGACCGTCGCGACATCGATTTTGCCCGAATTGAGCGCCAGCCGGGTCAGCGGCCCGCCCATGTCCAGCGATTTCACCGCTTTGAACTCAAGACCATAGACGCGTTTCAGCCCCGGCAGGCCCAGGGCGCGTACCGCCAGCTCCGGCGGTCCGCCGATCACCAACTGCGGGGCGACGGGCTTCAGGTCGGAGAGGGTGCGCAGATGGTATTTCCCCGCGGTCTCGGCACGTACCGCCCAGGCGGTGATCGAGGTGGCCGGGGCCGGGTTCAACAGAGTGAAATCGGCAGGCAGGACCTGAGCCAACTCAGCGCTGACGTCCTGCTGGCTGGTGGCCTCGGTTTTGCCGTTATAGAAATTGAGCAGGGCGCCAAGATATTCCGGAACGATATCGATCTCACCGCTCTGCAGCGCCGGAATAATAATTTCCCGGTTGCCGAGGTTGAGACGGGTGTTGGCCTCGATATGATTTTTCTTTAGCGCGCTGGCGTAGATGTTGGCGAGAATGGAACTTTCGGTAAAGTTGGCCCCGCCCACCGTGACGCTGGCGGCATAGGTGTAAACGCTCAGGCTGAACAGCCCGGCGGCCAGCAACGAGAGACGAAATCGACGGGCGGTGACGGCCTTGCCAAATAATTGCTTCATAATACCTCTTTTATTTTCAGGTTAATCAGCGCCAGGCGCTGGGGTCATGTCAGTGTCACGCTAATAAGGCGCGGCAATACGGCGATGAACCAGGCGGCCGGCGCAGCGGGCGAAAAGCAGTTCGCCGCCTATCGCCAGCAGGGAAACCACCAGCGAGCCGCCGATCACCTGCGGGATATCCCGTTGCCCGAGTCCGTCGATCAGAAATCGTCCCAACCCGCCCAGACCGGCATAGGCTGCGACCACCGCCGTGGCGATAAGCTGAACCAGCGCGGTGCGCACTCCGGCGAGGATCAGCGGCGCCGCCAGCGGGATCCGCACCTGCCACAGGCTTTGCCAGGGGGTCATGCCCAGCGCGATGGCCGCATCGCACAGCGGGCGGTCGGCGTGATAAATCCCCACCCAGGTGTTAGTGAGAATCGGCGGAATAGAAAGCGCGATAAGCGCCGCCAGCACCGGGATATCGTTAAAGCCAAAAACGATGATGCATAATAAAATCAGCCCTAACGAAGGGATGGCGCGGCCAAGATTAAACAGGTTGATCACCACGAAGGCGCCTTTGCGCCAGTAGCCCAGGGCGATACCAAGCGGCAGGGCAATGGCGCAGGCCACGGCCATGCTGACCAGCACGTAATAAAGGTGTTGGCCCAGGCGCAGCAGGATGCCCTCGTCGCCCAGCCAGTGCTCCGGCTGGGTCAACCAGTGAAAGGTGGCGAGAAGCAGTGTCATCATTTCGTCCACGGCGTTAGCCAGTCGCCGAGACGGGCGATCAGCCCGTCAAAGACCAGCGACAGCAGCAGGCTCAGGACCAGGCTGACGATAATCGGCGTCAGAAAGTCCTGATTAAAACCCGCCAGCAGCAGCTGTCCCAGCCCGCCCTGGCCGATCAGCGCGGTGACGGTGACCAGGCCGACCAGCGTTACCGAGGCAATGCGCAGCCCGGCAAACAAGGAGGGCAGCAGCAGCCACAGCTCGATATCGAAGAAGCGGAATCCCCGGGTGTAGCCGAGCGCCCGCGCCGACTCCAGCGCCGCCTGTGGCAGCTTTTCTATGCCGGCCAGCATGTTGCGCAACAGGATCAGCAACGAGTACAGCGTCAGGCCAATCAGCGAGGTAGTCAGCGACAGCCCGGTAAACGGCAGCAATAAAATAAATAGCGCCAGCGAGGGAATGGTAAACAGCACGCCGCAAAGGGTGATGAGCGGCTGCGCCGTCGCGGGCCAGCGCAGGGTAATGGCTAACAGGCCGCCGGTGAGCAGGGAGCCGAAAAGTAGCGCCAGCAGGACCATCCGCGCATGCTGCCAGAGGAGATCGCCGATCATCGCGCGGTTATCGATAACCCAGCCCCAGTCAATCATGAGGTCTCACCCCCACCGCGCCGTCGAGCACTTGCTGCAGCAGGGCGTGAGACACCGCCCCCTGGTATTGTCCTTCGCCATCCACATGCACCAGCACGCCGGTCGCCACGTCGAGCAGCGCGCTATAGGCAAAACGCAGGCTGTGGCTGCTGGCGAGCGGGCGCTCCACCGGCAGGGTGAGACCCCGCAGCGGATCAAACCAGTGCAGCGGGCGTCGCTGGCGGTCAAGCACCAGGCGCAGCGGGCTGGCCAGCGGTGGATGGGCGCTGGCGATCGGCGTTAGCGCTTCGTCGAGCAGGGGGACATCGTGACGCGGCAGCTGGCCGACCTGTATCATGCCCAGCCGCTTCAGATTGGGTTCCGGACCAATAAAGCGGCGCACGAACTCGCTTGCCGGGTGGGCCAGAATACGGTCGGGGGTATCAAACTGCGCCAGCACGCCGCCTTCCTGGAAAATGGCGATTTTATCGCCGAGACGGATCGCTTCATTGATGTCGTGGGTCACCAGTACAATGGTTTTCTGCAGCCGCTGCTGCAACAGCAACAGCTCGTCCTGGAGGCGTTCACGGACCACCGGGTCGATGGCGGCGAAGGGCTCATCCATCAGTAAAATCGGCGGATCGGCGGCGATGGCACGGGCGATGGCTACGCGTCCCTGCTGGCCGCCGGAGAGCTGATGCGGATAGCGGTGCAGCAGATGGCTGTCGAGCGACATCAGCGCCACCAGTTCGTCAATGCGCGCGCGGATCCGCGCTTTGCTCCAGCCCGCCAGCCGCGGTACGGTGGCGATATTTTGCGCCACGGTACGATGGGGAAAGAGCGCGGCGCTTTGCATCACGAAGCCGATCTGGCGGCGGACCTGGATAATATCAGCGTCAGCGAGGCGGACGCCCTGAATATAGACGTCGCCGCTGTCGGGAATATCCAGCTGGTTAATCATGCGCAGGATAGTCGTTTTTCCGCAGCCGCTCGGGCCGACGAAGGTGCAGAATTCGCCATGATCAATATCCAGACTGAGGTTGCGAATGGCCGGCTGGGCGCTGCCTGGGTAGGTTTTGCAAAGATGCGTTAATTTAATCATGGTGGAATTCAACACTCTGAATAATAAAGTCCTGACCCGGATAAAGTAGCGCCGGGATCCTGGCTCAAACTACAGAGCGCCTGCGGGGAGGGCAAATACGTTATTTGCATTTGCATAGTGAAAAGCTGGTTAATCAGTTGCGGTGGAAGAAAAGCCGGAAGGTTGTTTTATGGATTTGTGATCGGCAACACAAATGACTCTCAAGCGGCCACCGTAAAAAATAAATTACCAGGGTTGATTTTAATCAAAGTATGACCGCCTGCGATAGGGCGGAAAAAGCCGTACCGTCCGCCGCACAAGAAAAACTAAATTGTGAATATAATGTTTCTTTGATGTAAATAATGCCTGTGCCCTTTTCCCGCCCGCCGCAGATAAAATGTGATGCCAAACCGACTTGTCGTTAAATAAGGGCGTTGATTACGTCTGCTTTTTATTCTTTACAGCATTAATTTAATTTTCGGCTCTCTTCTCACCCTGACAGCGTTGGTTAAATAGCGTGCAAAAGGCGTATTTTTTATCGCCATTCTGCCGTCGATGTTATTGCCATCAATTATTTTTATCCCCGCATTCGGTCACGACAAAAGGCGTGCAAATAGCGTTCATGATGCTTTTAATGTATTGATTTTAATTTATTTATTCTGACTTGTGACTCTTGCTCATCCGCCGCGGCGGAGCCTTTGTGAGAGCTCTCACATAACCCGGTGATCGCGATTTGTTACACTTTCCGCCGTCAACAAAGGAATGAAAGCGAGACGTGATGAATACTTTTTCTCTGCCTAAAACTCAGCATCTGGTGGTTTTCCAGGAAGTGATCCGCAGCGGGTCAATCGGGGCTGGAGCAAAAGCGTTAGGACTCACTCAGCCGGCGGTCAGTAAAATCATTGGCGACATGGAAAGCTATTTTGGCAGCGAGTTAATCGTTCGGCGAAATACCGGCGTCTCGCTCACCGAGGCCGGGCAGGTATTTCTTAACTGGTCAGAGACAATCACCCGTGAAATGAAAAATATGGTCAATGAAATGAATGCCCTGACCAACAGCACGGTAGTGGATGTCTCCTTTGGTTTCCCCTCGCTGGTGGGGTTTACCTTTATGTCGGAGATGGTGCATCAGTTCAAAATGACCTTCCCCAAGGCGCGGGTCTCAATGTATGAGGCGCAGCTCTCCGCCTTTTTGCCGGCAATCCGCGACGGCCGCCTCGACTTCGCCATCGGGACGCTGAGCGATGAGATGAAGCTGCAGGACCTGCACGTCGAGCCGCTGTTTGAGTCTGAGTTTGTGTTGGTGGCGAACCGGGCGCGGATCGGCAACGGCACCGTCCGCCTGGCCTCGCTCCAGCACGAGCAGTGGGTGCTGCCGGAGACCAATATGGGTTACTACAGCGAACTGCTGACCACCCTGCAGCGCAGCGGCATCCGCCGTGAAAATATCGTCAATACCGATTCGGTGGTGACGATCTATAACCTGGTGCTCAATGCCGATTTTTTGACGGTCATTCCCTGCGACATGACCACGCCGTTCGGCTCGAGCCAGTTTGTCACCATCCCCATTAAAGAGGCCTTGCCGGTGGCGCGCTATGCGGCGGTGTGGTCGAAAAATTACCGGCTGAAAACCGCGGCGGCGTCGCTGGTGGAGATGGCGAAACAGTACTCATCGGGGCAGGGCAACCGCCACTGGCAGCCAATAGAAATTGCCTGACTGATAGTTATTAAATAACCCAACACCCATCCTCGCTGTTATCAGCAGGATGACGCCCGGTTATTGACTTTATCTTAAGAAACAGAGGCCATCATGCATATTACCTACGATCTTCCGGTATCGATTAACGATATTCTCGAAGCGAAACAACGCCTGGCAGGAAAAATATATAAAACGGGTATGCCGCGTTCGAATTATTTTAGCGAACGCTGCAAGGGGGGAATATTTCTTAAATTCGAAAATATGCAGCGCACGGGCTCATTTAAAATTCGCGGCGCCTTTAATAAGCTCAGCGGGTTAACCGCGGCGGAAAAACGCAAAGGGGTGGTGGCCTGCTCAGCGGGCAACCACGCCCAGGGCGTCTCGCTCTCCTGCGCCATGCTCGGCATTGACGGGAAAGTGGTGATGCCGAAAGGGGCGCCGAAATCGAAAGTCGCCGCCACCTGCGATTATTCAGCGGAGGTGGTGCTGCATGGCGATAATTTTAACGATACCCTCGCCAAAGCCAGCGATATTGTTGAACTTGAAGGCCGTATTTTTATTCCCCCCTATGACGACCCGCAGGTTATTGCCGGGCAGGGCACCATCGGTCTCGAAATATTAGAAGATCTGTATGACGTGGATAATGTCATCGTGCCGATTGGCGGCGGTGGCTTAATTGCCGGCATCGCGATTGCGATTAAATCCATTAACCCGACGATCCGTATTATCGGCGTGCAGTCGGAGAATGTTCACGGTATGGCCGCCTCCTGGTACGCCGGAGAGATCACCAGCCATCGCCACGCCGGCACTTTAGCCGATGGCTGCGATGTCGCCCGCCCGGGGAAACTGACCTATGAAATCGCCCGCCAGCTGGTGGATGACATCGTCCTCGTCAGTGAGGACGACATTCGCCAGAGCATGGTCGCCTTAATTCAGCGCAATAAAGTGATCACCGAAGGGGCCGGGGCCTTGGCCTGCGCCGCGTTATTAAGCGGCAAATTAGACAGCTATATCCAGAACCGCAAAACGGTCAGCCTGATTTCCGGCGGCAATATCGATCTCTCGCGGGTCTCGCAAATTACGGGTTTTGTTGACGCTTAATTCAATACAGAAGTGAGGACAGGATATGAGTACGACTGAGAGCATTGCATCCAGCCAGACAAGCCTTTCGTCCTGGCGTAAATCTGACACCACCTGGACCCTGGGCCTGTTTGGCACCGCTATCGGCGCCGGGGTACTGTTTTTCCCCATCCGCGCCGGCTTCGGCGGGCTGATCCCGATCCTGGTGATGCTGGTGCTGGCCTATCCCATTGCCTTCTATTGCCATCGGGCGCTGGCGCGGCTGTGCCTGTCGGGGGCTAACCCCTCCGGCAATATCACCGAAACAGTGGAAGAGCATTTTGGCAAAACCGGCGGGGTGGTGATCACCTTTCTGTACTTCTTCGCCATCTGCCCGCTGCTGTGGATTTATGGCGTCACGATCACCAATACCTTCATGACCTTCTGGGAGAACCAGCTACAGATGCCGGCCCTCAACCGCGGGGTGGTGGCGCTGCTCCTGCTGCTGCTGATGGCGTTTGTCATCTGGTTTGGTAAAGACCTGATGGTCAAGGTGATGAGCTATCTGGTGTGGCCGTTTATCGCCAGCCTGGTGGTGATCTCCCTGTCTCTGATCCCTTACTGGAATAGCGCGGTGATTGACCAGGTGAACCTCAGCGATATCGCCTTAACCGGTCATGACGGCATTCTGGTGACAGTATGGCTGGGCATCTCCATTATGGTGTTCTCCTTCAACTTCTCGCCGATCGTCTCCTCGTTTGTGGTCTCCAAACGCGAAGAGTATGAAGCGCAGTTTGGCCGGGAGTACACCGAACAAAAATGTTCGCAGATTATCTCCCGGGCCAGCATGCTGATGGTGGCGGTGGTGATGTTCTTCGCCTTCAGCTGCCTGTTTACCCTCTCGCCGCAGAACATGGCGGACGCCAAGGCGCAGAATATCCCGGTGCTCTCCTATCTGGCGAATCACTTTGCCTCGATGTCGGGCACTAAATCCACCTTTGCCACCCTGCTGGAATATGGCGCGTCGATTATCGCCCTGGTGGCCATCTTCAAATCGTTCTTCGGCCACTATCTCGGCACGCTCGAGGGGCTGAACGGGCTGATCCTGCGCTTCGGCTATAAAGGGGATAAAACCCGCGTCTCCAGCGGCAAGCTCAATACCCTGAGCATGGTGTTCATCATGGGCTCGACTTGGGTGGTGGCGTATGCCAACCCCAATATCCTCGACCTGATTGAGGCCATGGGCGCGCCGATTATCGCCTCGCTGCTGTGCCTGCTGCCGATGTACGCCATTCGTAAAGCGCCTTCGCTGGCCAAATACCGTGGCCGTCTCGACAACCTCTTTGTGACCGCTATTGGTCTGCTGACCATCCTCAACATCGTTTACAAACTGTTCTAATCCGGCTCAGGCCACGCGGAGTACAACATGACTGAATTTCCGGTAGTTCTGGTGATCAACTGCGGCTCGTCGTCGATCAAATTTTCCGTGCTGGACGCCGCCAGCTGCGACTGCCTGCTCAACGGCGTGGCCGAGGGCATCAACGCAGACCAGGCGTCTCTCTCGCTTAACGGCGGCAAACCGGTGGCGCTGGCGCCGCGCGGCTACGAAGGCGCCCTCCAGGCGATTGCCGGGGCATTAGCCCAACGCGACCTCATCGGCAGCGTGGCCCTGATTGGCCACCGCGTCGCCCACGGCGGCGACCACTTCACCGAGTCGGTCATTATCAGCGAGGAGGTTATCGACAATATTCGCCAGGTGTCCTCCCTGGCCCCCCTGCATAACTACGCCAGCCTCAGCGGCATCGCCTCGGCGCAGCGGCTGTTCCCGGAGGTGATGCAGGTGGCGGTCTTTGATACCAGCTTTCACCAGACCCTGGCCCCGGAAGCTTTTCTCTATGGTCTGCCGTGGGAGTATTACCAGAATCTCGGGGTGCGCCGCTATGGCTTCCACGGCACCTCGCACCGCTATGTCTCCCGGCGCGCCCTGGCGCTGCTCGGGTTGCCGGAGCAGGAGAGCGGTCTGGTGATCGCCCACCTGGGCAATGGCGCCTCGGTCTGCGCGGTGCGCAACGGCCGCAGCGTGGACACCTCGATGGGGATGACGCCGCTGGAGGGGCTGATGATGGGCACCCGCAGCGGCGATGTCGACTTCGGCGCCATGGCGTGGATTGCCGCGGAAACCCGGCAGACCCTCAGTGACCTGGAGCGGGTGGCCAACACCGCCTCCGGCCTGCTGGGGATCTCCGGCCTTTCCTCCGACCTGCGGGTGCTGGAGCAGGCCTGGCATGAGGGCCATGCCCGCGCCCGCCTGGCGATCAAAACCTTCGTCCATCGCATCGCCCGCCATATCGCCGGCCACGCCGCCGCGCTGCAGCGTCTCGACGGCATTATTTTTACCGGCGGGATTGGCGAAAACTCGGTGCTGATCCGCCGGCTGGTAAGCGAGCGGCTGGCGGTCTTTGGCCTTGAGATGGACGCCGCCCGCAACCAGCAGCCCAATTCGGACGGCGAGCGTCTGATCTCCGCCGACGGCAGCCGGGTGCGCTGTGCGGTTATCCCCACCAATGAAGAGCGCATGATTGCCCTCGATGCGATCCGCTTAGGCCGGATCCACACCGCGGCGGCGCTGGCCTGATTTTTTTATTCTGTAGAGAGACGATGTTCATGAAAGTAGATATCGACACCCACGACGCACAACACGCCGACGCCTGGCAGGGCTTTCGCGGTACGGCGTGGCAAACGCAGATTAACGTTCGCGACTTTATTCAGCATAACTACACCCCTTACGAGGGCGATGAGTCTTTCCTCGCCGACGCGACGCCGGCCACCACCGCCCTCTGGGAGCAGGTGATGGCCGGGATCCGCGTCGAGAACGCCACCCATGCGCCGGTGGATTTCGACACCAATGTCGCTACCTCCATCACCGCCCACGCGGCGGGCTATATCAACCAGCCGCTGGAAAAGATCGTCGGCCTGCAAACGGACCAGCCGCTGAAGCGCGCTCTGCATCCCTTTGGCGGCATCAATATGATCAAAAGCGCCTTCGAGGCCTATGGTCGCGAAATGGATCCTGACTTTGAGTATCAGTTTACGGCGCTGCGCAAGACCCACAATCAGGGCGTTTTTGACGTCTATTCCCCGGATATGCTGCGCTGCCGTAAATCCGGGGTGCTGACCGGGCTGCCGGACGGCTACGGTCGCGGACGGATCATCGGCGATTACCGCCGCGTGGCGCTGTACGGCATTCGCTTTCTGGTCCGCGAACGTGAGCTGCAGTTTGCCGACCTGCAGCCAGCCCTGGAGCGCGGCGAGGCGCTGGAGGCCACCCTGCGCCTGCGCGAAGAGCTGGCCGAACAGCGGCGCGCGCTGCTGCAGATGGAGGAGATGGCGGCCCGCTACGGCTGCGATATTTCCCACCCGGCGCGCACTGCCCGTGAGGCGGTACAGTGGCTCTACTTCGCCTACCTGGCGGCAGTGAAGTCGCAGAACGGCGGCGCCATGTCGCTGGGGCGCACGGCCACCTTCCTCGACATCTATATTGAACGCGATCTGCGCGCCGGCTTACTGAATGAGGAGCAGGCCCAGGAGCTGATTGACCACTTTATCATGAAGATCCGCATGGTGCGTTTCCTGCGCACCCCGGAATTTGATTCGCTGTTCTCCGGGGATCCCATCTGGGCGACGGAAGTGCTGGGCGGCATGGGGCTGGATGGTCGCACCCTGGTCAGCAAAACCACCTTCCGCTATCTGCATACCCTGCACACCATGGGCCCGGCGCCGGAGCCCAACCTGACCGTGCTCTGGTCGCAGGCGCTGCCGGTGGCGTTTAAAAAATACGCCGCCCGGGTCTCTATCGCCACCTCGTCGCTGCAGTATGAGAACGACGATCTGATGCGCAGCGATTTCCACAGCGACGACTACGCCATCGCCTGCTGCGTCAGCCCGATGGTCATCGGCAAGCAGATGCAGTTCTTCGGCGCCCGCGCCAATTTGGCCAAAACGTTGCTCTACGCAATTAACGGCGGGATGGATGAGAAACTGAAGATCCAGGTGGGGCCGAAAACCGCGCCGCTGCGCGATGAGGTGCTGGACTACGACACCGTGATGGCCAGCCTCGACCACTTTATGGACTGGCTGGCGGTGCAGTACATCAGCGCGCTGAACATCATCCACTGCATGCATGATAAATACAGCTACGAGGCGGCGCTGATGGCCCTCCACGACCGCGACGTTTACCGCACGATGGCCTGTGGCATCGCCGGCCTGTCGGTGGCGGCGGATTCGCTGTCGGCAATAAAGTACGCCCGGGTGAAGCCGGTACGCGACCATCACGGGCTGGCGGTGGACTTTGTCATTGAGGGGGATTATCCGCAGTATGGCAACAACGACGATCGCGTCGATGCCATCGCCTGCGACCTGGTGGAGCGCTTTATGCGCAAAATTCAGGCGCTGCCCACCTGGCGCCAGGCGGTGCCGACCCAGTCGATCCTGACCATCACCTCCAACGTGGTGTACGGGCAGAAAACCGGCAACACGCCGGACGGACGTCGGGCGGGGACGCCGTTCGCCCCGGGGGCCAATCCGATGCATGGCCGCGATCGCAAAGGGGCGGTGGCGTCGCTGACCTCGGTGGCGAAACTGCCGTTTACCTACGCCAAAGATGGCATCTCGTACACCTTCTCCATCGTGCCGGCGGCCCTCGGCAAAGCGCCGTCGGCGCAGGAAAATAACCTGGTGGGGCTGCTGGACGGCTACTTCCATCACGAGGAGACGGTGGAGGGGGGACAGCATCTCAACGTCAATGTGCTGAACCGGGAAAAGCTGCTCGATGCGATAGAACATCCGGAGCAGTATCCGAATCTGACGATCAGGGTCTCCGGCTATGCGGTCCGCTTTAACGCGCTGACCCGCGAGCAGCAGCAGGATGTGATCTCCCGAACGTTCACCAGCCAACTCTGAGCGGCCGCCGGGCCACAGGGGAGCCCTTAACGGGCTCTCCTGTTATCATCTTCACATTACCGCAACAAAATAATCACCACTGTTGATCATATTCGCATTTTTGCACCACGCTGGCGCGCAGCGAGCGCTAACTGCATCTATGTTTAGCTCACGGGCCGGTACGGATACCGCGTTGTCCGGCTCGCCACGTGATGGCAACCAATCTCCTGACCTGAAAGGGAATGCGCCCTTGCCGGATGCGGCACGGGTTGCCGTCGCGTGCGCACCGACCGGGGCGTCCGCTCTCCGGCGCGCCCTCTCTACCTGGCGGGATTTTTGCTTCTTCCACCCTGGCCGTCCTGGCGCTGCGCCTGCGTCGGCACCACACGGTAAGTGATATTTTCTGCGTCATTCCATGACGCCAGGCTCTAAATCGCTGAGGAATATCCGAATGTCTTTGAAACTGAAAACAATGACGCTTCATGTTGTGATAGCAGGTTGTATGAGCATGGCCTTTTACGCCCAGGCTGACGTGAAGATCGGCGTCGCCGGGCCCTTCACCGGCCCCAACGCTACCTACGGCGCCCAGTACTGGAAAGGGGCCTCGCAGGCGGTGGCTGATATCAATGCCGCCGGCGGCATCAAAGGCGAAAAAATTGTGCTGGTGCAGGGGGATGACGCGTGCGAACCGAAACAGGCGGTAGCGGTGGCTAACCGGCTGGTGGACGAAGCGAAAGTCTCCGCCGTGGTGGGGCACTTTTGCTCTTCCTCAACGATGCCAGCCTCCGAGGTGTATGACGAAGCCGGGATTCTGACCATTACCCCCGGCTCCACCAACCCACAGATCACCGAGCGCGGTATGAAGGATCTCTTCCGCATGTGTGGTCGCGACGATCAGCAGGGGGCGATTGCCGCCAACTATATGCTGGACGTGCTGAAGGCGAAGAAAATTGCCGTCATCCATGATAAAGACACCTATGGCCAGGGGCTGGCCGATGCCACCCGCGCAGCGCTTGCGAAGCGGGGCACCAAAGAAGTGTTGTACGAAGGCCTCTCCCGCGGTGAAAAAGACTTTAACGCCCTGGTGACCAAGATCGGCGCCCTCAAGCCGGACGTGGTCTACTTTGGCGGCTGCCACCCTGAGGCCGGCCCGCTGGTGCGCCAGATGCGCGAGCAGGGAGTGCAGGCTAAATTCTTCTCCGGCGACTGTATCGTCACCGAGGAGCTGGTGACGGCCGCCGGCGGGCCGCAGTTCACCAACGGCGTGCTGATGACCTTTGGTCAGGACCCGCGCACCCTCCCGGAAGGCAAAGCGGTGATCGAGAAGTTCCGCGCCAGCGGCTTTGAGCCAGAAGGCTATACCCTCTACGCCTACGCCTCCATTCAGGCTATTGCCGCGGCCTGGAACGCCGTCGGCACCGATAACGCCAAAGCCAGCGACTGGCTGAAGAACCACGACGTCGAGACGGTGATGGGCAAGAAAGCCTGGGATGGCAAAGGCGACCTCAAGGTGTCCGACTACGTGGTCTATCAGTGGGATGACAAGGGCAAATATCACCAGCTCTGATCGGCCACGACCTGAGGACGTTCTGTCCTTTTGACTTGCGAATCGTCACATGACGGCGGTCGACCGGGTACCCATCCCGGCGGCCGTCGGCCTGGCGGCTGGAGGGGCTATGACGGCGTTTTTTCTACAACAACTGATCAATGGGTTGACGCTGGGGGCGGTGTACGGCTTAATCGCCATCGGCTACACCATGGTGTATGGGATCATCGGCATGATCAACTTCGCCCACGGCGAGGTGTATATGGTCTCCGCCTACCTGTGCGCCATCGGCCTGGCGCTGCTCTCTTTCTTCGGGATCCACTCCTTTCCGCTGCTGATTTTCGCCACCCTGGTGTTCACCATCGTGGTCACCGGCGTGTACGGTTGGGCGATCGAGCGCATCGCCTACCGGCCGCTGCGCAACTCGACGCGACTGGCGCCGCTGATCTCGGCTATCGGGATGTCGCTGATCCTACAGAACTATGTCCAGCTGAGCCAGGGGCCGAACCAGCAGGGGATCCCGACGCTGCTTAGCGGCGCGCTGCGCATGACGGTGGGCGATGGGGTGGTGCAGATCACCTGGACCAAGGTGTTTATTCTCGTCGCGGCGCTGGCGGGGATGCTGATCCTGACCTGGATTATTCAGTACACCCGGCTGGGGCGCATCTGCCGTGCCACCCAGCAGGACCGGCGCATGGCGGCGATCCTTGGCATCAATACCAACCGGGTGATCTCCCTGGTGTTTGTCATCGGCGCGGCGATGGCCGGCCTGGCCGGGGTGCTGGTGACCATGAACTACGGCACCTTCGACTTCTACATCGGATTTATTATCGGCATCAAAGCCTTCACCGCCGCGGTGTTGGGCGGGATTGGCTCGCTGCCGGGCGCGATGCTGGGCGGACTGCTGCTTGGGGTGGCCGAAGCCCAGTTCGCCGGGCTGGTGAATTCGGATTACAAAGATGTCTTTTCCTTTGCGCTGCTGGTGGCGATCCTGATTTTTCGCCCGCAGGGGCTGCTGGGTCGTCCGCTGGTGGCCAAGGTCTGAGGGGGCTCTATGGGTGAACTGACGCGCCAGCCTGCGCGGGAAATCAAAAGCGCGCTGATCGACAGCGTGCTGGCCGGTCTTTGCGCATTAATTGTCTTTGGCCCGATCGTCGGCGTGGTGCTCAAAGGGTATGGCTTTACCCTCGCGCCCGCGCGGGTGGCGATCCTGGTGGCGGTGGTGATGGCCGGCAGGCTGGCGCTCAGCCTGCTGCTGCAGAGCCACAGGGGAAAAGCCTTTATTGCCCGCTTTGAGGGGGCGGATGACGGGGTGTACGTCCGGCCGCCGGGCTACCGCTCGCGGCTGCGCTGGATAATGCCGATGCTGGTGGGCCTGGCCATTGTCTTTCCGTTTCTCGCCACAAAATATCTGCTGACCGTGGCCATCCTTGGGCTGATCTACGTTCTGCTTGGCCTGGGGTTAAATATTGTGGTGGGCCTCGCGGGGCTGCTCGATCTGGGCTATGTGGCGTTTTACGCCATCGGCGCCTACGGCCTGGCGCTGGGCTACCAGTACCTCGGGCTCGGCTTCTGGGCGATGCTGCCGCTGGGGGCGGTGATGGCGGCCCTCGCCGGGGCATTGCTCGGCTTTCCGGTGTTGCGCATGCATGGCGACTACCTGGCTATCGTCACCCTCGGCTTTGGCGAAATTATCCGCCTGGTGCTCAACAACTGGGTGAGCTTCACCGGCGGCCCTAACGGCGTACCGGTGCCGTCCCCTACGCTGTTTGGCCTCGAATTTACCCGCCGGGCTAAGGATGGCGGCATCCCCGTCCATGAGTTCTTCCACGTCAGTTACAACCCCAACCTGAAATTCATCTTTCTCTACGCCGTGCTGTGCCTGGTGGTGATGCTGGTGCTGCTGGTGAAGCATCGCCTGACGCGGATGCCCATCGGCCGCGCCTGGGAGGCGCTGCGCGAGGATGAGATCGCCTGTCGGGCGATGGGGCTCAACCACGTGCTGGTCAAGCTCTCGGCGTTTATGCTCGGCGCGTCGACCGCCGGCATCGCCGGGGTGTTCTTCGCCAGCTATCAGGGATTTGTTAACCCGACGTCGTTCACCTTTTTTGAGTCGGCGCTGATCCTGGCGATTGTGGTGCTGGGAGGAATGGGCTCCACCCTGGGGGTGGTGCTGGCGGCGTTTGTCCTGACGGTCACCCCGGAGCTGCTGCGCGGGTTTGACGAATATCGCGTGCTGCTGTTTGGCGTACTGATGGTGATGATGATGATCTGGCGGCCGCGCGGCCTGGTGCGCACCAGCCGCAGCGGGGTAGCGTGGCGAAAAGGAGTCGCGCCATGACCGACAGCATCTTACGCGTTGAGCATCTGATGATGCATTTCGGCGGCATCAAAGCGCTGAATGACGTCAATCTGGAGGTGGAGCGGGGGTCGATCACCGCCCTGATCGGCCCCAACGGCGCGGGCAAAACCACGGTATTTAACTGCCTGACCGGCTTTTATCGGGCGACGGGGGGGAGCATCGTGCTGCGGGCGCGGGAAAAGGTCACCGATGTCATTCAGGTGCTGGGGCAAAAGCTTCACCCGGACGATTTTCTCCACCCGGCGCAGCTGGGGCGGCGGATCTATTACAAGATGTTCGGCGGCACCCATCTGGTGAACCGTGCCGGCCTGGCGCGTACCTTCCAGAATATTCGCCTGTTCCGCGAGATGTCGGTGATTGAGAACCTGCTGGTGGCCCAGCATACCCAGGTTAACCGCCATCTGCTGGCCGGGATCCTCAATACCCGCGGCTATCGGCAGGCGGAGAGTCAGGCGCTGGATCGCGCTTTTTACTGGCTGGAGGTGGTGGAGATGGTGGACTGCGCCAACCGTCTGGCGGGAACGCTTTCCTACGGACAGCAGCGGCGGCTGGAGATCGCCCGCGCCATGTGCACCCGCCCGGAGATGATCTGTCTGGATGAGCCGGCGGCCGGACTCAACCCGGTGGAAACCCAGGCTCTGAGCCGGATTATCCGCTTTCTGCGTCAGCAGCACGGCATCACGGTGCTATTGATCGAACATGATATGGGGATGGTGATGGAGATTTCGGATCATATCATCGTGCTCGACCACGGGGACGTCATCGCCCGCGGCGCGCCGCAGGCGATCCAGGCCAACGCCAGCGTGATTGCCGCCTATCTTGGCGCTGAGGAAGAGGAGACCCGCCGATGAGCCAGCCACTGCTTGCCTTTGATGAGGTGGATGTCTTCTACGGGCCGATCCACGCCCTGAAGCAGGTCTCCCTCACCGTCAACGAGGGGGAGACGGTGGCGCTGATTGGCGCCAACGGCGCCGGTAAATCAACGCTGCTGATGTCGGTCTTCGGCCAGCCGCGCATTGCCGGCGGGGAGATTTTCTATCGCGGGGAGGCGATCAGCCGGAAATCGACCCACTTTATCGCCAGCAACGGCATCGCCCAGGCCCCGGAAGGGCGGCGCATTTTTCCCGATATGACCGTCGAGGAGAATCTGCTGATGGGGACCATTGCCATCGGCAACCGCTATCAGGCCGAGGACAAGGCCCGGATGTACCAGCTGTTCCCCCGGCTGGAAGAGCGGCGGGGACAGCGGGCGATGACCCTCTCCGGCGGCGAGCAGCAGATGCTGGCCATCGCCAGGGCGCTGATGAGCCGGCCGCGCCTGCTGCTGCTGGATGAGCCGAGCCTGGGGCTGGCGCCGCTGGTGGTGAAGCAGATATTTCAGATCCTGCGCGAGCTGACGGCCCAGGGAATGACGCTGTTTCTGGTGGAGCAGAACGCCCGCCATGCCCTCAACCTGTCGGACCGCGCCTATGTGATGGTGAACGGTCAAATCCGCCTGAGCGGTAGCGGCCAGGCGCTGCTCAACGACCCGGAGGTGCGTAAGGCGTATCTGGGGATCAGCGGCTGAGAGAGTTAATCCTGCGCTTCGTTACGGGTTTTAATGTGCTGCCAGAAACGTTCGGCGGCCTGGTTAAGCCGCGAGCCGGAGCGGTAGAGCCAGGCGCCGATCGGCAGCGACAGGCTCTCATCGAGGATCGTCAGACGGCCTTCGTCCAGCTCGCGCTGAATAGAGTACTGCGGCAGCCAGCCCACGCCGTCGCCATTGAGGATCATGCGCTTGAGCAGCTCGCTCATGGAAGAGACAAAGGTGAGGGAGAAGGTGATCTCCGGCGTGCGGTCGATGACCTGGTTCACCTGGCGCCCCATATAGCTGTCGTTGGCGTATTTCATCAGCGGCAGCACGCCGCGATGTAAATGAAACAGCGGCCGGCCATGTTCGTCGCAGGGGGAGACCAGGTGCAGGTAGGAATCAAAAATTTTATGATTAATAAACGGATAGTTCATTAATTCTTCATTATAGAAGGAGAGGATAAAATCGCTTTTACCCTCTTTCAGGTTAAATACGGCGTCGTTGACGTTAATCGATTCAACATGAAAAGTCTTATTTTTACGGTCGGTGTAACCGGCGATAATTTCCGGCAGCAATAACACCGACAGCGAAGGCGCGGCGTCGATTCTTATTTTTTGCGTGGTGTTATTTAAACCTTTAATACGGCTGATCTGAAAATCCATATCGTCGAGCATATTTCGCGCATAGCCGACAAAAATTTTCCCGCGGTTGGTCAACTGCAGGGGGTTGGCGCTGCGGTCGAAGATGCTGAATCCGAGGGAAGCCTCCAGCGACTGGATGCGTCGGCTGAACGAGGACTGGGAAATATTGCGGGCTTTGGCCGCCAGGGTAAAGCTGCGTGACTCCTCGAGAGCAATCACATCATACAGCCATTTAACTTCCAGATTTGCCAACACCGATCCAGTCCTCAAAAACGCAATAAAGGCTATGCAATTTTAGCATAGCGCATAGAAACTATGCAATTAACATAATTATCGACAGGTGTTAACATTTTTTGGAAAGTTGAGATTTATGAATGCGTATCGGCGACCCTACATGAGCACGATATGAAATCGCGACTCACGGTTATTTATTGCTTTATTTCATTGCCCCGGAATTATCTTATTCAATAGCGGGCGACGAAGACGAAAGCAATGAATAACCCAGGCCTCTTACCTTAAATAGTTTGTCAGGAGTTCCATGTCACAACAAATTGAATCAGTAAAAATGGCTCTGCAGGAGCTGGGGATTAATGCAAGCGGCGAATTGTTTTACAACCCTGATTACGATTTGCTTATTGCACATGAAACCTCCCCTGAGCTGACCGGCGCGGCCCGCGGCGTGATGACCGACTCTGGCGCTGTGGCAGTGGATACCGGTATCTTCACCGGCCGTTCGCCGCGCGATAAATATATCGTCAGAGACGAGCAGACTCGCGACACCGTATGGTGGGCTGACTCCGGCCTCGGCCGCAATGACAATAAGCCATTATCGCCAGACGTGTGGCGCAGCCTGAAAAGCCTGGTCGCAGGCCAGCTGAGCGGCAAAAAACTGTACATCATCGACGCCTGGTGCGGCGCCAGCCCGGACACCCGCCTTGGCGTGCGCTTCGTTACCGAGGTGGCGTGGCAGGCCCACTTTGTCAAAAACATGTTTATCGTGCCGAGCGCCGACGAGCTGGCCAGCTTTACGCCAGACTTCGTGGTGCTCAACGGCGCCGGCTGCACCAATGCCAACTGGCAGGCGCAGGGCATGAACTCCGAGAACTTCGTCGCCTTTAACCTGAGCGAGCGTATTCAGCTCATCGGCGGCACCTGGTACGGCGGCGAAATGAAAAAAGGGCTGTTCTCGGTCATGAACTACCTGCTGCCGCAGAAAGGCATCGCGTCGATGCACTGCTCGGCCAACCGTGGCGAAGCAGGGGACGTCGCGCTGTTCTTCGGCCTCTCCGGTACCGGCAAAACCACGCTGTCCACCGACCCGCATCGTCAGCTGATTGGCGATGACGAGCACGGCTGGGACGATGACGGGGTATTTAACTTCGAAGGCGGCTGCTACGCCAAGACCATTAATCTCGACCCGCAGGCGGAGCCGGAGATTTATGGCGCCATCCGCCGCAATGCGCTGCTGGAAAACGTGGTGGTGCGCGCCGACGGCAGCGTGGATTATGCCGACGGCAGCAAAACCGAGAATACCCGCGTCTCCTATCCGCTGTCGCATATCGACAATATCGTCAAGCCGGTGTCCCGCGCAGGCCATCCGTCGAAGGTCATTTTCCTTGCCGCTGACGCGTTTGGCGTCCTGCCGCCGGTCTCCCGTCTGACCACCGAGCAGATGCAGTACCATTTCCTGTCGGGCTTCACCTCGAAGCTGGCGGGCACCGAGCGTGGCATTACCCAGCCGACGCCGACCTTCTCCGCCTGCTACGGCGCGGCGTTCCTGCTGCTTCACCCGACCCAGTACGCCAGCGTCCTGGCGGCGAAGATGGCGGAATCCGGTGCGGAAGCCTGGCTGGTCAACACCGGCTGGAACGGCGAGGGCAAACGCCTGTCGCTGCGCGATACCCGCAGCATCATTAGCGCAATCCTCAACGGTACCACCGGCCCGCTGCGCGATGAGGCAATCCCGGTATTCAATCTTGCGATCCCGCAGAGCATTCCGGGAGTCGACAGCGCGGTGCTGGATCCGCGTAATGGCTGGAGCTCAGCGGATAAGTGGCAGGAGAAGGCGGAGAGTCTGGCTCAGCTGTTTATGGATAACTTTAAGCAGTACAGCGATACCGAAGCGGGCGCGCGTCTGGCGCTGGCCGGTCCGCAGCTGCAGAATAGCGCGGTCGAAGCCTGATCCGCGGCCAGCAGGTCGACGCCTGGCGCCGACCTGCTGGCGAGCCGCTTTACTCCGCAAAGGCCCGCAGCGCATCGCCCGTGAGGCGATAACGCACCCACTCATCCTGCGGCTGCGCGCCAATGCTCAGATAGAAATCAATCGCCGGCTGGTTCCAGTCGAGCACGCTCCACTCCAGACGCCCGCACTGACGCTGTACAGCATATTGCGCGATGGTTTTCAGTAGCGCTTTCCCGGCGCCGATCCCGCGATAGTCGGGGGTCACGTACAGATCTTCCATATAGATGCCATTGCGGCCAAGCCAGGTGGAGTAGCTGGTGAAGAACACGGCGTAGCCCACCGCTTTGCCCGCCACCTCGCAGATCAGCGCCTCAGTTTTGCTGCTGCTGGCAAACAGCGTCTCTCTGATCTCCTCTGCCGTCGTCACCACCTCTTCGGGGGCTTTCTCGTAGACCGCGAGTTCATAAATCATGTCGTAAATGGCGGTGGCGTCGTCCGGGGTGGCCTGGCGGATCGTGATGCTCATGGGTCGTCCTGTCTGAATGGTATCAAGGAAAGCAACATTGCTGACCCAGAGCATAAGCGGTATTGTGAAAAGAATTAAGTGCAATGAAATCAGCAAATGATGAATATTATGCATCCAGTCCTGCGCCGGATTGACCTCAACCTGCTGCCGGTCTTTGACGCGGTCTATCGCTCCCGCTCGGTGCGCCTGGCGGCGGAAGAGCTGGCGATGAGCACCTCGGCGCTGAGCCATGCGCTTTCCCGGCTGCGCAGCGCCCTCAACGACCCGCTGTTCTATCGCGAAGGCCACCGGATGTGTCCCAGCGTCTATGCCAGCCAGCTGGCGCCCTCTATCGCTTCGGCGCTGAAATTTCTCAATCAGGAGCTGACGCCGCCGGCGGCGTTTGTGCCGACCGCCAGCACCGACTGCATGCAGATTGCGATCACCGATTTCACCGCATTCTGCGTCTTTCCGACGCTGATGCACCGCCTGCAGCGGGAGGCGCCCGGGCTGCGGTTTGAGCTTCGTTATCTGCCCCATAGCCCGGCGCTGACCGAGCTGCTGGCGGGCGAGGTCGACCTGGCTCTCGGGTTCAACACCCCTGACGAGCCAGCCCATCCCGATCTTGAGGAGATCAACTGGCTGCGGGACGAATATGTGGTCATCAGCCAGGCTGACCGCACGGCGCTGACCCTGGACGCCTATCTTGCGGCCCGTCATCTGGTGGTAACCCCGTGGAATGAGCGGCAGGGGGTGCTGGACTGCGAGCTGGAGCGGCAGGGCTATTCGCGGCAGGTGGCGGTGAAAACGCCCTCGATGCTGAGCGCCCCCTTTATTATTGAGCAGAGCGATCTGCTGATGGCGCTGCCCCGGCGGGCGGCGGAGACGATGGCTCGCGCCGCCCGGCTGACCATTTTCCCGCTGCCGTTTCCGGTTCCCCCGTTTGACGTCAAGATTTACGCCCATAAACGCAGCGGGAAACGCGAGGCCACCCGCTGGCTGATCTCCCTGCTGCAGACGCTGGGGAACGTCGCCACGGCGCCGGCGCCCTGAGGCCACATCCGGGTTATTAACCTATCGCCGCTGCGCATCGCGTTAACCATCCCGGACCAGGCATGTCTTATACCGTCGGGGGCGCAACCGCGTACCCTGGCCTCGGTCACAAAACGGAAAACTCACATTTTCATCTCCACCACCGATGCTGAGGGTACAGAAAGTGTTAAATGATTGTATATAAAAGTAATGTTAATTAGCTAAATGTTATTTATGCGTAAATTGCATCAATGGATGCGTTTATTACGCTTATTTCATACCGGGTTCTGTTTCAGTCTTCAGCAACAGGCGCGCGACAACGCGTGGATAACAAACTGGAGACCTGCATGCATTCGACAACCTCACTGATGAGTACCCGTGATCGGCTCGGCGCCATTCTGCGCGTCACGTCCGGTAACTTTCTCGAACAGTTCGACTTTTTCCTGTTCGGGTTTTATGCCACCTACATCGCACATACCTTTTTTCCGGCCAGCAGTGAATTCGCCTCGCTGATGATGACCTTTGCGGTCTTTGGCGCCGGCTTTCTGATGCGGCCCATCGGCGCCATCGTGCTTGGCGCCTATATCGACAAGGTTGGGCGGCGCAAAGGGCTGATTGTGACCCTGTCGATCATGGCCACCGGCACCTTCCTGATCGTGCTGATCCCCTCTTACCAGACCATTGGCCTGTGGGCGCCGTTGCTGGTGCTGATCGGCCGTCTGCTGCAGGGCTTCTCCGCCGGCGCTGAACTGGGCGGGGTATCCGTCTATCTGGCCGAGATCGCCACCCCGGGCCGCAAAGGGTTTTACACCAGCTGGCAGTCGGGCAGCCAGCAGGTCGCCATCATGGTGGCGGCCGCGATGGGCTTTGCCCTCAACGCCGTACTGGAGCAGAGCGCCATCAGCGACTGGGGATGGCGTATTCCGTTCCTTTTTGGCTGCCTGATCGTGCCGTTCATTTTTGTGCTGCGCCGTAAGCTGGAGGAGACCCAGGAGTTTACTGCCCGCCGCCATCACCTGGCGATGCGCCAGGTGTTCGCCACCCTGCTGGCGAACTGGCAGGTGGTCATCGCGGGGATGATGATGGTGGCGATGACCACCACCGCGTTCTACCTGATCACCGTCTATGCGCCGACCTTTGGCAAAAAAGTGCTGATGCTCAGCGCCTCTGACAGCCTGCTGGTCACGCTGCTGGTGGCGATTTCCAACTTCTTCTGGCTGCCGGTGGGCGGGGCGCTGTCCGACCGCTTTGGCCGCCGGCCGGTGCTGATTGCCATGACGCTGCTGGCGCTGGCTACTGCCTGGCCTGCGCTGACCATGCTGGCGAACGCGCCGAGCTTTTTGATGATGCTGAGCGTGCTGCTGTGGCTGTCGTTTATCTACGGCATGTACAACGGGGCGATGATCCCGGCGCTGACCGAAATTATGCCCGCCGAAGTGCGCGTGGCAGGCTTCTCGCTGGCCTATAGCCTGGCGACCGCGCTGTTTGGCGGCTTCACGCCGGTGATCTCCACGGCGCTGATCGAATATACCGGTGATAAAGCCTCCCCTGGCTACTGGATGAGCTTTGCCGCCGTCTGCGGTCTGCTGGCCACCTGCTACCTCTATCGCCGCAGCGCCGTCGCGCTGCAGACGGCACGTTAATCAGGGAGAGGATGATGCGTAAAACGACAGGAACCCTGCTGGCCACGCTGCTGCTGGCCGCCACCGGCGGCAGCGCGCTGTCCGCTGAGGTCACCGTGATGATCTCCGGCGGCTTCAAAGCGGCGCTGGAAAAGCTGGCCCCGGCGTGGGAAAAACAAACTGGCAACCATCTCGTGGTGATCCCCGGCCCGTCAATGGGGAAAACGCCGCAGGCGATCCCTAACCGCCTGGCGCGGGGCGAACACGCGGACGTGGTGATTATGGTCGGCGACGCGCTGACCAGCCTCGAGAAAGCGGGCCGAACGCAGCCGGATTCGCGCCGGGAGCTGGCCGACTCGCCCATCGGCGTGGTGGTGAAAGCGGGAGCGCCGCTGCCGGCCATCCGCAGCGCAGACCAGCTGCGGGCGGCGCTGCTGGCTGCCCCGTCGGTCGCGTACTCCGACAGCGCCAGCGGACGCTATGTCAGCTCGACGCTGTTCCACCGCCTGGGCATTGATGAGGCGATGCAGAGCAAAGCGCAGATGGTGGAGCGTATTCCGGTGGCCTCGGAAGTGGCGAAGGGACGTTATGCGATCGGTTTTCAGCAGGTGAGCGAACTGCTGCCGGTGCCCGGCGTAACCTTCGTCGGCGAACTGCCGGATAACCTGCAGTACATCACCCGCTTTGCCGGGGCGGTGACCGTCAGCGCCGACCACCCGCAGGAAGGAAAGGCGCTGCTGACCTATCTGGCCTCACCGGCGGCGCAGGAGACCATCCACGCCACCGGTATGCGAAGCGTGGCCGCCGCTGCGCCGGTCAGCCAGAAGGATACTGTTCAATAATCAGCTTCTCCAGCTCTGCCGCTACGTAGGACTGAATACGGCCGCTGAGGCGGATCAGGCCTACCGTGCGGGTGACCACCGGGTCAGTTAGCGGCACGGCGCGGAGAACGGAATGCTCCCCAGCGGGCATTGACATCGCGGGCACGGCGGCAATGCCGATGCCCGCTTCCACCATCCCCAGCATCGTGGTGACGTGGCGGGTTTCGCAAATGCTTGGCCGCGCCGGCGTCAGATGCGCCAGCTCCCGGTCGAGCAGCGTCCGGTTGCCGGAGACCCGATCGAGGCCAATATAATCCTGTTCAAAATATGCCTGCCAGCTGAGGTGCGTCCTGCCTGCCAGCGGATGGTCATGCCGACAGGCGGCGACATAGCGGTCGTCGGCCAGCGGGGTGAATTCGATGCTGGCCGGCAGGTTTTTGGCAAAGCAGAGCCCAAAGTCAGCCTGTCCGCTGCTGACCGCCTCGATCACATTCCCGACGCTGCTGTCAATCAGCCGGATACGCACCTGGGGATAACGCGCCTGAAAGCTGCGGATGATGTCCGGCATAAAGTAGTAGGCGGCAGAGGGTACCGTCGCCACCGTCACCAGCCCGGTGCGCGCCTTGCTGACCTGGCTGATATCCGCCAGCACCGTCTCGACGTGGGCCAGCAGCTGCTCTGAACGTTCGGCAAAATTCTGTCCATACAGCGTAAGGGTCACGCGGCGGGTGGTGCGCTCGAACAGCCGGTTGCCCAAGGCGGTCTCCAGCTTTTCGATGCGCCGGCTGAGGGCCGACTGCGACAGGCAAATGGATTCTGCGGCCAGCCGAAAGCTGCCATACTCCATCAGGGCGCGAAAGGCATAGAGATCGTTGAAGTCAAAATTTACGGGCATGGCGGCGGCATCCTTATCGGCTGTCTGACGCCTCGCCCCGTCCGGTGAGGGGCGATGGCGACGAAAATCGGCTCGGCAGGTGACTGGGCGCGCGGCTGACCGCACGCCGGGTCGTCAAACCTTGAGCAGTTTTACCGTGGCATCGATATCGATTTCGTCTTCCGAGAAGATCAGGGTTGTCCCCTGAAAGGTGGTGATCGCCAGCTTTTTCACCGAGCGCATCTCTCCCGGCTGCACCGTGGATTTTGGCCGGATGCTGTTCATCAGCAGCCCGACCGACAGTACCGCGTTTTCTTTATCCACGCGGGTCTCGACCGGCTCTTCTTCCCGGTAAACCACATAGGACTTGATGGAGGTCAGCTTCAGCCGCTCGCCGGCGATATAGATATATTTGCTCTCCGGAATGACCTTGACCGCGTAGGCCGACAGCCCTTTATTGTTGGTGGTTGGTTCGAAAGTCACCGCCGCGTCTTTCTTGATGAGATCGGGATTGGCGACCTTAATCACATGAAAATACCGGTTTTCGCCGTTTTCATCTTTGATAAATCCAAAACCTTTATCTTTAAACCACGTTGTGATTGTTCCGTTCATCGCCATTACCGTTCTTACTCGTTGGTTAACTCAAATTTTGCAGCGCGCAGTGTAAAGCACATTGCCTGCGCAGACCATGCCTTTACGATAAGTGTGGGTGATAAATGACACCGCCGCGAGGGCGGATCGTGCGCCAGCGTCGTACCGGCGGACAAAATGGGGTACTATCGCCGGCCACTCCTTCTTCGGGCCGCCTGATGTCCACCATTATCGATACCTTTGTCGCGCCGCCGTGCCGCGACCAGATCACCCTCTTGTATCAGGATGAACACCTGCTGCTAATCAATAAACCGGCCGGGCTGCTGAGCCTGTCAGGCAAAGATCCGCGCAACCTCGACTCTGTCCATCATCGACTGGTCCAGCGCTTTCCGGGCTGTACCCTGGTACACCGCCTTGACTTCGGCACTTCCGGTCTGATGGTGGTCGCCCGCAACAAGGGGATTAACGCTGCGCTGTGCCAACAGTTCAGCCAGCGCACGGTGGGTAAGGTCTATACGGCGCTGCTGTGCGGCCATCTGCCGGAAGACGAGGGGGTCGTGGAGGCGGCGATCGCCAAAGACCCGGCCCGTTTCCCGCGCATGTCGATCAGTGTCCGGCACGGCAAACCGGCGCGTTCGCGCTACCGGGTCATTGACCGCCTGTACCAGACGCGGGAAGGGGAGAGGGCGCTGGCGCTGACGAGGGTGGCGCTTACCCCGGAGACCGGGCGCACCCATCAGCTGCGGATCCACTGTCAGCTGCTGGGCTATCCGATCCTTGGCTGCGATCTGTATGGCGGCCGGGAATTGCCGGGCACGGAACAGGCTCCGCGGCTGATGCTGCACGCCAGCGAGCTGCGCTTTGTCCATCCCGTCAGCCGCGAGCCGATGCATATCCAGCAGGCAAGCTCGTTCTGATCGCCTGCCGCCGGAAGCCCGCGATCACCACATCAGGTCGTCGGGCACCTTAAAGTCGGCGTACGGATCGTCTTCATCCTGTTCATCCTGACTCAGGGCGCTGTGCAACACGATGCTGCTGGCATCGCGCTGGGCAATTTTCTCTGCCACGACCGCCGGAATAATCGCATACTCCCCTTCAGGTTTGTTATCCACCGCCAGGCGGGCAATCGCCAGACGGCCGTTAATCAGCTGGGTTTGGGTGGTCTTGTCGACCATGATTTTTTTGATCAGATTATTATCGGTAAAGTTAAAGCCGATATCGCCCCGGGCGACCGTAATGCGGTTCATCTCAATCAGCTGCTTGACCTGGGCTTTATACTCTTTCGCCAGCACCGCCTGCTTTTGCTGCTCGCTGAGCAGTTTATCGCGCTCCAGCTGGGCTTTTTTATTCTCTTCCACCGCTTCCCGGGCCTCACGGGCCTGCACGCGGGATTTTTTCGCCGTTCTCTGGACTTTGGCCATTTTTTTGCTGCTGACCAGGCCGGCTTTGAGCATCTGCTCTTGTAAGGTAAGTTTTGTCATTTGCGTATCTGAAGCTTAGGAAACATCTGGCAAGTATACCTGCATTGGCGGAAACGACGCCAGACCCGCGGACGTGCTGGGCCGCTGTGGCTAGTAGCGCGAGACTGGCGGGGGATTACTCCCGGGGCTGGAGCTGATAAATCCAGGCGCTGACCTGCTGTCCATCGTCGGTGGTCACCTCAACCGACACCCGATCGTACCCCTCCTCAAACTCGTCCAGCATGGGCCAGTGCGCCGCCAGCCGGTCGGACAGGAACAGATAGCCGTTGACCCGCGGGCCGTTGGCGTCGAGGACGATCCCCGGAAAATCAGCGGCAGCGCCCCAGCCGCGCGCGTAAAAGGTGCCAGTGACGTAGCCCGGACGCCACTCGCCCCCGATCGTCTCCAGAATATGCGCATTGCTGCGACCGGGACAGAGCGTCCCATAGACAAATAACGGTTTCATTGTTCCTCTCGCGATCGTGACTTCATCCGCCCACAGCGGAAACCCAAAATACGGGGTAATGTAGCGCCTGGCAATGGCCGGGTGTTGATCCGCCACCTCAACCGCCAGCAGTACCTTGACGCTCGCTCCGCCCGCTAATCCTCGCGCTGACAGACATCATGATGACAACACATACAGACCTCCGCTATTAAACCGGTGGCGACCCGCGCACGCTGGCCGATTTTATTGCGCTGCGTGCAGAAATGAACAAGCTCAACCACCCGGCGCGGCCGAATATTAACTGGCCGTATGCCGAGCAGCTTGCCCGCGGAACACCTCACCGGCTGGGCGGAGGGCATGCGGCAGCTGCAACGGCTCGCCGGTCAGCTCAATGCCCTCGACGAGCAGAAGGGGAAGCACCTGACGGTGAGCGAACTGAAAACGGCGGTGTTTGCCATCATGCAGTCGCTTAACCGCGCCGTTCCGCTGGAAGAGCAATTGCGCGAGGTGGCCGCGCTCCCCGTGGGTCAACCCTGGTCTGCCGCCCGCGGCAGCCTCGCCGAACTGCATCTGCAACAGCCGATCGTGGAGAATGCCCTACTGAAGCGAAATCAGCCGGCCTCGCCGCCCGCTGCGCTCCCCGAAACCGGTGAGGCCTTGATGAGTGAGGCGGTAAAATAAAATGTGCGCATGGCAACATTTTCTTTACATCATGATTGCAAGAACCGAACGCCCTTCGTAGTCTGAAAATGATTTAAATATACCGTTTGTGTTTATATTGAAAATTTTATTTCGACCTCTGAGGGCATGCTATGAAGCACTGTAAAATCATCCTGTTAGTAGGCCTTCTGGCCAGTTCCGCTTCGGCATTAGCGGATAAGATCGGCGTCTCGATGGCTTACTTCGATCAAAACTTTCTCACCATTATCCGTCAGTCCATTGAGAAAGAAGCTCAAGCCCGTCACGTCGATGTGCAGTTCGAAGACGCCCGCGGCGACACCGGACGCCAGGCCGATCAGGTGCAGAGCTTCATCGCCTCCGGCGTGGACGCCATCATCGTGGACCCCGTGGACTCCGCCAGCACCCCGCAGCTGACGAAGATGGCGCAGCAGGCCAGAATGCCGCTGGTGTATGTGAACCGGACGCCGGGGGATAAAACGTTACCGCCTGGCGTGGTGTTTGTCGGATCGGACGAGCGGGAGTCCGGTACATTACAGATGGAAGCGCTGGCGAAGCTGGCAAACTACAAAGGCAACGTCGCCATCATGATCGGCAATCTCACCGATGCCGGCGCGCTGCAGCGCACCAAAGACGTAGAGCAGGTGGTGGCCAAATACCCGGCGATGAAAGTGGTGCAGAAACAGCCGGCCAACTATTCCCGCAGCGAGGGAATGGATCTGATGCAGAACTGGGCAGGTAACGGGGAAGAGATTGATATTGTGGCGGCGAACAACGATGAGATGGCGATTGGCGCGGCGATGGCGCTAGAGAAGAGCCAGAAGAAGTTGCTGATCGGCGGGATCGACGCCACGCCGGATGGGCTAAAAGCGTTGGCCAGCGATAAGATCCAGGTAACAGTCTTCCAGGATGCCGTTGGTCAGGGCAAAACGGCCTTAGCGGTGGCGCTGAAGCTGATTAAAGGAGAAAAAGTCGAGTCCCATGTCTGGATCCCGTTTGAGTTAGTGACCAAAGAAAATATGCAGACCTATGTGGAAAAGAGTCATTAACGGCAAGGCGGAAGTGTTCGAACTTTGCTGATAAAACCGGGCTGAGAATGTGTCGCCCGGGCAATGAAACCGGAGGATAAGACATGGCAATGGCAAAAAGCGGTTATACGCTGCAGGTGATAAAGGCAGGGCAGCAGGGGCATGTTGAAATGAGGTGGGGGCATCTCGCGGAAGTCGATACGCGCGCGGCGGCGGCGACCATCGCGCAGCATATCGGGCGACCCTCGTCTGCGGCGGATCCGCAGGAGATTAGCCTGTCGCTGACCAATGCTGCCAGCGGCATCTCGGTGGAGCTTCATCACCCGGCCTCAGGGGAAAGCGCCACCCCGGCTTTTATTGAGGACGAGTTAAAAAAGATTGTGCAGATCGTTGATGGCTACGAAGCGGCAGAAGAGACCCATATCGTGGAGTAGCGCGCCGTCTGGCGCACGAAAAAAAATCCACGCCGGAGCGTGGATTTTTTATTACTCGATGGCGGCAGAAATGCCAGCCAGCGGGATCAGACGTTGAACAGGAAGTTCATCACATCGCCATCTTTGACGATGTAATCTTTACCTTCAGCGCGCATTTTACCGGCTTCTTTCGCGCCCTGTTCGCCTTTGTAGGCGATAAAGTCTTCATAAGCGATGGTCTGCGCGCGGATAAAGCCTTTCTCGAAGTCGGTGTGGATCTTACCGGCTGCCTGCGGCGCAGTCGCCCCTACCGGGATGGTCCATGCGCGCACTTCTTTCACCCCAGCGGTGAAGTAGGTCTGCAGGTTCAGCAGGGCGTAACCAGCGCGGATCACGCGGTTCAGACCCGGCTCTTCGAGGCCCAGCTCAGCCATAAACTCGTCACGTTCTTCATCGTCCAGCTCGGCGATGTCCGCTTCAACCGCGGCGCACACCGGCACCACCACAGACCCTTCCTGCTCGGCGATGGCGCGAACCTGATCGAGGTACGGGTTGTTCTCGAAACCGTCTTCGTTGACGTTCGCGATGTACATGGTCGGCTTCAGGGTCAGGAAGCTCAGATAGCGGATGGCGTCTTTCTCTTCTTTGGTCAGATCCAGCGCGCGCAGCATACCGGCGTTTTCCAGCTGCGGCAGGCATTTCTCCAGCGCGGCCAGCTCAACTTTCGCGTCTTTATCGCCGCCTTTGGCTTTTTTGGAGACGCGGTGAATCGCGCGTTCGCAGGTATCAAGGTCAGACAGCGCCAGTTCGGTGTTGATAACGTCGATATCTTCCGCCGGGTTCACTTTCCCCGCGACGTGAATGATATTGTCGTTTTCGAAGCAGCGAACCACGTGACCGATAGCTTCGGTTTCGCGGATGTTGGTCAGAAACTGGTTGCCGAGACCTTCGCCTTTGGACGCGCCTTTAACCAGGCCCGCGATATCAACGAACTCCATGGTGGTCGGCAGGATACGCTGCGGTTTGACGATTTCAGCCAGCTTGTCCAGACGCGGATCGGGCATCGGTACGACACCGGTGTTCGGCTCAATGGTACAGAAGGGGAAGTTGGCCGCTTCAATACCCGCTTTGGTGAGCGCATTGAACAGGGTGGATTTGCCGACGTTGGGCAAACCGACGATACCGCATTTGAATCCCATGATTTAAATCACCTTAATCTTTGGATAATCAATCTGTTACAAGGAACAGATTGCAGAAAATTGAATAGCTTTGCCTATTATACACGGTGCGCGGCAAAAATGCCGCACGACAACGGCTTATTGCGCCTTAAAGGCGTGTAAACGGTTGGTCGCTTTGGTGAGACCATCCTTTAACCAGATTTCCGTACAGCGCGCCGCTTCGTCGACGGCATCATCAATCAGTTTCTGCTCGCTGGCCGGCGGTTTGCCGAGCACAAAGCCGACAACCTTGTTTTTATCGCCCGGATGGCCGATCCCGACGCGTAAGCGGTGAAAGTTCGGGTTATTGCCGAGCTTGCTGATGATGTCCTTCAGGCCGTTGTGGCCGCCATGGCCGCCGCCAAGCTTAAATTTCGCCACGCCCGGCGGCAAATCCAGCTCATCATGGGCAACCAGAATTTCGTCCGGGTTGATGCGATAAAAGGTTGCCATCGCGGCCACGGCTTTACCGCTAAGGTTCATAAAGGTGGTGGGCACCAGCAGGCGAACATCCTCGCCCGCCAGGTTGATGCGCGAGGTGTAGCCGAAGAATTTGCTCTCTTCGCGCAGCGGCGCGCGATGGCGATCCGCCAGTAAATCCACATACCAGGCGCCAGCGTTGTGCCGGGTGGCGGCATATTCCGCACCGGGGTTGGCCAGGCCGACAATCAGTTTAATGGTCACGTTTTCTATCCTGCATGGGGCATTCTCTGCCGCGTAGTGTACTGTCTGCGGGCGCGCTTGACAAAATTCTGGCTATAAGACAATACCGGCATTGATGATTTACTCACTAAATCATTAGAATTTGATATGGTTCATAGACTTATTTGTAAATTTTTGTCTATTCGCTGTTCACTAATGTGATCGTGGGCGCACTCCGCAGAAGAGACCTTGTCTATACTACACCTATAAGATTTGGGGACATTCCCTGGCAACCCAAAGTCCGGAGGTGACACATGAAACGCAAAAACGCTTCGTTACTCGGTAACGTACTCATGGGGTTAGGGTTGGTGGTGATGGTTGTGGGGGTGGGTTACTCCATTCTGAACCAACTTCCGCAGCTTAACCTGCCACAATTCTTTGCGCATGGCGCTATCTTAAGCATCTTCGTCGGTGCTGTGCTCTGGCTGGCCGGAGCCCGTATTGGCGGCCACGAGCAGGTCAGCGACCGCTACTGGTGGGTGCGCCACTACGATAAACGCTGCCGTCGTAACCAGCATCGTCACAGCTAACCGCAACCGCATTTTCCGCATCGGCCTTCCGCGGCCGATGCGTTTTTCTCTGACTCTCGTTATCGCTTCTTCTTTTTCCCGCCATATAACGACCCCCATTCCGACCTGAGCTTCGTGATGCTATGGTTGCCGCCAAAAGTGAATATTAAGCGCGTTTTATGCTTGACCCTGACGTTACGTCAGGCAGCAGAGTAGCGGACCTGGCCACAGAGAGGAGCAGTCATGTTAATTCAGGTGGGAGAGCTGGCGAAGCGCGCCGGACTGACGGTGCGTACGCTGCATCATTATGAACAGACGGGGCTGTTAACGCCTTCGGCCAGAAGCGAGGCGGGCTATCGGCTCTATAACCTGTCAGCGGTTCAGCGCCTGCATATGATAAAGGCGCTGGCGCAGACCGGGCTGACGCTCGCCACCATCAAGGACTATCTCGATCGGCAAACGCTGTCGCTGCCTGAGCTGCTGACGCAGCAGATAGAGACGCTGAATGACCAACTGCGTGATGTCGCCAGGCTGCGCGACCGGCTGTTGGCGCTGCGCGAGGCGCTGGCGAGCGGCAATGAACCCGATCTGGAGTCCTGGCTACAGACGCTGGAGTTAATGAAAATGTACGATCGTTGGTTTAGTCAACAGGAGTTAGCCGCGCTGCCGTTTGCGGCACAGGATGAACAGCGCGCCCAAGCGTGGCGCGAGCTAACGGAGGAGGTGCAGACGCTGATGGCGAGCGGCTGCCCGACGGACAGTCCGCAGGCGATGAGTCTGGCGACGCGCTGGATGGAGCGCCTGGAGCAGGATACAGCAGGGCGCCCGGAGTTTCTGACCCGCCTGAACGCGATGCATGCCGCCGAGCCGCAAATGGTTGAACAGACCGGCGTCACGCCGGCCATCATCGCCTTTATCACCGAAGCCTTTGCCGAAAGCAAACTGGCCATCTGGGCGCGGTATCTCGACGATGAAGAGATGGCGTTCACCCGCCAGCACTATTTCGACCGGCTAAAGGAGTGGCCAGCGCTGGTGGCGAAGCTGCATCAGGCATGTCGGGAGGGTATAGCGCCGGATTCAGCGTCGGGTCAGGCGCTGGCCCGGGCGTGGCTTGAGCTGTTTCAGTCCTACGCCGGTACCCGGCCGCAGACGTTGCAGAAGTTTCGTCGGGCAATGGAGCAGGAGCCGCATTTGATGAAGGGCACCTGGATGACGCCGGCGGTGCTGAGCTGGCTACAACAGGCGACGGGGGCGTTGATGCGGCAGGCGCAGGGGCCTGCCGCCGGGTGATCACAGGTCAGCCAGCGCGGCCTGACGATCGGGGTAGAAGCTCAGGCGGCCTGGCAGCGGCTTGACGCCGGCGCGCGCTAACGTGCGTAGCGGCTGAAACTCGAGGTTAGATACGCGCAATTCACAGCCTTCCGGCAGCTTGTTCACAAAGCGCTGGAAGGCATCCAGACCGCCGGCGTCGAGAACCGGCACGGCGTCCCACTTCAGCACCACGATGCGCTTGCCGGCGATCCGGGTCTCCAGATCGTTGAATAAACCTTCGGCGGCGGCAAAGAATAGCGGACCGATCACCCTCAGCACCAGCACATCGTCTGGCACTTCGACGTTGACCGGCGCCAGATGCGTCATGCGCGCGATACGGCGCATAAACAATAGCGAAGCCAGCACGATCCCGACGCTGATGGCGATCACCATATCAAACAGCACCGTCAGCGACATGCACATCAGCATCACCACGATGTCGTCCTTCGGCGCGTGGCGCAGCAGATTGATGACTTTATGCGCCTCACTCATGTTCCATGCCACCATCAGCAGCAGGGCGGCCATCGCCGACAGCGGCAGCCAGGAGAGCAGCGGGGCGAGGATCAGCAGCGCCATGATCACCAGCAGGGCGTGGATCACGGCGGCAACCGGCGATGTGGCGCCGGCGCGCACGTTCGCCGCCGAGCGGGCAATCGCCGCGGTGGCGGTGATTCCGCCGAAGAACGGCGCAACGATGTTGCCTAGCCCCTGGCCAATCAGCTCGCTGTTGGCTTTATGCTTGGTACCGGTCATACCGTCGAGCACCACCGCGCACAGCAGAGATTCAATCGCGCCGAGCATCGCCATGGAGAAGGCGGCAGGCAGCAGCGCCTGCAGCGAAGCCCAGCTCAGGGTAAAGCTGGAGCCCGGCATATCCCAGGGCAGCACCAGCTGCGGCAGCAGCTGCGGAATGCCGTTGCCCTGAGTGCCGTCCGCCAGCTGATAGTGAAACTGCGAGCCGATCGTCGCCACATCGCCGCCGAGCAAGTTGACTACCAGCATCACCGCGCAGCCGGCCAGCAGCGCGGGGAGGTGGCCCGGCAGACGGATACCCAGCCGCGGCCAGAAGATCAGGGTGCCGAGGGTGACGACGCCGATGGCGGCGTCCCCGACGTTAATGGTCGGCAGGGCCATCGCCAGCGCGGCCACTTTCTGCAGATAATGCTCCGGCACATGGGGCATCTGCAGGCCGAGAAAATCCTTAATCTGCATGGTACCGATAGTGATACCGATCCCGGAGGTGAAGCCGAGGGTGACCGACAGCGGGATATATTCGATCAGGCGGCCAAAGCGCGCCAGGCCGAAAAGAATTAAAAAGATTCCCGACATCAGCGTCGCCACCAGCAGCCCCGCCAGGCCGAACTGCTGGGAAACCGGATAGAGGATCACCACAAAGGCGGCGGTCGGGCCGGAAACGCTAAAGCGCGACCCGCCGGTTAAGGCGATCACAATCCCTGCCACCGCTGAGGTATAGAGGCCGTACTGCGGCGGCACACCGCTGCCAATCGCCAGCGCCATCGCCAGCGGAATCGCAATGATCCCGACGGTGATCCCGGCGATCAGGTCACGCGTGAAGCGGGCCGTGGTGTACTGTTCTTTCCAACAAGCGTCGATGAGGGCGCGGAAAGGCATCACATGTGAGGAAAATAATCTGTTCACAATAATGTTTCATCCATGAGCGCATCATCTGTCAACTAAATGGCAGGTGAAGGAGGCATTGATCATTTCCACGTCATCTTTCGGGATGCCTCTGTGTTGGCTGCGTTCATTTACCCCAGTCACGTACTGCCTGTACGCTCCCGGGGATTCATTCACTTGCCGCCTTGACGCATGCCGAATGATGTTGTGGAAGAATTAAAAATGCAGAGACAAAAAAACCCGCCGCAGCGGGTTTTTGTGCTCGGCTCGATTAATGTTCGAACATAGCAGAGATTGATTCTTCATTGCTGATACGGCGAATAGCTTCAGCCAGCATACCGGAGAGCGTCAGAGTACGCACTTTATCCAGCGCTTTAATTTCTGGTGCCAGCGGAATGGTATCGCAGACGACAAATTCATCGATCACTGAGTTTTTGATGTTCTGGATTGCGTTGCCGGAGAAGATTGGGTGCGTCGCGTAAGCGAATACGCGTTTCGCGCCGCGCTCTTTCAGCGCTTCTGCCGCTTTACACAGGGTGCCGCCGGTGTCGATCATATCGTCGACCATCACGCAGTCACGACCAGCGACGTCGCCGATGATATGCATCACCTGGGAGACGTTGGCGCGCGGACGACGCTTGTCGATGATGGCCATATCGGTATCGTTCAGCAGTTTAGCGATAGCGCGAGCACGAACTACGCCGCCGATGTCTGGAGAAACCACGATCGGGTTGTCCAGGTTCAGCTGCAGCATATCTTCCAGCAGGATTGGGCTGCCGAACACGTTATCAACTGGCACATCGAAGAAGCCCTGGATCTGTTCTGCGTGCAGGTCAACGGTCAGCACGCGGTCAACGCCGACGCTGGACAGGAAATCCGCCACCACTTTCGCGGTGATTGGCACACGAGCAGAACGAACACGACGGTCCTGACGAGCATAACCGAAGTAAGGGATAACGGCGGTGATACGACCTGCCGAAGCACGACGCAGAGCATCAACCATAACAACCAGTTCCATCAGGTTGTCATTGGTGGGAGCACAAGTGGACTGGATGATGAAAATATCACCACCGCGTACGTTTTCATTGATTTGTACGCTGACTTCGCCGTCGCTAAAACGACCTACAGCGGCGTCGCCAAGAGAAGTGTACAGGCGGTTGGCAATACGTTGTGCTAGTTCCGGGGTGGCGTTACCAGCAAAAAGCTTCATATCAGGCACGAGAAGAACCTCAGGCATGCGTCCAGTGGTGGATGAATGGGCCAATAATGTGCGGGCTGGCGCCATTCGATCCAGTCGGTGTATTTAAAGAGCACGATGCAACGTCTGGAACAGGGTGACGTTGTCACCGTAACTCAATTTCCCCGGCTGACTCATGATCGTTGCGCCATCACAGCGCAGGAATCAGAGCAGGGCCTGCTTGAGCGGCGAAAGATTGACTCCGCGCGCCACAAAGCCATTTAGCCATGCCGGGGCAGTGTCCAGCACCTGACGGGCAGCGGATTCGGTGTTAAATTCAGCAAACACACAGGCCCCTGTGCCGGTCAGGCGTGACGGCGCATATTCTAACAGCCAGGAAAGCGCGGCATCAACCTCGCGAAAACGTTTTCTTGCGATAAGCTCGCAATCGTTGCTGAATTCGCAATTTAATAACGTATTAATTGACCGGCGCGGGGTATTTCGTGGTAGCTCCGGGTCGCGAAAAATGATCGGCGTCGGAATACTGACGCCTGGATGAGCCACCAGGTACCATTTTTCCTCGGGCTCCACCGGCGTGAGAATTTCACCCACTCCCTCGGCAAAGGCGGCATGGCCGCGCACGAAGACCGGCACATCGGCCCCCAGCTGCAGACCAAGGGTCGCCAGCTCATCTTCCGAAAGCCCGCAGCCCCAGAGATGGTTAAGCGCCACCAGCACGGTGGCGGCATTGGACGAGCCGCCCCCCAGGCCGCCGCCCATCGGCAGGCGTTTATCGATACTGATATCGGCGCCGCTGCCCGCCGGCAGGCGGCCGCTTTCGCCGGCGGCGCGCATCAACAGACGCGCGGCGCGAATAATCAGATTTTCTTCATCCGGTACACCGGCCACCGGCGTAAGCAAACGCAGTTCGCCGTCAGCGCGCGGTTCGATGGTCAGCGTATCGCCATAGTCGAGGAACTGAAACAGCGTCTGCAGGGTGTGGTAACCATCGGCCCGCTGGCCGGTGATATATAAGAACAGATTCAGTTTTGCAGGTGAGGGCCAGCGGCTCATCATTTCACGATCCAGTTATCCATCTTCAGCTTGATGCGCTGGGCGCCATTGTTTAGCTCGACATTAGACGGCAGGGCTGGCTGGGTATCGGTGGTGTAGCCGCCGTAGGTGACCTGCCAGGTTTTGCCGTTTTGCGTGTAGTTCAGTTCGCGCAGACGGTACCGATCGTCCAGCGAATAGTCGGTGGCGTCACCCGGCAGGCCGATGATCCACTGGCGCAGGCTGTTCAGCGGGATCGGCATCCCGGTCAGGCGGCCAATCATCTCTTCGGCATCGGTGGCGGTATAGGTCTGGCCTTTGTTGTCGATCAGCTGCACGCTGCCCGGCTGGGCGGTCAGCGACAGCTCGGTGCTGCCCAGCGGGTTAGTTAGCAGCAGGCGATAGCGGTCCTGACCGGTTTGCTGCCAGAAGAAGCGGGCATAGACTTTTTGCTCGTCGGAGAGATAGGCAAACGCCCCGCGGGTCTGGAACTGGTTGAGGCTGCGAACAGCCTGCTGGTGCTGGCGCCACTGCGGCGAATCCGGGCTTTTGCCAGGCCCCTGGGGGGTATGAACAGAACAAGCGGTCAGGACGAGGCTGGCCAGCGGCAGCAGGCGGAACAGTCGATTCATAATGATGACAAATCCTTGATGTCTACAGTGAAATCCGGCGGCAGGGGAACAGCGGGCCGATTTGTGTAGCAGGTTACATTTATAACCCTTAATGCTAGCGTCGCCGGGCGATAGCGTCTACGTTCAAGTTGTCTGAAATCAAAAAATTAACCTTAATGGCGGTCTTGCTTTGGCTATTACTCCAAAAGGGGAGCCTCTCTTTTATTGATTACGCGCATCCTGTATGATGCACTCAGACTAACCTTAGCAACGCTGGTACTACTCCCTCACAATGACCCTTTTAGCTCTTGGCATCAATCACAAAACAGCTCCGGTCGCCCTGCGAGAACGCGTCACGTTTTCGCCGGAAACGCTCGATAAGGCGCTGGAGAGCTTGCTGGCACAGCCGATGGTGCAGGGTGGAGTGGTGCTGTCGACCTGCAACCGCACGGAACTCTATCTCAGCGTCGAAGAGCAGGATAACCTGCAGGAAGCGCTGATCCGCTGGCTGTGCAATTACCACGGCCTCAATGAAGAAGACCTGCGTAAAAGCCTCTACTGGCACCAGGATAACGACGCCGTCAGCCATCTGATGCGCGTCGCCAGCGGCCTTGATTCGCTGGTGCTGGGCGAACCGCAGATCCTCGGCCAGGTGAAAAAAGCCTTCGCCGATTCCAGCCGCGGCCACCTCAACGTGAGCGAACTGGAGCGGATGTTCCAGAAATCGTTCTCGGTGGCCAAGCGCGTGCGTACCGAAACCGATATCGGCGCCAGCGCCGTTTCCGTCGCCTTCGCCGCCTGTACCCTGGCGCGGCAAATCTTTGAATCCTTGTCGAGCGTGACGGTGCTGCTGGTCGGCGCCGGTGAAACCATCGAACTGGTGGCGCGTCATCTTCGCGAACATCACGTGCGCAAAATGGTGATCGCCAACCGCACTCGTGAACGCGCCCAGGCGCTAGCGGAAGAAGTGGGCGCCGAGGTGATTGCCCTTAGCGATATCGACGAACGGCTGAAAGAGGCCGACATCATTATCAGCTCCACCGCTAGTCCGCTGCCGATCATCGGCAAAGGCATGGTGGAGCGCGCGCTCAAGGCGCGGCGTAACCAGCCGATGCTGCTGGTGGATATCGCCGTCCCGCGCGACATCGAACCGGAGGTCGGTAAACTGGCTAACGCCTACCTCTACAGCGTCGACGATCTGCAAAACATCATTCAGCATAACCTGGCGCAGCGTAAGGCAGCGGCGGTGCAGGCGGAATCGATCGTCGAGCAGGAGACCAGCGAATTTATGGCCTGGCTGCGCGCGCAGAGCGCCAGCGAGACCATTCGTGAGTACCGTTCGCAGTCTGAGCAGGTCCGTGAGGAGCTGACGGCGAAGGCGCTGGCCGCGCTGGAGCAGGGCGGCGATGCCCAGGAAATTATGCAGGATCTGGCGCGTAAGCTCACCAACCGCCTGATCCACGCGCCAACCAAATCTCTTCAGCAGGCCGCCCGTGACGGGGACGACGAACGCCTGCATATTCTGCGCAACAGCCTCGGGCTGGAATAGCGCACCTTTCTCTTATTTTCAGGACAGGGTGAATTCACGCCTATGAAGTCTTCTATTGTTGCCAAACTGGAAGCGTTGTACGAGCGCCACGAAGAAGTGCAGGCGCTGCTCGGCGATGCCGCGACGATTGCCGATCAGGATAAATTCCGCGCGCTGTCGCGGGAGTATGCTCAACTGAGCGATGTGGCGCGCTGCTATACCGACTGGCGTCAGGTGCAGGAGGATATTGAAACCGCACAGATGATGCTCGACGATCCGGAAATGCGCGAAATGGCGCAGGAAGAGCTGCGGGACGCCAAAGATAAAGGCGAACAGCTGGAGCAACAGCTGCAGGTCCTGCTCCTGCCGAAAGATCCCGATGACGAGCGTAACGCCTTCGTGGAAGTACGCGCCGGGACCGGCGGCGACGAAGCGGCGCTGTTTGCCGGCGATCTGTTCCGCATGTACACCCGTTACGCGGAATCGCGCCGCTGGCAGGTGGAGATCCTCAGCGCCAACGAAGGTGAACACGGCGGCTTTAAAGAGGTGATCGCCAAGATCAGCGGCGACGGCGTCTACGGCCGGCTCAAATTTGAATCCGGCGGTCATCGCGTGCAGCGCGTGCCGGCCACCGAGTCGCAGGGGCGTATCCACACCTCCGCCTGTACGGTGGCGGTGATGCCGGAGCTGCCGGAGGCGGAAATGCCGGATATCAACCCGGCGGATCTGCGCATCGATACCTTCCGCTCCTCCGGCGCGGGCGGGCAGCACGTTAACACCACCGACTCGGCGATCCGTATTACCCACCTGCCCACCGGCATCGTGGTGGAGTGTCAGGACGAACGTTCTCAGCATAAAAACAAAGCCAAGGCGCTGTCGGTGCTGGGTGCGCGGATCCGCGCCGCCGAAGTGGCCAAGCGTCAGCAGGCGGAAGCCTCCACGCGCCGCAACCTGCTGGGCAGCGGCGACCGCAGCGATCGCAACCGTACCTACAACTTCCCACAGGGCCGCGTGACCGACCACCGCATCAACCTGACCCTTTACCGTCTGGATGAGGCGATGGAGGGCAAACTCGACATGCTGATTGAGCCGATTGTCCAGGAACACCAGGCCGATCAGCTGGCGGCGCTGTCCGAGCAGGAATGATGACCTTTCAGGCCTGGCTGCAGCAGGCAATCGCCCGCCTGGCGGAGAGCGACAGTCCGCGACGCGACGCCGAGATCCTGCTGGGACACGTCACCGGCCGGGCGCGCACCTGGATCCTGGCCTTCGGCGAAACGACGCTCTCCGCTGACGAGGCGACGACGCTGGAGGCGCTCCTGCAGCGACGCCAGCGCGGGGAGCCCATCGCCCATCTGGTCGGGCAGCGGGAGTTCTGGTCGCTGCCGCTGTTTGTCTCCCCGGCGACGCTGATCCCCCGCCCGGATACCGAATGTCTGGTAGAGCAGGCGCTGGCGCGTCTGCCCGTCGCGCCGTGCCGTATTCTCGACCTCGGCACCGGGACCGGCGCCATTGCCCTGGCGCTGGCCAGCGAGCGTCCGGACTGTGAGATCACCGCGGTGGACGTCATGCCGGACGCCGTGGCGCTGGCGTTGCGTAATGCCGCCCATCTGGGCATCGCTAACGTGACGATACGGCAAAGCGACTGGTTTGCCGCGCTGGCCGGGCAGCGTTTCGCCATGATCGTCAGCAATCCCCCCTATATCGACGCGGCAGACCCGCATCTCGCCGAGGGCGATGTGCGCTTTGAGCCGCTAACGGCGCTGGTGGCGGGCGATGAGGGGCTGGCCGATCTGGCGCAGATTATCCGCGAGGGGCGGCAGTATCTGCAGCCCGGCGGCTGGATGCTGCTGGAGCATGGCTGGACCCAGGGCGAAGCGGTGCGCGCGCTGTTCCGCGAAGCGGGCTATCTGGACGTCGCGACCTGTCGCGACTATGGCGACAATGAGCGTCTGACCCTCGGACGTTTACCCGACATGGAGAACGTTGGCTGATGAACTTATTCACGGCTGTCCTCTATCTGCACATCGCCAGCGTGGTGGTGTCGGTAGGATTGTTCGTTTTACGTTACTGGTGGATGTATCACCAGAGCCCGCTGCTGAACCAGCGGTGGGTGCGAATTGCGCCGCACTGCAGCGATACGCTGCTGTTTCTCAGCGGTGCGGGATTAATGGCGATAACGCACTACCTGCCGTTCACAGAAGACGGCGCATGGCTGACTGAAAAGCTGTTTGGCGTTATCATTTATATCGCATTAGGTTTTATCGCGCTGGGCCGTCGTCGTCCGCGCAGCCAGCAGAGCCGCTTTATCGCGTTCCTGCTGGCGCTGGTGGTGTTGTTTATCATCATTCAACTCGCCATCACAAGAATACCGATACTGGGGTAGGTCATGGGGTCATTAGCGGATTTCGAATTTAACAAAGCGCCATTGTGTGATGGCATGGTCCTCATTTCTGAACAGGTTCGCGACGATTTTCCGACGCGTTTTGTCGAGGAAGAGCTGCAGCGGCTGCTGCGCCTCGCGCAGGAGGAGATTGCGCCTTCGTGGGACCAGGAACGCCAGATAGAACGCCTGCTGGCGCTGTTTTACGAGGAGTGGGGCTTTGGCGCCTCGCAGGGCGTTTATCGTCTTTCCGACGCGCTTTGGCTGGATAAAGTGCTGGTCAACCGTCAGGGGAGCGCGGTGTCGTTAGGCGCGATCCTGCTGTGGATCGCCCAGCGTCTGGGGCTGCCGGTGGTGCCGGTGATCTTCCCGACCCAGATGCTGCTGCGCGCGGACCCGGAAACCAGCGAAGAGATGTGGCTGATTAATCCGTTCAATGGCGAAACCCTCGACGAACATACTCTGGAGGTATGGCTGAAGGGCAACATCGGGCCGGTGGCGGAACTGTTTAATGAAGATCTCGACGAAGCGGATAACGCCGAGGTGATCCGCAAGCTGCTGGACACCCTGAAGTCGGCGCTGATGGAAGAGCGGCAGATGGAGCTGGCCCTGCGCGCCAGCGAAGCGCTGCTGCAGTTTAACCCGGAAGACCCGTATGAGATCCGCGACCGCGGGCTGATATATGCCCAGCTGGATTGCGATCACGTGGCGCTGCTGGACCTGAGCTATTTTGTCGAGCAATGTCCGGAGGATCCGATTAGCGAGATGATCCGCGCACAAATCAACACGATTTCGCACAAACAAATTACATTGCATTAGTCTGGAACCATTCCGGTTACACCCTGATAAGGCGAACTTATGAAACAAAAAGTGGTTAGCATTGGTGATATCAACGTAGCGAACGACCTGCCGTTCGTGCTGTTCGGCGGGATGAACGTGCTGGAGTCACGCGACCTGGCGATGCGTATCTGCGAACATTACGTCACCGTTACGCAGAAGCTCGGCATCCCCTACGTCTTCAAAGCCTCCTTTGATAAAGCCAACCGTTCCTCCATCCACTCCTATCGTGGGCCGGGTCTGGAAGAAGGGATGAAGATTTTTCAGGAGCTGAAGCAGACCTTTGGCGTGAAAATCATCACCGACGTTCATGAAGCCAGCCAGGCGCAGCCGGTGGCTGACGTCGTGGACGTGATCCAGCTTCCCGCCTTCCTCGCGCGCCAGACGGACCTGGTGGAAGCGATGGCCAAAACCGGGGCGGTGATCAACGTCAAGAAACCGCAGTTCGTCAGCCCGGGCCAGATGGGCAACATCGTCGATAAGTTCATCGAGGGTGGTAACGACAAAGTGATCCTCTGCGACCGCGGCGCTAACTTCGGTTACGACAACCTGGTCGTGGATATGCTTGGCTTCGGCGTGATGAAGAAAGCCTCCAACAACTCACCGGTTATCTTCGACGTCACCCACGCGCTGCAGTGCCGCGACCCGTTTGGCGCTGCCTCCGGCGGTCGCCGTGCGCAGGTGAGCGAGCTGGCCCGCGCCGGTATGGCGGTAGGTATCGCCGGTCTGTTTATCGAAGCGCATCCGGATCCGGACCACGCGAAATGCGACGGCCCTTCCGCGCTGCCGCTGGATAAACTGGAGCCGTTCCTCAAGCAGATGAAAGCGATTGACGATCTGGTGAAAAGCTTCGACGAGCTGGATACCAGCAAGTAAGCCTGACCTCATCAGTTAAAAAGCCTGCCGGCGTCAAAACCGGCAGGCTTTTTTTTCGCCCGGACTCCGCCGGGCGGGGAAGCGAGGTCAGGCGAAAATGGTCATCAGGTAGGCGGCGAAAAGCGCCAGATGGGCCGCGCCGTTCAGCACATTGGTGCGTCCGGTGGAGAAGGAGATATGGCACAGCACCAGCGAGGCGACCATCACCACCATTTCCGGCGCGCCAAGGCCAAAGCGCAGCTCATTGCCGGTCAGGAAGGCGATGAGGGTGACTACCGGGACCGTCAGTGAGATGGTGGCCAGCACGGAGCCGAAGAACAGGTTCATCGCCCGCTGTACCTGATTGTTGAGCACCGCTTTGAGCGCGCCAAGGCCTTCCGGCGACAGGATCAGCAGGGCTACCAGGAAGCCGGTAAAGGCCACCGGGGCGTTCATGCTGGTCAACAGCGTTTCCAGCGGGTTGGCGTTCATTTTCGTGACGGCGATAACCGCCACCAGGTGCACCAGCAGCCAGGCGGTATGCCACCCGCTGCTGTGGGCGGACGGTTTACCGTGGTGCGGGTCGTCATCGTCGCCGTCGTCTTCATGCTCATAAACAAACAGACTCTGATGGGTTTTGGTCTGAATAAGCAGGAAAACACCGTACATGGCCGCCGAAATCACCGCCACCAGCAGCGATTGCCCGGTGCTAAAGTTCGCGCCCGGCAGCGCCATGGGAAACACCAGCACGATAATCGCCAGCGGAAACAGGGCGATAAGATACTGCTTAATGCCGAACAGATTCATATATTGGGTGGCGAATTTACGCCCGCCCAGCAGCAGGGAAAAACCGACCAGACCGCCGGTGACGATCATAATGATGGAGTAGAGCGTGTCACGCATCAGGGTCGGCGCGGCGTCGCCGGTGGCCATTAACGCCGAGATCAGACTGACCTCAAGGATAACCACCGACAGGCTGAGGATCAGGGAGCCATAGGGTTCGCCCAGGCGGTGGGCAAGAACGTCGGCGTGGCGGACCACGCTGAAGGCGCTGCTTAAAATACCGACCAGCGCGAGGATGTTAATCGCGATAACCACTGGCAGTGACTGGCTGCTGCCCCAGAAAAACAGCACCGCCAGCGCTAGCACCGGAAAGACGAGGGAGGACTCCTTATGGCGGGTTTTTACCGCCTCATGTGCATGGGTCATGAACCATCTCCATTTATGCAGGTGTTATAATTATAAAAACGCAGGGCGATAAAGTAACAGATTTTGCTAAATTGCCGCTGGATTTTTACTTAAATTTACGGGTGTCGAGAGATATCTTGATTAGTTTATTATAATTTGCGATTACTCTATTTTTATTATTAATATTCAGATAATTACTAAAATTCATTTTTAACTCATCATCGGCTTGATAGCCTGCCGCCTGCGTTCCAGACTTAAACTTTATGCTCAAACAGGAGGCCATAATGCCCTATCACAGTAAACAAGAGCTACCCGACAGCGTTAAGCATGTTCTGCCTGCCCATGCGCAGGAAATTTATAAAGAAGCGTTTAACAGCGCCTGGGATCAATATAAGGATAAAGACGACCGGCGCGATGACGCCAGCCGCGAAGAGACGGCACACAAAGTCGCCTGGGCGGCGGTGAAGAACAGCTACGAGAAAGGCGATGACGATAAGTGGCATAAGAAAAAATAATTGCTGACGCCGCTTTTACGCTTGCCAGCGCCCCGCTGATTGCTTATTGAAAGATAAAGCTGGATAATATTTCAGCAATATTGACGGATGCATGAGACGAACGCCGGGAAGCGGGCAGTGGCGGAGGTAGTAAACAGTGTTAACTCGTGATTTCTTGATGAATGCGGATTGTAAGACAGCGTTTGGCGCTATTGAGGAATCGCTACTCTGGTCGGCAGAACAACGCGCAGCCTCGCTGGCGGCGACGCTGGCCTGCCGCCCGGATGATGGCTCAGTATGGATCTTTGGCTACGGTTCGCTTATCTGGAACCCGGCGCTCAATTATCGCGAGTCCTGCACCGGCACGCTGCCGGGCTGGCACCGCGCGTTTTGCCTGCGGTTGACCGCCGGGCGCGGAAGCGCCTGCCAGCCGGGACGCATGCTGGCTCTGAAAGAGGGCGGCCGGACTACCGGCGTCGCTTATCGTCTGCCGGACGACACGCTGGAAGAAGAGCTGACTCTGCTGTGGAAACGAGAGATGATCACCGGCTGCTATCTGCCCACCTGGTGCAAGCTGGAGCTGGACGACGGGCGAACGGTAAATGCTTTGGTGTTTATTATGGATCCGCGTCATCCGCTGTTTGAGCCGGATACCAGCGCCCAGGTCATCGCTCCGCTGATCGCCCGGGCCAGCGGGCCGCTCGGGACCAACGCCCAGTACCTGTTTTCGCTGGAACAGGCGTTAAGTAAGCTCGGGATGCACGACGCCAGTCTTGATGATCTGGTGGCCAGCGTCCGCGCGCTGTTGGGCGAGAGCCCGACGCCAGGCCTGGCCTGAGCGTGCGGAAAAGAAAAACGCCCGGCATGGCCGGGCGGGTGTTCTGTCAGTGGCGGTCAGGCTGGCACGTAGCTGATGGAGTGCTCCAGTGACTGGCTGTGACTGTCGATAAGCACGTTCCAGGTGCCGCTGTAGGGCACCGTCAGATAGGCGCTGTCCCGATCCTGCACGCTCAGGATATCCGCATGGCTGTCGCCAGGGACCTTCGCGCTCATCAGATGAATATGGCAGCGCTCTGAGCACCGCACCACCAGCGTGTCACCGCCAAACAACGTCAAACTTGCTTTTACCATCGCCATTTTTGTACCCCGTTTCTGTCCTGCTACAGCATCCTGCCCACCCAGTCCTCGCGTGATATTGTTCACACTTTGCTCTGTGCATCACACCAAACGGCGCGGGTCGGGATGCTGATTTTGATCAAAAAAAGGGATAAAGATTAAACAAAAATGACGTTGTTCCTGAAAGCATTCAGCTAACGTTTTTTTCGCCTCTTCAGGTGGCGAAACCTGATATTTCCTGCCGTTCGGCACCCCAGATTCAGAAGGTCAGCACTTTATCTGCCGCCAGGGTCCACTGGGCCAGCTCAACGAGAGTGCCAACCTCCACCCCGTCAACCAACGGCAGTGCGCTGACCCCGCGGCCGTCCGCGCAGGTTTTGCACAGCTTCACGGGAACCTGCTGGGCGGTGAGGATCTCCAGCATCTGCTGCACATTATACCCTTCCGCCGGCTTCTGCCCGCGCAGCCCGGCGGTGACCGCGTCGGACATCAGAAACAGCTTGAGATCGAGGTCGGACTGCTGTTCGCGCAGGGCAATGGCCAGGCGCAGGCTGTTGAACAGGGATTCACTGCCGTAGGCGGCGCCGTTGGCGATAATCACAATACGTTGCATACAAACTCCTTCTTAAAGGCACGGTTATTGCTTTACCGCAGTATAAAGCGTTAACCCGGAGGAGGGGTATGAATAATACGACTGGTCACGCGGACGAGGCGACGGCCTGGCTGCAGCTGGCGCGCCGCCTGCAAAAACAACAGCTTCAGCAACTAGCCCGGCTGGGCGAGCTGGCAAGTCAGCTCAGCGCGCTGGTGCATATGCTGCAGTGCGAGCGCGGGGCGTCGAATATTTTTCTTTGCTCGGGCGGCCAGCTGTACGCGGCGGAGTGTCGGGCGGGTGGGGCGCTGGTTGATGAGCGGCTGGCCTTGTTCTATGCCGCCCTCGAACGGGCGCGCGCGGTCGCCGGCAGCGCGCTGTGCTGGCGCATCGCCCGGGCGGTAGGCGATCTGGCGCAGCTCCCGGCGCTGCGTGAGCAGGTCAGCCGTCGGCAGGTAGCCGCTGAAGCCGCGACGGAGCAGTTCAGCCGTATTATCCGCCATCTGCTGAATATCGTCCCGCAGCTCAATGACAGTATTGACGACCCGCCGGTAGCCGGGCGTATGGTCGCCCTGTACAGCTTTATGCAGGGAAAAGAGCTGGTGGGTCAGGAGCGCGCGCTGGGAGCATTGGGCTTTACCCGCGGCGAGTTCAGCGACAGCCTGCGCCAGCAGCTGGTGGACCGTATTGACGGTCAGCAGCCCTGCTTCGACAGCTTCCTGGCGCTGGGCAGCCCGGCGACCGTCCAGCTGTTTACTACCCAGTGTCAGGCCGGTCTGGACATAGAGCAGCTGCGGCGGATCGCCTGCACCCGCCAGCCGGCGGCAGACGGTGGGGAAACGGCGCTGCGCTGGTTCGGCCTGCAGACCCAGCGGCTTGAGCAGCTGCGCGAAGTGGAAGAGCAACTGATCGACGATCTGCTGGACGCCACCGACGCGCTGTTAGAAGACGACGCGCCTGGCTGGCTGGCCGGGGAGGAGAGCGACAGCGTGACGCCGCGGCTGGATAAACAGCTGCTGCCGCTGGTGCGCCAGCAGGCCTATGAGCTGCAGCAGCTCTCCAGTCAGCTGGCTTCGCTGAAAGACGCACTCGAGGAACGCAAGCTGATCGAAAAAGCGAAAAGCCTGCTGATGACACACCAGGGGATGCCGGAGGAGCAGGCCTGGCAGACGCTGCGCAAGATGGCCATGGACAAGAATCAGCGGATGGTTGAGATAGCCCGCGCGCTGCTGATGGTGAAGGCGATCTGGCCAGTAACTCCAAAGGAGTAGATGCACAACCGATGGGCATTTGCTGCCTGTCGGCGGTGCACTTTTGCCTGACAAACCGACCCGGGCGAAAGGAAAAGCCCGCCCGTGCGCCATTGCCAAAGCTGGCATCCCCTTTGCATTAATTATAGTGAGTGAATAAAAGTCCGGGCGACGAACCAATGGCGGTTCGGGTGTCCGTGGATAAAGGCGTCCTGCAGTGCATATGCACTGTCGGGCGCTTTTTTTTTGCGCGTGTGGAGCGGATATGAGCGATAAATTTTCAATTTCACGGCGGCGCTTGCTGCAGGCAGGGGCCGCGCTGGGCGGCGCGATGCTGCTGCCGGGCGTGATGCAGGCCGCATGGGCCGGCGGCTCGGACAGACCGGAGCAGACCACCGTGCGGGTCGGGTTTATTCCGCTGACCGACTGCGCGCCGCTGGCCATCGCTGCGGCGAAGGGGTTTGACAAAAAATATGGCATTAGCCTGGCGCCGAGTAAGGAGGCCAGCTGGGCGGCGGTGCGCGACAAACTGGTGGCCGGTGAACTGGACGCGGCGCATATTCTCTATGGCCTGCTGTACGGACTTGAACTGGGGATCGCCAGCAAGCCGCAGGCGATGGCCAATCTGATGACCCTCAACCGCAATGGTCAGGCCATCACCCTCTCCAGCGAACTGCAGGAGAAAGGGGTGACCGACCTCGGCGGTCTGAAGCGGCTGATCGACCGCAGCGCGCCGGGCAGCTACACCTTCGCCCATACCTTTCCCACCGGCACCCATGCTATGTGGCTCTACTACTGGCTGGCGAGCGCCGGCATCGATCCCTTTAACGATGTGCGCACCGTCGTGGTGCCGCCGCCGCAGATGGTGATGAACATGCGCATCGGCAATATGAGCGGCTTTTGCGTCGGCGAGCCGTGGAACGCCCGCGCCATAAACGACCGTATCGGCTTCACCGCGGCCACTTCCCAGGATATCTGGCCCGAGCATCCGGAAAAGGTGCTGGGCGCCCGTCGCGACTGGGTGGAACGCCAGCCGAACACCGCCCGCGCGCTGGTGGCGGCCCTGATGGAGGCGCAGCGCTGGATCGCCGCCTCGGCGGAGAACACCCGGGAGACGGCCCGCCTGCTCGCCAGGCGCGGCTGGCTCAATACCAAAGAGCAGTACCTCACCGGCCGGATGCTTGGGGAGTATGACAACGGCCTCGGCCGCCGCTGGCAGGATCCCCATCCGATGCGCTTTTACGCCGAGGGCGAGGTGAGCTTCCCCTGGCTGTCGGACGGGATGTGGTTCCTCACCCAGTTTCGTCGCTGGGGGCTGCTGAAACAGGCTCCGGATTATCTCGCGGTGGCGTCGCGCATTAATCGCATCGACGTCTGGCAGGCTGCCGCCCAGGCGGTAGGGGGGATCAGCGCGCCGGCAGCCACGATGCGCAGCAGCACACTGATGGACGGTACGGTCTGGAACGGGTCCGACCCGGAAGGCTACGCCCGCCATTTCGCTATTCAACGTAAGGGGGCATGAGATGAAGCAGGCACAACGTAAGCAACCGGCCGTCAGCGTGGAGAACGCGCCTGGCGAAGTGATTCTCCTGCCGCCGGTGCAGGTCCGGCGCACCACGCCAACCGTCACGCGCTGGCTGCGTGAGCTCATCCAGCGCCTGCTGCCCCCGCTGCTGGGGCTGGGGGTGCTGCTGCTGGCCTGGCAGCTGGCGGCGATGCACAGCAAAGGCTTTCCCACGCCGCTGAGCACGCTGGACTCGGCGCTGACCCTGTTTGCCGATCCGTTCTATCAGGACGGGCCGAATGACATGGGCATCGGCTGGAACGTGCTGGCTTCCCTGCAGCGCGTGGCGGTGGGCTTCGGCCTGGCGGCGCTGGCGGGCATTCCGCTGGGGTTTTTGATCGGCCGTTCGCTGTTCTTCGCCCGCATGTTTAATCCGCTGATTGCTCTGCTGCGCCCGGTCAGCCCGCTGGCCTGGCTGCCGATTGGCCTGCTGCTGTTCCAGAAGGCGGAGCCTGCTTCCAGCTGGACCATTTTTATCTGCTCCATCTGGCCGATGGTGATCAACACCGCGGAAGGCGTGCGGCGGATCCCGCAGGACTATCTCAACGTCGCCCGCGTCCTCCAGCTCTCGGAGTGGACGGTGATGCGCAAAATTCTCTTTCCGGCGGTGCTGCCGGCGGTGCTTACCGGCGTGCGCCTCTCCATCGGCATCGCCTGGCTGGTGATCGTGGCGGCGGAAATGCTTACCGGCGGGCTGGGGATCGGCTTCTGGATCTGGAACGAGTGGAACAACCTCAATGTGGAAAACATCATCATCGCCATCGTCATTATCGGCGTCGTCGGCCTGCTGCTGGAGCAGGGTCTGATGCTGCTCGCCCGCCGCTTTAGCTGGCAGGAAAAATAAGGAGCCAACATGAAACCATTAATTCAGGTGCAGGCCGTCAGCCAGCGCTTCAACACCGCCAGCGGCGAGTTTCTGGCGCTGCAGAATGTCTCCTTCGATATCGTCGAAGGGGAGACCATTAGCCTGATCGGCCACTCGGGTTGCGGAAAATCGACTCTGCTAAACCTGATCGCCGGGATCACCACCCCTACCGAGGGCGGACTACTGTGTGATAACCGGGAAATTGCCGGTCCCGGGCCGGAGCGGGCGGTGGTTTTCCAGAACCACTCACTGCTGCCGTGGCTGAGCTGTTTCGACAATGTGGCGCTGGCGGTGGATCAGGTGTTCCGTCGCACCATGAGCAAGCATGAGCGTCGGGAGTGGATTGAACACAATCTCGCGCGCGTGCAGATGGGTCATGCGCTGCATAAACGGCCCGGGGAGATCTCCGGCGGCATGAAGCAGCGGGTGGGTATCGCCCGGGCGCTGGCGATGAAGCCGAAAGTGCTGCTGCTTGATGAGCCCTTCGGCGCTCTGGACGCGCTGACTCGCGCCCACCTCCAGGACACGGTGATGCAGATTCAGCAGGAGCTCAATACCACCATCGTCATGATCACCCACGACGTTGATGAAGCGGTGCTGCTCTCCGACCGGGTGCTGATGATGACCAACGGCCCGGCAGCGACGGTCGGCGAGATCCTCGCGGTCGATCTGCCGCGTCCGCGCCACCGCGTTCAGCTGGCGGACGACAGCCGGTATCACCATCTGCGCCAGCAGATCCTCCATTTCCTGTATGAAAAACAGCCGAAAGCGGCGTAAGGAGGCGGTCATGACGCGGCGACTGGTGGTGATCGGTAACGGCATGGCGGCCACCCGTCTGGTGCAGCGGCTGGTTGAGCGCGACCCTGCGCGGTTTGCCATTACCGTCGTCGGCGACGAGCCGCACCCGGCCTATAACCGCATCCAGCTCTCGCCGCTGCTGGCTGGCGAAAAAACAGCGGCGCAGCTCCCGTTGCTGCCGGCGGAGTGGTACACCCGGCACGGGGTGTGCCTGCGGTCTGGCGAGGCGGTGGATGAAGTCGATGTTGTGCAACGGCGGCTGCGCATCGCGGAGACCTGGCTGCCGTGGGATGAGCTGGTGTTCGCCACCGGTTCGCGGCCCTTTATCCCGCCGCTGCCGGGCATTGATCGTCCGCAGGTTATGCCCTTCCGCACCCTGGCGGACGTGGAACGTATTCTGGCGATACCCGGCCCGGCGGTGGTGATTGGCGGTGGGGTGCTGGGGGTGGAAGCGGCGGCGGCGCTGCGTCGCCACGGCGGGGAGGTCACTCTCCTGCATCGCGGCGGCGGATTAATGACGCCGCTGACCGACGCTTTTGCCGCCGATGAGCTCAGGCAGCAGCTTGAAGCGCGCGGCATTCGCTGTGTGCTGGAGTGCCGGATCGCCGCCATCGACGCCGACGGCGTGCGGCTGGCGGATGGGCGGGTATTCCGCGCCAACAGAGTGGTGCTGGCGACCGGCGTGCAGCCCAACAGCCGTCTGGCGGCGCAGTCCGGTGTGCTGTGCCAGCGGGGGATCGTGGTTGACCGCCAGATGGCCGCCTCGCTGCCGGGGATCAGCGCCATTGGCGAATGTTGCGAAATTGACGGCCAGACCTGGGGGCTGGTGGCTCCCTGCCTGCGCCAGGCCGAAGTGCTGGCGGATCGCCTGTGCGGCGTCCCCGGCGCGGGCTTTGTCTGGCAGGACGCCGGCACCCGGCTGAAGGTCACCGGCATTGAACTCTTTAGCGCTGGCGAGCAGCAGGCCGGCGAACAGGATGACATTTTTACCAGCTGGGACCCCATCGACCGCCACTATCGTCGCCTGCTGCTGCGCGACGGCCGCCTGCGCGGCGTGCTGCTGATGGGCGATTGCACTGCCGCCGCCGCGCTCACCGCGCGCCTGGAAAGCGACGAGCCCGCCACCGCGGACTGGCTTTTTGATCCTTCTTCAACGCAGCCGCAGGCTGCAGGAATAATGACGATGACGAAACCTGTATTAGTGCTGGTGGGACATGGCATGGTCGGCCACCATTTTCTCGAACAATGCGTGAGCCGCAACCTGCATGAGCAATATCGTATCGTGGTGTTTGGCGAAGAGCGTTACGCCGCCTACGACCGGGTGCACCTCTCCGAATATTTCGCCGGACGCAGCGCCGAATCGCTGTCGCTGGTGGCCGATGATTTCTTTCACCGGCACGGCATCGAACTCCGCCTCGGCAAGGCGGTGGCGACGATCGACCGCGACGCGCGGCTGGTGCGGGACGCCGAGGGACATGAAACCCACTGGGATAAACTGGTGCTGGCGACCGGCTCCTATCCCTTTGTTCCGCCTGTCCCTGGTAGCGATCTCGACGGGTGCTTTGTCTATCGCACCCTTGACGATCTGGACCGCATCGCCGCCCATGCCGCCGCGGCGAAGCGCGGGGTGGTGATCGGTGGCGGCCTGCTCGGGCTGGAGGCCGCCAACGCCCTGAAACAGCTGGGGCTGGAGACGCACGTGGTGGAGTTTGCCCCGAACCTGATGGCCGTCCAGCTGGATAACGGCGGGGCGGCGATGCTGCGGGAGAAGATCGTCGCCCTCGGCGTGGGGGTGCATACCAGCAAAGCCACCACCGCCATCGTGAGCGAGGCCGACGGCCTGCGGCTGAACTTTGCCGACGGTGACACGCTGTTGACCGACATGGTGGTCTTCTCGGCAGGGATCCGCCCGCAGGACGCGCTGGCCCGCGGCTGCGCGCTGCAGGTCGGCGAGCGCGGGGGGATTGGCATTGATGGCCAGTGCCGCACCTCTGACCCGGACGTGCTGGCGATAGGCGAATGCGCCCTGTGGGATAATAAAATTTACGGCCTGGTGGCGCCGGGCTATCAGATGGCGCGGATCGCCGCAGCCACCCTCGCAGAAGAGGACGCCTGCTTTAGCGGCGCCGACATGAGCACCAAACTGAAGCTGCTGGGGGTTGACGTGGCCTCGTTTGGCGATGCGCAGGGGCGCACGCCGGGCTGCCAGAGCTATCAATGGACCGACGGTCCGCAGCAGGTTTACAAAAAAATCGTCGTCAGTCAGGACGGCAAAGCCCTGCTTGGCGGCGTGCTGGTGGGGGACGCCAGCGACTATGCCACGCTGCTGCAGATGATGCTGAACGGCATGGCGCTGCCGCCGCGTCCGGAGAGCCTGATCCTGCCGGCGCTGGAGGGGGCCGCGCCGAAGGCGCTGGGGGTGGCGGCGCTGCCCGACAGCGCGCCGATCTGCTCCTGCCATAGCGTCAGCAAAGGCGATATCTGCCAGGCGGTGAACAATGGCGCGGGGGATATGGCGGCGATAAAAAGCTGCACCAGAGCGGCCACCGGCTGCGGCGGCTGCAGCGCGCTGGTGAAACAGGTGATGGAGTACCAGCTGGCGGCGCAGGGCGTCGAAGTGAAAAAAGACGTCTGCGAGCATTTCCCGTGGTCGCGCCAGGAGATCTACCACCTGGTGCGGGTCAACCATATCCATACCTTCGAGCAGCTGATTAGCCGCTACGGCCAGGGGCATGGCTGCGAGGTTTGTAAACCGCTGGTGGCCTCGGTGCTGGCCTCCTGCTGGAACGAATACCTGCTGAAGCCGGCGCACCTGCCGCTGCAGGATACCAACGATCGCTATTTCGCCAACATTCAGAAGGACGGAACCTATTCGGTGGTGCCGCGGATGGCGGCGGGGGAAGTGACGCCGGACGGGCTGATCGCCATCGGGCAGATCGCCAAACGTTATCAGCTCTACAGCAAAGTGACCGGCGGCCAGCGCATCGACCTGTTTGGCGCGCGGCTGGAACAGCTGCCGGCTATCTGGCGCGAGCTGGCCGACGCCGGGTTTGAAACCGGCCACGCCTATGGCAAGTCGCTGCGCACGGTGAAGTCCTGCGTCGGCGCAACCTGGTGTCGCTACGGCGTGCAGGACTCCACCGGGCTCGCGGTGCGGCTTGAGCATCGCTATAAAGGGCTACGCGCCCCGCACAAGATCAAGATGGCGGTCTCTGGCTGCACCCGCGAGTGCGCCGAAGCCCAGGGCAAAGATATCGGAGTGATTGCCACCGACAAAGGCTGGAATCTCTACGTCTGCGGCAACGGCGGAATGAAACCGCGTCACGCCGACCTGTTTGCCAGCGATCTCGACGAAGCGACGCTGATCCGCAGCATCGATCGTCTGCTGATGTTCTATATCCGTACCGCCGACCGCCTGCAGCGCACCAGCACCTGGATGGACAACCTGGAGGGCGGCGTCGCCTACCTGCGGCAGGTGGTGCTGGAGGATAGCCTCGGCATTGGCGAGGAGCTGGAGCAGGAGATGGCCCGCATCGTCGACAGCTACCAGTGCGAGTGGCAGACCACCCTCAACGATCCGCAGCGTCTGGCGCTGTTCCGCTCCTTCGTTAACAGCGACCAGCCCGACGAGGCGGTGCAGCGCCACGATCTGCGCGGTCAGCCGCAGCCGTTGCCTGCTGAAGTGTTGCCCGAAGGCGAACTCCCATCCCGGCCGTGGCAGGCGATTTGCGACCTTGACGCCATTCCGGCGCAGGCGGGGATCGGTGCCCGGTTAGGCGAGCGGCAGATCGCCCTGTTCCGCTTCGGCGATCGGGTGTATGCCCTGGACAACCGCGAGCCGGGCAGCGCGGCCAACGTGCTGTCGCGGGGGCTGTTAGGGGACGTCAGCGGGGAACCGGTGGTGATCTCCCCGCTGTACAAACAGCGGATTCGCCTGCGCGACGGCTGGCCGTGCGACGGCGGTGAACAGGCGGTGCGCGCCTGGCCGGTGAAAGTGGAAAACGGCAAAGTGTGGGTGGGCAGCCAGCAGCTGCTGGCGCGAGCGGAGGCCTCCTGATGAAGACCATCCGAACGACCTGTCCCTACTGCGGCGTAGGCTGTGGGGTGCTGGCGAGCGTAGATGACGCGGGGCGGGTGAGCGTGCGCGGCGACGACCAGCACCCGGCCAACCTCGGCCGTCTGTGCGTCAAAGGGGCTGCCCTCGGGGAGACCACGGGCCTGGCGGGGCGGCTATTGGCGCCGGAGGTGGACGGCCAGAAGGTGACCTGGCCTCAGGCGCTGGCGGAGACCGCTTCTCGCCTGCAACAGGTTATCGACCAGCACGGCCCGCAGGCGGTGGCCTTCTACGCCTCCGGCCAGCTGTTAACCGAGGATTACTATGCCGCCAACAAGCTGATGAAGGGGTTTATCGGCGCGGCGAACATCGACACCAATTCGCGGCTATGCATGTCGTCGGCGGTGACCGGCTACAAGCGGGCCTTTGGCGCCGACGTGGTGCCCTGTAGCTATGAGGATGTGGAAAACAGCGATCTGGTGGTGCTGGTCGGCTCAAACGCTGCCTGGGCGCATCCGGTGCTGTACCAGCGTCTGGCGCAGGCGAAGCGGGACAATCCCCGGTTGCAGATCGTGGCGATCGATCCCCGACGCACCGCCACCTGCGAGATCGCCGATCGCCATCTGGCGCTGGCGCCGGGAAGTGACGGCGGGCTGTTCGTGGGGTTGCTTAACGCCCTGGCGCAGGCTGGAGCCTGCGTCGACGGTTTTCGCGATGGCGCGCAGGCGCTGGCCGAAGCGAGTGGCTGGGACGTGGCGAAAGTAGCTGATTTTTGCGGCCTGGCTGCCGATGAGGTGGCGGGTTTCTATCGCGATTTTATCGCCGCCCCGCGGGCCATCACCCTCTACACCATGGGAATTAACCAGTCAGCCAGCGGCAGCGACAAATGTAATGCCATCATCAACGTCCATCTGGCTAGCGGAAAGTATGGCCGCCGCGGCTGCGGCCCCTTTTCGCTGACCGGTCAACCCAACGCCATGGGCGGGCGCGAAGTCGGCGGGCTGGCGACGATGCTGGCGGCGCACATGGATTTTGTGCCGGCCGATCTGCAGCGGCTGGCCCGCTTTTGGGGAACCGAGCGGCTGGCGCAGACTCCGGGGTTGACCGCCGTGGAGCTGTTTGCCGCCATCGGCCGCGGCGAGGTGAAAGCGGTCTGGATCATGGGCACCAATCCGGTGGTATCCCTCCCCGACAGCCACGCGGTGAGCCAGGCGCTGGCCGGCTGTCCGCTGGTGATCGTCTCGGATGTCGCCGCTGAGACGGATACCGGACATTTCGCCCACATCCGTTTTCCGGCGCTGGCCTGGGGCGAGAAAAATGGCACGGTCACCAACTCGGAGCGGCGCATCTCCCGTCAGCGCAGCTTTCTGCCGCCGCCGGGGGAGGCGAAAGCGGACTGGTGGATCATCGCCCGAGTGGGGCAGGCGCTGGGATATCGCGAGGCGTTTGCCTGGCAGCATCCGCATGACGTTTTCCGCGAGCATGCGGCGCTGTCCGGTTTCGAAAACGACGGCCAGCGGGCGTTTGATATCGGCGCGCTGGCGGATCTCAGCCGCGAGGCGTGGGACGCCATGGCGCCGGTCCGCTGGCCAGTCAGCCGCCGCCGCGCCGACCTGGATGTCACGCGCGGCTGGCATCGCGATGGCCGGTTGCGAATGGTGCCGGTGACGCCTCAGCCGACCCGGGCGGCAACCGATGTCTTTTATCCGCTGATCCTCAACAGCGGGCGGATCCGCGATCAGTGGCACACCATGACCCGCACCGGTGCTGTGCCGCGGCTGATGCAGCATATCGCGGAGCCGGTGGTGGAGGTGGCGCCGCAGGACGCCGTTCGCTACCAGCTTGTCGCCGATGGGCTGGCGCGGATCTGGTCGCGCCATGGGGTGATGGTGGCGAAAGTGGCGATCAGCGAAGGCCAGCGCCCCGGCTCGCTGTTTGTCCCCATGCACTGGAACAATCAGTTCGCCCGCCAGGGGCGGGTGAATAACCTGCTGGCCGCCGTCACGGACCCGCATTCCGCCCAGCCGGAGAGTAAACAGGCGGCGGTGGCCATCGCCGCCTGGCAGCCTGCCTGGCACAGCGAACTGTTTTGTCGCGAACCGCTGCCATTTCCTGCGGCCTGGCACTGGCGGCGGCGGGCGGCGACAGGAGTGCTGCACTACTCGCTGGCCGGGGAGGCGTCAGCCCGCCAGTGGCTCAGGGTCTGGTGCGAGCAGCGCGGCTGGCAGCTGCAGATAGCAGACGGCGGCGCAGTGTGGAACCTGCTGGCGTGGCATCAGGGGAGGCTGATGCTGGGCTGGTGGAGCGATGCGCGCGAGCCGGCGGTGGATAGCGCAGGAGTAAGCGCCGCCTTCGCCACGCCGCCGTCCGATGCCGCCCGGCGCCATGCGCTGCTCAGCGGCCGACCGGACGCCGCCGCCGCGCTGCCGGGGCGGATTGTCTGCAGCTGCTTTGGGGTCGGCGAGCGGGCGATCGGCGAGGCCATCGCCAGCGGCTGCGCCAGCGTCGGGGCTTTGGGCGCCAGGCTGAAGTGCGGGACCAACTGCGGCTCCTGCGTGCCGGAGCTCAACGCGCTGCTGGCGACGCAACCGGCCCGCGCCGGGGCCTAACGGCGCGGCGATATCTTCTGTGGTTGGGCGACAGATTGCCCAACCGGTTTCAGCATATTCCTGGAATTGTCCGCAGGGCTGCGGGAGAGGGCAAAAAACGATAAACTAAAACCATCTTCCAATTTTTTCTGCGAGCCCGCGCAAAACCAGTTGATGCCTGTGTCGTACCGTTTGCTGCCATCCCTGATCATTCTCCTGCTGCTGCCGGGCGTTCCCGTCTGGGCGCTGACCGCCAGTCACACCACTTTTACTCCCCAGGAAGAACCTTCCTTGCCCGATTTGGGGATCGCCCCGCAGGTCGATGACGACGCCAGACACTTTGCCGAAGTGGCTAAGAAGTTCGGCGAGGCCAGCATGAGCGATAACGGACTGACGGCGGGCGAACAGGCGCAGATGTTCGCCATCAACAAACTCGGCAATGAAGTGAGCCACCAGCTGGAGAGCTGGCTCTCGCCATGGGGCAACGCCAATGTCGACCTGCTGGTCGATAAAGAGGGGAAGTTCACTGGCAGTAAAGGGAGCTGGTTCGTGCCGTTGCAGGATAACGATCGCTACCTGACGTGGAACCAGTATTCGGTAACCCGGCGCGAGAACGATCTGGTGGGCAACATTGGGCTTGGCCAGCGCTGGCGGGTCGGCGGCTGGCTGCTGGGCTATAACTCGTTTTATGACAAGGTGCTGAGCGAAAGCCTGGCTCGCGGCAGCGTCGGCGCCGAGGCGTGGGGAGAATATCTCCGCCTGTCGGCGAACTACTACCATCCGCTGGGCGACTGGCAGCTGCGGGAGAATCAAACCCAGGAGCAGCGGATGGCCGCAGGGTATGACGTTACCGCCCAGGCGCGACTGCCGTTTTATGAGCACATCAACACCAGCGTCAGCGTCGAACAGTACTTCGGCGACAGCGTCGATCTGTTTCATACCGGCACTGGCTACCATAACCCGGTGGCCGTCTCCGTCGGGCTCAATTACACCCCGGTCCCGCTGGTCACCGTGACCGCCAAGCATAAGCAAGGGGAAAATGGCGTCAGCCAGAATAACGTTGGCCTGAAGCTCAACTACCGCTTTGGTGTGCCGCTCAAGCAGCAGCTGGCGGCGGACGAGGTGGCGTTCAGCAACTCGCTGCGCGGCAGCCGCTTCGACAGCCCGGAGCGGGATAATCTGCCGGTAGTGGAGTATCGGCAGCGCAAAAATCTGACGGTCTATCTGGCCACGCCGCCCTGGGATCTACAGTCCGGGGAAACGGTGCAGCTGAAGCTGCAGATCCATAGTCTGCACGGTATCAAGTCGCTGCACTGGCAGGGCGACACCCAGGCGCTCAGCCTGACGCCGCCGGTGGATGCCCGCAGTCCCGATGGCTGGAGCGTGATTATGCCGGTGTGGAACAGTGAACCGGGCGCCGCGAACCGCTGGCGCCTGTCGGTGGTGGTAGAGGATAAACAGGGGCAGCGCGTCTCATCCAATGAGATCGCCCTGGCGCTGACCGAGCCGCTGGTCAAGTTCACCGCGCCAGGCGTCTCCTGGACGGACTCGCCTTAAAAAATTCGCTCCTGGTGGACCCATACCGCGGCTTCCACCCGGGATTTGAGCTTCATTTTCTTCAGCATGTGCTTGACGTGCACTTTGACGGTGCTTTCGGTGATATCCAGTCGGCGGGCGATCATTTTGTTCGGCAGCCCCTGGGCGATCAGCTTGAGGATGTCGCGCTCGCGCGGGGTCAGCTGGCTGATGTCGCGATCGGAGGTGGCGCGGTTGGCGCGCAGGCTGGCGGCCAGCACCGGGGTTAACGCTTCGCTTAATACCATTTCTCCGGCGGCCGCCTGCTGCAGCGCTTTCAGCAGATCTTCCGGCTCCATGTCTTTCAGCAGATAGCCATCGGCGCCGCGCTTGAGGGCGGTAACAACGTCCTCTTCATGGTTAGAGACGCTGAAGACCACCACCCGCCCAGACAGCGATTTCTCACGCAGTTTGTCCAGCGTTTCCAGGCCGTTCATGCCCGGCATATTGAGGTCCAGCAGGATCAGATCCGGATCCAGCGACTCCGCCAGCTCGATACCTTGCGCGCCATTGCTGGCTTCGCCAATCACCTGGATGTCCGGCGCCATGCTAATCAATTGTTTCACGCCGGTGCGCAGCATCGGATGGTCGTCAATGAGAAGGATGGTTGCCCGTTCCTGTTGACTCATGGGGGTCTCCTTATTGGATGGAAAACGTTTTTTCCGGGATAAACGTGACGATCACTTCGGTCCCGCCGGTTTCCCGGCGCCGAACCTGACAGTCGCCGCGCAGGCTTTGCGCGCGATCCCGCATAATAATTAAACCGTAATGGTTACTCCGCTCGGCGTGGTCCGGCACGCCGCGGCCGTTATCCGCCACCACCAGACGGACCTGGTTATCGCGTTGTGACACCGTCACGGTCACTTCCGTCGCGCTGGCATGCTTCAGGGCGTTGCTTAACGCTTCGCGGGCGATCTGCAGCAGGTGTATGGCCTGATGCGACGGCACAAAGCGCGGCGGAAGCTGATAATCAAGCTGCACCGTAAAGCCGAAGTGGGCGCTGTACTCCTGACAGCTGGCCTCCAGCGCCGGGCGCAGGCCCGGCTCGGTCAACTGCAGGCGGAAGGTGGTTAACAGCTCCCGCAGTTGGGCCCACGAGGTATTCAGCTCGTTACGTATTTGCCCCAGCAGCTGGCGGCTCTCCGCCGGCAAGGCGTCGCCTTGCATCTGCAGACAGCTAACCTGCATCTTCATACAGGATAGCGACTGGGCTATGGAGTCATGCAGCTCGCGAGCGATAGTGGCCCGCTCTTCCATGACGATCAGCTGCTGCTGTTTCTCCTGATGGCGGTCCAGCGCCAGGGTGCTGGTCAGTTGTTCAACCAACGTATCCACCAGCTGCTGCTGATCGTGGCTGAGATGACGGCCAACCGGCAGCGTCGCCAGCAGGATGCCGTACTGATTATGCGCATCCGACAGCCGCCACTTCAGCGTTGTGCCGCCATCCGGTAGCGGCGGCAGGTTGCGTGGGCAGAGGTAGCAGCCCATGTCATCACATTCATTATCCGAGTGGCAGGTAAACTCCTGATGGTTGTCTTCATCTTCCAGATCGTAGACCCGCACCTCGATATCGCGCAGCAGCGTCAGACCCTGCAGACCGTTCAGCACCGGCGAAATGCGTTCGCAGAGCGGGGCGTTGGCGTGCAGCCGGCGGTTGGCCTGCCATAAGAAGGCGAGGATCTCGTTCTTCTGTTCCAGCCCGGCGGTCTTCTCCTGCACCCGGCGCTCCAGCACGGCGTAGCTTTCCGCCAGCTCTTCCGACATGTTATTTAGCGCCATGCCGAGAGTCGCCATTTCGTTGCGCCCGCTGATGTGCGCCCGCTGGGTGAAATCACGCTGGCTCACCGCTCGCGCCATGCTCAGCAGCTGTTTCCATGGCCGCAGCAGTCGGGCGCGTAGCCAGATGATGGTGAAGATCAGCAGTAGCGCCATGCCGATGGCGAGGAGGCGATGGATCCAGACCACCCGTTCGATACGCTGCTCGGTGGTATGGTCGAATGCGGTCACCAGCTGGTCGATACGATCGACAAAGTCGGCGACATCCTGGGCGACCTCCGCCTGGTTGACCGCGCGCTGCATGCCGGGAGCCAGCGCCAGCTGCCAGTACTGCTGCAAGGCCTGCAGCTGGCGCTCCTGTCCGTCGCGGCGGGCGGAGTTTTGCAGCTCCGGACTAAAGACGGTGGCGGTCATATCATCGACCAGCTTTTGATCGTGTTCATTCAGCGGGATCGCCGCCAGCAGCCGGTAGCTCTGCATGCGTAATGACCCAGCTTTGTTAATGGCGTGCGCGCTGCCCTGCACGCCGTTGACCAGGCGCGCGGAGATCGCCATGCCGGCGACGCCTGTAAGGGTGGCAAGCAGGACGATCAACGCCAGTTGATTGACCAGCGTCAGCGGGGTAAAAAGACGTTTTAACATGGAATGCGTGGCTCCTGACCGGTCGTGTCTCCGGGAGTGGCGCTTATTCTCGGCTATCCCCTGGAGTATACCCATACCCCCAAAGAGTTACTCCTTAATTGTCGGTGGTAGGCACCGTTGGGAGAGGGGTTATACGCATCCCGGCAGCCGTGTGAAAAACCACACTTTTTTTCCCACCATTCTCTACTCACTTCGGAGCATGGTCTATTTTTGCACAAATTAGTCCGCGCTTTTCCTTTGATTTATATCAACTTACCGCCCCGGGCAACCCCTAAGGTAGCGGCAGGAAATATGAATAATCAGAGGTATCTATGAGTCAATCTTCCCTCCCGGAGAAGGCTAATCGCTCGGTCATTACCGACTGGCGGCCTGAAGATCCTGAATTCTGGCAACAGCGCGGCCACCATGTGGCGAGCCGCAATTTATGGATCTCCGTTCCCTGTCTGTTATTGGCGTTCTGCGTATGGATGTTGTTCAGCGCCGTTGCCGTTAACCTCAACAAAGTGGGCTTTCAGTTTACGACCGATCAGCTGTTTATGCTGACCGCGCTGCCGGCGCTCTCCGGCGCGTTGTTGCGCGTGCCGTACGCCTTTATGGTGCCGCTGTTCGGCGGCCGTCGCTGGACGGCGTTCAGCACCGGGATCATGATTGTGCCGTGCGTGTGGCTGGGCTTTGCGGTCCAGGATACTTCCACGCCGTTTAGCGTCTTCGTCATCATCTCTCTGCTGTGCGGCTTCTCCGGGGCCAACTTCGCCTCCAGTATGGCCAACATCAGTTTTTTCTTCCCGAAAGCGAAGCAGGGCGGGGCGCTGGGCGTCAACGGCGGCCTCGGCAATATGGGCGTCAGCGTGATGCAGCTGGTCGCACCGCTGGTGGTGTCGGTCTCGGTGTTTGCCATTTTTGGCGGGACCGGCAGCCAGCAGCCGGACGGCTCGATGCTGTATCTGGAAAACGCCGCGTGGATCTGGGTACCTTTCCTGATTATCTTCACCCTGGCGGCGTGGTTCTTTATGAACGACCTGTCCGCTTCCAAAGCCTCGCTGAGCGAACAGCTGCCGGTGCTTAAACGTCTGCATCTGTGGATCATGGCGCTGCTCTATCTGGCGACCTTCGGCTCCTTTATCGGTTTCTCCGCCGGTTTTGCCATGCTGTCGAAAACCCAGTTCCCGGACGTGCAGATCCTGCACTACGCCTTCTTCGGTCCGTTTATTGGCGCGCTGGCGCGTTCGATGGGCGGGGCGATCTCCGACCGTCTCGGCGGTACCCGCGTGACGCTGGTGAACTTCGTGGTGATGGCTGTATTCTGCGCGCTGCTGTTCCTGACGCTGCCGACCAATGGCCAGGGCGGCAACTTCATCGCCTTCTTTGCAGTGTTTATGGTGCTGTTCCTTACCGCCGGGCTGGGCAGCGCCTCCACCTTCCAGATGATCTCCGTGATCTTCCGTAAGCTGACCATGGACCGGGTGAAGGCCCAGGGCGGCAGCGAAGCCCAGGCGATGCGCGAGGCGGCGACCGATACCGCGGCGGCGCTGGGCTTTATCTCCGCCATTGGCGCCATCGGCGGCTTCTTTATTCCGAAGGCGTTCGGAATCTCGCTGGATCTGACCGGCTCGCCGGCCGGCGCGATGAAAGTGTTCCTGATCTTCTATATTGCCTGCGTAATCATCACCTGGGCGGTATACGGCCGTAAGCGTCAGTAATTCGCCATAGTCGTATCGCTTCATAAAGGCGCACTCCTGAGGGAGGCGCCTTTTTTACTGGCTTAATTAGTTACAACATACTATTGGGCTTTTTTATTCATTTTGGCCACTGAGCCGGGAAGGGATGGCTTACCAGCGTCACCGCTCTACCCCTTAATACCTCCCTGGTGAACCATCCCGCGTCTGGCGAGCTATTTTTCGCTAAAAAACCTTAAAAAACATCAAATTAAAAAACTGAGTTTTGTACCACCTTGGTGGTAATTGCCAATTTGCGCCATGTTAACAAGCCAGTCCGTATTGATCGCTATCAATTCCCGCCCGCTTTCATGGCGTTACCTTCGCTGCAAATCCAGCAATGTCGATTTATCAGAGAGCCGTCAGGCTCCATATCAGGAGAAACCCGATGAGTAAATTCCTGGACCGGTTTCGCTACTTCAAACAGAAGGGTGAAACCTTTGCCGATGGGCACGGCCAGCTTCTAAACACCAACCGGGACTGGGAGGATGGATACCGTCAACGTTGGCAGCATGACAAAATTGTGCGTTCCACTCACGGTGTTAACTGCACCGGTTCATGCAGCTGGAAGATTTATGTCAAAAACGGGCTGGTGACCTGGGAAACCCAGCAAACGGACTATCCGCGCACCCGTCCGGACCTGCCAAACCACGAACCGCGCGGCTGCCTGCGCGGCGCCAGCTACTCCTGGTATCTGTACAGCGCGAACCGCCTGAAATACCCGCTGATGCGCAAACGCCTGATGAAGATGTGGCGGGAGGCGAAGGTTCAGCATAGCGATCCGGTCGCGGCATGGGCCTCGATTATCGAAGACGCCGACAAAGCCAAAAGCTTCAAACAGGCTCGCGGTCGCGGCGGGTTTGTCCGCTCCTCATGGCAGGAAGTGAACGAGCTGATTGCCGCTTCCAACGTCTATACCGTGAAAACTTACGGTCCGGACCGCGTGGCCGGCTTCTCGCCGATCCCGGCGATGTCGATGGTCTCCTACGCCTCCGGCGCCCGTTACCTGTCGCTGATCGGCGGCACTTGCCTGAGCTTCTACGACTGGTACTGCGACCTGCCGCCGGCCTCGCCGATGACCTGGGGCGAGCAGACCGATGTGCCGGAATCCGCCGACTGGTACAACTCCAGCTATATCATCGCCTGGGGCTCCAACGTGCCGCAGACCCGTACCCCGGATGCGCACTTCTTTACCGAAGTTCGCTATAAAGGGACCAAAACCGTGGCCATCACTCCGGACTACGCCGAAATCGCCAAGCTCTGCGATCTGTGGCTGGCGCCGAAGCAGGGTACCGATGCCGCGATGGCGCTGGCGATGGGCCACGTGATGCTGCGTGAGTTCCATCTTGATAAGCCGAGCCAGTATTTCACCGATTACGTGCGTCGCTACACCGACATGCCGATGCTGGTGATGCTTGAGGAGCGCGACGGCTATTACGCCGCCGGCCGCACGCTGCGCGCGTCCGACCTCGTGGATTCCCTTGGTCAGGAAAAGAATCCGGAATGGAAGACCGTCGCCTTTGACGAGAAAGGCGATCTCACCGTGCCGAACGGTTCCCTCGGATTCCGCTGGGGCGACAAAGGCAAATGGAACCTCGAACAGCGCGATGGCAAAACCGGCGAAGAGATTGAGCTGCGTCTGAGTCTGCTCGGCAGCCATGACGAGGTGGCGGACGTTGGCTTCCCGTACTTCGGCGGCGAAGGTTCTGAGCACTTCAACAAAGTCGCTCTTGAAAACATTCTACTGCACAAACTGCCGGTCAAACGCCTGCAGCTGGCCGACGGCTCCAGCGCGCTGGTGACCACCGTGTACGATCTGACCATGGCCAACTATGGCCTGGAGCGCGGTCTGAACGATGACAACTGCGCCGCCAGCTATGATGAAGTGAAAGCCTACACCCCGGCCTGGGCGGAGAAAATTACCGGTGTCTCCCGCGCGCATATCATCCGTACCGCCCGCGAGTTTGCCGATAACGCCGATAAAACCCATGGTCGCTCAATGATTATCGTCGGGGCGGGTCTCAACCACTGGTTCCACCTCGACATGAACTACCGCGGTCTGATCAACATGCTGATCTTCTGCGGCTGCGTCGGCCAGAGCGGTGGCGGTTGGGCGCACTATGTGGGCCAGGAAAAACTGCGTCCACAGACCGGCTGGCAGCCGCTGGCGTTCGCCCTTGACTGGCAGCGTCCGGCACGCCATATGAACAGCACCTCGTACTTCTACAACCACTCCAGCCAGTGGCGCTATGAAACCGTGACCGCGCAGGAGCTGCTGTCGCCGATGGCGGATAAATCCCGCTACAGCGGCCATCTGATCGACTTCAACGTCCGCGCCGAGCGGATGGGCTGGCTGCCGTCGGCGCCGCAGCTGGGCGTTAACCCGCTGCGCATCGCCGATGAGGCGAAAAAAGCCGGCATGACGCCGGTGGATTACACCGTCAAATCCCTGAAAGAGGGCTCGATTCGCTTTGCGGCGGAGCAGCCGGAAAACGGTAAAAACCATCCGCGTAACCTGTTTATCTGGCGTTCCAACCTGCTGGGCTCCTCCGGTAAAGGCCATGAGTACATGCTCAAGTACCTGCTGGGTACGGAGAACGGCATTCAGGGTAAAGACCTTGGCAAGCAGGGCGGCGTGAAGCCGGAAGAAGTCGAATGGCGAGATAACGGCCTCGACGGCAAGCTGGACCTGGTGGTGACCCTCGACTTCCGTTTGTCGAGCACCTGTCTCTACTCCGACATTGTGCTGCCGACCGCCACCTGGTATGAAAAAGACGACATGAATACCTCGGATATGCATCCGTTTATTCATCCGCTGTCGGCGGCCGTTGACCCGGCCTGGGAATCGAAGAGCGACTGGGATATCTATAAAGGTATCGCGAAGAAATTCTCAGAACTGTGCGTGGGCCACCTCGGTAAAGAAACCGACGTCGTTACGCTGCCGATCCAGCATGATTCCGCCGCGGAAATGGCGCAGCCGCTGGACGTCAAAGACTGGAAGAAGGGCGAATGTGACCTGATTCCGGGGAAAACCGCGCCGCATATTATTCCGGTCGAGCGTGATTATCCGGCGACTTACGAGCGCTTCACCTCTATTGGTCCGCTGCTGGAAACCATCGGCAACGGCGGGAAAGGCATCGCCTGGAATACCCAGAGCGAAATGGACCTGCTGCGTAAGCTCAACTACACCAAGGCGGAAGGCCCGGCGAAAGGTCAGCCGAAGCTGGAGACGGCCATTGACGCCGCGGAGATGATCCTCACCCTGGCGCCGGAAACGAACGGTCAGGTGGCGGTGAAGGCGTGGAAAGCGCTGAGCGAGATCACCGGCCGCGAGCACGCGCACCTGGCGCTGAACAAAGAAGACGAGAAGATCCGTTTCCGCGACATTCAGGCGCAGCCGCGGAAAATTATCTCCAGCCCGACCTGGTCAGGTCTGGAAGACGAACACGTCTCCTATAACGCCGGATACACCAACGTTCACGAGCTGATCCCATGGCGTACCCTGTCCGGTCGTCAGTCGCTGTATCAGGATCACCAGTGGATGCGCGACTTTGGCGAAAGCCTGCTGGTTTATCGTCCGCCGATTGACACCCGCTCGGTGAAAGCGGTGATGGGCGAGAAGTCCAACGGCAACCCGGAGAAGGCGCTGAACTTCCTGACCCCGCACCAGAAATGGGGTATCCACTCGACCTACAGCGATAACCTGCTGATGCTGACCCTGTCACGCGGCGGACCGATCGTCTGGATGAGCGAGGCGGATGCGAAAGATCTGGGGATCGAAGATAACGACTGGATCGAAGTGTTCAACGCCAACGGCGCCCTGACGGCGCGCGCCGTGGTGAGCCAGCGCGTACCGGCCGGGATGACCATGATGTATCACGCACAGGAACGCATCGTAAACCTGCCAGGCTCTGAAGTTACCGGCCAGCGCGGCGGGATCCACAACTCGGTTACCCGTATTACGCCGAAACCGACCCATATGATCGGCGGCTATGGCCATCTGGCCTATGGCTTTAACTACTACGGCACCGTCGGCTCCAACCGCGATGAGTTTGTGGTGGTACGTAAGATGAAGAACATTAACTGGTTAGACGGCGAAGGCAATGACCAGGTACAGGAGAGCGTAAAATGAAAATTCGTTCACAAGTCGGCATGGTGCTGAATCTCGATAAGTGCATCGGCTGCCACACCTGCTCGGTCACCTGTAAAAACGTCTGGACCAGCCGGGAAGGGATGGAGTACGCCTGGTTCAATAACGTGGAGAGTAAGCCTGGCGTCGGTTTTCCGAACGACTGGGAAAACCAGGAGAAATGGAAGGGCGGCTGGATCCGCAAAATCAACGGCAAGCTGCAGCCGCGCATGGGCAACCGCGCGATGCTGTTAGGTAAAATCTTCGCGAACCCGCATCTGCCGGGCATCGATGATTACTACGAGCCGTTCGATTACGACTACCAGAACCTGCATAACGCCCCGGAGAGTAAGCACCAGCCGATCGCCCGTCCGCGCTCGCTGATCACCGGCCAACGGATGGACAAGATCACCAGCGGTCCGAACTGGGAAGAGATCCTCGGCGGCGAGTTTGAAAAGCGCGCCAAAGACCAGAACTTCGACAACATGCAGAAGGCGATGTACGGCCAGTTCGAGAACACCTTCATGATGTATCTGCCGCGCCTGTGCGAGCACTGCCTGAACCCGGCGTGCGTCGCGACCTGCCCGAGCGGCGCCATCTATAAGCGTGAAGAAGACGGCATCGTGCTCATCGACCAGGACAAGTGCCGCGGCTGGCGGATGTGCATCACCGGCTGCCCGTACAAGAAGATCTACTTCAACTGGAAGAGCGGAAAGTCCGAGAAGTGCATCTTCTGCTACCCGCGTATTGAATCCGGAATGCCGACGGTATGCTCCGAAACCTGCGTGGGCCGAATCCGCTATCTCGGCGTCCTGTTGTATGACGCGGATGCGATCGAAAATGCCGCCAGCACCGAGAACGAGAAAGATCTCTATCAGCGTCAACTGGATGTGTTCCTCGATCCGAACGACCCGAAAGTGATTGAGCAGGCGCTGAAAGATGGCGTACCGCAGGGGGTGATTGAAGCCGCGCAGCAGTCGCCGGTGTGGAAAATGGCGATGGACTGGAAGCTGGCCCTGCCGCTGCACCCGGAATATCGCACCCTGCCGATGGTCTGGTACGTGCCGCCGCTGTCGCCGATTCAGTCCGCCGCCGATGCCGGCGAACTGGGCAGCAATGGGATCCTGCCGGACGTGGAAAGCCTGCGTATTCCGGTGCAGTATCTGGCGAACCTGCTGACCGCCGGCGATACCCAACCGGTCCTGTTGGCCCTGAAGCGGATGCTGGCGATGCGTCACTATAAGCGGGCGGAAACCGTTGACGGCGTTGTCGATACCCGCGCGCTGGATGAGGTGGGCTTAAGCGAAGCGCAGGCTCAGGAGATGTACCGCTACCTGGCGATCGCTAACTACGAAGATCGTTTCGTGGTGCCAAGCAGCCATCGTGAACAGGCGCGGGAAGCGTTTCCGGAGAAAAACGGCTGCGGCTTTAGCTTTGGTGACGGCTGCCACGGCTCTGACAGCCAGTTCAACCTGTTCAACAGCCGTCGCATCGACGCCATCGACGTGACCAGCAAAACGGAGCCGCACGCATGATTGAACTTGTGATTGTGTCGCGCCTGCTCGAATACCCTGACGCTGCCTTATGGCAGCATCAGCAGGAGATGTTCGAGGCGCTTGCGTCATCAGAGAAACTCAGCAAAGAGGATGCTCACGCGCTGGGCGTTTTTCTGCGCGATCTGCTGACTCAGGATCCGCTGGATGCCCAGGCGGCCTATAGCGAACTGTTTGACCGCGGCCGGGCCACCTCGCTGCTGCTGTTTGAACACGTGCACGGCGAATCCCGCGATCGCGGGCAGGCGATGGTTGATCTGATGGCGCAGTATGAGCGCCACGGTCTGCTGCTCGATAGCCATGAGTTGCCGGATCATCTGCCGTTGTATCTGGAGTATCTGGCGCAGCTGCCGGAAGAGGAAGCGCTTGGCGGCCTGCGGGACGTTGCGCCGATCCTCGGCCTGCTCAGCGCGCGGCTGCAGCAGCGCGAGAGCCGCTATGCGGTGCTGTTCGAACTGCTGCTGAAGCTGGCAAACACTCAGGTCGACAGCCAGAAGGTGGCGGAGAAGATTGCCGACGAAGCCCGCGACGATACGCCGCAGGCGCTGGACGCGGTCTGGGAAGAAGAACAGGTGAAATTCTTTGCCGACCAGGGCTGCGGCGAGTCGGAGATTTCCGCTCACCAGCGTCGTTTTGCCGGAGCCGTGGCCCCGCAATATCTGAATATCTCTAACGGAGGACAGCAATAATGCACTTCCTGAATATGTTCTTCTTTGACATTTATCCGTACATTGCGGGCTCGGTGTTCCTGATCGGCAGCTGGCTGCGCTACGACTACGGTCAGTACACCTGGCGCGCCGCCTCCAGCCAGATGCTGGACCGTAAGGGAATGAACCTGGCGTCGAACCTGTTCCATATCGGCATCCTCGGCATTTTCGCCGGCCACTTCCTCGGCATGCTGACCCCGCACTGGATGTATGAATCCTTCCTGCCGATCGACGTCAAGCAGAAGATGGCGATGATCGCCGGCGGCGCCTGCGGCGTGATGACCCTGGTGGGCGGTTTACTGCTGCTCAAGCGTCGTCTGCTCAGCCCACGCGTGCGCGCCACCACCACCGGCGCGGATATTCTGATCCTCTCCCTGCTGATGGTGCAGTGTGCGCTGGGTCTACTGACGATCCCATTCTCTGCCCAGCATATGGACGGCAGCGAAATGATGAAGCTGGTCGGCTGGGCGCAGTCGGTGGTCACCTTCCACGGCGGTGCGTCGCAGCACCTGGATGGCGTGGCGTTTATCTTCCGCATCCACCTGGTGCTGGGTATGACCCTGTTCCTGCTGTTCCCATTCTCTCGCCTGGTTCATATCTGGAGCGCGCCGGTAGAGTACCTGACGCGCAAATACCAGATTGTCCGCGCCCGTCGCTAACTGGCCCGCGACCGCTGACTGACCCCGCCCTGGCGGGGTTTTTTTCGCCCCAGCCGAGGTTATTCCCGGCGGCGGCAAACAGAATAAGCATCCCGCCGAGCAACTGCACAGGGGTTAACGCATGATGGAAGACCAGATAGTCGACCCCCATCGCCACCAACGGATAAATAAAGGAGAGCGAACCGGTAATGGGCGTCGGCAGCTTCTGTATCGCGCTATATAAAAGCTGATACATGATCCCGGTATGGACGACGCCGAGGATCAGCAGATAGCGCCAGGGGAAGCTGGCAGAAAAGTCGGGCATTTGCACCAGCGGCAGCAGCATCACGACGCCGACGAGCACCTGAATAAAGGCAATATGCTGAGCAGGGAGCGGATGCAGTTTGCGGGCGATGATGGCGGTCAGGGCATAGAAAAATGCCGCGCCTAATGCCAGCAAAACGCCGGCCGTGAGACTTTCGCCGTGCGTCGGGGCAAGCTCGCTTGACAGCAGGATCACCACGCCGCCGAAGGCCAACAGTAACCATCCCCATTTTACGGCGCTGACCCGTTCCCCCAACACCATGCCCATCAGCACCAGCATAAACGGCTGGGTGTTGTAGATCACCGTGGCCATGCCAATTGAAATACGCGAGTAGGCGGCAAACAGCAGCAGCCAGTTGATGACCAGCGCGATGCCGCCAAGTACCGCGAGGGCGAGGGTGAAGCGCGTGAGACGACTGAAGGGCTGGCGGCTGAGAACGATAAACAGCAGCAGGGTGAGCGCGCCAATCAGGCAGCGCCAGAACACCACATCAATTACCGGCAAACCAGTGAGCAGCACGAACGCGCCGATCGAGCCAGAAATTATCATCGCCAGGCTCATTTGCCAGACGCCGCGGGTAATTTGCATATTTCACCTCCAGAAGTTTTCCAGTATTGTGCAAAAAATCCTGACAGCCTGACATGGCTGAATTAAGGCAAACAGGGGGAAATCCCTTTCATAATTAGGTAAAAAACATGAATGACGTACTTGATGAAATTGACCGGGCGATCCTTACTTGCCTGACTCAGGATGCCAGAGTCTCGTTGAAGGTATTGAGCGCGCGGGTGGGGCTGACCTCGCCGAGCATCGCCGAGCGGGTGAAGCGCCTGGAGGAGCGGGGCGTGATTCAGGGCTATGGGGCGCGGGTGAATCTCGCCGCGCTGGGCTACAGCCTGCAGGCGCTGGTGCGGGTTCGGCCGCTGCCTGGTCTACTGCAGAAGGTGGATAAATATATCCAGGCGATGCCGGAGTGCATCGAAAGTGACAAAGTGACCGGAGAGGATTGTTTCGTGATGCGACTGGTGGTGCGTGATATTGCCCAGCTGGATACGCTACTGGACGGCCTGGCCGAATTTGCGCAGTGCAATACCTCGGTGGTGAAAAGTTCGCCGGTGAAGAGGCGACTGCCCCCGCTGTGAGTTTTCCCGGAGGCGGTGCGGCGCACCTGACCGGACTACCAGACGGCACACCTGTAGCCTCGCTAAGCGAAGCGCGAGCGAGGAGATAGCAGAACAGGTGGCTGACGAGAGTGCAACAGCGGTGGGGGAAGGATGACTCGGCGCTAAAGCGCCTCGCCCTTCGGGCCGTTGCCTTCGGCAACGTTCTCTCGCTACGCTCGAGTCGAACCTTAGTCGAAGCTTCTCATCCTTTCCCGTAGGGCAGAATATAGAGTATCGCAAGTGGAGTAAGCTGGGTAATACATGAAGGGATGGTGGTGGGGGAAGGATTACTCGGCGCTAAAGCGCCTCGCCCTTCGGACCGTTGCCTTCGGCAACGTTCTCTCGCTACGCTCGAGTCGAACCTTAGTCGAAGCTTCTCATCCTTCCCCGTGGGGCAGAATATAAAAGATCGTCGAGTAATTGAGCTGAGGTGTTTTTTAAGATGATGGTGGTGGGGGAAGGATTCGAACCTTCGAAGTCGATGACGGCAGATTTACAGTCTGCTCCCTTTGGCCGCTCGGGAACCCCACCAGGGGAAAATCACATTGTAGGCTATTCAGCAAAATGAATGGTGGTGGGGGAAGGATAACTTGTCACTATCGCTCCTCGCCCTTCGGGCCGTTGCCTGTGGCAACGTTCTCTCGCTGGCGCTCGAGTCGAACCTTAGTCGAAGGTTCTTACCCTTCCCACTAAGTGCAAACATCGTTTACGCTTGTTGGGGAAACCATATCACTGTAGTGAATAATGGTGGTGGGGGAAGGATTCGAACCTTCGAAGTCGATGACGGCAGATTTACAGTCTGCTCCCTTTGGCCGCTCGGGAACCCCACCACGGGGTAATGCTTAATACTGGCCTGCTTCCTTCTCGGGAAGCGGGGCGCATCATACCAAATGATGCGCCCCTGTAAAGCATTCCTTTGACAAAAATAAACTGGTTGCCTGATTTTTACCCGTAACGCCGTAAAGCTAACCAATTCATTTCTCAGTCGATTAAAGAATAATCGTCCGGTTGCCGTAGACGAAGACGCGCTGCGCCAGTACCTGATACAGCGCCCGGCTCAATACGTTTTTTTCGACATCGCGCCCGGCACGCATCATATCTTCTGCGGTATAAGTATGATCGACGTGAATGACGTCCTGCATAATGATGGGGCCTTCGTCCAGATTATCATTCACGTAGTGGGCGGTGGCGCCGATGATCTTCACGCCACGCTCATAGGCCTGATGATACGGACGCGCGCCGATAAACGCCGGCAGGAACGAGTGGTGAATGTTAATGATCTTGTTCGGGAAACGGGCGACAAATTCCGGCGTAAGCACGCGCATATACTTGGCCAGCACCACGTAATCCGGCTCGTGGGCGGCAATCGCGTCGCCCATCTGTTTGTCGTGCTCTTCGCGGCTCAGCCCTTCATGGCTGACCAGTTCAAACGGGATGCCAAAACGTTCCACCAGCGGGCGCAGGGTGTCATGGTTACCAATAACCGCGGCAATATCGACATCCAGCCCGCCGTAATTGGCTTTCATCAGCAGATCGCCGAGGCAGTGGGCCTCTTTCGTCACCAGAATCACCACCCGGCGGCGGCCTGCCGGATTGAGTTCACGAATCGAGCCTTCCGGCAGGGCGCTGTCCAGATCGGCCAGCAGAATAGCGTCGTTGAAAATGCCTTCCAGTTCGGTGCGCATAAAGAAACGACCGGTACGGTGGTCAACAAATTCGTTGTTCTGCACAATGTTAAGTTCGTGCTTGTAGCAGATATTGGTGATACGCGCGATGAGGCCTTTCTGATCAGGGCAAATAGTGCGTAGTACTTTACGTTGTAATGAATGCATCGCGAGGAAAATCCTGTAGTGTTTGCAAGCGCTGCGGCAGCGTTACTGGCCGCAGCATTTTTTAAATTTTTTACCTGAACCGCAAGGGCAGGGGTCGTTACGGCCAATCAGCGGTCGTGTCCCGTCGATATAGTACCACTGTCCATTTTCTTTTAAGAATCTGGAACGTTCAATAATGGCGCCCGGGCGGTTATTGTCATTAAAGCGGGCGATAAAGCTGACAAAGCCTTCATTTGCGGCTCGTCCTTCATCGCTGGCGAACAGGGTTAAGCCCAGCCATTCTGTGTGGGCAAAGCCTTTCTCCAGTTCGGCGCGAAACTGCCGCGCCTGACAGGACGGATGCCAGGTTTTGATCAGATAGTCGGCATCTTTCATGACGAACGCGCTGTAACGGGAGCGCATAAGCTGTGACGGGCCTGGCGCAAGCTCAGCGCCGGACAGATATCGCTGGCAACATGAGCTATACTCCAGTGCGCTGCCACAGGGGCATAATTGCGACAAAACAGCCTCCATGGAAGAATGAGTAACGGCGCTTCTACGCCAAAGGGCTTTATGTTAACTGAGCCGTGACAATGTTGCCACGCTCAGAGTGGAAGGATAGTTATCAGTACTAATGAGAAAGCTTAAAATTGGTCTGGCGTTAGGTGCGGGTGCCGCCCGCGGATGGTCGCATATTGGCGTCATCAACGCCCTCCAGCAGGCCGGCATTGAGATTGATATCGTGGCCGGTTGCTCTATCGGTTCGCTGGTAGGGGCGGCGTATGCCTGTAACCGGCTCCCGGCGCTTGAGTCCTGGGTCTGCTCTTTCAGCAACTGGGACGTTCTGAAACTGATGGACCTCTCCTGGCGCCGCGGTGGACTGTTGCGGGGTGAAAAGGTATTCAATCATTATCGCCGCATCATGCCCGTGACCGATATCGAACACTGCGAACGGCGATTTGCCGCCGTCGCGACAAATTTAAGCACTGGCAGGGAGCTGTGGTTTACCGAAGGCGATCTGCATTTAGCGATTCGAGCCTCCTGCAGTATGCCGGGGTTAATGTCGCCGGTAAGGCATAATGGTTACTGGCTGGTCGATGGCGCGGTGGTCAATCCGGTTCCCGTGTCGCTTACGCGGGCAATGGGGGCCGATATCGTGATTGCCGTGGATCTGCAACATGATGCCCACCTTATGCAGCAGGATTTATTCTCCCTCGAAACGCCGCGGCGCGAAGCCGAAGCGAAGGAGGGGCCATGGCATACTCGTCTGCGCGCACGCTTGACGCAAATGAGTTCCCGCCGGACGGCCGTGACGCCGACGGCGATGGAGATCATGACCACCTCTATCCAGGTCCTGGAGAATCGTCTTAAACGCAATCGTATGGCGGGTGACCCGCCGGATATCCTGTTGCAACCGTACTGTCCACAAGTCTCGACGCTTGATTTCCATCGCGCCGGCGAGGCGATTACCGCAGGGCAGCTGGCGGTAGAAAAGAAAATGGATGAATTATTACCCTTAGTGCGTACCGCGATTTGACGCACGAGTACCTGACTTAAGCAAATTCTGACAGGCGATAGTGAGAATAGCGTGCCACTATTGAATTATCGTCAGCCAGGGGAGATATCATGACGCAGCCATTGGCGGGAAAACAGATTCTGATAGTTGAAGACGAACCCGTTTTCCGCTCACTCTTGCATGGATGGCTGACCTCGCTGGGAGCAACGACCTTCCAGGCGGAAGATGGCAAGGATGCCCTGCATAAAATGACGGAGGTGCATCCGGACCTGATGATTTGCGACATTTCGATGCCGAGAATGAACGGTCTGGAGCTGGTGGAGACGTTGCGTAATCGCGGCGAGCAGCTACCGATCCTGATGATTTCCGCTACCGAAAACATGGCCGATATAGCCAAAGCGTTGCGGCTTGGCGTTCAGGACGTGTTGTTAAAGCCAGTAAAAGATTTCAATCGCCTGCGTGAAACCGTTTATGCGTGCCTCTATCCTGCGATGTTCAGTTCACGTGTGGAAGAGGAAGAGCGTCTATTTGAGGACTGGGACGCGCTGGTCAGTAATCCTACCGCCGCCTCACGATTACTGCAGGAATTACAGCCGCCGGTGCAACAGGAAATGTCGCACTGCCGCATTCATTATCGCCAGCTGGTGTCGGCGGATAAACCCGGTCTGGTACTCGATATCGCGCCGCTCTCGGACAATGATTTGGCCTTCTATTGTCTGGATGTCACACGAGCAGGAGATAATGGCGTACTGGCAGCTTTATTATTGCGCGCGTTGTTCAATGGCTTGTTACAGGAGCAACTGGCGCATCAGGGACAACGGCTTCCAGAAATGGGGAGTCTGCTAAAACAGGTGAATCAGCTGCTGCGTCAGGCAAACCTTCCCGGTCAGTTTCCTTTGTTAGTGGGGTATTACCACAGCGGACTAAAAAACTTAATTCTGGTGTCGGCGGGGCTCAATGGCACGCTGAATACCGGTGAGCATCAAATTCAGATTAGTAATGGCGTTCCTTTGGGAACGTTGGGAGATGCTTACCTTAACCAAATTAGCCAGCGTTGTACCTCATGGCAGTGCCAAATTTGGGGGGCTGGAGGGCGTTTACGCTTAATGTTGTCTGCGGAATGAGCAATTACGGTTATATCTAAGCAGACGGGATTACCCGTTGCCCTTTAGCGGTGGTAACATCGAGCAGTTTTATGCGTAAAAGTCCTAATTCGAGGCTATCGGAAGCTTTTCAGACCAGTGAATACGCGGTTGACTGATATACTCGACACGTTATTTGTAACGAGAAGTTTAAAAAACAAACAGTCCAGGAGATTTCAATGGCTGCCCTTAATTCTAAAGTCAGAAAAGCGGTTATCCCGGTTGCGGGATTAGGCACCAGGATGCTGCCGGCCACCAAAGCGATTCCAAAAGAAATGCTGCCGCTGGTAGATAAGCCGTTAATTCAGTACGTTGTTAATGAATGTATCGCTGCAGGAATTACTGAAATTGTTCTGGTAACGCACTCGTCCAAAAACTCTATCGAAAACCATTTCGATACCAGTTTTGAGCTGGAAGCGATGCTGGAAAAACGCGTAAAACGCCAGCTGCTGGAAGAAGTGCAGTCTATTTGCCCGCCGCACGTAACCATTATGCAAGTTCGTCAGGGCCTGGCGAAAGGTCTGGGGCACGCGGTACTTTGCGCCCATCCGGTAGTGGGTGATGAGCCGGTCGCGGTTATTCTGCCAGACGTTATTCTGGATGAATATGAATCCGATCTGAGCCGCGATAACCTCGCGGAGATGATTTCTCGTTTCGATGAGACCGGCGCCAGCCAGATTATGGTTGAGCCTGTCGAGGACGTGACCGCCTATGGCGTGGTTGACTGCAAAGGTGAATCTCTGCAGCCGGGCGAAAGCGTACCGATGGTGGGTGTGGTAGAGAAGCCGAAAGCTGACGTTGCGCCGTCCAACCTGGCGGTGGTGGGGCGCTATGTCCTCAGCGCCGATATCTGGCCACTGCTGGCGAAGACTCCTCCGGGTGCTGGTGATGAAATTCAGCTGACTGACGCGATTGATATGCTGATCGAAAAAGAGACAGTCGAAGCATATCACATGAAAGGCAAGAGCCATGACTGCGGTAATAAGCTTGGCTACATGCAGGCGTTCGTCGAATATGGTATTCGCCACAAAACGCTGGGCGACGATTTTAAAGCCTGGCTGGAAACCGCGGTTGCGAAGTAATCCGCCGCGCTGCTGAAAGCACAAAACCGGGAGCTGCAGATGCGCTCCCGGTTTTTTATATCGGCCCCGAGGGCAAAAAAAATCCCGCCGCAGCGGGATTTTTTATATCGAAACAACGGAGATTAGATCAGGAAATCGTCCAGTGATTTACCTTGCTCATCCATTGCTTTTTTGATCACCGCCGGGGTACGGCCCTGGCCGGTCCAGGTTTTGGTTTCGCCGTTTTCGTCGACATAGCTGTATTTAGCCGGACGTGCAGCACGCTTGGTTTTGGTACCGGCTTTAACGGCTGCCATGGTGCTCAGCAGTTCATTCGGATCAATACCGTCAGCAATCAGCATTTCACGGTATTGCTGCAGCTTACGCGTACGTTCTTCAATTTCTGCTGCGGCGGCGTTTTCTTCTTCACGGCGCTCGTTAACAACGACTTCTAATTTTTCCAGCATTTCTTCGAGCGTTTCCAGGGTGCATTCTCTTGCCTGCGCACGAAGAGTACGGATGTTGTTCAAAATTTTAAGTGCTTCGCTCATTGTAGTAATCTCAAACTTATATTGTGGGGTGGTTTGTTGAACTAATAATAGAGCGATAAAATGCGTTGTGCAATAGGGGGGAATGTAAGGAATTCAAAATTACTGGTTATTTGTCGCGAGAATTAATTAATTTAAGTTAAAATTCCCGTGCCGCTTCACATCTTTCATCCTTATAGCGATGAGGAGAAGGTAAGCTAAAACCCTGAGACGGTATGCTTTTTCTGAGGTACGGTGAGAAAAATTATCCTTTACATGGGTAAATAACCCTCGTCAGTATTAGCGCATTTTTGGTTACGAGACTTAATATAAAACAACGTGCGGCCCAGCTTATAGCCCCATAGTTAACCGCCCTATAAGCACGAAAAGACAATGGTTACCCCGCCAGTAGCGTAACGGGGCGCACAAATAATGGCCCTGTAAATTCAATTCATCCTCTTAATCCTTTGGCTTTGCAGGCTCTTCGGCTGCGATACAATACCCCTGCTAAATGGGCGGCTGTACGCATAAAATATGGTATAATCGCCGCCGCGATAAAACACTTTGATTGGGGTCACGCAGCCGATGGCACAACTTTATTTCTACTACTCTGCAATGAATGCAGGTAAGTCGACCGCTCTGTTGCAATCTTCGTACAATTACCAGGAGCGGGGGATGCGTACCGTCGTTTATACCGCTGAGATTGATGACCGCTTTGGCGCCGGAAAAGTTAGCTCGCGTATCGGTCTCTCATCGCCGGCCCGTTTGTATAATCCACAGACGTCGCTATATAACGATATTGCCGCAGAGCACAAGTTAAAACCGATTCACTGCGTGCTGGTGGATGAAAGCCAGTTTCTGACGCGCGAGCAGGTTCATGAGCTGTCTGAAGTTGTCGATACGCTGGACATTCCGGTGCTTTGCTATGGCCTGCGGACAGACTTTCGCGGTGAGCTCTTCACCGGTAGCCAGTATTTGCTGGCCTGGTCAGATAAGCTGGTGGAGCTAAAAACCATCTGTTTCTGCGGACGAAAGGCTAGCATGGTGCTGCGCCTCGATCAGGAGGGGCGTCCTTATAATGAGGGCGAGCAGGTCGTCATCGGCGGTAATGAACGATACGTTTCAGTCTGTCGTAAGCATTATAAAGAAGCGCTGAGCGTCGGCTCGTTAACCCAGGTACAAAACCTGCACCGCCCCTGCTAATACGCGCAGAAGCTCGTCCAGGCGCCTGTAGGCGCCTTTTTTATTGCCTGCGCTCCGTTGGGTTAGCAGGGTTAAAGCATGGCTGACGGCAGGCAAAAAAAAGCCCCGTCAGATGACGGGGCTTGCAGAACGTTTATGCTTGTTGATTAAGCGGATTTTTTCGCTTTTTTCTCAGCTTTCACTGGTGCCGCTTCGGCTTTCGCGGCGGCTTCGCCTTCGACGAACTCGCGACCGTAGTAGGTATCCAGCAGGATCTGTTTCAGTTCGGAGATCAGCGGGTAGCGCGGGTTAGCGCCGGTGCACTGGTCATCGAATGCATCTTCAGACAGCTTATCAACGTGGGCCAGGAAGTCAGCTTCCTGAACGCCAGCTTCGCGGATAGATTTCGGAATACCCAGCTCAGCTTTCACGCTTTCCAGCCATGCCAGCAGTTTCTCGATTTTCGCTGCGGTGCGGTCGCCCGGTGCGGAGAGACCCAGGTGATCGGCGATTTCAGCGTAGCGACGACGAGCCTGCGGACGGTCGTACTGGCTGAACGCGGTCTGCTTGGTCGGGTTGTCATTCGCGTTGTAGCGGATAACGTTGCAGATCAGCAGGGCGTTGGCCAGACCGTGCGGGATATGGAACTGGGAACCCAGTTTGTGCGCCATGGAGTGGCACACGCCGAGGAAGGCGTTAGCAAACGCAATACCGGCGATGGTAGCGGCACTGTGTACGCGCTCGCGGGCAACCGGGTTCTTGGAACCTTCGTGGTAGGACGCCGGCAGGTACTCTTTCAGCAGCTTCAGCGCCTGCAGAGCCTGGCCGTCAGAGAACTCAGAAGCCAGAACGGAAACGTAAGCTTCCAGGGCGTGGGTCACTGCATCCAGACCACCGAACGCACACAGCGATTTCGGCATATCCATCACCAGGTTGGCATCGACGATGGCCATATCCGGGGTCAGCGCGTAGTCCGCCAGCGGATATTTCTGACCTGTCGCGTCGTCGGTCACAACGGCGAACGGCGTAACTTCAGAACCGGTACCGGAGGTGGTAGTGATCGCCACCATCTTGGCTTTAACGCCCATTTTCGGGAACTTGTAGATACGTTTACGGATATCCATAAAGCGCAGGGCCAGTTCTTCGAAGTGGGTTTCCGGATGTTCGTACATGACCCACATGATTTTCGCCGCATCCATCGGGGAACCGCCGCCCAGCGCGATGATCACGTCTGGTTTGAAGGAGTTCGCCAGTTCAGCACCTTTACGTACGATGGTCAGCGTCGGGTCAGCTTCAACTTCGAAGAAGACTTCAGTTTCCACACCCGCAGCTTTCAGTACGGAGGTGATCTGATCGGCATAACCGTTGTTGAACAGGAAGCGGTCAGTCACGATCAGCGCGCGTTTGTGACCATCAGTAATCACTTCATCCAGTGCGATAGGCAGGGAGCCACGACGGAAGTAGATAGATTTCGGAAGTTTGTGCCACAACATGTTTTCAGCTCGCTTAGCAACGGTTTTCTTGTTGATCAGGTGTTTCGGACCAACGTTTTCAGAGATGGAGTTACCACCCCAGGAACCACAACCCAGAGTCAGGGAAGGAGCGAGTTTGAAGTTGTACAGGTCACCGATACCACCCTGAGAAGCCGGGGTGTTGATCAGGATACGCGCCGTTTTCATCATCTGGCCGAAGTAAGCCACGCGAGCCGGCTGGTTATCCTGGTCGGTGTACAGGCAAGAGGTATGACCGATACCGCCCATGGCGACCAGTTTTTCTGCTTTGGTCACGGCGTCTTCGAAATCTTTCGCACGGTACATCGCCAGCGTCGGAGACAGTTTTTCGTGAGCAAACGGCTCGCTTTCGTCAACGTCGGTGACTTCGCCAATCAGGATTTTAGTCGTGGCCGGTACGGTGAAGCCTGCCAGTTCAGCGATTTTCGCTGCAGGCTGACCAACGATAGCGGCGTTCAGCGCGCCATTTTTCAGGATAATGTCCTGAACGGCTTTCAGCTCTTTACCCTGCAGCAGGTAGCCGCCGTGGCTGGCGAAACGTTCGCGAACCGCGTCATAAACGGAATCAACCACCACAACGGACTGCTCAGAAGCACAGATAACGCCGTTATCGAAGGTTTTAGACATCAGAACGGAAGCAACGGCGCGTTTGATGTCAGCCGTTTCATCAATCACCACCGGGGTGTTACCGGCACCTACGCCGATAGCAGGTTTACCGGAGCTGTATGCTGCTTTCACCATGCCTGGACCACCGGTTGCAAGGATCAGGTTGATATCCGGGTGGTGCATCAGGGCGTTAGACAGCTCAACAGACGGCTGATCGATCCAACCAATCAGGTCTTTCGGTGCGCCGGCAGCGATGGCAGCCTGCAGGACAATGTCAGCCGCTTTGTTAGTGGCTTCTTTAGCACGCGGGTGCGGAGAGAAAATGATGGCGTTACGCGTCTTCAGGCTGATGAGCGATTTGAAGATGGCTGTTGAAGTCGGGTTCGTGGTCGGAACGATACCGCAGATGATGCCGATAGGTTCAGCGATAGTGATGGTACCAAAAGTGTCGTCTTCTGACAGGACGCCACAGGTTTTTTCGTCTTTATAAGCGTTGTAGATGTATTCGGAAGCGAAGTGGTTTTTGATCACTTTGTCTTCAACGATGCCCATGCCGGATTCGGCAACGGCCATTTTGGCGAGAGGGATTCGAGCATCTGCAGCGGCCAGCGCGGCGGCGCGGAAGATTTTGTCGACTTGTTCTTGAGTGAAACTGGCATATTCACGCTGGGCTTTCTTGACACGCTCAACAAGCGCGTTCAGTTCAGCGATATTAGTAACAGCCATAATGCTCTCCTGATAATGTTAAACTTTTTTAGTAAATCAGTCGCTCGATTCGACATTATAGACAGGCTGTAAACAGCTTGCATGTAAATGTTTATGTAGGAAAATCAGGACGCTGTTTTACCGATTTACTAAAAAAGCTTTATCTTTTTAACTTTCAGGTACTGCTGCCTTCCACTCTGTTGGTGTCATCAAGATTACTCACTTCTGAGTACAAATTACGTGATTTAGATCAAGTATTGGCACTGCTGATACCTTTCAGCTGGCTGCTTTTTGACCGGTTCGATCAAGTGTAATGGGAGGGTTTTGAAATTAAAAAAACGATTAGCATTAAAACTACAAATAGCTAACATTCGATACATATCACCGGGTTATGCATATTTATAATGAATATTGCATGCAAAAAGCGTATGTTTCGCGCAGTTATTTTATGCTGTTAACAGTCAACCGCCAATTTTGATGATGCTGCGGAGCCCATTGTGACTCAATCACTGTTCGATTTTTCTGCATATTTCAAGTTTTTCATCGGCTTATTTGCTCTGGTTAACCCGGTGGGCATTATTCCGGTGTTCATTAGTATGACCAGCTACCAACCGGCAGCAGTGCGCAATAAGACCAACCTGACCGCCAACCTGTCGGTGGCGATCATCCTCCTGACGTCATTGTTTCTCGGCGATGGCATTCTGCAGATTTTTGGTATCTCCATTGATTCGTTCCGTATCGCCGGCGGCATCCTGGTGGTGACCATCGCGATGTCGATGATCAGCGGTAAGCTCGGTGAAGATAAGCAGAACAAGCAGGAGAAGTCGGAGACGGCGGTGCGGGAGAGCATCGGCGTGGTTCCTCTCGCGCTACCGCTAATGGCCGGACCGGGGGCAATCAGTTCCACTATCGTGTGGGGTACGCGGTATCACTCCTGGGTGCACCTCGTCGGTTTTTCACTGGCGATTGCCGTCTTTGCCCTCTGCTGCTGGGGGATTTTCCGCATGGCGCCGTGGCTGGTGCGTCTGCTAGGGCAGACAGGGATCAACGTTATCACCCGTATTATGGGCCTGCTGCTGATGGCCCTTGGCATAGAGTTTATTGTGACGGGGATTAAAGCGCTCTTTCCGGGGCTGCTGAGTTAGCTGGTTGCCACGCAGGCGGGTAGGTTCCCTTCTCGCCTGCGCGATTATTAGCAAAACCTATTAGCCAGCGCGTAACCGGCGGTAGGAATAACATTTTGCGATATCGCTATTAATTCCATAATTTTCATTAATATATGAAATATTTCTCTTAACATTCCCCTCACGTCTCCCCATCCTGTGATGTTATTTTCTTCACATCATTCTCTGGTACTTGCTGTCGGATCATCGAAATGATATTAGTAATTTTAACAAGGCTGTAGATGAATGTGCTAAAAAGTAATCTATTGTTAAATTTTTGTACAAAAAATCATCTTGCGGTCGTTGATCAGTATGTTGGCTGGTGAAAGCATCATAACTAAATGATTAATAATGATATTTTTCTATCGGTGTTTTGTGGCAACCGCGAGTAACGCTGGCAAAGCCGGCAATAAAAGAGAATCCGGTAACATATTTGCAAATTGCATTGGCGGAGGTGTTTACCTTTTGGTACTTTCCGCCGTTATCGTCTGCTGAATTATGTGCGTAAATGAGAATCATTTTTAATGATCTCGCTATGCCGGAACTGCCCCCCAGCGAGGGGGAACGAATCGACGTTAAGACTGCCGTTCGAGCGGTCGTAATAAATAAGTCGGTGATAGCAATCTGCCAATCGCAAACACTCCTGCGCTGGACAGATCCCCTAAACGGGAAAAAAACAGGCTGGTTAAAAAACCAGTAATTATAATGACTGGAGTTACAACACAATGACCATCATCACTAAAAAACGTTTGATCGCCGCAGGAGTGCTATCCGCACTCATAGCCGGCAATATGGCTATGGCAGCGGATGTCCCGGCCAGTGTGCAGCTTTCGGATAAGCAAACGCTGGTGCGAAATAGCGGCGCCGAACCGCAATCGCTGGACCCGAATAAAATCGAAGGGGTGCCTGAGGCGAATATTAGCCGCGACCTGTTCGAAGGCTTGCTGAATACCTCGCCGAAAGATGGCCACCCGATCCCTGGCGTGGCAGAGAGCTGGGATAATAAAGATTTCAAAGTCTGGACTTTCCATCTGCGTAAAGATGCGAAATGGTCTAACGGCGAGCCGGTGACCGCCCAGGACTTCGTTTATAGCTGGCAGCGTCTGGTGGATCCGAAAACCGCGTCTCCTTATGCCAGCTATCCGCAGTATGGTCATATCGTGAACGTCGACGAAATCATTGACGGCAAGAAAGCTCCGAGCGAACTGGGCGTAAAAGCCATTGACGACCACACGCTGGAAGTCACCCTCAGCGAGCCAGTACCCTATTTTTATAAACTGCTGGTTAACCCGGCGATGTCTCCTGTCTACAAACCAGCGATTGAAAAATTTGGCGAGAAGTGGACGCAGCCTGGCAATATCGTCACCAATGGCGCTTACACCCTGAAAGACTGGGTGGTCAACGAACGTATCGTCATGGAGCGCAACCCGCATTACTGGGATAATGCCAAAACCGTCATTAACACTGTCACCTGGCTGCCGACCTCTTCTGAAGTGACCTATGTTAACCGTTACCGCAGCGGTGAGCTGGATATGACCTATAACCAGCTGCCGATCGAGCTCTTCCAGAAACTGAAAAAAGAGATCCCGAACGAGCTGCACGTTGACCCGTATCTGTGTACTTATTACTACGAAATTAACAACCAGAAAGCACCGTTCACCGACGTGCGCGTACGTACCGCGCTGAAGCTGGGTCTGGACCGCGATATTATTGCCAATAAGGTAAAAGGACAGGGCGATCTTCCGGCCTACGGCTACACCCCGCCGTATACCGATGGCGCGAAACTGACCGAGCCGGAATGGTTTACCTGGTCGCAGGAAAAACGGAATGAGGAAGCGAAAAAACTGCTGGCCGAAGCCGGCTATAGCGCCGATAAACCGTTGACCTTCAACCTGCTGTATAACACCTCTGATTTGCACAAGAAGCTGGCGATTGCCGCCGCCTCGCTGTGGCGTAAAAACCTGGGCATTGACGTGAAGTTGGTCAACCAGGAGTGGAAAACGTTCCTCGATACCCGTCATCAGGGTACCTATGACGTGGCGCGTGCAGGCTGGTGCGCCGACTATAACGAGCCAACCTCATTCCTGAATACCATGCTTTCAGACAGCTCAATGAACACTGCGCACTATAAGAGCCCGGCGTTCGATAAGATTATGGCTGAATCCGTGAAAGCATCCGATGAAGCGCAGCGCACTGCAGCCTATGCGAAAGCAGAACAGCAGCTGGACAAAGACAGCGCGATCGTACCGGTCTATTACTACGTTAACGCCCGCCTGGTGAAACCGTGGGTCGGTGGCTACACCGGTAAAGACCCGATGGATAACGTCTATACCAAAGACCTTTACGTTATCAAACATTAATGGCAATACGTGGAGCGGGCCTGTGCTCGCTCCATCGTGTCTTATTTGAGAGCAGTGCAAAGGCACACGCCAGAAGGTACGGGCAATGTTAAAATTTATCTTACGTCGCTGTCTGGAAGCGATTCCGACGCTATTCATTCTTATTACCATTTCATTCTTCATGATGCGTCTGGCTCCGGGAAGTCCTTTTACCGGGGAACGCACGCTACCGCCGGAAGTCATGGCGAATATTGAAGCAAAATACCATTTAAACGACCCCATCATGACGCAGTACTTCAATTACCTGAAGCAGCTGGCGCATGGCGATTTTGGTCCCTCCTTTAAATACAAAGATTATTCGGTCAACGATCTGGTGGCGGCCAGCTTCCCGGTTTCGGCGAAACTGGGCTTCGCTGCCTTTTTGCTGGCGGTAGTGATCGGCGTCGCTGCGGGCGTTATTGCCGCTTTGAAGCAGAATACCCGCTGGGACTATGCGGTGATGGGGGTAGCCATGACCGGCGTGGTGATTCCGAGCTTTGTGGTGGCGCCTCTGCTGGTGATGATCTTTGCTATTACCCTGCACTGGCTGCCGGGCGGCGGCTGGAACAGCGGGGCGTTGAAATTTATGATCCTGCCGATGGTGGCGCTTTCCCTGGCCTATATCGCCAGCATCGCGCGAATTACCCGCGGCTCAATGATTGAAGTGCTGCACTCTAACTTTATCCGCACCGCGCGGGCGAAGGGACTGCCGATGCGCCGCATTATTTTGCGCCATGCGCTGAAGCCGGCGCTGCTGCCGGTGCTCTCCTATATGGGGCCGGCTTTCGTGGGCATCATTACGGGCTCAATGGTCATTGAAACCATTTACGGCCTGCCGGGGATTGGCCAGCTGTTCGTTAACGGGGCGCTTAACCGCGACTACTCGCTGGTGCTCAGCCTGACGATCCTCGTGGGCGCCCTGACTATTCTGTTCAACGCCATCGTTGACGTGCTTTACGCCGTTATCGATCCGAAGATTCGCTACTGAAGCCGGAGTTCGCCATGATGTTAAGTAAGAAAAATAGCGAGGCGCTGGAAAACTTCAGTGAGAAGCTGGAAGTGGAGGGGCGTAGCCTCTGGCAGGATGCGCGTCGCCGCTTTATGCATAACCGCGCCGCGGTCACCAGCTTGATTATGCTGGTGCTCATTGCGCTGTTCGTGACCTTCGCGCCGATGGTGTCGTCATTCTCCTATTTCGATACCGACTGGGGCATGATGTCCAATGCCCCGGACATGGCCTCTGGCCACTACTTTGGGACCGACTCCTCCGGTCGCGATCTGCTGGTGCGCGTGGCGATCGGCGGGCGTATTTCGCTGATGGTTGGGGTGGCGGCGGCGCTGGTGGCGGTGATCCTCGGCACGCTGTACGGTTCGCTTTCCGGGTATCTCGGCGGCAAAGTGGATTCGGTGATGATGCGTCTGCTGGAGATCCTCAACTCCTTCCCGTTTATGTTCTTCGTTATCCTGCTGGTGACCTTTTTTGGTCAGAATATCCTGCTGATTTTTGTCGCTATCGGCATGGTCTCCTGGCTGGATATGGCCCGTATTGTACGCGGACAGACCTTGAGCCTGAAGCGCAAAGAGTTTATTGAGGCGGCGCAGGTCGGCGGTGTCTCCACAGCGAGCATCGTGCTGCGCCATATCGTTCCTAATGTGCTGGGCGTGGTGGTGGTGTATGCCTCGCTGCTGGTCCCCAGTATGATCCTCTTCGAATCTTTCCTCAGCTTCCTGGGGCTGGGGACGCAGGAGCCGCTCAGCAGCTGGGGGGCGTTGCTCAGCGATGGCGCCAACTCAATGGAGGTCTCGCCCTGGCTGTTGCTGTTCCCGGCGGGTTTCCTGGTGGTGACCCTGTTCTGTTTCAACTTTATCGGCGATGGTCTGCGTGATGCCCTCGACCCGAAAGACCGCTAAGGAGCGCTGCCATGACCATGATTGAAACGGCAAAAGCGCCGCAAGCGCAGAGTCACAGCGGCCTGCTGCTGGACGTGAAAGATCTTCGCGTCACCTTTAAAACGCCGGATGGCGATGTCACCGCCGTCAATGATCTGAACTTCACCCTCCAGGCGGGCGAAACGCTCGGTATTGTCGGGGAGTCCGGCTCCGGTAAATCGCAGACCGCCTTCGCCCTGATGGGGCTGCTGGCGGCCAACGGTCGCATCGGGGGTTCCGCCACCTTTAACGGTCGGCAAATCCTCAATTTGCCCGAGCGTGAGCTGAACAAACTGCGCGCCGAGCAAATCTCGATGATTTTCCAGGATCCGATGACCTCTCTGAACCCATATATGCGGGTGGGAGAGCAGTTAATGGAAGTCCTGATGCTGCATAAGGGGCTGAGCAAAGCCGAAGCATTTGAGGAGTCGGTCAAAATGCTCGACGCGGTGAAAATGCCGGAAGCGCGCAAGCGCATGAAGATGTTCCCGCACGAGTTCTCCGGCGGGATGCGCCAGCGCGTGATGATTGCCATGGCGCTACTGTGCCGGCCGCGGCTGCTGATTGCCGATGAGCCGACCACCGCCCTGGACGTCACTGTGCAGGCGCAGATCATGACGTTACTGAATGAGCTGAAACGCGAATTTAATACGGCCATCATTATGATCACCCATGACCTCGGAGTCGTGGCGGGGATCTGCGATAAAGTGCTGGTGATGTATGCGGGCCGCACCATGGAGTACGGTCAGGCGCGCGATGTCTTTTATCAGCCGTCGCACCCATACTCTATTGGGCTGTTGAATGCGGTTCCTCGTCTGGATGCCGAAGGCGATGCGTTATTGACCATTCCGGGCAACCCGCCGAACCTGCTGCGTTTGCCGAAAGGCTGCCCATTCCAGCCGCGCTGTCCGCATGCAATGGAACAGTGCAGCAGCGCGCCGCCGCTGGAGTCTTTCGCGCCAGGTCGCCTGCGCGCCTGCTTTAAACCGGTGGGGGATCTGCTATGAACGCCGTAACTGAACAACGAAAAGTCCTGCTCGAAATTGCCGACCTGAAGGTGCATTTCGATATTAAAGATGGCAAACAGTGGTTCTGGCAGCCGTCGAAAACGCTGAAAGCCGTAGATGGCGTGACGCTGCGTCTCTATGAAGGCGAGACCCTCGGCGTGGTGGGGGAGTCAGGCTGCGGTAAATCGACTTTCGCCCGCGCCATCATTGGCCTGGTGAAGGCCACCGATGGCAAAGTGGCCTGGTTGGGTAAAGATCTGCTGGGCATGAAGCAGGAAGAGTGGCGCGACGTGCGCAGCGATATCCAGATGATCTTCCAGGATCCGCTGGCCTCGCTGAACCCGCGTATGACCATCGGAGAAATCATCGCTGAACCGCTGCGTACCTATCATCCGAAGATGCCGCGTCAGGAAGTGCGCGATCGCGTGAAGGCGATGATGATGAAAGTCGGGCTGTTGCCTAACCTGATCAACCGCTATCCGCACGAGTTCTCTGGCGGTCAGTGTCAGCGCATCGGCATCGCGCGGGCGCTGATCCTCGAGCCGAAGCTGATTATCTGCGATGAGCCGGTGTCCGCACTTGACGTGTCCATCCAGGCCCAGGTGGTCAACCTGCTGCAGCAGCTGCAGCGTGAAATGGGACTGTCGCTGATATTTATCGCCCACGATCTGGCGGTAGTTAAGCACATCTCCGATCGCGTACTGGTGATGTATCTGGGCCATGCGGTGGAGCTGGGAACCTACGATGAGGTGTACCATAATCCGCTGCATCCCTATACCAAAGCGCTGATGTCGGCGGTGCCGATCCCCGATCCGGACCTCGAAAAAACGAAAACCATCCAACTGCTGGAGGGCGAATTACCCTCGCCGATTAATCCGCCTTCGGGCTGTGTCTTCCGCACCCGCTGTCCGCTCGCCGGACCGGAGTGCGCCAAAACCCGTCCGGTGCTGGAAGGCAGCTTCCGCCATGCGGTTTCCTGCCTTAAGGTAGACCCGTTATAATCTCAGGGGCTGACGCAGGTCAGCCCTTTTTTTTGCGAGGTTAACGAAGTGGGTATGCTTTCTGCCGCTCGCCTGCGGCTTTATCATTTGCTTTTCGATCAAAACCGACGTTCCGGCCGCCGCTTCGAAGGTCTGTGCGGACTTTTCGCATTGCTCAGCGTGGTGGTGATATTTGTCGAGTCGGGGCTGGGCACGCAATATCATCTGACATTAGATGAATGGCATATTTTCGTCTGGCTGGAGCTGCTGGTGACCGCGGTCTTTACCCTGGAGTATCTGCTGCGTATTGCGACATGGCCCAATCCGCTCCACTACATTTTCAGCTTCTGGGGGTTTATTGACTTAGCGACCATCCTGCCGCTGTACGTGATGTGGCTGTGGCCGGAAATTAGCCTCAATTATGTCTTTGCCTGGCGGGCAATGCGGGCGATCCGCGCGTTGCGTATTCTCAAACTGTTGCGCTTTATGCCTTCGCTCAATGTGTTCTGGCGGGCGATTGTCAGCGCGCGCCATCAGCTGATCCTGTTCTATTCGTTTATCGCCATTGTGATGGTGATTTTCGGCTCGTTAATGTACCTGATAGAAGGGCCAGAGTATGGTTTTACCACGCTCAACGCTTCGGTCTATTGGGCCATTGTAACCATCACTACCGTCGGCTACGGGGATATCACGCCGCATACACCGCTGGGCCGCATCCTGGCCTCCATTCTCATCCTGATCGGATACTCCATTATTGCCATTCCGACCGGGCTTATCACCACCCATATGACCAGCGCCCTGAACCGGCGGCGTCAGCAGCGGGTATGCCCGCAGTGCCAGCAGGGCCACCATGACGATAACGCCCGGTTTTGTCACGCCTGTGGCCATGCGTTACCGCAGTAAACCCTCGGCATAAAAAAAGCCTGCCGGGAGGAACGCGGCAGGCTTTTCACTGGCTAGTCAGCGTTATTCACGCCACAGAATATGACACAGCTTATGATCTTTCTCGCGGCACAGCAGTACGCGGGCGAAGATATCATTGATTTCCCCGCCGTCGGTATCCGCCAGGCCAATCACCACTTCGGCGAAGAAATCCGGGTTCAGATCGTAATCCACATGCTCTTCCCAGTCTGCAGACGGGTCGAACAGCTCGGCGCCGCCGCGCTCCTCAAACTGCAGGTTAAACAGAATGATGTCCGCCGGGTCGAGGTTATCGGCCGCCAGTTCGAGGAAGATGTCGTATGCCTGCTCAAGCGTTTCGTCTTCGGTCAGACGGTTGTTTAAATCCATATCCATGATTGCTACTCATTCGGTATCTGATGGGCACGTTTTACAGCAACGGGCTGAAGAAGTAAAACAGTCGCTCGGCGATCCGCTGCCACAGCGGACGTTTTAACCAGCGACGGGCGTCCAGCAGGCGCGAGCGCGAGATATAGTCATCCTGGACCGCCGCCAGATCGCTGCCGAAGCCGGCGTCATCGATGACCAGCGTGATTTCAAAATTGAGCCACAGGCTGCGCATATCCAGATTCACGGTACCCACCAGACTCAGTTCGCCATCGACCAGCACGCTCTTGGTATGCAACAGGCCGCCTTCGAACTGGTAAATCTTCACCCCTGCTGCCAGCAGCTCGGTGAAAAAGGCCCGGCTGGCCCAGCCCACCAGCAGCGAATCGTTCTTGCGCGGTAAAATAATACTCACGTCCACGCCGCGCTGGGCAGCGGTACAGATCGCGTGCAGCAGGTCGTCGCTGGGTACGAAGTAGGGCGTGGTCATGATCAAATGCTCTTTCGCCGCATAGGCGGCGGTGAGGAGAGCCTGATGAATCAGATCTTCCGGAAAGCCCGGTCCGGAGGCGATCGTGTGAATAGTATGTCCGCTGGCCTCTTCGAACGGCATGATATTGACGTCCGGTGGCGGCGGCAGAATGCGCTTGCCGGTCTCGATCTCCCAGTCACAGGAGTAGACGATGCCCATCGAGGTCGCCACCGGGCCTTCCATGCGCGCCATCAGGTCAATCCATTGTCCGACCCCTGAGTCCTGTTTAAAGTAGCGGGGATCAACCATATTCATGCTGCCGGTGTAGGCGATATAGTTATCGATCATCACCATTTTGCGATGCTGACGCAGGTCCATCCGGCGCAGAAACACACGCATCAGATTGACCTTGAGAGCCTCGACCACTTCAATGCCGGCGTTACGCATCATTGCCGCCCATGGGCTGCGGAAAAAAGCCACACTGCCCGCGGAGTCGAGCATCAACCGGCAGTGAACCCCGCGACGGGCGGCGGCCATCAGCGATTCGGCGACGCTGTCGGCCATGCCGCCCGGCTGCCAGATATAGAAGACCATCTCAATGTTATGGCGAGCCAGTTGAATATCGCGGATCAGGGCCTGCATGACGTCGTCAGATTCCGTCAGCAGCTGCAGCTGGTTGCCTTTTACGCCGCCAATGCCCTGGCGCCGTTCGCACAGCTTGAACAGGGACTCGGCCACCGGGCTGTTATCTTCCGCGAAGATATGTTTGCAGGCTTTGAGGTCGTTTAACCATTTGGCCGTGGAAGGCCACATCGCCCTCGCGCGTTCTGCCCGCCGCTTGCCAAGATGCAGCTCGCCAAAGGAGAGATAGGCGATGATCCCCACCAGCGGCAGAATATAAATGATCAATAACCATGCCATCGCGGACGGCACAGCGCGGCGTTTCATTAGAATTCGTAATGTTACACCGGCGATCAACAGCCAGTACCCCAGAATGACCAGCCAGTTCACCACCGTGTAAAAGGTTGTCATAGATGTAAAATCCTTTTGAATGACGTTATGTGATGAGTTTACGCATCAGTATTTTTCTGGCAAATAAAAACGCAGCGAAAGCGGTGGTCAGCCGCAGGCAGAGGTTTATAATGGGGGCTGTTTTCACTCGTAGAGTCGTTGCAATGAAGCGTAGTAGAACGGAAGTAGGGCGCTGGCGCATGCTGAGACAGGTGAATCGCCGTAAAGCGCGCTGGCTGGAAGCCCAATCACGCCGCAATATGCGGATCCTCGCTATCAGGAAGGGGCTGGTGAAACGGCAGCGTCATGCACTGCTGTTTATTTTCCCCGACTGTTAAGCGAGCAGGCTAACGGCACCGTGCGCGGTGCCGTTGTCGTTTTCTCAGCCCTGCGCCGAACTCCCTTTTAACATCGCCAGGTGGCCTAATGAAATATCTATGCGATGTCTGTCAGGGTATGACGGGGAATTACCGACAGAACTCCTTATTCTGCGACAGACATTAACCGCCCTGCAGAAGCCTGAACAGGGCGCGGGGTTATCGATCGTTTTTCAATTTCATGCTAACTATCGGGGTGACCACTCTGATTAAAATGCACCGCTTTTGTGGGTGTAAATTTATTTGGTATAGGCTTCCGTAGATAACGTGATGGTCACGTTATCACTCACCGCCGGAACATATTTATCAAGCTTGAAGTCTGAACGTTTTATTACCCCAGTGGCATCAAAACCAATGGCCTCTTTTTTCACCATCGGATGCATGTCCTGCTTGTTCAGGGTGGCATGCAATACTACCGGTTTGGTGATGTCTTTAATGGTCAGGTTACCTTCAACATCATATTTATTGCCGCCTTTACTTTCCACCCGGGTGCTCTGAAAGGTTGCCTCAGGATACGTTTTGACATCGAAGTACTCTTTGCCTAAAAACTCATCCGTTAACGCTTTGACATGCGTATCAATGGTTTTGACTGGCAGCGTGACGTGCACAGAGGATTTCTCTGGGTTATCTTTGTCAAAAGAGAGTTTCCCTGAAACATCAGAGATATAGGCGGTAGGGTTAGAGAAACCAAAATGGTTCCAGGCAATAACAACCGAAGTATGCTGTGGATCCAGGCTATATTCTGTCGCAGCGGCCTGTGATACAGGAATATATAAGGCAAGCAGAGAAAATAATGCGGTTTTTTTCAGGGTGTTCATACAAAAATCCTCATAAGCGTCAGGTGCATAAATGGTAGCCCAAAAAAATGCAGGGCTTATTGAAAACATTTGTTATTCCCGTTCAAATATTTTAACCAACCAATAATAACCCTACAATCACTCCGCGTGAATTTTACCTAACGAAATTAATAGGCATTAAAAAAATCCTCTGTAACGTAAATCTGGTCACGTGATCTTTATACGTTCATCCCTATGGGATGTGCCTGGATCAGCGCATTTTTTTATTTCCGGTTGCTTTCCAGACACCGCGATCCTGAATGCAGCAAGATAGGCGATATTTGGTCCTATGTCAGCTGAACCGGATATACATGCTTATTTACTCCAGGCGTTAATATCTGTTGCTGAGAATCCCTCTCTCTTTAACGATCTTCTTTCAACTGTGTTTAAGATTTACCGGACGATGTCGGGATGCGCTGGCATGCAAAGCAAGCGATAGATCCATGCAAGATCTCTGTCACAGACTTATTCAATATATTAGCCATTCAATATCATGCCCGGCGTCGACGTTTGGTCGGCATTTTCTGTTGCCGCAAAAGGCGAGGTGATGGTCGATGATGTCGTCGCTGGGGAAGAGATGTGCTCATCTTCCAGGCATCTCAGGCGGATAACAGCCAGCGCTTTCGTGCGGTTAAAAAGGGCGGCATTTTAATGTTGTGTAGAAAAATGCGCCCTTTCATCTGATGGCCTGGTGTGTTTTTGCGGTTAACCAGAAAAATAGCAGGGGATTTTTTTCAAAATACTTTTTTGTACGGCTTAACAGAGACCTGGCGGTAGACGCCAGCTGCAATGTACGGATCGTCATTGGCCCAGGCCTGAGCCGCTTCCAGCGAATCAAACTCAGCGATTACCGTTGAGCCGCTGAATCCAGCTGCGCCCGGTTCGTTGCTGTCAACGGCCGGCATTGGTCCGGCGGTAAGCAACCGACCTTCATCATGTAAAAGTTGTAGACGCGCAAGATGCGCGGGGCGAACCGAGAGCCGCTTTTCCAGAGAATCGGCGATATCTTCAGCGTAGATAACGTAAAGCACGGCAAAGCTCCTTATCAATAAACAGGCGAATTACGTTAAGTTAAACGACGATGGACTGCAATGCAAAGATGCGCCCCGGCGCCGAATGCCCTGCCGACGCGGCTTTTTTCCGCAAATGGTGGCAAAAATTGACTCAGGTTAAGACGGCTTATTGAATATGATTGCTATTTGCATTTAAAATCGGAGCATCATTTTTCAACAGAAACGACTATGAGCGCAATGACCCTTGATTTACCTCGCCGCTTCCCGTGGCCAACGCTGCTGTCCGTGGCTATCCACGGTGCCGTTGTGGCGGGGTTGCTTTATACCTCGGTACATCAGGTTATTGAACAGCCTTCCCCGACGCAGCCGATAGAGATCACCATGGTGGCGCCGGCCGATCTTGAGCCGCCCCCGGCGGCGCAACCCGTCGTGCAGCCCGTTGTTGAACCCGAACCAGAGCCGGAACCTGAGGTGGTCCCTGAGCCGCCGAAAGAGGCGCCGGTGGTGATCCATAAACCAGAACCTAAGCCGAAGCCCAAACCTAAACCGAAGCCCAAGCCGGAGAAAAAGGTTGAGCAGCCGAAGCGGGACGTCAAGCCGGCAGCGGAGCCGCGTCCGGCTTCACCGTTTGAAAACAACAATACGACGCCAGCGCGCACCGCGCCGAGCACCTCCACCGCAGCGGCCAAACCCACCGTCACTGCCCCGAGCGGCCCGCGGGCCATCAGCCGTGTCCAGCCGACCTATCCGGCGCGCGCTCAGGCGCTGCGCATTGAAGGGACGGTGCGGGTGAAGTTTGACGTCACGCCAGATGGCCGAATTGATAATTTGCAGATCCTCTCCGCCCAGCCGGCCAATATGTTCGAGCGCGAGGTGAAAAGCGCGATGCGCAGATGGCGTTACGAGCAGGCAAGACCGGGAACCGGCGTGACGATGACCATTAAATTCCGCCTCAACGGCGTCGAGATTAACTGATAATGCAGGGCGGCGGACCGGTGAGGTCCGCCGTAAACCTTGTCTAACGCGTTTTTTCCATCAGGACATCGTCCAGCGCCTGCTGGACTGTCACCAGGTGCTGGCCACCGAACAATATCGCCCGGTTCAGCAGGGTATAAAGCTGGTAAATCGGCTGACGCTCGAGAAAACCAGCCGGTAGCGGCGAGACGGACTGATAGCCGTCATAGATCTGCGGGGGTTGTTCCGGGTGCATCGGCAGCATTGCTAAATCACACTCGCGGTCGCCCCAGTAGCAGGCCGGGTCGAAGATGTAGGGGCCATCCGGCCCTAAGGCGCAGTTGCCGGACCACAGGTCCCCGTGCAGCAGCGAAGGTTGCGGCTGATGGTTGGCCAGCCGCTGCTGTACCACATCGACTAAGGTATCGATATCGCCAAAGTGCAACCCTTTCTCCGCCGCCAGCTCCAACTGCCAGCCGATACGCTGCTCGGCAAAAAACACCGACCAGCGACGCTGCCAGGCGTTGGGCTGCGGCGTGGTGGAAAGATCGTTATCAAAATCCAGACCGAACTGCGGCTGATCGCTCCACCGATGCAGGTGGGCTAACTGCTGGCCAAGCAGGAAAGCGTTATGCGCATCCAGCGGACGGGGAGGGAGGTATTCCATGACCACGAAGCTGTAGTCGCGATCGCTGCCGACGGCAAAGACCTGCGGTACGCGAACGGTTTTGCTTCGCGACAGCAGCTCCAGCTGATCGGCCTCGGCGGTGAAGATAGGCAGGAGTTCCCGTTCGTCGCATTTCACGAAGTAATCTTTGCCGCCGAAGCGCAAATGCCAGGCGGAATGGATCTCTCCGCCGGGCAGCTCGGTTTTCAGTTCGATTTCAGCGTCTTCGGTATGCCAATCGCGTAAAAGAGTACTGATTGCTTGCCACATGCTGTCTCTCCCCATGTTTTCCACCATATCATAAGGTTAGCGCATTACTACCGGGTAAACCTGGAACTGACGCACAACTGACGCTTTCCGTTGCGCTAAACGCATTTATTGAGCTTTTAACCACTCGGCGAATGTGCTGACGGCGATTTCTGCCGGACGGCCAAGGGCCGCTTCCGCCAGGCCGGCGCTGAGAGCTTTCACTTCCTCGGCTGTTTGGGCGCTCAGCAGGCCAAAGGTATTGGTGCCCAGCTCATGGGGCGTGCCCTCTTCATCATTGAGCGTTAGTACAAACCCGGCACGGGTAAAATGGTTGCTGACCTCATTGATCTCAGTCAGCACCTGCTCATGGAAGGTTACGCTGACGACCCAGGCGGTAATTTCATTGCTCATCTCGACACCCCGTTGTTATGTATGGCCTTTCCAGCATAGACCATCCTGCAAATCTCGCGGCTCCCCTCCGCCGGCGCGGAGGGGCAGGGGAAATCAACGTCCGCAGAGATAATCGTAGATTTTTTGCGTATTGGCCTGCGAACAGAGGCGGGTACCCTGGTTGATGGTCGCGGCACTACCGGCGGCGACGCCAAAGCGTACCATGTTTTCGAGGCTGGCGTTTTCCGCCAGACGCAAGGTCATGGCGCCCACCATGCTGTCGCCGGCGCCGACGGTGCTCTGGCTTTTCATTGGCGGCGGCACCACCTGAACGCTGCCGCTGGCGTCAATCCCTAACGCCCCCTGCGGACCGAGGGAGACCACCACCCGGCGCACTTTACCGGACTGGATCAACGACTGAGCGGCAAGGCGGACGTCATCAGGCTGGCTCAGATCGCGCTGCACGAGGGCGCTGAGCTCTTTCTGGTTTGGCTTCACTAATTCAATATTGCCGACGTCCAGCGCGGCGGCCAGCGCATCGCCGGAGCTGTCGATAATGCAACGCAGGCCTTGCTGTTGCGCATTTTTAACAAGCTGCATCAGATTTTCGACGCTGATACCTGGCGGCAGGCTGCCGCTGATCACCAGCAGTGAGCCGGGGTCGATGGTCAGGACTTTTTCTTCCAGGCGGCGGAATTCATCGTCTGTCAGCGCGGCGCCGGGCATCACAAAGCGATACTGTTCGCCGCTGGCGGCCACGTGAACGTGCAGGTTCTGTCGCGTCCAGTCGCGGGTTTCGACGGTCTCGATCGGCACCTGCTCATCGGCCAGCAGGGCGGCAAGGTGCTCGCCGGTGGCGCCGCCAATCGGGAAAATGGCGGTGGCTTTGCCGCCGAGAAAGGTCACGGCGCGGGCGACGTTGATCCCGCCGCCGCCGGGTTCAAATACCGGCGCGCTGCAGCGGAGTTTCCCTTCCGGGTAGATCTGCGGGGTCTGGGTGGCGCTATCCAGCGAGGGGGCCAGCGTGAGCGTATAAATTTTGGTCATTCCTTCTCCTCCTTAATACGGCGACTGTGCTTTATTTAAGCATGGCACGATGATTCAGGGAGGGAAAGTGCTGTCCCTGAGAGATTTGCAAAGAAGCCTGTATTTTCATTATGAAATAAAGATTGTTTCCGGAGCTGTCTTATTCAAAAAACGAAAGAGTAAGTGATTGCTATGTTATTCGTGCTTTTTTATAATTTGCTACCTTTCTTAGGACCTGCACTCCGCGATCCTCGCGAAAGTTTCCGGGACCCACAGGTCTCTTTTATGTTGTACGGACGCTAAATTCAATGAGCCGGCATGGTTAGGCCTGTTCATCATTTGTACTGTCCTAAAAAAATGTATTTTAGAGAGTTATAATGAAGCTTTTAAAGACAGTACCCGCAGCGGTCATGCTGGCGGGGGGGCTTTTTGCGTCTGTTGGCGCAATGGCCGATGATTCTGTATTTACCGTCATGGATGACCCTTCCGCTGCCAAAAAACCGTTCGAAGGGGTGGTCAACGCAGGTTACCTGGCGCAGTCCGGCAACACCAAGAACTCCTCAATGACGGCTGATTCCACCCTGACCTGGTATGGCAACACCACCGCCTGGTCCCTGTGGGGCAACGCCAGCAACACCTCGTCCAACGATGAGCGCTCCTCTGAGAAATATGCAGTCGGTGGTCGTAGTCGCTATAACCTGACCGATATGAACTACGTCTTTGGGCAGGGCAGTTGGCTAACCGACCGTTATAACGGCTATCAGCAGCGCGATGTCCTGACGGCGGGCTATGGTCGTCAAATCCTCAACGGACCGGTGCACAGCCTGCGGTTTGAATTTGGTCCTGGCGTCCGCTATGACGAATACACCGACGGGGATACCGACACTCAACCGCTGGGCTACGCCTCCGGAACCTGGGCCTGGCAGATGACCGATAACGCCAAATTTACCCAAGGGGTATCGGTATTTGGCGCCGAGGACACCACGGTCAACTCAGAGAGTGCGTTAAACGTGGCGATTAACGCCCACTTTGCGTTGAAAGTGGCGTACAACGTCACCTGGAACTCGGAGCCGCCGGCGTCTGCGCCGGAGCATACCGATCGCCGGACCTCGCTCTCCCTCGGGTATAAAATGTAATATTTTCAGGCCGGGTTTCCCGGCCTGATCGTTTTAGATTTAGCAATAAGTGACATTATTTTTTCTGGCAATTCGTTTTAGTTTTTATAAAAAGAAACTGGCCTCCATTTTTTCTCCATTATTCTCCATTTGCTGACAAATATTCATTCTATTTGACACGAAAAGCTAAATATTCGACGGACAAATATGTGATCTGGATCTATACTAACAGCCACTGACCGAATGGAGACATTGTTCGGTCCGTCTTCCGTAATAAGAGAATAAACATCATGAAAAAAAGCCAATTTACCATCGCAGCCCTGGCGCTGTGCGTGCTTTCCTTTGGCGCATCGGCCGCCACGCCAGTTCCGCCGTCGGGTAACCAGGACCATACGCAGGTAGGTATCGCCAAAGCTACCGACGTTGAGGCCGGATCGAATATTGCCCCCGGTTCCCGTAGCACCGGACAATCCATGAGCGATGCCTTTAATGTGCATACGCTGGTGGCAGGCGAGTGGTCTTAATATCGCAGGCTACTGCTTCACGGGCAGTCTATTAAGCCGGGTAAAGTGGTACCGGTTTAACGACCCGCGCTAAACATCACGCAGGCAATATCAACGCGTCTCTTTTAGTTTGTCCGCATAATATCGTCCGGCTTCGCTGGTGATTATTATCGCCCCTTCCTGGCGGATATTCTGCTTTTATCCGCGCCGCTCTTGTTTTCTCCGCATTCCGCCATCATTTATGCTATTGCGGCTTTAATCACGTACCAATGATGTGTAAACTACTCCCCGGTGTTATCAGCAGGCGGCAGCAGGCGGGAACGATCGCTCCGGTCGTGCTCCTCTTTTCGCAGAGTGAAGCGGGAACTGCGCCTTAACCTGGTGATAATTATGATTATATTGTTTTGTATGTGCTCTTTCGTGTGGGGCACCACTGCAAATAAGGACATAAAATGCCTGTAATTACGCTTCCTGATGGCAGCCAACGCCATTTTGATCACGCCGTCAGCCCGATGGACGTCGCGCTGGATATCGGCCCAGGCCTGGCGAAAGCCACCATCGCCGGGCGGGTAAACGGTGAACTGGTAGACGCCTGCGACCCGATCGAAACCGATTCCACCCTCTCTATTATCACGGCTAAAGATGAAGAAGGGCTGGAGATCATTCGTCACTCCTGCGCGCACCTGTTAGGCCATGCTATCAAACAGCTGTGGCCCAACACCAAAATGGCTATCGGTCCGGTTGTTGATAATGGCTTCTACTATGACGTAGACCTCGACCACACCCTGACTCAGGAAGATATCGACGCGCTCGAAAAACGTATGCATGAGCTCGCCGAGAAAAACTACGATGTCATCAAGAAGAAAGTGAGCTGGCACGAAGCGCGTGAAACCTTCGTGAAGCGCGGCGAAAGCTATAAAGTTTCTATTCTTGACGAAAACATTGCTCATGATGACAAGCCTGGCCTGTATCATCATGAAGAATATATCGATATGTGCCGCGGTCCACACGTGCCGAACATGCGTTTCTGCCATCACTTCAAGCTGATGAAAACCGCAGGCGCGTACTGGCGCGGCGACAGCAACAACAAGATGCTGCAGCGCATTTATGGTACCGCGTGGGCCGATAAGAAAGCCCTGAACGCCTACCTGCAGCGCCTGGAAGAGGCCGCGAAGCGCGACCACCGTAAAATCGGCAAGCAGCTCGACCTGTACCACATGCAGGAAGAAGCGCCGGGTATGGTCTTCTGGCATAACGACGGCTGGACTATCTTCCGTGAACTGGAAACCTTCGTGCGCTCCAAGCTCAAAGAGTACCAGTACCAGGAAGTGAAAGGTCCGTTCATGATGGACCGCGTGCTGTGGGAAAAAACCGGCCACTGGGACAACTACAAAGATGCGATGTTCACCACCTCTTCTGAGAACCGTGAATACTGCATTAAGCCGATGAACTGCCCGGGCCACGTGCAGATCTTCAACCAGGGGCTGAAATCCTACCGTGACCTGCCGCTGCGTATGGCGGAGTTCGGTAGCTGCCACCGCAACGAGCCGTCAGGTGCGCTGCACGGTCTGATGCGCGTTCGTGGCTTTACCCAAGATGATGCGCATATCTTCTGTACTGAAGATCAGGTTCGCGATGAAGTGAACGCCTGTATTCGTATGGTCTACGATATGTACAGCACCTTTGGCTTCGAGAAGATCGTTGTCAAACTGTCGACTCGCCCGGAAAAACGTATCGGCAGCGACGAGACCTGGGATCGCGCGGAAGCGGATCTGGCGGTGGCGCTGGAAGAAAATAATATCCCATTTGAATATCAACTGGGTGAAGGGGCGTTCTACGGCCCGAAAATTGAATTTACCCTGTATGACTGCCTCGATCGTGCATGGCAGTGCGGTACGGTACAGCTGGACTTCTCTCTGCCGCAGCGTTTAAGCGCCTCCTATGTGGGCGAAAACAACGAGCGTCAGGTGCCGGTCATGATCCACCGTGCGATTCTCGGTTCTCTGGAGCGCTTCATTGGCATCCTGACCGAAGAGTTCGCTGGCTTCTTCCCAACCTGGATTGCGCCAGTGCAGGTGGTGGTCATGAATATCACCGATTCTCAGGCTGAATACGTTAACGAATTGACGCGTAAACTACAAAATGCGGGCATTCGTGTAAAAGCAGACTTGAGAAATGAGAAGATTGGCTTTAAAATCCGCGAGCACACTTTACGTCGTGTCCCGTATATGTTGGTCTGTGGCGACAAAGAAGTCGAAGCCGGCAAAGTGGCCGTGCGCACCCGTCGCGGGAAAGACCTCGGCAGCATGGACGTAAATGAAGTGATCGAGAAGCTGCAACAAGAGATTCGCAGCCGCAGTCTTCAACAACTGGAGGAATAAGGTATTAAAGGCGGAAAACGAGTTCAAACGGCACGTCCGAATCGTATCAATGGCGAGATTCGCGCCCAGGAAGTTCGCTTAACAGGTCTGGAAGGTGAGCAGCTGGGTATTGTGAGTCTGAGAGAAGCTATCGAAAAGGCTGAAGAGGCTGGAGTAGATTTAGTTGAAATCAGCCCTAACGCCGAGCCGCCAGTTTGTCGTATCATGGACTACGGCAAGTTCCTTTATGAAAAGAGTAAGTCTTCTAAGGAACAGAAGAAGAAGCAGAAAGTTATCCAGGTTAAGGAAATTAAATTCCGCCCTGGTACTGATGAAGGTGACTATCAGGTAAAACTCCGCAGCCTGATTCGCTTTCTCGAAGATGGCGATAAGGCCAAAATCACGCTGCGTTTCCGCGGTCGTGAGATGGCCCACCAGCAGATCGGTATGGAAGTGCTTAACCGCGTGAAAGACGATCTGGTTGAACTGGCAGTAGTCGAATCCTTCCCAACGAAGATCGAAGGCCGCCAGATGATCATGGTGCTCGCTCCTAAGAAGAAACAGTAAGGCCATCAAGAAACATTTCCGGTGGGCTTCGGCTCACTGGTTTTGTTCGCCTTTGTTTCGTTTATTAACAATGCGAAGTGGAAGTTATTAAAATGCCAAAAATTAAGACCGTACGCGGTGCTGCTAAGCGCTTCAAAAAAACCGGTAAAGGTGGTTTTAAGCACAAGCACGCTAACCTGCGTCACATTCTGACTAAAAAAGCTACCAAGCGTAAACGTCACCTGCGTCCGAAAGCCATGGTTTCCAAAGGCGATCTGGGCCTGGTTATCGCGTGCCTGCCGTACGCATAAGTCGTTAACGTTTAACTTTTTTAACTTAGAATAGATACAGGAGAGCACACATGGCTCGCGTAAAACGTGGTGTAATTGCACGTGCACGTCACAAGAAAATTTTGAAACAAGCTAAAGGCTACTACGGTGCGCGTTCTCGCGTATACCGCGTTGCCTTCCAGGCTGTTATCAAAGCTGGTCAGTACGCTTACCGTGACCGTCGTCAACGTAAACGTCAGTTCCGTCAACTGTGGATTGCACGTATCAACGCAGCAGCACGTCAGAACGGTATTTCTTACAGCAAATTCATCAATGGCCTGAAAAAAGCCTCTGTTGAAATCGACCGTAAGATCCTGGCTGACATCGCCGTATTCGACAAAGTAGCGTTCACCGCTCTGGTCGAAAAAGCGAAAGCAGCTCTGGCATAAGCCAGTTGAAAGAGGGAGCTTGTCTCCCTCTTTTCGTTTCAACACCATCAATACATTGACTTTTATCGGCGCAGGCTTTTCAATACAGGTCTGACGTTTCTTACCAGACAAGGTAATGCAAGCATGAATGCTGCTATTTTCCGCTTCTTTTTTTACTTTAGCACCTGAACTCAGGAGGCTAGCGCGTGAAAGAAGAAACGGAAAACAGCGCCAGAAAGCCTCCCCTGTGGAGGCTTTTTTCGTATATGGATTCGGAATATTAATTTCACTATAACCGGTGTCTGCACCGACATAATGAGGAAAACCATGTCACATCTCGCAGAGCTGGTTGCCAGTGCCAAGGCAGCCATTAACGAGGCATCAGATGTTGCTGCGCTGGACAACGTCCGCGTGGAATACCTGGGTAAGAAAGGGCATCTGACCCTGCAAATGACCACCCTGCGTGAGTTGCCGCCGGAAGAGCGTCCGGCAGCCGGTGCGGTCATCAACGAAGCGAAAGAGCAGGTACAGCAGGCGCTGAATGCGCGCAAAGCCGAACTGGAAGGGGCGGCGCTGAATGCTCGTCTGGCTGCAGAGACCATCGACGTCTCGCTGCCGGGTCGCCGCATTGAAAATGGCGGCCTGCATCCGGTCACCCGCACCATCGACCGTATTGAAAGTTTCTTCGGTGAGCTCGGCTTTACCGTGGCGACGGGCCCGGAAATCGAAGATGATTACCACAACTTCGATGCGCTGAATATCCCGGGTCACCATCCGGCGCGCGCTGACCACGACACTTTCTGGTTCGATGCCACTCGCCTGCTGCGCACCCAGACCTCCGGCGTGCAGATCCGCACCATGGAAAACCAGCAGCCGCCGATCCGTATTATCGCGCCGGGACGCGTCTATCGTAACGACTACGATCAGACCCACACCCCGATGTTCCACCAGATGGAAGGTCTGATCGTTGATAAAAACATCAGCTTCACCAACCTGAAAGGAACCTTGCACGATTTCCTGAACAACTTCTTTGAAGAAGATCTGCAGGTACGCTTCCGTCCGTCTTACTTCCCCTTCACCGAACCGTCCGCGGAAGTCGACGTGATGGGTAAAAACGGCAAATGGCTGGAAGTGCTGGGCTGCGGGATGGTGCACCCGAACGTGCTGCGCAACGTGGGTATCGATCCGGAAGTGTATTCCGGCTTCGCCTTTGGCATGGGCATGGAGCGTCTGACCATGCTGCGCTATGGCGTCACCGATCTGCGCGCGTTCTTCGAAAACGATCTGCGTTTCCTCAAACAGTTTAAATAAGGGCAGGACAGAACAATGAAATTCAGTGAACTGTGGTTACGCGAGTGGGTTAACCCGGCGATCGACAGCGAAGCGCTTTCCGATCAGATCACCATGGCGGGCCTCGAAGTGGACGGCGTTGAGCCGGTTGCCGGCAGCTTCAACGGCGTCGTTGTTGGTGAAGTCGTGGAGTGCGGTCAGCACCCGAACGCCGACAAACTGCGCGTCACTAAAGTCAACGTCGGCGGCGAACGCCTACTGGACATCGTCTGCGGCGCGCCAAACTGCCGTCAGGGGCTGAAAGTCGCCGTGGCGACCATCGGCGCCGTGCTGCCGGGCGATTTTAAAATCAAGGCTGCGAAGCTGCGCGGCGAACCGTCAGAAGGGATGCTGTGCTCCTTCTCCGAGCTGGGCATTTCCGACGATCATAGCGGAATTATCGAGCTGCCGGCGGATGCGCCGATCGGTACCGATATTCGCGAATACCTTAAGCTAGACGATAACACCATCGAGATCAGCGTCACCCCGAACCGCGCCGACTGCCTGGGCATCATCGGCGTCGCGCGCGACGTGGCCGTGCTGAACAAGGCGCCGCTGAACGCGCCGGAAATCACCCCGGTTGCCGCCACCATTGACGATGTGCTGCCGATTCAGGTTGACGCCCCGCAGGCGTGCCCGCGCTATCTGGGCCGCGTGGTGAAAGGCATCAACGTCAAAGCGCCGACGCCGCTGTGGATGAAAGAGAAACTGCGCCGCTGCGGGATCCGCTCCATCGACGCGGTGGTTGACGTAACCAACTATGTGCTGCTTGAGCTGGGCCAGCCGATGCACGCCTTTGACCGTGACCGTATCGAAGGCGGGATCGTGGTGCGTATGGCGAAAGAGGGCGAAACCCTGGTCCTGCTTGATGGCTCCGAAGCGAAGCTCGACAGCGATACCCTGGTCATTGCTGACCACAACAAAGCGCTGGCAATGGGCGGGATCTTCGGCGGGGAGCACTCCGGCGTTAACGACGAAACCCAGAACGTGCTGCTGGAGTGTGCCTTCTTCAGCCCGCTGTCCATCACCGGCCGCGCGCGCCGTCACGGCCTGCACACCGATGCCTCTCATCGCTATGAGCGCGGCGTCGATCCGGCCCTGCAGTATAAAGCGCTGGAGCGCGCCACGCGTCTGCTGATCGACCTCTGCGGCGGCGAAGCCGGCCCGGTGATCGACGTGACCAACGAAGAGACTCTGCCAAAACGCGCCACCATCACTCTGCGTCGTAGCAAACTGGATCGCCTGATTGGCCACCATATCGACGACGCGCAGGTCACCGACATTCTGCAGCGCCTCGGCTGCGAAGTGACGGTGGGCGAAGGCGAATGGCAGGCGGTGGCCCCGAGCTGGCGTTTCGACATGGAGATCGAAGAGGATCTGGTCGAGGAAGTGGCTCGCGTTTATGGCTACAACAACATTCCTGATGAGCCGGTGCAGGCGGGTCTGATCATGGGTACCCACCGTGAAGCCGATCTGTCGCTGAAGCGCGTGAAAACGCTGCTGAATGACAAAGGCTATCAGGAAGTGATCACCTACAGCTTCGTCGACCCGAAAGTCCAGCAGCTGATCCACGCGGGTGAAGAGGCGCTGATTCTGCCAAGCCCGATATCCAGCGAAATGTCGGCGATGCGCCTGTCGCTGTGGACTGGCCTGCTGGGGACCGTGGTCTACAACCAGAACCGTCAGCAGAGCCGGGTACGCATCTTTGAGAGTGGTCTGCGCTTTGTGCCGGACACCAACGCGCCGCTGGGCATTCGTCAGGATGTGATGCTGGCCGGGGCCATCTGCGGCAACCGCTACGAAGAGCACTGGACACTGGCGAAAGAGACGGTCGATTTCTATGATCTGAAAGGCGATCTGGAAGCCGTTCTGGATTTAACCGGAAAATTAGCGGATATCGAATTCCGTGCTGAAGCGACCACCGCGCTGCATCCGGGGCAGTCCGCAGCGATTTATCTTAAAGGTGAACGCATTGGTTTCATTGGGGTTGTTCATCCTGAGCTGGAACGTAAACTGGATCTGAACGGTCGCACTCTGGTGTTTGAACTGGAGTGGAACAAGCTCGCAGACCGCGTGGTGCCTCAGGCGCGCGATATTTCCCGCTTCCCGGCGAACCGTCGCGACATCGCGGTACTGGTCGCGGAAAACGTGGCTGCCGCCGATGTTTTAGCCGAATGTAAGAAAGTTGGCGTAAATCAGGTAGTTGGCGTAAACTTATTTGACGTGTACCGTGGTAAAGGTGTGGCGGAAGGGTATAAGAGCCTTGCGATTAGCCTGATCCTGCAGGATACCAGCCGTACACTCGAAGAAGAGGAGATTGCCGCTACCGTTGCCAGATGTGTAGAGGCATTAAAAGAGCGATTCCAGGCATCATTGAGGGATTGAACCTATGGCGCTTACAAAAGCTGAAATGTCAGAATATCTGTTTGATAAGCTTGGGCTTAGCAAGCGGGATGCCAAAGAACTGGTCGAGTTGTTTTTCGAAGAGATCCGTCGTGCTCTGGAAAACGGAGAACAGGTCAAACTCTCCGGGTTCGGCAACTTCGATTTGCGGGATAAAAACCAACGCCCGGGACGTAACCCGAAGACGGGGGAGGATATTCCCATTACAGCCCGGCGCGTGGTGACCTTCAGACCCGGTCAGAAGCTGAAAAGCCGTGTCGAAAACGCGTCGCCTAAAGACAAATAATCTGAACTAATTAAAAAGGCCGCATCGCGGCCTTTTTCTTTTCTGTCGAAACTTACGCTTTAACGGCAGTGAGCATGATCTCCACCAGGATTTCTGGTCGCGCCATCTCCGCCTGCACGGCCGCTCGCGCCGGGCTATGGCCGTCCGGCATCCACTCCACCCACGCCTCATTGAACGCAGCAAAGTCACGTTCGATATTTTTCAGCCAGATCTGCGCGGAGAGAATGTGCCGCTTATCGCTCCCGGACTCTGCCAGCAGGGCGTCGATCTTCTCCAGCACTTCGCGGGTCTGCAAGGTGATCTCCTCCTCGTTGCTTTTCGGCGTCTGTCCGGAGAGGAACAGCAGATTGCCATACTCAACGCTGGCGGAAAGACGAGGTTGTGGATGATTGCGAATAATTGTCATGCGGTTTGTTTCCATGTGAGACCTTCTAAAGAAATGTCTGGCATCTGATTGTCGATTAACGCGCCCAGCACCACCGCGCTGCCGGCGGCGAGGGTAAAGCCGAGGCTTCCCTGGCCGAGGTTCATCCACAGGTTGGGGTAGCCGGCGCGTCCCAGCAGCGGTGGGCCGGCTGGCGTTGAGGGGCGCATGCCGGTCCAAGCTTCGGCCTTGTCCAACCCCTCGAGTTCGGGAAAGCTACGGGCGACGATGCTCTTCAGCGCCTGAATGCGGCTTTCGCGCAGTTCGTCGCCGTCGTAGCCGATGTCCACCATCGCTGCGATGCGCAACTGCTGGCCAAGGCGGGCATAGACAATTTTGTGCCCATAGTCGGTAACGCTGATGTCCGGCGCAATGCCCGTCTGTTGGGGATAGGGAAGGGTCAGGCTATACCCCTTCAGGGCGCAGAGCGGCACGCGAACGCCCAGATGTCCCAGCAGCGGGCCGCTGCCGTTTCCGGCGGCGACGACATACTCATCGCCGGTGATGCTCCCGCGGCTGGTCTCCAGGGCGCTGACGCGTCCGCCGCGCTTAGTGAGCTGCAGCACCTCACAGTGGGTCAGCAGGCTGAAGCGGCTGCTGGCGGTGAGCTTGTCGAGCAGCGCAAGGCAAAACTGATGGCAATCCGCCGTTTCATCCCCCGGCGAATAAATGCCGCCCTGTAGCGAAGGGCTGATATGTTTTAGCGCCGGCTCCAGCCGCAGGCAGGCTTCAGCATTCAGCACCTGCTGATATTGAGGATCTATCCCTTTTGCCGCTTTAGTAAAATCGTATTCCCGGCGATGGATAATTAATTTTCCGCTGCGTCGCCAGTGAAAATCGGCAAGCCTATCCTCTTCCCGCCACGACTGCATAACCTGCCGGCTGAGCAGCGACAGACGCAATATATGGTCGCCGTTTATTTTATTGGTCTGGCTATTACAGGCGCGCAGGAACTGCAGCAGCCAGCGCCACTGCTGAAAAGAGATATTGAGACGCATATTGAGCGGCGAATCGGCTTTACCCATCCATTTCATCCCCTGCAGGGGAACGCCGCTGTCGGCAAGGGGAGCGACGTAGCGGTAACTTAATTGTCCGCCGTTGGCAAAACTGGTGGCGCTGGCCGGTTCGCCATTGCGCTCCAGTAATTGCACCTGATGGCCGCGCTTAATCAGTTCCCAGGCCGTGGCCAGACCGACCACGCCGCCGCCGATAATGACAATGCGTTTGTTCATAACCCGATATATCCACCGCTGATCAATTTATCGGGTTATGTCAAAGCATTTACCCCAGCGGCGCAATTGACTTTTTATGGTCAGGGTATAACCGCAGGTTAATCTCCTTGAGCTGCTGGCGCAGGCGCTGGCAGAGAAAATCGACGAACTTTTGCGCCATCGGGCTCAGGGAAACGTCGGCCCGCCGTAACAGGCAGAGGTTAATCGCGATCGGCGGCGTAATGGGATGGATCATCTCGGGAGAAAGGTTGTGCTGGGCGGAAAAGATATCGGTAATGCTGCAGCCCATGCCGCGCTTCACGAACTCGGTGGCCATATAGTAGGTCTGGACGTTTAGCCGGGTAGTGGAAAAGTCGCGACGGGTGGCGATGGCGGCGGAGAGCGAGTGCGGCCCCGGCGAGATCCACCGCTGCTGGTCGATCTCGCTGATGTCCACCGCACCCTGACGATAATGACGGTCGATATATACCAGCGGCACTTCGGCAATCAGGGTGGTAAGGATCTCTCCCTGCTGCACCGGCTGCAGCGTCAGCGCTAAATCTATCTCGCGTAAATCCAGTTTTCTAACCAGCGTCTCGGTGTGTTCTGTGGTGAGCGTCATTACCAGGTTGCTGTTTTGTTGATAAAAATCGGTCACCAGCTCCGGTACCAGGCTTAACCCCAGGCTCAGCAGGCAGCCTAAGGTGATTTTAGCGCGCGGATCGCGGGCCAGGTTATCGGCCAGCAGGCGCAGGTTATCGAGGTCCTGATAAATAGTCTGCGCTTTTTCGAAAAGTGTGATCGCCTCGCTGGTCGGCAGCAGCTTGCCGCGCACCCGCTGAAAGAGGGTAAAGCCCAGCTTCAGCTCGGCGCTTTTTAACGCTTTGCTGGCCGCTGGCTGGGAGATATTGAGCGATTCCGCAGCCCGCGACAGAGAGCCGCAGGTCATGACGGCATAGAAGATTTCCAGATGACGCAGTTTCATGAACAGTTAACTCAGGGTTATAGCCTACCGATAAAAAGTCATTTTCTACTAACACTAAGTTAACATAAATTTAATCACCAATCAGCGCATTGGTTACATATTGTGCTGCTGGCCCCGCCTGATGGCGGAATAAAACGCTCTCAGAATCGTTTCCTTTGTACCCCACCAGACCCTCAGGCCGCGGCCAATAATGAAAAAGAGGGAGGATATTTTCTGAGCAGGCCCCAATACACCACCTGACCTTTACGGTCGGATTGATTGGCATTAAGGAGTGTTATGAGTGACTCAACGCTCGCAGGCAATACGCCTGTCAGACGAAATATCACGCGAAAAAACGTTATTACCGGTCTGTTATTGCTGCTGTTCGTGTTGATTGCGCTGTGGTGCCACGGTCGACCGGGCAGCGAGCTTGGCCTGCTGGGATTTACGCCGCTGGTGGCGTTAGCGATATTATCGCTGATCGGCGTCGATATTGTGCTGGCGGTCATCTCCTCGATTATTATCGCCATGATCATGACCTCAACCGGTCTGCCGGAAATGGGCGTGATGTTGGCGAAATCCACCGGGTCATTTATTGCCACCGTCGGGCTTATCATTATGCTCGGCGCCGGCGTGGGGGAGGTAGCCACCCGCACCGGCGCGGCGGTTGAGCTGGTGAAATTCGTGGTCCACCGTATTGGGCTGTCGAGCCAGACGCGGGTCAAGTTCGGCATTGTGGTGTCATCGATTTTAATTTGCGGTTCGCTGGGCACCATGGCCGGTGGCAACGCGATTATTGTCGCAGTGATTATCCCCGTAGCGGCGGCGGTACGCTTAACGCCGCCGACGGTGGCCGCGCTGATGATGACCGCCGGTTCCGTTGGACTCTTTACCGGGCCTTTCACCCCCAGCACCGTGACGATCCTCAGCCTTGGCGGACTGAGCTATCCGGATTATCTGCTGTATGTCGGCCTGCTGATGAGCGCCGTCACCCTGTTAGCCGGCTGGATCATGGCGGGACGGATCCAGAAGATGACCGAAGGCAAACTGTGCTATGAGGTCGATCTCTCGGAAAAGCCGCAAGAGGAACTTAACGCCGCGCAGCAGCGCCGGCGTAAATTAAGCGCGCTGGCTTTCGCCGCGACCATCATCGTGATGGCGGTAGTTGGAGTGGTGATTAAAGCCGGCTTTAGCTTTGCAATTATCGTCATGCTGCTGGTGGCGCTGATGACCGGGCTGGTGGGCGGCCTGCGGCCGACGCAGATCCTGCAGGCCCTCTATCACGGCTGCGGTCGTCTGGTGTGGATGTTTATTCTCTACTGGCTGTACAACCCGATCCTTGAGCTGATGGATGGCCTGCACGCCTATCAGGGGCTGCTGGAGTATACCCAGCCGTTGCTGGAGGGGATCTCCCCGGCCTGGCTGTGCTTTAGCATCTTCGCGTTCAATATTATCGGCCATGTGCCTGGCGCGGCGGTGGCCCAGATGACCTTTACTCATAAAATCTTTGGCCCAATGCTGATGGCCGCCGGCGTGCCGCCGCAGGGGACCACCGCGGTGCTGCTGGCCTCGTCTCAGGTGGACTGGTTCGGGCCGTTCCCCTCATCGGACATGTTCGGCCAGATGGGGCTGGCACAGTCTACTCATCTGAAATACATGCTCTATAACGGCTGGGCAATCGTGGTGGCGAACATCATTCTCTTCGCGCTGCTGTTTCAGATCCTGGTGTAAAGCGGGATGGTCGACGCGGGGGAGCCTCCTCCGCGTCGACGTTTGGCTGTGAGGTTTTCCTTTTCTCACCGCGACAGCCACCGTAAAATCAGCCTCTTGTTCCCAGTGCGTAATGGAATCTATGCTGACTCTCGCCCATCTCCAACAGCGCCGCAGCCGGCGTTGGCTCTTTGGTTTAACGCTGTTGCTGCTGGTCACCCTGCTGATCAGTCTGTGCGCGGGGGATCAATGGATCCCGCCCGGTGAGTGGTTCAGCGCCAAGGGGCATCTGTTTATCTGGCAGATCCGCCTGCCGCGGACCCTGGCGGTGCTGCTGGTGGGGGCGGCGCTGGCGCTCTCCGGGGCGATAATGCAGGCGCTGTTTGAAAATCCGCTGGCGGAACCGGGTCTGCTGGGCGTCTCCAACGGCGCGGGCGTCGGGCTGATTGCCGCCGTCCTGTTGGGCAAAGGCCTGTTACCAGGCTGGGCGCTTGGGCTGTGCGCGATCCTCGGCGCGCTGCTGATCACCTTTATTCTGCTGCGTTTCGCCCGCCGCCATCTTTCCACCAGCCGTCTGCTGCTGGCGGGGGTGGCGCTGGGCATCATCTGCAGCGCCCTGATGACCTGGGCGGTGTACTTCTCCACCTCTTTTGACCTGCGGCAGCTGATGTACTGGATGATGGGCGGGTTTGGCGGCGTCGACTGGCAGCAGCTGTGGCTGATGATAGCCCTCCTGCCGGTACTCTGCTGGGTCTGTCTGCAGTCACAACCCCTGAATTTACTGGCGCTGGGCGAAGTCTCCGCCCGTCAGCTCGGGCTGCCGCTGTGGCTGTGGCGCAAGCTGCTGGTGGTGGCGACCGGCTGGATGGTCGGCGTGAGCGTGGCGCTGGCGGGGGCGATTGGCTTTATCGGCCTGGTGATCCCACACATTCTGCGGCTGTGCGGCTTGAGCGATCACCGGGTGTTGCTCCCGGCCTGCATGCTGGCGGGGGCAAGCGCTTTGCTGGGGGCGGATATTATCGCCCGGCTGGCGCTTTCCGCCGCTGAGCTGCCGATTGGCGTGGTGACGGCGACGCTGGGCGCGCCGGTCTTTATCTGGTTGCTGCTGCGCTCGCGGTGACGGGGATAGCGCGACGCCGTCTGCAGGGACGGCGCCGGCTCGGGCTTACCAGCCTTTGATCGCGTCGCCTTTGTAGACTTCCTTCGCTTTTTCCGCGACTTCACTGGTCTGGAAGGCGGCTTTCAGTTCCTGAATTTTCTTGCTGTCCTTGTTATCCTCGCGGGCGACGATCGCATTCACGTAAGGGGAATCCGGTCCCTCCATGAACAGACCGTCGCGGGCGGCCGACAGGCCGGCCTGGGCGGAGAAGTTGGTGTTAATGATTGACAGGCTGACGTTCGGGTCATCCAGAGTACGAGTCAGCTGCGGGGTATCCACCTCCACAATTTTCAGCTGTTTTGGGTTGTCGATGATATCCAGCGTGGTGGGTAAATAGCCGACGCCCGGTTTCAGCTTGAGCAGTCCCTGCGCCTGAAGCAGCAGCAGGCTGCGGCCCAGGGTGGTGGTTTCATTAGAGATGGTCACTGTCGCCCCCTCAGGGAGCTCGCTGATATTTTTGATACGATGTGAATAGGCGGCGATAGGGAAGACAAAGGTTTTACCCACCACCGCGAATTTATAGCCGCGCTCCTTCGACTGCGCCTCAAGGTAAGGCAGGGTCTGGAAGGCGTTGGCATCCACATCTTTGTTGTTCAGCGCTTCGTTAGGCAGCACGTAATCATTGAAGGAGACCACTTCGACGTCGAGGTGATATTTATCCTTCGCTACCTGCTCCACTACTTTCCAGATGGCTTCGTCCGGCCCGGTATTGATAGCGACTTTCACTTTATTATCTTCATCCGGAGAGCAGGCGCTCAGCAGGGCGACAGAGGCGGCGATTAACGCCAGGCTAAACAACTTCTTCATCAATAAAACTCTCTTAAATTAACAAGTAACAAAACCATATTACATTCATGGAACACTGTACACGGAAATGGTTGCCTGCCCAATTGAGAGGATTTCATGTTGCCGACGGGCAGCGAAGCGCTGTTACATCATGCGACAACTCGCGGGGATTGGCAGTAGAATGGCGGGCGCTGAATCCGCTACAGTAGATAGGGATCACCTTCACCGGAAACCGGTTTATCCATTGAGGACAGGCTATGCAACATGACATTCTGAATACCGAAGTGACGACCATTGATGGCGAGAAAACCACCCTGGCATCCTTTGCCGGCAAGGTGCTGCTGATCGTCAATGTGGCCTCCAAATGCGGCCTGACGCCGCAGTATGAGCAACTGGAGGACCTGCAAAAGCAGTTTGCCGGCGAGGGCTTCAGCGTCCTGGGCTTCCCCTGCAACCAGTTCCTCGGCCAGGAGCCGGGCAGTGAAGAAGAGATTAAGACCTTCTGCAGCACCACCTACGGCGTCACCTTCCCGCTGTTCAGCAAGATTGACGTCAACGGCGAACATCGCGCGCCGCTCTATCAAAAGCTGGTTGCTGCCGCGCCGAAGGCGGTGGCCCCGGAAGGCAGCGGTTTTTATGAGCGGATGGCCAGCAAGGGCCGGGCGCCGCTGTACGTGGACGACATTCTGTGGAATTTCGAAAAATTCCTCGTCGATCGCCAGGGCAACGTCATTCAGCGCTTCTCTCCGGACATGACGCCGGACGATCCGCAGCTGGTGGCGGCGATTAAAGGAGCGCTGGCGAAATAATGTCGTTTCTGATGCAGCTACAGGATGTAGAAGCGGCGGGGCGTTTGGCCCCGTTTTCTGCGGCCTTTCGCGCCGGGGAGATCGTCCACCTGGTGGGGCCTAACGGCGCAGGGAAGAGCACGCTGCTGGCCCGCATGGCGGGACTGTCCGACGGCCCCGGTACGATTCATTTTAACGGACGACGGCTTGACGAGTGGCCGGCGACGGAGCTGGCGCGCCGTCGCGGATATCTGTGTCAACACCAGACCCCGCCGTTCGCCATGCCGGTGTGGCACTACCTGGCGCTGCATATGCAGCAGCAGGGTGATAGCGCCCGTCTGAGCGATATCGCGGCCCGGCTTGGTCTGGACAATAAGCTGGGCCGTCCGGTCAATCAGCTGTCGGGCGGCGAGTGGCAGCGCGTGCGGCTGGCGGCAGTGATCCTGCAGATCGATCCCTTAAGCAATCCCGTGGGTCAACTGCTGCTGCTGGATGAGCCGATGAACAGTCTGGATGTGGCCCAGCAGGCGGCGCTGGATCGGCTGTTACGCGAGCTAAGCGCGGCGGGAATTGCGGTGGTGATGAGCAGTCACGATCTCAACCACACTTTGCGCCATGCCGGACAGAGCTGGCTGCTCTGCCAGGGGGAAGCCATCGCCTGCGGGGAGACCGCCGAGGTGCTGAATGAGGAAAATTTAACCGCCGCCTATGCGATCCCGTTCCAGCGCGTGGAGGTGGCCGGTCATATTATGCTCATCGCGTCACAGTAGCACGCAGTTATCTTGTCACTATATTGATAAACAAGCTAAATTATTGCGATAAAGAGACTAGGGACAGAGGGATCATCTGAAATGCGCTTCTGGTTCATGTTGGCGGCGGCGTTAATTTTAGCCGGCTGCAGCAGCCATCGGGCACCGCCGCCGAATCCTCGGCTGGCTGACTCCATTACGGTGGTGGCGAATCTGAACGAGCAGCTGCGCAGCTGGCGCGGCGCACCGTATCGCTACGGCGGCATGACGCCGCGCGGCGTCGACTGCTCCGGCTTTGTGGTGCGCACGTTTCGCGATAAATTTGCCCTCCAGCTGCCGCGCGAAACCCGCGAGCAGGCGGAAATCGGTACCCGGATTGATAAGCGCGATCTGCTGCCTGGCGATCTGGTGTTCTTCAAAACCGGCTCAGGCGAAAGCGGCCTGCACGTCGGCATCTACGATACCGATAACCAGTTTATACATGCCTCCACCAGTCAGGGCGTCACCCGTTCCTCGCTGGATAACGTCTACTGGAACAAAAAGTTCTGGCAGGCGCGGCGTATCTGACGTCATTCAGCGGCCTGAGGGAAGCGAGCGCTTCCCTTTTTTATGCCGATAACCCTGCACTCCGCCCGTGTTAATCCGCTGTTCCAGGCACTACACTGGAGAGAGGAGGAACCATGACCCTTTCTTTTACCACCCACTGGCGGGATGAACTGCCGGACTTTTACACTTCCCTGTCACCAACGCCGCTGGATAACGCCCGACTCATCTGGCGCAACGCCCCGCTGGCGCAACAGCTGGGCGTCCCTGACGCGCTGTTTGCGCCTGAAAACGGGGCCGGCGTCTGGGGCGGGGAAGCGCTGCTCCCGGGCATGTCCCCGCTGGCGCAGGTATACAGCGGCCATCAGTTTGGCGCCTGGGCCGGCCAGCTGGGCGACGGCCGCGGGATCCTGCTCGGCGAGCAGCAGCTGGCGGATGGCCGTCGTTACGACTGGCATCTGAAAGGCGCCGGCCTGACCCCCTATTCGCGGATGGGAGACGGCCGCGCCGTGCTGCGCTCGACGATCCGGGAAAGTCTGGCGTCAGAGGCGATGCACGCCCTGGGGATCCCGACGACGCACGCCCTGGCGATGGTGACCAGCGATACGCCGGTCTACCGCGAGCGCGTGGAGCCTGGCGCGATGCTGATGCGGGTGGCCGAGAGCCATGTCCGCTTTGGCCATTTCGAACATTTTTACTATCGTCGCGAGCCGCAGAAGGTCCAGCAGCTGGCCGACTATGTCATTCGCCACCACTGGCCGCAGCTGCAGGATGAGGCGGACAAGTACCTGTTATGGTTCCGTGACGTTGTCACGCGTACCGCGCAGACCATCGCCAGCTGGCAAACCGTGGGCTTTGCCCATGGGGTGATGAATACCGACAACATGTCGATTCTCGGTTTGACCATCGACTACGGCCCGTATGGCTTCCTTGACGATTTTCAGCCGGACTTCATCTGCAACCACTCCGACTATCAGGGGCGCTACAGTTTTGAAAACCAGCCGGCGGTGGGGCTGTGGAATCTGCAGCGTCTGGCCCAGTCGCTGTCGCCGTTTATCAGCGCCGAAGCGCTGAATGCGACGCTGGATGAGTATCAGCACGCCTTGCTGACCGCCTATGGCCAGCGGATGCGCGACAAGCTTGGCCTGTTCAGCCAGCAGAAAGGGGATAACGACCTGCTCGACGGTCTGTTTGCCCTGATGATCCGCGAGAGAAGCGACTATACCCGAACGTTCCGCCTGCTGAGCCACAGCGAACAGCTCAGCGCCGCCTCGCCGCTGCGCGACGAGTTTATCGACCGTGCAGCTTTCGACAGCTGGTTCGCCGGATATCGCGCGCGGCTGCGTGATGAACAGGTGGGGGATGCCCAGCGCCAGCAGCGGATGCAGGGCGTCAACCCGGCGCTGGTATTACGTAACTGGCTGGCGCAGCGGGCGATCGAGCAGGCTGAGGCTGGCGATATGGGGGAGCTGGAGCGTCTGCATGCCGCGCTGGCCGATCCCTTCACCGATCGCGAGGACGACTACGTCCGCCGGCCGCCGGACTGGGGGAAACGTCTGGAAGTCAGCTGCTCGAGCTAACTCACCTCGCCCCGCGCACCGCGGGGCGACTATTTGGTCAGGATCAACTTCCCGGCGTGGGTCTGGCGCAGCAGATAGCGCTGGCCGCCATGCTCAATGACTACCCGTCCTTCGCTGCCTAACAGAACCCGACTGCTGATCTGTCTGTCCGTCGCCACGGGATAGGGGGCATTGTCTTTTGGTTTTTCAGCTGTGGCAGTGTTATCCATACGCGTCATAGCTCTCAAAATAAAAATCAAAGCAACAATGATAATCATTATCAATAATGTTGTTTTTGACGGCAAGCGTTATTTATCGTGTTACCGAATTTGGTAGGGAATGTCAGAAGGGGTTCGCCCACCGCATGCGCGGTGGGCGGAGCGGTCACAGACGGGTGGCCGTGGCGGCCGCCAGCTCACTCAATAAACGTTCGCTGTCTTCCCAGCTCAGGCAGGGATCGGTGATCGACTGGCCCCAGGCCAGCGGCTGGCCGGGAACCACTTTCTGGGTCCCTTCCTGCAGGAAGCTCTCCGCCATAATGCCGGCGATGGCGGTAGAGCCCGCGCGAATTTGCTGACAGATATCGGCGCACACCTCCAGCTGACGGCGATGCTGCTTCTGGCAGTTGCCATGGCTGAAGTCGACCACCAGCTGCTCCGGCAGATCGAATTCCCGCAGCGCCTCGCCGGCGGCGGCGATGTCCTCGGCGTGATAGTTCGGCCGTTTGCCGCCGCGCATAATGATATGCCCGAACGGGTTGCCGCTGGTCTGGTAAATCGTCATCTGCCCCTGCTTGTCCGGGGAGAGGAACATATGGCTGGCGCGGGAGGCGCGGATGGCGTCCACGGCGATGCGCGTATTGCCGTCGGTGCCGTTTTTAAACCCGACCGGGCAGGAGAGCGCCGAAGCCATTTCACGGTGGATCTGACTTTCAGTGGTGCGCGCCCCGATGGCTCCCCAGCTGATGAGATCGGCGATAAACTGACCGGTCACCATATCGAGAAACTCGGTGGCCGTCGGCACCCCCAGCTCATTGACCTGCAGCAGCAGGCGCCGTGCCAGCTCAATCCCGTGGTTGACCCGGTAGCTGCCGTTGAGGTCCGGATCGGAGATTAAGCCTTTCCAGCCCACCACAGTACGGGGTTTTTCAAAGTAGGTGCGCATCACGATCTCCAGCTGCGGCTGGTAGCGCTCGCGCATGGTCTGCAGGCGGCGGGCATACTCCATCGCCGCGTCGGTGTCGTGAATGGAGCAGGGGCCGATAATCACCAGCAGGCGGCGGTCTTCGCCGTTGAGGATTTTTTCAATTCGGCGACGGGAGGCCGAGACGTGGGCGGCCACGTCGGCCGTAACGGGATGGCGCTGGGCCAGCTCCGCGGGCGTTACCAGGCTTTCAATGCGCGCGGTACGCAATTCGTCTGTTTTATTCATTGGGGTCTCAAAAATCTGTTTCTTCGCCAGCGAAAATGCCGGGAAGTGATGCGCATCACGATAAACCAATCCCTGCTTATTGCAAGAGCAGGGCATGATCCTGTATAGGCCACGGGTGATAGCATAAACAAATTTTTAATAATGTACTAGTGTATTAGTACATCCTGCGATTCAGCCCCATGATGTCCATGATTTTTGTCGCTATTTCCTCAACGGAATAGTTGGTGCTGTTCAGGCAGGGGATTTTATTCTTGCGATACAGCGCCTCCACTTCGGTCACTTCCATCCGACACTGGCGCAGCGAGGCGTAGCGGCTGTTCTCCCGGCGCTCCTCGCGGATCGCCGCCAGACGTTCCGGATTGATGGTCAGGCCGAACATCTTATGCTGCAGGGGTTTCAGCGAGGCCGGCAGAACCAGATTGTCCATATCGTCGGCGATAAACGGATAGTTGGCGGCGCGAATGCCGTACTGCATGGCGAGGTACAGACTGGTGGGCGTCTTGCCGCAGCGCGACACGCCGAGGAGGATCACCTGCGCCTGGTCAAGGTTGCGCAGCGAGATGCCATCGTCATGGGCGAGGGTGTAATCGATGGCGGCGATACGCGCATCGTATTTGATCAGGTTCCCGGGGTTCAGGCCGTGGGTGCGGTGCGCCACCGGGGTCGGGTCGAGGTTGAGCTCCTGCTGCAGCGGGGCCACCAGCGCCTGAACGATATCCTGACAAAAGCCCTCGCTTTGCAGAATGATATCGCGGATCTCCGGAATGACGATGGAATAGAACACCAGCGGGCGGATGCCCGTTTGCTGATAAATCGCGTCAATCTGCTCTTTCACCGCCCGCGCACGGCTGATATTTTCCACAAACGGCAGGGTCACGCTGCTGATGGCGACCGGGAATTGCGACATGACGGCATGTCCCAGCACCTCCGCCGTAATGGCGGTACCGTCAGAAATATAAAATACGTGGCGATCTACAGCACTTTCCATTTTGACCATCCGGTATAATGAGTTTAATTGCCTGAAAGCGGATATTAAATTTAAGCATATCCCTGTTTGATTTGTCTCTTGTTAAAATTGAAACACTATTTTTGTTTTTTATGAAAAGGGTGGTTCATTTTCTTTTTTTTGCCGTTATTTCCAGCGTTTCTCGTCATAATTCCTAAAAATCATCAAGTTATCTATATCAGAGGAACAGTCCGAAAAAAGAAAAAATAATTTGCTTGAACGATTCACCGTTTTTTTCAGCACCATAAATATGTCAGGATAATCTTGCAGTCGATCGTGAAATTTTTTTCACTGGTATTAAATCACAAAAGGATTGTCTCGATGTCCAACAATGGCTCGTCACCGCTGGTGCTTTGGTATAACCAACTCGGCATGAATGATGTAGACAGAGTTGGGGGCAAAAATGCCTCCCTTGGTGAAATGATTACGAATCTGTCCGGTATGGGTGTTTCCGTACCTAACGGGTTTGCCACCACCGCTGATGCTTTCAACCAGTTCCTGGACCAAAGCGGTGTTAACCAGCGCATCTATGCGCTGCTGGATGAAACCGACATTGACGACGTTTCCGCATTAGCGAAAGCGGGCGCGCAGATCCGACAGTGGATCATCGATACCCCCTTCCAGAGCGAACTGGAAAACGCGATTCGCGATGCTTATGACCTGCTGTCCGCCGATGACGCCGAGGCCTCATTCGCCGTGCGCTCTTCCGCCACCGCGGAAGATATGCCGGATGCCTCCTTCGCCGGGCAGCAAGAGACATTCCTCAACGTGCAGGGCTTTGACGCCGTGCTCGTTGCCGTGAAGCACGTATTTGCTTCACTGTTTAACGATCGCGCGATCTCCTATCGCGTGCATCAGGGTTACGATCATCGCGGCGTGGCGCTCTCCGCCGGGGTGCAGAGGATGGTCCGCTCCGATCTGGCCTCCTCCGGCGTCATGTTCTCCATCGATACCGAATCGGGCTTTGACCAGGTGGTGTTTATCACCTCGGCGTGGGGTCTGGGCGAGATGGTGGTGCAGGGCGCGGTGAACCCGGACGAATTCTACGTCCACAAACCGACGCTGGCCGCTGGCCGCCCGGCGATCGTGCGCCGCACTATGGGCTCGAAAAAGATCCGCATGGTTTACGCGCCGACCCAGGAGCACGGCAAGCAGGTGCGTATCGAAGATGTGCCGCAGGCGCAGCGCGATATCTTCTCGTTAACCAACGAGGAGGTGCAGGAGCTGGCGAAGCAGGCGGTGCAGATCGAGAAGCACTACGGCCGTCCGATGGATATCGAGTGGGCGAAAGATGGCCACACAGGTAAGCTGTTTATCGTCCAGGCGCGTCCGGAAACCGTGCGTTCCCGCGGCCAGGTGATGGAGCGTTATACCCTCCACGCTCAGGGGCAGATCATCGCCGAAGGGCGCGCCATCGGCCATCGCATTGGCGCCGGTCCGGTGAAGGTGATCCACGATATCAGCGAGATGAACCGCATTGAGCCGGGCGACGTGCTGGTTACCGATATGACCGACCCGGACTGGGAACCGATCATGAAGAAAGCCTCGGCGATCGTCACCAACCGCGGCGGCCGTACCTGCCACGCGGCGATCATCGCCCGTGAGCTGGGTATTCCGGCGGTGGTCGGCTGCGGCGATGCCACCGATCGCATTCAGGAAAACCAGAACGTGACCGTCTCCTGCGCCGAAGGCGATACCGGCTATGTCTACGCCGAGCTGCTCGACTTCAGCGTCAAGAGCTCCAGCGTCGGCGACATGCCGGATCTGCCGCTGAAGGTGATGATGAACGTTGGCAACCCGGATCGCGCCTTCGACTTCGCCTGCCTGCCGAACGAAGGCGTGGGTCTGGCGCGGCTGGAGTTTATCATCAACCGCATGATTGGCGTGCACCCGCGCGCGCTGCTGGAGTTTGACGACCAGGAGCCGGGCCTGCAGAACGAAATCCGCGAGCTGATGAAAGGCTACGATTCGCCGAGAGAGTTCTACGTTGGCCGCCTGACCGAAGGGATCGCCACCCTCGGTGCCGCTTTCTATCCGAAACGGGTGATCGTGCGTCTGTCGGACTTCAAGTCGAACGAATACGCCAACCTGGTAGGCGGCGAGCGCTATGAGCCGGAAGAGGAGAACCCGATGCTCGGCTTCCGCGGTGCCGGACGCTACGTTTCCGAAAGCTTCCGCGACTGCTTCGCGCTGGAATGTGAAGCCATGAAGCGCGTGCGTAACGACATGGGGCTGACCAACGTTGAAGTGATGGTGCCGTTCGTCCGTACCGTTGCCCAGGCGAAAGCGGTGGTCGAAGAGCTGGAGCGTCAGGGGCTGAAGCGCGGCGAGAACGGGCTGAAGATCATTATGATGTGCGAGATCCCGTCGAACGCATTGCTGGCGGAGCAGTTCCTCGAATACTTCGACGGCTTCTCCATCGGTTCGAACGACATGACCCAGCTGGCGCTCGGTCTGGACCGCGACTCCGGCGTGGTCTCTGAGCTGTTTGATGAACGCAACGACGCGGTGAAAGCCCTGCTGTCGATGGCGATCCGCGCCGCGAAGCAGCAGGGTAAATACGTCGGCATCTGCGGCCAGGGGCCGTCTGACCATGAAGATTTTGCCGCCTGGCTGATGGAGGAGGGGATCGATAGCCTGTCCCTCAACCCGGACACCGTGGTGCAAACCTGGTTAGGTCTGGCGGAACTGAATAAATAAGTTCGCCCTGACAACACCGATCCCCGGCAGCGATGCCGGGGATTTTTTTTGCCTGTGTCAGAGCGCCAGGCAACGTGAGCGCAGGACAAAAAAAAGCCCATCGTGGGAGATGGGCAAAGACTACACACAGCAATTCGTTGTTTCACTCAGGGGATTTCCATGCTTATAAATCAAGGTGTTGATTTATAACCGTGAGCTAATAGTAGGCAGCGGGGCCTTTGCCGTCGATCAGATTCCTCTCAATAGTTAAATTGTTGTGAAGGTCCGGAAGGTGAAACGCGGGTGAGGGGCCTACAAGTCTGGCGTTGAGCCGGCGATCAATAAATTTTGCTTAACAATTGTGCTGGCGGGGAAACAGGCGGGTCTCCCCGCCTGACAATGCATTACTTGCGCCCGGCCTCCAGCTCGCTGAGCTCTTCGAGCACGACGTCGGGATATTTCGGCGGCGGCGGCACTTCGTGCACCCAGGCGTCATACAGGCGCCAGGAGACGGCCAGCAGCACCGGACCGATAAACAGACCGATCATGCCGAAGGCGATCAGGCCGCCAATGACGCCGGTAAGAATGAGGATCATCGGCAGGTCGGCGCCCATGCGGATAAGCACCGGGCGTATAACGTTGTCCATGGTGCCGACCACGCAGCTCCACACCAGCAGCACGGTGCCCCAGGTGGTGTCCCCGCTCCAGTAAAGCCAGATAATCGACGGCACCAGAACCAGCAAAGGCCCGAGCTGGACCAGACAGGTAAAGATCATCACCACGGTCAGCAGAGCGGCGTAGGGCACGCCGGAGATGGCAAGGCCGATACCGCCCAGCACCGCCTGGGTGAGGGCTGTCACCACCACGCCCAGCGCCACGGCGCGCACGGCCTGGCCGGCCAGCAGCACGGCGGCGTCACCGCGTTTAGCCGCCAGGCGCGTGGCGAAATAGCGGAAACCGTAGGCCACCTGCTCACCGCGCCAGTAGAGCAACGCGCTGAACAGCAGCATCAAACCGCAGTAGACCAGAAGCTTGCCGATGTGCGCCGCCTGACCGACAAACCAGCTGGTAGTGGTGCCAATATAGGGGCGAACCTTGGCCATAATCGCCGAGCCGCCCATATCCAGCAGGCCATGCCAGGCGGAGTAGAGCTTATCGCCCACCAGCGGCACGCTGTTGAGCCAGGCGAAATCCGGCAGCGTCACATTTCCGCTGCTGATGAGTTTGATCAGCGGAACGCTGTTATCCACCAGGCTGTTGACCAGCAGAGCGATAGGAATAACGAATAGCAAAAACAACAGCAGGGTCATCGCCAGCACCGCCAGCATCCGTTTGCCGAACAGCACACGCTGCAGACGCAGCAGCACCGGCCAGGTGGCGATCACCACGGTGCCGGCCCAGGCGAAGGACAGAATAAACGGCTGCACAACCCACAGGCAGGATATGATAATCAGGGCCAGGAACAGCACCGACAGCAGTATTTGCGGTATGTCCCGAGGCTGATGGGGGTTAATCATAGATAAATTTTACCTTTCCAGTCGCGCCAAAAAGCTGGCGCCGCGTAAATCCATGTACTGATAATAATCTCAATAATTTTGCCGGGCTGATTTTGCACAGAAAACACGTGGGCGCATATGAAAAAAATGTGATAAAAAGTTGAATGCGCTACGCAAACGTTTAGTTAGCACCAACACAATATTTTCAAACACAACATAGTCAGGCAGGGTCAAGTGTGATGATCCCACAAATTTCTCAGGCGCCAGGGGTAGTTCAGCTGGTGCTGAATTTTTTGCAGGTACTGGAGCAACAGGGTTTTACCGGCGATACCGCCACCAGCTATGCCGACAGGCTGACGATGGCCACCGACAACAGCGTCTATCAGCTGCTGCCGGATGCGGTCCTTTTTCCACGTTCCACGGCAGACGTCGCGCTACTGGCGCGCGTCGCCGCCGAACCACGCTTTAAATCGCTGATCTTCACCCCGCGCGGCGGCGGCACCGGCACTAACGGCCAGGCGCTGAACGGCGGAATTATCGTCGATATGTCCCGCTATATGAACCGCATTATCGAAATCAACCCCGAAGAGGGTTGGGTGCGCGTTGAAGCCGGAGTCATCAAAGATCAGCTGAATCAGTTTCTCAAGCCCTATGGCTATTTCTTTTCCCCGGAGCTCTCCACCAGCAACCGCGCTACCCTGGGCGGGATGATTAACACCGACGCGTCCGGACAGGGATCGCTGGTGTACGGTAAGACGTCGGATCACGTGCTTGGCCTGCGGGCGGTGCTGATGGGCGGTGATATCCTCGATACCCAGGCGGTGCCGGTGGCGCTGGCGGAGACGCTGGGCAATACGCCCTCGACGATCGGCCGGATCTACAACACGGTCTACCAGCGCTGCAAGGCGCAGCGCGAGCTGATCATGGATAAGTTTCCCAAACTCAACCGCTTCCTCACCGGATACGATCTGCGCCACGTCTTTAACGATGAGATGAGCGAGTTCGACCTGACCCGGATTTTAACCGGTTCGGAAGGGACGCTGGCGTTTATCACCGAAGCGCGGCTGGATATTACCCGCCTGCCGAAGGTGCGCCGGCTGGTCAACGTCAAATATGACTCCTTTGACTCTGCGCTGCGTAATGCACCCTTTATGGTGGAAGCCAAGGCCCTGTCGGTGGAGACCGTCGACTCTAAAGTCCTCAATCTGGCGCGCGAGGATATCGTCTGGCACTCGGTGAACGAACTGATCACCGACGTACCTGATAAAGAGATGCTCGGGCTGAATATCGTCGAATTCGCCGGGGATGACGCGGCGCTGATTGACCAGCAGGTCACCACCCTGTGCCAGCGGCTGGACGAGCTGATGGCCCGCAGCGAGGCGGGAGTCATCGGCTGGCAGGTTTGTCACGATCTTGATGGCGTGGAGCGCATCTATGCCATGCGCAAGAAGGCGGTAGGCCTGTTGGGTAATGCCAAAGGTGCCGCCAAGCCGATCCCCTTTGCCGAGGATACCTGCGTCCCGCCCGAACACCTGGCGGATTATATCGTCGAGTTCCGCGCGCTGCTCGACAGCCACGGCCTGAGCTACGGCATGTTTGGCCACGTCGACGCCGGGGTGCTGCATGTGCGCCCGGCGCTGGACATGTGCGATCCGCAGCAGGAGGTGCTGATGAAGCAGATCTCCGACGATGTGGTGGCGCTGACGGCGAAGTATGGCGGCCTGCTGTGGGGGGAACATGGCAAAGGCTTTCGCGCGGAGTACAGCCCGGCCTTCTTTGGCGAGGCGCTGTACGGCGAACTTAGGAAGATCAAAGCGGTCTTCGATCCCGATAACCGCCTGAACCCAGGGAAAATCTGCCCTCCGGAAGGAGTCGACGCGCCGATGATGAAAGTCGACGCGGTGAAGCGTGGCACCTGGGATCGGCAGATCCCCATCGCGGTGCGCAGCAGCTGGCGCGGGGCGATGGAGTGTAATGGCAACGGGTTGTGCTTCAACTTTGACGTAAAAAGTCCGATGTGTCCGTCGATGAAAGTCAGCAACCAGCGCATCCACTCGCCGAAAGGGCGGGCGACGCTGGTGCGTGAATGGCTGCGCCTGCTGGCGGATCGCGGCGTCGATCCCAATCAGCTGGAGAAGGCGCTGCCGGAGCAGGGCGTTAGCCTGCGCTCGCTGGTGGCGCGCACCCGTAACAGCTGGCATGCGCGCAAAGGGGAATATGACTTCTCGCACGAGGTCAAAGAGGCGATGTCCGGCTGTCTGGCCTGCAAAGCCTGTTCGACCCAGTGCCCGATCAAAATCGATGTCCCGGAGTTCCGCTCGCGCTTCCTGCAGCTGTATCACAGCCGCTATCTGCGTCCGGTGCGGGATCATCTGGTGGCGTCGGTGGAGTCCTATGCGCCGCTGATGGCCCAGGCGCCGAAGACCTTTAACTTCTTCATTAACCAGCCGTGGCTGAAAAAGCTGTCGGAGAAGCATATCGGGATGGTCGATCTGCCGCTGCTCTCGGCGCCGTCGCTGAAGCAGCAGATGGCCGGCCACCGCTCCGCCAATATGACCCTTGAGCAGCTCGAAGCGCTGAGCGACGAGCAGAAGGCGAAGATGGTGCTGGTGGTGCAGGATCCCTTCACCAGCTATTACGACGCTCAGGTGGTGGCTGACTTTATCCGTCTGGTCGAGGCCTTAGGCTATCAGCCGGTGCTCCTGCCGTTCTCGCCGAACGGCAAGGCGCAGCATATTAAAGGATTCCTGACCCGCTTCGCGCGCACCGCGCAGAAAACGGCAGACTTCCTTAACCGAGTGGCGCAGCTGGGTATGCCGCTGGTCGGCGTCGATCCGGCGCTGGTGCTTTGCTACCGCGATGAATATAAGCAAACGCTCGGCGACAAGCGCGGCGATTTCCAGGTCATGCTGGTGCATGAGTGGTTGCCGAAGGCCCTGCCGACCGACGCCCGTCCCGATCTCGGCGGCGAGCCCTGGTACCTGTTCGGTCATTGTACGGAAGTGACCGCGCTGCCGGCGGCGACAAAGCAGTGGGCAGAGATTTTTGCCCACTTCGGCGCGAAGCTGGAAAACGTCAGCGTTGGGTGCTGCGGGATGGCAGGCACCTATGGTCATGAAGTGAAAAACCATGCCAACTCGCTGGCCATTTACGCGCTCTCCTGGCAGCAGGCGATGCAGCGGCTGCCGCGTAACCGCTGTCTGGTGACGGGCTACTCCTGCCGCAGCCAGGTGAAGCGCATTGAAGGCAGCGGCGTTCGCCACCCGCTGCAGGCGTTACTGGAGATAATCGGATGATTTGGAAACGTCAGACCACGCTGGAGCAGCTCAACCGGCTCGGTGAGGGAAACATGGTAGGGCTGTTGGATATTCGCTTTGAGACGTTTACCGACGATACGCTGGAGGCCACCATGCCGGTGGATGGCCGCACCCAGCAGCCGTTTGGTCTGCTGCACGGCGGGGCGTCGGTGGTGCTGGCGGAGACGCTGGGGTCGGTGGCGGGTTATCTGTGCAGCGAAGGCGAACAGAAGGTGGTGGGGCTGGAGGTTAACGCCAACCACATCCGTTCAGCGCGTGGGGGCCGGGTGCGGGGCGTGTGCAAAGCGCTGCACGTCGGGACTCGCCATCAGGTCTGGCAAATTGAAATCTTCGACGAACAGTCGCGATTGTGCTGTTCATCGCGGCTAACCACCGCGGTAATATAAACCGTAAGGGGGAGGCGAATAGCCTCCCTTTTTTCAAGGTAATAAGCGGCAAAGGGCCTGGCAGCGCGAGAGATGGCGTGAGAACACTACCGCGCAGCGGCAAGAAATTATCTAATAAATAGATTATCACCGATCCAATCTCGTTATATATGCTACTCTTTTCAATACGAAATGCATAAAGGTAACAAGAGGACGGTTAACCATGGGTATTCTTTCCTGGATCATTTTTGGACTTATTGCCGGTATTTTAGCCAAGTGGATTATGCCGGGGAAAGACGGCGGCGGGTTTATTGTAACCATTATTCTGGGGATCATCGGCGCCGTGGTCGGCGGCTGGATCAGTACCTTCTTTGGTTTTGGCAAAGTCGACGGGTTTAATTTCGGCAGCTTCGTGGTGGCGGTAATCGGTGCGCTGGTTGTGCTGTTTATCTACCGTAAAGTGCGCAGCTAATTCTCTGCATTCTGTTTTATTCAAGTTAACAAAAGCTGCCGCTTATCGCGGCAGCTTTTTTATTATCGCAGGACTCAGGCAGCGTGCCCACGCCAGGGCTACTGCCCGTCGGCATCCTCCGCAACCGGCACCACCTCCACGTGAACTTCGTAGTGCTTCGCCTGACCAGTTGGGATCAGGGCGGTTAGTTTGTTAATGGTTTCCGCCGGCGTATCGGTCGCGACCGTTGCTGAAAACAGCACCGGCTTGCGCGGCGGAAACGGTGGCGGGAACGGCGGCAGGGGACCATGACCCATCTCCAGCGGAGGACGGCCGCCGTTGTCGACAGCGGGCGTCGGAGCGTCGGTTTTATCAGCCGCAAAAGCGCTGGCGGCGGCCACGGCAGCAATAGCGAACAGCGCAAAGAGAGCTTTTTTCATCTGGTTTTCCTCGATAAGCAAGTGCATAAAGAGTAGAGGGCGGCGGCAGGCGGGACAATGCCGTGCGGCGCGAATCCTCTGAATCTCCTTTATTCCTCGCGAATGTGAAGGTCAGATGAGAGCGGGTGTCATTGTGTTCGGGAGCCTCTTAATTCAGCAGCACGCTCATAATCAGCAGCACGGCCATGCACATCGACATAATACTGATATCAACAATCATTCTTTACGACAAAAGCTCCAGCAAACGGGTACGGCGGCCAGGTCACAGCACGTATTATAGTGGTTAAAGATTGTACCCTGCATGCATTCCCTGGACAAACGATTATTAGCCTGGCGTTGCCTGAACTGCCGCGCCTGACCATGGCGTCATGATGATACCGCGAACCGCACCTTGCCCTTAGCGGAGCAACATGAGGATAGCTCATGTTGCAATGAATTTAAGTCGCTTTCCCTCCATCACCGACTCTGGCAAAAATAGACCCATTAACGAATCAACAACATTTACCGGTTGAAGCGCGCCAGGTCTGACTCTGCGTCGCCAGTGGAGAGTACTCCGCTTATTCCGCTTTATGCCCGACACCAGGATGGACAATCGCCATGAATAACGAATTTACCTATACGATTAAGCGCAGCCGGTTTGATGAAAATTATAACCCTGCGGAAAATACGCGTATTACCACCAATTTTGCCAATTTGGCGAGAGGGGAGAGCCGTCAGGACAATCTGCGCAATACGTTAATCATGATGAATAACCGGTTTAATACCCTGGCGCACTGGGATAATCCCTACAACGATCGCTATGCCGTGGAACTGGATATTATTTCTGTCGAGATGAATATTGCTGATGCCGCCAGTTTTCCGGTGATAGAGATCCTGCAAACGCATATTGTCGATAAAAAAACCGGTGAGCGCCATGCCAGTATCGTCGGCAATAACTTCTCTTCCTGGGTACGGGATTATGATTTTAGCGTGCTGCTGCTGGAGCATAATAAAGACCAGAGCCGCTTCAGCGTGCCCGAAAACTTTGGCGAGCTGCACGGCAATATCTTTAAGGATTTCGTGCAATCCAGCGCCTATAAGACCAGTTTCAGCAAGGCGCCGGTGATTTGTCTGAGCGTATCCAGCAAAGATGTTTATCGTCGCACCGGTAATGAACATCCGGTTCTCGGTATTGAATATGCCCAGGAAGGCGTCTCGCTGACCGAGCGCTATTTCAGCAAAATGGGGCTGCAGGTGCGCTATTTTATGCCGAAACACAGCGTCGCGCCGTTGGCCTTCTATTTTTCCGGCGATCTGCTCAGCGATTACACCAGCCTGGAGCTGATCGCGACCATCAGCACGATGGAGACGTTTCAAAAAATATATCGCCCGGAGATTTACAACGCGAATTCCGCGGCGGGGCAATACTATCAGCCCAATCTCAATCACCTGGATCATTCTGTCACCAAAATTGTGTATGACCGGGAAGAGCGCAGCCTGTTGGCGATAGAGCAGGGTAAATTTACACAACAACATTTTATCGACCCGCACAAGACGTTGCTTGAGCAATGGTCTGCTAACTTCGCGCGTTGCTAAACCAATATAAAAGGCTACTTATTATGAAAACATGGCTTCCGACCTCCACCGCTGGCAGTTTACCGAAACCTTCCTGGCTGGCGCAGCCAGAGACCCTGTGGTCGCCCTGGAAACTGTCCAGCGAAGAATTACTGGCCGGCAAGCGCGACGCCCTGCGTTTGTCCCTCGACGACCAGCTGCGGGCCGGGATCGATATTGTCAGCGACGGCGAGCAAACGCGGCAGCACTTTGTCACCACCTTTATTGAACACCTCAGCGGCGTTGATTTTGCCAAACGCGAGATCGTGAAAATTCGTAACCGCTATGAGGCCAGTGTTCCAACCGTGGTGGGCGCCGTAGAGCGCCAGAAACCGGTCTTCGTTGAGGACGCGCGCTATCTGCGTCAGCTCACCAGTCAGCCGATAAAATGGGCGCTGCCGGGCCCCATGACCATGATCGACACACTGTATGACAACCACTATAAAAGCCGGGAAAAGCTGGCCTGGGAGTTCGCCAAAATCCTCAATCAGGAAGCGAAAGAGTTAGAGGCCGCCGGGGTCGATATTATTCAGTTCGATGAGCCGGCCTTCAACGTCTTCTTCGATGAGGTGAACGACTGGGGGATCGCCGCGCTGGAACGAGCTACTGAAGGGCTGAAGTGCGAGACGGCGGTGCATATCTGCTACGGCTACGGCATCAAGGCCAATACCGACTGGAAAAAAACGCTGGGCTCAGAGTGGCGTCAGTATGAGGAGGCCTTCCCGCAGCTGCAGAAATCGTCCCTCGATATTATCTCTCTCGAGTGCCACAACTCGCGGGTGCCGATGGATCTGCTGGAGTTGATCCGCGGTAAAAAGGTGATGGTCGGGGCGATCGATGTCGCCAGCCATGCGATTGAAACTCCGGAAGAGGTGGCTGCTACCCTGCGCAAGGCGCTGGCGTTCGTCGATGCCGACAAGCTCTACCCCTCCACCAACTGCGGTATGGCGCCGCTGCCGCGCCAGGTCGCGACCGGCAAACTGCACGCCTTAAGCGCCGGTGCCGAGATCGTTCGCCGCGAGCTGGCGGTAAAATAAGGCGGACTGGCTTTCGTGCGCTTCTCCCGGTTAACCTCCTGAGCGGGCCGTTACCCGCTCAGCGTCAGGTTGCCGCCAGCGGGCGGCAGATCGCCCGCAGGGCGACGGCACTGCACAACGGAAACAGCGCCAGCAGAAGCCAGGGATAGACCGCCTGCGGCGAGGGGGTGAGCGCCTGGTCAAGCAAATGGCCGAGCAGCAAATTCCCGGCTAACACCGCGCACCCCCCCGCAGTGGCGAGCGCCCCGTAGTGGGCGCCCAGCGTCGACTCCTCGGCAAACAGCGGGATTAGATCCTTGGCTGAGGGCACCAGCAGCATCTGGCCGAGGGTGAGCAGTGTGACAAAGCAGGCCGACGGCAATAATCGCAGCCAGCCGGCGGCGGGCGGCGAGGCGGCGAATAACGCCACGCTCACGAAGGAAGCCGACAGCAGCAGAAAGCCCACCGGCAGAATGCGCACGGCGCCAATACGACGGGCGAAGCGGGCGAGAGGAAGCTGTAGGGTAATAATCAACAGCGAGGCCAGCATAAAAAGCGGCGCCAGATCCTGCTCACGGCCGCCTGCGCGTTGGATCTCCACCGGCAGGGCGAGATACAGCTGGTTGTAGCTCAACAGCCATGAACTGTAAGCAATAATAAACGCGACGAAGCGCGGCTGGCGCAAAGGGGTCCACCACGGAACCCGGCTGCGCGTTTGGGGCCTCTGCCCGTCGGCGGGCAGACAGAAAAAGAGCACCAGCAGCGCCAGAAGAAATAGCCCCGCACCGGCGAGGGCGATATGCCGAAAGCCGATCCCGCTCAGTAACCCTCCGGCCACCGGGCCGATAACCGCTCCCAGCTCACCGCACACCGCAAACAGCGCAAACCACTCTGCGCGGCTGCGTTTTCCGTTGGCCTGGCTGTGGGTCCCGGTTCGCGCCAGCAGGGCCTCGATCGACGGGGAAAACAGCGCCCCGCCGACGCCCGTCAGGCAGGCGCCGAGGATAATCGGCTCCAGTGTTGTGCCGCACGCCAGCAGCAGATAGCCGGCAACGCGGACCACGCAGCCGGCGAGGATGATCGCCTTAGCGCCGTAGCGGTCGGCCAGCGTCCCGCCGATGATAAACATGCCCTGCTGAGAGAAGGTGCGCAGCCCGAGGATCAGGCCGATAAGCCCGCCGGAAAGCAGCATCTCGTCGCGCAGGAAGAGGGCAAGGAAAGGGACGACCGCATAAAAGCCAATATTAAAAACGAACTGGCTTCCCAGTAAAACGGGAGGCCAGAGCGTCGCGGCAGGGCGCAGGGGGAAGAGAGGCATACTCGCCCAACCTAAACGATGAAATGAATGTGCTTTTTACCGTGGTATGGGGAGATCTCGATTTTGGTTTTCACCCGGAAAACGTCCCACAGCAGCGCTTCGGACAAAATCTCCTCCGGCGTCCCGTTGGCGAGGATCTGCCCCTGCTGCATCACGATCAGCGAATCGCAGAACATCGCGGCATGGTTAAGATCGTGAATGGCCACAATGCTGGTCACCGGCAGCTCGCTGATCAACTGCATCAGCTGCATCTGATGGTGAATATCCAGATGGTTGGTAGGTTCATCCAGCAGGATCTCACTCGGGTTCTGCGCCAGCGCGCGGGCGATATGCACCCGCTGCCGCTCGCCGCCGGAGAGGCTCAGCCACCCCTGGTCGCTTTTCTCCAGCATCGCCACCCGCTGCAGCGCGGCGGTGACCGCCTCGTCATCCTGAGCGCTCCAGTTGGAGAACGGCGAGTGGTGCGGAATACGTCCCAGCCGCACGACGTCGCGCACCCGCATATTGGCCTCGGTCATGCCGTGTTGCTCGACGAACGCCACCCGGCGGGCGAGCTGCTTTTTCGCCATCCGGGCGATGTCGTGGCCGTCGAGGGTGACGCGACCCGCATCCGGGCGGCGCAGGCCCGCCAGAACCCGCAGTAGCGAGGATTTGCCGCAGCCGTTGGGGCCCAGCAGACCCACCGTTTCGCCGCGCGAGACCCGCAGCGAGACATTATTGACGATGATCTTTTTGCCTGCCTTCCAGGTGATATTTTCAGCGCAAATACTCATCACTTATTCCTTGAGCGGTAGATAATCACGGCAAAGAAAGGCACCCCGACCAGGGCGGTCACCACTCCGACCGGCAGACTCTGCGGGGCAATCAGCAGGCGCGAGGCAATGTCCGCCAGCACCATCAGGATCGCCCCCGCCAGCGCGCTGGCGATCAGCAACGTCCGGTGCAGCGGGCCAAAGAAGAAGCGCATCACGTGCGGCACCACCAGGCCGACAAAGCCGATCGAGCCGGCCATGCTGACGATGGTGGCAGTGATCACCGCCGCGGTGGTGAAGAGGATCAGGCGCACGCGCGGCACGGCAATGCCCAGCGAAGCGGCGGCATCGTCGCCGAAGGTGAACGCGTCCAGCGCCCGGGCATACCACAGGCAGACCGCCAGGCCCGCGAGGACCACCACCAGAACCAGCTGGAATTCGGGCCAGCGGACGCCGCTGAAGCTGCCCAGCAGCCAGAACATCACATCGCGCGCCTGCTGCGCGCTGGCGGAGGTGCTGATGGTGTAGGCCGTGAGGGCGTTAAATAATTGCGAGGCGGCGACGCCCGCCAGGATGGTGCGCTCATTGCCGCCGCGCGCGCCGTTGGTCAGAAAGGCAACAAAGGCGAAGGCGGCGAAGGCACCGGCAAACGCCCCGGCGGAGAGGGAGATCGCCCCGGCGCCAAGGCCCAGCACCACAATCGATACCGCGCCGGTGGAGGCCCCGGCGGAGACGCCGAGGACGTAGGGCTCCGCGAGGGCGTTCTTCAGCAGGCTTTGCAGCACGGCGCCGCAGATAGCGAGGCCGGCGCCGCAGCAGGCGGCGACCAGCGCGCGGCTGAGGCGGAAATCCCAGATAACGCTCTCGGAGATACGATTGAGAGGCACCGCGGTTAAGCCGGTTTTATTGCTGATAGCGTAAAAGACGTTCTGCAGCGGGATGGGCAGTTCGCCGACGCTGACGCCCACCGCAATCACCAGCGCCAGCACGCACACGGCGACGACACACCAGCCGGTGAGCAGCATGCTGCGGCGCGTCTGCAATACGGCGGCGCTCATCAGTTAAGCCCCATTTTTCTCAGCTGTTCGCCCACCTGCTCCGCGCCGTATAGGGTGCGGATGGTCGGATTCATCGCCTGGCCGTCCATCACCACGATATGGCCTTTTTTCACCGCCTCCAGCTGGCTGACGGCGGGATCGCTTTTGAGGAATTTAATCTTCTCCTCGGCCTTATCCAGCGCCCAGCGGTTACGATCCAGGCTCGAGACCACGATCACATCCGGGTTGGCGGCAATGATGCTCTCCCAGCTCACCGTGGGCCACTCGGTCTCGGAGGTTATCGCATTATGACCGCCCAGCACGTTGGCGATAAAGCCGGAGGCGCTGTTTTTACCGCCGACATAGGCATCGGCCGATGGCGAGGCGCTGGAGAACCAGAAGACGAAGGAGAGATCTTTTTTGCTTTTACCGAACTCCTGACGCAGGTCGGCTTCACGTTTTTTGAAATCGGCGATCAGCGCCTGGCCACGATCTTCGACGTTGAAAATGCGGGCGAAATCGCTAATTTCCTGATACAGCCAGGTCATGTCCCACAGCTTCTGCCGGCTGCCGTACATATCGCCGGTAGCCTTTTTGGTGGCGCACATCCCCGGCGACACGTAGCTGTTCACGCCAACGGTGGCAAGATCTTCACGCCTGGCGACTTTGCTTTCCGGCCCCAGCAGCAGCGGCAACTGGGCGGGAACGAAATCGGGATTTTGCGCCAGCACGGATTCCAGGCTCGGGATTTCCACCGTCAGGGTTTTAATCTTCGCGTTTTGCTCAGCCAGCTGCGGTAATACCGTAGTCGGCCAGAAGGCGCTGGCCACCACCTGCTTATGCAGCCCAAGCAGCAGCAGGATTTCGACCGTATTTTGCCCCAGCGCGACCACGCGCTCCGGCGGCCGGGTAAAGGTCTCCTGATAGCCACAGTTTTCAATCGTCAGGGGGTAGGTTGTTGCCAGCCCGGAACTGACGGCGGTGAACATCAAGCCTAACGCGCAGAGGACCTTCTTCATTAAACGCTATCCTTGTAAACAGGCGAGTAAATGACCAGCAAATGGGAGGAATGCAAATGAAACTCATTATTGGGGCGGGGTTTTATACAATGCCGTATTTACAGTGTCAATGAGTGACTATTTCAGCAGGGAAGGGATTACCCGCGAGGCGGGTGGGTCAGCGCGCCAGAGGGCCGCGAATATACGTCTGCAACCCCTCGGCGAGGAAATTAAATACCCGCTTACAGGCGGGGCTATGGCGCAGGTCCTCATGCATCACCAGCCAGGTATCGAGATACAGAGAAAAGTCGGCCGCCAGCACTCGCTGCAGGGGAATAATGCCGTCGGCGAGGGGCGCCTGGCAGATGCCGATCCCTGCCCCGGCGCGGATCAGGCTCAGCTGGGCGAGGTCGCTATCGGTGCGCATCGCGAAGACCTCGCGCTGAAAACGGGGATAGCGCGCAAGAGCCCGGCGAACGAGGGGCGTGGCGCTGTCGAAACCAATCAGCGCGTGGCCGTCAAGCTCCTCGAGCGTAGCGGGCCGACCCTGGCGGGTCAGATAGGCATCGGTAGCATGCAGCCCAAGCTCGATCCTGCCGAGACGCCGCGCGATAAGCTGCTCCTGCTGCGGAGCGACCATCCGCACCGCGATATCCGCCTCCCGGTGAAGCAGATCCTGAAACCGATTGGAGAGCATCAGTTCGATGACGATACTCGGGCACGCTTGCCTGAGCCGTGCAATCAGCGGCGGCAGCACCTCAGCGCCGACCACCTCGCTGGCGGCCACCCGCACCACGCCACGCAGATCGGTGCTGTCGCGACTAAAGTTAGCCGCCGTGCGTTCCAGCGCCCGGGCGGTGTTGGCCATTGTCTCAGCGTGCGCCTGCAGCGCCAGCGCCGCGTCGGTCGCCAGCAGGCCGGTTTGCGAGCGGGTAAATAAGGTCTGGCCGAGGGCGGCCTCCAGGCCGGCGATATGGCGACCCGCCGTCGGCTGAGTGATGTTCAGGGTGCGCGATGCGCCCGATAAAGAGCCTTCCTGCAGGACGGCGAGAAAGGTTCGGTACCACTCCCAGGGAATAGAGGTATTCATACAAAAATGTATAGCCGCTCGATGATGGTATGCAATTTCATTTGATATGAGCCGCAGGTAGGCTGTCAAGCATCCATTAGCGAACGGGGAAAGACGATGAACAGCAGCGGCAAAGTCCTGATTTTGGGAGCAAGCGGGGGCATAGGCGGGGAAGTGGCGCGTCGGCTGGCGGCGGACAACTGGCAGGTTCGGGCGCTGAAGCGCGGCGCCCAGCTTCATGGGCCCCAAGAGGGCATGCAGTGGATTGCCGGCGACGCGCTGGATGCCGGGCAGGTGGCGGCGGCGGCTGCCGGTTGCGACGTGATCGTCCATGCGGTCAATCCGCCGGGCTACCGGCACTGGCGGCAGCAGGTACTACCTATGCTGCGCAACACCCTGCAGGCCGCCGCCCAGCAGCGGGCGTTAGTTGTCCTGCCCGGCACGGTCTACAACTATGGACCGGATGCCTTTCCGCTGATTGACGAAGCGGCCGCGCAACGGCCGGTGACCCGCAAAGGCGCCATCCGGGTGGAAATGGAGCAGGCGCTGGAGGATTACGTACAGCGCGGCGGCAGGGCGTTGATTGTCCGGGCGGGCGATTATTTTGGTCCGCGTGCCGGAAATAACTGGTTTTCCCAGGGGCTGGTCAAGCCAGGTCAGCTTCCCCGGACTATCAGCCTACCAGGGGCGATCGGCGTGGGGCATCAGTGGGCCTGGCTGCCCGACGTTGCCGCCACCATCGCCGCGCTGCTGGCCCGCAGGCATGAGCTTGAGCCGTTTGCCCGCTTTCATATGCAGGGCCACTGGGACCCGGACGGCAGCGAGATGAGCCAGGCGATCCAGCGGGTGGTCGCCCGCTATGGCGGCAGGGCGGTAGTGAAGTCCTTTCCCTGGTGGCTGGTGAAGCTGGCGGCGCCCTTCAACGCCACCCTGCGCGAAATGGTCGAGATGCACTATCTCTGGCGTCTACCGGTACGCCTGCGCAACGATAAGCTGGTGGCTTTTTTAGGCGCGGAGCCGCATACCCCGCTCGATCGTGCCGTACATCTGACGCTGCAAGGCCTGGGCTGTCTGCCCGCCGGCGCGATTAACCATGAGGCGCGTGAGGCATAACGCGGCGAGAGAGGTGAGCAGGGTGGGGTGTTATTGTGACCAAATCATGATAACGTCACTCGTTGTCAAACGATAGCGATCGCATTAAGCTAAACGGATGACGAAAATTACCCCCACCCCAGCAAGCCGTGGCCCCGTTGACCACAGCGTTCGGGACCAGATTCTTGACGCGGCCATGGCGCACTTCAGTCGCTATGGCTATGAAAAGACCACGGTCACCGATCTCGCCAAAGCAATAGGCTTTTCCAAAGCCTATATCTACAAGTTTTTTGACTCCAAGCAGGCGATTGGCGAGGCAATCTGCGCCAGCCGGCTGGAGAAGATCATGGTGGCCGTCAGCGAGGCCATCGCCGATGCACCCTCCGCCAGCGAGAAGCTGCGCCGCCTGTTCCGGGCGCTGACCGAGGCCGGCAGTGAACTGTTTTTCGAGGATCGCAAACTGTACGATATCGCCGCCGTCGCGGCGCGCGATAAATGGCCCTCAACGGAGCAGTATGCCGGTCATCTGCAGCAGCTGATTGGTCAAATCCTGGTCGAAGGCCGCCAGGCGGGTGAGTTCGAGCGCAAAACCCCGCTGGATGAGGCGACCCTGGCAGTCTATATGGTGATGTGTCCTTTCATCAACCCGGTGCAGCTGCAATATAATCTCGACACCGCGCCCACCGCGGCGGTGCTGCTTGCCTCCCTGATCCTGAGAAGTCTCTCCCCCTGATTTGTGACCATTGACTTTATTGGTCACTAGTCTGAGAATGCAGTCACCAACCGGTCTTTTCATTAAGGTGACCCATGCTCAGGCCCAACGCCGTCCATCTTGCCGTCTGCCTCCTGCCGCTGGCCCTCGCGGGCTGCGGCGAACCTGCCGATCATGACGATCCCCGCACCCGGCCGCCGCTGGTGCGGGTGGCGACCGTCGAGCGCGCGGAGGCCAGCTCGCGGGCCTTTACCGGCGTGGTGGTCGCTCGTACCCAAAGCGATCTCGGCTTCCGGGTATCGGGGAAAATCCTTGCCCGGCTGGTGGAGACCGGGCAGAGCGTCCGGCGCGGTCAACTGCTGCTGCGCCTGGATCCGGCTGATCTAACCTTGCAGGCGCAGTCCCAACAGCGGGCGGTCGACGCCGCGCGGGCGCGAGCCAAAAAGGCGGCCAACGATCTGGCCCGCTATCGCGGCCTGGTGGCCAGCGGCGCCGTCTCGGCGGCGGAGTTCGACCAGATCAACGCGACGGCAGAGGCGGCGAGAGCCGACCTCAGCGCGGCCCAGGCGCAGGCAAACGTGGCGCAAAACGCCACCGACTATGCCGGACTGCTGGCGGATGCCGACGGCGTGGTGGTGGAAACGCTCGCCGAGCCGGGACAGGTGGTCAGCGCCGGGCAGGTGGTGATCCGCCTGGCGCGGGCAGGGCAGCGCGAAGCGCGGGTGCAGCTTCCGGAGACGCTGCGCCCGGCGGTCGGCAGCGAGGCGCTGGCGACACGCTATGGCAGCGAATCTCAGCCGGTCACCGCGACCCTGCGGCTGCTTTCGGACGCGGCTGACGCCGCCACCCGCACCTTTGAAGCGCGCTATGTGCTGAACGGCGCGCTGGCGAATGCGCCGCTGGGGTCTACCGTGACCCTGCGTATCAGCAGCGACCAGGGGCCAGGCGAGGTGCTGGAGGTGCCCCTGGCGTCGGTCTACGATCCGGGCAACGGCCCTGGCGTCTGGCGCATTGCGTCGCGCCCGGCCACCGTCTCCTGGCAACCGGTGACGGTGATCGGCCTGAATGATGAAACGGCGCGGGTGACCGGCCCGCTGAAGCCCGGGGAGCCCATCGTCGCCCTGGGCGCCCATCTTCTGCACCAGGGCGAGACGGTGCGGCTGGCGGACCGACCCGAGCATGATGCCGACGGGAGTCAGCCATGAGCGGCGGGCGTTTTAATCTCTCCGCGCTGGCCGTCCGCGAGCGGTCGGTAACCCTGTTTTTAATTATCCTTATCTCGGTCGCCGGGCTGGTGGCCTTCTTCGGGCTCGGGCGGGCGGAAGATCCGCCCTTCACGGTCAAGCAAATGACGGTCATCACCGTCTGGCCGGGCGCCACCGCGCAGGAGATGCAGGATCAGGTCGCCGAGCCGCTGGAAAAACGGCTCCAGGAGCTGAAGTGGTACGATCGCACCGAGACCTATACCCGTCCCGGGATGGCGTTAATCACCTTATCGCTGCAGGATCAGACGCCGCCTTCCGAGGTGCCGGATCAGTTTTATCAGGCGCGCAAAAAGCTCGGGGATGAGGCGAATAACCTGCCTGCCGGCGTCTCCGGCCCGATGATGAATGACGAATTCGCCGATGTCACCTTCGCCCTCTTTGCCCTGAAAGCGCGGGGAGAGCCGCCGCGGCAGCTGGTGCGTGACGCTGAAGCCCTGCGCCAGCAGCTGCTGCATGTACCTGGGGTGAAAAAAGTGAATATTCTCGGTGAACAGGCGGAGCGCATTTATCTCTCCTTTTCTCATGACCGTCTCGCCACCCTGGGGCTCTCGCCGGAGGCGATTTTTGCCGCGCTGAACAATCAGAATGTGCTGACCGCCGCCGGGGCCATTGAGACCCGTGGCGGGCAGATCTTTATCCGCCTCGACGGGGCGTTCGACCGCCTGCAGCAGATCCGCGACACGCCGATTATTGCCGGGGGCAGAACGCTGAAACTCGCCGATGTCGCCACGGTTGAGCGGGGGTATGAAGATCCTGCTACCTTCCTGATCCGCAATCAGGGCGAACCGGCGCTGCTGCTGGGGGTGGTGATGCGCGAGGGCTGGAATGGTCTGGCGCTGGGGAAAGCGCTGGACGCCGAAACGGACAGCATCAATCAGAGCCTGCCGCTCGGCATGTCGTTGGCCAAAGTGACCGATCAGTCGGTGAATATCAGCGCGGCGGTCGATGAGTTCATGATCAAATTTTTTGTCGCTCTGTTGGTGGTGATGGCGGTGTGCTTTGTCAGCATGGGCTGGCGCGTGGGGGTGGTGGTCGCGGCGGCGGTGCCGCTCACCCTGGCCGTGGTGTTTGTGGTGATGGCCGCCACCGGTAAAAACTTCGACCGCATCACCCTCGGCTCGCTGATCCTCGCCCTGGGGCTGCTGGTGGATGATGCCATTATCGCCATTGAAATGATGGTGGTAAAAATGGAGGAGGGGTATGACCGCCTCAAAGCCTCCGCCTATGCCTGGAGCCACACCGCGGCGCCCATGCTGGCCGGCACCCTGGTGACGGCCGTGGGTTTTATGCCTAACGGGTTTGCGCAATCCACCGCCGGGGAGTATGCCAGCAACGTGTTCTGGATCGTCGGTATCGCGCTGATTGCCTCCTGGATCGTGGCGGTGATTTTTACCCCCTGGCTGGGCGTACACCTGTTACCGGAGAGGAAGTCCGCGGCGGCAGGCCACGCCGCGCTGTATGACACCCCGCGCTATCAGCGCTTCCGCCGGCTGCTGACCCGGGTTATCGCCGGCAAATGGCGCGTGACCGCCGGGGTGGTGGTGCTGTTTATGGTGGCGTTACTGGGAATGAGCGTGGTGAAAAAGCAGTTTTTCCCCACCTCCGATCGCCCGGAAGTGCTGGTTGAGGTGCAGATGCCTTACGGGTCGTCGATTATTCAGACCAGCGCCGCGACGGCGAATATTGAGCGCTGGCTGCAGCAGCAGCCGGAGGCGAAGATTGTCACCAGCTATATCGGCCAGGGCGCGCCGCGCTTTTACCTGGCGATGGCTCCGGAATTGCCCGATCCCTCATTTGCCAAGCTGGTGGTATTGACCGACGGTCCGGCCTCGCGCGAGGCGCTTAAGCTGCGGCTGCGGGAGGCGGTGGCCAATGGCCTTGCGCCGCAGGCGCGGGTGCGTGTCACGCAGTTGGTCTTTGGCCCTTATTCGCCTTATCCAGTCGCCTGGCGGGTGATGGGGCCCGATCCGCACACCCTGCGCGACATCGCCGATCGGGTGAAAGCGGTGCTGCAGGCCAGTCCGCTGATGCGCACCGTCAATAGCGACTGGGGGTCGCGGGTACCGGTGATGCATTTCAGCCTCAATCAGGACCGGCTGCAGGCGAGTGGGCTCAGCTCCCAGGCCGTCGCCCAGCAGCTGCAGTTCCTGCTGTCAGGGATCCCCATCACCACCGTCCGGGAGGATATTCGCGCGGTGCAGGTCATCGGCCGCGTGGCGGGCGATATCCGTCTGGACCCGGCGAAAATCGCCGACTTCACTCTCGTAGGCAGCGGCGGGCAGCGGGTTCCTTTGTCGCAGATCGGTGAAGTCGACGTCAGGATGGAAGAACCCCTGCTCCGTCGTCGCGACCGCACGCCGACCATTACCGTCCGGGGAGATGTCGCGGATAACCTGCAGCCGCCGGATGTCTCCAGCGCGCTGATGAAGCCGCTGCAGCCCATTATCGACTCCCTGCCGCCTGGGTATCGCATCGAGACGGCGGGGTCGATCGAGGAGTCAGGCAAAGCCACCCGGGCAATGGTGCCGTTATTTCCGATCATGATCGCCCTCACGCTGCTGATCATTATCCTGCAGGTACGTTCCCTGTCGGCGATGGTCATGGTTTTCCTGACCGCGCCGCTGGGGCTGATTGGCGTGGTGCCGACGCTGCTGTTGTTCAATCAGCCGTTTGGCATCAATGCCCTTGTGGGCCTGATCGCCCTGTCAGGGATCCTGATGCGAAATACGCTGATCCTGATTGGTCAAATCCACCATAACCAGCAGGCGGGGCTCGATCCGTTCCACGCTGTGGTGGAGGCGACGGTGCAGCGAGCCCGTCCGGTTCTGCTGACCGCGCTGGCGGCGATCCTGGCGTTCATTCCGCTGACGCATTCGGTTTTCTGGGGGACGCTCGCCTATACGCTGATTGGCGGGACGCTGGGGGGAACCATCATGACCCTTATCTTCCTGCCGGCCATGTATGCGATCTGGTTCCGCATCCGCCCCGAGCGACCGGCTGACGCAGCGCAACGTCCGGCGCTGGACCCTCAGGGGTAATTCCCCCTTGCCGGACCGGGCCAGGGCACGCGGTCAGGCCCGGCCCCGGGCTGCGTCAGGCAGATAAGGATACCGGGACCGCACGGCTGCGCTGTTGATCTTTTTCCAGCCGGTCGAGGCAATCGAGGCTGATGGCGGAGGGCGAGGTGGCGCCGGTGAGGGTCATGGTGACCTTCATATCCTCGGCAAATAAGCGCAGCAGGTGCGCCACCCCCGCTTCGCCTGCGGCGGCGAGGGCATAAATATAGGCCCGACCAAGCAGGACTCCCTTCGCGCCGAGGGCGAGCAGGCGAATAACGTCCACGCCGGAGCGCACTCCGGAGTCGGCAAGGACCGTCAGATCGTCGCCGACCGCATCCGCCACCCGCGGCAGCGCCCGGGCGGTGGGGATGGCGCCATCGAGCTGTCTGCCGCCGTGATTGGAGACCACAATGCCATCGGCGCCCAGCCGCACGGCATTGCGCGCATCGTCGGCATCGAGGATCCCTTTGATGATCAGCTTTCCTGGCCAGCTGTCGCGGATCCACTCCAGATCGTGCCAGGCGATGGACGGGTCGAAGTTGTTGCTGATGAACCCCATATAGTCATCCATGGTCATTTTGTGGCCGGTATAAGCTTCGATGTTACCGAACGACAGGGGTCTGCCCGCCAGGCCGACGTTCATTGCCCAGCGCGGGTGGGTGCAGGCCTGAAGATACTGTCGCAAGGTGGCGTGCGGCCCGGACATTCCTGAACGGTTATCGCGATACCGTGAGCCGGGGATCGGCATATCGACAGTGAATACCAGGGTTTTCATGCCGGCAGCCCAGGCGCGTTCCAGGGCATTACGCATATAGCCGCGATCTTTCAGTACGTACAGCTGGGACCAGAGCGCGCCGCTGGCGTGGCTCGCTACCTCCTCAATGGAGCAGACCGACACGGTGGACAGAGTGTAAGGGATCCCGGCGCGGGAGGCGGCGCGGGCCGCCTGGACTTCGCCGCGGCGGGCGTACATTCCGGTGGCCCCGACCGGCCCCAGCGCCACGGGCATCGCCCATGGGGCATCAAGGATGGTGGTGGCCAGCGTCGGCTCACCCGCTCCGCACAGCACGCGCTGGCGAAGGGCTACCGAGGCGAGCTCGGCGGTATTAGCGTTCATGGTATTTTCCGCCACCGAGCCACCGTCAATATAGTCAAAAAGGAAACGTGGCAGACGGCGACGAGCGGCTTCGCGATAATCGCTGGGGGCTGAAACAATCATGATTATATCCTTATGTCTTTTAACCTAAGTGGATGTTCTGCAGGCAAAAAAACTATAGGCTTCTAAAAGGCGGTGAGGAAATGAAATATTAGCATCCAAGCCATTCCCTAACGGAATAAACTGGATTTGTCGCTTAAATGGTTATTTCTTTTTTTTGCCTTGGGCACGCGCGTTATTTTTATTTATTTCCGCGAAGCGTGAATTCGGGCCAAATAAAAGACCCGATGTGGTGCGACAGCGTTTTGCGCTATCGTCATAGCAAGGAAGCGTGGTCAGCTCGGCGCCTGCGAATAGGCGCGTAGAAAAACCTCCAGCGCGCGCTCAACCCGCAGTTTGATTTCGTCGTCGGATAAAGGCCGTCTTGCGCCAAGCTTTATTGCCAGGCTGGTCATCCCCAACCATAAACCGGCCAGATCGTCGGCAGCCTCCTGCGGATCGCATGCCCGCAGAGCACCGGCTTCGATTGCCTCGGCGATAATCACCTCCAGCATCTGCTGTGCCCGCCCCGGCCCGGCGGCGTAAAAGCGGCCGGGCAGTTCAGGATGACGCAGGGCGGCGGAGGCAATCAGCCGGTCCCAGCCGGTCAGTTCCCGCTGATTGATAAAGCGGACAAAGCGATTGCCAAATGCGGTCAGCACCTCGACCAGCGGCAGGTGATGGCGCTGGGCGAAATCGTGGTCGCTGATGGTGAGATCTGATTCCCGGCGCAATACCGCCTCTATCAATTGTTCTTTATCGCTGAAATTGGCATACAAGGTGGCTTTCGCCACCCCTGCCACCCGGGCGATTTCAGCCGTCGTGACCTCCAGGCCTTGTTCAAGGAACAATTTACGGGCGGCCTGAAGGATGGCCTGCATTTTCAGCGGATCTTTTGGCCGTCCTTTCTGACGAGGGGTATCGCTCATCGCCGATAACCTGCAAACAACGCGCTCATGATTAATCCTCCCACCACGGTAATGTGTTCAAGCGCAACGTGGAATTCCTCTGTGCGCCGGGGCTCGCTAAAGGCCCAGAAAGCGTGTCCCAGCGGAATGGTCAGTAATGTAAACACAATCAGCATCAGCGATCCAATCCAGCCGTAGCCGGCAGGATTAAAAACGATCAGCGCGGAGCCCGCCAGCTGGCAACCAATCGTACCAACCGCGAACAATACTGGCCATGGCAGGCCAACGGCCAACATCTCCCGAACGATCTCCGTGAAATGAAAGACGCCGTAGACGCCAGCCAGCCAGAAGAAAAAAGTCACCAGGACGCGGGAGAGACAGAGAGTAATGAAAAATGAGGTTGAATTAGTCATGAGATTTTACGCAAATGTGAATTAACAGACCGCGGAGTCTAAGAAATAATTATAAGACTAACAAGTCTGTTAATTGTCCGTGAGTGTTATTTTATTTAAATCAACAAATTAGTTTGAATTATCCAGGCCGTGATGCCTTTCGCGCACTTTTCTCATGGCGTAAAGAAGGTGATTTTGAAATTGAGCAGATGCTATCTTTTGCTAGCCTTTCTGAGGAGGACAGACGGAGCGACACCATGAAAGATAAAGATGAACAAACGGCATTGATTGGCATGGCTATCGGCGCGGCGGTCATTAGCTTAGTGGCGACCCAAAAGCAGATTAATCAGGGGAGTATCGTGGATGAGCTGGTGCGGCTGGGCAGACAGAAGGGGGATGGGGTGGAGGATGAAGTTTTTGTCCAGGCCGCCCGCCTGGTGAGAAAAGGAACTTAGCCAACCGTTAGCCTTCCTGGCTACCCGCTTTATCGCGGTTTATCTCCCCCCGATCGCGGCCACGTCCCCCGCCAGGCCGCGACCGCCCCTGCCGAAAGCGTTGCGCCTTGACGCTTTCTGCTTACGCTTTCTCATTCCGCAGGCCAGCGCCTGTTCAGCGCGCATGGCTGCTCAGTGACGCCGTCACTTTTTTGGTTTCTACGACAAGGTTAATCAGGAAGGTGGTCTGCTGCTATCGCATAAATCGGTATTTTCGATACATCTTTGCCATTGCGTGCGGTGATAGAACGATATCAGAATAAAATATTATAAATCATATGATTAGGTTCAACTTGCGCACCCTGATAATCCCCGGGCAAGGGTCTATGCTTATAAAAAGCGCTAATTGGGGCAATACCCCTGCTGGAGAAGGGTTGAAGTGATAATCATTATCACTAACATGGCGGTATGCCTTGATGGCGCCAACCTGGAGGTCTATCGATGGAAGTACAAGCAGGAACCTTTAATCCCGCCGATTTCAGCTGGCAGGGACTGACCATGACGCCGGCCGCTGCCGCGCATATTCGCGATCTGATGCGCAAGCAACCGGACAAAAAGGGGCTACGGCTGGGTATTAAAACCAGCGGCTGCGCCGGTTTTGGCTACGTGCTCGAAATGATTGCCGAGCCGGCGCCCGACGATCTGCTCTTTGAATCTGAAGGGGCGAAGCTGTACGCGCCGCTGCAGGCGATGCCGTTCATTGACGGTACGGAGCTGGATTACGTCCGGGAAGGATTAAATGAAATCTTTAAATTTCATAACCCGAAAGCGCAGCATGAATGCGGCTGCGGCGAAAGTTTTGGGGTGCAGGCGGAGTAACTATGTCGCGTAATACTGAAGCAACAGACGATGTCAAAACCTGGACCGGCGGCCCGCTCAATTATAAAGAGGGCTTTTTCACTCGCCTGCAGACCGATGAGCTGGCCAAAGGCATTAATGAAGAAGTGGTTCGCGCCATCTCCGCCCGCCGCAATGAGCCGCAGTGGATGCTGGAGTTCCGGCTCAATGCCTACCGGGCGTGGCTGGAGATGGAAGAGCCGCACTGGCTGAAGGCGCATTACGATAAGCTGAATTATCAGGATTACAGCTACTATTCCGCCCCCTCCTGCGGCAACTGCGATGAGACCTGCGCCTCCGAGCCCGGCGCGGTGCAGCAGACCGGGGCCAACACCTTTCTGACCAGCGAGGTGGAAGAAGCCTTTAACCAGCTGGGCGTACCGGTGCGCGAAGGGCGCGAGGTGGCGGTGGACGCGATATTCGACTCGGTGTCGGTGGCGACCACCTACCGTGAAAAGCTGGCGGAGCAGGGGATCATCTTCTGCTCTTTCGGCGAGGCGATCCACGACCATCCGGAACTGGTGAAAAAGTATCTGGGGACCGTGGTGCCGGGCAATGACAACTTCTTTGCCGCGCTGAACGCCGCGGTGGCTTCGGATGGCACCTTTATCTATGTGCCGAAGGGCGTCCGCTGTCCGATGGAGCTATCGACCTATTTCCGCATCAACGCCGAAAAGACCGGCCAGTTTGAACGCACCATTCTGGTGGCCGATGAAGGCAGCTATGTCAGCTACATCGAGGGCTGCTCGGCGCCAGTGCGCGACAGCTATCAACTGCACGCCGCGGTGGTGGAGGTCATCATCCATAAAGACGCGGAAGTGAAATACTCCACGGTGCAGAACTGGTTCCCGGGGGACAACAACACCGGAGGGATCCTCAACTTTGTCACCAAGCGCGCTCTGTGCGAAGGGGAGAACAGCAAAATGTCATGGACCCAGTCGGAAACCGGCTCGGCCATCACCTGGAAATACCCCAGCTGCATCCTGCGCGGCGATAACTCGATCGGCGAATTCTTTTCGGTGGCGCTGACCAGCGGCCATCAGCAGGCGGACACCGGCACGAAAATGATCCATATCGGCAAGAACACCCGCTCGACCATCATCTCGAAAGGGATCTCCGCCGGACACAGCCAGAATAGCTATCGCGGGCTGGTCAAAATCATGCCGACCGCCACGAATGCCCGCAACTATACCCAGTGCGATTCAATGCTGATCGGCCCGGACTGTGGGGCGCATACCTTCCCCTATGTCGAATGTCGCAACAACAGCGCTCAGCTGGAACACGAAGCGACCACCTCGCGGATCGGTGAGGACCAGCTGTTCTACTGCCTGCAGCGCGGGATCAGCGAAGACGATGCCATCTCGATGATCGTCAACGGCTTCTGTAAAGACGTCTTCTCCGAACTGCCGCTGGAGTTCGCCGTAGAGGCGCAAAAATTGCTGGCCATTAGCCTTGAGCATAGCGTCGGCTGATAATTAAGGAAAAAAGATGTTAAGTATTCAAGATTTACATGTCGCCGTTGAAGATAAAGCGATCCTGCGCGGGCTGAACCTTGAGGTGCGTCCGGGGGAGGTCCACGCCATTATGGGGCCAAACGGCTCGGGGAAAAGTACGCTTTCGGCCACTCTGGCCGGGCGCGAAGATTACGAGGTCACCGGCGGCAGCGTCGAATTTAAGGGCAAAAACCTGCTGGAGCTCGCCCCGGAAGATCGCGCCGGGGAAGGCATCTTTATGGCCTTCCAGTATCCGGTGGAGATCCCCGGCGTCAGCAACCAGTTCTTCCTGCAGACTGCGCTGAATGCCGTACGGAGCTATCGCGGCCAGGAGCCGCTGGATCGCTTCGATTTCCAGGACCTGATGGAAGAGAAAATTAAGCTGCTGCAGATGCCGGAAGATCTGCTGACCCGTTCGGTGAACGTAGGTTTCTCCGGTGGCGAGAAAAAGCGCAACGACATTCTGCAGATGGCGGTGCTTGAGCCGGAGCTGTGCATTCTCGATGAATCGGATTCCGGGCTGGACATCGATGCTCTGAAAATCGTCTCCCAGGGCGTGAACGCGCTGCGCGACGGCAAACGCGCCTTCATCATCGTCACCCACTATCAGCGCATCCTTGACTATATCAAGCCGGACTATGTCCATGTGCTCTATCAGGGGCGGATTGTGAAGTCGGGGGATTTCACCCTCGTCAAACAGCTGGAGGAGCAGGGCTATGGCTGGCTTACCGAACAGCAGTAACGCGCTGCAGCAGTGGCACCATCTGTTTGAAGCGCAGGGCGACCAGCGTACGCCGGAGGCCAGCCAGCATCTGCAGCAGTTGTTGCGCCTGGGGCTGCCGACGCGCAAGCAGGAGGACTGGAAATACACCCCGCTGGACGCGCTACTTAACGGCCGCTTCGTCGCCGAGGAGGGGGCGTCGCTCAGCGCCGAACAGCGTGACGCGCTGGCGCTGCCGCTGGACGCCTGGCGTCTGGTGTTTATCGACGGCCGCTATCATCCTGAGCTGAGCGACGATCTCGCCGCCAGCGGCGTGGAGGTTAGCGTTGATAACCAGCGCCAGCATCTGCCGGATGCCCTGCAGCCGGAAGTGTTTCTCCATCTGACCGAAAGCCTGGCGCAGTCGGTGACCCGCCTTCGCGTGCCGCGCAACCGTCGCCTGGATAAGCCGCTGCTGCTGATGCATATCACCCGCGGCCTGGCCGGCGATGCGCTGAATACCGCCCACTATCGTCACCATCTGACGCTGGAGAGCGGGGCGGAGGCGACGATTGTCGAGCATTACCTCAGTTTCGATGAGCAACCGCACTTCACCGGCGGGCGGCTGACCATGACGGTGGCGGACAACGCACGCCTGCAGCACATCAAGCTGGCGTTCGAGAACGCGCATAGCTACCACTTCGCCCATAACGACCTGCAGCTGGGCCGCGACGCCTCGGCCTTCAGCAGCAGTTTCCTGCTCGGCGGCCAGGTGCTGCGTCACCACACCAGCACGCGTCTGGGCGGCGAAAATAGCGACCTGCGCCTTAATTCGCTGGCGATGCCGGTAAAAAATGAGGTCTGCGACAGCCGCACCTGGCTGGATCACCAGGTGGGGTACTGCACCAGCCGCCAGCTGCACAAAACCATCGTCAGCGATAAGGGCCGGGCGGTGTTTAACGGGCTGATCAACGTCGCGCCGCACGCGCTGAAAACCGACGGCCAGATGACCAACAACAATCTGCTGCTCGGGCGGCTGGCGGAAGTCGACACCAAACCGCAGCTGGAGATTTACGCCGATGACGTGAAATGCAGCCACGGGGCGACGGTCGGGCGCATAGACGAAGAACAGCTGTTCTATCTGCGCTCGCGCGGGATTGAACAGCAGGCGGCGCAGCAGATGATCCTCTACGCCTTCGCCGCCGAGCTTACCGAAGCTATCCGCAGCGACGCGCTCAGAGAGCAGGTGCTGGCGCGAATTGGAGAGCGTTTGCCGGGAGGCACAGCATGACATTTTCAGTAGAACGGGTTCGCGCCGATTTTCCGGTACTGAGCCGGGAGGTCAACGGCCAGCCGCTGGTCTATCTTGACAGCGCCGCCAGCGCCCAGAAACCGGAGGCGGTGATCGGCGCCGAAGCGGAATTCTATCGTCACGGCTACGCGGCGGTGCATCGTGGGATCCATACCCTCAGCGCGGAAGCCACCGCGCGGATGGAAGCGGTGCGGCAGCAGGCGGCCACTTTCCTTAACGCCGGATCGGCGGAGGAGCTGGTATTCGTGCGCGGCACCACCGAGGGCATCAACCTGGTGGCCAACAGCTGGGGAAATGCCAACGTCGGCGCCGGGGATAACATCATCATCAGCGAGATGGAGCACCACGCCAACATCGTACCGTGGCAGATGCTCTGCGCCAGGGTGGGGGCTGAGCTGCGGGTGATTCCCCTCAACCCGGACGGCACCCTGCAGCTGGACGTGGTTCCCGGGCTGTTTGACCAGCGTACCCGCTTGCTGGCGATCACCGAAGTCTCCAACGTGCTGGGCACCGAAAACCCGCTGTCGGCGCTGATTGCCCTTGCGCATCAGCATGGCGCGAAGGTACTGGTGGACGGCGCTCAGGCGGTGATGCACCACCCGGTGGACGTTCAGGCGCTGGGTTGTGATTTTTATGTCTTCTCCGCCCACAAATTGTATGGTCCGACCGGGATCGGCGTGCTCTACGCCCGGGCCGAGCTGCTGCAGACCATGGCGCCTTGGGAAGGGGGCGGGTCGATGATCGCCACCGTCAGCCTGACGGAGGGCACCACCTGGAACCAGGCGCCGTGGCGCTTTGAGGCCGGCACGCCGAATACCGGCGGGATCATTGGCCTCGGCGCCGCGCTGAGCTACGTCAGCCAACTGGGACTGACGCAGATCGCCGAATACGAGCAGACGCTCATGCGCTACGCGCTGGAGGCCCTGCGCGCGGTGCCGGACCTGATCCTCTACGGTCCGGCGCAGCGCAAAGGGGTGATTGCCTTTAACCTCGGCCAGCATCACGCCTATGACGTCGGCAGCTTCCTCGATAACTACGGGATCGCCGTGCGGACCGGGCACCACTGCGCCATGCCGTTGATGGCCCGCTATCAGGTACCGGCCATGTGTCGGGCGTCGCTGGCCATGTACAATACCACGGAAGAGGTGGACCGCCTGGTGGCCGGCCTCCAGCGGATCCACAAACTATTAGGGTAAAGGACGTGACGATGACGGCATTACCGGACAAAGATAAACTGTTGCGCAATTTTAGCCGTTGCGCCAACTGGGAAGAGAAGTATCTCTATATCATTGAGCTGGGCCAGCGGCTGGCGCCGCTGAGCGACGCGGAGCACAGCCCGCAGAATATTATTCAGGGCTGTCAAAGCCAGGTATGGATCGTGATGGCGCAGGATCCTTCCGGCGTTGTCACCCTGCGCGGCGACAGCGATGCGGCGATTGTCAAAGGGCTGATTGCGGTGGTGTTTATCCTTTATGACCGGATGACCGCCCAGGACATCGTCGAGTTCGACGTCCGCCCGTGGTTTGAAAAAATGGCTCTCACCCAGCATCTTACCCCCTCCCGCTCGCAGGGCCTCGAAGCCATGATCCGCGCGATACGCGCGAAAGCCGCAAATATTAGCTAGAATAAACAGGTAGATTTCATTCTGTTACGTCCGGCAGGGCGCTGACCCTGCCGCCGTTCAGTCTCCTGGCGTTTTATCAGCGAAAGAAGGAATCTCAGTATGAAACGCAAAACGATGATCACCTTAGCCCTTCTCAGCGCCCTTGGCGCCTCCCCGGCCGCCTGGGCCGTCGACTACCCTCTGCCTCCGGCTAACAGCCGGCTGATTGGCCAGAACCAGTACTGGACGGTTCAGGAGAGCGATCGCAACCTGCAGGCGATTGCCCGCCATTTCGATACCGCGGCGATGCTGATCCTCGAAGCCAACGATACCATTGCGCCGGTGCAGCCGAAGCCCGGGACCCAGGTGCTGATCCCTTCGCAGATGCTGCTGCCTGACGCGCCGCGGGAGGGGATTGTCGTCAACCTCGCGGAGCTGCGGCTGTACTACTTCCCGCCGGGAGAGAATCAGGTCCAGGTTTATCCCCTGGGCATCGGCCAGTTAGGACTGGAAACCCCGGAGATGACCACCCGCGTCGGGCAGAAGATCCCTAACCCGACCTGGACACCCACCGCCGGCATCCGTGCGCGCTCGCTGGAGAAAGGGGTGACGCTGCCGGCGGTGGTGCCGGCCGGGCCGAATAACCCGCTGGGTCGCTATGCGCTGCGTCTGGCCTACGGTAACGGCGAATATCTCATCCACGGGACTAACGCCCCGGACAGCGTTGGGCTGCGCGTCAGCTCGGGCTGTATGCGGATGAACGCTGATGACATCAAGGCGCTGTTCAGTCAGGTGAAAACCGGGACGCCAGTGCGGATCATCAATCAGCCGGTGAAGTTTGCCGTCGAACCGGATGGTAAACGCTACGTAGAGGTCCACAGGCCGCTGTCGCAGACGGAAGGGGAAAACACCCGGACCATCGCTTACACGCTGCCAGCGGCGTTTCACGCCTTCGCAGAGGATAAAGCGGTGGATGACCAGCAGTTGAAAAAAGCGATGTCGAGAAGGGCGGGCTATCCGGTGGTGGTATCGACGGGGGCGGGGAGCGCGGCGACGTCGCTGTCGGCGCAGAACAGTTCGTCTGATAACGGCCTGCTCACCCAGTAGCCGTCAGCGCGAGGGCAAAAAAAATGGCGCACTGAGTGCGCCATTTTTATTACCAGAACTCTTACTTACGGTAAGAGTGAGCCTGGTTGTCCAGACGCTGGTTAGCGCGAGCTGCGTCGTCTTTAGCAGCCTGAACGTCGGAACGCATTGCGTTCACGTCGTTGCTCAGCTGGTCAACTTTAGCGTTCAGAGTCTGAACGTCAGAAGACAGCTGATCGATTTTAGCATTGCTGGAGCAACCAGCCAGCAGAGTAGAACCCAGGATTACCGCGCCCAGTACCAGTTTAGTACGATTCATTATTAATACCCTCTAGATTGAGTTAATCTCCATGTAGCGTTACAAGTATTACACAAACTTTTTTGGGATGAGAATATTTTTTTTACCTGAACGCACTTATTTTTGATCGTTCGCTCAAAGAAGCATCGAATTGGTCAAAATCGCTGAAAAAGGCGAGTGAAAACAGCGCGCTTCCATCGGATTCATCTTAGATAATCTCTTATTAAATAGTAAATTCCGATTTGCATTTTTAATAGGAAGAGCTAGCCGATGAATAAAAAAAAAGCGCCCCGAGAGGCGCTTTATTAAAAAAAACCAATTAACCTGTAAATTATTACAGCACGTGCACGGAAGCGGTATTAGTAGTGCCGCTCGGGACTAATGCGCCAGAGACCATCACTACCACGTCGCCTTTGCGCGCGAGGCCGCTCTTCAGCGCCAGATCTTTGCCCAGGTGATAGAAGTCATCAGTAGAGGCAATCTCTGTCACCAGCTGCGGCACAACGCCTTTGCTCAGCACCAGCTGGCGAGCGGTGGTTTCGTTGGTGGTCAGCGCCAGGATGGTGGCATCCGGGAAGTATTTGCGCACAGCGCGTGCGGATTTACCGCCCTGGGTGGCGACGACGATCAGCGGCGCTTCCAGTTTCTCAGCGGTTTCTACCGCGCCGCGGCACACCGCTTCGGTGATGCGCAGTTTACGGTTGTCGTTGTTGAAATCCAGACGGCTGGTCATGACGCGGTCGGTACGTTCGCAGATAGTCGCCATGATGGTGACTGCTTCCAGCGGGTATTTACCTTTCGCGGATTCGCCGGACAGCATCACCGCATCGGTGCCGTCGAGGATGGCGTTGGCCACGTCGCCGGCTTCAGCGCGGGTCGGACGCGGGTTCTTGATCATGGAGTCCAGCATCTGGGTGGCGGTGATAACCACTTTGCGCGCGCGGATACATTTTTCGATGATCATTTTCTGCGCGAAGATAACTTCTTCAACCGGGATCTCAACGCCCATGTCGCCACGAGCAACCATGATGCCGTCAGAGGCTTCGAGGATTTCGTCGAAGTTGTTCAGGCCTTCCTGGTTTTCGATTTTGGAGATGATCTGGATATTTTCGCCGCCGTGGGCTTTCAGGTGCTCACGGATCTCGACGACGTCGGAACGCTTACGGATGAAGGAGGCCGCGACGAAGTCCACGCCCTGTTCGCAACCGAAGATCAGATCCTGTTTGTCTTTTTCCGCCAGCGCCGGCAGGGCGATGGAGACGCCCGGCAGGTTCACGCCTTTGTTCTCGCCAAGGTCGCCGTTGTTCAGCACTTTACAGATAACTTTGTTGCCTTCGATAGCGGTCACTTCCATGCCGATCAGGCCATCGTCCACCAGAACGGTGTTGCCGACGCTCAGGTCAGAGGTGAAGCCTTCATAGGTTACCGCTACGATTTCGCTGTTGCCGATAACGGATTTATCGGTGGTGAAGGTGAAAGTCTGGCCCGCTTTCAGGGAGACGTCGTTGCCGCCTTCCAGCTTGATGGTACGAATTTCCGGTCCTTTGGTGTCCAGCAGAATAGCGGCTTTCTTACCGGTTTTGCTCATCACATTGCGCAGGTTCTGGATGCGCTGACCGTGTTCCGCATAGTCACCGTGAGAGAAGTTCAGACGCATCACGTTCATGCCGGCTTCCAGCATTTTGGTCAGCATCTCTTCAGATTCGGTTTTCGGACCGATGGTGCAAACAATTTTGGTCTTTTTCATGACAGTTTTAGTCTTTAAGTTGTGAAGGATATGGAATTCTCGCTCCGCGGGCGCACTGCCGGGGAGCCAAACCTGTATTACGAAAGTTGCTAAGCCACGCCCTAAGGATAGGTGACAACCCTGAAGCGTGCAGAAGAATGTGTGCTGGCGGTTCAGCCCATGAAATGTGGCAAGGTGTTATGCGTTTTATCATGCAGTCCAATGCGCTGAAACCATTCAAGAAAGAATCGAAGCGCATTATACGCTGCCGAAATCAAAAAGGAAAATAAAAACCTCGTTTCAAATTATGGACAAAACGCGTAACAAAACCGGCACGTTATGCATAAAACTACGCAACACAATATTTCATCAGGCGGCATGAAAAGGGGCGTAAGAAAGGGATTTTACTGACATCATGAGGCGCTAAAATACCCCATTGAGCCGTTAACGGTGGGATGATTTGCGTTGCCGGAAAAATCTATCAATAATGATTTGATTGATAATGAGAAAATGCGAGCCAGACTCAATGGGAAATAAAGCGAAAGACGACGAGCTGTACCAGGAAATGTGCCGCGTGGTGGGCAAAGTGGTGCTGGAGATGCGTGACCTTGGTCAGGAGCCGAAACACATTGTCATCGCCGGCGTGTTGCGCACCTCGCTGGCGAACAGCAAAATCCAGCGTTCACCGCTCACCGAAGAGGCGATGGCGAAGGTCATTCATGCCCTCTCCGGACACTGACGCCTTTCGCCGGCGGGTCAGGAAATCACAAAGCGGACTACCGCCCGGACGGCAATGTCGCAGTGGTGGGCCACCATCGCTTCATCGTCAATGGCGGGCAGCGGATCGTCAAGGTACAGACTGCTGAAGGTGTAGAAATTCGACACCTGATAAAAGCTGAAGCTGCTGATCAACCGGTGAACATCGCGCGCTTCCAGCCCCGCCTGAAAGACGCCCTGCTGTTGGCCGCGTTGCAAAATGTCTTCCAGAATCGACAGGGCGGTTCGATTCAGCGGCTTCAGATCCCCTGAGGTCTTCAGCCACTTGCCGCGCTGCATGTTCTCCATGCAAATCACCCGCATATAGTCCGCATGGGTGGCGTGATAGCGCACGCTCCAGCGCACCAGCCGCACCAGCGCCTCTACCGGCGGCACATTCTCCAGCCCCAACTGCTGCTCGGTTTCGCGGATCCGCGCATATACATGCTGCAGCACCTCCTGATAGAGCTGCTCTTTGCTTTTGAAGTAGTAGACCACCATGCGCTTGGTGGTCTGCGCCTCGGTGGCGATCTGCTCCATGCGGGCGCCTGATAGCCCGTGTTCGGCAAAGACGGCGATAGCGGCGCTGAAGATCCGCTCCTTCAGAGATTGTGCTTCATCATGAGCAACGGCGGTCATGGCAACTCCTTTTTCTTGGGTGACAAAAAATACACATAATGATCACAATTTAGCAACCTGATATGGCGCAAATGAACCAAATGATACATATTCAAGACTCACGTCAGCTATTGACCCGAGGACCTTATGCTGCGCTCTATCGCCACCGTTTCGATTTCCGGCACCCTGCCAGAGAAGCTGCACGCTATTGCGGCGGCGGGCTATCAGGGTGTGGAAATTTTCGAGAACGATCTGCTCTATTATACGGGGACGCCGGCGGAAATCCGCCAGCTGGCCGCCGATTTAGGGTTAAAAATCACGCTTTTTCAACCCTTTCGCGATTTTGAAGGCGCCAGCCGGGCGCAGTTTGCGGCCAATATGACCCGCGCCAGACGCAAATTTGCGCTGATGCGCGAGCTGGGCTGCGACACGCTGCTGCTGTGCAGCAATGTGCAGCCGGACTGCTCGGCGGATAGCGAACTGCAGGTGGCGGACCTGCGGGCGCTGGCCACGCTGGCGGAAGAGGAGGGGATCGTAATCGGCTATGAGGCGCTGGCTTGGGGAACCCATGTGAACCGCTGGCAGCAGGCCTGGGAGCGGGTGCAGCAGGTGGACAGCCCGGCGCTGGGCCTGGTGCTCGACAGCTTCCATATCCTGGCCCGGGGCGACACCCTCGACGCGCTGCCATCGGTGCCGGTGGAGAAAATCACCTTCGTTCAGCTCGCCGATGCGCCGTATATGAAAATGGATCTTCTGGAGTGGAGTCGCCATTTCCGCTGCTTCCCCGGGCAGGGGGAGCTGCCGCTGGAGGCGTTTGCCGAGCAGATCACCCGCTGCGGCTATCGCGGCCCCTGGTCGCTGGAGATCTTTAATGACGGTTTTCGCGCCTCGCCAAACGGCGCGACGGCCAAAGATGGTTATCGTTCGCTGCTGTGGCTGGAGGAGCAGACTCGACGCCGGCTCCCGGCGTGCGATGCCGATCTGTTTTCACCGCCGCCGTTGCCGAACTATCACGGGCTGGAGTTTATTGAATTCGCCGCCAGCGTCGCCGAGGCGCAGCGCCTGGGGCAGCATCTGCAGGCTTTGGGTTTTCAGCACGAGGGAAGCCACCGCTCCAAACAGGTCACGCTGTGGCGCAACGGCGGGGCGCGGATCGTGATTAACCATCAGCCCCACAGCTGGGCCGATCACTTTTATCAACGCCATGGGGTATCGCTCTGTGCGATGGCGTTGCGGGTCGACAGCAGTGCGCCGATTGTCGCTCGCGCCCGCGCGCTGGGGTATGCCACCTGGCAGGGCGACGCCGGGCCGAACGAGACGCCGATCCCGGCGATCTGCGCCCCTGACGGCAGCCTGGTCTATCTGATCGACGCCGGAGAGGCGATCTACGAGCGCGATTTTCTCCTGCGCGACGGTTTGACGGTGCGCGAAGATTACCTCGGTATCGACCATCTGGCGCTGGGGATGGAGGCAGACAGCCGCGACAACTGGGTGATGTTCTTCCGCGCGGTGTTTGGCTTTACCCTTGAACATGAGCAGACGCTGCCGGACCCCTATGGACTGGTGCGCAGTCTGGCAGTGCGCAGCCCGCAGGGCGATATCCGCCTGGCGCTGAATATCTCCCAGAGCCGGGCGACGCAGATCGCCCGATCGGTCGCCTGCTACCAGGGGGCAGGGCTGCAGCATGCCGCCTTTGCCTGCCGCGATCTGCCGGCCACCTGCGACCAGCTCGCCGCGGTTGCCGGCCATGCGCTGCCGATCCCGGCCAATTACTATGACGATCTGCTGGCGCGTTTTGGCGGCGAGTTGGACGTCGGGCAGCTCCAGCGGCGGCAGCTTCTCTACGACCGCGATCCGCAGGGCGGGGCGTTCCTGCACCTGTATACCCGGCCCTTCACCGCCGGGCGCTTCTTCTTTGAATTAACCGAACGACGGGCAGGCTACGCGCTCTATGGCGCGGCGAATGCGGCCGTCCGCCTGGCGGCGATGCAGTATTGTTAGCCTGAATCAAATGGTTCATTATGCCTGAAACACAATAACAACACCCTCTGTACCCGAGACAGGAACTGACTATGAGCTCATATAGCCCTAACCCGACGGCTGCCGCCCAGCCGGCCGTCACCGCGCGCCGCTCCCGGCGGCGCATCGGCATTCTTGCGCTGCTGGCCATCGGCACCATGATCAACTACCTCGACCGCACCGTGCTGGGGATCGCCGCCCCAAAGCTCACCGCTGAGCTGGGGATCGATCCAGCGATCATGGGGATACTTTTCTCCGCTTTCGCCTGGACCTACGCCCTGGCGCAAATCCCCGGCGGGCTGTTTCTTGACCGCTTTGGCAACAAAGTCACCTATTTTCTGTCGCTGACCCTGTGGTCGCTGTTTACCCTGTTCCACGGCATGGCGGTGGGGCTGAAAACGCTGCTGCTGTGCCGTTTCGGGCTTGGCGTCAGCGAAGCGCCGTGCTTTCCGGTCAATAGCCGGGTGGTCAGCGCCTGGTTCCCGCAGCAGGAGCGCGCGAAGGCCACGGCGGTGTACACCGTGGGGGAGTATCTTGGGCTGGCCTGCTTTGCCCCGCTGCTGTTCTGGATCATGGATGGCTTCGGCTGGCGGGTGCTGTTCGTCAGCGTCGGCGCGGTTGGCATTCTGTTTGCCCTGGTGTGGTGGCGCTGCTACCGCGAACCGCATGAAGATCCTCGTCTCAGCCAGCAGGAGCGTGAGCATATCGAAAACGGCGGCGGCCTGAGCGCCCCGACGGACCAGCAGGTGGCGTTCAGCTGGCCGCTGGTCCGCCAGCTGCTGAGCAAACGCCAGATCATCGGCGCCAGCATCGGTCAGTTTGCCGGCAATACCGTGCTGGTGTTCTTTCTCACCTGGTTCCCGACCTGGCTGGCCACCGAACGCCATATGCCGTGGCTGAAGGTTGGTTTCTTTTCCATCCTGCCGTTTGTCGCCGCCGCCGGTGGGGTGATGTTTGGCGGCTGGATCTCCGACAAGCTGCTCAAAGCCACCGGGTCGGCCAACCTGGGGCGTAAGCTGCCGATCGTCGCTGGCCTGCTGATGGCCAGCTGTATCATCTCCGCCAACTGGCTGCAGAGTGACCTGGCGGTGATCCTGGTGATGTCGTTTGCCTTTTTTGGCCAGGGATGGTGGGCCTCGGCTGGACGCTGATCTCCGACATCGCCCCGAAGGGGCTGGGCGGACTTACCGGTGGCCTGTTCAACTTTTGCGCCAACCTCGCGGGGATCCTCACCCCGCTGGTGATCGGCTTTATCGTCGCCGGGTTCGGCAATTTCTTCTACGCGTTGATCTACATCGGCGGCGCCGCGCTGCTGGGTGTGGTGGCCTATCTGTTTATCCTCGGCGACGTCAAACGTATCGAGTTATCGCAGTAAACAAAGGAGCAAGGCATGGTGATTAGTGGGAATACGCGGCTGATAGCGCATCTTGGCTATCCGACCGCCAGTTTTAAGGCGCCGATGATCTACAACCCGTGGTTTGTCGACCAGCAGGTGGACGTGAAGGTGGTGCCGATGGGGGTCAAACCGGAGGACTATGCCGCGTTTATTCCGCCGCTGTTTACGATGACCAATATCATCGGCGCGCTGGTGACGATGCCGCATAAAATCGCCACCTGCGAGCTGGTGCGGCGCCTGAGCCCGACGGCGGCTATCGCCGGCGCCTGTAACGCCATCCGTCGCGAGGCGGACGGCAGCCTCTCCGGGGACATGTTCGATGGCGACGGCTTTGTGCTGGGCCTGCGCCGCAAAGGATTTCATCCTGAGGGGACGCGGGCGCTGGTGGTCGGCAACGGCGGAGTGGGGTCGGCTATCGCCGCCTCTCTCGCGGCGGCAGGGGTTAGCGCTCTGACCCTGTACGATACCCGACCGGAGGTGGCGCACGCTCTCGCCGGACGGCTGCATCAGCACTATCCGCAGCTCGATATCACCCTGATGCAGCGCGATCCGGCCGGACACGAGCTGGTGGTTAACGCCACGCCGCTGGGGATGAAGGTCAGCGATCCGCTGCCGCTGGACGTGGACCGTCTGGCGCCTGGCACCTGGGTGGGGGAGGTGGTGATGACCCAGGAGTATACCCCGCTGCTGAGGGCCGCCCAGGCGCGACAGTGCCCCATCCAGCGCGGGACCGACATGCTGTTTGAAATGATCCCCGCCTATCTGCGCTTTTTCGACCTGCCGGTAGCCACCCCCGAACAGCTGCGGGCGCTGGCGGAAATTCGCTACTGACGCGACGCCCATCCGGCCGCACCGCGCAGTGTGGCCGGGTTTATCATCACGTTATCTGCAGGCGGTTTCTCACATGCCAGCGGACGTTCAGGGCATTTCGTACCACACTTCTTGATCCTCCATGCGCGCCTCTATCTGGCCCGCCACCCTCTGCAGCGTAGAGAGATGCTTTTGCGCCGCCTGCTCAATGGTCATGGCGCTGGCGATATAGACCAGGTTGAGGCAGCCGATGACCCGCTGCTGGCTGCAGACCGGCACGGCGATAGAGGCGATTTTCTCCTCCTGCCGCCAGCCGCGGAAGTTTTCTCCATAGCCGTTCTGGCGGGTGCGGGCGAGGATCGCCGCCAACCGCTCCGGCTCACGGGCCAGCTGATACTCCGCTTCCGGACGGGCGGCCAGCATGCTGAGAATGGCGTCGCGCTCCGCGTCGGGAGCAAAGGCCAGCCACGTCAGACCGGAGGCGGTGAGCAGCAGCGGCAGTCGCCGTCCGACCATCGCCCGGTGAAACGACAGCCGACTGAAACGGTGGGTGGTTTCGCGCACCACCATGGCGTCGACGTCGAGGGTGGTGATGTCCGTCGGCCACTGTACTTCGCGCAGCAGCTCGCCGAGCAGCGGCGTGGCGAGGGCAGAAATCCAATGTTCGTCACGAAATCCGTCGCTCAGCTGGCGGACGTTAATGGTCAGACGAAAGCTGTCATCGGAGCGGCTGCGGCGGACAAAACCCTCCTCCTGCAGCGTCTCCAGCAGCCGGCGCACGGTGGTGCGATGCAGGCCGCTAAACTCCGCCAGCAGGCCAGGCGTCGCGCCGCCGTCGAATTTATTTAACAATTTTAATAACAATAAACCCCTGCTTAATCCGCGCACCGTTTTGTACGCTGTGGACCCATCGTCATGCATCAAACCCTCCTGAAAACGCTTTATAAACAGCGCTGTGCACCTGGTGCACATTCGATGATGTTTTGATTGTAGCCGAAAACCCCCGTCCTATACTCAGCCCATTATAAAAATACGTTTACACATGATTAACAAATGGCCTGCCGGTCTGGCCGTTTCCGAGTCGTGAGGTCGCTGAGAATGACAACATCTACACCCGATATTCAACCCGCCGTGCAGCATACCGCCCAGGTCGCCATCGCCGGCGCCGGTCCGGTAGGCCTGATGATGGCCAACTACCTTGGCCAGATGGGCATCAGCGTGCTGCTGGTGGAAAAGCTCGACAAACTGATCGATTACCCGCGGGCCATCGGTATTGACGATGAATCGCTGCGGGCGATGCAGGCGGTGGGGCTGGTGGATGACGTGCTGCCGCACACCACGCCGTGGCACGCCATGCGCTTTCTGACCCCGAAGGGCCGCTGCTTTGCCGACATCCAGCCGATGACCGATGAGTTTGGCTGGTCGCGGCGCAACGCCTTTATCCAGCCGCAGGTGGATGCGGTGATGTATCACGGCCTGCAGCGTTTCCCACAGGTCCGTTGCCTCTTCTCCCGCGAGGTGGAAGCCTTTAGTCAGAACAGTGACAGTGTCACGTTAAATATCAAAGGGCCGGACGGCGAGCGGGAGACGGTGCGCGCGGACTGGCTGGTGGCCTGCGACGGCGGCGCCAGCTTTATTCGCCGTACGCTAAACGTCCCCTTTGAAGGCAAGACCGCGCCGAATCAGTGGATCGTCATCGATATTGCCAACGACCCGCTGGCCACCCCGCACGTCTATCTGTGCTGCGACCCGGTGCGGCCCTATGTTTCCGCTGCGCTGCCACACGGCGTGCGCCGCTTTGAATTTATGGTGATGCCCGGGGAAACCGAAGCCCAGCTCAGCGAGCCGCACAATATGCGCCGCCTGCTGAGCAAAGTGCTACCGGACCCGGATCGCGTCGAACTGATCCGCCAGCGGGTCTACACCCATAACGCGCGCCTTGCCGAGCGCTTTCGCATTGACCGGGTGCTGCTGGCCGGCGACGCCGCGCACATCATGCCGGTCTGGCAGGGCCAGGGATACAACAGTGGCATGCGCGACGCCTTCAACCTGGCGTGGAAGCTGGCGCTGGTGGTCAACGGCAAAGCGGGAGAGGCGCTGCTTGACAGCTACCAGCAGGAGCGTCGCGACCACGCGAAGGCGATGATTGACCTGTCGGTGACCGCCGGCCACGTGCTGGCGCCGCCGAAGCGCTGGCAGGGGGCCGTGCGCGATGGCCTCTCGTGGCTGCTGAACTACCTGCCGCCGGTGAAACGTTACTTCCTCGAAATGCGCTTTAAGCCGATGCCGCAGTATCGCGACGGGGCGCTGCTGACCGATGGCGCAGATAAATCTTCGCCGGTGGGCAAAATGTTTATTCAACCGCAGGTGACGCTGGAGAATGGCGAGAGCCTCCTGCTCGACGAGGTTATCGGGGCGAATTTCGCCATTATCGGCTGGGGCTGCAACCCGCAGTGGGGGCTCGACGCCGGGCAGATCGCTCGCTGGCGCGCGATAGGGGTGCGCTTTATTCAGGTGGTGCCGGAGGTGCAGATCCACCGCGAGCAGGATAACGCTCCGGGCACGCTGCGGGTGGGGGATAAGCAAAACCGACTGAAGAGCTGGTTTGCGCAACATCATACCGCCATCGCCGTGGTCAGGCCGGACCGCTTTGTCGCCGCCCTCGCTATCCCGCAAACCCTCGGCGCGCAGCTGACCGCCCTGGCGGAAAAAATGACCCTCGCAGCCGGGGATACCGCCCACGCTGAAGAGAAGGTGGCCTGATATGCATGCCTATCTGCACTGTCTGTCGCACACCCCGCTGGTGGGATTCGTTGACCCTGAACAGGCGGTCCTTGATGAGGTCAACGGGGTGATTGCCGACGCCCGGCGGTGGATCGCTGAATTCGATCCCGAACTGGTGGTGCTCTTCGCCCCCGATCACTACAACGGTTTTTTCTATGACGTGATGCCGCCGTTCTGCCTCGGCATCGGCGCCACCGCCATCGGCGACTTCGCCAGCGCCGCCGGCGACCTGCCGGTGCCCACCGAGCTGGCAGAAGCCTGCGCTCACGCCGTGCTCAACAGCGGTATCGACCTGGCGGTGTCGTACAACATGCAGGTGGACCATGGCTTCGCCCAGCCGCTGGAGTTTTTGCTGGGTGGGCTGGATCGCCTGCCGGTGCTGCCGGTGTTTATTAACGGCGTCGCCGCGCCGCTACCGGGTTTTCAACGCACCCGGCAGCTTGGCGAGGCGATGGGCCGCTTCCTCAACACCCTCAATAAGCGGGTGCTGATCCTCGGATCTGGCGGGCTGTCGCACCAGCCGCCGGTGCCGGAGCTGGCGAAGGCCGACGCCCATCTGCGCCACCGCCTGCTCGGCAGCGGCAAACAGCTGCCGCCGGACGAACGCGAGCTGCGCCAGCAGCGGGTGATCAGCGCTGCCCGCCGGTTTACCGAGGACCCGCGCTCGCTCCATCCCCTCAATCCGGTGTGGGACAACCGCTTTATGAGCCTGCTGGAGCAGGGGCGGCTGAGCGAACTGGACGCGATCGGCAACGACGAGCTGTCGGCGATGGCCGGCAAATCGACGCACGAAATTAAGACCTGGGTGGCCGCCTTTGCCGCGCTATCCGCTTTTGGCCGCTGGCGTAGCGAAGGCCGCTATTACCGGCCGATCCCCGAGTGGATCGCCGGATTCGGCTCGCTGAGCGCCACCACCGAGATTTGATTAACCGGGAGACTAACATGAGCTATCAACCGCAAACCGAAGCCGCCACCAGCCGATTCCTCAACGTCGACGAAGGGGGCCGCACGCTGCGTATCCATATCAATGACTGCGGCGACGGGAAAGAGACCGTGGTGATGCTCCACGGCTCCGGGCCGGGGGCTACCGGCTGGGCCAACTTCAGCCGCAATATTGACCCGCTGGTCGAGGCGGGCTATCGCGTGCTGCTCCTCGACTGTCCGGGGTGGGGGAAGAGCGATTCGATCATCAACAGCGGCTCGCGTTCGGATCTCAACGCCCGCATTTTGAAAAGCGTGGTCGATCAGCTGGGGATCGATAAAGTCCATCTGCTGGGCAACTCGATGGGCGGCCACAGCGCAGTGGCCTTCACCCTGAGCTGGCCGGAGCGGGTGGATAAGCTGGTGCTGATGGGCGGGGGGACCGGCGGCATGAGCCTGTTCACGCCGATGCCGACGGAGGGCATCAAGCTGCTGAACGCCCTGTACCGCGAGCCGACCATTGAAAACCTGAAGAAGATGATGAGCATTTTCGTCTTTGACACCCGCGACCTCACTGACGCGCTGTTCGAGGCGCGGCTAAACAATATGCTGTCGCGCCGCGACCATCTGGACAACTTCGTCAAGAGCCTCGAAGCCAACCCGAAGCAGTTCCCTGACTTTGGCCCGCGGCTCGGCGAGATCGCTGCGCCAACTCTGATCGTCTGGGGACGCAACGACCGCTTCGTGCCGATGGACGCCGGGCTGCGCCTGCTCGCCGGGATCGCCGGCTCTGAGCTGCATATTTACCGCGACTGCGGCCACTGGGCGCAGTGGGAACATGCCGACAGTTTTAATCAGCTGGTGCTCAATTTCCTCGCACGAGCCTAAGGAGTAATGATGACTTTTTCTCTTGACGCGCTGGCGCAGCAGCTGCGCGACGCCGAACGGACCGGCCAGGCGATCGCCCCGCTGCGCGATATCCTCGGCGTCGACAACGCCGACGCCGCCTACGCCATCCAGCGTCTGAACGTTCAGCACCACGTGGCCCATGGCCGGCGGGTAGTGGGCCGCAAGGTAGGCCTGACCCATCCCAAAGTGCAGCAGCAACTGGGGGTCAACCAGCCGGATTTCGGCACCCTGTTTGCCGACATGTGCTACGGCGACAACGCCGACGTGCCGTTTGGCCGCGTGCTGCAGCCGAAGGTGGAGGCCGAGATCGCCCTGGTGCTGAAACATGATCTGCCCCATGCCGATACCACTTTTGATGAACTGTATAACGCCATCGAATGGGTGCTGCCGGCGCTGGAGGTGGTGGGCAGCCGCATTCGCGACTGGTCAATCGGCTTTGTCGACACCGTCGCCGATAACGCCTCCTGCGGCCTGTACGTCATCGGCGGCCCGGCGCAGCGCCCGGCGGGGCTGGATCTGAAGCAGTGCGCCATGCGGATGACCCGCAACCAGGAGCTGGTCTCCAGCGGCCGGGGCAGCGAGTGCCTGGGGCATCCGCTGAACGCCGCGGTCTGGCTGGCGCGCAAGATGGCCAGCCTCGGCGAACCGTTGCAGGCGGGGGATATCGTGCTCACCGGGGCGCTAGGCCCAATGGTGGCGATTAACGAGGGGGACAGCTTTGTCGCCCATATTGAAGGTATTGGCTCAGTCGCGGCACGCTTCGTCGCCGCCGGAGAAGGACATCGTGATGCGTAAACGTAAAGTCGCCATTATCGGCTCCGGAAATATCGGCACCGATTTAATGATTAAAATTCTGCGCCACGGCCAGCATCTTGAAATGGCGGTGATGGTCGGCATCGACCCGCAGTCGGATGGTCTGGCCCGCGCCCGGCGCATGGGGGTAGCGACCACCCACGAAGGGGTGGGCGGCCTGATGCAGATGGCGGAGTTTGCCGATATCGACTTCGTCTTCGACGCCACCAGCGCCGGGGCGCACGTCAAAAACGATGCCGCGCTGCGCGAAGCGAAGCCGGGGATCCGCGTCATCGACCTGACGCCGGCGGCGATTGGCCCATACTGCGTGCCGGTGGTCAACCTCGCGGCCAACCTCCACCAGGGCAACGTCAATATGGTGACCTGCGGCGGCCAGGCGACCATCCCGATGGTCGCCGCGGTTTCGCGGGTGGCGAAAGTGCATTATGCAGAGATCGTGGCCTCCATCGCCAGTCAATCCGCCGGGCCGGGCACGCGGGCGAATATCGACGAATTCACCGAAACCACCTCGCAGGCGATTGAAAAAGTCGGCGGCGCGGGCAAGGGCAAGGCGATTATCGTGCTCAACCCGGCGGAGCCGCCGCTAATGATGCGCGATACCGTGTATGTGCTGAGCGAGATGGCGTCCCAGGAGGCGATTGCCGCCTCGATCGCCGAGATGGCGGCGGCGGTGCAGGCTTACGTGCCTGGCTACCGGCTGAAGCAGCAGGTGCAGTTTGAGGTTATCCCCGAGGATAATCCGGTCAACCTCCCCGGCGTGGGCCGTTTTTCCGGCCTGAAAACCGCGGTTTACCTCGAAGTGGAAGGGGCGGCGCACTATCTGCCGGCGTACGCCGGCAACCTCGATATTATGACCTCGGCGGCGCTGGCGACGGCGGAGCAAATGGCCGGGGCAATGAATAGCGCGGCGGGAGCGACAGCATGAACGGTAAAAAACTCTACATTTCGGATGTGACGCTGCGCGATGGTATGCACGCTATTCGTCACCAGTATTCCCTGGCGCAGGTGCAGCAGATTGCCGGCGCGCTGGATAAGGCGGGGGTGGACTCCATCGAAGTGGCCCACGGCGATGGGCTGCAGGGATCCAGCTTCAACTACGGCTTTGGCGCCCACAGTGATATCGCCTGGATTGAAGCGGCGGCGGCGGTGGTCAGCCAGGCGAAAATCGCCACCTTGCTGCTGCCGGGCATCGGCACGCTGCACGACCTGAAAGCCGCGTATCAGGCCGGGGCGCGGGTGGTGCGAGTCGCCACCCACTGCAGCGAAGCGGACGTCGCGGCGCAGCATATTGCCTTTGCCCGCGAGCTGGGGATGGACACCGTCGGTTTTCTGATGATGAGCCATATGATCTCCCCGCAGGCGCTGGCGCAGCAGGCGCTGAAGATGGAATCCTATGGGGCGACCTGCATCTACGTGGTGGATTCCGGCGGGGCAATGAACATGAACGACATTCGCGACCGCTTCCGCGCGCTGAAGGCGGTGCTGAAGCCGGAGACCGCCACCGGGATGCATGCCCACCATAACCTGAGCCTCGGGGTGGCCAACTCTATCGCCGCGGTGGAAGAGGGCTGCGATCGCATAGACGCTAGCCTGGCCGGGATGGGGGCGGGGGCGGGCAATGCGCCGCTGGAGGTGTTTATTGCCGCCGCCGACAAGCTCGGATGGCAACATGGCACCGATCTCTATGCGCTGATGAACGCCGCCGACGAGCTGGTGCGGCCGCTGCAGGACCGCCCGGTGCGCGTCGACCGCGAAACGCTGGCGCTGGGCTACGCCGGGGTCTACTCCAGCTTCCTGCGCCACAGCGAAGCGGCGGCGGCGCGCTATGGCCTCAGCGCGGTGGATATTCTCGTCGAGCTGGGCAAACGGCGGATGGTCGGCGGCCAGGAGGATATGATCGTCGACGTCGCGCTGGATCTGCTTAACCGCCAAAAATAACAACGCGCGGCTGACCACGCATCAGCCGCCCATCACCTGATCCGCTTGTCCGGCTATCGCCAAGGTACCCTATGACCAAGATAACGACCGCAAACTCCTCGCGCCTGATGGTCACCATCGGGCTCTGTTTTATGGTGGCCCTGATGGAGGGGCTGGATCTGCAGGCGGCGGGGATCGCCGCCGTCGGCATGGCGCAGGCCTTTGCGCTGGATAAAATGCTGATGGGCTGGATCTTCAGCGCCGGGATCCTCGGCTTGCTGCCCGGCGCGCTGGTGGGCGGCATGCTCGCGGACCGCCACGGGCGCAAACGCATCCTGCTGAGCTCGGTGCTGTTGTTTGGCCTGTTCTCGCTGGCCACCGCGGTGGCCTGGAGCTTCCCGACGCTGCTGCTGGCGCGCCTGCTCACCGGCGTCGGGCTGGGGGCGGCATTGCCGAACCTGATTGCCTTAACCTCGGAAGCCGCTGGCCCACGCTTTCGCGGCCGGGCGGTGAGCCTGATGTACTGCGGCGTGCCCATTGGCGCCGCGCTGGCGGCGGCGCTGGGGTTCTCTGGCCTCGCCGCGGCCTGGCAGACCATCTTCTGGATTGGCGGCGTGGTCCCGCTGCTGCTGATCCCGCTGTTGATGCGCTGGCTGCCGGAGTCGCAGGCGTTTCAGCGCGTGGAGACCAGCGTGCCGCTGCGCACCCTTTTTGCCCCGGGACATGCTGCCGCCACGCTGCTGCTGTGGCTGGGCTATTTCTTCACCCTGCTGGTGGTCTATATGCTCATCAACTGGCTGCCGATGCTGCTGGTGGGCCAGGGGTTCAGCGCCAGCCAGGCGGCGGGGGTGATGTTCTCTCTGCAGATCGGCGCCGCCTGCGGCACTTTGCTGCTGGGCGCGCTGATGGATAAGCTTACTCCGCTGCGCATGTCGCTTCTGATATACAGCGGCATTCTGGCATCGCTGCTGGCGCTGGGCAGTGCGTCGACGCTGAGCGGGATGCTGCTGGCGGGGTTTGTGGCCGGGCTGTTCGCCACCGGCGGCCAGAGCGTGCTCTACGCGCTGGCGCCGCTCTTCTATCCCGCGGCGATCCGCGCTACCGGGGTCGGCACCGCCGTGGCGGTGGGCCGCCTCGGGGCGATGAGCGGCCCTTTGCTGGCCGGCAAGATGCTGGCCCTCGGCACCGGCACCGTCGGGGTGATGGCAGCCTCAGCGCCGGGCATCGTGCTGGCCGGCGTGGCGGTGTTCTGGCTGATGCATCGCCAGCAGCGCGCGGCCATGGTCTGATGCTGTCCGGCGGTCTGGCGGAAAAATGCCGGGCCGCCGCCTTGCCTCTCCGCGTGTCCTGGCCTAAGGTAAGACATCATTCCCTGTCGTTTATCGTCTCTATGGCTTACCGCTCCCGCTTGCTCGACGCTATCCCTGGCATCCGCCACGCGTTTCTCGATGTCCACGAAACCGCCGCTTTTCCCTATGCCGAATTGGCCCCGGTGAAGCTGGTCCATGGCAATGAGGTGCATCACTATCAGCAGCCGCTGCCGACGCGGCCGCACGCCGACGCGGTGTTTACCGCCGTGGCCGGGCAAAAGGTGGGGGTGGTGACCGCCGACTGCCTGCCGATACTGATCGCCTCGCGCGACGGTCGCTTCGTCTGCAGCGTCCATGCCGGCTGGCAGGGGCTGGCCAGCGGCATTGTCGACAACAGTCTGGCGACTTTTCGCCAGCAGGGGGTGGCGCTGGCCGATCTGGTTATCGCCGTGGGGCCGCATATTCACCCTTGCTGTTACGAAGTCTCCGCCGGATTTTATCAGCAACTGCTGGACCAGCCCGGCGGTGATCGGGTGGCCCGGCACCGCCAGCGGCTGTTCCATTCCCGTTCGGGCCCGGTCAGCGATCCGCTTAAAGCCGCCGCACGCGGCAGCGATAATCTGTGGTTTGATCTGCGCGCTTTCGCTGAAGCGATCTTCGCAGAGGCGGGGGTGGCGCCGGCGAGCGTTGAATGGCTGGGGAGCTGCACCTATTGCACGCCGCAATCGCTGGGCTCCTACCGGCGCCGGACCCATTTTCCGGCGCCGAAGAGCTTTCAGTACTCGTGGATCATGCGTCAGGCCTGAGGCGCGCTGGCGTTAGATCACCCGAAAACCGTGGGTGCCGTCGCGGGCCAGCTGATCCACCAGGCCGTACTCCCACTCCAGATAGGCCTGCATGGCCTCTGCGGAATTATCGGTCCCTTCATAGGGACGGCGATAGCGGTCCCGGCGCTCGACGGCGAGGCCGTCGTCGCCATGGGCCAGCGGCAGACCGGCGGCGATCCACGCCAGCGTCCCGCCGCGCAATACCTGTACCGGCTTATCGGTTAAGGCCGCCACCTCGGGCACCGCGTAGCGGGCCAGCAGGCTGCTGCCGCAGGTCACCACGTAACGTTGCGCGGGAGGGATCGCTTCCAGGGCCTGGCGCAGCTGCGAGCGCGTCAGCCACCACGCGCCGGGGATATGGCGGGCGACAAAGTTGGCGCTGGTGGTAAAATCGAGCACCACCGTCCCGGGCTCCTCCAGCTGTTGCGCCAGCTGCGCCGGGCTTATCTCCTCCGCCGGCGGGGCGGGGGGCACTTCGGCGGCCGGCACCCCGCGCTCGCTCAGCTGGCTGGCCGACAGCGCGCTCAGCCGCGCCGTCTCCCAGCCCATCTGCGCCAGCCACGAGCCGGTCATCGCCGCCCGGACGCCATCGTCATCCAGTAACACTATCCGCGCTCCCCGCACGCTGGCGAAGTGATCGGTCTCCTGCACCAGCTGGCCGCCTGGCGCGCTCAGGCTGCCAGGATAGTGGCCCGCCGCGTACTCCTCGGGGCTGCGGACATCAAACAGGAAGGTGGTGCGGTCGCTCTGCTGCCGCCAGCGTTGTAGCGTCGCTTCATCGATGACTGCCACCCCGGCCCGTTCGGCGAGATGCGCCGCCTCGGCGGCCCGGACGCCAGAGGCGCGGGCGGAGGGGTCGTATTGCCGCTGCTGCTGGTGCGCCAGCGTCTGACCGGCCAGCGTCCAGCCGATAGTGCCATTGCGCAGGGCATGGACCGGGTTCGGCACTCCGGCGTTGATCAGCGACTGGGTGCCGATGATGCTGCGGGTGCGTCCGGCGCAGTTGACGATGATCGGCGTCTGCGGGGAGGGCGTCAGGCTCTCCACCCGCAGGACCAGCTCGCCGCCGGGCACGCTGATGCTGCCGGGGATGCTCATGGTCTGGTACTCATCGAAGCGCCGGGCGTCGACGATCACCACCTCCTGCCGGTTGTCGATGAGCGCCTGAACCTCCTGGGCGCTGAGCGACGGCGTGTGACGCACGCTTTCCACCAGCTCGCCAAAAGCTTTACTGGCAGAGTTGACGTCCTGAAACAGCTCGCCGCCGCTGCGGCGCCAGCCGGCGAGACCCTCGGCCAGCAGGGCCACATCCTGATAGCCCCAGGTCCGCAGCCGTTCGACGGCGATCTCCGCCAGCCCTTCGCCGTTGTCGTAGACGGTGATCGGGGTAGTGAAGCGCGGTATCCGCCGGCGGACCTCCAGCTCCAGTTTGCTGAGCGGCAGATTGACGGCAAACAGTGGATGAGCGGTGGCGAAATCGGCCTCTTCACGGACGTCGATGAGCGCCAGTTCACGACGGTCGAGCAGCGCCTGACGGATCCCGGCGGCCTGGCGATAAGCGTAAGTGGACATAATGGTTATCCTTGGTGTTCGCGGGAGGAATCCCAGATATTGGGTAAATGGCGGTTGGAGTAGCCGGATATAAACGGTTTTTGCTGGCCTTCCGGGGTATACACTGCGCGCTTCACCGCGCCGATGTTGCCGCCGTAAACATGTATGCTGATGGAGACGCGATCCGCCAGCGCATTGCTGACGCGATGAATGTCGCCATCGTCAGCGGAGACTTTCTCCACCTGACCTGCCTGCAGAAGCGTGGCGGCGCCCAGCGCGCGCGGTATGCCATCGGCATCCAGCTGGTAGCGTTGATTTTCCTCCGCGCCGCGCAGCATCCCAATGGCGCCCCACACCCGGTGGTCATGGATCGGCGTCGCCTGTCCCGGCCCCCAGACGAAGCTGACGATCGAGAAGCGCTCGCCGGAGTCGGCATGCAGCAAATACTGCTGGTAATGGTGTGGGTGCGGCAGGGTGTACTCTTCCGGCAGCCAGTCGTCGTGACGCACCAGCGCCGCCAGCCGCTGCGCCACGGCGTCAAGCAGCGGCGCGGTCGAGTGGTGTTCCCGGTGCAGACGGTCAACCTCATGAATAAAATGGCGTAATTTTTCCAGTCGTGGTGCAGTCATGTGCGCTTCCTGTCAGAGGGACTGGTCTAAACGCTAACAGAGGCGTTAATATTATTTAAATGCAATTTACGCATATATTAATATGCAAATTTCACATAAGGATCCTATGCGCATCGACGATATTGACGCTCTGCTGGCCACAGTGCAGTTTTCTTCCCTCAATCAGGCGGCGGATTATCTGGGGATCACCCAGTCGGCGATCACCCGGCGCCTGCAGCGTCTGGAGCAGGAGCTGAACGTCACGCTGTTAGCGCGTCAGACCCGCCCGCTGACCCTGACCGCCGCCGGTCAGCGGGTGTACGAGCAGTGCCTGAGCATTAAGCGCGAGACGAAAAAGCTCTACAGCCTGTTGGATCCGCAAGGCGAGCCGCGCGGCGCGCTGCGTCTCGGCGTACCGCAGAGTATCAGCGAGATCGCGCTGCCGGCGGCGCTGGCGGCGCTGAGCCAGCAGTTTCCCGCACTGTCCCCGCAGGTCACCTGCGGCTGGAGCGGAGAGCTGCAGCGCCGGCTGGAAAACGGCGAACTGGACGGCATGCTGGCGATGGGCCCCGCCCAGCAGACCCTCGCCGAGGGCTACAGCGGGCGTCTGCTGTGCCCCCTGGAGGTGGTGCCGATTGCCGCCCGGCGGCTGAATCTGCGGGCGTCGTCGCTGCGGGAGTGCGTCGAACAGGGCTGGATCCTTAACCCCGATGGCTGTGGCCTGCGCGCCGGGCTCATCCGCGAGCTGCAAAGCCAGGGCCTGCGCCTGAAGCTTAACGTCGAGAGCGCGGGCGCCCAGCTGCAGATGGCGCTGGTGGCGCAGGGACTGGGGCTGGGTCTGGTGCCGCGGGCGGCGCTGGCGGCCAGCCCGTGGCGGGACGAGATCGAGGTCGTCAACCTCAGCGATTTTCAGCCTGCGGTGTCGCTGTGGCTGATCCACGCTCAGTATCTGGCCAACCTGCAGTCGCCGCTGATCTTTTTCGCCAGCAAAGTGGTGCAGCAGCTGACAGTATCCGACTGAAAACACTACTCATTTTCTATTAATGCAAGCCTTGCATATTAAGATATGATAAAAATGCATTTTGTTCATTAACACACTCTGTATAGGGTAATGACCAGCGCCGCCGTCGCGGCCACTCCATTACCCTGACGCAAGGAGTTGTTCATGAGCATTCAGTTTCTTGGCATGATTGGCCACCGCCTTTCTTCCGAAACGATTGCCCCGGTGGGGCCGATCTTTGACCGCGACTATATTGTTCGCTTCGCGCAAACCCATGAAGCCGCCGGGTTCGATCGCCTGCTGGTGGGTCACTGGTTCGATCAACCCGACGGCTTTCTGGTAACCGCCCTGGCCGGACTGTCGACGCAGAAAATTCAGTACCTGCTGGCCCATCGCCCCGGTTTTGTATCGCCGACCCTCGCCGCGCGCAAATTCGCCACCCTTGAGCATCTGCTGGGGGGCCGGCTGGCGGTGCATATCATCAGCGGCGGCAATGACGCCGAGCAGCGCCGGGACGGCGATTACCTCGACCACGACCAGCGCTATGCCCGCACCGACGCCTTCCTCGACGTGGTGCGCCAGGTGTGGACCAGCGAGCAGCCTGTCGATATTCACAACGATTTTTATCAGGCCGAACAGGCCTGGTCAGCTATTCGTCCGCTGCAAAAGCCGCATCTTCCCATCTACTTTGGCGGCTCGTCGGCAGCGGCCATCGCCGTCGCCGGCAAACATGCCGACGTCTTCGCCCTGTGGGGCGAGTCGCTGGCGCAAACCGGCGAGACCATCCAGCGCGTGCGCGCCGAAGCGGCGAAACACCAGCGTGACATCGGTTTCAGCGTCTCGTTCCGGCCGATTATCGCCGACAGCGAAGCCGAGGCCTGGGAGAAAGCCGAGCATATCCTGCATGTCGCCACCGAGCAGGCGGCGCAGCGCGGGGGCGGTTTCAAGACCAAACCGGACAGCATCGGCGCCCAGCGGCTGCGGGCCACCGCCGCGCAGGGCAGAGTGGTGGACAAACGCCTGTGGACCGGCATCGCCCAGCTGGTGGGCGGCGGGCATAACTCTACCGCCCTGGTGGGCACCCCGGAGCAGGTGGCCGATGCGCTGCTCGATTACTACGACCTCGGGGTGCGCAACTTCCTGATCCGCGGATTCGACCCGCTGAACGATGCGGCAGACTACGGCCGGGCGCTGTTGCCGATCGCTCGTGAAAAAGCCGCGCGGCGTGCGGCGGCGGAGCGCGCATCGTGATCCATCCTGAGCGCGACGACTGGGCGCAGCAGCTGACGGCGGTACGCCAACAGATGGCGGAGCAGGCGGCCAGCCTCGACGCCAGCGGCGACTTTCCCTGGCGCAATATCGACCACCTGCGCGCGGGGGGCTGGTTAAGCCTCGCCGTGCCGCGTGCTTACGGCGGCGCGGGCGCCAGCCTGGCCCAGTTGCAGCAGGCCATCGCCGCCATCGCCTGGGGTGAGCCGGCGACGGCGCTGATCGTCTGCATGCAGTATCTGCACCATTTGCGGCTGGCGGAAAACGACGCCTGGCACGCGCCGCTGCGCCAGCAGGTTTTTCACGACGCCGTCGAACGCGGTGGCCTGATCAACAGCCTGCGCGTTGAGCCGGAGCTGGGTTCCCCGGCGCGCGGCGGCCTGCCGGACACCGTGGCGAGCCGCTGCGCGGACGGCTGGGACATCAACGGTCATAAAATCTATACCACCGGCATTGAAGGGCTACGCTGGCTGGCGGTATGGGCGAGAAGCGATGATAACCCGCCGCGGGTGGGCACCTGGCTGGTGCCTGGCGACAGCGCCGGGATTAGCGTGGTGAAAAGCTGGGATCACGCCGGGATGCGGGCCACCGGCAGCCATGAGGTGATTTTTCGCCACGTGCGGGTGGCGGCAGAGCACGCGGTGGATGTCTGGCCTGTCGATGCACCACCCTCTGCCCAGGCGGAACCGTTGCGCCTGTTCGCCAACCGGCAGACGGCGCTGCTGGCGGCGATCTATGACAGCATCGCCCGCGCCGCTCACCACTGGCTGGTGAGGTGGCTGACGGGGCGGGTGCCCGCGGGCCTCGGCCATCCGCTTTCCCGCCTGCCGCGGGTGCAGGAGAAGGTCGGGCAGATCGCCGGGCTGCTGCTGGTGAACCGCAGCCTGCTGGAGCAGGCCGCCGCGCTGCGCTTTTCCGCCATCGAGGCCAATCTGGCGAAAGTCACCATTACCGACAACGCCATTCAGGCGGTGAATATCGCGCTCGAGCTGACCGGTAATCATGGCCTCAGCCGACAGAACCCGCTGGAACGCCACTACCGTAATGTGCTCTGCGGCCGGGTGCATACCCCGCAGAGCGACAGCGCCTGGCTGGCAGCCGGCCACTTCGTCTTTCAATCACAAGGATAATCACGATGCGTCTATCATTCTCAGGCCGGGTGGCGGCAGCGCTGATGCTGCTGGCGCTGGGCGGTTACGCGACGGCGCAGGAGCGGCTTACCCTGCGCATCGCCGATCAAAAAGGCGGCATGCGTTCGCAGCTGGAGGCGGCCAACGCCCTGCAAAACCTCCCCTATGACATTAAGTGGGCTGAATTCCCGGCCGCCGCGCCGCTGGCGGAAGCCCTTAACGCGGGCGCCGTGGACGCGGGGATCATCGGCGATGCGCCGCTGCTCTTCGCCCTGGCTAACGGCGCGCCGGTGAAAGCGATTGCCGTGGACAAAAGCAATCCGGCGGGGACCGCGGTGCTGGTTTCCCCCGGCAGCGCGATAAAAACCGCCGCCGGGTTAAAAGGCAAGCGCATTGCCACCGGCAAAGGGTCGATTGGTCATTTCGTGGCGCTGAAAGCGCTCGAGCAGGCGGGCATCTCGCCGAAGGAGGTGCAGTGGGTGTTCCTCGGCCCGGTGGACGCCAAAGTGGCGCTGCTTAACGGTTCGGTGGACGCCTGGGCGACCTGGGAGCCCTACACCACCCAAATGGTGAAGACCAACGAGGGGCAGATCCTGGTGAGCGGCAAAGGGCTGCTGCCGGGGAATACCTTCCTTGCGGCAACGAATTCCGCGCTTAACGATCCGCAAAAGCGCGCCGCGCTGCAGGATTATCTCCAGCGCCTGGCCGGCGCCGAGCGCTGGGCCTACGCCAATCTCGACAGCTACGGCAAAACGCTGGGGGAGATCATCCGCTTCCCGGCGGAGATCGCCCGCGCACAGTTTGCCAACCGCCAGTCGCAGTGGCAGCCGCTGGCAGAGGAAACCGTGACCCAGCAGCAGGCGACGGCGGACTTTTATCTCGCCAACGGCCTGATCCGCACCCGGCTGGACGTGAAGCCGACCTTTGACCCCAGCTTTAGCGTGCCCGCCGCGCCGGCCCACGCGGAGGTGACGCCATGAGCCGATCCGCTTTTTCCCGCCGCCGTTTTTTACAGCTTAGCGGCGGCCTGGCGCTGGCCGGGGTTTCTCTGCCGCTGTGGGCTCACGATATGGCGGAGATGGCCAGCGGCGATGCCCATCCGGCGCTGCGCCTGCCAGAGCCCTACAAGATCAAGCTGGCGATCAACAAAAGCGCGGTATGCCTCGCGCCGGTCGCCGTCGCCGAGCAGCATAAGATTTTCAGTAAATATAACCTCGACGTTGAGTTTGTTAACTTCGGTAACTCCACCGATGTGCTGCTGGAGGCGATCGCCACCGGCAAGGCCGACGCCGGGGTGGGGATGGCGCTGCGCTGGCTGAAGGCGCTGGAGCAGGGCTTTGACGTCAAGCTCACCGCCGGTACCCACGGCGGCTGTCTGAACCTGCTGACGGCCAAAGACTCGCCGTTCGGCGGCCTCGAGAGCCTGAAGGGACAAACCATCGGCGTCACCGACATGGCCGGGCCGGATAAAAACTTCTTCGCCATTCTGCTTAAGCGCCACGGTATCGACCCGATCAGCGACGTGCAGTGGAAAGTCTACCCGGCGGATCTGCTCAGCGTGGCGCTGGACAAGCGCGAAATCGCCGCCATCAGCGGCAGCGAGCCGTTCAGCTATCGGCTGCTGGAGACCGGCAAGTATCAGCTTGTCGCCAGCAATATGACCGGAGATTATGCCAACCTCAGCTGCTGCGTGCTGGGGGTGAGCGGGAGCCTGGCGCGGGACCATAAACCGGCCGCCGCGGCGCTCACTCAGGCGATCCTTGAAGCGCACAGCTATGCCGCAGAACACCCGGAAAGCGTGGCGCAATCCTTCCTTGCCCATGCGCTCAATACCAATGAAGCGGAGGTGAGCGGCATTCTGCACGGGCAGGGGCACGGCCACCACGCGGTGGGTGAGGCGTTCGTGAAAGAGCTGACGCAGTACGCGGTCGACCTGCAGCGGGTGCAGGTGATCAAACCGGGCACCGATCCCCATCAGTTTGCGGAGAGTATCTATGCCAACGTCTTCGCCTGAGCAGGTTCTGGCGCGCCCCACCGTCCGCGCGCCGCTGTGGGGAGAAGGGCTGCTGGCCGCCGCGCTGTGGCTGCTGGGCGGTCTGTTTACTCTGACCTGGCCCGATGCCGGGCGGCGCTGGCCGTTTAGCGAGGGCTGGGCGCTGGCGCAGTTCACCTTCGGCGGCGGCTTGCTGCTGCTGGCGCTGAGCTATCGCTACTGGCGAGCGCGCGGCGCGCGCGTGCGGCATGCCGGCAAGTGGCTGGCGCTGCTGCCGGTGCTGTTCGCTGCCTGGGAAGGGCTGACCGCCAAGAGCGGCGTGCTGCCGGTGCCGTTTTTCGCGCCGCCGCAGGCGCTGATCGAGGTGCTGCATGATGACTGGCCGCGTCTGCTCGACAGCCTGTTGCACTCCCTGGGGCTGCTGGGGCTCGGCGTGCTGCTCGGCACCAGCAGCGGGTTCATCACCGGTCTGGCCATTGGCTGGTCGCAACGGATTGGCTACTGGGTCCATCCGGTGTTACGCCTGCTGGGGCCGGTGCCGTCTACCGCGCTGCTGCCGCTGTGCCTGTTTATTTTTCCGTCAAGCTTCGGCGCCAGTGTGTTTTTGATTGCGCTGAGCACCTGGTTCCCGGTTACGGTGCTGACCTGGTCCGGGGTCATTGGCATTGACAAGGCATGGTACGACGTGGCGCGGACCCTCGGCGCCAGCCAGCGTTTCCTGATCCTGCGGGTGGCGATCCCCGCCGCGCTGCCGAACGTCTTTGTCGGCCTGTTTATGGGGCTTGGCGCGTCGTTTTCGGTGCTGATTGTGGCTGAAATGGTCGGGGTGAAGTCGGGGATCGGCTTTTACCTCCAGTGGGCCCAGGGCTGGGCGGCCTATCCCAATATGTACGCCGCGCTGCTGGTGATGGCCTTGCTGTGCTCCGGCCTGATTAGCGGATTATTTATGCTGCGCGATAAGCTGCTGAGCTGGCAGCGGGGAGGGATGCAATGGTAACCGCGACGTCAGGTTCGCAGACGATAGCGCGCGGCGCGGCGGTATCGATAAGCCATCTTCATCACGCGTTTACGCTCGGCAAACAGGCGGTGCCGGTGCTGGAGAATATCAGCCTGCAGCTGCGGCCGGGGGAAAGCGTGGCGCTGCTGGGTCCTTCCGGCTGCGGTAAATCCACCCTGCTGCGGCTGCTGGCCGGGCTGGAAGCGCCGCAGAGCGGACAGATGCAGTTCGACGGCGCGCCGCTCGGCGCTCCGGGGCCGGAGCGCATACTGGTGTTTCAGGATCCGACGCTCTATCCGTGGCTGACGGTGCGGCAGAACGTACTGCTGGGCCCGCAGGCGCAGGGCAAAAGGGGGCTGGAAGCAAAGGCCGACGCGCTGATTGACCGCATCGGGCTGCAGGCCTTCAGCGAGGCGTGGCCGCGGCAGCTGTCAGGGGGGATGGCGCAGCGCGCCGCGCTGGCGCGCGCGTTGTTGAACGAGCCGCGCCTGCTGCTGCTCGACGAACCGCTGGGCAAGCTGGACTCGCTGACCCGCATCAGTATGCAGCGGGAGCTGATCGCCCTCTGGCAGCAGCAGGGTTATACCAGCCTGCTGGTGACCCACGATATCGAAGAGGCGCTGCTGCTGTGCGAGCGGGTGCTGGTGATGTCGCCGCGTCCGGGGCGGATTATCGCCGAGTTCGCCTTGCCGCTGGCCTTTCCCCGCCATCGCGATAACCCGCAGCTGCTGCAGCATCGTCAGGATATATTGCGCATCCTCGGCCAGGAGGAGGACTGGTAAGGTGAACGCAATGCCCGGTGGCGGCTGCGCCTTACCGGGCCTACGAACTCCACAGGAAGGGGAAGGACCGCAGGCCATGCTGTTGTAGGCCGGTGCAAGCGCAGCGCCGCCCGGCAATGGGCATCCGGCGCCATGCGCCACGTTTTGCCCGGTGGCGGCTGCGCCTTACCGGGCCTACGAACTCGAGGGGAAGGTCCGTAGGCCGGTGCAAGCGCAGCGCCGCCCGGCAATCGACATCCGTTGCCAGGGTAAGGGTTAAAAATCCATCTTCACCGTGAACTGCACCTCACGCGGATCGCCAATCTGGTTACCGAGGTTATTGGTGCCGATGGAAGAGGTGTAATAGGTCTTATCAAACAGGTTCTTCACGTTCACCTGCAGCGTCACCGGATACTGCAGCTTCATCTTATAGGCGGCGAACACGTCTGCCACCGCATAGCCCGGCAGATAATAATCCGCGCCGTTGGTGCCGGAGCGCTTGCTGACCGCATGGCCGCCGCCGCCGACCGTCAGGGTGTTGCTGTTGTAGACGTTATGAATGTCATAGGTCAGGAACAGCGAACCGGTGTGCTTCGGTACGTTCTGCAGCGGTTTCCCGGCGTAATCCGGATCTTCCAGCACTTTGGCGTCGGTATAGCCGTAGCTGGCAATCATGCTGAGGTTATCGGTAATTGACCCGGCCAGATCCACCTCCACCCCCTGGGAACGCACCTTGCCCGCGGTTTTCGCCACCGTCTCATCACCAATACTCTCGGTGTACAGCACGTTGCGCTTATGGATATCAAACAGCGCGATATTGGCGGTAATGCCCTCCAGCAGGTCGAATTTGGCGCCCACTTCGTAGGCGGTGGACTCTTCCGGCGGCAGTTCGCCGATATAGCTGGCGATCGACGACTGCGGCATAAACGACTGGGCGACGTTGGCGAACAGGGAGACGTTCGGCGTCACCTTGTAGACCAGGCCGGCTTTCGGCGTCCATTTCTCATCGCGGCTGTCGGTATTGACGTTAAATGGTCGGCCTTTACCGGCGTACTGGGTGTAGTACTGGTAGCGCACGCCGGCGACGGCGATCCAGTTGTCGGTGAGGTACAGCGCGTCCTGCACGTATGCGGCATAGCTCTCCTGCTGGATACGCTGATCGCTGTCGGAGGCGGAGACGGTATTACAGGTGTCGAGGGTGCCGTAGACCGGATGATAGATGTTAAAGCCTTTCACGTTCTTGCAGCGCAGCATATCGGTGCGCAGCAGATCGTAATTCTCATAGGCGACGCCGGTCAGCAGTTCGTTATAAAAGCCGCCCACCACCACGTTGCCCTGCAGGTCGGCGCGGGTGGAGTGCATCTTCTGCGTGGAGCCATGGGTACCGTCAACCCGGCGGGTGAGGTTGCCGGTCGCCGAGTCATAGGCCATCACCCGCGCCTGGTTATCGTTATAGTGATCCTGGCTGTAGCTGTAATCGAAGCGCGCGGTCCAGGCGTCGTTAAGGCGATACTCGGCGTTGAGCTGGGCGAGGTCGGAATAGCCATCGGTAATATTAAAGGCTTCATCGAAGCGGGTTTTGCGATCGACGTTCACCGCATGCCCGGTATTGAGATCGAAGATAGTGCCGCGGTCGAAGGGGGCGCTGTAGTCGCGGTGCGAATAGGACGCGGTCACCGTCGCCCGGTCGCCAAACCAGGTCAGGGAAGGGGCGATAAAGCGGCTTTTGTTTTTACCAAAGTTGCGCCAGTAATCCTCATTCTGATATTCGCCGATCAGCCGGTACGCCAGATTCGTGCCTTCGATGGGGCCGGTGACGTCGACGCTGCCGGTGCCGCCGCCAAAGCTGGTGGACGTCCCGGAAACCGAACCGGAGAACTGCCGCTCCGGACGTTTGGTGATGACGTTGATCAGCCCGCCGGGGTCGAGAATACCGTACAGCGTCGAGGCGGGTCCCTTCAGGACTTCCACCCGTTCGGTGGCGGCGTTAAAGCTGCGCGGCAGCACGGTGCGCAGGCCGTTGGTCATGATCGAGCCGTCGCGGTTAGCGCCGAAGCCGCGGCGGGTAAAAGCGTCCTGGGTGCCGCCAAGGGTGTTGGTCTGCACCACGTTGGCCACGTTATACAGCGCCTCATCGAGCGAGGTGGCGTGCTGATCTTCGAGAACCCGATCGCTGACGGTATTCACCACCTGCGGAATATCCAGCAGCGGCATTGAGGTCAACGTCGCGGTAGAGGAGCTGAGCGGTTGATAGCCGCTGGTGGCGCTCTGCCGGGCGTCGTTGGCCACCACGGTGATGGTCTCTTCCGCATCGTTGTTATCTTTCGCCGCGTGATTTTCCGCGGCCATTAATCCCGGTGAGGCCAAAAAAAGAAGCGAAAAAAGCGCCCGCCCTTGCAACGAGGTGAAGGCGACATGGGGTTGAGTCATTATCTTTTTCTCGTGAACGAATCTGCCTTTGCGGTCAGATAAAGCCAATAAAATCATTGCCCTGAATAATAAAAACACGTGGTTTAGCGTCTGAATGCGCGTTTATATGTGTAATTGAGAATCATTCAACCATGAAGGAATGTAGTAGTAAACGTTATGCAAGATAAAATTTCAGCGGCGAGGAACAGGACGTTTTAAACGCCTTCAGTAGGGAGCGTTATGTAGTTATCTCTTTGATATTATTTTATTTAAATTATGTTGCGTTGGCGCAGCCTCGCTGTAGTCAGCGTCCCCGCAGGAAGACGATGGCGACTATTGACTACTACATTCATCCCCGTCATGATCAAAAGAGAATGAGATTTATTTTGATTTGACTGCAGAATGTCCAGCCATCGCCTGGAACGCTGCGGCGCAGGAGCGAGTTATGCCACAGCGGGTGACACCTGCAGAGCAGGGGATCGTACTGGATGCCCTGTCAGCCGGCTACGGCCAGACCCTGATCGTTGACGACATCAACCTGACCATCCCCAGCGGCAAAATGACGGTGCTGGCAGGGGCGAACGGCTCCGGCAAATCAACGCTGTTGTCGACTATCGCCAGGATGCTGAAGCCGCTCGGCGGCTGCGTGCGTCTGGACGGGCAAGCCATTCATCAGATGCCGACGAAGGCCGTCTCGCGCCAGCTCGGCATCCTGCCGCAATCGCCGCTGACCCCGGAAGGGTTAACGGTTTTCGAGCTGGTCTCGCGTGGGCGCTATCCGTGGCAGGGTCTGATGCGCCAGTGGTCAGACGCCGATGAGCTGGCGGTGGAGGAGGCGCTGCGCTTAACGGGCACCCGCGAGTTCGCTCATCTGCCGGTGGACAGCCTCTCCGGCGGCCAGCGTCAGCGCTGCTGGATCGCCATGGCGCTGGCCCAGCAAACGGCCACCATTCTGCTCGATGAGCCGACCACCTGGCTCGATCTGCGCTATCAGGTCGATATCCTCGAGCTGCTCCAGACCCTGACCCGCGAACATGGCCGCACGGTGGTGACGGTGCTCCATGACCTCAACTTTGCCGTGAACTACGCCGATCTGCTGGTGTTTCTCAAACAGGGGCGCATCGCCGGTACGATTAGCGACAACGAAGTCTGTAGCCCTGAGCTGATTAAACGCGTGTTTGACGTTGACGTGCAGATGTCGATTAACCCGCAAACCGGCAAACCCTTCTTTATGCCGTTTCGCGCCCGCCAGGCGGCGGCGCAATGAGCGTGACTATCCAGCATTCCGCGCGGCGGCGCGCCCGTCCCCGGCTGGCGCTGCTCCTGCTTACGGTGCTGCTTATCGCCGGTTCGCTGGTGCATCTTGGCCTGGGCGCCCGCTGGATCGCCCCGCAGACGGTGCTGCAGGCGCTGCTGGAGTACAATCCTCGCAATTTCGAGCAGCGGATTATCGTCGAACTGCGCCTGGTGCGGCTGGCGGCGGCGCTGCTGACCGGCGCGGCGCTCGGCGTCGCCGGGCTGCTGCTGCAGACGGTGATCCGCAACCCGCTGGGCGAGCCGCATATCCTCGGCCTTAACGCCGGCGCGTCGCTGGCAGTGGTGGCGACCTCCGCGCTGGGGCTCTCTCTCGGCGCTTTCCCCGCCGCGCGGCCGCTGACCGCCGCCTGCGGCGCGGCACTGCTGTTCGGCGGGGTGATGGTGCTGGCCTCTGCCGGTCGCGGCGGAGCGACGCCGCTGCGCATCACGCTGTGCGGGGTAGCGCTGTCGGCGTTTGCGTCGGCGGTGACGGCGGCGATATTAATTCTCGATGAACAAACGCTGCTGGCGATGCGCACCTGGCTGGCGGGCGATCTGGCCGGGCTGAACTGGAGCACGCTGTGGACGGCGCTGGTCCCGGCGCTGATCGGCCTTGGCGTCGCGCTGTTCCTTGCCCCGCGCCTTAACGTGCTGGCTCTGGGGGATAAGGTGGCGCTGGGCCTCGGCGTGAACCTCGTCCAGACGCGGCTGCTGGGCCTGCTGGCGATTGCGCTGCTCTGCGGCGCGGCGGTGGCGGTGGCCGGACCGATCGGCTTCGTCGGGCTGGTGGTGCCGCACGTGGTGCGCCGTCTGGTGACGGAAGATATCCGCCTGGCGCTGCCCCTGGCGGCGCCGGTAGGGGCGCTGGTGCTGCTTCTGGCGGATATCGCCGCCCGGACGCTGGTCGCGCCGCAGGAGCTGGCCACCGGGGCGATGACCGCCCTGGTGGGCGCACCGCTGTTTATCTTTATCGCCGCGAGGTTTTTTAAATGACGCGCGCCGTTCACCGGGCCGGTTTTCGGCCGCTGCTTTTCGCTTCCCGCCAGCTGCTGCTGCGCCCGGCGGCGCTGAAAATTGCCGCCTTTATGCTGCTGATGCTGCTGGCGCTCGGGCTGTACAGCCTCAGCCGCGGCAGCTATCCGCTGCCCGCATCGACGCTGGCGCAGGCCCTGCTGGCGCCACAGGAGATGGGCGAGCAGCCGCGCTTTATTCTGTTTGATATCCGCCTGCCGCGGATCCTGATGGCGCTGCTGTGCGGGGCCATGCTGGGGCTGGCCGGCGCGGCGATGCAGAGTATCACCCGCAACGGGCTGGCCGACCCGGGGCTGATCGGCGTTAAAGAGGGGGCCAGCATCGTGGTCCTGGCGCTGGTGCTGTTTTTCCCGGCGGTAGGCCTGGTCTGGCGGCCGCTGGCGGGGATGGTCGGTGGCGTGGCGGTGGCCCTGCTGGTCCTGACGCTGGCCCGCGACTGCTCGCGGCCGCGCTTTATTTTAATTGGCATCGGCGTCTCCTGGACCCTGGCGGCGGCGGTCGGCATCTTTATGACCACCGCCGACGTACGCGACGTGCAGACGGCGATGATCTGGCTGGCGGGCAGCCTGCAGGCCGCCACCTGGCCGCTGCTGGCGGTGGCCTTTTGCTGGGCGCTGCCCGGGGCCATCATCCTGTTCTGTACCGCCCGGGCGGCGGACGCGGCGCTGCTGGGCGACCGAACCGCCATCGGCCTCGGGGTGCGTCTGCAGCAGTTGACTCTGCTGCGCTTTTTCGCCCCGGTGCTGCTGACCTCGGCCAGCGTCTCCTGCGTCGGCAGCCTGGGCTTTGTGGGCCTGATGGCGCCGCATATGGCGCGTTTCGTGCTGCGCGGCGGCCAGGTCTCGCTGCTGAGCGGCAGCGCCCTGATTGGCGCCTTGCTGGTGCTGGCGACCGATACCCTTGGCCGGTTGGCGTTTGCGCCGCTGCAGATCCCGGCGGGGATTGTGATTGCCCTGGTGGGCTGCCCGTTCTTTGTTGTCTTGCTCTGGCGTCGCCGTGATGCCCTTTAATCAGGAAGGTATTATGCGTTGGTTCGTCTCATTGCTGCTGTTGCTGACGGGGGCCGTCAGCGCCGCCGACCCACATACTCAAACTTTTACCGATGATTTAGGCCGCACGGTCACCGTCCCGCTGCATCCGCAGCGCATTGTTTCGATGCACGATCTCGATATTACTATTCCGCTGATTGAGCTAGGGGTACCACCGATCGCCAGCCACGGCCGCACGCGCCCGGACGGCAGCCACTATCTGCGCTCCAGCGCCCAGCTCACCGGTGTCGATTTCGATAACAGCGATATCCGCTTTATTGGCACCGCCGATATCGATCTGGAAGCGGTGGCTGCCGTCAGGCCGGATCTGATCATCACCGAGCCCAGTCGCCACGTGTCGGTGGAGCAGCTGGAGAAGATTGCCCCGACGGTGAGTATCGACCATCTGCAGGGCAGCGCCCCGGAGATTTACCGCAAGCTGGCCCAGCTGACCAGCACCCAGCCGCGTCTGGCAATCCTTGAGCGTCGCTATCAGGAACAAATCAAGCAGCTGAAAGCGATGGTCAACCCTTCTCAGTACACCGTCTCGGTGATCCAGGCGAACAATGGCAAGGTCACGGTGCATCATTCGTATCATGCCCTGGGCCGGGTGCTGCGCGACGCCGGGTTCCGCTTTCCGCCGCTGATTGAGCGGATCCCCGACGGCCAGCGCATTGACGTCAGCGCGGAACAGCTGCCGGAGCTGGACGCCGATTTTGTCTTCGCCACCTGGCGGTCGGATACCGGCGGTAAGCCGCAGGATGAGCTGCAGGCGATGGAAGCGGTGATGCCCGGCTGGTGCGACTTTATGCGCGCCTGTCGCACCGGGCACTATATTTTACTGCCGCGGGAGGAGGTGATCTCCAACTCCTACGCCGCACTCTCCCTGATGGTGGCCCAGGTGCAGTCGCATATTGCCGGCAGGCCGCTCCCGGCGGAGGCCAAATGAAAAGCGCGATAAAAAAAGAGAAGGGGCGGGTCGACCTGTTCGGCGAACGCTATCGCGCCCGGGCGCATCAGCTCTCTCCCCGACTGCGGGCCGTGGTCAGCTATATCAACGACAACCGCGAGGTGGTGCTGGAGCAGACGGCGATGGAGATCGCCGCTGCGACCCAGACCTCCGACGCCACGGTGGTCCGCGCCATCCAGGCGCTGGGCTTCGCCGGGCTGCGCGAGCTTAAGCAGACCATGGAGCGCTGGTTCGGCACCTCGGTCACCTCGGCGGAAAAGATGCGCTCCACGGTCACCGCGCTCTCCAGCGACGTCAATTCCAGTATTGATTTTGTGCTGGAAGGCCATCAACGGGTTTGCGAGGTCCTGTCGCGGGCCGACAACCGCGCGGCGGTGGCTCAGGCGGTGGCATTGCTCAGCGACGCACGCCAGGTGGGGATCTTCGGTATCGGCGCCTCGGGGATCCTCGCCGAGTACTCCGCCCGGCTGTTCAGCCGCATTGGCCTGCCGGCGTATGTGATGAACCGCACGGGTTTCAGCCTCGCCGAGCAGCTCATCGGCCTGCAGCGCGGCGATGTGCTGATCATGATGGGGCAAAAATCGCCCCATCGTGAGGGGATGACCACCCTGCGCGAGGCGAAGCGCTTGGGTATTCCGACCATCCTGCTGACCCAGGCGGTGGACTCGCGCTTCAGCCAGGAGGCGCAGGTGGTGATTGACGTCCCGCGCGGCGGGGACAGTAGCCGGATGCCGCTGCACGGCACGGTGCTGGTCTGTCTGGAGATGATTGTTCTGTCGGTGGCCTCCACCACGCCACAAAAAACGGTGAAATCCCTGAAGCGAATCAACGACCTGCACCGGGCCATTGGTAAATCCGGCGGTAAACGCGGCAGTTGATAAGATAATTCACCAGCAGGAAGGTTTCCGGTTGCATATAAAAGTCAGTGTGTGTATTTTTATGCAAAATAAATGCATAAAAAGGAAATCTCATGGTCAAGAATTTGCTCAAAGCGTGTTTCATGATGGCCGCGCTGACGGCAGCCGGACAGGCGGCTGCGGAAACCTATACCGTCGGCTCCGGCGGCACCTACCGGCCGTTTGAATTTGAAAACAGCCAGAAACAGCTGGAAGGTTTCGACATCGACATCATTAAAGCCATCGCCAAAGCCGAAGGCTTTGACGTCAAGCTGGTCAATACCCCCTGGGAAGGCATCTTCGCCACGCTGAACACCGGCGACCGCGACATCATCATCTCCGGGATCACCATCACCGATAAACGCAAACAGATGGTCGATTTCTCCGCGCCGTACTTCCCGGCTGAGCAGTCTATCGTCGTCGCCCAGGACTCGAAGGTGGATTCGCTGGCGGCCCTGAAAAACGAGAAGGTCGGGGTGGTGAACTCCAGCACCGGCGATATCGTGGTTTCTGAGGTGCTGGGCAAGAACAGCACGGCGATCAAGCGCTTCGACAATACCCCGCTGATGCTCCAGGAGCTGTTCGAGGACGGCGTCAGCGCCGCGGTGGGTGACGTCGGGGTGGTGAAGTACTACATCAAACAGCACCCGGAGAAGCAGTTCAAGCTGGTGCCGGATGCCAAATTCGAACGTCAGTATTTCGGTATCGCGGTGGCGAAAGGCAACAGCGAACTGCTGGGCAAAATCAACGCCGGTCTGCAGAAGATCGTTGCCGACGGGACTTACGCCAAAATCTATAAAACCTGGTTCGACGACAACGTGCCGACGCTGCCAGCGCAATAAGCCACCTTTTTCAGTGACCACGGCTATCGCCCAGGCGATAGCCGTATTTTTTAGGGAAGGACTATGACGGGATTCCGTTGGGAGATCATCGAGGAGTACGGCCCGCTGTTTGTGGACGGCGCCCTGATGACGATTAAATGTACCATTATCTGCGTGATCCTCGGGACGCTGTGGGGGTTAACCCTCGGTCTCGGACGGATGGCGAAGGCCGAGCACGGGCCGTGGAAATATATTCTCCGCTACCTGGTGCAGTTTCCGGTGCGCTTTTACGTTAGCGCCTTCCGCGGTACGCCGCTGTTCGTGCAGATCATGGTGGTGCACTTTGCGCTGGTGCCGCTATTTATCAACCCGCGCGACGGCCTGCTGGTGACCAGCGGCCTGATGAGCGCCGACTTTGCCCGCGAGCTGCGTGCCAGCTACGGGGCGTTCCTCTCCTGCATCGTGGCGATCACCCTTAACGCCGGGGCCTATGTGTCGGAGATTTTCCGCGCCGGCATCCAGTCGATCGACAAAGGGCAGATGGAGGCCTCCCGCGCGCTGGGCATGCCGTGGTGGAAAACCATGCGCAAGGTGATCCTGCCGCAGGCGTTTCGCCGCATTCTGCCACCGCTGGGCAACAACGCCATCGCCATTGTTAAGGACTCGTCGCTGGCCTCGGCGATTGGCCTGGCCGATCTGGCCTACGCCGCGCGCACCGTCTCCGGCGCCTACGCCACCTACTGGGAACCCTACCTGACCATCTCCCTGGTCTACTGGGTGATCACCTTCCTGCTGGCGCAGCTGGTTAACCGTCTGGAAAAGAGGTTTGGCAAAAGTGATTCACATTAATAACTTACATAAGCGCTTCGGCGACAGCCACGTGCTGCGCGGCATCAGCTGCGATATTAAACCGCAGGAAGTGGTGTGCATCATCGGCCCGTCCGGCTCGGGGAAAAGTACCTTCCTGCGCTGTATGAACGCCCTGGAGACAGTCAGCGAAGGCGAGGTGGTGGTCAACGGCTTTGCCGCTCACGACCGCACTACCGACCTCAACAAGATGCGCGAAAGCGTTGGCATGGTGTTCCAGCGCTTTAACCTGTTCCCGCATATGACGGTGCTGGAAAACCTGATTATGGCGCCGATGAATCTGCGCAATATGCCGCGCCAGCAGGCGGTCGACCTGGCGGAAGCCTTGCTGGCGAAGGTGGGCTTAAGCGATAAGCGCGACGCCTGGCCCTCGAGCCTGTCCGGCGGCCAGCAGCAGCGGGTAGCCATCGCCCGCGCGCTGGCGATGAAGCCGTCGATTATGCTGTTTGATGAGCCCACTTCGGCGCTGGATCCGGAGCTGGTGGGCGACGTGCTGGAGGTAATGAAAAACCTCGCCAGCGAGGGGATGACCATGGTGATCGTGACCCACGAAATGGGCTTTGCCCGCGAAGTGGCCGACCGGGTGCTCTTCATTGACCAGGGCGTGATCCAGGAAGAGGGCAAGCCGGGGCAGATCTTTAGCGCGCCGAGCAACCCACGCACCGCCGCGTTCCTCAGCAAGGTGCTGTAAACCGAGCGGGCTGGCGCCAGGCCAGCCCGCTGAGTGTTGGTTGGGAGCGTGAGGGAATGTAGGCGGCTTTTAGCGTGTTTGGGGACGGTGTAAGTCAGGGTGGGGGCTGAGTTGGGCCAGGAACGGACCATATCGGCCATTGACATGGTTAACGCCCCGATACGCCTGATTTATCCGCCTCGACATTTACGCTGACATTTAATCTTTTGGCTTTCATCGTTAACATTTTTTGCGCAAGCGCCATGTCCCCACCATGCGCCCGGTCAATTAACGTCTGGACGATTGTCATCATCAAAAACGGCAGATTGGCAGGATAAAACTCTGTCATATCAATGCCATGCTCCGCGAGTTCCTGGTGTGCGGCTTTTTCTGTTTGTTCAACAATATTAGCGACTTCCGCAGTCATTTTATCGATATGGTTGAAGACCACACGATTGATAAAGTCAATTTGCTCAGGGGTGAAATTCTTTTCCATCCGGACTTGCCTTTGAGTATTTTAAGTATCCTGGAGCATATCCTACCCTGACCAGACGCGACGGAACCACCGGACGCCTGATGTTGTCTTGTCTTTCCTTGCCAGTATCAGCCTGAAGCAGCAGGTATGACTCACCGAATGGCGCTCAGAGCGGAACAATTTATTCCATTGCTAACAATATATTTGAATTCCCCAGGGAAGGGGCTGAGCGTGGTTGAGTCTTGCGTCCCCATTTGACTTATCTCCGACATTCAGCCGTCTATTATCGTTAGCTCTGTGCGGGAGCGGACTAGACTATTTTGTTAAACAAAGAGGTTGAAACGAAACCGTTTTATGATAAATCTATAAATATAATAAGACGAAATGGAAGAAAAAATGCAAATCAGACTTGCAGTACCTGAAGAGGCAGAGGAATGCTGGAATATAAGGAATCTTTCCATCCGGCAAGGATGTAAGCTAAGTTATAACGCCAGGGTGCTTGAGGCCTGGACGCCTGAAGCTATGCCTGAACACTACAGAGAGGTTATTACGGTAAATCCTTTCTTTGTTGTCGAAATGCCCGATGCCGGATTGGTGGCAACGGGGTATCTGGATCTTACCGGGGGAAGCGTAGAAGCGATTTTTACCTTGCCGGATTATATGGGTAAAGGTTTCGCCAGCCTGATTATTGAAAAAATTAAAGATGAGGCGATGAAAAGAGGGCTGAAACAGTTAACCCTGACCTCAACACCCAACGCGCAAACCTTCTACGAAAAGCATTGCTTTATGTTTATCAGGGAAAGTAAATACCCATCAAGACTTGCCCAGACAGATTTACGCGGTATGGAAATGTCTATTGCACTATAAATTTGAGTTTCCTGTTGCCTTTGAATGTCAACCCTTCGCTCAGCGCTGAAAATCACCAAACCCGCCATCGCCTGGATTCTCTGCCACAGGTCAAAGCGAGTGCGCGGTCCCTTTTTTAGAATGGCAGTTTCACCCGCGAATGAGAGCTTTCACTCCAAATGGAAATACCGAAAAGGCCTTAAGCGACTGGGAATATTTCACTTTATGATGTGAGCGAACCCAATGTTTTTTACCTTGTTATACTCTGCTTTAATAATTCACTGAAGTGCCATCAATTTTTAAACTCCACAACGCCTATCTTCTGTTAAATATTTATCCCGAAAGACTGGTTTCCTGTTCCTTTCGGGCATACACAACCAGCCGCAGGTGTCGGTCTTCATCAACGGTCAGTGAGGTGAATTCGAACGGGACGGGCTGCTCGTCGACCAGTAAATGACGGACACCATGGCACGGGGCCTGCACCTGATGTTGCCGCCACCATAATTTAAACGCCGGCGAGATCCGTTCCAGATCGTTGACCAGTTCAGGAATGTCGGTACTTTGGCTGGCGCGGGTAAAATCCCGGCGAAAGCTGGACAACATCAGCGGCGCCTGTTGCTCCCAGTCAACGATACGCGCTTGCAGGACCGGGTCGGTGAACAGCAACCACAGCAAATTGCGCTGCCCGGGGGCATGGCGGGCGAAAGTGAACCGCTCATCGGCTAAGGCGTTAAATCCCAGCACATCCCAGCGTAAATTGATAACGAAAGCAGGGTGCGGCAGATCGTGCATCAGGCGTCGCACCAGCGGCGGCAGCACGCACCAGGTTTTTCCTGGTTCGGCAGGAGGGCGATCGTGAGCGAGCATAAACAGATGACGACGTTCAGCGGCATCCAGCTTCAGCACCCGTGCCAGATTATCCAGAAAGGTGGACGACACGCCAATATCCCGACCCTGTTCCAGCCATGTGTACCAGGTAAGGCCGACGCCGGCCAGGGCCGCGACTTCTTCCCGTCGAAGACCGGGCGTCCGTCGCCGTGCCCCGCTGGGAAGCCCAACGTCAGCCGGTGACAGCCGTTCCCGCTGCGTCCGCAGAAAGTCCGCCAGATCGCGTCGTGTTCGCTTAAGGGTTCGCATCGTTTGCCTCCTTCGCTGAGCTCATTGCTTTAAGTAATAGCATAAACTGTTAAATTGTAATAGTTTAAAAGAAAGGTAAGAATCGTCGTATCTTCTCCTTACAGCGGATATGCGATATGAGCTCCACCTCCTGTATTTCGATGCCCCCTGAACATGAATCCTGCTGCAGGCCCCCCTGGGCTGGCCTGTTTGTCCTGCTCCTGGCGGGATTCGTCACTCTCTTTGACCTGTTTGTCGTGAATGTGGCCATCCCCAGCATTCAGCGCGGACTGGGGGCTAATTTCGCCGACATTGGTCTTATCGTCGCCGGATACGAACTGGCGTTTGGCGTTTTATTGATCACCGGCGGGCGGCTGGGAGATCGGTATGGTCGCCGGCGACTCTTTGTTATCGGTATGGCGGGTTTTACGCTGGCGTCGGCCTGTTGTGGCTTGGCGCCAGGAACCGGGTATCTCATCGGCGCCCGGGTCTTGCAGGGCCTGGCCGCCGCCCTGTTGTTCCCGCAGGTGTATGCCTCCATTCGGGTTAACTTTGCGGGCGACGACAGGCGCAAAGCGTTTGGTCTGTTGGGGATGACGCTGGGGCTGGCGGCGATTGCCGGTCAGGTGCTGGGCGGGTGGCTGATACATGTCGATCTGTTCGGCCTGAGCTGGCGCAACCTCTTTCTGATCAATGTGCCTGTCGGGCTCCTCGCTATTCTCACCGCCCGATTGATTCCCGAATCCGCCGCCCCGCAAAGACCGCAGCTGGACGGGATCGGCGTGGCGTTGGTCAGCATTGGGCTGACACTGTTACTGGTTCCATTGATCGAGGGGCCGGCGCAGAGTTGGCCGGCATGGAGTCTGTGGTCACCGGGCATCGCGCTCATCGTCATCGCGATCTTTGGTCGACACCAGGCGCAGCGTCGAATTGCGGGTAAATCGCCCCTGGTGGATATGCGTCTACTGGCAAAGCGTCATTTCGCGCTGGGAACATTGCTGGTGCTACTGATTTACTCGACATCAAGTTCCTTTTTTCTCTGCTTTGCGCTGCTGGTACAGACCGGTATGGGGCTGGATCCTTTCCTGGCGGGAAGCCTGTTCGCGCCCTGTAGCGGTGGGTTTGTGCTGGCGTCGTTGACGGCCCCGCGGCTGGTTTCCCGATGGGGAGCTCGAACCCTTCTCTGGGGATCCCTGGTTTATACAGCGTCTATTGCGCTTCTTATCACTCAGGTAGGGATGGCGGGAGCGGAGCTAAAGCCAGCGCACCTGCTCCCGGCGCTGATTGTGCTCGGCGCCGGACAGGGATATATCATGACGCCCTTGCTGAACCTGGTGCTGGGTGTCGTTGATGAAGCCGACTCCGGTATGGCCGCTGGGGTGGTATCGACAGTGCAGCAGGTGGGCGCTGCGCTGGGTGTCGCCGTCGTGGGTATCCTGTTCACTAGCGTGCTCACCGAGGCGACCTCTCTGTCGCAGCGCGGACAGTATGCTTCTGCTTTTGTCGCCGGCATGTTTTATAACCTGGCAGCGGCAGTACTGGTCTGCTGGCTGCTGTGGATGATGCAAAAATCGCCACGACTATCGAGATAAACGGCGTTTATCCCTTAACGTCCGGGTCATACTTAACCGCGAATATGCAGGGTGAGATATGGGGCTCACCGCGCATAATAAACAAACGCCAGCTTATTGCCGTCGGGATCGCGGACGTAGGCGCTGTGAAAGCCGTTGCCATATTGTGGGCGATGACCGGGAGCGCCTTCGTCACGTCCGCCGAGTTGCAGGGCGAGGGCATGCAGTTCCGCAATATGTTCGACGGAGCGGGCGTTAAGCGCCACCATCGTTCCATTACCCACCCCGGCAGGCTGCAGGTCAAAAGGAACGCCCACGCACAGCCCACAGGTGTGGTTGCCGTTGAAGGTGCCCCAGGACGCCCCCTGTTCGTTACGGCCGGCTTTGACGTGTCCTAGCAGCGCCATTAACGGGTCATAGAACTTGATGGCGCGTGGCAGGTCATTGGTTCCCAACATGATGTATGAAAACATAGTGTCCTCCTGTTGCGGGCAAAAAGGTGTCTTTCGCCCGCTTACTGCGTGAAGCTGATCGCAACAGACCCGGCGCTGCGCTCAGCCTCGCCATGGTAGACCGCCTCAATATTATTCCCCTGCGGATCCAGCACAAAAGCGGCATAGTAACCAGGATGATAGTGTCGTTCGCCAGGCGCGCCGTTATCGCGGCCGCCATGGGTCAGCGCCGCATGGTAAAAAGCGTCCACCCTGTCACGATCTCTGGCCTGGAACGCCAGGTGGTGGCGTCCTGTCAGTTTCCCGGCAGCCTCCGGGCTGTGGCGTGAGGCCACCACCAGTTCGTCGGCCAGCAAGTAGTCATTAGCGGTGGTAATAACCGGGATCTCCAGCGCCGACAGTACGGCAGTATAGAAGTCTTTGCTTGCCTCAAAGTCTTCGACAACCAGCAGGATATGATCGATCAATCTGCCACGATGTAACGTCATGCTTTCCATGGAATTTCCTCTCGGCAGGGGGCCGGCAATGGTTATAGCAGTGAGCCAGCAAGAACAGGATTCCCTCAGGTAAGGGCCATAAAAAAAGGGCTGGCGCCAGGCCAGCCCGTCAGGACTACTGCGCGGACTCCGTCGCTTCGTCCATGTCGTCTTCCTGCTCGCTGGCGAGCAGGGTTTTCTCGTTTTTGCACAGACACTGGATCAGCAGGAACAGCACGCCGCTGGCCACCAGGGTGGCGATCAGGCCATCGTAGCCGGTGATGCCGATCAGCATGCCGCTGACTACCGGCCCGGCGACGCTGCCGGCGGACCAGAAAAAGCCGAACAGGGCGTTAATCATAATCAGCTTCTGTCCGCTGAAGGTTTTCCCCGCTCGCACCAGCGACAGGGTATAAAGCGCCCCCGCCGCGGCGCCCAGCAGCAGGCAAATGGCCATCAGCTGAATGCGCGAACCGAGCATCAGCGGCAGGGCCAGCAGCGACAGGCTGAAAACCACCGCGCAGGCCAGATGCACGCGGCGAATGCCGACCCGGTCGGCCAGCCAGCCGAGCGGGGTCTGGAACATCGCATCCCCGGTAAGTACCACGGTCACCAGCAGCACCGCCATTCCTTCATTAAGCCCTTTATCCATACCGTACAGTGGCAGCAGGGCGAGGATGCTGGCGTCGAAGAAAGCGAAGCAGAAGACCCCGGAGGCCAGTACCGGCAGGAAGGCGCCGAGGCTGCGCCAGCTGGCGCGCTCCCCAAGGCTTTCGCGGGTGCCGGTGGGCAGATGGCGCAGCATCAGCAGGCAGACGGCGGTGACCGCGACGATCGCCATCAGCGCCGAGGCCTGCCAGGCGGGGCCGACGGAGATCAGCAGCGGCCCGGCCAGCTGGCAGCCGGTAAAGGCCGAGGCGTAGATACCGGTGAGGGTGGCGCGCTGGCTGCCTGCCGCGCCGCCGGTGATCCAGCTTTCACCGAGGACGATAATGACCCCGGAGGCCAGGCCGGTCAGCAGGCGCGGCAGCAGAAGCAGCGTCATATCGGTGGTCATGCATGAGGCGATGGTCGCCAGCGCCAGCAGGATCAAACTGCCGCTCAGCAGCACGCCCATCTCAACGCGCCGGCACAGCGCAGGAGAGAGGAAAGAGGAGATCATCATGCCGGCGGGCGGCAGGGCGGCCAGCAGGCCGACATACAGCGGCGCGATCTGCTGCTGCGCCAGCTCAAGACTGATTAACGGCACCGTATAGCCGGTGATAAATCCCACGAGCGACGCGGCCATGATCATCGCCAGCGTGGGAGCAAGACGATTCTGGTCTGGGTTAAACATTTTATTTCCGATGACGGAGAGGTCAGTAGTGGATCCTTCGGCAAATTGCCGTCCTGAGCTGCATAATAATTAATCGCCTGGCCGTTGTCACCGTTGAAATCACTACCAAAAAAGGACCGCCGGGCGACGGCAGGCCTGTACGCCGCGCCGCCGCCGCATTTCGTGACGTTGTCAGCGTGTTAACGACAGGATATAACGGAGGGAGCGGCAGCGAACCGACGCCGGTGAGCGACGGGTAAAAACGCAACGCATGACCAAATTATTCAGCATTACGCTATGCAGGAAAGGAGTAATACATGGCCGTATCGCCGTCACTGATCGCCGAAGCCACAGGCTGGCGACGTGAGTTTCACGCCGCGCCTGAGCTCGGATATCAGGAGCAGGAGACCTCGCGCCGCGTCGCCGAGCTGCTGGCCTCGTTTGGCCTGCAGGTTCATCGCGGGCTGGCCGGCACCGGCGTCGTGGCGACGCTGGAAAACGGCCCCGGGCCGGTCATCGGCCTGCGCGCCGATATGGACGCCCTGCCGATCACCGAGCTGGGGAGCGTCAGCTACCGTTCGCGCCGCGCCGGGGTCATGCACGCCTGCGGCCACGATGGCCACACCGCGATGCTGCTGGCGGCCGCCGCCCATCTGGCGCAGACCCGTCAGTTCAGCGGCACCGTCCACTTTGTTTTCCAGCCAGCGGAAGAGAACCTCGGCGGCGCGCGCAAAATGGTGGAAGAGGGGTTATTCGAACGCTTCCCGATGGATGCGATTTACGCGCTGCATAACTGGCCGGGGATCCCGCTTGGCGAAGTGGCGCTCAGCGATGGCGCGATGATGGCCTCCCTCGACGCCTTCGAGATCACCCTGCGCGGCAAAAGCTGCCATGCGGCGATGCCGGAGAGCGGGGCCGATCCGATCGTCGCTGCGGCGCAGCTGATTATGGCGCTGCAGACCATTCCCTCCCGCCGCCTGTCACCACAGGATTCGGCGGTGGTCAGCATCACCCAGATAAACGGCGGCGAGGCGATCAACGTCCTGCCGGACACCGTGGTGCTGCGCGGCACCTTCCGCTGCCTGAGCAATCGCGTTCGCGCCCGCGTGCGGGAGCTTATCGAAAGCTATGTGGCGACCCAGCCACAGGTGTCCGATGTGCAGGGCGAGATTAGCTGGTTTCCGGGGTATCCGGTGACCAAAAACCATGCGCCGCAGGCGCAGCTGCTGCGCGAGGTGGCGGTCGCCACCCTTGGCGCGGAGGCGGTGCGCTGGAACCAGGCGCCGTCGATGGCCTCTGAGGATTTTGCCTGCATGCTGGAGGCCTGTCCGGGGGCCTATTTCTGGATCGGCACCGATGGCGAAACGCCGTCGAAGCCGCTGCATAACGCCAGCTATGACTTTAACGATGCGCTGATTAGCCACGGGGTGGCGATGTGGGTGGCGCTGGTGGAGAAACAGCTGCCGGCGGCGTAACCCACCGGCAGCGGCAGCAGGGAGCGCGCGCGCTCCCTGAGGTCAGACGTCGGCGGCGGCTTTCAGTCGCGCCTTCATGTCGCTGTAGGCCGTCCAGGCATAGCGCTCCGCCCACTGCTGGTCGGCTATCGCTTCCACTTTCACCGCACAGTATTTGGTTTCCGGCGTTTTGGAGATCGGATCGAGGTTATCCTGGGTCAGCTCATTGCAGGCGCCCACCCACCACTGATAGGTCATATAGACCGCGCCCGGGTTGATGCGATCGCTGAGGTCGGCGCGGGTGATGACTTTCCCGCGTCGGGAGCTAACCCACACCAGCTGTTTGTCAGCGATCCCCAGCCGTTGCGCATCCACCGGATTCATCTGCACCCGTCCCGGCTCGTCGGCCAGCGACTGCAGCGCGGCGCAGTTGCCGGTCATCGAGCGGCAGGAGTAGTGCCCCACCTCCCGCACCGTGCAGAGCACCAGCGGCCATTCATCATCCGGACGCTCCGCCGGCGCGCGCCAGGCGGTGGCGAACAGCTGCCCTTTACCCGATGGGGTGTCGAAGCGGTTGTCTTTATACAGCCACGGCGTGCCGGGGTGGTCGAGGGTCGGGCACGGCCACTGAACATGGCCCATATCGCCCATTTTCTCCCAGGTCACGCCGTAGAAAAGCGGGCAGAGCTCGCGCATCTCGTCCCAGATCTGCTGGTTGTTCTCATAGTGCATCGGATAGCCCATTTCGCTGGCCAGCAGACTGATGATCTCCCAGTCGCGCTTCACATTCCCCGCCGGAGGGATTGCCTGTTCAAACCGCTGAAACCCGCGGTCGGCGCAGGTGAAGACGCCACCGTGCTCGCCCCAGGAGGTGGCCGGCAGCAGGACATCGGCAATCTCCGCCGTTTTGGTCATGAAGATATCCTGCACCACCACGAAGTCCAGCGCCTCGATGCCTTTGCGCACCAGGCCGAGGTCGGCTTCGGTCTGCAGCGGATCTTCGCCCATGATGTAGTAGGCTTTGATCTCGCCAGTCAGCGCTTTATGCGGCACTTCGGTGATGCGGGTGCCGACCTGGTCATCCATCTGCGCCGGGTCGATCCCCCAGGCGGCGGCGAATTTGGCCCGCACGGCGGGGTCGGTGACCTTCTGATAGCCGGGGAACAGGTTCGGCAGCACGCCCATATCGCAGGCGCCCTGCACATTGTTTTGCCCACGAACCGGGCCCACGCCGACGTTCGCCCGCCCCAGGTTGCCGGTGAGCAGCGCCAGGCTTGCCAGACCGCGCACCACGTCCACCGCCTGGCCAAACTGGGTGACCCCCATGCCCCACATAATGGTGGCGGAAGGGGCGGCGGCAAACATGCGCATCGCCTCGCGAATTGCCTGCGCGCTGACCCCGACAATCTCTTCCACTGCTTCCGGGGCGTAATCCTTCACCGCCTCGCGGTAGGCGTCCAGCCCTTCGGTGTAGCGTTCGACATAGGCTTTGTTGTACAGCTCCTCCTCCAGCAGGACATAGCCGAAGGCGTTCACCAGCGCCATATTGCTGCCGTTGTTGAGCTGCAGATGACGGTCGGCTATGCGTGCGGTTTCAATGCGTCGCGGATCGCAGACGATGATCTTAGCGCCGTTTTCCCGGGCTTTGATCACCCGGCGGGCGACGATGGGATGGGAGTCGGCGCAGTTGTAGCCAAAGACCAGCAGGCACTTCGAGTTTTCGATGTCGCTTATCGAGTTGCTCATCGCCCCGTTGCCCAGCGCCTGCTGTAGCCCGGCGACGGAAGGGCCGTGGCAGACGCGGGCGCAGCAGTCGACGTTATTGGTGTTCAGCACCGCGCGGGCGAACTTTTGCATCACATAGTTGGTTTCGTTGCCGGTGCCGCGCGAGGAGCCGGTGGTCATGATGGCGCGCGGGCCATGCTTCTCTTTGATCTCCCTGAGCTTGCTGGCGGTATAGCGAATCGCCTCCTGCCAGCTGACCGGCGTAAAGGCGCCGCCTTTCTGGTAGCGGATCATCGGTTGTTTAAGACGGGGCGTCAGGAGCTGCGTGTCGTTCAGAAAATCCCAGCCGTAATAGCCTTTCAGGCACAGCTGGTTCTGGTTGGTGACGCCGTCGGCGGCTTCCGCGCGAATGATTTTATTGTTGTCGACAACCAGTTTAAGTTTGCAACCCGCCCCGCAGTAGGGGCACACGCTCGTGATTTTTTTCATCAGTAACAGACCTGTTAACAGTGAACAGAGGATCGCTGTCGCGCCGGGCCCGACGGGCAACGATCGCGGTATCGCCTGGTGGTGATGCGGACGCAGGCCCGCTGCGCTATGCAGGTCTCGTGCCAGATTTTAATTTGTTGATTTATAATGCAAAATTTCAGATGGATGATGACGGGAGCGTGACCTCGTCACTAATGACGATGACGCAGAGCGCCGACGTCAGACGCTCTGCGGGGGAAAACGCCGCTACGCGAGAGGGCGGCAGCGGGTGATATGCGACTCGCTCAGGCCGACGTCGCGTGCGGCGGCGCAGATTGCCTGCCAGCTGCCCGCATCCAGCGGGATCCCCTCGGCCAGGCGCGCTTCGCGGTTGGCGGCTTCCCATTCGCCGGGGGCCAGCACCGGGGCATCGGGATCGTGCGGCGACTGTTTACACCATGCGATAAAGGCCTCCGTCTGCGCCTGGCTGTCCGGGGCATCGAACGCGTCCGGGCGCAGGATCACGGTGGTCATGCAGTTAAAGATGGCGTCGACGCTGGTCTGCAGGCTTTCCTGATGGGTGGTTTGCCCCCCGGAGAGCGCGCCGCCGAGCACTTCGCACAGCGTCGCCAGGGCATAGCCTTTGTGCTGGGCGAAGGTGAGCAGGGCGCCCAGCGGCGAGGTTTGCATCACTGCCGGGTCGGTGGTGGGCAACCCCTCGGCGTCGATCAGGCAGCCGGGGGCCACGGCTTCCCCTTTGTGCCAGGCGACGCGGGTTTTACCAAAGGCGATGGCGCTGGTGGCGTAGTCCAGCAGCAGCGGCGGATGGCCCTCTCGCGGAAACACCACGCACAGGGGGTTGGTGCCGAAGCGACTGTCTTTTCCGCGGAACGGAGCGACCATCGGGTCGCCGATTACGCTGACGAAGTGAATGGAGATCAGTCCGGCGGCGGCGCACTGCTCGGCCCAGTAGCCGATGCGCCCGACGTGATGCGCATTGCGCAGGGCGATAGCCGCCATGCCGTGCTGCTTCGCCTTTTCGATACCTAACTGCATCGCTTCGTGGGCGACCACCTGGCCGAAGCCGGCGTTGCCGTCGAGGGTGACCACGGCGCCGGCATCTTTGGTGACCGTGGCGTGGCGGTTGAGCTGCAGAAAACCGCCGGCATGGGATTTCACATAGCTTGGGATCATCCCGACGCCATGGGAGTCATGCCCGGCCAGGTTGGCGGCGATCAGGTGGTCGGCGACCAGCGTCGCTTCTTCTGAGCGGCTGCCGAGATGGGTAAACAGTGAGACGACAAACTGATGCAGATCCGTCGCCAGAAAGCGGTGTCCTGTTGGCACTGATTCTCTCCTGTAGTCTGTTGTTATTTTGTTATGTTTGCCGTTTTATGCTGCGCCGCCCGGCGCAGAAGGTCAAGGGCGGGGGCTCCGGGCGTCACGCCACTGCGCCAGCGTCTGCGTTATACGCCAGACGATAAAAAACCGGTCCGCGATCGCGTTTTAATTAACGTCATAAACACCACATTTTTAAATTCTGCCACTGTCACAAAAGCCAGAAAAAAGCCAGCCCCGGCGTTGCAAGGGCAGCTGATACCACTATATGTTAAATTTGTGTTTATTAATTGATGATTAAAGGTTGGTATCATGTATAAGAAAATAAGTGGTTTAGTGGTTTCACTGACGGCCGTTTTCGCCTGTGCCGCCTGGGCGGAGGTGCCTGCGGGCTATCCGGCGGATTATCAAAAAACGGTTGATGCCGCCGTCAAAGAGGGCAAGGTGGTGATCTATTCCACAACCGATACCAAAGCCGCCGGGCCGTTAATTAAAGGATTCGAAGCGCAATATCCGGGCGTCAAAGTCGAATATAACGACATGAACAGCACCGAGCTGTATAACCGCTATATCAGCGAGCAGGCCGCCGGGGGCGGCAGCGGGGACGTGGTGTGGAGCTCATCGATGGATACGGCGCTGAAATTAGCCACCGAATACGCGGAACAATATGCCTCGCCGGAGGTGAAGCAATTGCCCGACTGGGCGGTGTGGCAGCAGAAAGCCTATGGCACCACCTACGAGCCGGTGGTATTTATCTATAACAAACGGCTGATCCCGCAGAATGAGGTTCCGGATTCGCATACCGCGCTGGCAAAATTGATCGCCAGCCAGGCCGATGAATTTAAAGGCAAAGTCACCACCTACGATATCGAAAAATCGGGCCTCGGCTTTATGCTGGCGGTGCAGGACAGCCAGGCCGACGCGAACTATTTTACCGACCTGGCGAATATCGCCAAAGGCGGCCTGACGGTGCAGTCTTCCACCGGCACGATGATGGAGCGCGTCTCCTCTGGCGAAAACCTGATCGGCTATAACATCCTTGGCTCCTATGCGGAAGCGCGGGCGAAAAACGATCCCTCTTTAGGCATTGCCTATCCGAAAGATTACGTGCTGGTGCTCTCCCGCGTCTCGTTTATTAGCCAGGAGAGCGAACATCCCAATGCGGCAAAATTGTGGCTGGACTATGTCCTGTCGGAAAAAGGCCAGCAGATCCTCGCCAGTCAGGCGGATATTCCCTCTATTCGTCGCGATATTGAAGGCAAAAATGATATCGACGGCATGACCGCGCTGCTGGGCAAAGCGTTAAAACCGATCCCGGTCAACGAAACGCTGCTGGATTATTTACAGCCGCAAAAACGTCTGCAGTTTATTAAACAATGGCGCAGCGCCGCCGCGAAATAATCCTCCCCCGGGGCATCGCCGATGCCCCTATTCACACCCGGCGGGTTTATTCACCTGACCGAAGGGATGAACCATGAACGTATTACGCAGAAAGTGGCAGGGGCTGCCGCGCGGCGTGGTGGTGTGCATCACGGCGCTGGTGATTTATGTCCCGCTGTTATTTATTGTGGTGCAGAGTTTTCTCTCCGCGCCGTTCTTTTCCCGCTCCAAATCCTGGAGCCTGGAAGCCTTCGCCTTTATTTTTACCGACCCGGATTTTTATCTGGCGTTAAGGTCAGGCTTTATTCTGGCCTTTGGCCTGGTGATTATCGCCATTCCACTGGGCGGTATTTTGGCCTTTCTGATGGTACGCACCGATTTACCCGGCCGGCGTTTCATTGAGCCGCTGATCCTGGTGCCGATCTTCGTCTCGCCGATGGTGCTGGGCTTTGGCTACGTGGTGGCCGCCGGGCCGGTAGGCTTCTTTTCCCAGTGGGCGCAGCAGCTGATCGGCTTTGTGCCGTGGAATATCTACTCGATGTTCAGTATTGTGGTCATCGCCGGCTTAACCCACGTGCCGCACGCCTATCTCTATATCTCCTCGGCGCTGCGCAGCGTCGGCTCGGACGTGGAAGAGGCGGCGCGCACCGTCGGCGCCACGCCGCTGCAGGTGATGACCTCGGTGAGTCTGCCGATGGTGCGGCCGTCCATCCTTTACGCCTGCGTGCTGCTCTTTTTCCTCGGTCTGGAAGTCTTCGGTCTGATGCTGGTGCTGGGCGACCCCGAGGGCAACATGGTGCTGGCGACCTATCTCTACAAGCTGACCAATAAGCTCGGCACCCCCTCCTACCATCTGATGGCGGCGGTGGCGGTGGTGCTGATCTGCATCACCATCCCGCTGGTGATGCTCCAGCGGCGGCTGATGCGCACCGCCAACCGCTTTGTCACCATGAAGGGCAAGGCGTCGCAGGCGCGGGCGCTGCCGCTGGGCAAATGGCGCTGGGTGGCCGGGGCGGTGGTGGTGGCCTGGCTGACGGTGACCATCGGCGTGCCGCTGCTCGGCGTGGCGCTGCGCGCCTTTATCTCCAACTGGGGCGTCGGGGTGTCGCTGTGGGATGAGCTGTCGCTGGCGACGTTCCACAATATCTGGCAGCAGCCCAACCTGCTGCGGGCGATCGTCAACTCGATGGCTATCGGCATCGTCGGCGGCGCGCTGGCGGTGATCTGCTATCTGTTTGTCGGTATCGCCATGCACCGCAAAGCGGACAACGTCACCCGCTTTCTTGACTACAGCGTGCTGGTCCCGCGCGCGGTCCCGGGGCTGCTGGCCGGTCTGGCCTTTCTGTGGGTGTTCCTGTTTGTGCCGATGTGGCTCGATCAGTCGCTGAAGCACGGCTGGCTCTCGGCGCTGCCGGTGGCCGACTGGCTGCGGGAGCACCTTATCGTGCAGCTGCGCGCGCTGCGCAACACCATCTTCAGCGTCTGGTTGGCCTACACCGTGGTATGGATGGCTTATGGCCTGCGGCTCATCTCTTCGACGCTGCTGCAGGTGGGCCCGGAGCTGGAGGAGGCGGCGCGCAGCACCGGCGCCTCGCGGGGGCAGATCACCCGCCACGTCACCGTTCCGCTGTCGCGCTATGGGCTGATTGGCTCCTGGCTGCTGATGTTCCTGATCTTTGAGCGCGAATATTCCACCGGCGTCTATCTGCTGTCGCCGGGTACCGAAACCATCGGCTCGATGCTGGTGTCGCTGTGGGCGGCGGGGGCCATCGATATCGTCGCGGCGCTCTCCTTTATCAATATTCTGCTGGTGGTGATTGGCCTTGGCATCGCCCTGCGCTTTGGAGTGAAATTACATGATTGAGTTATCGGTAGAAAATCTGCATCTCACCTATGGCGACAACCCGGTGCTGAAAGGGGTGTCGATGACGCTCGGCCGGGGAGAGGTGGTGTCGCTGCTGGGGCCGTCGGGAAGCGGCAAAACCACGCTGCTGCGGGCGGTGGCCGGGCTGGAGAAGCCGACGAGCGGACGGATCGCCATCGGCAACCGCACGGTGTACGACGGCACGCCGCGCAGCGAAATCCCGGCCGAAGAGCGTAACCTCGGGCTGGTGTTCCAGTCCTATGCCCTGTGGCCGCACAAAACGGTGTTCGACAACGTGGCCTATCCGCTGAAGCTGCGTAAAGTGGCCGCCGGGGAGATAAAAGAGCGGGTGCAGCGCGTGCTGGATCAGCTGGGGCTCGGGCACCTTGGCAACCGCCATCCGCACCAGCTCTCCGGCGGCCAGCAGCAGCGGGTGGCCATCGGCCGGGCGTTGGTCTACAACCCGCCGGTGATCCTGCTGGATGAGCCGCTCTCCAACCTTGACGCCAAGCTGCGCGAAGAGGCGCGGGTGTTTCTGCGCGAGCTGATCGTCAAGCTGGGCCTGTCGGCGCTGATGGTCACCCACGATCAGAATGAGGCGATGGCCATCTCGGATCGTATTCTGCTGCTGAACAATGGCGTCATCGAGCAGCAGGGGACGCCGCAGGAGATGTACGGCAGCCCGGCGACGCTGTTCGCCGCCGAGTTTATGGGCAGCAATAACCGCCTGCACGGCAAGGTAATGGCGCTGGAGAACGGCAGGGCGCGGATCGAAGGCGCCAGCTGGAGCCTGTGGGGGCGAGCGGGCGAGGGGGTTAGCGTCGGCGAGCCAGCGACGGCGGTGATCCGCGTCGAGCGCCTGCGTCTGGACGGCGCGGCGCAGGATAACAGTCTCCAGCTACCGCTGCTGACCAGCATGTACCTCGGCGACCGCTGGGAGTACCTGTTCCGCACCGAAGGCGACGACTTCCCGCTGCGCGCCTACGGAACGGCGCTGCGCGATGCCGAACACTGTCATCTGACGCTCCCGGCGGAGGATGTGTGGGTTTTTCCGCAGCGGTAACCGCTGGTTAAGACGCCAGATGGCACACGGCTTCAATATTGTGCCCGTCTGGCGCAATCACAAAGGCGGCGTAGTAACTGGCGTGGTAGTTTGGCCGTAACCCCGGCGCGCCGTTGTCCTTTCCTCCGGCGGCCAGCGCCGCCTGCCAGAAGGCGTCGACCTGTTCGCGGCTGTCGGCGCGAAAGGCAATGTGCAGCGGCGCCGGTTTCTCCGTACTTTGATAGAGACACAAAGAGACATCGCCGCTGCCGGCCAGCTCTGCGCCGTAGGTCGGCTCGCCTTCGCCGACAAGCGTTACGCCAAGCGGGGCAAGGGCTTGTAAAAAGAACGCTTTGCTCGCGGCATAATCACTGACGCCGAATTTCACATGACCGAACATATCTTCTCTTCTCCTGTGGACGGGATATCGCCAGCCGAACGCGTTAGCCGGGAAATAGATGCAAAATAGTTAACAACGGTTATTAACTTTTTTAACAGCTCAAAATGTTTAATTATTCCTAATACGAGTATTTACAGACGTTTAATCTGCCATGTACCATAAACAAAAAATAACATTTGTGATGCAAGTCACTCTTTTTTGGCGCATGGGTAAGCTCAGCGCGGTGTGAACGCCGCCGGTTTACCGCCTCAAGGTTATGGCAGCACCCTTCTCACGATGACATTCCGGTGAATTTCTCTCCGATTTCCCGCGTTTCGTTGAGAATCGTCTACTATCCAAACGATAACCCTATAAATGATATCGCCTCTGGCGACGTTTTATCCGACTTGCCGGGCCGGGCCAGACGCTAAGCGGTTTAAAAGCGCAATGGTATCGGTTCCAGCACGACATTCACTGGTTTTGTCAGCGACAAAAACAGTAATTTTCAATGACAGGAATGTGATGATGTCGAGCGAGAAAACTAACAATTCCAGGCGTGATTTCCTGGTGAAGTCGATGGCGCTGATCCCGACGGTGGTGATCGGCGGCGCGGGAGCAGGGGCCATTGGCGTGGCCACCAGCGCGACCGCGCAGGCAGCCCCCGCTTCAGAGCCAGCCTCCGGGAACACGGCGGCGGTCAGCGACTGGAAGCCGCAGTTCTTCAACGATCGTGAGTGGGCGTTTATCAACGCCGCCGTCGCGCGCCTGATCCCAGCGGATGAACTTGGCCCCGGCGCCAAAGAGGCCGGCGTGCCGGAGTTTATCGACCGCCAGCTCAATACCCCTTACGCCACCGGCTCCATCTGGTATATGCAGGGGCCCTTCAACCCCGACGTGCCGAAAGAGATGGGCTATCAGCTGCCGCTGGTGCCCAAACAGATCTATAACCTCGGGATCGCCGACGCCGAGGCCTGGTGTCAGGACAAGTATCACAAGACCTTCGCTGAACTGAGCAACGAGCAACAGGACGAGGCGCTTGGCCTGTGGGAATCCGGCAAAGCCGAGTTCAAACAGCTTCCGGCCTCGCTGTTCTTCACCTATCTGCTGCAGAACACCCGAGAAGGCTTCTTCAGCGACCCGATCCATGGCGGTAATAAAGGCATGGTCGGCTGGACGCTGATTAATTTTCCCGGCGCGCGCGCCGACTTTATGGACTGGGTTGAACGGGGCGAACGCTACCCCTTCCCGCCGGTATCAATTAATGGGGAGAGGGCGTAATCATGGCCACCGTATTGAAAAAAACCGATGTCGCGATCGTCGGCTTCGGCTGGGTTGGGGCGATCATGGCCAAAGAGCTGACCGAAGCCGGGCTCAACGTTGTGGCGCTGGAGCGTGGCCCGATGCGCGACACCTGGCCGGACGGCGCCTATCCGCAGGTGATTGATGAGCTGACCTACAACATCCGCCGCAAGCTGTTCCAGGATCTGTCGAAAAGCACCGTCACCATCCGCCATAACACCAGCCAGCAGGCGGTGCCGTATCGCCAGCTGGCGGCTTTCCTGCCGGGTACCGGCGTGGGTGGGGCCGGGCTGCACTGGTCCGGCGTCCATTTCCGCGTCGATCCCATCGAACTGCGGATGCGCAGCCACTATGAAGAGCGCTACGGCAAAAACTTCATTCCCCAGGATATGATCATCCAGGATTTCGGCGTCACCTACGACGAGCTGGAACCGTTCTTCGATAAAGCGGAGAAAGTGTTCGGCACCTCCGGGACCGCCTGGTCGATCAAGGGCAAGGTCGTCGGTAAAGGCCGCGGCGGCAACGCTTTCGCCCCGGACCGCTCAGACGACTTCCCGCTGCCGGCGCAGAAAAACACCTGGTCAGCGCAGCTGTTTGAAAAAGCGGCGCTCGAGGTGGGTTACCATCCCTACAACCTGCCGTCGGCCAACACCTCCGACTCCTATACCAACCCCTATGGCGCGCAGATGGGTCCGTGCAACTTCTGCGGTTTCTGCAGCGGCTACGCCTGCTACATGTACTCTAAAGCCTCGCCGAACGTGAACATCCTGCCGGCGCTGCGCCAGGAAAAACGCTTTGAGCTGCGGACCAACGCCAACGTGCTGAAGGTCAACCTGACCGACGACAAATCCCGCGCCACCGGCGTGACCTACGTCGACGGCCAGGGGCGCGAAATGGAGCAGCCGGCGGACCTGGTGATCATCGGCGCCTTCCAGTTCCATAACGTGCACCTGATGCTGCTCTCCGGGATCGGTAAACCGTACAATCCGGAGACCGGCGAAGGGGTGGTGGGGCGTAACTTCGCCTACCAGAACATGACCACCATCAAGGCCATTTTCGACAAAGACACCTATACCAACCCGTTTATCGGCGCGGGCGGCAACGGCGTCGGCGTCGACGACTTCAACGCCGACAACTTCGACCACAGCGCGGCCGGCTTTGTCGGCGGTTCGCCGTTCTGGGTCAACCAGGCCGGGACCAAGCCCATCTCCGGTTTCCCGGTACCGCCGGGCACCCCGGCGTGGGGCAGCAAGTGGAAAGCGGCGGTGGCCGATACCTACACCCATCACCTGTCGATGGATGCCCACGGCGCGCACCAGTCCTATCGGCAGAACTACCTCGATCTTGATCCGAACTACAAAAACGTCTTTGGCCAGCCGCTGCTGCGCATGACCTTCGACTGGCAGGAAAACGACATCAAGATGGCGCAGTTTATGTTCGATAAGATGGCGCCGATCGCCAAAGCGATGAAGCCGAAATATATCCTCGGCAGCCCGAAAAACGCCAACAGCCACTTTGATACCACCACCTACCAGACCACCCATATGAACGGCGGGGCGGTGATGGGGGAGGATCCGAAAACCAGCGCCGTTAACCGTTATCTGCAAAGCTGGGACGTGCATAACGTCTTCGTCATCGGCGCCTCCGCTTTCCCGCAGGGGCTGGGCTATAACCCAACCGGCACGGTGGCCGCGCTGGCCTACTGGTCAGCGAAGGCGATCCGCGAGCAGTATCTGAAAAATCCGGGTCCCCTGGTGCAGGCATAAAGGAAGGCAGATGATGAAAATGCAATGGTTATCGGCCCTGGTGCTTGGGGCATTGAGCTGCGCGGCCTTCGCCGAAGAGGCGCCTGTGGACAGCAATCTGATTAAGCAAGGGGAGTATCTGGCGCGGGCGGGGGACTGTGTCGCCTGCCACACCAACGGCAAAGCGGGCAAACCTTTCGCCGGCGGTCTGCCGATGGAGACGCCGATCGGCACCATCTACTCCACCAATATTACGCCGGATAAAGAACATGGCATTGGCGGGTACACCTTCGAAGAGTTCGACGACGCGGTGCGCAAGGGCGTGCGGAAAGATGGTTCCACACTCTATCCGGCGATGCCGTATCCCTCGTTCGCACGGATCAGCGAAGCGGACATGCGCGCCATGTACGCCTACTTTATGCACGGCGTGGAGCCGGTGAATGTCGCCAACAAGGACACCGACATCCCGTGGCCGCTGTCGATGCGCTGGCCGCTGGCGTTCTGGCGCGGCATCTTCGCGCCGACGCCGAGCGACTTTGTCGCCAACCCGCAGGTTGACCCGGTGCTGGAGCGCGGCCGCTATCTGGTGGAAGGCCTGGGCCACTGCGGCGCCTGTCATACCCCGCGTAGCCTGACGATGCAGGAAAAAGCGCTCAGCGAAAGCGAAGGCGATGATTACCTGGCGGGCAGCAATGCGCCGATTGACGGCTGGGTTGCCTCCAGCCTGCGCGGCGAAAACCGCGACGGTCTGGGGACCTGGAGCGAAGCCGAGCTGGCCGAGTTCCTGAAAACCGGACGTAACGATAAATCGGTGGTCTTCGGCGGCATGAGCGATGTGGTGGAGCACAGTCTGCAGTATCTCTCTGATGACGACATCACCGCCATCGCCCGCTATCTGAAGTCGCTCCCGCCGCGCGGCGGCACACAGACCCCAGCCCCGGTGGAAGACAGCGTGGCGAAAGATCTGTGGAAGGGTAACGACAGCAAAACCGGCGCCGCGCTGTACGTCGATAACTGCGCCGCCTGTCACCGCACCGACGGCGTAGGCTATAAACGCGCCTTCCCGTCGCTGAAGGGCAATCCGGTGGTGCAGACCGAAGATGCCACTTCGCTTATCCATATCGTTCTGACCGGGAGCACCACGCCGGCGGTGAAAGACGCGGTCTCCAACCTGACCATGCCATCGTTCGGCTGGCGTCTGGACGACCAGCAGGTGGCGGATGTGGTCAACTTCATCCGCACCAGCTGGGGCAACAACGCGCCGGCGGTCAGCGCCAGCGATGTGGCGAAGGTGCGTAAGGAGACCGCGGCGCACGATGAGAAGGCGTTAGGCAACGCTGATATCTCGAAGCTGCCGGGGGCCGGACAGTAACCGTCAGGGTTGCGTCGCCCACGCGGCGCAACCCATACTTAGCCAGGACGTAAAATACTGTCTGAATCAAGGAGTTTGCCTTCATGCTGCATGCAGAGCGACTGACCTGCATCGTTGACGATCGACCGCTGTTTGCGGAGCTGACGCTGTCCCTTGCTGCCGGTGAGCTGCTGCAGGTCGCCGGTGATAACGGCGCGGGGAAAACCTCGCTGCTGCGGATCCTCTGCGGCCTGGCGCGCCCGGAAAGCGGCGGGGTGAGCTGGCAGGGCCAGCCGCTGGCGAAGGTCCGGGAGTCATTTCATCGTCAGCTGCTGTGGCTGGGCCATAAGCCCGGCGTTAACGCGGCGCTGACCGCCGATGAAAACCTGCGTTTCTTCTTTCCGGCCAGCCGCCTTCAGCAGCGGGAACGCGCCCTCGCCGCCGTCGGCCTGGCGGGCTATGAAGATCTCCCCTTGAGCCAGCTCTCCGCCGGGCAGCAGCGCCGGGTGGCGCTGACCCGCCTGTGGTTAACCGACGCGCAGCTGTGGATCCTCGATGAGCCGTTCACCGCCCTCGACGCCACAGCGATGGAAACCCTGACCCGACGCCTGGAGCAGCACGCCCGGCAGGGGGGAAGCGCGATCCTCACTACCCACCAGCCGCTGCGGCCGCTGCGCTGCCCGTTGCGAACCCTGCGCCTCGGCGGCGACGGGAGGTGGCAATGATGCGGGCGCTGTTGGCCCGGGAACTGCGCCTGGCGTGGCGCAGCGGGGCGGAGATCCTCAATCCGCTCTGGTTCTTTCTGATCGTCATCACCCTGTTTCCGTTCGGCGTCGGCGCCGCGCCGCAGCTGCTGGCGCAGATTGCGCCGGGCGTGGTGTGGGTCGCCGCGCTGCTGGCGGCGCTGCTGGTGATGGATCGGTTGTTTCGTGACGACTGGCAGGACGGCTCCCTGGAGCAGCTGTTGCTTCTGCCGACGCCGCTGGTGGCGGTGGTGCTGGTGAAGGTGGTCGCCCACTGGATGATGAGCGGCCTGCCGCTGCTGATCGTCTCGCCGCTGGCGGCGCTGCTGCTGGGGATGAGCGTGCACGATGCCGGCGTGCTGGCGCTGACCTTGCTGCTCGGCACCCCGACGCTCAGTTTTCTCGGCGCGGTGGGGGTTGGCCTGACGGTCGGCCTGAAGCGCGGCGGCGTCCTGCTGAGCCTGCTGGTGCTGCCGCTGGCGGTGCCGCTGCTGATTTTCGCCACCGCGGCCTGCCAGGCCGCCGCCGCCGGGCTCCCGGTCGGCGGCTATCTGGCGATGCTGGCGGCGTTCTTAACCGCCAGCGCCACCCTGTGTCCGTTCGCCACCGCCGCCGCGCTGCGGCTGACCGTGCAATAATTCGCTGCGCCTGCGGGCGCGGCCATCATAACCGTGTGAGTAAGCGTCTATGTGGAAAGCGTTACATCAACTGGCGATCCCCGAGCGGCTGTACCGCCTGTGCGGATGCTGGATCCCCTGGCTGGCGGCGTTGAGCGCGCTGTTGCTGGTCATCGGCCTGGGATGGGGCTTTGGCTTCGCCCCGGCGGACTATCAGCAGGGGGAGAGCTACCGGATCATGTATCTTCACGTCCCGGCGGCGATGTGGTCGATGGGGCTGTACCTGGCGATGGCCGTCGCGGCCTTCATCGGGGTGGTCTGGCAGATCAAAATGGCCGATCTGGCGATTGCCGCCCTGGCACCGGTGGGGGCGGTCTGCACCCTGGTGGCGCTGGTCAGCGGCGCGGCGTGGGGCAAGCCAATGTGGGGAACCTGGTGGATCTGGGACGCCCGCCTGACCTCGGAGCTGGTGCTGCTGTTTCTGTATGCCGGGGTCATCGCCCTGTGGCACGCCTTTGACGACCGGCGGCTTGCCGGGCGCGCAGCGGGGATCCTCGTGCTGGTCGGGGTGGTCAATCTGCCCATCATTCATTACTCGGTCTACTGGTGGAATACCCTGCACCAGGGTTCGACCAACCTGCAGCAAACCATCGACCCGAGCATGCGTCTGCCGCTGCGGATCTGTATCTTTGCTTTCCTCGCGCTGTCGGTCACCCTGACCCTGATGCGCCTGCGTAACCTGATACTCCAGCTGGAGCGCCGTCGACCGTGGGTGGTGGCGCTGGCTAACAAAGGAGCCGTCCGATGAGTCCCGCCTTTTCGTCTTTCGCCGCCTTCCTGAATATGGGCGGCTATGCCCTGTACGTCTGGCTGGCGGTGGCGGTGGCCGTCGCCGCCTTTGGCTTGCTGACGGTGCACACCCTGTGGGCGCGGCGGGCGCTATTCCATGAAGTGCGACGCCAGCAGGCGCGCGAGCGGCGGATCGCGGCTGCCCGCGAACATGACAAGGAGGCCGCGGATGCAAGCGCGTCGTAAAACCCGGCTGTATATCGTGCTGGCGGTGCTCGCCGGACTTGGGCTCACCGTCAGCCTGACGCTGTACGCCCTGAGCAGCAATATCGATCTGTTCTACACCCCGGGGGAAATTATCTACGGCAAAACGGAAACCCGGGCGCTACCCCATACCGGGCAGCGCCTTCGGGTAGGAGGCTACGTTCAGCCGGGCTCCCTGCAGCGCGACCCGCAAACTCTCGACGTGCGCTTTAAGCTGTATGACGCCCGCGGGGTGGTGGACGTTAGCTATAAGGGCATTCTGCCGGACCTGTTCCGTGAGGCGCAGGGCGTGGTGGCCCAGGGCGTGCTGGACGGCGAGCGGCATATTACCGCCCAGCAGGTGCTGGCCAAACATGATGAAAATTACACCCCGCCGGAGGTGAAAAACGCCATGACGCCGGAGAAAACGGGGGCGCAGCCATGATGCCGGAGCTGGGCAACTTTTTACTGTGTCTGGCGGCGGGGCTGGCGCTGCTCCTGAGCGTCTATCCCTTGTGGGGCGCGGCGCGGCAGGACCGGCGGCTGATGGCCCTGGCCCGGCCGCTGGCCTGCGGGCTGTTCGCCTGTATCGGCGGCGCCTTCCTGCTGCTGGTGCACGCCTTCGTGGTCAACGACTTTACCGTCCGCTACGTGGCGGAAAACTCCAACAGCGCGCTGCCGGTGTGGTATCGGGTGGCGGCGACCTGGGGGGCGCATGAGGGCTCGCTGCTGCTGTGGGTTCTGCTGCTCAGCGTCTGGACCTTCGCCGTCGCCCTCTTCAGCCGCCGGATGCCGCTCGACGCCGTCGCCCGGGTGCTGGCGGTGATGGGGATGATCGCCTTGGGGTTCCTGCTGTTTATCCTCTTTACCTCCAACCCGTTCAGCCGCGGCCTGCCGCAGTACCCCATTGATGGCCGCGACCTTAATCCGCTGCTGCAGGATATCGGCATGATTTTCCATCCGCCGATCCTCTATATGGGGTACGTCGGCTTCTCGGTGGCTTTCGCCTTCGCCATCGCCTCGCTGCTGGCGGGCCGGCTGGATACTGCCTGGGCGCGCTGGTCGCGTCCCTGGACCCAGGCGGCATGGATGTTCCTCACCCTCGGCATCGTGCTGGGCTCGGCGTGGGCCTATTACGAACTGGGCTGGGGCGGCTGGTGGTTCTGGGACCCGGTGGAAAACGCCTCGTTTATGCCGTGGCTGGTGGGCACCGCGCTGCTGCACTCCCTGGCGGTGACCGAGAAGCGGGGCAGCTTCCGCGCCTGGACGGTGCTGCTGGCCATCGCCGCCTTCTCCCTGTGCCTGCTGGGCACCTTCCTGGTGCGCTCCGGGGTGCTGGTCTCGGTGCATGCCTTCGCCTCGGATCCGTCGCGCGGGCTGTTTATTCTGGCGCTGCTGATTGTCGCCATCGGCGGGTCGCTGCTGCTGTACGCCCTGAAGGGCGGCCGGGTGCGGGCGCGGGTGGAACATACCCTGTGGTCGCGCGAGTCGTTCCTGCTTGGCAACAATATTTTGCTGATGGCCGCGATGCTGGTGGTGCTCCTCGGAACGCTGCTGCCGCTAGTGCATAAAGAGCTGGGCCTCGGCAGCATCTCCATCGGCGAGCCGTTCTTTAACACCATGTTCACCGCCCTGATGGCGCCGTTTGCGCTGCTGCTGGGGCTGGGGCCGCTGATCCGCTGGCGGCGCGATGACATCGCCAGGCAGATTAAGCGCCTGATTATCGCCCTGGTTGTGACGTTGTCACTTTCTCTGGCGCTGCCGTGGCTGCTGCAGGATCGTATCACCGCCATGGCGGTCATTGGCCTGATGATGGCCCTGTGGGTGCTGATCTTCGCCCTGCTGGAGGTTCACGAACGGGCCACTCATCGCCACGGCTTCTGGCGCGGCCTGCGGACGCTGACCCGCAGCCAGTGGGGGATGGTGCTCGGTCACGTCGGCGTGGCGGTGACCGTTATCGGCATCACTTTTAGCCAGAACTACAGCGTGGAGCGCGATGTACGGATGCGCCCCGGCGACAGTATCGATATCCATCGCTATCACTTTGTGTTTAACGGCGTGCGCAATATCGTCGGCCCCAACTGGACCGGTGGCGAAGGCATTATCACCGTGACCCGCAGCGGACGCCCGGAAGCGACGCTGTATGCTGAGAAGCGCTTTTACACCGCCAGCCGGATGATGATGACCGAGGCGGCGATCAGCGGCGGGCTGACCCGCGATCTTTACGCCGCGCTGGGGGAAGAGCTGAGCGACGGCAGCTGGGCGGTGCGTCTGTACTACAAACCGTTCGTTCGCTGGATCTGGTACGGCGGGGTGCTGATGGCCCTCGGCGGTCTGTGCTGCATGCTCGACCCACGCTATCGGATGCGTAAGAAACTGCAGGAGGCCTCATGAACCGGAAGCTGCTGTTTATCCCGCTGGCGCTGTTTCTGGCGCTGGCCGCCGCGCTGTTCTGGCAGCTGATGCGCAACGCCGATGGCGACGACCCGACGACCCTTGAGTCGGCGCTGATTGGCAAACCGCTGCCGGAGTTTCGCCTTGAAGCGCTGAATACCCCCGGTCAGACTCTGGACCGGCGGACGCTGATTGACGGCAAGCCACTGCTGCTCAACGTCTGGGCCACCTGGTGCCCAACCTGTCGCGCCGAGCATCAGTTTCTCAACGGCCTGGCGCAGCAGGGCGTGCGGGTGGTGGGGATGAACTACAAAGACGATCGCCAGAAGGCGATGAGCTGGCTGCAGCGCCTGGGTAATCCGTACAGGCTGAGCCTGTACGACGGCAACGGCATGCTCGGCCTGGATCTGGGGGTTTATGGCGCGCCGGAGACGTTTCTCATCGACGGTCAGGGCATCATCCGCTGGCGGCACGCCGGCGACCTGAACGAACGGGTGTGGCGCGAGGAGCTCCAGCCGCTGTGGAATCAATACAACCGGGGGGCGGGCTGATGAGAGGGGTAATGGGCATCCTGCTGGCGCTGATGCTGACCGGCCAGGCGTGGGCCGCCATCGATACCTGGCAGTTTAAGGATGAGGCCCAGGAGCAGGCCTTTCGCGAGATCACCTCCCAGCTGCGCTGCCCGAAATGCCAGAACAACAGCATCGCTGACTCGAACGCGATGATTGCCGCCGATATGCGGCAGAAGGTGTACGAGCTGATGCAGCAGGGGAAAACGAAAGGGCAGATCGTTAACTATATGGTGGCCCGCTACGGCAATTTTGTCAGCTACGAGCCGCCGCTGACCGCGGGCACGGTGCTGCTGTGGCTGGGGCCGGGGCTGTTCGTGCTGGCGGGCGCCGGGATGATTGTCGCCCGCGCGCGTCGTCGCGACATCCCTGACGCGGCGCTCAGCGCTGAAGAGCGCCAGCGGCTGGCGGAATTATTAAAAGAAGGAAAAGAACGATGAGCCTGTTGGTGGTTATCGCCGGGCTGTTGCTGGCTGGCGCGCTGGGACTGCTTTATTACCCATGGACGGGCAACGGGGCGGTGGACCGCGATACCCTCCACCGCGCCCTGTATCAGTCGCGCCTGCAGGAGCTGACGCAGGAGCGCGGCGAGGACAACCCGGCGCTGGTCGTCGAGCTGCAGCGCACGCTGCTGACCGATATCCCGCCCCAGGCACAGCCTGGCGAACGGCCGCTAAGCCGCTGGGCGCTGCTTCCGGGGGCGCTGCTGCTGGTAGTCCTGAGTCTGGGCCTGTATCTGAAAACCAGCGATATCGGCCAGGTGCTGCTCTGGCAGCAGGCTGAACGGCATTATCCTGCGCTGTTGCAGCAGGTTAAGGACCCGACGGCGGCGCCGCTGCGAATGGATGAGCTGGCGGAGCTGCGGCTTGGCCTGCGCAGCCACCTGCAGGATACCCCGAATGACCTCCCCGGCTGGCAGCTGCTTGGACGGCTGGGCCTGTTGTTAAACGATGGCGAGACGGCGATCGGCGCCTTTGGCCGGGCGCATGCGCTGGCGGCGGATGACCCGGCGGCGGCTTTCGATTACGCCAGCGCGCTGGTGCGGGCGGGAGATAGCGGTCAGGTTCGGATGGGCGAGCTGCTGCTGCGTGACCTGCATCAGCGGCAGCCGAACAGCCTGCCGGTGCTGGAGATGCTGGCCCTGAGCGCGGTGCGCAATGAAGATTACCCCGAGGCCGTGGCAGCCCTGCAGGCGCTGCTGGCCCGGCTGCCGGAAGGGGATGCGCGGCGCGAGGCGATCGTCCGCCAGCTGGCGCAGGCGCAGCAGCAGGCGCAGTAACTGACCGGCGGCGCTGAACGTGGGGTCTGCCGCGAGGGCGGTACGGACAGCCCTGGTTTTGTAGGCCGGGTCAGGCGCAGCCGCCCCCCGGCACAAAATCGGCTCCGTGCCCGCTGTCCTTGCCCGGCGGCGCTACGCTTGCGCGGGCCTACGAAGGGCGCGAATAGAGCGCCAAATCGCGGGCAGCCTTTGTAGGCCGGGTAAGCGAAGCGCCACCCGGCAACATGTTGAGCTCGGAGCCTGATATCTTCCCGGCGGCGCTGCGTTAGCGTGGGCCCGGGGATATGAGCTGACGGGAGGTCTTTGTAGGCCGGGTAAGGCGCAGCCGCCACCCGGCAACATGGCGGCCACGGTGCGATATCTTGCCCGGCGGCGGGGGAGACTGTTATCGGTTTTACAGGTTCTCAGCCCGGGCAAAGCGTTTATCACGCGTGACTTCAGCGTAGTTTGCGCTCCAGGTTAATCGTCTGCGTTATGCCTGGCATGGCGCAGGGAGCGCACAGGGGGCGGCCAGTCGCCGCCGCTCCCTGTACCCCCGGGCTCCGGCCAGCAAAATCGCCACTGCGTGGTGCCTTCGACTTATCCCTGCAGGCTTCGGGTCGGGCCGAGGCAGCGTCCGTGCAAAACACGGCCCTCAGCCCGCATCCATGCGGGCTGCCCCGGCCTTCCGGGAACGTCTCAGCGATTTTGAGGCCGCCAGCACCGGCAGTTTCAGCAAGGCTGGTGAATAAATTAACGACAGGTCGCACGAACTGTAGGCCGGGTAAGGCGTAGCCGCCACCCGGCACAAAATCGGCTCCGTGCCCGCTGTCCTTGTCCGGCGGCGCTACGCTTGCGCGGGCCTACGAAGGGCGCGAATAGAGCGCCAAATCGTGGGCAGGGTAAGGTGTAGCTGTCACCCGGCAAAAATACGGCACAAGAGCGGCCCAACAGCGTAGCCGGGATAAGGTGCCATACGCCGCCATCCGGGATTTTCTCTGCTGTCGCTATGCTCAGCCGCTTCCGTGTTGCTATTGCAGAACTTCATGTTTGCTGGTGACCAGGAACAGACCATACCCTGATGAAGTCAGTCAGGATATTTGCCGGATAAACGCCCAATAATTTACGTAGCCGGGAGCCATTCAACAATAGTTCTTGCCAACTCCCTGGGCTGTTCGAGCGGAATCATATGGCCGCAATCCCGAATAATTCTTAACGACGCAGAAGGTATGGCTTCGACCAACTCTTTTGCCTCCTTCATCGAACGGATGGCATCATCTTCACTGGCTATAACCAATGTTGGACAGCATATTGTTGCAGAAGGTATACCTTGTCTGGATAAGGATGATTGCGTGATGAAGGCTTCAAATCCCAGAGAGTATCCCATTTTCTGGATAGCTGAAATCATATCCTGATTTGATGTGTTGAGAGGGTGGAGTGACCGGGCAATAGCATAGCTGCTCAGCCCCTTAAACGTTGTGGGGGACAATGACTGCACATTTTTCCGCTTTGCTTCAGCCTCTAACGGCGTATCTTCCCGTAAGGAACTGGCAATAAGCACTAAGGACTCTACACGTTCAGGGAATTCTGCTGCCAGTTGTCGGGCAATATACCCTCCCATCGAAAAACCTATCAAAGAAAACTTCTCAGGCAGAAAAGTAATCAGATGCTGCACTACATCATGAATGGTTCGTCCTTCAGTTACAGATGCATGATGAACAATACAGTTTGACGGCAGGTATCTTTCAAATTCATGCCACAGCATTTCATTCAGCATAAACCCGGGAATTAAAACGATTTTACGCGGCTTTAAACTCATATGTCTCGCTTAAATGTATCAGTGTATTTATTGGGTTTGACAGGTCAAAAATATCTTATTTAACGTTGCAAGCGCTGTGGATCCCGAGCACCGGAGTTAAAAATGATTAGCTGAACGTCTTCAGCGCGGGACGCGAATCCATGCTAATCACTTGAGGGGGTTAGCTCGCTCATGTTCCCCGACGAGCCGGATAGCGCTGCCGACAGCTGGCAAAAGAGTCGTTGATATAGTCGCTCAGCGCCCACTTGTCCTGATAGCGAAACGTCCTCGGGAATGGATGTAGAACGAAGCGCCAGGTCAGGAGGTCAACGTGATTGCCGCTGAAGACGCGGTGTTCAGGGATCATCTCATCTGGTAACCTGTCACGCGCGCCGTTGGTAACGTGAATATTCATGGTTAATTTTGGAACTCAGACGATTAATGAAAACTAGCAGACTATTCACTCTAATTTTGCCATTGTTACTGACACTCTGCGCCGGCACAGAGGCCAGCGCCAGCACACCTTCAGGCAGCATTTCCTCTGCAAACACATCAATTACCACTCGTGATAAGAACGGAAACCTACTGCCGAGTTTCCTGCGGCTTCAGTACGATGTGGATTCAGATGGCAGAGTTCAGAATGTAAAGATACTTGAATCGACAACGACTCCGGAGTTGGAACATCAAATCATTGATAAAATGATTAAAAAATGGCGCTTTGAAAAGGGCAAACCGGGAATAGCTCAAAGATTAGTCGTCAAGATCCAACCCAAATCAGACGGCGGTCCCGCGAATAAGCAATAAGCACTTTTGAGGATTAATAGCCTGACGCATCAATACAGGGTTCGTTTTACCGTAATGCTTACTCTCCAACAAAAAAAGCCCCTGCATATCAGCAGGGGCAAGCCATGTCAGAGCTTATTTTTTATTAGTTAAATACCATCCCGCCGTCGATCAGCAATGACTGACCGGTCATGTAATCAGAATCCGGGCTGGCAAGATAGGAGACGCAGGCGGCGACATCTTCCGGCTCGGATAGCCGACCGAGGGTGATGCGTTTGGCGAACTCGGCGGTACCGTAGCCCAGCGGTTTACCGGCGGCTTCTGACACCTGGCGGTCAATTTCGGCCCACATCGGCGTTTTGACAATCCCCGGGCAGTAGCCGTTGACCGTGATGCCCAGCGGCGCGAGGTCGCGAGCGGCGGTCTGGGTTAAGCCGCGCACCGCGAATTTACTGGAGCTATACACCGCCAGCTCCGGGTTGCCGACGTGGCCGGCCTGGGAGCAGGCGTTGATGATTTTCCCGCCGTGCCCCTCTTTCTTAAAGGCTTCGACCGCCGCCTGAATGCCCCAGATCACCCCTTTGACGTTGATGTTGTAGACTTTATCGACAATTTCCGGGGTAATGGACTCGATCGGCGTGGACGGCGCTACGCCGGCGTTGTTGACGATGACGTCGAAGCCGCCCAGCGTTTTGCGCGCCTGTTCGACGGCGGCGAACACCTGATCGCGGTCGGAGACATCCACTTTCACCGCCATGGCGCGGCCGCCGGCCTGGTTGATTTCGGAGGCGACCGCTTTGGCGGTGGCGTCGTTATAATCGGCAATGGCCACGGCAAATCCATCCTTCACCAGACGAAGGGCGATAGCTTTACCAATCCCCTGGCCGGCGCCGGTAACAAGTGCGACTTTTTTCATTTTCCTTTCCTTATTGTGATGACTTACAGAATCTGACTCAGATGCAGCTGGCCCATCAGCAGCGGGTTATCGCGATAATCCACCGGAATGGCCACCACCGCCGGGCCGTCGACGTCCATTGCCGCGCGCAGGGTCGGCTCCAGCGCCTCGGCGCTTTCCACGGCAAACCCTTTGGCGCCGAAGGACTCGGCATAGGCTTTAAAATCCATCGGCCCGAACTCGACGCCGGACAGGCGCTGATATTTTTTCTCTTCCTGGATGGCCACCATGTTGTAGCCGTTATCGACCCAGATCAGGTGCAGCACGTTGGCTTTCAGGCGGACAGCGGTCTCCAGCTCCATGCTCGACTGCAGGAAGCCGCCGTCGCCGGAGACGGAGACCACTTTGCGCTCAGGATTGACCAGCCAGGCGCCGATGGCCCAGGGCAGGGCGACGCCCATGGTCTGCTGGCCGTTGGAGATCATCACCTGACGGGCGCGGAAGCTGTACAGGTAGCGGGCAATCCAGATATGGAAGCTGCCCATGTCCACGGTCAGCGTGACGTCGCTGTTGACGATATCCTGCATGGCGCGAACGATGCGCAGCGGATGCAGAGCAAACTGATTCAGCTGCGCGCCGCGGCGGTCCAGCAGTTCGCGCTGGTGCTGGCGGTCGCGGAGGATCTCCGCCGCCTGCGGGGAGAGCACCAGCCGGCGATCGATATTTTGCGCCAGCTTGTTGAGGGTGCCGGCGATATCGCCCACCAGCTCGACGTCCGGGGTGTAGTTGCGCTCTTCATAGGCGGGCAGGACGTCGATATGCACCAGCGTCGCGTTGCCGCTGTTCCACATCGCCGGTTCATATTCCACCGGGCTGTAGCCGATGCAGATCACCAGGTCGGCGAGCTGCAGCAGACGGTCCCCGGCCTGGTTGTTAAACAGCCCGACCCGGCCGGCGAAGCGAGAGAAGTTATCCTGATTCACCGCCCCGGCGGCCTGATAGGTGCTGGTGACCGGAATATGGCTGGCCTCCAGCAAACGGCGCAGCGCCGCGCTGTTCTCCGGCTGGCTGGCCATCAGGCCGAGCAGGAAGATCGGGTTTTTCGCCTGAGCGATAAGCTTCGCCACCTGGTCGATGGCGGCATCCGGCGCGGCGCCCATCTGCGGGGCCCCGCTGGCCGGCAGTACTTTGCCGCTGACCGGGCCATCGACCACATCCTGCGGCAGGCTGACGAAAGCGCTGCCCGGGCGGCCCTGCTCGGCGGCGCGGAAGGCGTTGGAGACCACTTCCGCCAGCGCGTCCGGCGCGGTCACCTCGACGGCGTATTTCGTCACCGGGCTGAACATCGCCACCGTATCCATACTCTGGTGGACCTGTTTGGCTTTATCGGCGCGTTTCACCGCGCCGCCCAGGGCCACCACCGGGTCGCCTTCGCTGTTGGCGGTGGCCATACCGGTGATCAGGTTGGAGCAGCCCGGGCCGGAGGTGACCAGCGCCACGCCGGCTTTACCGGTAATGCGCCCGACGGCGGCGGCCATAAACGCGGCGTTGGCTTCGTGGCGTACCGGAATAATGCGAATGGAGGAATCCAGCAGTGAGTCGAATACCTTGTCGATTTTGGCGCCAGGGATGCCGAACACCTGACGTACCCCCTGGGCTTCCAGCTGGCTGACGACGAGATCGGCGCCGTGCGCCCACTGGCGTACCGGATACTGTTTGTCCATGTGACCCCCTTAACTTTCTACGGAACGGATGGCGGCATCGAGATTATCGGGATGCAGATTGGCCTGCAGGAACGCGCTGTCGGCGGGCAGGTCGATCATCAGCTTGTGAATTTCGCCGAAGGTCAACACTCCGTGGTCGAGCTGGTAATCCAGCAGGTGACCGCCGCCTTTGCGGTCATCGGTAATAAAGTGCTCGTGATACCCGGCGACGTTGATCCCCTGCATATGCTGCGGGGTACGGAAGCCGACCAGTACCCCTTCGCGCTGGTTAAAGCGGAACACCGGCTGATCGTCGAGGACGTCGGTCATCGCCCGGTACGGCGGCGTCTGGCGCGGTACGGTGCGGGTATGGGCATGGCGGAAATGGCCATCGATGCGCAGGGCGCAGAACAGGTTGTCAGAGGGAATTTGCTGGTCGATCACCTCGTGCAGCTGCTGGCGGCTCACCGGGTGGTCGAAAGTTTTCCGGTACTGCGGCTGGAACCAGGTCATCACCGCGAACGGCGTTTTCTGCTCCGGCTGGGCTTTGCGCGCGCTGCCGTCGGCCCGCAGCTGATAGACCTGACTGCTAAAAGCGATCAGCTCCCCGTCCAGCTCATTAAAGGTGCCGAGACCGAAATCGCCGTGCTTCAGCAGGTCGGCGATGGTGGTGCTCCCTTCGTAAACCCCGCTCAGCAGGGCGCTCATGAGCGATGTCTGATAGAGCACGCTCTCGGGATGCTGCGCGGAAAACGCCCGCAGGGTTTCGCATAGACTCTCTTCGCAGGTGCATTCAGCAGAATGATTCATATACCACTTCCTCGTTCAACAAATATAAGAAAGGTTAAATAAATGTTGACCCGATTCAGCTCACAGTTCCAATATAGAAACCATGCTGGTTTGAGACGTTTTCGATATGGAACTTCGTTATCTTCGCTATTTTGTCGCCGTCGCCAGGACGCGGCACTTCACCCAGGCCGCCAAGGAACTGGGTATTTCACAGCCTCCGTTAAGTCAGCAAATTCAGCGGCTTGAGCGCGAGGTGGGGACCCCGCTGTTTCGGCGTTTGACCCGCGGGGTGGAGCTCACCGAGGCCGGTGAGTCGTTCTATGAGGATGCCCGTCAGATCCTCGCCATGAGCGATGCGGCGCTGGAGAAGGCCAAGGGCATTGCCCGCGGGATGAACGGCAGCCTGTCGCTAGGCATTACCAGTTCTGATGCTTTCCACCCGCAAATCTTCACGCTGCTGCACCGTTTTCAGCTCGACCACCCCGGGGTGACCCTGCACCAGATGGAAGACAACATGGCCAATCTGATGACCGCCCTGAGCGAGGCCGAGCTGGATATTGCCTTCGTCCGTCTGCCGTGCGAGAGCAGTAAGGCCTTTAATCTGCGGATTATCGATGAGGAGCCGATGGTTATCGCGCTGCCGCGCGATAACCCGCTGGCGACGCAGCCGACCCTGGCCCTGGAGCAGCTGCGCGACGTGGCGCCGATCCTCTTCCCGCGGGAAGTGGCTCCGGGGCTGTATGAGCTGGTGTACAACAGCTGCCTGCGCGCCGGCATCGATATGGAGCGCGCCTGGCAGTCGTCGCAGATTTCGTCGTCGCTGAGCATGGTCAATGCCGGGTTCGGCTTCGCGCTGGTCCCGCAGTCAATGACCTGCATCCAGCAGCCGAACGTCAGCTATCACCCGCTCAGCGGGGCGCCGCTGAAGACCGATATCGCCATCGCCTGGCGGCGCTTCGAGCGCTCGCGCACGGTGAAACGCTTTCTGGCGATGTTCTGATCTTCGCGACGCCTGCGGCTTACTGCGCCACCCAGCCGCCGTCCATGTTCCACGCCGCGCCGCGCACCTGGGCGGCGGCGTCGCTGCACAGAAACAGCGCCATTTCGCCCAGTTGCTGCGGGGTGACAAACTCCCCGGAGGGCTGCTTTTCCGCCAGCAGCTGGGCGCTGGCCTGCTCCGGGTCGACCCCCTCGGCGATGCGCTTATCGATCTGCTGCTGCACCAGCGGAGTCAGCACCCAGCCGGGGCAGATGGCGTTGCAGGTGATGCCGCTGCGCGCGGTTTCCAGGGCCACGGTTTTGGTCAGGCCGACCACCGCGTGCTTGGCGGCGACATAGGCCGATTTCTCTTTCGACGCCACCAGGCCATGCACTGAAGCAATGTTGATGATGCGCCCCCAGTTGCGCTGGCGCATGCCCGGCAGCGCCAGGCGAGTGGTGTGGAAGACGCTGGAGAGATTGATCGCGATGATGTCGTTCCATTTGTCCACCGGGAACTGCTCCACCGGGGCCACGTGCTGGATGCCGGCGTTATTGATCACGATATCGACGCCGCCGAAGGTGCTTTCGGCATAGCGCATCATCGCCTCGATCTGCCCGACGTCGCGCAGGTCGGCGTCGTGATAGCCGGGGATCTTGCCCAGCGCGGCGACTTCAGCCCGGGCGTGGCTGCTGTCGCCGAAGCCATTGAGCACCAGCTGGGCGCCTGCCTGCGCCAGCACTTTGGCGATCCCTAAGCCGATGCCGCTGGTGGAGCCGGTGACCAGCGCTGTTTTACCGTTTAAATTCATCATATTTCTCCTTCAGTCGGGTCTCAGACAATGCCGGTCACATAGAACGTGGCAATGACAAACAGTACCGCGAGGCTTTTGATCACCGTGATGGCGAAAATGCCGCCGTAGGCCTGGCGATGGCTCAGGCCGGTGATCGCCAGCAGGGTGATCACCGCCCCGTTATGCGGCAGGGTATCCATGCCGCCGCTGGCCATGGCGGCGACGCGGTGCAGGACCTCCAGCGGAATATTGGCGGCGTGGGCGGCGGCGACAAAGGTCTCGGACATCGCCGCCAGGGCAATGCTCATTCCCCCGGAGGCCGAGCCGGTGATCCCGGCCAGCACCGTGACGCTGATCGCCTCGTTTAACAGCGGATTGGGAATAGCCGCGAGGGCTTTCGACAGCACCAGGAAACCCGGCAGGGCGGCGATAACCGCGCCGAAGCCATACTCAGAGGCGGTGTTCATCGCCGCGAGAATAGCCCCGCCCACCGCCGTCCGGCTTCCTTCTGCCAGCCGGCCGCGAATATTGCGGTAGCCGCAGACCAGTACCAGCACAATGCCGGAGAGCAGCGCCGCCTGTACCGCCCAGATGGCGGTGATTTTCCCCACCTCGGTGACCACAGGCTTCGCCAGACCCGGGAGGGTGAGCTCATGGCTGGCGCCGTACCACTGCGGGATCCAGTGGGTAAACAGCAGATTCAGCACCCCCACCAGCAGCAGCGGGGCGATAGCGATCAGCGGATGCGGCAGGTTGATGTCATCCGGGGTCTCCGGCTCATTTTGCAGGTCGGTCCCATAGCCTTCGCCGCTGGCCTGCGCTTTGCGGCGCTGGCGCTCCAGCCACAGCAAACCGAAGAGGATAATGAACAGCGAGCCGATAAGCCCCAGCCACGGGGCCGCCCAGGCGTTGGTGCCGAAGAAGCTGGTGGGAATAATATTCTGGATCTGCGGCGTGCCGGGCAGGGCGTCCATGGTAAACGAGAATGCCCCGAGGGCGACGGTGGCTGGGATCAGCCGTTTGGGGATCCCGCTCTGGCGAAACAGCTCGGCGGCGAAAGGGTAGACGGCAAAGGCCACCACAAACAGCGATACCCCGCCGTAGGTCAGCAGGGCGCACACCAGCACGATCACCGGGATCGCATGGCGGCGTCCAAGGATGCGGATGGCGGCGGCGACAATCGACCGCGAGAATCCCGACAGCTCAATCAGCTTGCCGAATACCGCGCCCAGCAGAAACACCGGGAAATAGAGCTTCACAAAGCCGACCATTTTTTCCATAAACAGGCCGGTAAAGGCCGGGCCGACCGCGCCCGGGTCGGTGAGCAGCACCGCGCCGAGGGCGGCGATCGGCGCAAAGAGGATCACGCTGTATCCACGGTAGGCTGCCAGCATCAGTAATGCCAGCGCGGCCAGGGCTATTATCACACTCATCACGACGTCTCACTCTCATTGTTATTGTAGGGGTACAGAACGAGATACTAGGGTTTCAGGGCGAAGCGCAGCTGGTGTTCCCGGCGCGACTGGATGCGCTGGCGCCGGGCCTCGTCCCAGCGGTAAAAGCCTTGCCCGCTGCGGGCGCCGGTGTCGCCTCGCGCTACTTTCTCCGCCACCAGCGACATCATCTCGGTGCCGCTGGCCAGCTCCGGCAGCAAGTGCTGGCAGATATCCTGGACCGTCGCCAGGCCGGTCATGTCCGCTGCCTCCAGCGGGCCGACCATCGCATAGCGGCGCCCCAGCGAGGCGCGCATCACCTGGTCCACCACCTCCGGGGACGCGATGCCGCTGTGGACGATATGCAGCGCTTCGCGCAGCAGGGCGAACTGCAGCCGGTTGCCGACAAAGCCCGGCGCGGCGCGGTTGAGCACCACCGCTTCCAGCGCGCAGGCGGCGCAAAAGTCGCTCACCTGGCGCGCCAGATGAGGCAGGGTGGCGCTCCCGGGCACCACTTCCACCAGCGGGATCAGGTGCGGCGGATGCCAGAAATGGGCGATCAGTAGCCGTTCCGGGAGGCGCATGCCCTGCGCCAGCTGATCCGGCGGCAGGCCGCTGGTGTTGCTGGCGATAATCGCCTCGTCGGCGATCAGCGTTTCCAGTTCGGCATACAGGGCGTGCTTCAGCCCCAGCCGTTCGGGGATCGCTTCAATCAGCAGCGTGGCGTCCGCCAGCGCTTGCAGCGCCGGGGTAGGGGTTAAACGGCTCAGCACGGCGTCGCGGTCGGCGGGAGCCTGCTGACCGCTCGCCTCCAGCTCGCGCAGGATCGCCTCGGCTACTGTGGGTATCTCGGCGAGACGTTGCGGATCGGTGTCATACAGGCGGACGGCGTGACCGTGACGGGCGAAATGGCAGGCAATGCCGACGCCCATCAGTCCGGCGCCGAGTACCGCCAGGCGTGGTGTAAACATAGTGGCTCCTGTTAACGTTGAAGGGTCATGGCGATGCCCTGTCCGCCGCCGACGCACAGGGTGGCCAGCCCTTTGCTGGCGCCCCGGCGCTGCATCTCATGCACCAGACTGACGAGGATCCGGCAGCCGGAGGCGCCGATGGGATGGCCCAGGGCGATGGCGCCGCCGTTAACGTTGACCTTCTCGCTGTCCCATTCGAGCAGCTGGCCGACGGCCAGCGCCTGCACGGCAAAGGCCTCGTTGGCTTCGATCAGATCCACCTCGTCCAGCGTCCAGCCGGCGCGCTGCAGCGCCAGGCGGCAGGCGCTCACCGGGCCGATGCCCATCACCGACGGGTCGACCCCGGCGACCGCCGCGCTGACAATGCGCGCCAGCACCGGCAGCCCAAGCTCGTGCGCTTTATCGACGCTCATCAGCAGGACCGCCGCAGCGCCGTCGTTCAGCGATGAGGCATTCCCGGCGGTGACGCTGCCGTCAGCCGGGCGAAACGCCGGGCGCAGCTTGGCCAGCTGCTGCTCGCTGGTCTCCGGGCGCGGTTGCTCATCGTCGGTCACGACACGCGGAGGTTTTTTGCCCTGCGGGACGCTGACCGGGACGATCTCCTCGCGAAAGCGTCCGGCGGCGATAGCGGCCGCCGCTTTGCGCTGGGAGCTGGCGGCGAAGGCGTCCTGGCGCTCGCGGCTGATGTCGAAGGCGTCGGCAAGGTTCTCGGCGGTAATGCCCATGTGGTAGTCGTTAAAAGCGTCCCATAGGCCGTCCTGGATCATGCTGTCCTGCAGGCTGGCATGGCCGAAACGCAGGCCGTCGCGGGCGCCATTCATCAGATAGGGAGCATTGCTCATGCTCTCCTGGCCGCCGGCGATAACGATCTCGGCGTCGCCGCAGCGGATCGCCTGCACCGCCTGCTGAACCGCTTTCAGCCCTGAGCCGCACACCAGATTGACGGTGACCGCTGGAGTGTCCACCGGCAGGCCGGCCCGCAGAGCGGTCTGGCGCGCCGGGTTCTGCCCGCAGCCGGCGGTGAGCACCTGGCCGAAAATCAGTTCATCGACCGCTGCGGCGGGCAGCTGGCAGCGTTCAAGCAGGCTGCGCACCACTGCCGCGCCGAGGTCGACGGCGGAAAGCGGGGCGAAGGCGCCGCGAAAGCTGCCGACCGGGGTGCGTACGGCAGCAACTATGGCAATATCGGTCATGGTCTCTCCTTAGCTGAAGCGCATTTCGCGCACGTCGTCGGCGACGATCAGCCGTCCCGCCGTTTTACGCATCACTTCGTCGGGGCTGACCCCCGGGGCCACTTCGCGCAGGACAAACGCCCCGTCGACAATGTCCAGCAGGGCCAGGTCGGTGAGCACCCGGCGAATGCAGCCCACGCCGGTGAGCGGCAGGGTGCACTGCGGCAGCAGTTTGGATTCGCCGTTCTTTGAGGCGTGGGTCATCACCACGATGATGTTCTGCGCGCCGGCCACCAGGTCCATGGCGCCGCCCATCCCCTTGACCATTTTTCCGGGGATCATCCACGAGGCGATATTCCCTGCGACGTCGACCTCAAAGGCGCCAAGAACCGTAAGATCGACGTGGCCGCCGCGGATCATGGCGAACGACTGGGCCGAATCGAAGATCGCCGCCCCGGTTTGCGCGGTGACGGTCTGTTTGCCGGCGTTGATCATGTCGGCGTCGAGAGTTTGCTCATCGGGAAACTCGCCCATCCCCAGCAGGCCGTTCTCCGACTGGAGCATCACTTCAATGCCGGCGGGAATGTAATTGGCCACCAGCGTCGGGATACCGATCCCGAGGTTGACGTAGTCGCCGTCGCGCAGCTCCTGGGCGACGCGCATCGCCATTTGTTCGCGGGTTAACATCTCAGTGCCCTCCGGCGCGCAAGGTGCGCTGTTCAATGCGTTTTTCGAATTGCCCGACGATCAGCCGGTCGACATAGATCCCCGGGGTGTGAATGGCGGAGGGCGGCAGTTCGCCCGGCGGCACAATCTCTTCCACCTCCACCACCGTAATGCGCCCGGCGGTGGCCATCAGCGGGTTGAAATTCTGTGCGGTATGGCGATAAACCACATTGCCGTACCAGTCAGCCTTCCAGCCCTTCACGAGGGCGAAATCGCCGCGAATAGCTTGTTCAAGAATGTAATTTTTACCGTCGAACTGGCGCACCTCTTTGCCTTCGGCGACCGGCGTGCCATAGCCGGTCGCGGTGTAAAAGCCGGGGATCCCGGCGCCGCCGGCGCGGATTTTTTCCGCCAGCGTTCCCTGCGGGGTGAGCTCTACCGCCAGCTCGCCGCTCAGCACCAGCTGTTCAAACAGCGCGTTTTCCCCGACGTAAGAGGCCACTACCTTGCTGACCTGGCGCGACTCCAACAGCATGCCGAGACCGAAGCCATCGACGCCGCAGTTGTTGGAAACCACCGTCAGCCCCTTCACCTGGCGACGCTTCACCTCGGCGATCAAATTCTCGGGTATACCGCACAGGCCGAAGCCGCCGGCGAGCAGCGTCATGCCGTCCGTTACCCCTTCCAGCGCCGCTTCGTAGCTGGCGACGCGTTTATCCAGTCCTGCCATCTTGTCTCTCCTGCCTTGCGATACCCTTATCATTGGCGCGGGCGACTGATTTGATAATTTTGAATTTGTGACTCACTCATTTGGAAATTTAATTAATTTCCTGTTAACTAATTTCTTTCAATTAGTTAACAGGATGAAAAATGAGAATGAGTGTCAAACAGTTACGCGCGTTTTTAGCGGTAGCTCACACTCTCAATTTCGCCCACGCCAGCGAAAGGCTGAATCTGTCGCAGCCAGCGCTCAGCCTGACCATCAAAGGGTTGGAGGAGGCGCTGGGGGGCGCGCTGCTGCAGCGCAGCACCCGCAAAGTGACCCTCACCCAGGAGGGGGAACTCTTTCTGCCGATGGCCCGTCAACTGCTGGCCGACTGGGATAACGTTGAGGAGGCGATGCGCCAGAGCTTTACCCTGCAGCGCGGCAAAATCTCGGTCGCCGCGATGCCGTCGTTCGCCGCCAACGTTCTGCCGGAGGCGCTGAAAGCCTTCCGCGACCGCTATGCCGGGGTGAACGTCACGGTGCATGATGTGATCAATGAGCAGGTAATCGAGATGGTGCGTGAGGGGCGGGTAGAGATGGGCATCGCTTTCGAGCCATCGCCCAACCACAACCTGCTGTTTACCCCGCTGGCGGTGGACCGCTTCGTGGCGATCGTTCCCCGGCAATCGCCGCTGGCGAAGAAAAAAAAGCTCACCTGGCAGGAGCTGTTAACTCTCGACTTTATCACCCTCCAGCGTCCCTCGGCGGTGCGCCTGATGCTGGAGGAGGCGCTGGCGCGCAGCGGGCGTCAGCTGGACGTGGCGCTGGAGAGCCACCAACTGGTGACGGTGGGGAGGATGGTAGCCAGCGGTCTGGGAGGCAGCGCGGTGCCGGCGCTATGCAAAACGCAGATGACCTCGCTGGGGGCAGTGTGCATTCCGCTCAGCGATCCGCCGATTGAAAAGTGCGTTGGGGCGATCCATGCCGGACATCTGCCGCTGTCGAAGGCGGCGCAGGCGCTGCTGGATACGTTGAAAGGGTATTTACCCACCTGAGGGGGCGTGGGGAAAAAAAACCGGCCCGCAGGCCGGTTTGATAATCAGATTTTGCAGGCGTCGCCGCAATCGTCATCGGCAACGATCGCCTGGGCTTTTTTGTCCGCTTCTTCCAGACGCTCCGCGTTGCGCTCTTCCGCTTCATCCAGGCCGCTGAAGACCAGGTTGTCGAGATCAATTTCCATAAGTTACCTATCGTTGCTGGTTTTGAATCAGCGTCAAGTATAGGGCATAACCGCCTGCGGAGGTAACCGCTCTTCGCGCCGAACGCACAGAGCGTTAAGTCCGCCGGCAGCAGATAAAACCCACCATAAATAACCGTTGACAGGATGGCGTTAGCTTTAAATATCTCCACCAGAATAATTTCCTGCCTAAATATTAAATGAAAGGACAACGAAGGTGTAATTAAGCATTGACGAATGGCTTTTATGTTAATATGGCCGCGATTATGGATGAATCTATGGATCTTAATCAATGGAACATACTGTTACAGGCGCCATCAAAGAATGGCGTAAACATAATAAAGTGATCGGTCAGGTCAAAATAAGCTATAAAAAATTCTTACGAAAATGCAGAGAGCTCTCGCTCGCAGGAGGTAAATACAGAGAATATCAAGGACTTTGCGCCAAATATCAGTGCGCACGATTGACCGCCGTGACCCAGGGACTGGTGCCTTTCGAGGATAAACCCTTTAAGGCCTATCTTAATAAACGGATGTCAAAACGGCGCAAGCTGGATATTGCCCACGGTTCGCTGAATTTTATCGAGAAAACGTTTCAGCCCGATGTGCTACCGCAGCTCTATAACGTGGCGGATTTTGGCCGGACGATGTTTGCTATTCCTCTGAAAAATGGCGAAAAGCTTGACGTTAAGCTGCTGGCATCGCCGTTTCAGGAGGAGGGTGAGCTGATGCTGCAGCTGTTTCTCGGCGACCGGCGCGTTTATAGCGTCTGTTTTTCCTGTACCGACGATGGCCGCGCTTATATCGGCGGAATACAGGGCGGGAAAGATATCACCAATGATGAGGTGAAGGTGCTAACCAAAGAGCTGCATGGCGCGCGGCCGAAAAATATCATCATGAGCGTGCTGTATGGTTTCCTGCGTTATTTCGGCATCACTACGGTCTACGCGATCGATTCCGATTACCACGTGAAAAGCGATCTGGTGAAAGCCAGTTATTCATCGCTGTGGCTGGAAATGGGCGGAGAGAAACAGGCTCGCGGCTGGTATAAACTGCCGGCGCAGGAGATCAAAAAAAGTCTTGAAGAGGTAAAAAGTAAACACCGCAGCCAGTTTATTAAGCGCGAAGGTGTCAAAGAGCTGATTCAGCTCGAAATGGCGAACGCTCTGCGGCAAATAACCTTGAATCCGCAGATGAATTAACGCCTTTCCCACGTCAGGCAGGCAGCAGGGGGCTGTTGTCCGCCTGACGATATCCTTTTCCTACTGGCCGCTCTCGCCGATCGGCGGCGACACCGAGTTGGTGAGCAGCGGGGCGCTGCGCCACCATACTATCAGCGCGACCAGCGCGATAACGCTCAGCACGCCGAAGGCGATAGCAAAAGAGTAGCGCCCGGCGATAGCGCCGGTTAACGCCGGACTCATCGCCGCCCCGGCGCCCTGCATCAGCATCACCACGCTCTGTCCGGCGTTGACGTGCCCGCTGCCGCGCAGCAGCGAGACGATAAAGCTGGGCACCGCCACCCCCAAAATCCCTGCCGCCAGACCATCAAGAATTTGCACCGGGACCATCATCGCCGGGGCGTCGCTGGCGGCCGCCAGCGCCGCGCGGATGGGCATGATCAGCAGCGCCAGCAGAATGCATCGCCAGTAACCATATTTGTCGATGCTGCCGGCGACCCGGATGGCCACCGGGATCATTACCACCTGCGAAATAATCACCGTGGCGGCGGCAAACAGCCCCGGATTGAGGTGTCCCGGCGCGGTGGCGATCCGCATGCTGAGCATCGGCAACAGCGCGGCGTTGGCGAGATGGAACAGCATCAGGGTCACGCCGGCGATCAGCAGCGGCGTATGGCGGAACAGGATGGCAAACCCAGGCAGCGCGGGCGGGATTGCCGACTCGAGGCCGCGGGCGGCGTCATCGTCAATATCGCTGCTGCGGATTGCCAGCAGGGCGATCAGGGTAAACAGGGTGGTACAGGCCATCAGGATGAAAATGCCGCCGATGCCCCAGTACCAGGCGATGGCCCCGGCAATCAGCGCGGTGAAGAAATTCCCCGCGTGGTTGAAGGCTTCGTTTTTTCCCATCTGAGCGCTAAAGCCGCGCTGTCGGGTCAGCCCAAGGGTGATCCCGGCGATTAACGGTCCGACAAAGGCCGCGCAGATCCCGCTGGCAACCTGTGAAAGAGCCACCACGCTGGTCTTCTGACTGAACCAGAGCAGGAGGGTGGTCAGGGTGATCGCCAGGCAGACCCCGGCCAACAGCACGCGCTTATGCCGCGAGGTGTCGGTGATGAAGCCGGCGGGCAGGGTCGCCAGCAGGCCGGCCACGCCGCCGACGGTCATCAACAGGCCGATGTCCTCCGCCTGCCAGTGACGCTGGGTGAGAAAGATCCCCAGAAACGGGCCGAGGCCGTCGCGAACGTCGGCGATAAAGAAGCTGGTCAAACATAAAGCCCGCAGTGAACGAAGCGACATTTTCTTCCTTTAGCATGAACGATCCGCGGATCAGCGGCGGACCAGGGCGGTCATGGCGTGCGCCACGAATAATAGCCGGGATCGGACCCGGCAGAGAGCCTCATTCTTTATCGCACCGTTCGATGAAACCAAAATGTCACCCAGTCGTCGGGTAACGTGGCAATGCAACATACCTGCTCGTCGCGGCTTCCGCCAGAGGCCTACGAAAGTTCTGTATCAGGGCAACCGCGCCGCTCTCAGCGTTCGTCTGCCTTAACGATCTGCAGCGCGGCGGGATTCGCCACGCTGCCGCTGGCGGTGACGAACCCGGGATGGACGGCCTCGCCGCTGGCGCTGTCCACCAGCGCAATATGCGGCGTGCTGTGCAGCACCTGCTGGTGGCCCCATTCCATCAGGGCGAACAGCACCAGCGCCAGGCTACGGCTTTTTTCGGTGAGAACATATTCATAGCGCTCGCGAGCCCCCGCTTCCCGATAGGGGACTTTGCGAAGCAAGCCCATTTCGGTCATGGTTTTCAACCGGATGGTGAGCGTCTGGCGGGTAATATGGGTATGCGCCTGCATCGTTTCAAAGCGCGTCACGCCGTAAAACGCCTCGCGGAGGATCAGCAGCACCCAGCGGTCGCCCAGTATTTTGGCTCCTTCCGCCAGGCCGCACAGCTCAGGATCGAGGTAGGGCAATGATTTATTTTTTGACATCGTGAGATTGGCCTTCTACTCTGAGTTTGAAATTTAGACTTAGATGCTAAGGAGCATAGCGTGCCATTTGTTAACGTGCAAACCATTAAAGGGATCATGACCGCGGAACAGAAAAGTGAGCTGCTGCGGCGGATGACCGATCTGCTGGTGGAAATTGAGGGGCAGGGCGATCCGCAGTTCCGCCAGTCGGTGTGGATCCGCATTGATGAACATGACCCGGAGCAGTGGAGCCTGGGGGGCGTCCAGCCGACGGCCGCGATGATTGCGGCTAAATTCGCCGCGGCGCGGCGCGACTGATTCCCTGAAAAAAGCGGGCGGCGAAGCCCGGCCCGGCTATCTGGCGCAGAAGAGGGCCAGGTCGCCGGGTAATATTGCTATTCGCTATGGTGCAAAAGCGTATTTTGCGGCTAAGGTAACGGTCAGGGAACCCAACAAACAGGGCGCGATGCCAGACGACCCGCCTGGCGCCACTCTCAAACTGGTGAAAACAACGGATGTCTAGCGAACAGATGCTGCCGCTGGCGGCGCAGAACAACAATATCATCCGCCTGGCCGTCGCTCAGGCGCTGGCCGGCGCCAACTCGGTGGTGTTCTACGCCACCGGCGCTATCGTCGGCAATACTATCGCCCCCAGCCCGTCGCTGGCCACGCTGCCTATCACGCTGTTTGTGCTGGGGATGGCAGCCTCGATTCTGCCTTTCGGCGCGCTGGCGCGTAAGCGGGGCCGCAAAGCCGCGTTTATGGCCGGTACCGGCGCCGGGGTGGTTACCGGTCTGGCGGCCGCTCTGGCGGTGGTGCTGGGCTCTTTTCTGCTGTTTTGTTTCGCCGCGATGCTTGGCGGCGCCTATGCCGCGGTGGCGCTCAGTTTTCGCTTTGCCGCCACCGACGGCGTCGCTCCGGAACGTCGCGCCCGCGCGCTGTCGCTGGTGATGGGCGGCGGCGTGGCCGCCGGGATCATTGGCCCGATGCTGGTCACCGGCACCATGCACCTCTGGCCGACTCATACCTTCGCCTTCACCTTCCTCGCTCAGGCGCTGGTGGCGGCGCTCGCCGCCATTCTGCTGGCAGGCGTGACGCCAGCAGAGCCCGCGGCGGCCAGCGTTCGCGGAGGGCGGCCGCTGCGCGAGATTGTCCGCCAGCCAGGCTTTGCCACCACGGTGTTCAGCGGCGCGGTGGCCTATATGGTAATGAATTTTCTGATGACCGCCGCGCCGCTCTCCATGCATATGCACGGCCTTTCCCAGCAGGCCGCCAACCTCGGGATCCAGTGGCATGTGATGGCGATGTACGGTCCGGGATTTGTCACCGGCCGGCTGATCCAGCGCTTCGGCGCAGCGCGCATGGCGGCGGCGGGATTGCTGATCACCGGCGCCTCGGTGGCGGTCGGTCTCAGCGGCGTCGGGGTGTATCATTACTGGCTGTCGCTGATTTTGCTCGGCATCGGCTGGAACTTTGGCTTCACCGGCGCCTCGGCGAAAATCATCGATTTCCACCGCCCGGAAGAGAAGACCCAGGTTCAGTCGCTCAACGATTTTCTGGTCTTCGGCGTGATGATCGTGGGTTCGTTTTCGTCCGGCGTTCTGCTCAACGCCTTCGGCTGGAACGCGGTGCTGTGGGGATCCCTGGCGCCGGTGGGGCTGGCGCTGTTCACCCTGCTGCTGCGTCCGTTATCGCCGCCCCGCGCTTAGCGCCTGGCCTGCCGCTGCGCGGGCCCTCGTTTTGTGCTTTTTAGCTATGCATTGCTGAAATTCATCTTAACCTGCGCGCGAATGAACGTCACACACGCTACATGCTGTAGTAATCTCTACATCATGACAATGCATCTCTTGATCCTTAACCTGACGACGTCTCAAGCCACGCTGCGCATGCGTGTCTGGCGAACCCTGAAGCAGAGCGGGGCGGCGGTCCTGCGCGACGGGGTCTATCTGCTGCCCGACGTGCGCCAGGGCTATGACATTTTCCTCAGCACCTGCCAGGCGATCCACGCGGAGGGCGGGGCCGGGTATGTGTTTACGATTGAGTCGGCGGAAGAGGAGGCGCTCAGGCCGCTATTCGATCGTCGCGAACAGTATGATGCGCTGTTGCAGGATCTGCTGGCGCTGCAGGGGGCGTTATCCGCCGACGGACTGGCGGCTCAGCTCAAACAGCTGCGTAAAATTCAGCGTGACTACCAGCGGATCGCGGCTATCGATTTTTTCCCGGGGGCCGCCCGGGAGCAGGCCGCTGAGCGACTGGCCATCCTCGAGCAGGCGATTAATCAGCGGCTATCGCCGGACGAGCCGCAGGCGGTTGCGGGCGAACTGAGCCTTCTGGATAGAGAGGCCTTTCGCGGCCGTTTGTGGGCCACCCGCCGACGCCCGTGGGTCGATCGTCTGGCCAGCGCCTGGCTAATTCAGCGCTTTATCGACCCTGAGGCGCGGTTCCTGTGGCTGGCCGCGCCTGAGGACTGTCCGGCGACGGCGCTTGGTTTTGATTATGACGGGGCGCCGTTCAGCCACGTTGGCACGCGGGTGACCTTCGAAGTTCTGGTCCGGCGCTTTGCTCTGGAGGCCGCGATCCCCGACGCTCTGGGCCGGCTGATCCACTTCCTGGACGTCGGTGGGCTATCCACCCCGGAGGCGGCGGGGGTGGAAAGCATTCTTGCAGGGCTGCGGGAAACCATTACGGACGATGACCAACTGCTGGCGGCAGCCTGCTCGCTGTTCGACGGCTTACTGAAGTCCTGTGAAATGAGGTCTGGTAATCATGAGCAAAACGGTGGTTCTTCCGCAGACTGACAGCCCTTCCGTCGTCGCTTCCGTATCCTTCTGGCAGGCATTTCGCTTCTGGCTGAAGCTCGGCTTCATCAGCTTCGGCGGACCTGCCGGGCAGATCGCCATGATGCACCAGGAGCTGGTGGATAACCGACGCTGGATCTCGGAAGGGCGATTCCTGCACGCGCTCAACTTTTGTATGGTCCTGCCGGGCCCGGAGGCCCAGCAGCTGGCGACCTATATCGGCTGGCTGATGCATAAAACCTGGGGAGGCATCATCGCCGGGGTGCTGTTTATTTTGCCCTCGCTGGTGTTGCTCATCGCGCTGGCGTGGATCTACCTCGTTTGGGGAGATGTCGCGGTGGTGGCGGGGATTTTTTATGGCATCAAACCCGCCGTGGCGGCGATCGTGCTGCAGGCGGCGCACCGCATCGGCTCGCGGGCGCTGAAAAATGGCGCCTACTGGGCCATTGCCGCCGCAGCCTTTGTCGCTATTTTTGCGCTGAACGTACCTTTTCCGCTGATCGTCCTGACCGCGGCGATCGTCGGGTTTATCGGCGGACGGGTGGCGCCGGCGACCTTCGGCAAAGCCGACGCCCATCGCGCGCAGAGTCAGCCTGGCGGGGCCGCCATTATTGATGACGCGACGCCGATCCCAGCCCACGCCCTGTTCAGCTGGCGGCGCACTGCCCGGGTGCTGATCGCCGGGATACTGCTGTGGCTGGTGCCGATGGCCACCCTGGCGCTAATGCTGGGCTGGGCGCACCCGCTGACCCAGATGAGCTGGTTCTTTACCAAAGCCGCGTTGATGACTTTCGGCGGGGCGTATGCCGTCTTGCCTTACGTTTACCAGGGGGCGGTGACACACTATGGCTGGCTGAGCGCAGGGCAGATGATGGACGGCCTCGCCCTGGGGGAATCCACCCCCGGACCGTTGATCATGGTGGTGACCTTTGTCGGGTTTGTCGGCGGCTACACCAAAGCGGTGTTGGGCGTTGATGATGTGCTGCTGGGGGGCATCGCGGCGGCGTGCCTGGTGACATGGTTTACCTTTTTACCCTCGTTTATCTTTATTCTCGCCGGCGGGCCGTTTATTGAAACCACGCATAATAAAGTGGGATTTACCGCGCCGTTGACCGCCATTACCGCCGCGGTGGTGGGCGTTATCCTGAATCTGGCGCTGTTTTTTATCTGGCATAGCGTCTGGGGGCCATCCGGTTTCGACCCATGGTCTGCGGCCATTGCTCTCGCCGCCGCCGGGCTGCTGTTTCGCTATAAGTGGAAGCTGACCTGGGTACTGGCCGCCGCCGCCGCGGTGGGGCTTATCGTCCATATGGCGGGACTGTCCGGCGCAGGGTGAGGTCGGCTTCGGGCTGAAAAGGCGGGAGGCAGGGACGGTATGGGGAAAGGGGCCGATGCCTGGTGAAACAGTCGTCGGCCGGAAGGTATGGTAATAGCAATGTCTCTATTTCTCAAAGCATCTATAAGACTTCGCGTTACCAAAAGCGAGCTGCGTAATTAAAATGCTTCATCTGATGTTCATCAACATATGAGCTAGTTTCATCGGTGACTACAGGATTTGTGGAGACGGTGTTACCTGAGATATATAACGGGATGCCTGCCTTATTTTTACCTGTGTAAATCCCGGCGTGATCTCCTGGCTTTTTGCCGTTAGACTGGGCGGGATAATCTACTCTTAAAACAATATCGCCAACGGCAATGTCGGAAATATTTATTATTTTTCCGTGCGCTAATGACTCCTGATAGAATTTCGCTACGCTGCCGGTTTTAGGCAGGCCGGGAATACCAGCCTGACAGCTACACCAGTAGATAAAAGCCATACACCATGGCGAGCAGGAGGGGCTACCCACGTAGTCGAGATAGGTATTTACCATCGGGCCAGAGTTGCTGTTAAGTGGTTCCTCTTTAACATTAAGCTGACTTCTTGCTGCGTTTATTAAATCATTACCATTAGGCATGGTCTTATCCTCATCAGGTAGATTGTTAAATTGTGGATGGCAGAAAATGATTTTTTCGAGTTTCGCTCCTTATCTGGCTGAACTTTTCTGTTTTTATCTTTGAAGTATTTATTTGTTCTTGAAGTATCTATTTAATTTTGTAAGGGGAAGGCTTGTCTGATAAGCAGAAGTAATATCTCGCCTGATTTTTTTTGTAATTATGCCAATCAAAATTAATAAGAAATTGATAAGCGGTTTCTGCGCCAAGTCTAAACAATTTAAGTTTGTTGGCATCGCACATACTGAAGTCTAACCAGCCAATGTCTCCAGTGTCTATGAATGATACTAGCTTATTGTAATCAGGGTTTTTTTTAATGAAATCGTAATTCATGGCATGTCTGGCGGTGTTGAACGATTGAGCAAATATATCAAGGGTGCTATTAATTTCATGACTGTGATCGTCAAGTTGCAGTTTGACACCAAATGTGGGTCTTGCTGGAATTTTTGTGGGGTTGTGAAAAACATCAATCGGAAAGTTTGACATGATGCCGCCATCAACAAAACAAGCGATAGGTGGCGGAAATCGAGTGGCTAATCTGCTTTGAAAACTAATGCCGGTATATTTTTGCCATTTCAATTGTAGATTATTATCCATATGAGGTATTTTTACCGTGTAGGGCTGAAAAACAAAAGGGATAGACATAGAGCAGCGGCAGAACACCGCGGGATTTACATCGTTCGGTTTTTCCCAGTATAGTTCTGCCATGACAGGAAGTTCAACTTTATATTCGGTGGCTAAATCTGCTGTTATCAGGCATAAATAGTCATGATTTACATCCAGTTCATCAAGGGATTGTTTACCTTCAAGTTGGGATGGTTTATCAATGCTGGTGCTTCTAAGCTTCCATCCGTATGGAGTCGTCGCCATTCTTTTTCTAAGATCGTTGACTGTATAAATATTAAAAGATGATAGCTGTTTTTTTAGCCAGGACTCAAATTCATCGCCTCTATTAAGTCCTTGCATTATTTTTAAGTTGTCCGTTGTCGTAAGAAACCTTAAAAATGCACTAAAATATTTAAATCCTGACTTGTTTTTAGAGTTCATTAAGCCTGTGGCAGTATCCATAAATTTCTTTGGGTCATAATCTCCGTCCTTTTTCCCATCAATAAATGTATTTATTGGCATATTGGCGATCATATCTATTAGGCGTTCGCTTTTTTCTTTTTCAGGTACATCTATTGCAGATAATAACAAGGCGGCAATTGAACCGGCTGACGTGCCTGCGATACCAATGAATCTTATCCCTGCTTGCTCTAAAATATATATGTAACCTACAAGGGCTAATCCGAGGACGCCGCCACCCTCCATTACCAGATCAACGTATTGATGGCCATTTTCATCAATAGTGTCACTGAATTCTTTATTGGACAGGGCGGTGGCTTTATTTTTTATTTCTTCAACTTCTTTTAGGTAGCTATTCACGGATAATGACATTTTAATTTCCTTAGCAACGGATCTGATCATTGTTGATCATACAAGGGAATTTATTGGCCGTTATCAGAAGACCTCTTTTTTGCTCAAAGAGAAAATGCTGTGAACAATTTTTAACGGCCGTCTCGTCAACTACAGAAAAGTATAACGGAGGAAACAGAGACACCACTCATTCATATGAATGAGTGACGTAAAAAAACTCGCCGTGCGGGCAGGGGGAAGAGAGACGGGCCCGCTCCGCGTTAGCCCGCACGCGGAGCGGGGGCGATCAGGTCGCGGGGCTTTCGCGGGTGGCCCGCGCCAGCGGGTTGCTGTCCAGCTCCAGCTGGTCGCGCAGCGCCCAGCCGCGCAGCTTGCCGGGGTTAAGCAATCCTGCCGGGTCGAGAGATTGTTTAACCGCCACCACGTCAGGGCGAATAACCCCCTGTTTGCCGTCCTCAACCTGCAGCACGTGGGGATTGTTAATTTTGACGTCGTTATCGCGAAATATCTGCATGATCGCGTTGAGACGTTCGGGCGTGGTATAGCGCACCAGCTGCAGACCGCTGGCGGTAAGGTTGCCTTCGATATCGCGCAGAAATTCAATATGGGAGATCACCTCCCCGGCGAAATGCTGCTCCATCTGTAAAATTTGCTGCGGATAGCGCAGCGGATCAAACGCCGTCTGTAGATAGGTCAGCGTATTGTCCACCTTGAGCGCATGCAGGGTGGTGTGGTTCCAGCAGTATTCCATTAACGAGGCGTTTTGCGCCCGGGCCTCGTCGCTGGTCTGACGGATGGCGTTGCTCCCGCGATGGCGCGGTAACAGGCTGGCGCAGAGTCCTTCGCTCTCCTCGGCGATCAGGCTGATAACCGCATGCTGGCCGGCGCGGTAACGATCGTTCAGGTGGCTAAAATAATCGGCGATCGGCGTGGCCAGCAGCGCCACCTGGCGCTTCACCAGTCCCGGGGAGCGGACGCAGGCGTTGGCATAGTTCAGCGCATCGGCGAAATCGTCAAACACGTCCAGGCGTTCTATCCACTGGTGCGCGGGAGCCAGCGCCAGCTCAACCTCGAGAATGATGCCGTTGGTGCCGTAGGCGTGATGCAGCAGCAGCGCTTCGGGAGCCGGGACGGTCAGTACGCGAGGGACCGGCTCGACGGTCATCACTTTGACGCTGAGCACATTGCCGGGCGCCGCCAGCGGCCCATAGTTGATGGAGCCGATGCCGCCGAACCCGCCGCCGTAGAGGCCGCCCAGGCTTGCCAGGCGATAGGTCGACGGCATACAGCGCAGCTCCCAGCCCGTCGGGCGGACGGCGGTTTCGATGTCCGCCAGGCGAATGCCGGCCTGGGCTCTTACCGTGCCGTTGCCGAGAGCGACGATCTGGTTGAGCCCGGTCATATCCACCAGCATCCCGCCTTCGAGGGGGACCAGTTGGCCATAGTTGCCGGTGGCGCTGCCGCGCAGGGTCAGCGGCAGCTGGTGCTGCGCGCAGGCGGCGACCAGTTGCCGCAGCTCCTCTTCATCGCGCGGACGAACCACCGCGTCCGCCTGTTTTCCCGCCAGCTGCTCGGTGAGCACCGGACTGAACCAGTGAAAATCGCGGGAAAGCCGTTTGAGTTTCGCCGGCTGCAGGGTCCACTCCAGCGCCGGGAGTGCCTGCTGGATCGCCGCTATCGCTTGTTGACGCTGTTCATCAGTCATCATTCTTTTTCCTGTTCGTCAGCAGAACATTAATGAGATTGCACGGCTTCGCTTTCATGCCAGGCGCTGAGCGCCCGACGCGAGACCCAGGACATCACGCCGAACAGCGCAATCCCGGCGAGAGAGATCAGCAGCAGCGCGGCAAACATCAGCGGGATATCCAGCTGATAGCCGGCCTGCAGGATCTGATAGGCCAGCCCGGTATTGGTCCCGCCAGTGCCGGCGACAAACTCCGCTACCACCGCGCCAATCAGCGACAGCCCGCTGGAAATACGCAGCGCGCCGAAGAAATAGGGCAGCGCCGAGGGGATACGCAGTCGCACCAGCGTTTGCCAGCGGCTGGCGTGATTGAGGCGGAAATAGCTCAGCAGGCCGGGAGAGACGCTGCGCAGTCCCTGGGTGGTATTGGAGATGATGGGGAAGACCGCCATCAGGGTGGCGCACACCACCAGCGAGAGGGTGGCGTCCTTCACCCAGATGATAATCAGCGGGGCGATGGCAACGATCGGCGTCACCTGCAAAAACACGATGTAGGGAAACAGGGCGGTTTCCACAAACCGGTTCTGCACCAGGATAAACGCCACGGCGGCGCCGATGACAATCGACAGCAGAAACGAGATCAGGGTGATCTTAAGGGTGAACAGCAGCGCCAGCAGCAGCGGCGTGAGATGCGTCCACAGGCTGTCCAGCATCACCAGCGGCGACGGCACCAGAAAGGCCGGGATGCGGAAATAGCTTACCGCGCCCTGCCACAGGAGCACCACCGCCACCGCGACGAGGGTCGGATAGAGAATTTTGAGAAAACGCGGATGCTGGATCCACGGCGTTGCGGTTGTGGTTTTCATATTATGGCTCCATACCAGACTGGCTGGCCTGCAACAGACTGTCCTGCAGCTGACGGGCATACAGGGAAAAGGCCGGACTGACGCGGAACGCCTCGCTGCGCGGGAACGGCTCCCGGATGGCGATATCTTCCACCACCCGTCCGGGACGGGCCGCCATCATGATCACCCGCTGCGAGAGAAACACCGCTTCGTGGATCGAGTGGGTGACGAAGACCACCGTCAGGTTCTGCTCCTGCCACAGACGCAGCAGATCGCTGTCGAGCTTGTTGCGCGTAATTTCATCCAGCGCGCCGAAGGGCTCATCCATCAGCAGCAGCTTTGGCCGGGTGACCAGACCGCGGGCGATGGAGACGCGCATTTGCATGCCGCCGGAGAGTTCGCGCGGCAGGACGTCGGCGAACTTGCCCAGCCCCACCAGCTCAAGGACTTCACTCACCCGGGTATTACCTTCCGCGCGCGGCACGCCGGCCAGATCCAGCGGCAGCCTGACGTTATTGCGCACGCTGCTCCACGGCATCAGGGTGGCTTCCTGGAAGACGAACGAGAGCGGATGCTGGGCCTTTTCCCGGCTGTCGCGCCGCCACAGCATCAGCTTGCCGTCGCTGGGCTCCACCAGGCCGGCGACCATCTTCAGCAGCGTACTTTTACCGCAGCCGGACGGACCGAGCAGGGTAATGAACTCCCCCTGATTGATGGTCAGGTTGACGGGCAGCAGCGCCCGGGTGCCGTTGCTGTAGATCTTCTCCGCCGACAGCACCTCAATGGCCGGCGTGGCGGAGGCGGGCGTAAAGCGGGTGTCGCTCATCACGGTCAGTTTCGGGGCGGTATTCATGGCATCACTCCGGCGTCTTTGACCATCTCCAGGGTGTAAGTCTGCTCAAACGGCACCTTGCTGGCGTCGATCAGTTTGTTTTTCACCAGCATGTCCCAGGTTTTTTTCAGCCGCGGCTCGGTGATGATGCCGATGCCGCCGGTCTTAGCATCGCCGCCGGTCACCAGCTGGTAGTGCTTCATCTGGGCAATGCCAAAGGCGATCTGCTCGGCGCCCATTTGTGGATTCGCTTTGCCGATCAGGTTGTTTCCGGGGGTGGGATTCTGCAGGTAGCTTTTCCAGCCCTCCATGGAGGCTTTGACGAAGGCCGCCACCGCCGCCGGACGTTTGCGGATGGTGTCCGCCATACAGATGATCGAGTTGCCGTAGGGCGGGTAGCCCCAGTCGCTGAGCGGATAGACATAGAACGGCTGCCCGCCTTTGGCGACGGAGAACGGCTCGGAGGTGACGTAGCCCTGCTGCACCAGATTTTTGTCGGCGAGGAACGGCTGGACGTTAAAGGTATAGGGGCGCACTTTGCTGCCAGCCAGACCCAGCTCGCTCTTCGCCCACGGCCAGAAGGAGGTATAGGCCTCGGTGGCGAGCAGGAAGGTTTTGTCTTTAAGCTCAGCCGGGTTGCTTACTTTGTCATGGGTGATAAACACCGTCGGCGAGTGCTGGAACACGGTGGCGACGGTTACCGCATGCACCCCGGCCTGCCAGGTCTCCAGCGCCTGGCCGTTGTCGCCAAGGGTGCAGTCCGCCTGACCGGCCGCCATCAGCTGCATAACGTTGATCTGCGGGCCGCCCATTTTAATTTCGACATCGAGACCGGCGTGTTGGTACAGCCCGGTGGCCTGGGCCTGGTAAAACCCGCCGTGCTCCGCCTGGGCATACCAGTTGGTGAGAAACGTAAACTTCTCCGCCGCGAAGGAGGAGGCTGAGGTGGCGAGGGCGGTCACGGTCAGCAGGGTTAAAACTGGCGTCGATCTGGTATTCATCAGGGCTCCTTGGAATCAGCAGCGAAAGAGGGGGGGAGGGACTGGACAAAGCCATGCCAGTGCTGTTTGCCCCAGGTCGGTTCGCGACGTTCGACCCAGGCCATGCGGTGGATCTCGATGATTGCCTGCGCCCAGCTGGCGGCGAGGGAGTCGAGCAGCCCTTCGCCTTGCTCCCGCGTCGCCGGGGTCGGGTCGCCAATCACCCCGCTGGGGCCAAAGTCATACGCTGCCCATGCCGCCGCCGGGCGGCCTTTCGACAGGGTCGGGCAGGGGAATTCCGGCGGGAAGTTGGCGACCGCCCGCTCCATATGAACGCACTCCGGCGCCAGCGCCAGCATCAGCGCCGTTTCGCTATGGCCGGCGTGCATCGCCATCCGCTGTTCATGCGGGCTGAGAAACTGTTTTTCGCAGTTGGGCACGTTGAACACATCGTGCGGGATGGCGATAAAATCCCCGTGGCGCAGGCGCATTTCCCGGCAGGCGATCTGCAGGATCTGCGGCTGGCCGCCGTGGCCGTTGATCATCAGCAGCTTGCGAAAACCGGCTCGATAGAGAGATTCGGCGATCTCCAGCAGCGTATGCAGCAGCGTATCGCCGCTGAGGGTCAGGGTGCCGGGAAAATGCAGATGCTCCTCTGACTTACCGTAGACGATCGGCGGGATGGCGTAGGCCGGGATCGCCGCCGGCAGCCGGGCGAGGGCATGGCCCGCCACGCCGGAAGATATCACGCTGTCCACCGAGCAGGGCAGATGCGGGCCGTGCTGTTCGATCGCCCCGGTAGGGAGGACGATAACCGTATTGCTTTTATCCGGCAGGGCGGCCACGTCCGTCCAGCTCAGAAAAGGGAGAAAGCGCGCTGCAGGAATGTAACCGTTAATCATCGCGGTGCCTCGGAGTGAATTGGCTGGGGTAACCAGACGGTTGCTTCGACTTCAATCAATACCGTGGCGTCGGGCAGCATTTCGCTGACCTGCACTACGGTGGAAACGGGCGGCTGGCCGGGATAAAACAGCTTCCTGACCCTGCTGTAATAGGGAAAATGGTCAAGGTTGCGAAAGTACTGCACCAGCTTGATAACGTCGCTCATCTGCCCTCCCGCGGACTCCACGGTGCGGCGGATACTTTCCAGGACGTACCAGCTCTGGGCGAGGATCGGCCCCTGTTTCGCATCGGTTGAAAATTCGCCGGTCGCCCCCAGAAGCTCCCGCACCGGCTCAGGCACATCCTGAAAGCCGTTGACGATGGTGCCGGTCAGGGGATTGACCGGAATAATGCCGGAGAGAAAGATAAAATCGCCGGCTCTGCGCCAGGCGGCATACCGCGCCAGCGGCGCCCCCGCGCCTGCTTCAAGACTCATGTGCCATCTCCTCCTGCCACACGCGCCGGTGGGTTAACCTGCCGTGGTTAACCACCAGACGGGCGGCGCTGTTTAAAGGCCAGGTATAACGGTCGCTACCCGGGAAAATCACCACGCTGGCCGCCGCCCCGACGGCAAAGGGCGCCGCGTCTGCCGGCGAACCGGTTAGCGCCGCGCGATCGCAGATCAGCCGCGACTGCCGGTCGAACGGGTCGCTGAGCTGGGCGCTGAACAGGCCGCAGGCCAGGGTGTCCAGCGGGTCGTAGCTTCCCGCCGGACAAAAAGCGTCCTGCACGTTGTCGCAGCCGAGCAGGGTGGCCACGCCGGCGGCCTGCGCCTCGTGCAGCAGGGTGATCCCCCGCTGGCGCGGCGTGCGACCGAACGTCGCATCCTGCAGCAGCAGGTTGGTCATCGGCAGAGCGATAAGGGTGATCCCGTGCGCCGCCAGCTGGCGCAGGATTTGCGCCGCCTGCGCGTCGCTGCCGGCGGCCAGCGCGCAGCCGTGGCTGCAGCAGATATGCCCGGGGAAAGGGTGGCGGGAGAGATGATCCGCCAGCCAGGTCAGCCCCTGAGACACCTCGCTGAGCTCCTCATCGATATGCAAATCCAGATCCAGTTTCCAGCGGGCTGCGCTATGCAGCAGGTTTGCCATGGCGGCGGCGTCCCAGTTGGAGGAGTGGATGAAGCCGCCCAGCAGGCAGCGCTCTCCGCTGTTGGCGACCGCACGGGCAATGGCCTCGGCATCCGCCGGATCCTGAAACAGGGGCAGCGGGACCAGCGCCACCCGCTCCAGGGTGATGCCGCCGGTATCGAGGCGGGCGATCTCCTGCCAGGCGTCCGGCGCGTCGGCGGTAAACCAGTCGATATGGCTGCGCAAATGGGTCACGCCATTCGCTGCCGCCCGGGCCAGCGCGGCGGACGCCCGACGTTGAATATCCGCCCCGGTCCAGTGTCGGCGATCCTCATGCATGGCGTGGATCGCCGGCAGCAGCCCGGCCTGCGCCGGACGGCAGCGTTCAATGGTGAATGTCTTGTCCAGATGGGCATGGGGTTCCACCAGGCCGGGGAGCGTCAACGCCCCCGCCAGATCCCACAGGCCGGGAGCCGGCTGGTCGGTTGGGGTCAATGCGGCGATCCGGCCATCGCGAAAGGCCAGGTCCGCCAGCAGCGGTTCACCGTTGGCCTGCGTCGGCCAGCCTTCGGGCAGCGCCCAGGCCGGGAGTCGGGCGCGGCTGATACCGGTGAGCGGCGCGCAAGAGGAGGAGAATGTCATCGTCAGTCTCCTCACAGATCCAAAACCAGACCCGGTGATTTCGCCCGCGAACAGCAGAGCGTGATCTGGTCGTTGCCAGCTTTCTCTTCCGCCGTCAGCACGCTGTCCCGGTGCTCGGGGATCCCGTCGAGGACCCCGGTAATACATGACCCGCACATTCCCTGTTCGCAGGAGAGCATGACCTCCACCCCGGCGTGCTGTAATACCTGAGCAATGGTTTGATCCGCGGCGACCTGCAGACGCTGCCCGCTGGAGGCCAGCTCAATATAAAAAGCGTTTTTCGCCGCAGTATTATTTTCCGCCGCGGGAGTGAAGCGCTCGAATACAAATTGCGACGGCGACCAGCGATATTCATCCATGACCGACCGCAGTCGCTGAATAAAGCCCTCCGGGCCGCAGGCCACCACCGCGGTATCAGGATCGGGCGCGGTTAAGCATGGGGGGATCTGCTGGCGAAACGACTCGCCTTCCTCGCTGCAGTGAATCGCCACCGTGCCGCTCGCGGCCAGCTGAGCCAGGCGCGGGGAGAAGGCGGTCTGGCGCGAGCTGGCGACATAATAATGCAGCTCCAGCTCACCCTTTCTGGCGGCAATCGCGTCAGCCATCGCCAGCAACGGCGTGATGCCGATACCGCCGGCAAACAGCAGGTAGCGCCCGGCTTGCGGCAGGGGGAAATGGTTGCGCGGCTGCGAAATGGAGAGCCGATCGCCGGCTTTGAGCTGCTGGTGCAAATAGCGTGAGCCGCCGGTGGAAGCGTCCGCCAGCCTGACGCAAACTTCATAGCGATTTCCGCGGTCAGGCATGCCGCACAGGGAATATTGCCGCGGGCCAACGCCGGGAATAATAATATCGATATGCGCCCCGGCGGAGTAGGCCGGTAATATTTCCCCGGCCGCTGCCTGCAATATTAAAGACAGATTTCCCTCGCCGTTAGGCCGTATTTCCCCGACCGAGACCGAAATAAAATCGTGGCTGTGCATTACCGTTTACTTTCCCTCATTCCGCTGTCTGCAGGGCGGCCAGGGTCGGCGAAGAGATAACTCCCCTTCGCGGTGAACTGTCCGGCGTGCAAGAAAATGGGTGAAACGATCGTTTCTCCGCTATGAATGCTACGGTATTGTGATTAAACTGTTGCGTCCAGAGCTTTGATTCGCACAACCCGTTGCAAAAAAGAGAGCACCCAAACGATGTTTGCCTTCTCCCGATTTCTGCTCTATTTCACTGAAGTGGCCCGTCAGGGGTCGTTTCGTAAAGCGTCAGAGGCGCTGCATGTCTCTGCGTCCTCTATCGACCGTCAGATTTTGCGCGTGGAACAGGAGCTGGCGATGCCGCTCTTCGAGCGCCATCCCACCGGGCTGCGGCTGACCGCCGCCGGGGAGCTGCTGCTGCATGCGGCCAATAACTGGAAAAAGGACTTTACCCGGGTCTGTGAGCAGCTGGATGACCTGCGCGGACTGCGGCGCGGGCATGTGCGCATCGCCACCATCGATGCCATTAACCGGCATTTCTTTTCGACGATGCTCAAAGAGGTGCATAAACATTATCCCAACATCTCTTTTACATTGACCACCATCAACAATATCCACATCCAGCAGGCGCTGATCTCCGGCGAGGCGGATTTCGGCATCATGCTCAATCCGCAGACCTCCCGTGAACTGCAGGTGAGGGCGTTTGCCGAAATGAATATGGGGATCGTGGTGCCGACCGGCCATCCGCTGGCCAGCCGCAGCGCTGTGCGCTTTAGCCAGTGCATCGACTACCCGTTTATCCTGCCCTCCGCCCCATTGATGATCAGCGAACCGGTAGAGGCGCTGGTGAACATCAGCGGCAACGAGGTGAAGGAGGTGGCAGTGTCGAATAACATCCACATGATCCGCACCCTGATTAAAGAGCAGATGGGTATCGGCATCCTGTGCCGGCTGGATATTCTCGATGAGATTGAGTCCGGCCAGCTGGCGTTTGTGCCGCTTACCGATCCGCAGCTTAAGCCTTTCACGCTGGCGCTGTGCGTCTCGCCCGCCCGCCAGCTTTCACTTGCCGCCTCGATGATGTTGAACCAGCTGGAGATGCTCTTCAGCCAGCTGTGAGAGACCGGCAGGCACTAAAATCATTCATTAGCGCACCATAATGGTGCGTTTTTTGTGTGCATGAATCAAAGGTTGCATGCCCCAGGGCGGCGGCGCAGGCGATTTTGCGCGGCCGCGCGCGGGCGATAAAATCTGGCATTGTTTTTGTATAGCTAAGTGTGAGTAGAAGCGGTCAGTACGGGTTATCCATACGGGACATTGCTCAGTCACCATGTCGCGGTTCAATGTTGACCGGGATGGGAGGCTGAGCCACATTCGCTCGCTCCCCCTCCCGGCGTAAAGAGGAGAGGGATAATGAAAACAGGCGCACGCCTTCCCCGGGGTTTACGCTGGCTGGGCCTGATGGCCCTCGGCGGTGTCTCGCTGGCCGTTCAGGCCGAGGAGAAAATCGTTCTGCTGACCTCCTGGTACGCTCAGGCGGAGCAGGGGGGGTATTATCAGGCTCAGGCCACTGGGCTGTACAAAAAATATGGTCTCGACGTCGAGATCCGCTCCGGTGGTCCCCAAGTCAACGGCATGCAGTTGCTGTTGTCGAAGCGGGCCGATGTGATCATCGGTTACGATCTGCAGCTACTGGAAGGCATTCAGCGCGGCTTCCAGGCGAAAGCCATTGCCGCTCCCTTTCAGTACGATCCCCAGGGGCTGCTGACCCATGCCGATGTCACCTCCCTGCAGGGGCTGAAAGATAAAACCATTCTGGTCTCCAGCTCCGGTCAGGCGACATGGTGGCCGTGGCTGAAGGCGCAATACCAGCTGAGCGACGCTCAGGTTCGCCCCTACACCTTCAATATTCAACCCTTTGTCGTCGATGACGCTGTCGCCCAGCAGGCTTATGTCAGCTCCGAGGTGTTCCAGGTGCAGAAGGCTGGAGTGAAGGCGAACTTCTTCCTCTTTTCTGAGCATGGTTACCCTCCCTATGGCGGCATTCTTATCGCCCGCCCGGACACCATCGCCGAGCGTAAAGCGGCGATGGCGAAGTTTGTCCGCGCTTCAATGGAGGGCTGGGTGAGCTATCTCAAGGATCCGGCGCCGGGCAATGCGCTGATTAAGCAGGACAACCCCAAAATGACCGACGATCTGCTCGCCTGGGGCGTGACCCAGATCCGTGAGCATCATCTGATCGACGGCGGGGATGCCGCCAGTCAGGGCTGGGGGACGATGACCGACGCGCGCTGGCAAAAGACGCGTGATTTTATGGTCAGCGCCGGTCTGCTGGCGGCGGCCACCGACTGGAAACAGGCCTACACCACCGAATTTGTTCAGGCCATGCAGGTTAAACCCTGAGGAGCGACGCCATGTCATTAATGATTAAAAATGCCCATGCCATCCTCAGCGGTCTGTCCGGAGAGGCGGCGCGGCTGGCCGGGCCAGATATTCGCATCCGCGACGGCAAGATTGCGGCCATCGGCAGCCTGACGCCGCTGCCGGAAGAGCGACAGATCGATGCCCGCGACTGTGTGATCTATCCGGCATGGGTGAACACGCACCACCATCTTTTTCAGTCGCTACTGAAGGGCGAGCCGCAGGGGCTGAACCAGAGCCTGACGGCCTGGTTGAGCGCCACGCCGTACCGCTTTCGCGCGGCTTTCGATGAACATACCTTTCGTCTGGCGGTGCGCATTGGCCTGGTGGAGCTTCTGCGCTCGGGCTGCGCCAGCGTGGCGGATCACAACTACCTGTACTGGCCAGATATGCCTTTCGATACCTCGGAGATTGTCTTCAGCGAAGGGGAAGCGCTGGGGATGCGCATCGTTCTGTGCCGGGGTGGGGCGACCCAGGGGCGGGCGGTGGAACAGGATCTGCCGGTGGCGCTGCGTCCGGAAACCTTCGACGGCTATATGGCGGATATCGAACGGCTGGTCAGCCGCTATCACGACCCCCGGCCCGATTCTCTGCGCCGGGTGGTGATGGCGCCCACTACCGTCCTGCACTCCGCGCCGGGCGTCCAGCTGCGGGAGATGGCGAAGCTGGCCCGCCAGCTGGGGATCCGGCTGCACAGCCATTTATCGGAAACCGTCGATTATCTTGACGCCGCGCGGCAGAAATTCGCCATGACGCCGGTGCAGTTCTGCGCGGAGCATGACTGGCTGGGAAATGACGTGTGGTTTGCCCATCTGGTGAAGCTGCTGCCGGAGGAGATTGCCCTGCTGGGCCGCACCGGAACCGGCATCGCCCATTGCCCGCAAAGCAACGGTCGGCTGGGCAGCGGCATCGCCGATCTACTGGCGCTGGAGCAGGCCGGGGTCCCGGTCTCGCTGGGGGTGGATGGCGCTGCCTCCAATGAGGCGGCGGATATGCAAAGCGAAGCCCATGCCGCATGGCTGCTGCAGCGCGCGCGCAAGGGGATGCTGGCGCAGCCGCGCTACGCCGGAGGCACCTTCGAGGGCGGGGCCGATGCGGCCACGGTGGAGGTTGTGGTGCGCTGGGGCAGCGCCGGCGGGGCGCAGATCCTCGGCTTAGCGCAGAGCGGCACTCTGCAGGTCGGGATGCAGGCGGACCTCGCCATTTACCGGCTGGACGATCCGCGCTACTTCGGCCTGCACGATATGGCCATTGGGCCGGTGGCCTGCGGCGGGCGCGCCGCGCTGAAGGCGCTGCTGCTCAATGGCCGACCCATCGTGGAAGATGACGCCATTCCCGGTCTCGACCTTGACGCGATGCGCCACGACGCGCTGGCGGCCGTCCGTACCCTCCAACAGCGCGCCGCTGTTTAACTGATAACAGGATAATGAAGATGAACGCAACCACCCAGAATCAACGCTATGCCTTACAGGAACTGGAAAAAGAGGCGCTGATGGGCGCCGAGGGCGAAGAGACCTTCGCCCGCGAAGTGCGCTGTATCGACCTGTCGAACTTTGCCGAAAGAAAACATGATATTGCCGAACAACTGTGGGAGGCGGCGGTGGAGATCGGCTTCTTCCAGGTCAGCCACCATGGTATTCCGCTGGCGGAGATCCGCCAGGCGTTCAGCACGACCGAGGCGTTTTTCAACCTGCCCGACGAGGTGAAGCGCCAGTATCCGCTGGCCGGCAACGCCGGCTGGGAGAGCAAGGCGCAGGTTCGGCCATCGACCCGCACGCCGGATCAAAAAGAGTCCTATCAGATAACCCGTCCGCTGATGGATAGGCGCTGGCCCAGCGATCGGGAGCTGCCAGGCTTCCGGCAGACGATGCTCGGGTTTGAATCGCAGTGCTGGCAGCTGGGGATGAAGATTCTCTCCTGCTTTGCGTTAAAGCTCGGTTTTCCGGAATCGTTTTTCACCACCGCGCACGATCCGCAGCGTGACACCTATCAGAGCACCTTGCGCATGCTGCACTACTATGCAACCGAGCAGTCGCAGCAGGGAATGTGGCGGGCCGGCGCGCATACCGATTTTGACTGTCTGACGCTGCTGTTCCAGCACCCCGGTCAGGGCGGCCTGCAGGTTTGTCCCGGTAAAGACCGCGAAAGCCAGCAGTGGACCAGCATTGAGCCGCGCGAGGAGGTCATCACCTGCAATATCGGCGATATGCTAATGCGCTGGAGCGACGACCAGTTGCCGTCTAACTTCCACCGGGTGAGAAACCCGCTGCCCCACGAATATCAGGGGCCGCGCTACAGCCTGGCGTTTTTCTGTCAGGCCAATAAAGATGTCGAGATCCTCGGGCCGCAGAGAAAGTACCCGCCCATCAGCGCCGAGGATTATCTGCAGCAGCGGATCCAGGCCAATTTTGCCAAAGGGTAAGATGCTCCCTTGAGTGGTATGTCCTGCCGCCGGCTTTCGCTGGCCGCGCGGCAGGACATCCGGCGCTGAGCTTTTCAGGGGGTAGGGCTTGCCGATACGGGTGACAAGGGTATCTCTGCCGCAGCTATAAAATCAATAAAACAGCGTATTCGCGGTGACAGGTAGCGGCTGGCGGGCCACAGGACCGAGAAATGCCCATCCTTGACGCAACAGCCGGGCAACACCTCCTGCAGTTGTCCCTCGTTGATGGCCTCGCGCACGACAAAATCAGGCACATAAGCGATGCCCATCCCCGCCGCGCTCAAGCGAATGGCGGCCTCAATGTTATTGACTGTCATAATGGCAGCGGCCCTGAAATCTCCCGTCAGCCGCATATCGCGCAGTTCCCAGGGCTGGATCAGCCCTGTCGCGGGGAAGCGAAAAAAAATACACTTGTGCGCCGCTAATTCCGCTGGCGAGCCGGGAACGCCGTATTCCGCCAGATAGGCCGGACTGGCGCAGAGCACAAAACGAAAGCCCCCCAGCTTTCTGGCGATCAAGCGGGAGTCCGCTAGTTCGCCGCTGCGGATAGCGACATCAAATCCTTCATCGATCAGATTGACCAGCCGGTCACTAAAGTCGAGATCCAGTTCAACCTGCGGATAAAGACGGCTAAAGGCGGTGAGGGCGGGGAGCAGCAGGCGGTAGCCGATGACAGGCAGTGAAATCCTCAGTTTACCGGTGGGCTGTGAGAGACTGCTGGTCAGCTCAGACTCGGCCTCCTGGATCTGCTCCAGGATACTCTGGCAGCGGGTCAGAAACGCGGCCCCCTCCGCCGTCAGGCTGACGTTTCTGGTGCTACGGTTGAACAGCCGGACCCCCAGCTTATGCTCAAGCCGGGCGACATTCTTACCCACCGCCGAGGCAGATATCCCCAGCAGCCTGGCGGCCTGAACAAAGCTTAGCGTTTCGGCGGTGCGGACAAAGGACGTCAGCGAAGTGAGGCTGTCCATCGATTATAAACCTTTTGTCTCTTAAGAAGATATTTTCAGTCTATTTATCGGCAAGAACATCCGCAATAGGATGGCGATAGTTTATTCATTCCTTGCCGACTGATGAGGGCCGCCCGATGTTACTCACCGCCAGAACACCTTCCCGATACGCCAGCGCCCTGGCCGCGCTTTCTGTCTTTATGGCGGCCTTGCTGCTGCCGTTAAGTTTTACCGGCGGCGTCATGACCACCCCGGCGATACAGCAGTCGCTGGGCGGCTCTCCCGCTGCGCTGTCGTGGCTGACCAATGGCTTTATGCTGACTTTCGGCAGCTTTTTGCTGGCCGCAGGGGTGACGGCGGATGCCATCGACAGAAAACGTATTTTTATCGCCGGCGCCGCGCTGTTTTGCCTGAGCAGCCTGCTGTTTTGTCTGACGCACAATCTCTTCCTGTCAGGCGTGCTGAGGGCGCTGCAAGGTCTGGCCGCGGCGATGATTTTAGCCAGCGGCAGTGCGGCGCTGGCCCAGCTGTATGACGGCGCTCAGCGGACGCGGGCATTCAGCATCCTGGGCACGGTGTTCGGCGCCGGCCTGGCGTTCGGCCCGCTGCTGATCGGCTTCATGACCGACGCGGTGGGTTGGCGCGGCGTATACGCCCTGTTTGCGCTGCTCTCGGCGATGGTTCTGCTTATCGGTCTGGCGTATCTGCCGGCGGCAGAACAAAGCCAGCCGCGGACACCTGACAACCTCGGCTTAACCCTGTTTACGCTGGCCCTGATGCTGTTTACTGCATCGCTTATGGTCATTCCGGCTCGCGGCTTTTTATCGCTGACCACGCTGGCCTTGTTCATCGCGTCGGGGGGGCTGTTCGTGGCGTTTGCCGTGCGCTGCCAGAGGGTGAGCAACCCGGTGCTGGAACTCTCCCTGCTGCGCCATCCGCGTTTTGTCGGCGTACTGTTGCTGCCTGTCGCCACCTGCTGTTGCTACGTGGTCCTGCTGATTGTTGTTCCACTGCATTTTATGGGCGGAGAGGGGATGAGTGAGTCGCAGAGCGCGCTATATCTGATGGCGCTGACCGCGCCGATGCTGATTTTCCCATCCGTTGCGGCCCTGCTCACCCGCTGGTTTTCACCGGGGCGGGTATCCACGGGAGGGCTGATGATGGCCTCCGTCGGGTTGCTGTTGCTGGGCGATGCTTTTCACAGTAACCATCTTTCGCAACTGGTGCTGGCTCTGATCCTCTGTGGGGCGGGGGCGGCGCTTCCCTGGGGGCTGATGGACGGCCTGGCGATATCCGCTGTGCCGGTGGCGAAAGCCGGTATGGCGGCAGGCCTGTTCAACACCGTTCGCGTTGCCGGCGAGGGGATCGCCCTGGCGATAGTCTCCGCGGTATTAACGGCAAGCAATACCCTGACCCTGCAGAGTCGCGTTCACGGGTATACCCCCGAGGTGATTCACCGCGCCGCAGGCTGGCTGGGAGCCGGCAATATGCCGCAGGCGGCTGCGCTTTTGCCTGACTTTTCCCTCCGGGCGCTGCGCGAGAGCTATGACTCTGCTTATACGCTACTGTTTAGTGGGCTGGCGGTCGTCACCCTGCTGTGCACCCTGATGGTCTGGCGGACGCTATGCCGGAAGGGGAGCGCTATCCAAACCCGCAACAGCGGATCCTGAGCCCCCTTGATAGCGCATTGGCGTCACGCTCCCGGCAACCGCCTTTCCCGGTCTGCTTAGCGAACCGGGACTGTCATTGTTTCGCTGGCGGAACTATGCTGATCAGGGCGGCCACATGCGCCGCTCCGGCAGCGGAAACAGTGACTCACAGGTGGCGGTATGGCGATTGATCCGGAACTGATTTACATCGAGATCCTGGAAACGGTGCTGATGGCCACCCTGGATCCCGATTTGTGGAAATCGGCATTGCAGAAACTGGCGTTCCTCACCGGCCATCAGTACGCGGCATTTCTGTTCTACGATAAAGGCAATGCGCATCTGTTGACCGATTCATTCCTGCTGGAGGAGAAGGTCTTCACTGCCTATCGCGACGTGTTTCTGGCCATCGATCCCGCCGAAAAAATATTGACCGCGTTACCGGTCGGGCAAATGTACCGAGACCGCGAGTATTTAGGCGATAAATTTATTGCCGGCAGCGTCTATTACAATGAGTTTCATCACCCCAACGATCTGAATAATCTTACCAGCGTCAAGCTATGCACCCTCAATGGCTATGCCACCTATCTGTCACTGATGACGGCCAATACGGCGGCTTATCCGCAGCCGGCGCAGTTTGAACTGTTCAGGCGCTTGATCCCGGCGTTAAAAACCGCCTGCCAGCTTCACGCCCGATTTGAACAGCTGCGAGACACCATAAAATACCAGAGCGCGGTGATGGACAACGGGATCTACCCGGTATGGCTGGTGGATCATGGCGGTAAAATTCTCTACGCCAGCGCGCATGCCGAACGCTACCTGCGCGCTAACACCCGCCTCTCCTGGTATAGCGGGGGTGATACGCTGTGCCTCAATACCGACAGCAAAAAACTGAAACGGGCTATCGAGCAGGCCACCCGGACGGCAGAGCCGCCGAGGGCAGGGGTGTGCTATACCGCCGGGCGTCAGCCGAAACCGATCCTCGTGATCCCGACGGCCCGCCTTGCCGGGGTCGCCTGCGTGATTATTCCCGAGCCGTTTCTCACCGGCAGCGCCTTGATGGAACTGTTTAACGTCAAGCCTGCCGAAAATGCGGTGGCGGAGTTGCTGGTGCGGGGCATGACGCCGGATGAATGCGCCTTACATCTGGGCGTATCTATCGCCACCATCAGAACCCACCTTAGCGCCCTGTACCGGAAAACCCACACCCGTAATCAGGCAGAACTACTGCTGATCATCCGCGCGATTCACGGCTGATGGTCTCGCATCCTCAGGAATGATGGTCGCGCAGGAAAACGGTCAGCACATCTTTCGGCGGCACGCCGCCGCATTCGCCAATCATCCAGCCTACCGCGCCGCGGTGATAGGCGCCGTGAAAGAGCATGTGGTTCAACATCTCCATCGCGGTCATATTGCCGTCGCCGCCGTCGACAAATTTGAAGGCGATACGTTCGTGGAAATCAGCGGGGGTCATGGCGCTGACGTACTGAATGTATTCATCCGTACAGGCGGTCATTGCCGTTTCCAGCTCATCAATGGTTGGCGTCTCGGGGGTATTCAGCGCGGTGTAACCGTGCGTAATGCCGCGAAGATTCGCCCGGAAAATCATGTCAACGACATGGATATGGTTCATCAGCCTGAGGGTCAGGTGGCGTTTTTCGCCATGTACTGTTCCGTCTATCGTGCGGATCGCCTGTAAGGTGGCAAGGTCAATCCAGCGCTTGTACTTCAACAGCGTCACTACAGTGTCTTTGTCCATAGTCGGTCCCGGGTTGGTTGAGCCATTATCTTAGCGATGATGCCAGTGAGTTGTCACTCTCGAGCGCCAGGCACAAAAAAAGCCTCGCCGGGGCGAGGCTTTTCAATAAGCAGGTGAGTTAGTCAAACACACCGTTAATCACGGCGGTGACAATGGCAGTGCTCAGCGCTACCAGCACCAGGTCATCGCCGACCGCCCGCCATTCATAGCCCGGATAATAGGGCAGATCGTTAATCATAGAAGCTGGCAGGGTCTTTTTCGCGATACCCGGAGGGAGCGGTTTGCCGCGGGCGACATTTTTGGCGATACCCGGAGGCAGCGCCTGATAGCCGACCAGACCGTAGTTCACGGCCAGGGAGCGCGCCCGTGAGAAGCTAATATCGCTGTCGACGTGGTCCGGCTTGCCGTAGCTTTTGCGGTTGCCATGATCGGCGGTGGACTGACCTTTATTTTGTCCTTTATTACCATGGTCGCCGCTGTTACCGCTGTTACCATGATTGCCGCTATTGCCATGGTTACCACTGTTCCCGTGATTACCGCCGCCATTGCCATTACCGTTACCCGGGTTGGCATAGGCCGGTGCCGCCATGACGGCGAGAGAAATAACCGCCGCCAGTGCTGTTTTAATAGTGCGACGCTTAAGCATGATCTTGCTTCCTTAATGTGGAGTACACGCTTAAAAAATAAGATAACGCTATGCCTCAGGCAATCTCATATAGTCTTATTTTTTTCCGGGATTTCACGGGAAGGTCATTAAGGGATAGCGGGACGCGGGCGAGCAATTCCATTGCTGCGTTTTGACAGACGGGCGCCCGCGCCCCGCTAAATTTGTCGCCGGCAGGATCGCTCCCGGGCGTGTCGCAAAAAAATGCCCGAAGCCATCGGGCAAAAATGAACAAAAATATTACGCTTCATTCATAACGCGTCTCACAAGACGGAGCGGATAGTAAATCCTGGCGCCGCTGCGCACAATCGACCGGTTGTTTAGAAATAAATAACCCCCGTCGGCCGCGCTCAGGACGCGACCCAATGGCAGGCTACTCGATGGCCAGGGGCCATCTCGCGCAGCGCCGGCGCTTCTCTGCGGCACCGATCGCCGGCCTGCGGGCAGCGAGATGAAAAGCGGCAGCCGGCGGGAGGGTTGGTCGGATCCGGGATCTCGCCTTGCACCAGCGCCTGCGGTTCGCTGTGCGGGTCGAGGGTCGGCACCGCCGCCAGCAGAGCGCGGGTGTAGGGATGGAGGGGGCGGCTGAACAGCGCATCGCGGCTGGCGCTTTCCACCAGTTGCCCGAGATACATTACCGCCACATCGTCACATAAATGCTCCACCACCCCGAGGTCGTGGGAGATAAACAGAAACGTGACGCCGCGGTCGTCGCGCAGGTCGGAAAACAAATTGATGATCTGCGCCTGAATCGATACATCGAGGGCCGAGATGGGCTCATCGGCGACGATAAAATCCGGGTTGAGGATCAGCGCCCGGGCAATACCGATCCGCTGGCGCTGGCCGCCCGAAAACTGATGCGGAAAGCGGGCGTAGTGTTCCGGCGCCAGGCCGCAGATCTTCATCACGTCGATCACCCGGTCATAGAGCTCATCGCGGGTGCAGAGCTTGTGCTGCAGCATGGCTTCGCCTATCGCCTCGCCAATACGCAGCCGCGGGTTCAGCGAGCTGTAGGGATCCTGAAATACCAGCTGCATCCTCGGCCGTATGGCGCGCAGGGCGGGCCCGGGCAGGTCGGCCAGCTCCTGACCGTGAAATTTCACGCTGCCGGCGCTCTTCTCGTACAGGCCAAGCAGGGTTCGGCCGACGGTGGTTTTGCCGCTGCCGGACTCACCCACCAGGCCAAAAATAGTGCCCAGACGGATGTTAAAGCTGACGCCGTCCACCGCGCGAAGCTCGCCGGTCTGCTGGCCAAAGAGGCCGTCGCGCAGCGGAAAATACTTCTTCAATCCATCCACTTCAATAACATAGCGATCGCTCATGCTGTCGCCTCCGCAAATTCGCTATAAAAGCAGGCGGCCCGCTGGCGCTCGCCGAGCAGCGGCGGAATCGCCTCCCGGCAGCGCGGCGTCGCCCGTTCGCAGCGCCCGGCAAAAGCGCAGCCCGCCGGCAGGGCGGCCAGATCCGGTACCTGACCGGGAATCGAGTACAGTCGCCGACGCCGCTCGCCCGGCACCGGGCGGGAGGCGATGAGCCCCCGCGTATAAGGGTGCTGCGGATGGCGTAGCACCTCCGCCGTGGCGCCCTGTTCCACGATCCTCCCGGCATACATCACCACCACCTGTTCGGCCATCTGCGCGATCACCCCCAGGTCGTGGGTAATCAGCATCATCGCCATCTGGCTGGCCCGCGCCCGGTCCCGCAGCAGGCGCAGGATTTGCGCCTGCACGGTGACGTCCAGCGCGGTGGTCGGTTCGTCGGCAATCAGCAGTTTGGGCTGACAGCTCAGCGCCATGGCGATCATCACCCGCTGCAGCATGCCGCCGGATAGCTGGTGGGGGTAGCTGGCCATCAGGCTGTCGCCGCGCGCCAGGCCGACCTCGCTTAGCAGCCGGGTAGCCAGCTGCCAGGCGGCTTTCGGCGTGGCGCCGAGGTGGCGGATCGCTGGTTCGCACAGCTGTTCGCCGATGGTCAACACCGGGTTCAGGGCCGACATCGGTTCCTGAAAGATCATGGCCAGCTGGTGGCCGCGCAGGTCGGCCATCTGTCTGGGGTTCAGCCGCAGCAGATCGCGGTCCGCGAAACGAATTTCGCCGCCGTCGATGCGCGCTGCCTGCGACGGCAGGAGGCCCATCAGCGCCATGGCGGTGACGCTTTTGCCGCAGCCGGACTCGCCCACCACGCCAACGGTTTGCCCGGCCTGAATCGTGAAAGAGACGTCCTGCACCGCGCGCACGCGATGACGTTCGCCAGCGAAAGAGACGGAGAGATGATTAAAAGAGACTAACGGTAGGGTCATTTCAGCCTCGGTTTCATATTGGGATCCATGGCGTCGCGCAGGCCATCGCCCAGCACGTTAATGGCGATCACGGTGAGAAAGATGGCGATCCCAGGCGGCATCCACAGCCAGGGACGGCGCTGGAAATCGATCAGGCTATTGGCGGCATCCATCATATTGCCCCACGACGGCGTTGGCGGCACCACGCCGAGGCCGAGATAGCTCAGCGCGGATTCGCTGAGAATGGCGTTGGCGACAGCCATGGTCGCCATCACCACCAGAATCGGAATGGTATTCGGCAGCAGGTGGCCAAACAGCCGGCGACGCGCCGACAGGCCCAGTACTTGGGTGGCCAGCATAAAATCGCGTTCGCGCAGGGAGAGACATTGCCCGCGCACCAGCCGCGCCAGTCGGGGCCACTCCAGCAGGCTGAGCATTACCACCACCATATAGATGCGCGAGTCCGGGGAAAAATCGAGCTCGGAAAGCATCGCCCCGGCAACAATCAACAGCGGCAATCCAGGGATGGTCATCACCAGGTCGGCCACGCGCATGATCACTCTGTCGGTTAACCCACCGACATAACCCGAGAGGGCGCCGAGCAGATAGCCGAGGAATACCGACATCACCATGGTCAGCAGGCCGATAATCAGCGAGATGCGCCCGGCCAGCAGCAGGCGGGTGTAGACATCGCGACCAAGGAAATCGGTCCCCAGCCAGTGTTCCGCGCCGGGCGGTTGGTTGATGCTCAAGGCGTCGGTGGCATCATCTTTCCACGGCGACCAGACGGGCCCCAGCACGCACCACACCGCCATTACGGCCAGCAGGATCAGGCAGAACATGGCTAGCCGGTTACGGCGCAGCTGTCGCCATCCCTGGCGCCAGGGAGAGGGGGGAATGTGCGCCAGCACCGGGATAGCCGCCTGCCGCTGGCGGCGACGGGAAGCAAAGTAAGACAGGATCATCATGACCTCACCCGAATACGCGGATCGGCCCAGGCGTACAGCACGTCGGCGAGCAAATTACCGACTATCGTCAGCACCGCCAGAAACAGAGTAAACCCCATCAGCACCGGATAGTCGCGGGCGGCCAGCGAGTCGATATGGATGTGGCCTGCCCCCGGCCAGTTGAATACCTTTTCGGTAATGATCGCCCCGGAGAACAGCCCCGGCAGCTCAAAGCCCAGCAGGGTGATGATCGGCAGCAGGGCGTTGCGCAACGCATGTTTAAGGATCACCGTGCGCTCATGTAACCCCTTGGCGCGGGCGGTACGGATAAAATCCATTTTCACCACGTCGAGCATACTGGCGCGCACATAGCGCGTCAGGCTGCCCGCCTGCAGCATCACCAGCGCCAGCACCGGCAGCGCCAGGTGGGCAGCCACTTGCAGCACATACTGCCAGCCGCTTTCGTCGCTGCCGGTATTGGTCATCCCGCCTACCGGCAGCCAGTGGAGATCGACGGCAAACCATTTAATCAGCAACAGGCAGAGGAAAAAGGTGGGGAATGACATGGCGGCAAACACCGCAACGCTCACCAGATGATCAAACCAGGAGCCAGGTCGCAGGGCCGACACCACGCCGACCGCCAGGCCAATGCCCCAGTAAAAGACCAGCGCGACGCTGGCCAGCAGAAAAGAGTTCCAGATGTACTGATTGAGCAGTTGGCTGACCGGGATCTGATACTGCAGCGAAAAACCTAAATCGCCTCGCAGAAGCTGTCCCAGCCAGTGGAGATAGCGGGTGAACAGCGGCTGGTCGAGGCCATAGATCGCCTTCAGCTCCGCAGCGCGGGCGGCGGTCAGGGTAATATTGCCATCGATAAAGTCGCCGGGGGTTTTGGCAAACAGCATAAAAATAATGAACGAGGCCAGCAGTAGCATCGGCAGCGTTTGCAGCAGGCGCCTCAGGATGAAATTTTTCATGACGATCTCGCATCAGCCGCCGGTTAACCCGGCGGCCAGGGGATTTACTTAACGATTTTCACATCCGGCAGGCTGCCGGTCAGGCCGTTGTAGATATCCGGTTTAAAGCCGGTGACGCGGGCGCTGCTGGCGGAAAGGATGTTGCGATAGCCGAGCAGGATCACCGGCGGATCGTCGGCCAGCACTTTATACAGCTGGTGATAGATCGGCTTGCGCTTTTCGATGTCGAGCACCGCGTTGCCGGCGTTAATCAGCTTATCGACCTCCGCGTTGTGGTAGCCGGACTCTTTAGCTTCGCTGCTGTAGAAATCCCATACCCCGTCGTGCGGGTCGTTGAGAGTGCTGGTGCTGAACGAGGCGAGATCGTAATTTCCGGCTTTGCGCTGCGCCATCAGAGCGTTGAAATCCACCACCTGCGGCTTAAGCAGCACGCCGATCTGCCGCCAGTTCTCTTTGGCGATGGGGATCAACGCATCGTTGAGCACCTTCTTGCTCACCAGCAGGGTTAGCTCCAGGCGTTGGCCCTCTTTGACGCGGATACCGTCGGCGCCAGCTTTCCAGCCGGCCTCATCCAGCAGCTTTTTCGCCTGCGCCGGATCGTAATGGTAAGGATTGACGCCTTCTGCGTTAAAGGCCCAGGAGATCGGGGCGATCGGCTCGATGGCGACTTTGCCGTACCCCTGATAGACCACGTCGATCAGCTTCTGCCGGTCCAGGCCGTAAATCAGCGCCTGGCGCACCCGCTTATCCTGCAGCGCCGGACGATGAACGTTGAATTCCACCTGGCTGTAGTCGCTGGAGCCGTAAAGATTAATGTTGGCGAAGCCGAGCATCTTCAGCTGTTCGATATCGTCAGGACGCGAGGTAAAGGCGTCGTAGTCGGTCTCCCCGGTCTGGAACAACTGGAAGTTGGTCGACGGATTGGTCACGCGATAGATAAAGCGCGGCGTTGGCGGCGTCCCACGGTAAAAATGGCTATTGGCATGGAAGCGAATTTCCTGACCGGGAATATAGGTATCGTACACGTAAGGGCCGTTGCCCAGCGGCTTGCCGTGCAGTGAGCGCAGATAGTCGAGATGTCCCCGTTGATATCCTTTGCCGTACCAGGCTTTCGACAGCACTGGCCCGCCAATTTTGGCCAGCGTGGTGGCGCCTGGCTGGGTGGTGGTCACCTGAAGAGTGAGCGGGTCGATGACCTTCAGGCCGCTGACGCTGTCAGCCTTGCCGGCTTTGTATTCTGCGCCGCCAGCGATATTGGCCAGGGTGATGTCGGTATCGCCATCATATTTGGGGTCGAGCAGGACCGTCAGGGTAAAGGCGACATCTTCCGCCGTCAGCGGTGAACCATCGCTGAAGGTCAGACCAGGGCGCAATTTAATGGTATAGACTTTACTGTCCGGGCTGACCGTCCAGCTCTCCGCCAGCCCCGGGACCAGCTTGCCCTGGCTGTCCCAGTCGATCAGGCGTGAAAAAATGACGTTCGTGACGTTCTCATCCCAGCCGTTGACGAAAAAGTAGGGGTTAAAGATCCCCTGCGGCTCGGAGATCCCGGCCACCACCGTGTCTTTGCGCAGCTTGGCGCTGGCCGGGATCTGACTGGCGTCAGTGGCCGGGGTGATGCCTTCTTTCAGGAGACCCTCAGCAAAGACAGCAGAAGAAAATGCTACCACGCCGCCGAGCAGGGCCACTTTTAGCGCCAGGGCGAAGCGGGTTTTTTGGGTTTTTAATCCTTGTTGTAATCTGGACAAAAGTGCTACCTCATCAAGTGATTGCGTGGTGATTTACAATTCATGACGAAAGATAAGAGGCGCACTTCGCCCTGTCTAACACTGAAACGCTATGATTTATAACCAATTATCCTTAGCAAAGGATCGGAAATATAATTCCATTCTATGGCTATGGCGCAGTGGTTTCCGCTGCCTGAAGAGGGTGGGTCAAAATGCTGTCCGCGACCCAGCCATCCTGCACCAGCGCGCTGGCGGCCAGCGGCCCGCTCAGCCGGACCTGCAGCTGGCCGATGACCCGGCCCTGGATACGCTCGCAGTTGCTGTACAGCAGGCGGGCGTCGCCCCCCAGCAGGCTGGCGATATGCTGCAGATTGGGTTCGCGACCGCTGCTGCCGTCAAACCGTAAGGTCACGATCTGCTCGCCGTCGCGCAGCGATGGCCCGGCCTCCGGGCGATCGGGGTGCTGCAGGCCGAGCATAGCGCGCGTCACCGGATGCTGCGGGTTGCCAAACACGCGCCAGACCTCCCCCTGTTCGACAATGCGTCCGCCTTCGAGCACACTGACCCGATCGCAGAGGGTGCGAATAACCTCCATTTCGTGAGTGATCAGCACGATAGTCAGCCCCAGGCGCTGGTTAATCTCCTTCAGCAGGGTTAACACCGACAAGGTGTTTTCCGGATCCAGCGCCGAAGTTGCCTCATCGCACAGCAGAATTTCCGGTTGAGTGACCAGCGCCCGGGCGATGCCGGTTCGCTGTTTCTGGCCGCCGGAAAGGCGGGCAGGGTAGCTGTCGCGCAGGGCGCTGAGGCCCACCAGCTCAAGCATTTCCGTAACCCGCCGCTGACGTTCGCCGGCCGGGATGCCAGCCATCTTCAGCGGCAGCGCAATATTCTGCGCCACGGTTTTGGTGGCCATCAGGTTAAAGTGCTGAAAAATCATCGCCACCCGCCGACGCAGGTCGCGCAGCTGGCGCGGGGAGTAGCGAACGGTCGACTCGCCGTGGATGAACATCTCGCCGCTATCGGCACTTTCCAGGCGATTAAACAGGCGCAGCAGGGTGGATTTTCCGGCGCCGCTGCGGCCGATGATGCCGAAAATTTCGCCCTGACGGATGGTCAGGTCAATGTCCTGTAGCGCCTGCACGCCGTTAGGATAGGCTTTGCTGATACCAGCAAACTCAATATGGATCGGTGGGGCGGGGATATGCGTCACGATGATGCGCTCCGTTTGCCCGGGCAGCGGCTGTCGCCGCTGCCCGCGGTGATTAAAATCCGGGTAAAATTTTGCCCTGATAACGCGTCAGAATGAACTGACGAACGGCGTCCGAATGCAGCGCTTGCGCCAGTTTCTGAATGCCCGGGTCCTGAATATTGTCCGGACGCGCCACCAGATATTCGACGTACAGATCGCTGCCTTTTTCCACCAGCAACGCTTTATCGGTGTCGATACCGGCCTCCAGCGCATAGTTGGCAAAGATAAAGGCGAGGTCGACCTGCTTCACCGCCCGCGCCAGCATGGCGCCCTCCAGTTCGCGGATTTTAAAGTGATGCGGGTTGCTGGTGATGTCCTTCGTTGCCGATTGCGGATTGTGCGGATCCTTGAGGGTAATCAGCCCGGCGTTGCTTAACATCACCAGCGCGCGTCCGGTGTTCACCGGATCGTTAGGAATGGCGATCGTCGCCCCGTCCGGCACCGCGGTGAGACTCGTGTATTTGCTGGAGTAGGCGCCGAAAGGTTCGATATGCACCCCGACTACCGGAACAAGGTTGGTATGCCGGGTCTGGTTGTAGTTATCGAGAAACGGACGGTACTGGTAGTAGTTAGCGTCGAGGTGTTTCTCCGCCAGCTGCTGATTGGGCTGTATAAAATCGTTAAATACTTTGATCTGTAAATCGACGCCTTCCTTTGCCAACACGGGCTTCACAAACTCCAGGATTTCCGCATGCGGTACCGGCGTGGCGCCGACGATCAGCGTCTCGTTAGCCATTGCTGTGGTGGAGAAGAGGGCCAGAAGTCCGGCGGCGATAATGGATTTTTTCATGATAGTGATTCCTGAAACCTGGAAAGGTAAGTTATTTACGGCTGACGTAGCGCACCAGGCGGTCGCCGCTCATTTGCAGAAGCTGTACCAGCGCAATCAGCATCAGGACGGTGACCACCATCACGTCAGTCTGAAAGCGCTGATAACCAAAACGAATGGCCAGATCGCCCAGCCCACCGCCGCCAATCACCCCCGCCATCGAGGTGTAGTCGACCAGCAAAATGGCCGTCACGGTCACAGCGGCGATCAGCCCGGCCCGCGACTCCGGTAACAGCGTGTGCCAGATAAGCTGCCAGGTGCTGCCGCCCATCGACCAGCTGGCCTCCACCAGGCCGTGCTCCACCTCGCGCAGAGCGGTTTCCACCAGCCGGGCGAAGAACGGGGCGCAGCCGGCGACCAGCGGCGGAATGGTTCCTTCCACCCCCAGCGAGGTGCCGGTCAGCAACGTGGTCAACGGGATCATGACAATGAGTAAAATGATGAACGGCAGGGAGCGCAGCACGTTGACGCACAATGACAACAGGTGGTAAAGACGCGGGGCGTACAGCAAACGCGGCTCGCCGGTGAGATAGAGTACGATCCCCAGCGGAAGGCCCAGCAGCACGGTCCAGCCCAGCGACCAGGCCAGCATGGTGAGGGTATCGAGGGCGGCCTGGGCCACATCGCTCCAGTCGATTTGTGCGAAAAATGCCAGCAGACTTGTCATATCAGTTCCAGTCATGTCGTTGCGGACGAATACCGAGCACCCAGTTTCCGAGCAGCTGATACTTCCAGCGTACCGGGTCGTGCAGGGTGTGCACCCGGGCATTGCGCCAGTGGCGGTCGAGGTTGAGCGACTCACCGGTAGCCCGCGTGCCCCCCAGCTCAAACAGGCGGCTGGCGGCCTCCAGCGCCACTTCAGTGGTCCAGATTTTGGCGCGGGCGACGGCCAGCGACGCCTCGGCGACATGTTCCTCACTGAGGTCATTTTTATAGCGGTCGAGCACCCGTCCGGCCCGCTCCAGCAGCGCGTCGGCAGCGGCAAGACGGCTATCCAGCTGACCGATATGGTAGATAGTCAGCGGGTCGTCACTGGCCCGCGCCACACCGGCGTCGATCCACGGTCGGGCGCTGTTGCGCACGAACGCCACGGTATCGTCCAGCGCCGCGCGGGCGATACCGGCGTCTATCGCCGCGGTGGTCAACTGGGCGAAGGGGCCGGCAAGGGTCGGGCTGGCGTAGGACTTCCACGTTGGGAAAAGGTGGAAGGGATTGACCGGAAGATTATCGGCCAGTACGGTGCCGCTGGCGGTAGTTCGCTGACCGAGGCACGCCCAGTCATCGACCACCGTCAGCCCCGGGCTGTTCTGTGGCACAAAGGCGAGCTGGGCGCGATCGTCAGCATCCAGCGCCAGAATGCCAATCCAGTGGGCATACAGTGATCCGGTGCAATAGCCTTTACGGCCATTGATCCGCAGCCCCTCGGCGCCTTGCACGATACGGGTACGAATATCGAGGACCGTTTTCCCCCCGGTTTCCGACAGGGCATTGGCGAAGCGATAGCCTTGCAGTACCTGGGCGAAAAAGAACGCCTGCTGGTCGTCGCTGCCCTGCAGACGAATATCTTCCAGCAGGCAATAGTGGTTCTGGGGAATCTGACCTAACGATGGATCGGCCGCGGAAAGAATGGCAATGACCTGCGCCAGGATCGCGGCCGAGACCTCGGCGCCGCCAAAGCGGCGCGGCACCGTAATACCCCACAGCCCGCTGTTGGAGTAGGTGTTGACGATCTCCACCGGGACGATACCCGTGCGGTCGCGCTCGGCGGCGCCGGGTTTGAGCACGGCGGCGATCTCATCGGCGATGGCGAGGGCTTCCGCATCGCTGGCAATAATATGCGCCTGCGGCGAGGACTGGGTGTAAGGCAGAGCGGGTGAACTGGCTGACATCATCTTCTCTCTTATTCAGTGAATAGCTTATGCGTAAATTGGATAAATAAATTATTCGTAATGCTCATGGGTTATATGTATGAGTAAGCAAAACACATGCCAGCGAGAGAGGAAGGCCGGTTGGCGATATTTAGCGGGCTGGCTATGTCTGCTGACGGAGCGGACTGCTGCAAATGCAGCGCACTTTTGCGCTGCCTGTTGCAAAGGCGACAGTTAGGGAAAAGCGACCTCCGGACAGAGGGAAGGCTGCCCGGCGGTGAGTGTGGTGAGTTCTCAGCGATCCTTCGCCGTAGGGGGAAGCAGTGAGGGGGCGGTCGCGGTTAGCGGCTGCCAGAGCCGCTCGGGGTCGCGAAACCCCGCTTCGACGAGGGCGTAAAAGCGGCTGGCATGGAGACCATCGACGAAGGCATGGTTAAATCGCCCGGCTACCGGGATCACGCCGTTCTGCAGTTTCCCCCAGGTGAGCGCAGGAACCGCGGCGCCCACCGCGTATTCCGCATGGGTCATCGAAGTAAAGTGGAGCCACGGCAGACAGCTGGCGCAGATAAAATGTTCGCCATCGACGATGAGCGGCGCCGGCGATGTCTCTCTTGCCGCGACGATCTTCGGCGTTGCCGCGGCGCTGAAGGCGGTGAACTGGGCAGCGTTGTCGCACCATACCTGGCGGAAGCCCTCCTCAACGGTCATCACCGGCGTCATGACCGCCAGGCTGTCATATTCAATCACCTCGCCATCGCGCACGCGCTGTCGGAGCTGCGGCACCCCGTTGGCCGCGCGCAGCAGGGCATAGAGCGCGAGCTGAAAAAATGAGACCCGCCGGTCCTTCGCACATTCGTACAGGCGCTGCGCCTCTATCGGAACGCAGAGATTAAAGCTGGGGTTGGCAAATTGTCGGTAAAAGGTGAAATGGTCCCGGCGGGGCCAGGCCGCGGTGTCGATGATCCGGTAACGTGCCATGGATGCCTCCTTATAGCTGGCGGTCTACTGACTATGCGACGATTTCAATCAGGTTGCCATCGGGATCGGCGATCACCGCCTCATAATAGCCGTCGCCGGTGGTGCGCGGGGGTGAAACCAGTATTCCCGCCGCTCCGGCGCGTTGGGCAAGGGCATCGACCTGCTCTGCACCGCCCACCGAGAGGGCCAGATGCGCCCAGCCGGTATGGTTATTATCCGCGCTGGCCTGCTGCAGGCCAGGCTTGGTCATCAGCTCGATCACCACCTCGTCGTCGATGGTGACAAAATAGGAGGCAAATCCGGGGTTGGTCTGGCTGAGGTATTTTTCATTGATACTGGCGGCAAAGAACTCGACCCAGAAGCGGGCCTGAGCCTCAAGCTGTTGGGTCCACAGAGCGAAATGGGCAATTTTCATAGTAAACCTCCGGGCTGGAACATTGACAATCACAGCAGGGCAGACGATCATGCTTACTGTTGCTCGTTTATGATTATTTAAGGAGTTGCTTTGCTCGATTATGCTGCTTTTCCCCAACAGCGACAAGCGCTGATTTGCCAGATCCTGCAGGAAAACGGCAGAGTGGTGTGTGCGGATCTGGCGGCGCGTCTTCAGGTGTCTGAGCATACTATCCGCCGCGATCTGCATGAGCTTAGCCGCGAAGGCGTCTGTAAAAAAGTCTACGGCGGGGCGGTGTTGAGCCTGCCGGAAGCGGGAGACTACAGTGAACGGAAAGATAAAAACCGAGCAACAAAACTCAGGATCGCGCAGCAGTGCGCCCGGCTGGTGAAACCCGGCGGCACTATTTTCATTGATACCGGCACCACCAATCTGGCGATGGCCGAGGCGCTGCCCGCCGAGCTGGCGCTGACGGTGGTGACGAACTCTCCGGAGATCGCCGCGGTGCTGGTGAAAAAGCCGCTCTACGACGTGGTGATGCTCGGCGGCCAGGTACAGCGGGCAAGCGGGGGCTGCGTTGGGGCCGCGGCGGTGGCTCAGGTGCAGGGGATGTTATTCGACCAGGGGTTTATCGGCGGCTGCGCCATGGCGCCAGAGTCAGGCCTGACCGGTTTTGACTATGCCGACTGTGAGTTTAAGAAAGCGGTGATTAAGCAGTGCAGCGAAATTATCATCGGCCTGACCTCGGATAAAATTCCGGCGGTGGCGCGGTTCGTGGTGGCCGCGAGCAGCGATATCGATGTGCTGGTGGTGGAGGAGAATATTAGTCGCGAATATCGCGTTGCCTTTCAGCAACACGATATCCGTATCCATACCGTGTAGCCGCTAGCGGGTGAGAGAGGTAGCGATAAGCCGCAGGCCCAGCGCCCCCAGCACCGTCGCGGTGGCGATATCGATTCGCCGCTTCAACCGCAGGTAGACCCGACGCGGGCGATCGGCGGAGAGCACCAGCGCCACCAGTGAATACCAGCTAACGTCAATCAGAAAACTCATCAGCGGCACGATGTAATAGAACGCGGTGGGGATCTGCGTCGGCAGCAGGGCGGTAAAAATCGAGGCAAACACCAGCGCGGTTTTGGGATTGCTCAGCTGGGTATACAGCCCGTCGCGGAAGGTCTTCAGCAACGAATGGTTGCCGGCCATACCGCTGGCGGAAAAATCCATCGGCTGCGCCGAACCGCGGAAAATCTTATAGCCCAGCCACAACAGGTAGAGCCCGCCCGCTACTTTCAAGCCAATAAACAGCTCTGGCACCGCGGTGAGCACCTTCTGCAGGCCCAGCATCGCCATAATAGAAAAAATGGCGGCGCCGGCGCCGGTGCCGAGGGCGGTCACCAGACCGTGCAGGCGCGAGCGGGCGACCGCATTGCGCGCGACAAAAATAAAGCTCGGGCCGGGACTGATCACGCCCATGATCAGCACCGCGGCAATGGCCATCAGGCTGGATAAGAACATAGCAACTCCTGGTGTGTTCGCCGCCGTCAGGCGGTCGGCAACGTGGGGACGGTACGAGCAGACAGAGTAGCAAACTGGCTCAGGAAAGCACGTGAAAACCCTGTGGAATAGGCGAGGCTGAATGGGCATCCGCGGCGCGCGTTTTCTGCGCAACTGTTTGAATAACGATTCCCATTCTTGTCAGCAATGGTAAACTGAATAACTGTGATCTTTGTCATACCGTAATAACTACAGAGAAGAGACACTGCTATGCAACATATCATTGAGGGCTTCCTCAACTTCCAGAAAGAGATCTTCCCCCAGCGTAAAGAGCTCTTCCGCAGCCTGGCTTCCAGCCAGAATCCCAAAGCGCTTTTCATCTCCTGCTCTGACAGCCGTCTGGTGCCGGAACTGGTTACCCAGCAGGAGCCGGGACAGCTCTTTGTTATTCGTAATGCCGGGAATATCGTGCCGTCTTTCGGGCCGGAGCCGGGTGGTGTATCCGCGACCATTGAGTATGCCGTGGTTGCGCTGGGCGTGACTGATATCGTGATCTGCGGCCACTCAAACTGCGGGGCGATGAAAGCGATCGCCACCTGCCAGTGCCTGGAGCCGATGCCGGCGGTGTCTCACTGGCTGCGCTACGCTGATGCTGCAAAAGCGGTGGTGGAAAAGAAAACCTGGGCCAGCGAAACCGATAAGGTCAACGGCATGGTGCAGGAAAACGTCATCGCTCAGCTGAACAACATCAAAACCCACCCGTCGGTGGCGGTCGGCCTGCGCGACCATACCCTGCGCCTGCACGGCTGGTTCTACGACATTGAAAGCGGCGAGATTCAGGCGCTGGATAAAAACACGAAATCCTTTGTTTCGCTGTCGGACAATCCGGACGTCTTTTTCGAATAAAGCCGTTCCCAGGGCACGGAGGCCCTGTTCATCTCATTTCCTCACCCCTACCACTCCACGCAAATTTTGCCGAAATGGGCGCCGCTTTGCAGATAGCGGAAGGCGTCTGGTAAGGCCGCAAAATCAAACACTTTATCGATGACCGGCCGCGACGCCTGCAGGTTCAGCACGTTGACGTAGTCCTGTTGTTGCCGGCGATGACCCACCACCAGCCCCTGCAACCGGGCCTGTTTACTCATCAGCAGATGGGTGGGCACATGACCTTCGAAGCCAGTCAGGACGCCGATGAGGGCGATGTGTCCGCCAACACGTACGGCTTCGAACGACTGGCTCAGGGTGCCCGGTCCGCCGAGCTCGAGGATAATATCGGCCCCGCGATGACCGGTGATGTCCTGCACCGTAGCACCCCACGCCGGGGTGGTGCGGTAATTGATGAGATGGTCAGCCCCCAGGGCGCGCGCGGGCGAGCTTTTCATCTGATGAGGAGGTGACGATGACTTGCGCGCCCATGCTTTTCGCCAGCTGCAGGGCGGTTATCGACACGCCGCCGGTGCCGAGCGTCAGCACCGTATCGCCCGCTTTTAGCCGCCCCTCCACCACCAGCGCGCGCCAGGCGGTGAGGCCGGAGGTGGTGATAGTCGCCGCTTCCCTGAAGCTCCATCCGTCAGGCGCATGGGTAAAATGGCTGGCCGGTCTGACCACATACTGGCAGGCAAACCCCTCGGCGCCGTCGCCCGGGGTCTGGCTGAAGTCCTTCACCTGCGGGCCAGGACGGCCATCCAGCCACTGCGGGAAAAAGCCAGCCACCACCCGGTCGCCTGGCTGAAACTCGCTGACTCCGGCGCCAACCGCTTCGACCACCCCCGCGCCGTCCGCCATCAGGATCCGCCGATCGGCGGTAGGAATCACCCCCGTCGCTATCAGCAAATCGTGATAATTCAGGGAGGTGGCGTGGAGCGCTACGCGGATCTCGCCTGCCGCCGGCGCGCCGGGGTCGGCAAGATCGACAAGCTGCAGATTGTCCAGTGAACCGGGTTTGTTGACGATCCAGGCTTTCATCATCGGGTTCTCTTTTCCGGGGGATACGGTAAGTATTGGCCCGGAATTGGCTGAACGCCACAGCGCGCCGCTCAGGAAATCACTGCCCGGAGAAAGAGGCGAAAAAAAAGCGCCGTTTTTGACGGCGCTTTTTTCATTGCGAAAGAACGAAGAGATTATTTGCTCAGCTCAGCCGTCATATGGACGCGATTATTAAACTGGGCGCTGGTGATTTTATAGGACGCACCCTGCTCGGCGGCCTGGGCGGCGATTTTGGCTTCAGCACGGTCCAGGGTGGAGGCGGTGGCGCTGACGCTCTGGGCGAAGCTAACGGAAGAGAACAGTGACAGTGCAGCAACAGCAACGAAAGTTTTGATGGATTTCATGGTCGTATTCCTTAATCTGGTGTCTGATATAGGGCTTGTCGCCCTGATGTGATAAAGAATACGCGCAATACCTCGTGGTTAAAATCAAAACAATTTGCGAAACTCATTCAAATTATATGAATGATTTTCGGCGGTCGCGATGCGGCACGTCGTTGCCGGGCTGGCCGTACTCCTGGTCTATAGCAACTGTGATCGGCGCAGAGGTGGCTAAACGTGGCCTCCGCGGTCATAAAATGATGAAAATGAGTATGGCTGACGAGGCGAAAATTCATTTTGATCCGCTCCAGTCCGTTATAAACCCGCTTTCGATTAACCCCCAGCGCGTCCGCCATCTGATTAATTGACTGTCCGTCGACCACGCCACAAATCATCTGCATCTCCAGGTCATTAAGTGGGGCTCGCAGCCGGGAGGAGTGACTCTGACGCTGATGGCGCGGCGCGAAAGGGCGGCTACGGTCTGCCAGCCGGCGCAGAAGGCGGCCGATCTCGTGAACGCTTTCCCGCTGGCTGACCCACAGGAGGGTATCTGCGTAAAAGGCGCGCCCGCGTCTCACATTGTTAGCGGAGGTAAATCCGACCACCAGACCGGGATAGCGCAGGGCTAATTCAGCAGCGGCCTGATAATCGTGATAGTTTTCCAGCGCTAAAATAATCACATCCATCCCGGCCAGATCGGGCAGATGGCTGAGCGGCAGTGAATGAATAATATTCAGACCGGACAGGGTTTCCTGAATATCTCTGAAACACTGGGCGAGGCCGATATTAAAATAAATATTATTGCTGTGAATTAAAATATTCAAAGAATAAACCCTGTTGCAAGCGATCTAAACGGCGTGGAGAGGAGATTAATTGCGAACCAGGAGCTTATTCATATCAGCAGGCGAGTTGTTTATATAATTCATCATGCCCGGCGGTTTGAAGGAATAAATTTCGGCTACGCAAGCAGGATTAATATAATACCCTGCGCATTTAACGCGGACAATTAACGTGCTTTCGACCCCCCGCCTGGTTTAAGCGAGATTTTAGGGTCTGGATAACCTGCCATAATCGCTGCGCGGACGGACGGAGATTATTTTTTTCCCAGACGTTAATCATTAACTCTTCATCGCTGACCAGACGTTCTCTGCCATGCGCCAGCAAATACTCCAGTAAACAAGCCATGGTGCTGCGCAGCTGAACCTGCGTTCGCGTCCCACGTAACGCGATAATTTCCCGATGATGCAGGCAGTAGAAAATATTATCCGCTAACTTATAGCCAAGTAGTTTATAGCCTGTAGTCATCCACCACTCCCTGACAAATCCCCGTATTGCCGGTGCAGAGTACCCGCCTGCGGCGGTCTGACCAAGTGAATTTTATTAGCTAGAATAATCAAAACAATTAACCACATTGGCATACATAACTAGAATAAAAATCTGATAATCTTGCTCTCTTCTGTTGGATTATGTGGTATAGGAAAAGTCTTAATCAAGCGGTGGCCGAAGTTAAACGGTTGAAAATATAGGTGGCGAAATCAAAAAATCGCACTTACATTGATCTAGATCAATTTAATACCTTTCAGGTGGCAATCACCATTTACATAGCAAAACAAAGATTGAAATAACTACGTTTAAGCGGTGATAAGCTAATTCTGAACTTATGGAATTACCCAGGGAACTGTTCATTACTTTCAGGAGCGTTTTTATGGTCATTGCAACTCGTAAGCCTCTGTGCAACAAACGCTGGTCCGCCAGCCCGGCCTCTCAGGATCTTCAGTTGACCCAGCTGCGTCACCCATGGGTCGCCACCAAAGCCAGCTGCAAAAGTAAAAAAGGCTGGAAGAGCCGCGGTTAACGGCTAGTCCACTTCCCCAGACACCACGCCCCGGTCGCGTTAATGTCACGACCGGGGTTTCGCTGTGATCGGTGTTCGCCGCGAAGGTCACACCGGGCGCAGGCAGTAGCCTGAGGCGGTATTCTCCACGCGGGCGAAACCCGGCAGGCCAAGATGCATACCGGCGATGAGCCACCCTTCGCGGGCGGCCTGGCGCAGCAGACTTTCCCGTGTATGCCGGGCCTGGTCAGGATCGACGTCAAATGCCACCGACACCTCTGGCCGGGCGCTCTGGATCGAGGGAAAGTGGACGATATCCCCCCATATTAGCAGCGACGTTCCGCCCGCCTCAAGGCGATATCCGGTATGCCCTGGCGTATGCCCGGGCAGGGGACATGGCCGGATCCCGGCTACCGGCTCGTCTTCATCAATATCACGAATTTGCGTCGCGCAGATCGCCATTATGCGGCGGACGCGCAGCACGTTACGTTGTCCACGATCGCTGGCGTTGTCCAGTGTCGATGGCGCCAGCCAGTAAGCGCTTTCCCGTGAGGGCAGGAACACCATGGCGTTGGGATAAGCCGGTGTACCGGCGGCGGTCAGCAGGCCGCCGATATGGTCCGGGTGCGCGTGGGTGAGAAGGATGGTGTCAATTTCCTCAGGGCGCACGCCGAGCAGCGCCAGATTGGCAATAAGCGCGCCGCCGACGCCGTTGGCCCCGCCGGTGCCGGTATCCACTAGCAGCGTGTGCCCGCGTCCGCGGATCAGGTAAGCGCCGATCTCGATGGCCTCCGGCGAGGTTAACCCGGCCTGGCGCTGCAGACGCGCCGCCTCTTCAGGGGCGATCCCCGCGAGTAGCGTCAGCGGCGCCGTCATCTGACCATCACTGATGGCGCTTATCGTCAGGTCGCCTGCTGTCAGGGTATAAAAGGGAGCTGGTGTCATGTTGACCTCACGCTTGCTCCGCCGGGTGACGCAACCTGGCGGTAATGGGCTGATAGATAAAGACCGCGGCAGAGGTGACCCGGTGATGCAGGTCGTCACGCGGGACGATGGCGGCATAGCGGGTATGCCGGGTGGCCAGACCCCCGGGCTGCAGGACGATCGGCGCAGCGACGGGCAGGGCTTCCGCGGTATCGCTCAGCAGCAGCACCTCGTCAGGAGCCACCTCCCGCAGCGCGTGAGTCGTGAGATAGAGGTGGCGATGCCAGTCGGCGATCGCCGATTGCCAGCGGGCAAAATGACCCCCACCATTGCGGCGATAGGCGTCGCTGTCGAGGACGGCGGCATCGCGGATATCGTGTAGGGCCAGGTAGCGAGGGCAGCCCTCGCTGAACGCGCAGAAGCGCTGGGAGGCATGAAAACCGGGCACCGAGACCAGCGCCGGCAATTTTTCCCGATTGTAAAAGGTATTCCACGCCGCTTCGCTTTGCGGGTCGGTGTAGGCGCATTCGACGACATAGAGCATAGTGACCTCGAGAGACAGATGATTCAGCGCATAACGCGCTTTAGTGAGTTTTATTCATCCTATCCGGCAATAATGGCGCTGAAAAACGATGTTTATTCATCACTCAGTGATATTCTGTCACTGAATTTCAATGGGCCCGCACAAGGAGCATTGGCTATGCGTCGTAAAATCCCCAGCAGCGCTGCGCTACTGGCCTTTGAGGCCGCCGCCCGCCACGGCAACTTTGCCCGCGCGGCGGCGGAGCTCGCGTTAACGGAAGGGGCCATCAGCCGGCAGATCGCCCGTCTGGAAGCGCTCCTCGACAGCAAACTATTTGACAGGATCGGGAGCCGGGTACGGCTCAATCCGGCCGGCGCCCGCTATGCCAGACAGGTCCGCGAGATCCTCAGCAGGCTGGAGCGGGAAACCCACGACGTTAGCGGGATGCCCGCCGATGGCCGCAGTCTCGAGATCGCCGTGCTCCCCACCTTCGCCAGCCGCTGGCTCATCCCCCGGCTCGGGCAGTTCACGGCGCAGCATCCGCATATCGTGGTCAATATCGCCGCCCGCAGCGACCCCTTTATTCTGCCGGGCAGCGGATTTGATGCGGCCATCCATTTTGATCACCCGGCGTGGACCGGAATGGATGTGACGTTTTTGTTTGCGGAATATCTGCTGCCGGTCTGTCATGCCGCGCTGCTGACGGATGACGATCTCCCGGGGCTGCTGAACCGGCTGCCGCGCATTCATCGGCGGCAAAACCCGGACGCCTGGCTGCACTATGCCCGCGAGTGCGGTCTGGCGCTGGATAACCCGGCGCAGGGGCCGCGCTATGATCTGCATGAGATGGCGATCGCTGCGGTACTCAGCCAGCAGGGCGTGGCCCTGGTGCCGAAGATGTATGTGGAGAGCGAACTGCGCAGCGGGACGCTGGTCGCCCCATGGCCGGGCTTGCCGACGCTGGCCAAGCGCTTTTGCCTGATCAAACCCGGCGGCGGCGAGGGGGAGCCGGCGCTGCAGGTGTTTGAGCGCTGGCTGCAGACGACGATTGCGGCAGGTTAACTTATGGCGGGCCTGGGGGGCACTGCGCCGCCCGCTGGCGGGCATATTTGCCCGGCGATATCCCGGCATATCGGGTAAAGGCCACGCTGAACGCGCTGGTCGAGCCATAGCCGAGGCGCTCGGCGATATCCGTTATGCTGATGCCCGTCTCGCCCAGCCACTGCATGGCCAGGGTCATGCGCCAGCTCAACAAATAGCCCATCGGGGTCATTCCGGTCAGGCCGGTAAAGCGTTCAAATAACGTCGAGCGAGACAGCGCGCAGTCGGCGGCCAGGGCGTTGACGGTCCAGCGTCTGGCGGGGGCCTGATGTAGCAGGCGGATTGCCTGGGCGACCCGCGGATCGCTCAGGCCGCGCATCAGTCCGGGGGTGGCGAGCGTTCCGCAGGATCGGATGGCCTCGATAAACAGCAGCTCAACCATCCGCGCCAGAACGAAAGATTTGCCTGCGCGATCCGCCTGGGCTTCCTCTTTCAGCAGCCCGACAAAGGTGGCCAGCCGCGGCTGGTCGCGAACCACCACTAAGGCGGGCAGCAGGGAGGTTAGCAGGCTGGCGTTATCCGAATCGGCAGCGCAGTGGCCAATCAGCGCCTGCATCTCCGCTGGCTGGTCGAGAGCTCCCAGGCGAAAGTGTTCCGCCGCCAGTTTCACCGGGGTGGTCTCCAGCGCCGGTGAAGGCGGCGGGGTCAGGCTGGTTAACGCGAAACGGTACGCCGCCGGGATCAACATAAAATCCCCGGCGCGCAGGATCTGCGGCGCATGCTGGTCTATTTCCAGCCGACAACCGCCTTCCAGTACCACGCCGTAGAACGACATTCCCTGGTCTGAACGTTTAACGCGCCATTCTCCCGCCCCCTCAATGGTTTTGGTCAGCACCGCTCTGAGATTGAGCATCGCTATGATTTCCGCCAGCGGGTCGCTCATTTCCGGACTCCTGCTAAAGAATAATGGATTATTGACCCTATATCGTCCGGAGCGGGCTGTCTATGATGAAAAGGAAGAAACCAACGGAGACAGAGAGATGCAAACGATTATGATCACCGGCTGTTCATCGGGTTTTGGTCTGGAGACGGCACGTTATTTTCTTGAACAGGGCTGGAAGGTTATCGCCACGATGCGGGTTCCGCGCGAGGATCTGTTGCCGGCCAGCGACCGTCTGCGGCTGGTGCGTCTTGACGTCACCTCAGCGCAGAGTATCGCCGAGGCGATTGCCGAGGCCGGAGAGATTGACGTTCTGGTCAATAACGCCGGAGTGGGGATGCTCAACGCCCTGGAGGGGGCGTCGCACGAGGCGATAGCGAACCTGTTTGCCACCAACACGCTTGGGACTATCGCCATGACCCAGGCGGTACTTCCCCGGTTCAGAGCGCGCCGTAGCGGGACGATCGTTAATATCACCTCGGCGGTCACCCTGCAGCCGATGCCCCTGCTGGCGGTCTATACCGCGAGTAAAGCGGCGGTGAATGCCTTCACGGAGTCGCTGGCGCTGGAGCTGCGGCCCTTTAATATTCGCGTCGGTTTGATCCTGCCGGGACGCGCTCCCCAGACCCGCTTCGGGGAAAACGCGCGTCGAACGATGGGCCAGCTCCCGGAGAGCTATGCGCCGCTCGGCCAGCAGATCCTCGACAGCATCCAGGATAACGCCAGCGTGACGCAGGCTGTCGATGTGGCTCAGGCCGTCTGGCGGATGGTGAACGATCCTCAAGCCCCTTCGCGGTTGCCGGCAGGGGAGGATGCCCTGGCGATGGCGCAGGCTATTCATAGTCGCGAATAATCGGGTTTTGCTTTGTCGCTGGCAGGGTTTGATGACGTTCAGGCTGGAAGCGCAGAAGGCGTGCGTTTTCCGGTCACGATGCAGCAGGCTAATGTTGAGAGGGAATGATACGAAACGAGATTGGTGCGTCTGAATGGACTCGAACCATCGACCCCCACCATGTCAAGGTGGTGCTCTAACCAACTGAGCTACAGACGCATTATGGTGCGTTTAATTGGACTCGAACCAACGACCCCCACCATGTCAAGGTGGTGCTCTAACCAACTGAGCTATAAACGCATAATGGTGCGTTCGATTGGACTCGAACCAACGACCCCCACCATGTCAAGGTGGTGCTCTAACCAACTGAGCTACGAACGCAATGTTGTGGTGACAACGGGGACGCATATTAGCGGCAGGCAGGGGATGTGGCAAGAGGTAAACGTCACTTTTCTTGTACATTGTATGCGATTGCGGATCTTTTACCCACTCCGGAGATATTTTACTGAACCACAAGGATATTTCTTCGCCAGCAGGCGCCTCGCCTCTCTTTTCTTTGCCGGTCTCACCCTGCGCGTAAGGGTTGCCGTTGTGTTAAATTATCGCCCACCAGAAGAGAGGAGTAATAAGGAAGATGAAATCGATTGGTATTTTCTGCGGTTCTTCAGCTGGCGAACATCCGCTGTATCTCGAAACCGCCCGACGGGTTGGCCACATGCTGGCGCAGCAGGGACTGGCTGTTGTCTATGGCGGCGGCAAAGTTGGCTTGATGGGGGCGGTTGCCGATGCGGCGCTGGAGGCCGGGGGCACGGTCATCGGCGTAATGCCGCGCGGCCTGGTGGAGCGGGAAATTGCCCACCGCGGGTTGACGGAGCTGCATGTGGTGGAGGATATGCACGAACGGAAAACCAAAATGGCGGCGCTGGCCGACGGCTTTATTGCTCTGCCGGGCGGAGCGGGGACGCTTGAAGAGATTTTCGAACAGTGGACCTGGGCGCAGTTGGGCATCCATGAAAAACCGTGCGCATTCCTGAATATCAAGGGGTATTACGATCCGCTGCAGGCGATGGTCAATAACATGGTACGGGAAGGATTTATGCACCCGCGCTACGCGGAGATGCTGCCGTTTGCTGCTTCGCCAGAGGAGATTATCGCCGGTTTCCGCGACTATACGCCGCCGGCCCGTAAATGGGTTCAGCAGCCCGCTATTTAAACATCAAGCGAAGGGTAAACAGCGCGCAGACGATGAGCATAACCAACAGCAATTCGAAGCGATAGCGTTGCAGCATGATGTCCTCCTGAAAAAAAACCGGCGCTATTCAGCGCCGGTTTATTACCTTAACGCCTGACCGTTATGCCGCCGGTTGTACCGCCGGTTTGGCTGCGTGGTGCGCCGCTTTATGGTGCTTCTTCGCCGCCTGGGCTTTCTGCGCTACGGCCGGTTTTGTCGCCGCTTTATGGTGTTTCTTTGCTGCCTGGGCTTTCTGCGCTACGGCCGGTTTCGCCGCGGCTTTATGGTGTTTCTTTGCTGCCTGGGCTTTCTGCGCTGCTTCCGGTTTCGCCGCGGCTTTGTGATGCTTCTTCGCTGCCTGGGCTTTCTGCGCTACGGCCGGTTTTGTCGCCGCTTTATGGTGTTTCTTCGCTGCCTGGGCTTTCTGTTCGGCTGCCGGTTTCGCCGCCGCTTTGTGATGTTTCTTGTGGTGAACGGTGGTGTGGCTGGCTGCGGTAGCCGGGGTGGTGGTCGCGGCGTCGGCTGCGAAAGCAACAGATGACAGACCCATAGCAGCGGCAACAACCAGAGCTAATACTTTTTTCATGCTGAAATCCTCGAATTGGTTTCCTGAGTAACCCCACTGCGGGGCTGTTGGCCACACTATATGCATCTCCGGGGCGCTCATCAGTGAGTCTTTGGTGTCGGGGAGTAACGGAATGTACAACGTCGGAACATAACTGAAGAAAGAAAAAGCCCGCCAGGGTGGCGGGCTTTGGCAGGATTAGCGCGCGGCGCGCTGTAAGATGATGCTGGAGGGCTGGCGCTGCAGAAAACGCATCCGCAGCATCATCATAATAGCGGCGGAGGTCAGGCCGATGATAAATCCGCACCAGAAGCCGGCGGGCCCCATGCGGGGGACAATCACGTCGGTCAGCGCCAGCAGGTAGCCGCTGGGTAAACCCAGCACCCAGTACGCGGTAAAGGTGATAAAAAAGATAGACCGCGTATCTTTATAGCCGCGCAGGATACCGCTGCCGATCACCTGAATAGAGTCCGAGATCTGGTAGACCGCCGCCAGCAGCATCAGATGCGAGGCCAGCATCACCACCTCCGGGTTATCGTTGTACAGCAGGGCAATTTGCTTGCGCATCAGCACGGTAAAGATAGCGGTAAACACCGCCAGGCAGACGCCCACGCCCACACCCGTACGGGCGGAAACCTGGGCATCGATCGTTGAGCCCTGGCCGAGGCGGAAGCCGACGCGAATGGTGACCGCGGCCGCCAGCGACAACGGCAGAACGAACATCAGCGAGCTGAAGTTCAGCGCAATCTGGTGGCCGGCGACGTCAATGATCCCGAGCGGGGAGACCAGCAGCGCGACGACGGCAAACAGGGTCACTTCGAAGAATAGCGCCAGGGCGATGGGTAGCCCCAGCTGCACCAGCCGCAGCAGGACGGCGAAATCGGGGCCGCTGAAGCCCTCGGCGCAGCGGATATCGCGCATCGAACGCGACCGGCGCACCCACCACAGCATACTGGCAAACATCACCCAGTAAACGGAGGCGGTCGCCACGCCGCAGCCGACGCCGCCCAGCTCTGGCATGCCGAAATGGCCATAGATAAAGATGTAGTTCACCGGAATGTTGACCAGTAAACCGATAAAGCCCATGACCATTCCGGGCTTGGTTTTTGCCAGCCCTTCACACTGGTTACGGGCGACCTGGAAGAACAGATAGCCCGGCGCCCCCCACAGCAGCGCGCGCAGATAGCCAACCGCTTTCTCCGCCAGCAGCGGGTCGATATTATGCATGGAGCTGATGATATACCCGGCATTCCACAGCACGACCATGATCAGCACCGAGACCAGCCCCGCCAGCCAGAAGCCCTGACGCACCTGCGGCGCGATACGCTCCCGCCGCCCGGAGCCATTAAGCTGCGCCACCACCGGGGTCAGCGCCAGCAGCAGCCCATGGCCGAAGAGAATGGCCGGCAGCCAGATGGAGGTTCCGATGGCCACCGCAGCCATATCGGTGGCGCTGTAGCCGCCCGCCATCACGGTATCGACAAAACCCATCGCCGTCTGCGCTACCTGCGCAAGAATGACGGGTATAGCCAGAGCTAATAACTGACGCGCTTCAATGAAATACTTCTGCACGTGAACACCTTTGTATTGTTGTTATTTTGAGACTAAAAAAGCCGCCGTAACTGGCAGCAAGGGGATAAAAATGAGGAAATTCCAGTCTATTGTAGCGAGGATTAGCCATTAAGCCAGTGAAAAAAGAGTCGAGGCACGAAGCGCGCTGGCAACCGCTCAGCCCTCCTGTTATTGTTCCCGATAGCGAAAACGGTAATGATACCGTCATGATTTTCAACAGGAGCCAAACATGTTTACTGGTATTGTTCAGGGAACCGCGAAAGTGGTCTCCATTGATGATAAACCCAATTTTCGCACCCACGTGGTGGAGCTGCCGGCGCATATGCTGGAGGGGCTCGAAACCGGGGCATCGGTAGCCAACAACGGTTGCTGTCTGACGGTGACCGACATCAACGGCGCGCGCATCAGCTTTGATCTCATGAAAGAGACGCTGCGGATTACCAATCTCGGCGATATTCAGGTCGGGGATGAAGTTAACGTTGAGCGGGCGGCGAAATTCAGTGATGAAATCGGCGGGCATTTGATGTCCGGCCATATTATGACCACCGCGGAAATCGTGAAGATCCTCACTTCCGAAAATAACCGTCAGATCTGGTTTAAAGTACAGGACCCGACGCTGATGAAATATATCCTTTATAAAGGATTCATCGGTATCGATGGCATCAGCCTGACGGTAGGTGAGGTGACGGCAACCCGATTCTGCGTGCATCTTATTCCGGAGACGCTGCAGCGGACCACGCTGGGGGCGAAAAAGCTGGGCGACCGCGTCAATATCGAGATCGACCCGCAAACCCAGGCGGTTGTCGATACGGTCGAACGCGTGCTGGCGGCGAAAGAGATGGCGGCAAAGGTCAGTGAAGCCTGAAAAAAAATCCCCCGCCGGTGAGCGGGGGACTGTGTTTTAACGGGCGACGCGCAGTCCGTGTTCAACCCCGCGCGAGAACACCACCTGCCAGAGCTGAATGTCGCGGGCGCGGAAGGCGCCGGCGCAGGCGTTCAGGTAATAACTGAACATGCGTTTGAAACGCTCTGAATAGTTATCGGCAATTTCCGGCCAGCTCGCGAGGAAACGCTCATACCAGGCCATCAGGGTGGTGTCGTAATCGGCGCCGAAGTTGTGCCAGTCTTCCATCACAAAGTGCTTCTCGCTGGCATCGGCGATCTGCCGTACCGACGGCAGGCAGCCGTTGGGGAAGATATATTTATTGATCCACGGGTCAACGTTATGGTCGGTGACTTTGGAACCGATGGTGTGCAGTAAGAAGCGGCCGTTGGGTTTTAAATTACGATCGGCGACCTCAAAGTAGGTGGCGTAATTTTTGGGACCCACATGCTCGAACATGCCGACGGAGACAATGCGGTCGAAGCTGTCGTGCAGATCGCGATAATCCTGAAGACGAATCTCTACGTCAAGGCCATCGCAGCGCGCCTGGGCCATCTTTTGCTGTTCGGCGGAGATGGTCACGCCGACAACGCTCACCTGGTAATTTCGCGCCATATAATCGGCAAGACCGCCCCAGCCGCAGCCGATATCCAACACTCGCATGCCTGGCTCGAGCTCCAGCTTACGGCAGATGAGATCCAGCTTATCCTGCTGCGCGGCTTCGAGGGTCTGCGCCTCTTTCCAGTAACCGCAGGAATATTGCATGTAGGGATCCAACATCCGGCTGAAAAGATCGTTGCCGAGGTCATAGTGCTCTTTGCCGACAATCCAGGCGCGTTTTTTACTTTGCAGGTTAAACAGGCGAGCGCCTGCGATGCGGAGTGTGTCTTTGAAATGATGAGGGAGTTGTTTTTCCAGCCCGGCGCGGAGCACTTTATGGAAGAATATATCCAGACGCTCGCAGTCCCACCAGCCGTCCATATAGCTTTCACCTAAACCCAGCGACCCCTCCTGCAATACGCGTTTAAAAAAAAGAGGGTTTTTAATCCGCAGGTCTGACGGCGCGGAGCCGTTGATTTCAATTCCCGCACGGCCCAACAATTCAGCTGCAATCCGGTACCAGTCATCATTTGGTACACTTACTTCTTCTATACACGATGAACTCATAGCTTCTCCATCACGCCCAAGTGATCAGAACCTTAAAACAGCGTAGACGCTTTTTTGGCTTTGTGAGAAATCTCACGGATAATCCGTGAAGTCGCTATCCGACGTAGAACAGAGGAAGGGAGATAACCCTTGCCGAAAGGCCTTCCATGGTGAAACGGAGGCATCCTGCATCCGTTAATCTGTTAAATATTTTTTATTTATGTGAACCCGGATCCAGTATAGGACGCTAAGTACTGGCTTTCAATAAAAATATCTTAGCGTGCTAATCACTGGTCCGGGCTCTGGCGACGGGCGTCAGGCTTGGGAAGAGTGGGCCGCCAGCTCTGGCGTCTGCTGCAGTCGGTAACCCACTCCGGCTAACAAAATAGAGACCAGCATCACGCTGGTGGTGGTCAGCAGCGGCGTGGCGATCAGCGCGGAGACTAACAGGCTGGTCAGGAAGCACAGGCCAAGCTGGAGCGTGTTCTGCAGCGCCGCCGCGCGGCCGGTTGCCTGCGGGAAAGGCTTCAGCGCCTGAGCGACCACAATAGGGTAGATCCCACCGTTGACTACCGCCATCAGGCAGAACGGGATCATTAACGCCACCAGCGAGGCATGCGTTTGCAGACCCACCAGCCAGGTGGCGGCGACGCTGACGGCGAAGATCACCAGCAGCCAAGGTAGCATCTGCTGTCCGGACCATTTTTGCAGCAGCGCGCGACAGCCATAACCGCCCACCAGAAAAGCGATGGTCTGCGGGATATAGCTCAACCCTATAGCGGTTGGGCCGTAGCCCATCTCATGAAGGATAAACGGCGAACCGGTAAGCCAGGCGAAGAAGCTGGCGGAACAGGCGGCGTAGATCAGGACGTTGCCGCTGTATTCCCGGGAGCGCAGCAGCGCGAGAAAAGTGATTTTCTTTTCAGTCACAGTGGCCGACTTAGCGGCGGCTTTCAGGCGCAGGGCAGGCAGCATCAGCAGCAGGGTGATGGCAAACAAGGTGGCGAAGATGGCCTGCCACTCGAAATGCACCAGCAGCCAGCTGCCCAGCAGCGGGGCCAGCGCAGGGGACAACCCTACCAGCGGCATAATGGTGGCGAAGATGCGGTTGGTGCGCTGGGCGGGATAGTAATCGGTCACCATCGCCTGCCAGGTGACCGCCGCGGCGCAGACGCCAATCGCCTGCAGAAAGCGCAGCGCCAGCATCAGAGTGGCGTTCTGCACCCACAGCATCCCCAGGCAGCCGACCGCGAAAATCGCCAGGCCGCTCAGCAGCACCGGTTTGCGCCCGTAGCGGTCCGATAGCGGCCCCCAGAACAGCTGGCCCAGCGCGAAGCCGGCCAGGAACAGGCTCAGGCTGGCGCTAATGGATGCGGCGGAGGTGTCGAGATCCTGCTGCATGGCGGCAAATGCCGGCAGATACATATCGGTGGCCAGAAAGCCCAGCACGCTCAGGCCGGCCAGCCAGACTAAAAATCCTTTCCCAGGTTGTGACATAACGTTCTCATTTTTGGAGTACAGGTACGATGCCGCAGAGTGTAGGGAGTGCATGGTGGCTTGTGAAACGCTAATATTTGTCACATGCATTCAAAAATTTTGCAGGCAGAAAATGTGGTCTGAATACTCTCTGGAAGTGGTTGATGCCGTCGCCCGTAACGGCAGCTTCAGCGCGGCGGCGCAGGAGCTGCACCGGGTGCCTTCCGCCGTCAGCTATACCGTGCGTCAGCTGGAAGAGTGGCTGGCCGTCCCCTTGTTTGAGCGCCGTCATCGTGACGTGGAGCTGACCCCTGCCGGGGTCTGGTTTTTACAGGAAGGGCGCTCTGTTATCAAAAAAATGCAGATCACCCGCCAGCAGTGCCAGCAAATCGCTAACGGCTGGCGTGGGCAGTTGTCAATCGCGGTGGACGATATCGTGAAACCCGCGCGGATGCGCCAGATGATCGTGGATTTCTATCGCCATTTTCCCGACGTCGAACTGATCGTTTTCCAGGAAGTGTTCAACGGCGTATGGGATGCACTGGCCGACGGCCGCGTGGAGCTGGCGATTGGCGCAACGCGTTCGATTCCTGTCGGGGGGCGCTACGCGTTCCGCGATATGGGGATGCTGAGCTGGGACTGCGTGGTGGCGAGCGATCATCCGCTGGCGAAGATGGCGGGTCCGCTGAGCGATGATGTCCTGCGCAACTGGCCGTCGCTGGTGCGGGAGGATACCTCGCGTTCATTGCCCAAAAGGACAACGTGGCTGCTGGATAACCAGAAGAGGGTGGTGGTCCCCGACTGGGAATCGTCGGCCACCTGTCTGTCGGCAGGGCTCTGCGTCGGCATGGTGCCAAGCCATTTCGCCCGGCCATGGGTAGATCGCGGCGAGTGGACCGCGCTGGCGCTGGAAAATCCGTTTCCGGATGCGGCCTGCTGTCTGACCTGGCAGCAGAATGATGCTTCACCGGCGTTAAACTGGATGCTGGACTACCTGGGGGACAGCGACACGTTGAATCGGGAGTGGCTGCGGGCGCCGGAGTGATCCGCGCCCGCCAGTGCTTTAGCGACGATAGTCGACAAACGGGCCATCCGCCACTGAGCGGCGTTCGACCAGCCGAGGGTGCACCTCGATAGACTGCGACTCTTCGCGCTTGTTGACGATACGATCCAACAACATATTGAACGCGGCTTCGCCCAGCGAATCTTTCGGCTGATGAATGGTGGTTAACGCCGGGCTGAAATAGCGGGCGTTGCGCACATTATCATAACCGATCAGCGAAATGTCCTGTGGCACGCGCAGCCCCATTTCATCCGCGGCGCAGATGGCGCCCATCGCCATAATGTCGCCGCCGCAGAAGACCGCCGTTGGACGGTGCTGCTGGCTGAGGATCTGCTGCATGGCGCGGTAGCCGGACTCCGGCTCGAAGTCGCCCTGTACAATCCAGTTTTCCGGCACGCTGATATGCGCCTCTTTCATCGCCTGCATGAAGCCGGCCAGTCGCCCCGCGCCGGTGTTGCGCTCCAGCGGGCCCGGGATCACGCCGATTTCGCGGTGACCGCGTTCAATCAGGTAACGTCCGGCGATATACCCGCCCTGGAAGGCGTTATCGATCACCGCATCGGTAAAGTCGGCTTTGGCTTCGCCCCAGTCCATCACCACCATCGGAATATGGCGGTACTCTTCCAGCATGCTCAGGACGGAATCCGGATATTCCGAACACATCACCAGCAGACCGTCGACGCGTTTTTGCGCCATCATCGACAGATAGGCACGCTGTTTTTCCGGGTCGTTCCAGGCGTTGCCGAGGATCAGAGTATAGCCTTTCTGGAAACAGCTCTTTTCCACGGACTCAATGATTTCAGCGAAATAGGCGGCTTCGCTACTGGTCGCTAGCAGGCCAATCGATTTTGTATGATTGACTTTCAGGCTGCGGGCCACCGCGCTCGGCGAGTAGTGCAGCTCTTTAATCGCCGCCCATACCGCATTACGCGTCTCTTCGGCAACGAAACGGGTTTTGTTAATTACATGTGACACAGTTGTAGTGGAAACGTTTGCGCGCTTCGCTACATCTTTAATAGTTGCCATTACATCTCACTCCATGCCTTGACCTGATCGCCTGATCATCGATACGTAAACGTTTGCCTACACACACCCTGAATACAATTTTCAACATTGCATCACGTCGGGAAAACGACACAGAACGACAGGAAGGGGTCAATGGCCGATACGCTTTTAAATTAGCGTGGGATTTTGTCCGATCTTGGGGCAAAGTGGAAGAGCAAAAATGTGCATCGCCCTAAATCCCGGAAGATTTTTGCGATTTTTTGTGCAAAAATGAGCAAGCTCACTTTTGGTGTGGGGATAACAAGAGGGAAAAATGATGGATACCAATTTAAAGTTTTCGCTGATCACCACGATTATTGCTCTCGGCGTGATCGTCGCATTCAGCCTGACCGCCATACTGCACTAATGCTCCAATGAGGGAGGAGCGCGGCTTCCTCCCCGTATCCCGCCATTATTATCAATTCTGCAAAAATCTTTTGTCATTTCGTTCACTTTTGTTTTTTTGTGATTGATGTCATGCTTTTGGCTTCTGATGTTATGCCGTCCCTCCCGACGGTCTGATGGAGTCATTGAATGAAAATCAACTTTCCTTTACTCGCGCTGGCGATCGGCGCCTTTGGCATCGGTACCACCGAGTTCTCCCCAATGGGATTGCTGCCGGTGATTGCCAAAGGCGTGGACGTTTCAATACCGGTGGCGGGAATGCTGATCAGTGCATATGCCATCGGCGTCATGGTCGGTGCGCCGCTGATGACTCTGCTGCTGTCGCATCGCGCCCGACGCAATACGCTGATTTTTCTGATGGGGATCTTCACCGTCGGCAACCTGCTGTCATCCATTGCGCCGGATTACACTACGCTGCTGCTGTCGCGCATTATTACCAGCCTCAACCACGGCGCCTTTTTTGGCCTGGGGTCGGTGGTGGCGGCCAGCGTGGTGCCCAGGCACAAGCAGGCCAGCGCGGTGGCCACCATGTTTATGGGCCTCACCATCGCTAATATCGGCGGCGTGCCTGCCGCGACCTGGCTTGGGGAAACCATCGGCTGGCGGATGTCCTTCCTCGCCACCGCGGGGTTAGGCCTGCTGGCAATGGTGAGCCTGTGGTTCTCCCTGCCGAAGGGCAGTGCGGGCGAGCGGCCGGATGTCAAACAAGAGCTTTCGGTCCTGTTACGGCCGCAGGTGCTCTCAGCCTTGCTGACCACCGTGCTGGGCGCCGGGGCGATGTTTACGCTGTATACCTACATTTCGCCGGTCCTAAATACGCTGACCCATGCTTCATCGTTGTTTATTACCGCGATGCTGGTGCTGATTGGGGTTGGTTTTTCGCTGGGCAACTATCTGGGTGGCAAATTCGCCGACCGGTCGGTCTCCGGCACGCTGAAAGGCTTTCTGCTACTGCTGATGGCGATCATGCTGGCGATCCCGCTGCTGGCGCAATCCCAGGCGGGTGCGGCCATCAGTATGATCGTCTGGGGCGCAGCCACCTTTGCGGTGGTGCCGCCGCTGCAGATGCGAGTGATGCGCGTGGCGCATGAGGCGCCGGGGCTCTCATCTTCGGTGAATATTGGGGCGTTCAACCTTGGCAACGCGCTGGGCGCCGCCGCCGGCGGGGCGGTGATCTCCGGCGGACTGGGATACGCTTTTGTGCCGGTGATGGGCGCGATCATTGCCGGTCTGGCGCTGCTGCTGGTCTGGTTTAGCGGACGAGCGCAGCCGGAAGAGGCCTTTGCCAGTCAGTCATAAACGGGTGGGAAAGCGCTAAAAAAACCGCAGCCGGGGGGGACCCAGCTGCGGTTTGTCGTTTATGCGGCCAGGTTAGCGGCAACAAACTTCCAGTTAACCAGCGCCCAGAAGTGATCCAGATAGCTTGGACGGGCGTTGCGGTAGTCGATGTAGTAAGCGTGTTCCCAGACGTCAACGGTCAGCAGCGGCTTGGCGTCGGTGGTCAGCGGGGTACCGGCGTTGCTGGTGGAGACAATAGCCAGGCTGCCGTCGGCATTTTTGACCAGCCAGGTCCAGCCAGCGCCAAAGTTTTTCGCCGCGGCGTCGGTAAATTTGGCCTTAAACTCAGCGAAGCTGCCGAAGGATTTGGCAATAGCGGCAGCCAGCTCGCCTTCCGGTTCGCCGCCGGCGTTCGGTGCCAGGCAGTTCCAGTAGAAGGTGTGGTTCCAGACCTGCGCCGCGTTATTGAAAACACCGCCTTCAGAGGTGCGCACGATCTCTTCGAGCGACTTCCCTTCGAATGCGGTGCCTTTGATCAGGTTGTTAAGGTTAGTGACATACGCCTGGTGATGTTTACCGTAGTGGTATTCCAGGGTTTCTGCGGAAATGTGCGGCGCCAGGGCGTCTTTTGCATATGGTAATGCAGGTAATTCAAACGACATTGCTACTCTCCTTATAACTTTTTTGTTTTATCTCACATTGACAAGATGAGGTTTTCACCTGAATCGAGTGCTGACCGCCCGACGCTGTCGCGTCCCGGGCCTGTTATTGTATTGAGAATGTTAACATTTGCCGCAGGCAGTGAAAAGCCTTACAACGATAAAGGCTATTATCACAGGCGCAACTGCCGAAGGCTTAACCGTTTTCTGCGGAGCAGAGCGTTAAGACGCCCGTAGATGTTGCAAAAATGTATAAGTTAAAGGGGGCAGGGGCACGGGTCTCTCGCCGCGATGGTTCATTCCTCAGCTCGTCATTCGAAGATCCCTGCAGCGCAAGCGCCTGAGTGGAAATAAGCATTTTAAATCAATTAATTAATGATGCTATGCTTTCAGGTAATCGCCGCTATGCCAATAATTCATTGTCTATTTTTATATTTGTATGACAAATATAGCCGCCGGCAGCAATTTCCACAGGATGGCTACGATGGCAAAAACAGATGAAGTGGTAAGCCCGAAAATGATCCCGGTAGTGCAGGGGATCGTTGAATGGATTGAAGCACATATTTTTGACACCCTGCCGGTGAGCGCGATAGCGAAAAAGTCCGGCTACTCGCACTGGTATTTCCAGCGGCAATTCGCCATGGTGACCGGCTGTACGCTGGCGAGCTACGTCAGCCGACGGAAGATGACCATCGCGACAATCTACTTAACGCAGACCGAGGCCTCGATGCAGAGTATTTCTCAACGTTTGGGGTACGACGGGCAGGCGGCATTCTGCCGCACCTTTCACCGTCACTTTGGCATGTCGCCCACCCGCTATCGTCGGGAATCGCCGGTCACAGAGGCGAATATGCAGTTTCCCCTGACGGTAGGGGCGGAGAACGGGCAGGTGAAGAGGGCTGCCGCCGTAGCGGCAGACCGGGATCAGCGAATGGTTTTCGGGGTCATGACGCGCCGGGCGCCGACGTAATGGCGAACCCAGTAATCTTCGCTCAGGGAGGTGATTTGTATATCGCGACCTGTGCGTGGTGACTGAATGAATTTCCCGTTGCCGACGTAAACGCCTACGTGGTCGGCAGTGCCGCGTCCGCGGGTGCGGAAGAAGACGAGGTCGCCGCTCTGCAGTTCGTCACGATCGACCGGACGCGCATCGCGCAGGTGATACATTTCGTTGGCGGTACGCGGGATATGAATCTTGACCAGGTCTTTGTAGGCGTAATAGACCAGCCCGCTGCAGTCGAACCCGGTGCGCGGGGAGGTGCCGCCCCAGCGATACGGTTTACCCAGCTGGCCCATCAGTTTGTTCATGGCGGTACTCTGCGCTTTTTGCACCCGGACTTTATGCGCATCGGCGATCGTCAGATTCGCTTCGCTGGCCTCGGGTTTACAGCGCTTTTTATAGCCTTTACGCACCACGCATTTGCTTTTGACGCTGTTCAACGCCAGGGTCGGCTCGGCGCTGGCGGCCACCGTTTTCGCGCACTGCTTTTTATACCCTTTACGCAGCACGCATTTTTTCGTGGCGCCGACGGCCTGACGATGAAGCGCGGTTTGGCTTGCTGCGGTAGTACGGGTAGGGAGCCGGGTGCTCGAGGACTTTTTACTGGTGGTTTTAGCGGTGGTTTTACTTTTTTGACTGGTTGCTTTTTTCTTGCGCTCTGAGCCGCTTTTCGCGGGCAACGCCTTTGGCGAGGCGGAGGCGTGCGTATGCCCTGAAGCCTGAGCCAGTGGTGTGAATGAGATAGATGTGAACAGTAATGCACAGAGCGATATCGCGATTTTGTTTAGCCGCGCCACTGAGCAATCCCCTGATTAATTACAGACATGTACAAATGCCTGACGATGAATGACAAACCGGAACGATTCTAAAGCATAAAAACCCGGAAAGTTAATATTCTTTTGTATCAAAAATGTCGATTGGTTAACGATTGCAAGAAAACGCGTCAGACATTGACCGCCTCGCACAGAAAATGCGCAACGCACGCCTGCCGGCGGCGTCAAAATGATATTTTTAAGGCAACTTCGCGCAACAGAAGATAAAATATGAATAGTGAAAAAAATGTTATTATCGGTCCTGCCCTCGGGACGCTACAATGACAAGTTACTGCCGTAGAAAGAAGTTTAAGGAAGCACGACAATGAGCTCGACTTTAGAAAAGATCCAACGCCAAATCGCTGAAAACCCGATCCTGCTGTACATGAAAGGTTCGCCGAAGCTGCCAAGCTGCGGTTTCTCCGCTCAGGCCGTTCAGGCGCTGTCCGCCTGTGGCGAACGTTTCGCTTACGTTGATATTCTGCAGAATCCGGATATCCGCGCTGAGCTGCCAAAATATGCTAACTGGCCGACCTTCCCGCAGCTGTGGGTGGACGGTGAACTGGTGGGCGGCTGCGATATCGTCATCGAAATGTACCAGCGCGGTGAACTGCAGCAGCTGATCAAAGAGACTGCGGCGAAATATCACACTGACGAGCCGAAAGCGGAATAATTCCCGCTGTCAGTAAAAAAGCGACTTCCTGGAAGTCGCTTTTTTTATCACTCCGGCGTCGCTACCGGCAGCGGCCAGCCGCCCAGACGCTTCCAGCGGTTCACTATCTCGCAAAACAGCTGCGCCGTCTGCTCGGTATCGTAGAGGGCGGAATGGGCCTGCGCGCCGTCGAACGGCATCCCCGCGGCAATACAGGCTTTCGACAGCACCGTCTGGCCCAGCGCCAGCCCGCTCAGCGCGGCGGTGTCGAAGGTGACAAACGGATGGAACGGGTTGCGTTTTAGCCCCGCCCGTTCGGCGGCGGTCATGGTGAAGCTGTGGTCAAATGTGGCGTTGTGCGCCACCATGATAGCCCGACTGCAGTCGCTTTCTTTCATCCCTTTGCGTACCATTTTGAAGATGGCATGCAGGGCATCGTATTCGCTAACGGCGCCGCGCTCTGGATCGTGCGGGTTAATCCCGTTAAAGGCCAGCGCTTCGGGCTGGAGATTGGCGCCCTCGAAAGGTTCAACATGGAAATGCAGCGTTTCATCGGGCATCAGCCAGCCATGCTCATCCATCTTCAACGTAATGGCGGCGATCTCCAGCAGGGCGTCGGTTTTGGCATTAAATCCTGCGGTTTCAACATCAATCACCACTGGATAAAAACCGCGGAAACGGTCGCACAGACCATTCAGTTGAGCGTTCTCGGACATCAGATTCTCTTAGCTGGTAAAAAGTAGCGCGCATTATGGCAAATTTTGCCACGGCTTGCAGCAGGCAGGGGTGAAAACAACGGGCGCCGCAGCGCCCGGGCGAGCGATGAAAATAAAGACGCTATGGTCGGGAGGGGTTAGTTGCCCAGCCCTTTGCCGGCGTCTTTCTCTTCAATCAGCTCAATTTTGTAACCGTCAGGATCTTCCACGAAGGCGATAACGGTGGTGCCGCCTTTTACCGGCCCGGCTTCACGGGTGACGTTGCCCCCGTTCTGGCGGATCCGCTCGCAGGCTTCGGCGGCGTTGTCGACGCTCAGCGCGATGTGACCGTAGGCGGTGCCCAGCTCATAGCTGTCCACGCCCCAGTTGTAGGTCAGTTCGATCACCGCGGTATCGCTCTCTTCGCCGTAGCCGACGAAGGCGAGGGAGTATTTGTACTCCGGGTTTTCGCTGGTGCGCAGCAGCTTCATGCCTAACACGTTGGTATAGAAGTCGATAGAACGTTGCAGGTCGCCAACGCGCAGCATGGTATGGAGTAAGCGCATAATGTCCCCTATGCAGTTTATTTGCTAGATCAGAGCGTTGAGTATAGCGGCGATACGTCGCCGCTATCAATGGAGGGATTACAGCGTAGGATAATCGGTGTAGCCTTCCGCGCCGCCGCCGTAGAAGGATTCCGGGCGCTGTGGGTTAAGCGCCGCTTTTTTCTGCAGGCGGGCCACCAGATCCGGGTTGGCGATGTAATCGCGGCCAAAGGCCACGGCATCAATCAGCCCTTTGTTGATCAGGTCGTTGGCTTTTTCAACGGTGTAGGCGCCAGCGCCAATGATCACGCCAGGGAAGCGGTCGCGAACTTTCTGACGGAAAGCTTCACTATACGGCTTGCCGCCCGCCCAGTCCGGCTCGGACATGTGCAGATAGGCGATACCGCGTTTCGCCAGCTCGCTAATCAGATACAGCGCGTCTTCTTCTTCATTCGGGCCATTATCCACATTCTGGAAGCTGCCAATCGGCGACACGCGGATGCCAATCCGGTCAGCGCTCCACTCTTTGCTCACGGCGTCGACCACTTCCAGCACCAGACGGGCGCGGTTTTCCACGCTGCCGCCATACTGGTCGGTACGCTGGTTCGCCGACGGCGAGAGGAACTGGTGCAGCAGATAGCCGTGGGCCGAGTGCAGTTCAACCAGATCGAAACCGGCGTCACGGGCATTGCCCACCGCCTGACGGAAATCATCGACGATCCCCGGGATCTCTTCGGTTTCCAGAGCGCGAGGCATCGAGGTGTCGACGCGGATGGCGTGGCCGTTTTCGTCGCGCAGCGAGGTGCGGGTGCCGGCGCTCAGCGCAGACGGCGCTACCGGTGCGGCGCCGCCGGGCTGCAGGCTGCTATGGGAAATTCGTCCGGTGTGCCACAGCTGCACGGCGATATGGCCGTTTTCCGCGTGAACGCCGGCGGTGATTTTCTGCCAGGCGGCAATCTGCTCCGGGCTGTGCAGCCCTGGCGCGCCGGCATAGCCTTTGGCCTGGGCGGAAATCTGCGTCGCTTCGGTGATGATCAGCCCGGCGCTGGCGCGCTGACGGTAGTATTCGCCCATCAGCGGGGTAGGGATATCGCCCGGCTCGATGCTGCGCAGACGCGTCAGTGGAGCCATAAATACGCGATTAGGGACGGTGACGGCACCGACTTTCAACGGGGTGAATAATTTTGATTCCGACATAATGACTCCTGAGTAGACCGGTCGTCTAGGAACTGATGAAATAAAAACGCCTGTTATACAGCAGGCGCCGCAATAATCTGTTTCGCGTGGGCAAGGGCGCTCTCCAGCGGCGTTGCGCTACGCGTTATTTTGGCCTGCAGGTTGGCGCCGAGCCACAGGGAATAGAGTACCTGCGACAGCGTCCTGGCCTCGCCGTCAAAGGTCAGACTGCCTTCCTGACGCCCTTTCTCCAGCGCGTCGCCCAGCAGGGCGATGATCTGGCTGGCGCCGTGGTCCATGGCGGTGCGCATGTCTTCCGACAGATCGCAAACCTCTGCCGACAACTTGACGGTGAGACACCCGCTAATAATCCCCTGCTGGTAAAACTGATTCAGCGTGTGCTGATAGTAGGCCAGCAGCCGATCGCGATAGTTGCCCTCGCCATGGGCGAAGTGATCGACCAGGCGCTGCAGATATCCGGCGTAATGGTTTTCAAGCAAGGCGACGCCGAAGGCTTCTTTAGAGCGAAAGTAATGATAGAAAGAGCCCTTGGGCACTTCCGCCGTCTTCAGGAGTTCGCTCAAGCCCATGCCGGTAAAGCCGCGATGCATGCATAGCTGCTCGCCGGTGGCCAGGATATGTTCTCGGGTATCGCAATCGCTGTGTCTGTTCATGGCGCACACTGTAGTAGACCGATTGGTCTAATGCAAGACTTAGCGCAAAAATGTTAACTGGCGCAGCACGGAGTGAACAAAATTTGCGTCGGCGCAGGGAAACGTCTTCAATGAAAGGAGATGAGGGGACAGGAGGCGTGTGGTGGCAGAGCAGTTAGAGTTTTTCCCGGTGCAGAGCCCGTGCCGGGGAATTTGTCAGACCGATGAGCGCGGCTACTGTCGCGGCTGTTTCCGTAGCCGTGAGGAGCGTTTTAACTGGCAAACGATGAGCGATGCGCAGAAACAGGAGGTATTGCGTCTGTGCCGTCAACGCCTGCTGCGCAAAATACGCGCGAACAGACCAGAGGCGGCGGAAGAACCGCAGCAACCCTCACTGTTTTAAGCCAAAAATTACGTATACTCAGAGCATTTTTTTATTGAGGAAGCGGTTATGGTTCAGCGTATTGCTATGGCTCCCCAGGGGCCGGAATTTTCGCGTTTTGTGATGGGCTACTGGCGTCTGATGGACTGGAAAATGTCGCCAGACGAGCTGGTCGGCTTTATCGAACAGCATCTCGATTTAGGCATTACCACCGTCGATCACGCCGATATCTATGGCGATTACCAGTGTGAATCCGCCTTTGGTGAAGCCCTGAAGCTGGCGCCGCATCTGCGTAGCCGGATGGAGATTGTCAGCAAATGCGGCATTGCCACCCGGGCGCGCGCTGAAAACACCATCGGTCACTACATTACCGACCGGGACCACATCGTGCTCAGCGCCGAGCAATCGCTGCGCAACCTGGCAACGGACCATCTCGATCTGCTGCTGATCCACCGGCCGGATCCGCTGATGGACGCCGACGAGGTGGCTGAAGCCTTCCTCGCGCTGCACCACAGCGGCAAGGTACGTCATTTCGGCGTCTCGAACTTTACCCCTGCCCAGTTCACCCTTCTGCAGTCGCGCCTGCCGTTTACGCTTGCTACCAACCAGGTGGAGATCTCGCCGGTGCATCAGCCGTTGCTGCTTGACGGTACCCTCGACCAGCTGCAGCAGCTGCGTATTCGTCCGATGGCCTGGTCCTGCCTCGGCGGCGGCCGCCTGTTTAATGAAGAGGGCTTTCAGCCGCTGCGCGACGAGCTGGCCCAGGTGGCCCACGAGCTCAACGCCGACAGCATCGAGCAGGTGGTTTACGCCTGGGTGATGCGCCTGCCGTCGCAGCCGCTGCCGATTATCGGCTCGGGTAAAATTGAGCGCGTGCGCTCGGCGATTGTGGCCGAAAAACTGAGTATGACCCGCCAGCAGTGGTTCCGTATCCGCAAAGCCGCGCTCGGTTACGACGTGCCGTAACGGGCATTTCGCCTCCGGAAAGCAGTTCCTGGTTTACACTTAACAGAGAGACAGCCATCCGGAGGTGTTATGCAACGATGTATTCTCGCTATCCTTTCCCTCGCATTTTGCGCTGGCGCGCAGGCCGTCAGTGAAGATGTGCCACTTAATCTCGTGACCAGCCAGGGCGTTGGTCAATCCATCGGCAGTGTAAAAATCACCGAAACCGACCGCGGACTCGAATTTGCTCCTAATCTGCGGGCGTTACCGCCGGGCAAGCACGGCTTTCATATTCATGCTGAAGGCAGCTGCCAGCCGGCGATGAAAGAGGGCAAAGCCGTAGCCGCCGGAGCGGCGGGCGGACATTACGATCCGCAACATACCGGTAAACATGAAGGGCCGTTGGGCACCGGGCATCTTGGCGATCTACCGCTGCTGGTGGTCAACGACGCGGGTGTGGCTGACCAGCCGATTATCGCTCCGCGTCTGAAAACGCTGGCGGAAGTGAAAGGCAAAGCGCTGATGGTTCATGTCGGCGGCGATAATATGGCCGACAGTCCGCAGCCGCTGGGCGGCGGCGGCGAACGGTTTGCCTGCGGGGTGATTAAGTAATCTTTTCGCCAATCGTTCCGGCGACCGGAGCCTGTTCCAGCTGCGACAGCGCGCAATACAGTCGCCATATCGCGGCGGCCAGCTCCCGGGCCGCCGGCTGATGATGGTGGTTCAGAACTTCGCAGATCCGCAGCAGCTCCTGCAGCGTGGAGGCCAGCGGCCGCTGCTGCACGCCACGCTCGCTCATCACATCGCGCAGCAGGTTGATACACAGGTCGCGCACCTGGGCGAGAGGATCGGAGCGCGTTTCCCACTCGCGAAGCTGCCAGACCACGTGGGAGCAGTTCAGCAATACCACCCCCCAGCGCAGCAGCCAGCGGCGAGCCAGCGCATCCTGGCTCTGACTGAGCTGGCTGACATGGTGATATACCAGCGATTCAAATTCGTGCTCGCTGTGCTGGGGGTGGCGGCTGAGCTGATCGACAAAGTGACGCCGTAACGCTCTGATATGGCGTCGACCTTTACGGGCGTCCGAGCCGGGACTGAGCACCGCAAAGGCCAGCCATGCAAAGCCCACGCCGACAATCTTACTTAAATTGTCATTAAAAAAGGCCGCATAGTCGTAAACCGGTGGGTTGGTGACGGAGATAAACGAGCCCATAAAGACGATAAGCTGCCCCCACAGGCCGGCAAATTTTGGCCACTGCAGCTTGAGTAACTGCATGGTGGTCAGCAACGGGAACAGAAACAGCAAGAACTGCCACAGGTCGGTTATCTGCACCATCAGGCCAAATTTCACCACAAAACTGAACAGCGACAGCAGCACCAGGGTCTGCATCAGCAGCGTCAACGAACGAAACGGCGAGGCGGAAACCGAATAGAGCACGCAGCAAATGGAGGCCAGGGTCAGGGCCGCCGCGCAGCTGGTCCACTGGGTACTGATCCCCCACGCGCCAATCGCCACCAGCGCGCAAAAGGTACGGATGCCGTTGAGCAATGCCTCTGCCTGGTCGGTGTGGCGGGCCAGCGCGGGCGCGGAAGGGACATTGAACTCGGCGATCGCCGAGGCATTTTCAACCCGGCGGATCCAGCGGCTGCTTTCCAGATAAATGCGGCAGAAATAGCGTAACCGCGCCCAAAAGGCGAGGTGGCGGTAATCCGCGTCCGGCGGCGGCGCCAGCGGCGCCAGAATGCGGGCGACGTGATAGCTGTCAGCACTGGAGGTGGCGAGCTCCGCGAGCAACGATTCCAGCACCTGGCGGGTATTGGCCGGGGCGTCAGGCCAGTTCAGCAGCATACGCCGCAGACTGGAAATGACGCTGGTCATGCGGAGCTGCTGGTGCAGCAGGTAGTTCAGCAGGGGATTTTGCCGACGGAAGCGGTAGTGGCTCCAGAAGGCCTGGATGCGCAGCAGGTTCATGGTCAGGATCTGGCCAATTACGCTTTCATGGGCGGTGCGGATGGCATCCGTCGTTTCCGGGACCCACAGCAGACTGGCGTGCTCCAGCAGGCGGGCGTGCATGGTTTTCAGGGCCGTCAGCAGATTGCTGCCATCGGAGGTGCTGGGCAGGATCATCATCATCAACCCGCCGCACAAGATCCCAACGATGACTTCGCACACGCGCGACTGGGCAATCACCCATAGCTCGTAGCTGTCGCTGATATTAATCACCGGAAAGGCGATGATGGCGCAGGTATAGCCCGCCAGCTGAAAGGCGTAGGCCACGTTATTGGTGAACAAGGCGCAGGCCCAGGTGCACAGCGCCAGCCAGCCGGAGATACTGAACAGGAACAGCCAGGGATCGTTGAGCGTATGGCCCGCCAGCAGCAGGGCGGCGCAGGCGCCGAGAAGGCTGCCGGCAATGCGGCCAAAACTTTTACTGATCACCCCGCCGACGGTGGGAAAGCTGACCACCGCCGCGGAGGTCATCGCCCAGTAGGGCTCATCCAGATCCAGTGCGTAGGCGATGCTTAACGCGAGACACATGGCGATGCCGTTGCGTAGCGCGTATCGCCACTGCGGTCGGGTGGCTTTAACCCAGGGCAGCGTGCGCCATGACAGGGTCTGCAGATTCATCACTGTCCGCCGATCGAGACGGTGCAGGTGGTACCGGAGACCAGAGTGACATCGGCCGGCAACGTCTCAAAGGCAATCCGCACCGGCACGCGCTGGGCGAGGCGGACCCAGGGGATATTCGGTTTGATATTGGCCACCAGCCCGGTTCCCTGTTCCACGCTCTGGTCGACAATCGCGCGACCGATGCTGGCGACATGCCCCTGCAGCGTCTGCTGATTGCTGTAGAGAATGATTTGCGCCGGATCGCCGATGCGAATATGGCGCAGTTTGGTCTCTTCAAAGTAGCCCAGCACGTAGAACGAATGGCTGTCCACCAGGGCAAAGACCGGATGGCCGGTGGTGGCGTAATCACCGACCCGGGTGGAGAGGTTAGTCACCCAGCCGTCTACCGGCGCTTTGACGACCGTCTGGCTGAGCTGCCACTGCGCATGTTTCAGCGCCGCCTCGCTGACACCGACTCCCGCTCTGGCGGCCGCCAGGGTAGTGGTGGCGGTATTCAGGGCGGTATTGGCGTTTTCAAGGTCTTCAGCTGAGATGGCATTTTGCGACAGGTTTCTGCGACGGCGGGCTTCGCTGGCGGCTTTGCTTTGCTCCGCCTGCGCTTTCGCCACCTCAGCTTGCGCTTTCGCCAGCTGCGCCTGGGCGTTCAGCACCGCGATGCGGTAGGGGGTGTCGTCGAGGGTAAACAATACCTCACCGGCCTTGACCTGCTGGTTATCGGCCACGTTCAGCTGCAATATACTGCCGGAAACCTGAGGGGTGATCCCGACCTGCTCGGCGCGCACTTTACCGTCGCGGGTCCAGGGGGACTGAGTGTAGAAATTCCATAACAACCACGCGGCAACCAGAGCGATGGCCGCCACCAACAGTGTTGAAAGATATTTTAATTTTTTCATAGCAGGAAGATCACCAGACAATCAGTAACACCAGGGCCAGACAGACCGAGAGCGCGAACAGGGAGAGATCCATCAGCAGTGGATGCCAGATGTCGCCCGCATACATCCAGTCACGCAGCTGGCGATGTAAAAACAGCCAGATAAAGAAGCCCAGCAGGACGGCTTTGAACAACGGAGGGAAATAGACGGATGCGCCGAACACCAGGTCCTGCAGCGGCAATCCGGATGAATTAAGACTCAGTTTCACAAGCAAAAATCCTTTGCCATAACAGGGATAACCTCAGGACGTGCTACTCTTTAACAGTGTAAATCATTGTTTTGGTTTTTGTTGAATCAAGTAATTCATTTGTTTTGATTATTCAAATGCTGCACACTATTCTAAAATCAGTATAATAACTTAGCAAGCTAATTATAAGGAGATGAAATTGGAATCGCCACTTGGTTCTGATCTGGCACGTTTAGTTCGCGTCTGGCGCGCGCTAATCGACCATCGCCTGAAACCTCTGGAGTTAACGCAGACCCACTGGGTTACGCTGCATAACATCCACCAGCTGCCGCCTGAGCAGTCGCAGATCCAGCTGGCGAAAGCCATCGGTATTGAACAACCGTCCCTGGTGCGCACGCTCGATCAGCTGGAGGAGAAAGGGCTTATTTCTCGCCAGACCTGCGCAAGCGATCGGCGAGCCAAACGCATCAAGCTGACGGAAAAAGCCGAACCGCTGATCAACGAGATGGAAGAGGTGATAGGCAAAACCCGCGATGAAATCCTCGCAGGGGTCTCGAAGCAGGAAGTGGAAACGTTGCTTCACTTAATTCGTAAACTTGAACAAAATATCCTCGATCTCCAGGCAAAAGATTAATCGTTTTGCGGCCCGGTTTATCCCGGGCCTTTTTTTACCTGCCCTGGCGTCGCCAGATTACCACCCGGTTACGTCCGCTGTTTTTTGCTTCATACATGGCTTCGTCCGCGCGTTGGACGCACTCTTCGGCTGTCACACTGCCGTCATGGGTCGTATACACGCCCATACTGATGGTCATCCGCTCTGGCAGAGGGGTTTGTTCGGCGCTGACCGCCAGGCGGATGCGCTCGGCGATCGCCTGCGCCTCGTCCTCTGCGGTGTTGACCAGCAGCAGGGCAAACTCCTCACCGCCAATGCGGGCGGCCGCGTCATCCTTACGCGAATGGCTGTCCAGCACCGAGGCGGCAAACTGGATCACCTTGTCGCCGGCGATGTGGCCATAGTTATCGTTGATGCGTTTAAAATGGTCGAGGTCGCAGATGATCACCGACAGCGGATGCTGGGCCTTCACCTTTGCCAGCTGCTGGTTGAGGGTATCGTAGAAGAAGCTGCGGTTGTAAAGCCGGGTCAGCGGGTCGCGTATCGAATTCTGGTATGAGTTGACATACTTGTGGTTAGACTCGCGATAGAGGATAAAGACGTCTACCAGCAGCACCAGGATCAGGAACAGGGTGCACAGCGTTTCAAAAAAACGCGCCTGATACCAGGCCTGATCGAGCTCCCCAACGGCAGAGAGCAGCTGGAAAATGGTGAACAAATATGCGCTGCAAAAAAAAGCGCCGCTGTACCAGAAAATATTGCGAAGTTTGCTAAACCAAATTATTAAAATCAGCGCGATAAACCAGACTGCCATCAGCAGCCAGCCAATAATACTTCGCCACAGCGGCGTAAAAGTATGGCTCAGATCGTCAATAAACCTAATGCTCAACCATGGCGAGTGGCTGGAGAAGATCCATGACAAAAAAATTATCATTAACGTAAAAACAATACATGCCGCGAAAGTCATTACATGGGCTTTAAAGGAGTGCATGATCCGTCGGCGAAAATAATACAAAATAATTGACGACGTGAATAAGACGGCCATCATTATATTGCGAAAGAAATAATATATCACAGCGTCATTTTGTTTCACCACCGGCGCGGGATTACAGCTGAGCCAGTCCGGATAGCTACTGAGGGTGCCCAGCATCAGTAACGCCGAACAGGCAAAACCGAAAGCGACAGGCGTCAGATACAGGCGACGCTTGCTGCTCCAGTATTTCATGCCCATAAAACAGGCAATAGTGATATGAAAAACCATCAGAAAACTGGTCAGCAGGGGAAATAGTATTGATGAGGTGCTGTTGAATCTGGTCTCAAAAGAGCTGGTTAACCCGGTAATGCCGACTCCGGCCAGCAAACAAATAAAAAAATAAATGATAAGACGTCTAACAACATGACTCACATGTTTGGTCATAGGCAATATTCCAGAATAATAAACAACAGCAACGAGGTTGGGTTGGCTTAATAATATTAACGGTTATAAGAGTAGTGGGGGCTGTGGGCAAAGATATTGCGCAGGCGCAATGATTGATGAAATATTAAAATTAATATGTGTTATCGCTAATACAAAACTTTTACGGCGAGATAAATGTGGGTGATAAGTACGATGCGGCGCAACTGGCCGCATCGTGACAGGTGTTAGCGAGGAGAGACGGTGACCTGGCTGCCGCTGCCGGCAATGGCTACGCGCTGTCCAACAGAGAACGGGGTGCTGCCCTGTTTCTGTACCACCATGATGGTGTTGCCATCATCTTTACGAATTTCCAGTTCCACGCCCTGGGTTTTATTCATGGCGCCCTGTACGCCCTGACCGGCTACGCCGCCCGCGACCGCGCCAGCCGCAGTGGCCAGAGAACGTCCGGTGCCGCCGCCGATGGTATTCCCGAGGAAGCCGCCCAGAACCGCGCCGCCAATCGCCCCGATGGCATTGCTGTCGTCGCCGCTCTGGATCTGTACGGCGCGGGTATGCACGATGGTACCGTATGTCACGCTCTGCACCTGTTTGGCTTCAGATGCGGAATAAACGTCGCCGGACAGGCCGCTGCTGCTCACACAGCCCGCGAGCGTAAAACCAATCATCGATACAGCCAAAACACGTAAAATCATTTATGAATCTCCTGTTCACCGAAGGTGTTCAATTGAACGTCCATGCGGTTAATTATATGGCATTTAGTCGTCGGCGGGCATAGCTTCCCCCCGGGATATACAAAAAATAATAATTAATGGTGCTTCAACCTAAACTAAACGCCGGTTCTTTACGATGTTCTCCGAAATGTCTCTCTATTGTTAAAAAGTATTATTACAACATAGCATTAGCAGACACTTTATGATGGAGTGAGACGCATACGAGGGTCATGGAATGAAGGAAAAACGTATGAGATCGGGTCGCTTTATTGGCGTTATGTCGGGTACCAGCCTTGATGGTATTGATGTCGTTTTAGCCGCTATCAACGAAAACATGGTGGCGCAGCAGGCCAGTCTCACCTGGCCCATCCCACACGCGATAAAAGAAGAGATCCTGGCGATTTGTCAGGGCCAGTCGCTGACCCTCTCGCAGCTGGGGCGTTTGGATACCCGCCTCGGAAGGCTGTTTGCCGAGGCCGTGCTGGCGCTGATGCGTCAGGAAAGTCTCAAACCCGCGGACGTCATCGCCATCGGCTGTCATGGGCAGACTGTATGGCACGAGCCGCAGGGCGATGCCCCGCACACGCTGCAAATTGGCGATAACAACCAGATCGCCGCCCATACCGGCGTCACTGTGGTGGGGGATTTCCGTCGGCGTGATATGGCGCTTGGCGGACAGGGGGCGCCGCTGGTGCCGGCTTTTCATCATGCGCTGCTGGCGCACCCCGTTGAGCGGCGGATGGTGCTGAATATCGGCGGGATCGCTAATGTGTCGCTTCTGGTGCCGGGCCAGCCGGTGCGCGGCTATGATACCGGGCCGGGCAATATGTTGCTGGACGCCTGGATCTGGCGTAAGCAAGGTAAACCTTACGATAAAGACGCCCAATGGGCCAGTGAAGGCAAAGTGATCCTGCCGCTGCTGCAGGATATGCTGAGCGATCCGTGGTTTGCCTTGCCGGCGCCGAAAAGCACCGGTCGGGAATATTTCAATTACGGCTGGCTGGAGCAGCATCTGGCTCGTTACCCTGGGCTGTGCGGACAGGATGTGCAGGCAACCCTCGTGGAATTAACCGCCGTGACCATCAGTGAGCAGGTATTGTTAAGCGGTGGCTGCGAGCGTTTGTTAGTGTGCGGCGGCGGCGCGCGTAACCCATTGTTAATGGCGCGCCTGGCGGCCCTGCTGCCGGGAACCGAAGTCTCCACCACCGATGAAGCGGGGATCAGCGGCGATGATATGGAAGCGCTGGCCTTTGCCTGGCTGGCCTGGCGCACCATCGCTGGCCTGCCGGGGAATCTGCCCTCTGTGACTGGCGCCAGCGAAGCCACGGTGCTGGGCGCCATTTTCCCTGCTAACCCGCCGCAGAATCGGAGTTAACTGAAATCTTAAATACGACGCGACCGGTAAACTGGACAAGTTAAGCGGAGGGCGGAGTGCCCTCCGTGACCGGGAAAGTCGAAGGCAAACGAATGAAAAAAATTCTTATCGCAGTTGTACCTTTTATGCTGGCGGGCTGTAGCTACTACAACCAGTTTGTCGAGCGGATGCAGACGGACACGCTGGAGTATCAATGCGACCAGAAACCGTTGACGGTCCATCGCAATAACTCACGCCAGCAGGTGAGTTTTATCTATGACAACCAGCAGCTGAATCTGTCAGAGGGGCTGTCGGCTTCCGGAGCGCGCTACACCGACGGCGTCTATGTCTTCTGGTCGAAAGGCGATACCGCCACCGTCTATAAGCGCGACCGCATCGTTCTCGATAACTGCCAGCTGCAGACCGCCAAACGTTGAGATTTCTGTCCGGGGGGCGCACAATAGCGCCACCTTATGACTATATCCTCAATGGCCATGTCTGATAACGACGAACTCCAGCAAATCGCGCACTTGCGCCGTGAATACACCCGTGGCGGTTTGCGTCGCCACGATCTTCCTGCTGAACCTCTGCCGCTGTTTGAGCGCTGGCTGCGTCAGGCCTGCGACGCGAAACTCGCCGACCCGACGGCCATGGTGGTTGCCACCGTTGATGAACGCGGCCAACCTTATCAGCGTATTGTGCTGCTAAAGCATTACGACGAAAAAGGGCTGGTGTTTTATACCAACCTTGGCAGCCGCAAAGCCCATCAGATTGAAAATAACCCGCAGGTCAGTCTGCTGTTTCCGTGGCATATGCTGGAGCGCCAGGTGATGGTGATCGGCAAAGCGGAACGCCTGTCCACGCTGGAGGTGGTCAAATATTTCCACAGTCGCCCGCGCGACAGCCAGATCGGCGCCTGGGTCTCGAAGCAGTCGAGTCGGATCTCTGCTCGGGGTATCCTGGAGAGCAAATTCCTCGAGCTGAAGCAGAAATTCCAGCAGGGTGAAGTACCGCTGCCGAGTTTCTGGGGCGGATTCCGCGTCAGCATTGAGCAGATGGAGTTCTGGCAGGGGGGCGAACATCGCCTGCACGATCGCTTTTTATACCAGCGCGATAACGGCGCCTGGAAAATAGACCGCCTGGCACCGTAATTGCCGAAATTAGTTATCGAAGCGCTGGCGCTGAAAGGGCCGGCGCTTTATTCTATGTACTTTTCGCATCTGGCGAAAAGTCGTGTACCGGCAGAGGTGCAGTCGTTTATACATGGAGAATTTGATGGCAAGCAGTAACTTGATTAAACAATTGCAAGAGCGGGGGCTGGTAGCCCAGGTGACGGACGAGGAAGCGTTAGCAGAGCGACTGGCGCAAGGCCCGATCGCGCTCTATTGCGGCTTCGATCCTACCGCTGACAGCTTGCATTTGGGGCATCTTGTTCCATTGTTATGCCTGAAACGCTTCCAGCAGGCAGGTCATAAACCTGTGGCGCTGGTGGGCGGCGCTACCGGTCTGATTGGCGACCCAAGCTTTAAAGCCGCTGAGCGTAAGCTGAATACCGAGGATACCGTGCAGGAGTGGGTGGATAAAATCCGCAAACAGGTAGCCCCGTTCCTTGATTTTGACTGCGGCGACAACTCGGCGATCGCGGCGAACAACTATGACTGGTTTGGCAGCATGAACGTGCTGACCTTCCTCCGCGATATCGGTAAACACTTCTCTGTTAACCAGATGATCAATAAAGAAGCGGTGAAGCAGCGCCTGAATCGTGACGATCAGGGCATCTCCTTTACCGAGTTCTCCTACAATCTGCTGCAGGGTTACGACTTCGCCTGTCTGAACAAACTGCATGGCGTGGCGCTGCAGATTGGCGGCTCCGACCAGTGGGGCAACATTACCTCCGGTATCGATCTGACCCGTCGTCTGCACCAGAACCAGGTGTTTGGCCTCACCGTGCCGCTGATTACCAAAGCGGACGGCACCAAGTTCGGTAAAACCGAGGGCGGCGCCGTGTGGCTGGATCCGAAAAAGACCAGTCCGTATAAATTCTATCAGTTCTGGATCAACACCGCGGATGCTGACGTCTATCGCTTCCTCAAGTTCTTCACCTTCATGGACATTGCAGAGATCAATGCCCTGGAAGAAGAAGATAAAAACAGCGGTAAAGCGCCGCGCGCCCAGTACGTGCTGGCAGAGCAGGTGACGCGTCTGGTGCATGGCGAAGAGGGTCTGGAAGCGGCGAAACGCATTACCGAGAGCCTGTTCAACGGCAACCTGAGCGACCTCAGCGAAGCTGACTTCGAACAGCTGGCTCAGGACGGCGTGCCGATGATCGAGATGGAAAAAGGCGCCGATCTGCTGCAGGCGCTGGTGGATTCCGAGCTGCAGCCGTCCCGCGGCCAGGCGCGTAAAACCGTCGCCTCTAACGCGGTGACCATCAACGGTGAAAAACAGGCCGATCCGGAATATGTTTTTGCTGACAGCGATCGCCTGTTTGGCCGCTACACCTTGCTGCGCCGCGGTAAGAAGAATTACTGCCTGGTCTGCTGGAAATAAAAAAATACTACCAGGGCGTGGGAAACCACGCCCTTTTTCTTTTTAGGGTTGTGGTAAGAAAATGAAGAACATCCTCGCCATTCAGTCTCACGTAGTGTTTGGCCACGCCGGCAACAGTGCCGCCGAGTTCCCGATGCGCCGCCTGGGCGCCAATGTCTGGCCCCTCAATACCGTACAGTTCTCTAACCATACGCAGTACGGCAAATGGACCGGCTGTGTGATGCCGCCTTCGCACCTGACGGAGATCGTCCAGGGCATCGCCGACATTGACAAGCTGCAGACCTGCGATGCGGTACTGAGCGGCTATCTCGGATCTGCTGAACAGGGCGAGCATATCCTGGGCATCGTGCGTCAGGTAAAAGCGGCCAATCCGGAGGCGAAGTATTTTTGTGACCCGGTGATGGGCCATCCGGAAAAGGGCTGCATCGTCGCCCCGGGCGTGGCGGAATTCCACGTGCGCTACGCGCTGCCGGCCAGCGATATCATTGCGCCTAATCTGGTGGAGCTGGAGATCCTCTGCGGTCATCCGGTCGCCAGCGTGAGCGAGGCGGTGGCCGCCGCGCGGGAGCTGATTGTCCAGGGGCCGGAGGTAGTGCTGGTTAAGCATCTTTCCCGCGCCGGCATGAGCATGGACCGCTTTGAGATGCTGCTGGTGACCGCAGAGGAAGCCTGGCATATCAGCCGGCCGCTGGTGGATTTTGGCCTGCGTCAGCCGGTGGGCGTTGGTGATGTGACCAGCGGTCTGCTGTTGGTGAAACTGCTGCAGGGCGCCAGCCTGCGCGACGCGCTTGAGCACGTCACCGCCGCGGTGTACGAGATCATGTTGACCACCAAAAACATGCAGGAGTATGAACTGCAGGTGGTGGCGGCGCAGGATCGTATTGCCGTGCCGGAGCACTGCTTCAGCGCTACCCGGCTGTAACTTTCTGACTCTGCCCGGCAGACCGCCGGGCAGAGTCTGGTCTTACTTTAAGCCTTCCGCCGCCAGTGCGTCAGCCACTGCCGGACGCGCCGCCACCTGCGCCATCCAGCTGCCGATATGACCGCAGGCGGCCATATCCAGTTTAATCGCATAGCCCCAGCGCAGCACCGTGAACAGATAACCATCGGCGATGGTGAAGCGATGGCCGGTCAGCCACTGTTTATCCGCCAGCGAGGCATCCACGTACTGCAGTTTTTTCTCGAGCAACGCGCGGGCAACGGGCTTATAGTCTTCCGGGGTGTCCGGGCGGAACAGCGGCGTAAAGCCTTTATGCAGTTCGGTAGCCACGTAGTTCAGCCATTCCAGGGTCTGGTAACGGGCAACGGAGCCCACGGGCGCCAGCAGATGGCGGTCCGGCACCTGATCGGCGATGTACTGCATAATAGCCACGCCCTCGGTGAGCAGGATGTCATCATCCAGCAGCAGCGCCGGCACCTGACCTTTCGGGTTGATCAGCAGATAATCTTCCCCGTTTTCCAGCTGTTTCCTTGCCAGATCCACGCTCTGCAAAGTGAAATCCAGGCCGCTTTCGCGCAGGGCGATGTGTGAGGCGAGGGAACAGGCGCCGGGTTTGTAGAACAGTTTCATGCGTTACTCCTCGTGGCTGCAGTTTTCTGTATGTTAGTCCCGCCAGGGGTAAAAAAAAAGCCGCTAACCTAACGTTAGCGGCTTAAAAATAATTGGTTTTCCCTGCGGCGTCAGGCTGCCGCGGTTTCGCGTGCTTTTACGTCCGCGCTGTCGTCCTGAGTCATTCGGTTCAGCTTCGGCGCGGTCAGCAGCATCAGGGCGGCGATGACTGCGGTGACGATACCGATCTGCAGGAACACGTGGCCGTACACTTCCAGCGACACCAGCGGATCGGTGACGTTTTCCGGTACCGCCATCAGGTTGGCGATTTTCCCGGCGATGATTGCCGCACCGGCGGTGGTGAGGAACCAGCTGCCCATAATGAAGCCCATCAGACGCTGAGGAACCAGCTGAGCGACCATCGCCAGGCCGAGGCCGGAAATCATCAGCTCACCGATAGACTGCAGCGCATAGCTCAGGATCAGCCAGTTAACCGAGACGATACCAGCGTCGCTGGCGAACTTCGCCCCTAAAGGCAGGACGAGGAACGCGCCGGAGCACAGCACCATACCGATAGCGAACTTGTGCGGCATCGGCAGGCGGTCGCCCATCTTGTTATAGATGGCGGCCAGAATAGGGCTACCAATCATGATCCAGAACGGGTTCAGCGCCTGATACTGTTCCGGCTCGAAGGCGATGCCGAGGATCGAGTGCTCCACGTTGCGGATAGCGAAGAAGTTCAGAGAGGTTGGCATCTGGCTGTACAGTACGAAGAAGACGATCGCTTCTACCATCAGCAGGAAGGCGACGATCATTTTCCGACGCGCGGCGCCTTTCAGGCCCATCGCTTCTTTGGCGAAAATCACCACGATACCCAGCGCGATGACGCCCAGCGCCATGCGTGCGATACCCTGGTTGTGCAGCAGCCAGGTCGCGATAGCGACCAGCACCACCACGCCAGCGATGGTCGCCAGCAGTTTACCCATATGCACCGGGGCAAAGTCCGGTTTCGAACCGTACTGTTTCACCCATTTCTGGCAGAAGGCGAAGTTGATGATAGTGATCACCATCCCCACCACGCTCAGGGCGAAGGCGACGCTCCAGCCGAAACGCGCGGCCAGCCACGGAGTTGCCAGCATCGAGAAGAACGAACCGATGTTGATGGACATGTAGTACATGGTAAATGCACCGTCCAGACGCGGGTCGTTTTTGTCATAGCAGGTAGAGAGCAGGGAAGACGGGTTGGCTTTAAACAGGCCGTTACCGACGGCGATTGTCGCCATACCCATATAGACGATAGCGGCGTCATGGCCGGACCAGGCGACCAGCGCATAGCCGATGGCCAACACGATAGCGCCCAGCATAATGACGCGTTTGGTACCCAGCACTTTATCGCCCAGCCAGCCGCCAATGGCGACCAGGCCATAAACCAGCGCGCTAAAGGAGGAGAACAGAGTAATGGAATCCGCTTCCGACATACCCAGCTGTTTTACCAGGTAAACGGCCATGATCCCTTGCAGGCCGTAGTAACCAAAACGCTCCCACAACTCGATCGAGAAAATGAGATAGAACGCGCGTGGTTGTTTGAAAGCGTTCAGACTCACGCTTTCTGCTGGTTTATTGTTTGCAGTAGACACATATACCTCTTTTTTTACATCCCATATTTACTGGGGGGTGTTCGGGGCGCAATCTCGTTGGACCGCCGCCTTTATAGTTATTCTTGGAGGGAAAACGGCAGGTAATGTTCACTATCCTGGCGCATCAGGCAAGGCTTTTGTAATAATCTGTTACACATAATCAGGGTGGCATAATGCTCCGGACATATGAATGTTATCCAGAGTTAAATTTCACCGTTACGTTATCGTTGATATTTTTATCTTTTTGATTGCCCGCTTTTCGCCAAAACGGCGATATATTCTGCTGATCGCGCAGTGAGGTAGTGATATGGTCCATTATCCTAAAAATTCATGGGCTATTATCCTGGTGATCTTTGCTCAACCGTTGTATTACCTGACTTTAATTTCCATTTTCATAACATTCGTTCAACATTGAGTTGCGAGCATGATCTTGATCACAAATGTATAGAAATTTTGCGTTGATAAAAAATGAATGAGCTAGTTGTTTGTTATATAACCGGATAATTGCCCAGCAAAATGCGGTTTATGCGGTGTTAACGGCGGGTTAAATAGCTAAATGCGGACCATAACCCAGAGTGAGGCTATGGTCGTGAGAAAGGCGCTCAGGCGTAGACTTTGTCTTTGAATTCGCAAAGGTCTTCAATCAGGCAAGAGCCGCAGCGCGGCTTGCGAGCGATACAGGTGTAACGGCCGTGCAGAATAAGCCAGTGATGGCAGTCGACCTTAAACTCGGCGGGAACGACCTTCAGAAGCTTCTCTTCAACCTGTTCGACGTTTTTCCCGGGAGCGAATTGCGTCCGGTTGCAAACACGGAAGATATGGGTATCCACGGCGATCGTCGGCCAGCCAAAGGCGGTATTCAGCACCACGTTGGCGGTTTTGCGGCCCACGCCGGGCAATGCCTCCAGCGCCGCTCTGTCCTCTGGTACCTCGCCGTTGTGCTGCTCCAGCAGGATACGGCAGGTTTTGATGACGTTTTCCGCTTTGCTGTTAAACAGGCCGATGGTCTTGATATAGGATTTCACGCCCTCCACCCCCAGCGCCAGCATCGCCGCGGGCGTGTTGGCCACCGGGTAGAGTTTGGCTGTCGCTTTATTGACGCTCACGTCGGTTGCCTGCGCCGAGAGCAGGACGGCAATCAGCAGCTCAAACGGCGAGCTGAAGTGCAGCTCGGTGGTGGGGTGGGGATCATTGTCCCGCAGCCTGGTCAGGATCGCCAGGCGTTTGGCTTTGTTCATGTTACGCTTTCCCTGTCGCGTCAGACGGGGCGACAGCGTCGGCCCGGGCCGCCTGCGCCTTCCGCTGCTTGCTACGTTCATCGATAAGGTATTTTACCGCCAGCATCATGCCGAGGCCAATAAAGGCGCCTGGCGGCAGCATAGCCAGCAGGAAAGGGGTGTCCGTATGGAAAACCTCGATGCGCAGCACCTTTGCCCAGCTGCCAAGCAGGCTGTCGGCGCCGTCAAACAGCGTGCCATTGCCGAGGATTTCGCGCAGGGAGCCCAGCACGAACATCGCGCAGGTGGCCCCCATACCGATAGAGAAACCGTCCAGCGCCGACAGCGCCGGCCCTTTTTTGGCGGCAAAGGCTTCGGCACGGCCTACCACGATGCAGTTGGTGACGATAAGCGGGATAAATATCCCCAGAGACTGATACAGACCGAACGCATAAGCGTTGATCAGCATCTGCACCACGCTCACTACCGAGGCGATGATCATCACGTAGATCGGGATGCGGATCTCCGCCGGGGTCCAGCGGCGCAGGCTGGAGATGGTCAGGTTGGTCAGGGTCAGCACCAGGGTGGTCGCCAGACCCAGCCCAAGGGCGTTGGTGGCCGTCGAGGTGACTGCCAGCAGGGGACACATCCCTAACAGCTGAACCAGAGCGGAGTTGTTTTTCCACAGACCCTGGACGATGACGTCTTTAACTTCGCTCATGGTTACTCTCCACAGGCGCTGAATTCAGGAAGTTGCGCAGGCAGCGTTTGTGCATACAGGCCTGCGCGCTTAACGGCATTGACCACCGCCCGGGGGGTGATGGTGGCGCCGGTGAACTGGTCAAAATCGCCGCCGTCTTTTTTGACCGCCCAATGGCTGTCGCCCTGACCGTGGATGACTTTCCCGGCAAAATGGGTGATCCAGTCCGACAGGCGAAGCTCGATTTTATCCCCCAGACCCGGGGTCTCATGATGCTCGGTCACGCGGGTGCCGAGGACCGTGCCGCTAAAATCGGCGGCCACCAGCAGCTGGATCGCTCCGGAATAGCCGTCCGGCGCGGTGGCTTCCATGACCGCGCCAATCGGCTGGTCGTTATTTTTGGCGATCCACACTTTATGCTGGCCTTTGCCCAGCGCCGGGGCGCTGACCAGATAGCAGCTCTTGAGCAAATCGTTATTATAGCGGTCGGCAGGTAAAACCTGGTCGAATAACGCTTTCTGCTGCAGGGCCGCCTGCTGGTCGATGGTGCTTTTGGTCAGCTCATTGATCGCCGCCGTTAGCCCGGTGGAGCCGGCGGCAAAAAGCGCCAGCGTGACGCCGTGTTTTCGCATCGTTTTTAACATCATCGTTCTCTCAACGGTGGCCATACACGCGCGGGCGCGTGTAGTAATCGATCAGCGGCACGGTAATATTCGCCAGCAGAACGGCAAACGCCACACCGTCCGGGTAACCGCCGAAGCTGCGAATAAGCCACACCAGCAGGCCGGCGAGGGCGCCGAAGATCAGACGTCCGCGGTTGGTTGTCGAGGCCGTCACCGGGTCGGTCAGAATAAAGAAGGCGCCAAGCATGGTGGCCCCGGAGAATAAATGCATCTGCGGCGAGGCCAGACTCTGCGGCGAGAAGATCCAGCCGAGGGTTGCGCACAGGCCAAGGCTGACGAGGAAGCTGACCGGTATATGCCAGCGGATCGCCTTCTGCCACAGCAGGAACAGACCGCCCGCCAGCCAGGCGATATTCACCCACTGCCAGCCCAGCCCCGCCAGAACGCCGCCGTAAACCGGCAACTGCAGTACCTGCTGGACGCTATGCCCGGAATGCAGGGAGGTTTTGAAAGTATCCAGCGGGGTGGCCTGACTGATGCCGTCGATACCCAGCCGCAGGGTGGCCATGTCGTCTCCGACGGCGGTATGACCGGTGAAGATCATCTGCAGCGTATCGCTGAACGTCGGGATATGGGCGGCAATCTCGTAAGAAGGCAGCCAGGAGGTCATCTGCACCGGGAACGAAATCAGCAGCACGACATAGCCGATCATCGCCGGGTTGAAAGGGTTATGGCCGAGTCCACCGTACAACTGCTTGGCGATCACTACGGCAAAGGCGGTGCCGAGCACCACCATCCACCAGGGGGCCAGCGGCGGAATACTCACCGCCAGCAGCAGGCCGGTGAGCAGGGCGGAGTTATCCCTCAGGGTGGCCGCAACAGGCTGTTTGCGCAGTTTGAGAATAGCGGCTTCCGTTGCCCAGGCCGTCAGGGCGGCGAGGACAATCTGCAGGACGGTGCCCCAGCCGAAAAACCACGTCTGGATCACAATACCAGGCACGGCGGCGAGCAGCACCAGCAGCATAATGCGCGAGGTCTGCCGCTGGTTATGGGTATAGGGGGAGCTTGCGATTCTGAAAACCATTTATTCCTCGTTAACTGCCTGCTGTGTTGCTTTGCGCGCCTGAACGCGAGCGATCGCCGCGGCGACGGCCGCTTTGCGTGGGTCGTCATTGGCTGCGGTTGACGCTATATCCGCCTGGGCAGCCTGCTGTTCGGCTTTGCGCGCTTTGGCGCGGGCGATAGCGGCTTCCACCGCCGCCTTGCGTGGGTCGACCGGCTCGGCTGCCGGGGCTTCCGCCGGCGCGGCCTGCTGTTCGGCTTTGCGCGCTTTGGCGCGGGCGATAGCGGCCTCCACCGCGGCCTTGCGCGGGTCGACCGGCTTGGCTGGCGGGGCTTCCGCCTGGGCATCCTGCTGTTCAGCTTTGCGCGCTTTGGCGCGGGCGATAGCGGCTTCCACCGCCGCCTTGCGCGGGTCGACCGGCTCGGCTGGCGGGGTTTCCGCCGGCGCGGCCTGCTGTTCGGCTTTGCGCGCTTTGGCGCGGGCGATAGCGGCTTCCACCGCCGCTTTGCGGGGATCGGCTGCGTCGGTCGACGGGGATTCCGCCGGCGCGGCCTGCTGCTGCGCTTTACGCGCCCGGGCTTCGGCCTTCCGCGCTTCGCGGGCGGCAATCGCCTCGCTGTTGTCCGGTCTGGCGCCGGCCTGAATCACGATAGGCTGCGCGGCGTCGCGCTGTTTATCACGTACCCGGGCCAGGGCGGCGTTAATCGCATCCTGATCTTTGGCGGCTGGCTGGACGGCGGCTTTTTTATGCCGCTCGGCGCGGGCCGCTTTCTCACGCTCCAGGCGCGCCTGTCGGGCCTCGAATCGCGCCTTGGCTTCCGCAGCGCGCTGCTCTTCCAGACGAATCGCCGCGATCTCGGCTTTCTCCTGGCGGAAGTACTGCACCAGCGGAATATTACTTGGGCATACCCACGCGCACGCGCCGCATTCGATGCAGTCCGCCAGATTGTGAGCGGTGGCTTTATCGTGCTGCTGGCCTTTGCTGAACCAGTACAGCTGCTGCGGCAGCAGATCGGCCGGGCAGGCGTCGGCGCAGGCGCTACAGCGAATGCAGCCTTTTTCTTCCTGCGGCTCGCCCATTTCGCTGGCGGAGGGCGCTAACAGACAGTTGGTGATCTTCACTACCGGGACGTCGAGCCCCGGCAGAGTAAAGCCCATCAGCGGGCCGCCCATGATCACCATCGGCTCAGCGCTGGCGCAGAATCCGGCGTCGTTCAACAGATGGCGCACCGGCGTGCCAAGGCGCGCCCAGACATTGCCCGGCCGGGTTACCGCCTCGCCGGTGAGGGTGACCACGCGCTCGGTTAACGGTTCGCCGTCAATTACCGCGCGTTTCACCGCGTAGGCTGTACCGACGTTCTGCATTAGCACGCCAATGTCCGAAGAACGACCGCCGTGCGGCACCTGTTTGCCGGTGAGAATCTGGGTGAGCTGCTTGGCGCCACCGGAGGGGTATTTGGTGGGGATCACGCGCAGCGAAATGCCATGGGCGTCGCAGAGTACCGCCCGCAACATGGAGATGGCCTGCGGCTTATTGTCTTCAATGCCGATCAGCACCTCGTCAGGCTGCAGAATGTGGGCGAGGATGCGGATCCCTTCGACAATCTGCGCCGCGCAGTCCTGCATCAGGCGGTCGTCCGCCGTGATATAGGGTTCGCACTCGGCGGCGTTAATGATCAGCGTTTTAATTTTATCGCCGCCGCCGCGCAGTTTACTGCCGGTGGGGAAGCCGGCGCCGCCGAGGCCGGCAACGCCAAACTGGTGGATGCGCTCAATCAGCGCTTCACGTGTGCGGGTCTGGTAGTCGCTCCAGCCGTCGCGTTCGATCCAGCGGTCTTCGCCGTCGGCGTCAATGATCACGCTCATCTCCGCCAGCGCGGATGGATGGGCGGTGGTGTGCGGGGCGATAGCGGCAACGGTGCCGGAGGTGGGGGCGTGAACCGGCAGCATTCTTCCCCAACCGCGGGTTAGCGGCTGGCCGCGCAGCACCCGGTCACCTACTTTGACGCACAGTTCGCCTTCGGCGCCGATGTGCTGCTTCAGCGGGATCACAAAGCGCTGCGGCAGGGAAACCTGGCGCAGCGGGGTGCCGTTTGACTGGGTTTTCATCTCCGGCGGGTGAATACCGCCGTTAAAATCCCAGACTTTGTCTTTTCGGAAAGCGGAAAATAGCTTAAACATGTTGTTCCACAGGAATATTTCGCACCGGGATCGTGTGCAGATCCCATTTCCAGGTCTCCGGGGTGGTCGCCACCGGAACGAGTGAAATGCACTGGGTCGGGCAGGGGGCAACGCACAGGTTGCAGCCGGTGCATAGGTCGCTCATCACGGTATGCATGGCGCGGGTCGCCCCGACAATGGCATCCACGGGACACGCCTGAATACATTTGGTGCAGCCGATGCAGTTCGGCTCGTCAATCACGGCGAGCATGCGGGCCGGCTCGGCTGCCTGCTCGTCGCCATCGACAGGCTGCGGGTCGACGTTGAGCAAGGCGGCGATTTTTAACATCACCGCTTCACCACCCGGCGCGCAGCGATTAATTTTCTCACCCTGCACGCCCACCGCTTCCGCATAGGGGCGGCAGCCAGGGTAGCCGCACTGCCCACATTGGCTCTGCGGTAACAGTTCATCAATTTTTTCCACCACCGGGTCGTCCTGCACCGCGAAACGGCGCGACGCATACCCCAGTATTAAGCCGAAAATCAGCCCTAACAGGCTGATGGCGATCACGGCTATCCAGACTGCGCTCATTACAACTTCACCAAACCACTAAAGCCCATAAAGGCCAGAGACATTAAACCGGCGGTAATCAGCGCGATGGCATTACCGCGGAACGGCGCGGGGACATCGGCCACCACCAGACGTTCGCGGATCGCCGCGAACAGCACCATCACCAGCGAGAAGCCGACGGCGGCGGCAAAGCCGTACAGCGCCGACTGCAGGAAATTGTGGCCCAGGTTGATGTTCAGCAGCGCCACCCCGAGCACCGCGCAGTTGGTGGTGATAAGGGGCAAAAAGATGCCCAGCAGGCGATAGAGCGCCGGGCTGGTTTTACGCACCACCATCTCAGTGAACTGGACCACCACGGCGATAACCAGAATAAAGGCCAGGGTACGTAAATAAACCAGATTTAGCGGGATAAGGATCCAGGTATCAATCAGCCAGGCGCAAATAGAGGCCAGGGTCATCACGAAGGTGGTGGCGAGCCCCATCCCCATTGCGGTTTCCAGCTTTTTGGAAACCCCCATAAACGGACACAGGCCAAGGAACTTCACCAAAACGAAGTTATTGACAAGGACAGTACCGATAAAGAGCAGTAAATAATCAGCCATCATGCGACCTGAAACGAAAAAAAGCCGCTTATTATCGAATAAAACGATACCGGCGACAACAGGTTAAGTGTGGGGTTATTACGGATTAACAAAGGTCCGTTTTACCCGCTGTGAACGGCGAAAATAGGGCGCCAGCAGCGCGGCGGCCAGCAGCGGAAACAGTAGCTGACGCAGTGCAAGGACATCCGAAACGGGGGAGAAGGCAAACGCCTTTATCGCCAGCAGCAGCGTAATGAGCAGCCAGATAATATAGTGTTTCGGCACCAGCGAGCGCCGCTTGAAAAAGGCGATGGTCAGCCAGAGCGTATAAAACCACATGGCGAGGGCAAACAGCAACGAGGCGACCCACAGCGCCATGTGTCCGGTGCTCATGGCGCGCAGCAGGGCCCAGGTTTGCGGCGACATGAGGGCATTGGCAAAAAACAGCAGCGATAACGAGGCGCTCAGCAGCGCCACCAGCAACCAGGCCAGCGGTGCCAGCAGCCATCCGCCGATGCGTTCCGCAGATTGAGACGTCATGGTTCTCCCCTATTTAACGCCAGTATATAAAAGCAGGCCGGGAAGTATAAGCAACTGGCGTGAAGGATGACAGTCTTACTGCACGAATCGCCAAACGGATTTAGGCACCTGGCCCACATCGAACAATTTACCGCCGGAAACCAGCTCTGCCCGGCGGTGATCGGCGGCGCGATACATATTAACGATCTCTTCGGTGTCTGTCAGGGAGTAGTTAAGGTGATCAAATAGTTTTTCAAGACTTTCCAGCGAACTGATTTTGCGGAATTTTAATAAATAGTCCAGAACGGTCATTTTCGTATCCATTTTATAATCGGAATAATTACGTTGAATATTATCAGCATTCACTAAACCTACTCTCAACCAACGGCGCCTTCTGCCGGGGCCGCGTGGAATGTTTCAGGTTATATAAACCCATGACAAGGGGCAAAGCCAGCCTTGAAGAGCAGGGAGATGTTTAAGAATATTCTAAATCAGACCGGGCGCCGAATGGCGCCCGCAGGAGAAGATTAACGCTGTTCGCCGCGACTGGCAATAACAGATTTGTACCAATAAAAACTCTTCTTTCGTTTCCGTGCCAGATTTTGCTGGTGGTCCACATAGACAAAGCCATATTGCTTTTGATATCCGTTGAGCCAGCTAAGCAGATCGATAAACGACCAGGGATAATAGCCGCGAACGTCAGCTCCCTGCGCCAGCGCCTTTTCCAGAGCGCCAATATGGCTGCTCAGGTAGTCGATTCGCGGATCGTCGACCACCTCACCGGCAATAATCGGGTCTTTCGCTCCCAGGCCATTCTCGGTGATATAGATCGGGATATCGCCATAGCGCGCCTTGATCATCATAATGCCGTCGGTTAGCCCCTGCGGCCAGATCTCCCAGCCCCATTCGGTATAAGTGCTCTGCGGATTACGCACGAAATAGAATAACCCCTCCACGCCAGGCTCGCCGCCGGTGGGGATTTCGGGCGGCTGGGCGGATACCGTTTCCCGACGATAGTAATTCAGACCGATAAAGTCACAGCGGTTGTCTCGCAGCAGCGCGTCGTCGCCTGGAGCAAAGCGCGGTACTCCCCACAGGGCTTGAGTCTGCGCCAGCAGGGCAGCAGGATAGGTGCCTTTTAGCACCGGATCGTACAGCCAGTGGGTATGGATGGCGTCAGCCAGGTCGGTAGCCTGCCTGTCCGCCTCGCTGTCGGTGAGCGGGGTATGCGGCTGCAGCACATTGACGAAACCAATCTCGCCTGCCACGGCCATCTCGCGAAACGCCTTCACCGCCAGCGCATGGGCGATAAACACGTGATGACAGGCCTGGATGGCGCGCGCCGGATCGCGAACGGCCGGCGGATGCAGGCCGTTAATGTAGCCGTGGCCGATAAAGACGATGGTCTCGTTAAAGGTAGCCCACAGCTTCACCCGCGAACCAAAGCGGGCGTAGCACAGGCGGGCGTACTCGGCGAAGGCTTCGGCGGTGCTGCGTGCTTCCCAGCCGCCCTCATCCTGCAGGGCCTGCGGCAGGTCCCAGTGATAGAGGGTAATCATCGGCTCAATATTATGCGCCAGCAGTTCATCGATCAGATCGCTATAAAACTGCACGCCTGCTTCATTAATCTCGCCGCGCCCGGTGGGCAGCAGGCGCGGCCAGGAGATGGAAAAGCGATAGCTCTGCAGGCCCATCTCGGCCATCAACGCCACGTCTTCGCGAAAACGGTGATAGTGATCGACGGCGATATCGCCGGTGGTCCCTTCAAAGGTGGTTCCCGGCAGGTGAGAGTAGATATCCCAGATTGACGGTCCCTTACCGTCAGCGTCGTGCCCACCTTCAACCTGATACGCTGCGGTAGCGGCACCCCATAGAAAATGTTGCGGAAAAGCGGCCATGAAAAAACTCCCAGTCTGATGATAGAGGGAGTGTAATCAAAGCAAGGATAGCTGTGCAACCGGTTTCTGAAACCGGTTGCACAGTTGCGAAGCGGGTCACTGTTTCACGGCGGCGCTACTTTGTCTGCACCACATCCGCTGGCGGTGGCGACTGGTAGTTATCAATATGGTGCGCGATAACCAAAAGCAGTGCGGAAATCCCAAAAACAATCCAGCCAATAAGTTCTACAATACGAGTAAAAACAGTCGTCATAACACTTCAATATCCTTTGAACACAGTGGGAAATGTTACTCTATGGTCAGCAGATCACAAGGGGTATCTGTCTGATTTTGCACGCATGCGTTAAAACCTTAAGTGAAAAAATGATAAGTTTTATTCACGTTTTGTAAGAATATTCTCATTAGTCAGATATTGACATCAGCTGAATAAGAGAGGCGGTTAAATGAGTGATGCGATCCGGGTGGGGCTGGTGGGCTATGGCTATGCCAGCAAAACGTTTCACGCGCCATTAATCAGCGGCACGCCGGGCCTGGCGCTGACGACGGTCTCCAGCAGCGACGCGGCCAAAGTTCATGCCGACTGGCCTGGCGCGAAGGTGGTCAGTGCGGCGGGTGAATTGCTGAACGACCCTGAGATCGATCTGGTGGTCATCGCCACGCCGAACGACACCCACTTCCCACTGGCGAAAGCGGCGCTGGAGGCCGGTAAGCACGTGGTGGTGGATAAACCCTTTACCGTGACACTGTCACAGGCTCGTGAGCTGGAGAGCCTGGCGAAGCACTGTGGCCGGGTGCTGTCGGTATTTCACAATCGGCGCTGGGACAGTGATTTCTTAACGGTCAGAACGTTAATCGACGAAGGCCTGCTGGGAGAGGTGTGTTACTTCGAATCCCATTTCGACCGCTTCCGCCCGCAGGTACGCCAGCGCTGGCGGGAACAGGCGGGCCCCGGGAGTGGAATTTGGTATGATCTCGGACCGCATCTGCTCGACCAGGCGGTGGTGCTGTTTGGTCTGCCGGTGAGCATCACGGTGGATCTCGCTCAACTTCGGCCCGGCGCGCAATCCACCGACTATTTTCACGCGGTGCTGGCCTATCCACAGCGGCGGGTGGTGCTGCACGGCACATTGCTCGCCGCCGCGGAGAGCGCGCGCTTTATCGTCCACGGCTCGCGGGCCAGCTTTATCAAGTACGGTCTCGACCCGCAGGAGGAGCGGCTGAAAAATGGCGAGCGTTTGCCGCAGGAGGACTGGGGGTATGATATGCGTGACGGTACCCTGACCCGCGCCGAAGGCGACGAACGTAGCGAGGAGACATGGCTGACGCTACCGGGCAATTATCCCGCTTACTATGCCGCTATCCGCGATGCGCTCAATGGGGTGGGAGAAAACCCGGTTCCGGCCAGCGAGGCGATTCAGATCATGACCCTGCTTGAGCTCGGTATCGAGTCGGCCCGGCATCGCGCCACGCTCAGCCTTGTGTAAGAGATAGCCCGGCAGCGCGGCTGCCGGGCTGGCTATCAGCCTTTGGCCACCCGCTGAATGAGCGCGGCTTTTTCCTGTTCGCTCAGAAACGCCTGGGTCAGACCATTGATCTGGGCCTGGCGGATCTGCTCCCGGCTCAGGCCCGCCGCTGGCGCCGCCACGGTGTATTCGTGGATAATATCGACCCCCTGGACCGCCGGATCGTCAGTGTTGAGGCTCGCCAGCACGCCGTGCTCAAGGAACTGCTTCAGCGGATGCTGGGCCAGAGAGGGTACGGTGCTGGTTTGCACGTTCGAGGTGAGACAGGATTCAATCCCGATGCGGTGCTCGGCCAGATAGTCCATCAGGGCGGGATCCTGTACCGCTTTTACCCCGTGGCCGATACGCTCGGCGCCCAGCTCACGAATGGCCTGCCAGATACTTTCCGGGCCGGCCGCTTCGCCAGCGTGAACGGTGATATGCCACCCGGCATCGCGGGCCTGGTTAAAATGACTGAGGAACAGCGCCCCCGGGAAGCCCAGCTCATCGCCAGCGAGGTCGAGGGCGGTGATGCCATCGCGGTGGGCGAGCAGCGCCGCCAGCTCTTCCTGACAGGCCGCTTCGCCAAAGGTGCGGCTCAAAATGCCGATCAGGCGGGCGTCGACCTGAAAATCGCGGCACCCCTCACGTACCCCGGCGATCACTGCCTCTACCACGCCGTCAACCGGCAACTGGTGGGTCATCGCCATATAGCGTGGGGAGAAGCGCAGCTCCACGTAGTGCAGGCCATTGCGCGCCGCGTCTTCGACGTTCTCATACGCCACGCGACGGCAGGCTTCCAGCGAGGCCAGGACTTTCACCCCCCAGTCGAGCTTGGCGAGAAAACTGACCAGATCGGGCTCCAGGCTGGTGACCTGGACGTGGGGACGCAGCGTGTCAAGGGTGGTAGCGGGAAGGGTGATATTAAACTCGCGGCCAAGATCGAGGATGGTTTGGGCCCGGATGTTACCGTCAAGGTGGCGGTGAATGTCGGTTAATGGCAATGAGGAATCAATCATGGTCGCACTCTTTTTTTAGTTAAAGTGCACGTCATTATACAACATGAGCATAACTGTTTAAAAGCATTGAAAAAATCTATGCGATACAAACAGCTGGGGGCAATCAGGTCATTTTTACGCGCTTTTTGACTGGCCCCTTCAAAACAGGGGCCGAATGTCATGATCGACGCGATCCTGACCAGACAAGAAAAGCACACGCGCTGACCGCGGCACCCGCAAGGCATACCGCCTGCCATCCCCAGTGGGAATAAAGCTGTGTGGCAACGATAGCCCCTGCCGCGCTACCCAGCGAATAAAAACACATGTAAGCCCCAACCAGGCGGCTTGCCGCTGCAGGCCTGGCGGCAATGATCAGGCTCTGGTTAGAGACATGTACGGCCTGTACCGCAAAGTCCAGCGCAATGACGCCAACTAACAGCCAGAGCAAAGAGGTTTCAACATAGGCGATAGGCAGCCATGAGAGAGCCAGCAGCGCCAGCGCCAAGCCGGTAGTACGCTGAGCCCATCCCTGGTCAGCCCACTTTCCCGCTCTTGAGGCGGCCAGCACGCCAGCGATGCCGGCTAAGCCAAACATCCCCGCCTGGGTGTGCGAGAGGGAAAGGGCGGTAAGCGGCATGACCATAGTTGTCCATAGCATGCTGAAGGCGGCGAAGATAAGAAGCGCCAGGATGCCGCGCTTTCTCAGTTGCGGTTCAGTGATATATAGCTGAAACACTGACTTCAATAAGGAAAGGTAGGTGGACTTTTGTGGCTGCGATTGCTTTGAGGGCGAAGGCATGACCTTCCAGACGACACCGGCCATCAACAGCATCATACAGGCAGCCGTGAGATAAACGGCTCGCCAGCCGGCAATATCGGCTATCGCGCCTGAGATAAACCGAGACAACAGGATGCCTGAAACAATTCCGCTGGTCAGGGTACCCACCGCCTGGCCTCGTTTCTGCGGTGTCGCCAGTATTGCCACCCACGCCACCATCAACTGCACCACAACGGCCATCAGGCCAACGATCAGCATGGCGCCAAGCAGAGTGGCTATATTGGGGGATAACCCTGCTACAACTAACGCCGCCGCTGAAAGCAACAGCTGAGTCATCGCCACGTATTTACGGTTCAGCCAGTCCCCGAGCGGAACCAGGAACAGTAAGCCAATGGCATAGCCCAACTGCGTAGCGGTGATGACGCCGCCAATCATGCCTGGCGCCACCTTGAGGCTGACCGCCATCGAGTCGAGTAAAGGTTGAGCTGAATAAACGTTGGCTACCGCCAGCGCGCAGGTCAGTGAAAACAACGTCGTTATCCCTGCGGTGAGCATCGCGTCAGGGGCTGACGCGGTTTGAATTCCGTGGCCGGTACACCTGCTTGTCTTATCTTTCATAAGAGACCTTCTATCTGGTTGCTTTTTAAAACTCGTTTACCTATAGAAATAGCCATAGTGGTTTTTTTTTGCAACTGGTAAAACGGAAGATTAAGCTAGCATTAGTAGACAGATTGATGAGGAGCGCGCAGATGGCAAAACAGGAATCACTCAGAACCAGTGAATGTCCGGTGGCGAGAACGTTGGAATCAATTGGTGAACGCTGGTGCCTGATGATTATCCGCGAAGCATTTGACGATGTACGGAGATTCAGCGAGTTTCAAAAAAATTTAGGGCTGGCCAAAAATATCCTTGCCGCGCGCCTGAAGCACCTGGTCGAGATCGGTATTTTCGAGATTTTACCGGCATCGGATGGCAGCGCATATAAGGAATACGTCCTGACTGAAAAGGGGCGCTCCGTGTTTCCCATTGTTGTGGCGATGCGTCAATGGGGAGAGCGTTATATGTTTGAGCAGGGAGAAACCTACTCTGTCCTGCTGGATAACGAACACTGCCAGCCGCTTCAATATCTGGATGTGCGTTCCGCTCAGGGAGATAAATTGCAACCAGGCGACTGTCATCGCCGGCGCGTTGTATCAGATACCAGCGCCGAATAATGTCGTGAAGGGTTTGCGGGATTCTAGTGAGAATACGATCGTACCGCTAAAGGGTTGTGGAACAATCCTGACCTATTTTTTGCGCACTGCTTCTGATGCTAACTCCCCGGACGCGTAACAGTGACCCGCCGCCAGCCGCATAATCATTTACATTTATATTTTATTTGAATGTATTCATGTTACATATTAAATTCTGCTTACTTTATCGACGATGAGGCAGGGATGCGGATGTGGAAAGCGTAATCCATAATAATATTGAGGGTTTTCTGCTGTTGTTATTAAGCATGTGGCCCATTCTGCTGGTGGTATTCGTTGGCGTCGCGATCTCCTTCTATACCATGCTGTTACGCAAAACGGCGCTGGCCTGCCTGCTGTTCGCCGTCGCCATCGGCGCCGCAGGCTGGAGCTTTGCCTGACGCCAGGCCTCAGGGTTTATCCAGCAGGCTCATACTGGAGGTGGCGGCGCCATCATTCAGATTGGACGGCGAATGCCAGTCGCGACCCGCCAGGGCGCTGTCTCCCTGACCACTACTGGCGACGCTGTCCTGCTGCGTCGACAGCGTTGACCCTTCAAGCGCTTCCTCTGCCCCCGACTGGTCGGGCAGAGAACTGCTATACCCGCCATTATTCGAATACGTATCCATACCGTTGACTTCATTCGGCACCGTGTCGGTAGTGGTCCCGTCATCGTTAATGCAAAATGAGCCGCCGATGCCGTTAGGCTGACAGTCCGCGGCGAAAGTCGGGCTGGCCAGCGCGGTCAGCAGCAATAGCGGTAAGCTGATTTTCTTCATTTTCATCTCCATACGCAGCGTGGCCGACAGATGTTCTCAACTATAGAAGGGAGAGCGCGGCGGCAGGTAACAAAAATGTTTAATTTTGTAATAGCGGATGGTATCCGGCGCCCGTTTGCGTGGTCCGGGTGCAGCGGCTCAGCACAATGCGGTAATCAATTGTTAATTCAACGTAAAGGTTAATGAAAATTTAAGAGAAGGCCGCTATGTTGGCACAATCACACTTTCCATTAAGGATATTCCATGCGCGATAAATATTCCGGCCTGCAGATCGGCATCCACTGGCTGGTCTTTCTGCTGGTGGTGGTGGCCTATGCGGCGATGGAGCTGCGCGGATTTTTCCCCCGCAGCGATCGGCCGCTGATCAATATGGTTCATGTTTCCTGCGGAATCACCATTTGCGTGCTGATGGTGGCGCGTCTGCTGGTGCGGCTGAAAATGCCGACGCCGCCGATCGTGCCAAAGCCGTCACCGATGATGACTGGTTTCGCCCATCTCGGCCATCTGATTATCTATCTGCTGTTTATCGTCCTGCCGCTGATTGGCATGGTAATGATGTACTGGCGCGGGAATCCCTGGTACGCCTTTGGCCTGACGATGCCGTATGCTCCGCAGAGCGATTTTGAGCGGGTGGACACCCTGAAAGCGATCCATGAATGGTTAGCGAACGCCGGTTACTTCGTGATTGGCCTGCATGCCTTTGCTGCGCTGCTCCATCATTACTGGTGGAAAGATAATACCCTGCTGCGAATGATGCCCCGTAAGCGCTGAAGGGTTTGCTTCAACATTCAGACCCCGTCCCGCGACGGGGTTTTTTTTGCCTTTGTGGTGAATAAAATATAGTATACCCCCCTATATGATACGGAGGCGTTATCGTGCCACATTCACCTGAAGATAAAAAACGGGCGCTCAGCCGCGTACGACGCATCCGCGGCCAGGTTGAAGCCCTTGAACGCGCGCTGGAGTCCGGCGAGCCCTGTATGACTATCCTGCAGCAGATCGCCTCGATTCGCGGGGCGGCAAACGGTCTGATGGGCGAAATGGTGGAGATCCACCTGCAGGACGAGCTGGTCAGCGGCGACACCACCCCGGACCAGCGGGCCGCGAGAATGGCAGAGGTCGGTCATCTGCTACGATCCTATTTAAAATAACATCACGACGAGGAAGAGACAGTTATGAAATCACGCGCAGCAGTGGCCTTTGGCCCCGGTCAGCCGTTAAAAATCGTAGAGATTGACGTCGCGCCGCCGAAAAAAGGCGAAGTTCTGGTGAAAATCACCCATACCGGCGTGTGCCATACCGATGCTTTCACCCTTTCCGGCGACGATCCGGAAGGGGTCTTCCCGGCGGTGCTGGGCCATGAAGGCGGCGGCGTGGTCGTGGAAGTGGGCGAGGGCGTCACCAGCCTTAAGCCGGGCGATCATGTCATCCCGCTGTATACCGCCGAATGCGGCGAGTGCAAATTCTGTAAGTCGGGTAAAACCAATCTCTGTCAGGCGGTACGCGCTACCCAGGGCAAAGGGCTGATGCCGGACGGCACCACCCGTTTCTCGTATAACGGCGAACCGATTTATCACTACATGGGCACCAGCACCTTCAGCGAATACACGGTCTGCGCTGAGATCTCGCTGGCGAAAGTCAATCCGCAGGCGCCGCTGGATAAAGTGTGTCTGCTGGGCTGCGGCGTGACCACCGGTATCGGCGCGGTGCACAACACGGCGAAGGTTAAGGCCGGGGATACCGTCGCGGTCTTTGGTCTGGGCGGCATCGGCCTGGCGGTGATCCAGGGCGCTGTGCAGGCGCAAGCCGGGCGCATTCTGGCAGTCGATACCAACCCGGATAAGTTCACTCTCGCTAAAGAGATGGGGGCTACCGACTTTATCAACCCCAACGACTACGATAAGCCGATTCAGGATGTGATTGTTGAGCTGACCGACGGCGGGGTGGATTTCAGCTTCGAGTGCATCGGTAATGTCAATGTGATGCGCGCGGCGCTGGAGTGCTGCCATAAGGGCTGGGGCGAGAGCGTCATTATCGGCGTGGCCGGCGCCGGGCAGGAGATCAAGACCCGTCCGTTCCAGCTGGTGACAGGCCGCGTGTGGCGCGGCTCCGCCTTTGGCGGCGTGAAAGGCCGTAGCCAGCTGCCGGGAATGGTGGAAGACGCGATGGCGGGTAAAATTCGCCTCGACCCGTTTATTACTCATCGCCTGCCGCTGGAGCAGATTAACGAGGCCTTTGACCTGATGCATGAAGGCAAATCGATTCGCACCGTGATCCACTTTGGCGACCAGTAATCGCTAACGCGCAAGGCGTTTCGGCAACAGCAAAAAAGGGCCCGGATGGGCCCTTTTGCTTAAGTCAATCAGTGATGGTCAGGGAGCGCGTAGGCGATAATGTAATCGCCGCGATCCGGAGACTGACGGGCGCCGCCCGCATTGATAATGATGTACTGCTTACCGGTTTTCGGCGACACGTAGGTCATCGGGCCTGACTGGCTGCCAACCGGCAGACGGGATTTCCAGATCTCCTTGCCGTTAGCGGTATCAAAGGCGCGCAGGTAGAAATCCTGAGTGCCGGCGAAGAACAGCAGCCCGGACTGCGTCGCCAGCGACGCGCCAAGGGTCGGCATACCGATCGGAATCGGCATGTGCATGCGGATCCCCAGCGGCCCGGTATCCTCTACGGTACCTACCGGCACCTGCCACACCAGTTTCCCGGTTTTCAGATCCACCGCGGACATGGTGCCGAACGGCGGCTTCTGGCACGGAATGCCCAGCGGCGACAGGAAACGTTCGCGCATGGCGCCAAACGGCGTGCCTTCCATCGGCACGATGCCCATCTCGATGCCGCTGGCGTCTTTCGCCACCTTCTCGCGCGGCACCATATAGTTGGCGAGACCCAGACGCATATCGTTAACGAACATCAGGCTGTTGTTGGGATCCACCGAGACGCTGCCCCAGTTCATGCCGCCAAGCGAGCCCGGGAACTGCAGGGAGCGGTCTTCCCCCGGCGGGGTAAAGACGCCCTGATGGCGCATCTCTTTGAACTGGATACGGCACAGCAGCAGGTCGATCGGCGTCGCTCCCCACATATCGGACTCGGTCAGCGTCTGGTTACCGATCATCGGCATTCCCACCGAGTAAGGCTGCGTCGGCGAGTAGCGCTCGCCTTTGACATTGCCCACCGGCACCGGCCGCTCTTCCACTTTCGCCACCGGCTCGCCGGTTTCGCGGTTGAGCATAAAGATCATGCCCTGCTTGCTGGTCTGCACCAGCACCGGGGTGGTGCCGCCCTTGCCGTCAGGCAGATCGTACAGCAGCGGCTGGGACGGCAGGTCAAAGTCCCACAGGTCGTGGTGGGTGGTCTGGAAGTGCCAGCGTACCTGGCCGGTAGCGGCATCCACGGCGACGATGGAGGAGCTGTATTTATCGTCCAGCGCGGTTCGTTCGCCGCCAAAGAAGTCAGGCGTAGCGTTACCGGTCGGCAGATAGATCAGGTTCAGCTTCGCGTCGTAAGACATCGCCGACCAGACGTTCGGCGTGCCGCGCGTATAGGTCTGGCCCTCCGGCGGTACGCCGGTCAGCGCCGGATTACCCGGATCCCACGCCCAGGCCAGTTTACCGGTGTGGACGTCAAACGCACGGACCACCCCCGGCGGTTCGCCGGTAGAGTAGTTATCCGCGACGCGGCCGCCGACCACCACCACATTACCCGCGACCAGCGGGGTGGAGGTCTGCTGATAGTAGCCTGCTTTGACTTCGCCCATCCCGACGCTAAGGTCGACAATACCGCGATCGCCGAAGCTCTCGCACAGTTTGCCGGTGTCGGCATCAATGGCGATCAGGCGGGCATCGATCGTTGGCAGGAACAGACGACGGGAGCAAGCGGCAGGCTGAGCGCCTGACGCTGGCGTCGTCTGCGCCTGGCTATCTTCGTAATAGCCTAAGCCGCGGCAGCGCTGCCAGTTAGGCGAAGAGGATTTGGAGTCATAGCGCCATTTCTCTTTGCCGCTGTCGACATCCAGCGCCAGCACTTTGCTGTAAGGGGTACAGACGTAGAGGGTATCGCCAATCTGCAACGGGGTATTCTGATCTTCCGCGCCGGAGCCATTGCTCTGTGGGATATCGCCAGTATGCGCCACCCAGGCTACCTGCAGCTGGTTGACGTTTTGCTTGTTGATTTGATCCAGGGCGGCGAAGCGGTCTCCGTGGGTGGTGTTGCCCCAGTGCGCCCAGTTTTTCTGCTCTTCGCCCGGCGCGACGGGTTTCACCGGCACCGCTTCCGTGGCGCTGACCAGCGGTTCGGATTTAAACATCCAGCCAAAGCTTCCCGCCAGCGCCACGGCGAGCACGGCGGCGATGGCAAAAGCCGGGCCTTTTTTCGCCGGCGAGCTGGCAAGGAAAGGCCAGACCAGGGCGGCGAGGAAGGCCAGCACGCCAAGGGCGAACAGACGCGAGAAGAGCGGCCAGAAGTTCCAGCCAGCGTCGCCGATCGCCCAGATCACCGAAGCGATAAACGCCACGGCGTACAGCAGAATACCCCCGCGGCGGCGACGGAAAATCAGCACCGCCGCGATAACCATCACCACGCCCATCAGCGCGAAGTACAGCGTGCCGCCGACGAGAGCCAGTTTTACCCCCAGAATACCGATAGCCAGACCGATGATGAGCATCAGTCCGGCGAGAAGCCACTGCAGGATCCGGGGGAATCCGCGCGGCGCGTTGCCAGTTGTCATGAAATCTCCTTAACCACACCAGCCACCTCAGTGCGAACCAAATGAAACAAAGTTATTTTGTTTTATTTTTGAATGAAGTGGTTTGTATCTTCATAAAGCCAAATTTATTGCCTGTTTTGATTTCGTATGAACCATTTGGTGAAATCGCGATATGATAGATCTGTTAAAGAAATTTGCGCAAATGTTAATAAATAATTTCGCACTAAATGATTATTTTGCTGAATGTGACGCAGTCAGCGTTGGCTCCCCGGCCGCTACGGGCCGGGGGATCATCGGATCAGGCAGGCATTGATTTACGAATAGCGCTGAGCAGGGTTTGTGTCCCGGGGGTCAGCGTCGCATCGACGCGGGTTAGAATGCCGATGGGCTCCCCGGCGCCCTGGGTGGCAATCGGCAGGGCGGTCAGTACGCCACGGCGAAGATCGTCTTTCACCGCCCCGGAAGGGACGAACCAGACATAGTCAAAATCGACCGTCAGCTGGCGCGACAGTGAAGCGGAGAGGGTCTCGATGCAGCCGGCGGGCATTTTACAGCCCTGGCTCTGGAGCAGCGCTTCGGCGTTTTGCCGCGGCACGGTGCCCTTTGGCGAGACCACCACCGGCCACTCCATCACCCGACTGAGGGTCACGGTCTCCTGCAGCAGAGGATGTCCCGGGCGTACCACCAGCTTAAGGGATTCCAGGAACAGCAGTTCGTAATGCAGCCCGCTCATCAGCTCCGGATCGGACATCCGTCCGATGCCGATGTCGATCTCCCCGGATTTTAAGCCGGCGAGCAGCATGGTGTTGTTCATGGTGGCGACCTGCAGCGTGATATCTTTTTGCTGCTTATGGAACTGGCCGATCACCGTCGGCAGGATCCCCAGCGCGGCGGTAGGCAGCGCGCCGATGCGCACGATATCGTTATTCAGCCCCTCTTTACGGTTCAGCGCCTGGCCCGCCGAGTTAAGGGCATCAAGCACTTTCACGGCATGAGTCAGAAACTGTTCCCCGACCAGGGTCAATTGCGCCCCCAGACGTCCCCGCTCAAACAGACGGGTACCGGTCAGCTGTTCAAGCTCGTTAAGCGTTTTTGAAAGTGCTGGCTGGCTCAGATTTAAAGTTTCAGCCGCGCGCCCCAGCGTTCCCTGTTGAGCGACGGCCACGAAGGTGTGTAGATGGCGCAAGCGAATGCGCTGACTGAAGAGACCATTTTTTTCCATAGTAAGATGATGTTAAAAACACAGCGGTGAAAGAGACAAGCGGCCTTGTTTAAATTTGATAACCAGATAGCAAAATATTATTAACATTTGAGCTGATTACATTACAAGATCTTTCCCTATGGTTTAACACGCCGTCGCCCCGGCTGTGCGGGGCGACGGCGGTGGTCAGCATGGCCGCTAGATATCGAAAAAGACGGTTTCGTTCTCGCCCTGCAGATAAATGTCGAAACGATAGACCACTTCCGCACCGCGAACCTCGCGCTCGGCGATTAAGGTTTTGCGTCTCACCTCCCATTCGATGAGATTCAGCACCGGGTCGCTGGCATTGGCCTCGTGCTCATCGGCGAAATACATCCGCGTATTCAGGCCAATGTTGATCCCCCGCGCCACCACCCACAGATTGACGTGCGGCGCCATCAGACGGCCGTCGCGGCCAACCACCGCGCCGGGCTTGATGGTTTCAAAGCGCCAGACGCCGGAGGTGAAGTCAGAGCAGGTGCGCCCCCAGCCGCGAAAGCCTGGGTCGACCGCTTTCTGCTGCTGACGGTCCTCAGGATGGTTATAGCGTCCCGCGGCGTTAGCCTGCCAGATCTCCAGCAGCACGTCGCGGACCGGGGTTCCGGAGCCGTCGATAACCCGGCCTTCAATGGTGATCCGTTCCCCGACCGTATCGGCGGTGGTGAGAACCGGACCAAAATTTTTTTCAAAAATATGAAAACCCGCCGCGTCCGGTGCCAGACCGATATGAACATAGGGTCCCGCAGTCTGCGAGGCGGTTTCAGGCAGATACTCTTTCATCGGGCGGCCCCCTGAGTGCGATTTTCAAACAGCGTGGCGCGATGGCCGCGCAGAACAAGGTCGAAGCGGTAGGCCAGACAATCCAGCGGCACGGCGGCGTGCATGTCCAGCTCGGCGATCAGGGTGCGCACGGCGTCGTCATTATTAATGGTCCTGACGATCGGGCACTGCTTGATCAACGGGTCGCCTTCGAAATACATCTGGGTGATCAGGCGCTGGGCCCAGGCGTCGCCTGAAAGCGAGAAATGAATATGCGCCGGACGCCAGTCGCTGGCCTGGTTGCGCCAGGGGTAGGGGCCGGGCTTGATGGTGCGAAAACAGTAATAACCGTTCTCGTCGGTCAGCACCCGACCGCAGCCGCCGAAGTTCGGGTCAATCGGCGCCAGATACTGATCTTTTTTATGTCGATAGCGGCCGCCGGCATTGGCCTGCCACACTTCCACCAGGGTGTTTTTCATTGGTCGGCCGAAACCATCCCGCACATAGCCGTGCACAATGATCCGCTCGCCAATCGGCAGGCCTTCTTTGGCATAGTTAAGGATAAGGTCATTATCCAGCGGTCCCAGGTCGTCGCGGCTAAACACCGGGCCGGTGATCTCTGACAGCGAGTTCTGCAGGGAGATTAGGGCGTTTTTCGGGGAGCGCAGGACGCTGGTTTTATAGCCCGGGGCGTAAGCGGGCGGGTGACTACTGTAATCGCGATGGATAACCTCGCGCGGGGACCATTTATCGTTCATCGGGTACTCCGTATAGAGGGTAGAGAGGCATGTTGTTGTAATGTCGCCAGAAACAGTGTGTGTAAATATATTGTTAATTTAAAGTGAAATTACCGGGTGTTTTTCATAACCGTCGGTTATGCCCTGCGCCATGCCCATGACCGGAAGCAGGTTATCGCCATCACAGTTTGTAAATTCTTCCCCCCGCCGGGAGGCAGCTTTCCTACACTCCAGGAAGTATTCACTGGAGGTAACACATCATGGCGAACACCATCACGGCTGATGAGATTCGGGAGCAGTTTTCGCAGGCCATGTCGGCCATGTACCAGCAGGAAGTTCCGCAGTACGGGACGCTGCTGGAGCTGGTGGCTGACGTCAACCTGGCGGTACTGGAAAATAATCCGAAGCTGCATGAACAACTGGCCAACGCCGACGAGCTGGCTCGCCTGAACGTTGAGCGCCACGGGGCGATCCGCGTGGGCACAGCGGAGGAACTGGCGACGCTGCGTCGCATGTTTGCCATCATGGGGATGTATCCCGTCAGCTATTATGATCTTTCACAGGCCGGCGTGCCGGTTCATTCCACGGCGTTTCGTCCTGTCGACGATGCCGCGCTGGCGCGCAATCCGTTTCGGGTTTTTACCTCGCTGCTGCGTCTGGAGCTGATCGAAAACCGCGCTCTGCGTGAGCGAGCCGAGGCGATCCTCGCCCGGCGCAACATATTCACTCCCCGCTGTCTGGCGCTGATCGCCCGGCATGAGGCCGAAGGGGCGTTCACCCCTGCGGAAGCCCGCGAGTTCGTGCAGGAGGCGCTGGAGACCTTCCGCTGGCACCGGCATGCCACCGTCGATGAGGAGACCTACCACGCGCTGCATCGCGAGCATCGCTTGATAGCCGATGTGGTCTGCTTCCCGGGATGCCATATCAACCACCTCACGCCGCGAACGTTGGATATTGACCGCGCGCAGGCCCTGATGCCGGAGTGCGGCATTGAGCCAAAGGCCCTGATCGAAGGTCCGCCGCGCCGGGAGGTACCGATCCTCCTGCGACAGACCAGCTTCAAGGCGCTTGAGGAACCAGTAATGTTCGCCGGCGAACACCGCGGCACTCACAGCGCCCGCTTCGGCGAAATTGAGCAGCGCGGCGTGGCGCTGACGCCAAAAGGACGCGCGCTATACGACCGATTGCTGCAGGCAGCAGGGACCGGCAAAGACAATCTCAGCCACCAGCTGCATCTGCAGGAGGTATTCCGCGAATTTCCCGACAGCGAATTTCTGCTGCGTCAGCAGGGGCTGGCCTGGTTTCGCTACCGCCTGACGCCGGCTGGCGAGGCCCATCGCCACGCGTTTCGCCCGGGCGACGATCCCCAGCCGCTGATCGAGCGCGGGTGGATAGTGGCCCAGCCTATCGTCTATGAGGATTTTTTACCGGTCAGCGCGGCGGGCATTTTTCAGTCCAATCTGGGTAACGAAACCCAGGCCCGCAGCCACGGGAATGCCAGCCGCGAAGCCTTTGAAGCGGCGCTGGGCTGTCCGGTGCAGGATGAATTTGAACTGTACCAGCAGGCGGAGGAGCGCAGCAAACGACGTTGCGGTCTGCTGTAAAATCAGTAACCTGCTGGCATCAGCCTTACAGGGAGCAGGTTATGCAACATCCGTCGAAACCGCTGGCGAAAACCCGGCAGGGCACGCTGGTCGGGAGTGCAGAGCAGGGGATCCATATCTGGCGCGGCATTCCGTACGCCGCGCCGCCCGTGGGGCCGCTGCGCTGGCGCGCGCCGCAGCCTCCCGCCCGCTGGCCAGGCGTGCGTCAGGCCGACGCTTTTTCCGCCGCCAGCTGGCAGGACATTGACTACTGCCGCGAACTTGGCGGCGGGGATCCCGGTCGCTTCAGCGAAGACTGTCTCTATCTCAACGTCTGGGCCCCCGCCAGCGCAGCGCAGCCGCTGCCGGTGATGGTCTGGCTGCACGGTGGCGGGTTTACCATCGGCGCCGGTAGCCTGCCGCCTTACGATGGCCTGGCGCTGGCCAGCCGCGACGTGGTGGTGGTGACGGTCAACTACCGTCTGGGCCACCTCGGCTTTTTCGCCCACCCGGCGCTGGAAGAAGAGGCGGGCGAGCGGCTGTATAACTTCGCGCTGCTCGACCAGATCGCCGCCCTGCAGTGGGTCCAGGAAAACATTCACGCCTTCGGCGGCGACGCCGCCAACGTCACGCTGTTTGGCGAATCCGCCGGGGCGCGCAGCGTGCTGTCGCTGATGGCCTCGCCGAAAGCGAAAGGGTTGTTCCATAAAGCGATTATTCAGAGCGGGTATACCTTACCCGATCTGCCGCGGGAAAAGGCGCTGGAGAAAGGCCGTCTGCTGGCGGAGCATTTCGCCTTACCACAGGCCAGCGCTGAGCAACTGCGGGCAATCCCGGCGGAGGCCTTCTGGTCGCTTTCCGCCCCGCTGAATATCGGGCCAGCGCCCATCGCAGGCGATATCGTGCTCCCGCAGCCGATGCTGGAGACCTTTTTTGCCGGGCGCCAGCATCCGATGCCGGTGATCATCGGCTCCAACAGCGATGAAGCCAGCGTGATGGCGGTGTTTGGCGTCGACATCGCCGGGCAGATCCAGAAACTGCGCCGTGAGCGCCGTCTGGGTCTGGGACTGATCAAACTCCTCTATCCCGGCGTAAAAGGCGATGAAGCGCTGGGGCGGGAAGTCTGTCGGGATATGGCGTTTACCACCCTCGGCTATGTGGTGATGCAGGCCCAGCAGCGCGTGGGCCAGCCATGCTGGCGGTACTGGTTCGATTATGTCGCGGAAGCGGAACATGACGCCTATCCGCACGGCGCCTGGCACGGCAACGAGGTGCCCTACGTGTTTGATAACCTGCGGCTCACCGATCCGGTGCGGCAGTATGCCAGTGAAGCGGATCTGGCCTTCGCCGCTCAGGTCGCTGACTACTGGGTCCAGTTTGCCCGCGTCGCCAGCGGCGAGCAGGTGCTTGCCGGCGCGGTGCGCTGGCCGGCGTGCCTGCGCGGACGGGATCGTTTGCTGCGCATTGGCCTGCATAAGCGTGCCGGGTTTAAAGTGGAGAATCGCTTTATGCGCGCCCGGCTGGCGCTGTTTCGCCGGGTGATGAAGCACCACGTGACCCTCGAATAAAGGGGGGGGGGGCGGCTCAGCGGGGCACGCCCCTGCTGCAGGCCGCGGGTGGCTAAGAAACGGCCCGGCGATGAGACAGGGTGCCGGGAGAGTGCTGTCCGCTTTGTTTAAGGCGGGTTTGCGTTAGATATTGCGCTCTCCCTCCGCCGGCGATGAAAAAACAGCCTGTTCTGGTAGACAGGGCTTTTTTACCGTTTTTCTGCTGGCAACAATTGGATTATTAATCGTTTTTGTCTAGAGTGGGCGGAAATTATCACGCAGCGTGATGACGCGTTGCGAATCATTTCACCCGTGCAGAAGGACGCTTTCTCAGGCATGAACCGCAGACGTTTTCTTAAATCTTCCATGGCTGTTGCCGCCGTATGCGGAACGTCAGGAGTCGCTTCCTTATTCAGTCAGGCCGCGTTTGCTGAAGACGCGGGCATTGCCGACGGGCAGACGCGTCGGTTCGATTATGCCGTGCTGCAGGCGATGGCCCACGATCTGGCGCGCCAGCCGTGGGGCGGGGCACCGCGCGATCTACCGCCGACGCTGGCCAATCTCACCCCGCAGGCTTATAACAGCATTCAGTATGACGCTAACCACTCGCTATGGAACAACATTGAAGAACGCAAACTGGATATCCAGTTTTTCCACGTCGGGATGGGGTTCCGTCGCCGCGTGCGCATGTTCTCTTTAGACGCCGCCACCCAGCAGGCGCGCGAGATCCACTTCCGTCCGGAGCTGTTCAAGTACAATGACGCCGGGGTAGATACCCGGCAGCTGGAAGGGCAGTCCGACCTCGGCTTCGCCGGGTTCCGGGTATTTAAAGCACCTGAGCTGGCGCGCCGGGATATCGTGGCGTTTCTCGGCGCCAGCTATTTTCGCGCGGTAGACAGCACCTACCAGTATGGCCTGTCGGCCCGTGGGCTGGCGGTGGATACCTTTACCGATACCCCGGAAGAGTTCCCCGATTTCACCTCTTTCTGGTTCGAAACGGTCAAAGGGGACGCCACGGTCTTTACCGTTTACGCCCTGCTCGACAGCCCGAGCATCACTGGCGCCTACAAGTTCACCATCCACTGCCAGGATACCCAGGTCATTATGGACGTCGAGAACCATCTCTACGCCCGCAAGGATATCAAACAGCTGGGGATCGCGCCGATGACCAGCATGTTCAGCTGCGGCAACAACGAGCGTCGGATGTGCGATACCATCCACCCGCAGATCCACGACTCCGATCGGCTGTCGATGTGGCTGGGCAACGGCGAATGGGTCTGCCGGCCGCTGAACAACCCGCAGAAGCTGCAGTTCAACGCCTTCCAGGACAAGAACCCGCGCGGCTTTGGTCTGCTGCAGCTGGACCGTGATTTTTCCCACTACCAGGACGTGATGGGCTGGTATAACAAGCGTCCCAGCCTGTGGGTTGAGCCGCGTAACCAGTGGGGCAAAGGGGCGGTCAGCCTGATGGAGATCCCGACCACCGGTGAAACGCTGGATAACATCGTCTGCTTCTGGCAGCCGGAAAAGGCAGTGAAGGCGGGCGACGAACTCGACTTCCGCTACCGTCTCTACTGGAGCGCACAGCCGCCGGTCAGCACACCGCTGGCGCGTGTGCTCGCCACCCGCACCGGGATGGGGGGCTTCCCGGAGGGGTGGGCGCCGGGCGAACACTACCCGGACAAGTGGGCGCGTCGTTTTGCCATCGACTTTGTTGGCGGCGATCTGAAAGCGGCCGCGCCGCGCGGTATTGAACCGGTGATCACCCTCTCCAGCGGCGAAGCGAAGCAGATTGAAATCCTCTACGTCGAGCCGTTCGATGGCTACCGGATCCTCTTCGACTGGTATCCGACCTCCGACTCGACCGACCCGGTGGAGATGCGTCTGTTCCTGCGCTGTCAGGGAGAAGCCATCAGCGAAACCTGGCTCTATCAGTACTTCCCGCCGGCGCCGGATAAACGTAACTACATTGACGACCGGATCATGAAATAACCCCGTGACAGCCGTGGCCCCAGGCACCCCCTGCGGGCCCGTAGAGAGCCCCATGACCACAGACATTCCAGCAGTACCGGAGTCGATCCCGGTGACCGAGGCGCTGACGCTTATCGCCATTGATGAACGCTACGTCAGCGACCTGCACCAGCTGGTGGTGAAAAACCAGCGCTGGCTACAGCAGTCGCTCAGCTGGGCCGGCGAGGTGCGCAGCGAAGAGGAGACCCGCCGCCATGTGCAGGGTAACGTGATGCTGCATCAGCGGGATTACGCCAAAATGTTTTTGCTGTTTCTCGAAAAGCGGCCGATTGGCGTTCTGTCGTTTAACCAGATCGAGCCGCAGAATAAGACGGCCTATATTGGCTACTGGATCGATGAGGATCACCAGGGGCAGGGGTATCTGTCCCGTTCCCTGCAGGCCTTTATCCACCACTATGCCCGCAGCGGGCTGGTGCGCCGGTTTGTGATCAAATGTCGGGTGGCGAATACCCGCAGCAACCAGGTGGCGTTGCGTAACGGGTTTGTTCTGGAAGGCTGTCTCCGACAGGCCGAGTATCTGAACGGCAGCTATGACGATCAGAATATCTACGCCCGTATTATTGACCGCGACGAGGCGCTACAGGGCGCCTAACAGCGGCGTTCGGGTGATCTGCTGTTGGCCGCCGAGGGTCTTCGGGCCGCGCAGGTGAATGGCTTCTCCTTCCCGTGCGGCGATTTGCACCTCGTCCCCAAGAGTGACCTGGTGCTCAACGATCACATCGCCGACGATGACAGCCCGCCCCTGGATCAGCACGTCATCATCAAGCAGAATCGGTCCACCGCGCAGCTGCGCCTCGCCGCCCACCATCGCCCGATGCTTTAGCAGACAGTTGCCTTCAATCACCGCATTCTCCGCGACCTGCGAGCTGTAGCGCACGGTGGGAATGGCGTCCTCACCGCGTCCCGCGATCAGACGGGCATGCCCGTAAATCCGCGCGTTATCGCACACCCAGACGTCGTTCTCCTCGTTTCCCTCGAGCCTGGCATGGTCAAAGACTTCCGCCCGATGTTCGACAAAAGCGTGTTCGACGAAGGCCTCGCCATAGATCTGCGCCTGGTGGAGAATGCGCGACGCGCTGACGGTGGCTCGCTGATAAATCTGCAGCACTTTGTCGCGATCGGCGGTCAGCCCACGGGCGGCAATGACTTGACAGTGGGGCAGAAGACGCGCCTCGTCGGCGAGGCGACAGTAGCCGCGCACCAGACTCTGGCTAATCGTGACGTTGTCACCAATCTGCGCGTGATGGCTGACCTGCGAGGCGTGAATGGATGCCCGTCCGCTGATGATAGCCCCATGGCTGACCACGCAGGGGCCATTGAGTCGGGCATCGTCGAGGATGCGCGCCCCGGCGAAGACCACGCTATTGGCATCGTATATCCAGCACTCTCCCTGCTGGCTGAGGGCGCTTTCTTCATCCACCCAGCCGCCTTCGCTGCCCGCTTTGACGTCAGCGAAATCGATAAGCGCCACAATCTGGCGCAGGGTGACGCACTGTTTGCCATCCTCTTCCTGGTAACAATACTGCCGGGTCTGTTCGCTGAGACGGTATTTACGCATTCCCGATCCTCATTACTTATGGTTAACATAAACATAGCAAAGATCGCCGTAGCGCGTGGTATAAGGTTCCTTTAGAATGCAACTTCAAATTTAATTGATAACATCAATAAAATGAACAAAACGTATAGGTCGCAGCAGGTGCTTAACCTGCCGGCGGGATATTTTGGCATGGTGCTTGGCACCATCGGGATGGGCTTTGCCTGGCGTTACGCCAGCACCCTCTGGCCGGTCAGCCGCAGTATTGGTGATGGGCTGGTGACGCTGGCGATAGCGATATGGGTCCTGCTCAGTATGGCGTTTATCAGCCGGGCGATCCGCTTTCCGGCGAGTGTGCTGCAGGAGATGCGACATCCGGTCAGCAGCAGCTTCGTCAGCCTGTTTCCCGCCACCACGTTGCTGGTATCGATTGGTCTGGCGCCCTGGTGCCGACCGCTGGCCATCGGGCTGTTTGTGCCGGGCGTGGCGCTGCAGCTGGCCTATGCCGCCTGGCAAAGCGGCGGCCTGTGGCGGGGAAACCATCCTCGCGAGGCCACTACGCCGGGGCTGTATCTGCCCACGGTGGCGAATAATTTTATCAGCGCGATGGCCTGCGGCGCGCTGGGGTTTACCGACGCCGGACTGGTGTTCCTTGGCGCCGGGGTCTTCTCCTGGCTGAGCCTCGAGCCGGCTATCCTCCATCGTCTGCGCAGCGCAGGCGAACTGCCGACCGCGCTGCGCACGTCGCTGGGGATCCAGCTGGCGCCTGCGCTGGTGGCCTGCAGCGCCTGGCTCAGCGTTAACGGCGGTGAGGCCGATACCTTCGCTAAGCTGCTGTTCGGCTACGGTCTGTTACAACTGCTGTTTATGCTGCGTCTGATGCCCTGGTATCTTCGCCAGCCGTTCAATGCTTCTTTCTGGAGCTTCTCGTTCGGTATCTCCGCCCTGGCCACCACCGGCCTGCATCTGGGCCAGGCGAAGGCGGACGGCTTTTTTCATCATCTGGCGCTGCCGCTCTTTATTTTTAGCAATCTGGTCATCGGCCTGCTGCTGCTGCGCACAGGGCTGCTGTTGGTCAGCGGGAAACTGTTGCTACAGGTCGACCGGGAAACACTCCTGAATAAGAAGGAAGGATCATGACAACGCGAGACGCGGATTATTTTAGTGAAAAATATGGCCTGACCCGCACCCACTCTGAGGTGCTGCATGCCGCGACGATTGTGCCGCCGGGAAGGGCGCTGGATCTGGGCTGCGGCAACGGACGTAACAGTCTTTATCTGGCGGCGAATGGCTTCACGGTGACGGCGTGGGATAAAAATGCGATGAGCATCAACAATCTGGAGACTATTCGCGCCGCCGAAGGGCTGGATAATCTGCAGACTGCGGTGAAAGACCTCAACAGCCTGGCCTTTGACGGCGAGTATGATCTGATCCTCTCCACCGTAGTGATGATGTTCCTCGAGCCTGACACCATCCCTGGACTCATCGGCAATATGCAGCGCTGCACCGCCGCCGGGGGCTATAACCTGATTGTCGCGGCGATGGACACCGAGGACTATCCCTGCACCGTCGGCTTCCCGTTTGCTTTTAAACCCGATGAACTTCGGGAGTACTACCGGGACTGGGAATTACTGAAATATAATGAGGACGTCGGTGAGCTGCATCGGACCGACGCCAGCGGCAACCGGATCAAATTGCGCTTCGCCACGCTGCTGGCGCGCAAGCCCGCATAATCCTCAGCGGCGCGTGTAATTACTGAGATTGACCGCGCCGCCTCTCACGAATACACCTCGGATCAAGAAGCGCGAAAATCCTCGCTGAAAAGAAAGGTTAAAGCCGACCTGTTAACGTTTTAAGTAATTATTTAATAACGTAATGTTGATCCCATCAATATTTGTATATCTTCCTTGACGAAGCCCTCATTTTGTCACAAAACTAGTGGGTCTTATCTGCTATAACGTCTGCCGAAAAAACTGCATTTACAGGGATCTCTTTATGCGTACTCGCGTGTTATTTAAAGTCGCCGCTCTGGCGGGGATGTTAGCGTTGACGGGCTGTGCGTCCAAACTGGCGCAACCGAATCAGTATTCGGGCTTTTTAAAAGACTATTCCAACCTGAAAGAAGCCACCACTGCCTCCGGTAAGTCGGAGCTGCGTTGGATCGATCCAAACTACAATCCGGCCAACTACGATAATGTCGTCTACCATCCGGTAACGTACTATCCAGTACCGAAGCCGACGACCCAGGTGGGTGAAAAGGCGCTGCAGGATATTTTGAATTACACCAACAAACAGCTCAAACAGGCCATTTCCGAGCGTAAACCGCTGGCAACCACCGCCGGCAAGCGTAGCCTTATTTTCCGCGGGGCGATTACCGGAGTGGACTCCAGCAAAGAAGGGCTGCAGTTCTATGAAGTGGTTCCGGTAGCGATGATTGTTGCCGGTACTCAAGCCGCCACCGGCCATCGTACGATGGACACCGACCTCTATTTTGAAGCCGAACTGATTGACGCCAGCACCAACAAGCCGGTGATCAAAGTGGTTCGTAAAGGTGAGGGCAAAACCCTGGCCAATGAAAACACGCCGCTGACTATCGAAACCATGAAGCAGGTGATCGATGATATGGCGGTAGACGCCGTCAAATTCGACCCTTCCCAGCGGTAATCTCGTCAGCGCCGTCTGCCGACGGCGCTGATTTATCTTCCGCCGTTTCAGGCCAGCTTTCGGCGCAGCAGCAGCTGTTCCGGTTTGGCAAACATCACCAGATTACCCAACAGGATCAGCGCCAGTCCGATAACGGCGTTGCTGTGCCATACATACCCTTCATAGACGGTGGAGATGGACAGGGCGACCAGCGGAAACAGCAGCGTACTGTAGGCGGCTTTGCTGGCGCCGATGCGCCCTACAAGGGTGAAATAGGCGCCGAAGGCGACAACTGAGCCGAACAGCGCCAGGTAAAGCAGGGCGCCAAGATAGCTGACGGTCCACTCCGGCATGAAATTATCCCCGCGGAGCAGAGCGATAGCCCCCATCACCAGCGTGCCGTACAGCATCGCCCAGCTGTTGGTGGTCAGCGTCTCCAGCCCCCGCCGCTGGTGACGAATACTGAACATATTGCCCAGCGAAAAGCCATAGGTGCCCAGCGCGCTCAGACCGATCCCCCACAGTAGCGTAGCGTTTAGCCCGTTGGCCAGCAGGTCATCCCAGAACAGGGTGACGATACCGGCCAGACCGAGCGCGGCGGCAGCCCAGAAGCGTCCCGGCGGCTGCTGGCGGAAGAAAAGAAAGCTGTTGATGGCGTTAAACAGTACCGCCATGGAAAAGATCACCGACTCCAGACCGGTGTTGATCCAGGCGGCGGCGGTATAAAAGCACCAGAAATTGAAGCAGAAGACGCAGCAGCCCTGCAGCAGGCAGCAGAAATGGTCCTTCGCGCCCAGCGGCCGCAGACGTCGTGTGACGAGCAGAATCGTCAGCATTGTGACGCTGGCCACGGCGAAACGCCAGAATATCGATACCGGCGCCGCCACCGGCCCCTGTTGTAAAAAAATAGCAATCCACGTCGTCCCCCAGATAACGACAACGAGTGCATAAAGTAATGCGTTCACCCTGGTTCTCCTCTGCTTGTTGAACGGAGGAGTATGCCGCCTGCCGCAACCTGCGGCTTTCATCCGCTTGTTGTCGGCTTGCAAATTCTTGCGCTTATTTGTCTTTTGCCGGCGGTGAGGACTGGAAACCGCATCGCAGTCTCCCTAGACTAGAGTTTTCTTGACAGAACAGATGTGTGAAGGCGATGGGTTACGGGACGTTTGAAACATTACGGCGACAGAATGCGGTGCTGAAGGGCACCGTGGAGCTGAATTCCGGTATTCAACTGGCCGCGTGGTATAACAACTGCGATACCGTGACGGTGCGCAGCGATCATCATACCTTAAGCCTGTACATCGCCGATGGTTATGAAAGCTATCAAAAGACGCCGCACGGCTGGAAGAATGGCGGCGGCCCGGATCGCTTTTGCCTGATGCCGAAAGGCGATGAAAGCGTCTGGGATATCCGCGGCGATCTGTCGTTTGTCCATCTCTATTGTACCGATGCGCATCTGCGCCGCGTTGGGGAGGAAGTGTGGGATCGCAGCCCGGCTAACTTCACCCTGCAGGAAAAAACCTTCGCCAGCGATGACAAAATCACCAGCGTGTATCGTCAGTTTTTGCTGGCTAATGACTGGCGACAGCCGGCGAACCAGCTGACCCTTAGCGCCGCCAGCAGTTTGTTGCTCACCCATCTGATCCAGCACTATTCCACAGTGCAGTGGCGCTTGCCCTCGGTCACAGGAGGACTGGCGCCAGGGGTGAAGCGTCACGTGCTGGCCTGGATTGACGCTCATCTCGATCAGCCGTTGACCCTGGCCGACCTGGCGCAGCAGGCGGGACTGAGTGAATTTCATTTTGCCCGTATGTTCCGCCAGTCGCTGAATATGGCTCCGCATCAATATGTGATGCAGCAGCGAATGGCGAAGGCGCAAAACCTGATCTGCCACAGCGCGCTGCCGCTCACCGAGATCGCTCTGGCCTGCGGTTTCAGCTCCGCCAGCCATTTCAGCCATCGGGTCAAAGCCGCCACCGGCCTGACGCCCTCCCAGCTACGGGCGGCGCAGCGCGGATAACACGCCGTAGCTCACTCCGCCGAGCATCACGCCCCAGAACGCCGAACCAATTCCCGCCAGCGTCACCCCGCTGGCGGTGATCAGAAAGGTCAGCACCGCCGCGTCGCGCTCACTGGCCTGGTGTACCGCCTGAAACAGGCTACCGCCGATGGTGCCGAGCAGCGCCAGGCCGGCCAGCATCTGGATCCACGCTGTCGGCAGGGCCGACATCAGCGCAGTGATCGATCCCCCGAACAGACCGGCCAGCAGATAAAAACCGCCGGCAGCCATGGCCGCCAGCCAGCGCTGCTGAGGATCCGGGTGCGCTTCCGGGCTCTGGCAGATGGCGGCAGTGATCGCCGCAATACAGATGGAGTAGACCCCAAACGGCGCCAGCAGCAGCGCCAGCCCCCCGCAGACAACGATCAGCGCGGAGACCGGTACGACATAGCCTGCTGCCTGCAGGGTAGCGAACCCGGGCGCGTTCTGTGAAGCCATGGTGACGAGGAAGAACGGCAGGCCGACGCTGAGAAGCAGCGCCGGGGTAAACTGCGGGGCGATCCATTCCGGTGCGACAAACGCCAGCGGCACAGCGGCGCTGGCTACTTCCCCGGAGACCGCGGCTACCAGCGCCCCCGCAGCCAGCGCGGCCACCACGGCGAAGCGGGGCCACAGCGCCTTACACAGAAGCCAGGCGGCGAGCATGCCGCCGCACAGCAGCAGATGATCCTGTAAGCCGGCGAAGGCTTGCAAACCGAAACGCAGCAGAATGCCGGCCAGCATTGCGGCGGCCAGCGAATGGGGAATGATTTTCATCAGCCAGGCAAACAGGCCTGTGACGCCGCAGAGGACGATCAGCGCATTGGCGAAGATAAATACCCCCACCGCCTCGGGGAGGGTCACCCCCTGCAGGCCGCTGACCAGCAGGGCGGCGCCCGGCGTTGACCAGGCGGTGAGCACCGGCACTTTTCGCCAGCCACTCAACGCGAGGGTGCTGACGCCCATGGCGAGGCCCAGGGCCGTCATCCAGCCGGCGATCTGCCCGGGCGTGGCGCCGGCGGCCGCGGCGGCCTGCCAGATGATGGCGGCAGAACTGGCGTAGCCCACCAGCACGGCGACGAAGCCGGCGAACAGGGTGGGAAGCGGAACGGTAAACGAGCGCATAGTTTTCTCTTGTGCGTTATAACGTCCGTTTACTCTATCATTGTACGTTATAGCGCACAAGCTATCCGCGGCGTGAGGGTAGCGCCACCGAGGCGCTCGCCGCAAACGGCCCGCGATGCCGCTAATCGCCCTGTAGAATGAGGCAAATGGGGGTATACTCTGGGCTGAAAAATCAGGAGGTAGGATGAATATTGCGCAACATCTGGCGGCCACCCTCAAACATCTGCGTCAGCAGCGCGGCTGGAGCCTGTCGCGTCTGGCGGAAGAGACCGGGGTGTCGAAAGCCATGCTCGGGCAGATAGAGCGGAATGAATCGAGTCCGACGGTAGCGACGCTGTGGAAGATTGCCACCGGGCTGAACGTGCCGTTTTCGGCATTTATCGTTCCGGATGACAGCGTGGCGCCCTCCGCGTTTGACCCGCAGCAGCAGGCGATGGTGGTAACCCCGGTCTTTCCGTGGGACCCGGAGCTGCGCTTTGATCATTTCTCGATAACCCTCGCCCCCGGGGCGTTGAGTGAATCGACGCCGCATGAACAAGGGGTGATTGAGCATGTGGTGGTGATTAGCGGTACTCTGGAGCTCTGCTTACAGGGGGAATGGCACTCGCTGCAGGCGGGTGAGGGTCGGCGCTTTGCCGGCGATGCGGCGCATGCCTATCGGAACAGCGGCGTCCTGGCGGCTCATTTCCATTCGCTTATCCATTATCCAAAAGAAAAAACCGCGGGCGAACCCGCGGCCAGACAAGATGACTGATGATAACCACTCACAACGTGACGAGGAAAATCCGGAATACGTAATGACAGTACTCTGTACGGTGATTTGAAGGAAATATCTTTTCCTTCAATACTTTGCTGAAAACTGAAAATTCGTCGTCCCATGACGGCGGAAAAGGTTTTCGTCTGCGCCCGGTTCTGACTACAATAGCCGCCATTTCGACCCCCTTATACTGGATAACAACACGCGTATGCGCCTGCACAATCATCGTCTTGAACTTCTTAGTCCTGCCCGCGACGCCGGTATCGCTCGCGAAGCGATCCTTCACGGCGCTGACGCCGTTTATATCGGTGGACCTGGCTTTGGCGCCCGCCACAACGCCAGCAACAGCCTGAGTGACATCGCCGGGCTGGTGCCTTTCGCCCATCGCTTTGGCGCCAAGGTCTTTGTGACGCTGAACACCATTCTGCATGACGATGAGCTGGAGCCGGCGCAGCGGCTGATCACGGATCTCTATGACGCGGGCGTCGATGCGCTGATTGTTCAGGATATGGGGATCATGGAGCTGGATCTGCCGCCAATCGAGCTGCACGCCAGCACCCAGTGCGATATCCGTAGCGTGGAGAAAGCAAAGTTTCTCTCAGACGCCGGCTTCAGCCAGATCGTGCTGGCGCGCGAGCTGAACCTCAGTCAAATCAAAGCCATCTACGATAATACTGACGCCACCATTGAATTCTTTATCCATGGCGCACTGTGTGTGGCCTATTCCGGCCAGTGCTACATTTCCCACGCCCAGACCGGACGCAGCGCCAACCGCGGCGACTGCTCGCAGGCCTGTCGCCTGCCGTATACCCTGAAGGACGATCAGGGGCGCGTGGTGGCCTATGAAAAGCATCTCCTGTCGATGAAAGACAACGACCAGACCGCCAACCTGGCGGCGCTGATCGACGCCGGGGTACGCTCCTTCAAAATTGAAGGCCGTTACAAAGACATGAGCTACGTGAAAAACATCACCGCTCACTACCGCCAGATGCTGGACGCCATAATCGAAGACCGCGGCGACCTCGCGCGCGCTTCAGCCGGCCGCACTGAGCATTTCTTTATCCCGTCCACCGATAAAACCTTCCACCGCGGCAGCACCGACTACTTCGTTAATGCCCGTAAAGGCGATATCGGCGCCTTTGATTCGCCAAAATTTATCGGACTGCCGGTGGGCGAAGTGCTGAAGGTGGGTAAAGACCATCTCGACGTCGAGGTTAGCGAACCGTTAACCAACGGCGACGGCCTTAACGTGATGATTAAGCGCGAAGTGGTGGGTTTCCGCGCCAATACCGTGGAAAAAACTGGCGAAAATCGCTATCGAGTGTGGCCGAACGAGATGCCTGCGGATCTGCATAAAGTGCGTCCGCATCAGGCGCTTAACCGCAACCTCGACCACAACTGGCAGCAGGCGCTGCTGAAGACCTCCAGCGAACGCCGCATCGCCGTAGACGTCACCCTAAGCGGCTGGCAGGAGCAGCTGGTTCTCACCATGACCTGTGAAGATGGCGTCAGCGTGACCCATACCCTTGACGGGGTGTTTGCCGAAGCTAACCAGGCAGAGAAAGCGCTAACCAACCTGCGTGACGGTGTCACAAAACTGGGGCAAACCATTTATTATGCGCGCGATGTGCAGGTCAACCTGCCGCCGCTGTTTGTTCCCAACAGCCTGCTCAACCAGCTGCGTCGTGAAACCGCCGAAATGCTGGATGACGCGCGTCTCAACGCCTGGCAGCGCGGTACCCGCAAGCCGGTCTCCGTGCCGCCCCCGGTTTACCCGGAGACCCATCTCTCCTTCCTCGCCAACGTCTATAACCATAAGGCGCGGGCGTTCTACCAGCGCTATGGCGTGCAGCTGATTGATGCCGCCTATGAAGCGCACGAAGAGAAGGGCGATGTGCCGGTGATGATCACCAAACACTGCCTGCGCTTTGCCTTCAATCTCTGTCCGAAACAGGCGAAAGGCTCCATCAAGAGCTGGAAAGCCACGCCGATGCAGCTGATCCATGGCGATGAAGTGTTGACCCTGAAGTTTGACTGCCGTCCGTGCGAAATGCACGTGGTCGGCAAGATCAAAAACCATATCCTCAAAATGCCGCATCCGGGGAGCATCGTGGCCTCCGTTAGCCCTGACGAGCTGATGAAGACCCTGCCGAAGCGCAAAGGGGCCTGATCTGCGGCGACGCTACTGGCTGTGTGATGCCCGCGGTTTGCGGGCGTCCTGCCAGCGGTGATGCTCGCGCAGGTCGGCGGCGTTCTCTTCGCACCGGCTGCGAAGCTCATCGCTATCCGCCTCATGCAGCAGCTGCTGTTCGAGACCCTGTACCGGAAAGTAATCGTGCCCCTGACGGTGGGCCAGCAGATGCCCGGAAAATAGCGCGCACAACAACAGCAGGGCACTCGTGCTTCTTCTCAACATACCTTTTCTCTGCGAATCAATGGCGTGGGCTTACTATGCCAGGGGCTGTGCAGGTTTTTTTCCCGGTTTATCAAAGAAGGGCAAGGGTTTGTCAATGTCTGCTGAAAGAGGGTGAAAAAAGCCTGGCGTAGAAGGCCAGGCCTGAGGGATTACGCTTTTGGCGGCAGTGGTTTCCCGCTGTGCTCGCCGCCTTTTGGCGGCTGCTTACCACCATGCTGCGGTTGTTTGCCGTCTCGTTGCGGCTGCTTGCCATCATGCTGCGGCTGCTTGCCGTTGTGTTGCACTTGCTTACCGTCGTGTTGGCCCTTTTTCGCCGGCAATTTACCCTGATGGTGCGCGCCTTTTTCTGGCGGCGGCGGCGGGTTGTCGGCAGCGAAAGCCCATGACGATATTCCCAGCGTCAACGCGGCGGAGAGTAAAGCTAACTTCTTCATAGCAATATCCTTTATTCTGATGTGTCCGCGTATTTCAGCAGGTAAAAGTGAAGACAAGATGGAGAAGTCCAGATCCGGAATACTCTGCATCCCGGTTCAAACTTTAAGACCTGCGGCGGTCATCAGCAGGCGAAATAGCAGGCTGATGGCGGCCAGCGTCAGCACGCTGCCTCCCCACAGCGCGATCAGCCACAGCAGACGTTTGGACCAGACGGTTTTCATCAATGATAACCCTCCCCTGGCTGGACTTTGCCGCGGAACACGTAATAGCTCCAGCAGGTATAGCCAAGAATAACCGGAATAATCAGCAGCGCGCCCACCAGCATAAAGCCCTGGCTTTGCGGCGGGGCGGCGGCCTGCCACAGGGTGATCGATGGCGGAATAATATGCGGCCAGATGCTGATCCCCAGGCCGCTAAAGCCGAGAAACACCAGGCCCAGCGTTAGGGTGAAAGGCGAGACATGGCGGTCGTGCAGAGGCAGTGTGCGCCACAGCCAGGCGCTAATCAGGAGCACCAGCAGCGGCACCGGCAGCAGGAAATAGAGATTCGGCAGGCTGAACCAGCGGGCGGCGATCGCCGGGTGCGCCAGCGGCGTCCACAGGCTGATGACGGCAAACACCGCCAGCAGGGCAACCAGCAACTGTCGCGACGTGCTGCGCATCCGCTGCTGCAGCGCGCCTTCGCTCTTCATCACCAGCCAGGTGGCGCCGAGCAGCGCATAGGCCACGCACAGCCCGAGTCCGCAAAACAGGCTGAACGGGGTCAGCCAGTCAAACATGCCGCCGCTGAAGGCGCGACCGCTGACGGTAAAACCATTAATCACCGCTCCGACCACCACGCCCTGGCTGAAGGTCGCCAGCAGGGAACCGCCAAAGAAGGCGCGGTCCCAGAATGGCCGGTGCGACGGCGTGGCCTGGAAACGAAATTCAAAGGCCACGCCGCGAAAGATCAGGCCGATCAGCATCAGGGTCAGGGGGATCGACAGGGCGTCGATTATCACCGCGTAGGCGAGGGGAAAGGCGCCAAACAGACCGGCGCCGCCCAGCACCAGCCAGGTCTCATTGCCATCCCATACCGGGGCGACGCTGTTCACCATCACGTCGCGCTCTGTGCTGCCCCGGACCGTGCCGAACAGCATGCCAATGCCCAGATCAAAGCCGTCCATGACGATGTACATCAGCGTGGCAAAGACGATAATCACGAACCAGATCACCGATAATTCGATACCCATTAGCGGGACTCCTTCTGCAGATAACCTTCAGTAGCGGCGGACAGCGGGCGGGCTGGCGTACCGGTTGTCGCGGGTTGCACCTCCTGCGGCCCCTTGCGGATCAGGCGCAGCATGTAGCTGTAGCCGACCCCGAAGACGGCGCTATAAACCACAATAAAGGTCAACAAACTGACCGAAATATGCAGATCGCCGTGGGCGGAAACCGCCTCGGCGGTGCGCTGAACGCCATACACCACCCATGGCTGGCGGCCCACTTCGGTAGTCACCCAGCCGGCGAGAATCGCAATCAGTCCTGAGGGGCCCATCCACAGGGCAAAGCGCAGAAACGGCCGCGAGTGGTACAGCCGGTCGCCGCGGCGCAGCCACAGGGCCAGCGCCCCGAGCAGCAACATCAGCATGCCGAGACCGGCCATCAGGCGAAATGACCAGAACACCACGGTGGAGTTTGGCCGATCCTCAGGGGCGAACTCCTTCAGCGCCGGCACCTGTTTATCCAGGCTGTGGGTGAGGATCAGACTGCCCAGCGCCGGGATCTCAAGCCCGTAGCGGGTGCGCTCCTGTTCCATATCTGGCCAGCCAAACAATAGTAACGGCGTCGGCTCGCCGGGCGGGTTTTCCCAGTGGCCCTCAATGGCGGCGATTTTTGCCGGCTGGTGTTTCAGGGTGTTCAGGCCATGCATATCGCCGATCAGCGCCTGGACCGGCGCGACCAGCAGCGTCATCCATAGCGCCATGGAGAACATCTTGCGGATCGCTGGCGACTGATTGCCGCGCAGCAGATGCCAGGCCGCCGAGGCGCCGACGAACAGCGCGCTGCTGAGAAATGCCGCCACCGTCATGTGCAGTAAGCGGTAGGGGAACGACGGGTTAAAAATCACCGCCAGCCAGTCGACGGGCACCACCTGGCCATCGACGATTTCAAATCCCTGCGGAGTCTGCATCCAGCTGTTGGAGGCGAGGATCCAGAAGGTTGAGATGATGGTCCCCAGGGCTACCATGCAGGTGGCGAAAAAGTGCAGCCCCGGCCCCACGCGGTTCCAGCCGAAGAGCATGACCCCGAGAAAACCGGCTTCGAGAAAGAACGCCGTCAGGACTTCATAGGTCAGCAGGGGGCCGGTGATGCTGCCCGCGAACTGCGAGAAACCGCTCCAGTTAGTGCCGAACTGATAGGCCATCACCAGCCCGGACACCACTCCCATACCGAAGTTGACGGCGAAGATCTTCGACCAGAAATGGTACAGCGAGCGCCAGGTGGGATTTTTGCTTTTCAGCCACAGGCCTTCGAGAACCGCCAGGTAGCTCGCCAGGCCAATGGTGATGGCGGGAAAGATAATATGAAACGAGACCGTAAAGGCGAATTGAATTCGCGCCAGATGGAATGCATCAAGACCGAACATGCAGGACTCCACAACAAAATTGATTCAGCGCAATTTTAGGCAGGGTGGCGGCAAGGGGGCAGAGGCAGTCGGTTCATTTTTTATCATAACAGTTGGCGGCTGTTATGATCTTTTTGCCGGTCTCCGGGGACCGCCAACATGGAGATCCCCCGGGTGAACAGCGTCATTTTTAACGCTGAAAGCAAAGCCAGATTGTTGGCCAGGAAAATATTAATAATCTATTTCACTGTATTATCGTAGTCTTACGGATCAGCTTAGACCTATAGCTGCCCGGGAAAGCGCGGTCGTTTAATTTTTGTGAGCAATATCTTCTGATTACGACAGATATAGCATTTTATTATCTGTTCTTTATTAATGAATTTAACGTCTGCACACGTTTGCTAGTATGAGAATCAGTAAAAAGGATGAGTCAGTTAATTATGAATTAAATAATTTTAAATTGTCGTATTTAGCCGTGCTTTGTATTTTATTCTCAGGATATCAATAAAAGGGAATGGTCATGTCAGAAAAAGGATTACATAGCTTATGTATTACCATCGGTATCATGTTCATTTTTTGGTTATGCATCATATCGTTTTTTTGGACAATTTTCTCGTGAACCTTTCCTGCGGGCGTTCTGTGTGACCGGGTTGCGCTGTTTTACATAACAGTTTCTTAAAACTGTTAATTTATAACAACTGATATATGATAAAAGGAGGTTGCAGCAAGGAAAGGGTAACAATGAAAAAGTATCAACAGCTGGCGCAGCAGTTGACCGACCAGATCGCGCTGGGCGTCTGGTTACCGGGCGATCGGCTCCCCTCGCTGCGCGAGCAGGTGATCAGCAGCGGCATGAGCTTTATGACCGTCAGCCATGCCTATCAGCTACTGGAAAGCCAGGGGCGCATCGTCGCCCGACCACAGTCAGGGTATTACGTTGCCCCCCAGCCGGTGAAGCTTCGTCAGCCGGCGCCGCCTGCCCAGGTGACCCGCGATGAAGCGGTTGATATCAATACCTACATCTTTGAGGTGCTTCAGGCCAGCCGCCAGGCGTCAATGCTGCCCTTTGCCTCGGCCTTCCCGGATCCGCGCCTCTTTCCGCTCCAGCAGCTTAACCGTTCGCTGGCGCAGGTGAGTAAAACCGCCACCGCCATGAGCGTGATTGAGAACCTGCCGCCGGGCAACGCGGAGCTACGGCACGCCATTGCCCGGCGCTATGCTCTGCAGGGGATGAACGTCTCGCCCGACGAGATCGTCATTACCGCCGGAGCGCTGGAGGCGTTAAACCTTAGCCTGCAGGCGGTGACCGAGCCGGGGGACTGGGTGGTGGTGGAAAATCCCTGTTTTTACGGGGCCCTGCAGGCGCTGGAGCGGCTGCGCCTGAAGGCGCTGTCGGTGGCCACCGACGTCAAGGAGGGCATTGACCTGACGGCGCTGGAGGCGGCCCTGCAAAACTATCCGGTCAAGGCCTGCTGGCTGATGACCAACGGTCAGAACCCGCTCGGCTTCACCCTCCGCGCCGAAAAAAAAGCGGCGCTGGTGGCATTGTTGGCGCGCTATAACGTGATGCTGATTGAAGATGATGTTTACAGTGAGCTCTATTTTGGCCGCGAGAAGCCGTTGCCGGCGAAGTTCTGGGATCAACAGGATATGACGCTGCACTGCAGTTCGTTTTCAAAATGTCTGGTGCCCGGCTTTCGTATCGGCTGGGTGGCTGCCGGGAAACAGGCGCGACGGATCCAGCAGTTGCAGCTGATGAGTACGCTCTCCACCAGCTCGCCGATGCAATTAGCCCTGGTGGATTACCTGTCGACCAAACGCTACGACGCCCATCTGCGCCGTCTCCGTCGCCAGCTGGCGGAACGTAAACAGCAGGCCTGGCAGGCGCTGCTGCGCCATCTGCCGCCGGAGGTCACTATTCATCACAGCGACAGCGGCTATTTTCTGTGGATCGAACTACCGGAAGGGGCGGATGCCAGCGTGCTGAGCGCCCGGGCGCTGGCGTCGCACATCAGCATCGCTCCGGGAAAAATGTTTTCCACCTCTGCCAGCTGGACCTCGTTTTTCCGTTTCAATACCGCCTGGGGCTGGGGAGAACGCGAAGAGCAAGGGGTGAAGCGGCTGGGTGAACTAATTCGTGAGCAGCTTACCTGATCGCTTTGGCTATTTTTCGCCGCGATAACCAATCGCTATAAATAAACGAAGAGTTTTTTTTATCGAGGCCGGTCATTATTTTACCGGCGCTCACCATAGGAAATATGCATACCCCTCCTTTTTCTCTAACTCGTTGTCTATAATCCATAAAGTCATTCTTGTGTTGGCGATTTTTGCGTAATGCGTCCCGGGTCACAACCTGAATAAATTCCCTCGAGGGCGTTAATCCGCTGACTACCCTTATTTCAGGAGATATTTTTACGGCACGGCTGCCGCTAATTCCCTTGTGACAGGAGTAACACCTGATGAGCAAAAAATTGGCCCGTTGCAGCCTTTATGTGCTGGGGATGGCCTGCCTGACCGTACAGGCGGCTGAGCCACTCACCTCGCTGGATAAACCGGAAGGGCGCCTGGATATTATCGCCTGGCCGGGGTATATCGAACGCGGTCAGACCGACAAGCAGTACGACTGGGTCAGCCAGTTTGAAAAGGAGACCGGCTGTCAGGTCAATGTGAAAACCGCCGCCACCTCCGACGAAATGGTCAGCCTGATGGCTAAGGGGGGCTACGATCTGGTGACCGCCTCGGGCGATGCTTCGCTGCGTCTGATCATGGGTAAACGCGTTCAGCCGATTAACACAGCGCTGATTGCCGGGTGGCGCACTCTTGACCCGCGCATTGCGCAAGGGGCATGGTTTAACGTCGGGGGCAAAGTCTACGGCACGCCGTATCAGTGGGGACCGAACCTGCTGATGTACAACACCCGCGTATTCCCGACGCCGCCGGACAGCTGGAGCGTGGTCTTCGTGAAGCAGGATCTTCCGGATGGCAAAACCAATCAGGGGCGAGTGCAGGCCTATGATGGCCCGATCTATATCGCCGACGCCGCGTTGTTTGTCAAAGCCACCCAACCACAGCTCGGGATCGATGACCCCTATCAGCTGACCGAAACCCAGTACAACGCGGTGCTGAAAGTGCTGCGTGACCAGCAACCGCTGATTCACCGCTACTGGCATGACGCCACCGTGCAGATGAACGACTTCAAAAACGAAGGGGTGGCCGCCTCCAGCTCGTGGCCCTATCAGGCCAACGGCCTGAAGGCGGAAGGCCAGCCTGTCGCCACCGTATTTCCGAAGGAGGGGGTGACCGGCTGGGCGGATACCACCATGCTGCACAGCGAGGCGAAGCACCCGGTTTGCGCCTATAAATGGATGAACTGGTCGCTCACGCCGAAGGTGCAGGGCGATGTGGCGGCCTGGTTCGGCTCGTTGCCGGTGGTGCCTGAGGGCTGTAAAGCCAGCGCGCTGCTCGGAGAGAAAGGCTGTGAGACCAACGGCTATGACCAGTTTACCCGCATCCACTTCTGGAAAACGCCGATTGCCGAGGGGGGGAAATACGTTCCCTACAGCCGCTGGACGCAGGACTACATTGCGATAATGGGCGGCCGCTAAGGATCGGAGGTAAACAATGACGTACGCGGTCGAGTTTCAGAATGTATCGCGCCTGTATGGCGATGTACGGGCAGTGGACGGGGTCAGCATTGGCATCCGTGACGGCGAGTTTTTCTCGATGCTGGGTCCTTCGGGCTCGGGGAAAACCACCTGCCTGCGGCTGATTGCTGGTTTTGAGCAGCTCTCCGGCGGCACCATTCGGATCTTCGGTCAGCCGGCCAGCGAGCTGCCGCCCTGGCAGCGGGACGTCAATACCGTGTTCCAGGACTATGCGCTGTTTCCCCATATGTCGATCCTCGACAATGTTGCTTACGGCCTGATGGTCAAAGGCGTGGCGAAGAAAGCGCGCCATGCCCGCGCCCAGGAAGCGCTGGAGAAAGTGGCCCTCGGTTTTGCGCACCATCGCAAGCCCTCCCAGCTCTCCGGCGGTCAGCGGCAGCGGGTCGCCATCGCCCGGGCGCTGGTGAACCAGCCGCGGGTGCTGCTGCTCGACGAGCCGCTGGGCGCTCTGGATTTAAAGCTGCGCGAGCAGATGCAGGTGGAGCTGAAAAAGCTACAGCAGTCGCTGGGGATCACCTTCATCTTCGTTACACACGACCAGAGCGAAGCGCTGTCGATGTCCGATCGCGTGGCGGTGTTTAACAACGGGCGCATTGAGCAGGTGGATGCCCCGCAGGATCTTTATCTGCATCCGAAGACCGCCTTTGTCGCCGGTTTTGTCGGCACCGCCAACGTCTTTGAGGCCGAGGCGGCCCGGCGGCTATGCGGCCTGGCGGGCTGCTGGTCGCTGCGCCCGGAACATGTTCGCCTGCAGGGCGGCGGCGAAGTGCAGGTGCAGGGTGTGGTGCAGGCGGTACAGTATCAGGGGGCGGCGACGCGGATCGAGCTCCGGCTGGCGGATGGCGACAAGCTGCTGGTCAGCCAGGCCAATATCGACGGCGCGGCGGCGGCGAGCGTTCCGCGAGCCGGGCAAACGGTGCAGGCGTCATGGTCGCGCGCGGCGATGACCCCGCTGGAAAGCGGAGGCTGAGATGACCATGGCGATTGTTCCTGCGCAGGCCGGACGCGTATCGGGGATCTTCTGGCGCCGGCCGGCGCTGGGCCTGTTTTTGCTGCTGCTTGGGCCGTTGATGTGGTTTGGCATCGTCTATCTGGGATCGCTGCTGACCCTGCTGTGGCAGAGTATCTACACTTTTGACGACTTCACCATGTCGGTGACCAGCGACTTCACGCTGGCCAATCTGCAGGCGCTGTTCAACCCTGCCAACTACGACATTATCGTTCGCACCCTGGTGATGGCGCTGTGCGTGACCTTGGCCAGCGCCCTGCTGGCGCTGCCGATGGCCTGGTATATGGCGCGCTACACCAGCGGCAAAATGAAGGCCTTCTTTTATATCGCGGTCATGCTGCCGATGTGGGCCAGCTATATCGTCAAAGCCTACGCGTGGGTGCTGCTGTTAGCCAAAGATGGCGTGGCGCAGTGGTTCCTCGGCCATCTCGGGCTGGAAGGGGCGCTGAACGCTCTGCTGACCGTCCCGGCGGTGGGCGGCAACACCTTATCCACTTCCGGCCTCGGACGCTTTCTGGTCTTCGTCTACATCTGGCTGCCTTTTATGATCCTGCCGGTGCAGGCGGCGCTGGAGCGTATTCCGGGCTCTCTGCTCCAGGCCTCGGCCGATCTTGGCGCTGCCCCACGGCAGACCTTTCGCTACGTGGTCCTGCCGCTGGCTATTCCCGGAATTGCCGCCGGGTCGATCTTCACCTTTTCTCTGACGCTGGGCGATTTTATCGTGCCGCAACTGGTCGGCCCACCGGGGTACTTTATCGGCAATATGGTCTACTCGCAGCAGGGGGCGATCGGCAATATGCCGATGGCGGCGGCGTTTACCCTCGTGCCGATCGTGCTGATTGCCCTTTATCTGGCGTTCGTGAAACGTCTGGGAGCCTTCGATGCACTCTGAACGCGCACCCTGGTACCTGAAACTGGCGACATGGGGCGGGGTGGTCTTTCTCCACTTTCCGCTGCTGATCATCGCCATCTATGCTTTTAATACCGAAGATGCTGCCTTCAGCTTTCCGCCGCAGGGGCTGACGCTGCGCTGGTTCAGTGAGGCGGCAGGGCGCAGCGATATTTTGGAAGCTGTGACGTTGTCACTTAAGATCGCCGCCCTGTCGACGGCCATTGCCTTAGTGCTTGGCACGCTTGCTGCAGGCGCCCTGTGGCGGAGCACCTTTTTTGGTAAGAACGCGGTGTCGCTACTGCTGCTCCTGCCCATCGCCCTGCCGGGGATTATAACCGGCCTGGCGCTCCTGACAGCCTTTAAAGCGGTCGGCCTGGAGCCTGGTCTGCTGACCATCGTGGTGGGGCACGCGACCTTCTGCGTGGTGGTGGTGTTTAACAACGTCATCGCTCGCTTCCGCAGGACCTCCTGGAGCCTGGTGGAGGCCTCGATGGATTTGGGGGCGACTGGCTGGCAGACCTTTCGCTACGTGGTGCTACCCAATCTGGGTTCGGCGCTGCTGGCGGGCGGGATGCTGGCATTCGCCCTGTCATTTGATGAAATCATCGTCACGACTTTTACCGCGGGGCATGAGCGAACCTTGCCGCTGTGGTTACTGAATCAGCTGGGGCGGCCGCGAGATGTGCCCGTCACCAACGTTGTCGCGCTGTTGGTGATGCTGGTAACAACGATACCAATCTTAGGGGCCTGGTGGCTCACCCGCGACGGCGATAACGTCGCCGGAAACGGGAAATAAAACCATGAAACAGGATAATGCTATGCAACACAACCTCTTAATAAACGGTAAGTTAGTGGCAGGTGAAGGCGAAAAGGTGCCGGTATACAACCCTGCGACCGGCGAAGTGATCCTGGAGATTGCCGAAGCGACAGCGGCCCAGGTGGATGCCGCCGTTGAGGCGGCGGATCGGGCGTTCGACGCCTGGAGCCAGACGACGCCGAAAACGCGCGCGGAATGCCTGCTGAAGCTGGCGGATGCCATCGCGGCACAGGCGGAGTCCCTGGCGCAGCTGGAGTCGCTGAACTGCGGCAAGCCGCTGCACTGCGTGCTTAACGATGAGATGCCGGCCATTGCGGACGTTTTCCGCTTCTTCGCCGGGGCCGCCCGTTGCCTGCCGGGGATGGCGGCCGGAGAGTATCTGGAAGGGCATACCTCGATGATCCGTCGCGACCCGGTGGGCGTGGTAGCCTCCATCGCGCCGTGGAATTATCCCCTGATGATGGCGGCCTGGAAGCTGGCCCCGGCGCTGGCGGCAGGCAACTGTGTGGTGATAAAACCCTCCGAGATCACGCCGCTGACGGCGCTGAAGCTGGCAGAGCTGGCAAAAGATATTTTCCCGGAAGGGGTGATCAACGTACTGTTCGGCCGCGGCAAAACGGTGGGCGATCCGCTGACCGCCCACGCGAAAGTGCGGATGGTTTCCCTGACCGGGTCGATTGCCACCGGCGCCCATATCATCGGCCATACCGCCTCGTCGATTAAACGTACCCATATGGAGCTGGGCGGTAAGGCGCCGGTCATCGTCTTTGACGACGCGGATATCGACGCGGTAGTGGATGGCGTTCGGACCTTCGGGTTTTACAACGCCGGCCAGGACTGTACGGCCGCCTGCCGGATCTACGCCCAGCAGGGTATTTATGAGCAGCTGGTGGAGAAGCTCGGGGCGGCGGTGGCCAGCCTGAAAATGGGGGCGCCGGAGGATGCCGCCACCGAGCTGGGGCCGCTGAGCTCGCTGGCCCATCTTGAGCGGGTCAGCGCCGCGGTGGAAGCCGCAAAGGCGCTACCGCATATTAAAGTGGTTACCGGTGGCAATCGGGCTGACGGCGCCGGCTATTATTTCCAGCCGACGCTGCTCGCCGGCGCCCGGCAGGAGGACGCTATCGTGCAGCGCGAAGTGTTTGGCCCGGTGGTCAGCGTGACGCCTTTCAGCGATGAAGCGCAGGCCCTGAGCTGGGCAAATGACTCCCAGTATGGGCTGGCCTCTTCGGTGTGGACGAAAGATGTTGGCCGCGCCCACCGGCTCAGCGCCAGGCTGCAGTACGGCTGCACCTGGGTCAACACCCACTTTATGCTGGTGAGTGAAATGCCGCATGGCGGCCAGAAGCTGTCGGGCTTCGGGAAAGACATGTCGATGTATGGCCTTGAGGATTACACCGTGGTTCGCCATGTGATGGTTAAACATGGCTAACGGATTGACCCTTAAGCGGCAAAAGATTATTACGCAATGGGTGTGTTAGTGCGCTAATAGTCACGATGGCAAAAATGGTTAAAACTCGCGGCGGGGGATGTGAGATTATTCTGATACCCCTTCAAGAGCTAAGCCATCGTGAGTGCCGGAGATAAGCGCCGGATGGGGTTCGCCAGCCACCCTGGGCGCATCGCGCCCGGCGGGTGAGGCGGCAACGTCGCGGTTTGCGACCGGATACCGGCCCCTGCCTGATGGCAGGGGCTTTTTTATGTCCACAGTAAGCCAGGAAGAGGAGGATGCCAGCGACGCTGGAGCAGGGAGAAATTTGTTTTAACCGTGTTCAGCGTTTGGTTTTTTTGCTCGGCAAGCTGGCGCTGCGACGGTCACGTATATAGGAAATAAGATTATACACCGCCGCGACCAGCAGGATCAGCGCGATGACCAGCGTGATGATTCCGGACATATCCACCTCGAAATATAAAAGCGCACTGCGCTAAAAACATTACCAATAGTTATGAATGTAAGTATTCTCTGCAGAGAAGGCAAATGATATTTGTTGTCATTTAGCGCTATTTTGGGCCCTGGCCAGCGAGGCCAGACAGGAAAAGGTTTGGTTACAATAGCTTGTAGTCGCCTGTTATCTTATTCAGATCCAGCGCCAGCGTGGTATATCGCATTTTCGGTCAAGGCGCGCTAATCTTTTCATTTGCGATTGGCGAAATATTATCTTTATCAGATGAATCAGATTGCGCTGAACAGAAACTATTTCACGACTATAAATAAGGCTTTTATATTTGCAGTCAGCGGGTGATATTTATTCGCAATATTTAATCACCGACGAATCAATCCACCATACGCGCCAGCGCGGTGGCGCACGCTCCCGGGTTTGACTTTCCGCCGCCGCTCATGCGATCATTTAACGCATATTCAGTTTTAACGTTGATGTCGCTGTGAAAATTTTTGCTTTTATTCTGCTGGCTGTCGGCACCGTGGCGCTGGGCTATGGTAACGCGCCGGCAAAACGTATTCAGGGCTGTGAGAACGCGGGAGTGGGGCAGGCCGTCTGCGCCGCTGCCGAATGGGATAATGAGAAAGTGAATGTTCTGCCTCATTATAACCCTGAGCTGAACAAGGTTATTATCGCAGGCCATTCAGCCCGTAGCGTTTATGACCCTGATAATGGCGCCAGCCTCCGCACGTAAAAAAGCAGCCCAGTGGGCTGCTTTTTTAGGTTTCGTTGCTGAGAAAAATGATTAAAACCAGCCAAATCTCACCGACAGCAGGCTGATAAGCGCGAACGCGGCGCAGACATTAATCATAACGACGGTCTTGCTGGAGACATCCATAACGCCACCTTAATGAGTAAGTCCCTAAAGGTATAGTACGGCGGGCGCGGTTGCGCTATCGGATTAAGACGAATCAGGCTTTGTTCTGAATATTGAGCCCGATTCTGAATTTGTTATACAGGTATCTCTGAATCACGACGTCATGGCAGATAATTATCCCACCATGGAACGCTCCTCAGGGAAGGAAAACTAAGAATGACGTTATATCAAAAAATGTTGGTGTTTTACGCCATTATGGGCGTGATCTGTGCCGTAATTAGCTGGTTTTTAACCAAAGAGAGTTGGGTGATCCGCCTGCTGGCGGCCCTGTTGATCGGTGCCACCTGGCCGTTCAGCTTCCCCATGGCGCTGCTCGTCTCGCTGTTTTAACCTTCCGGCGGCGGACGACAGAAAAGGGTGGCGGCAAAGGTAAGGTTACTGTATAAAAACACAGTAACCTTATCATGGAGGCAAACAGGTGAACGGTTTCTTTTCGTCCGTCGCAGGCGCCACATTGCGCTGGCTCGATCTCCCGGGAGAGGGGCTTCCGCTGGTGTTTATCCACGGCCTCGGCTGCGCGTCCTCTTACGACTACCCCCGCGTCGCCAGCGACCCCGCGCTCAACGGGCGGCGCAAAATACTTATCGACCTCCCGGGCTTCGGCTACAGCGATAAACCGCACGACTTTAGTTACAACATACATAAGCAAGCGCAAGCTGTGGAGCAGGTCCTCAACCACCTGCGCCTGCAGCGCTTCGCGCTGTATGGGCATAGCATGGGTGGAAGCATCGCCATCGAAGCGGCAGGGCTGCTGGCGGAGCGAGTGACGACGCTGCTGGTGTCTGAACCCAACCTGTTCGCCGGAGGCGGTGAGTACAGCAGACGCATTGCGGCGCAGGCAGAGGGGGCCTTTATCGCTGAAGGTTACGCCAGGATGCTGGCGGAAGAGCGCTCGCCGTGGGCCGGCTGTTTGCAAAACAGCGCCCCCTGGGCCGTCTGGCGAGCCGCCAGCAGCCTGATAAACGGCAGCGACACGCCCTGGTTTACCCAGCTCTGCCAGCTGCGCTGTCAGAAGATGCTGATCGTCGGCGAGCAGTCGCTCCCTTATGCGGATATCGAACGGGTAGAGGCGCACGGGATCCCAGTCGGGATTGTGCCCCACGCGGGGCACTCGATGGCGTGGGAAAACCCGGAAGGGCTGGCGCAACTCATCGCCAGCCACGGCTAAGGGGAGACGGCGTCAGAAAGGCAGTTCGCGGGGCTGGGTCTGGAGCGTTATCCAGCGCAGCTCAGTGAATTCTGCAATTCCGGCCCGGCCGCCGAACCGGCCATAGCCGGAGGCTTTGCAGCCGCCAAACGGCATCTGCGCTTCATCATGAACGGTTGGACCATTGATATGGCAAATGCCGGTTTGCAGACGTTGCGCCAGGTTCCACGCTCTGGCGCTGTCGCGGCTGTAGACCGCCGCGGAAAGGCCATATTCGCTGTCGTTGGCTACCGCCAGCGCCTCTTCGTCATTATTAACCCGAATAATCGCTTTTACCGGGCCGAAGGACTCTTCGTTCCACAGCCGCATCTCGCGGGTGACGCCGTCCAGTAAGGTCGGCGCCATGTGGGTATCGCTGGCTTTACCGCCGGTCAGCAGGCGGGCGCCCTTGGCTAAGGCATCGTCGATTAACGCGTTGCAGCGGGTGACGGTATTCATGTCGACCACCGGGCCGGTCAGGCTGGCGGGGAGAGAGGCGGCGCGCCTCGCCAGCAGAGGGATAAAGCGCTCCGCCACGGCGTTGTCGACAATAATGCGCTCGGTGGACATGCAGATCTGTCCGGCGTTGGCGAAGGCGCCAAAAATGGCGCCCGCCGCCGCCTGTTCGATATCGGCATCGTCGAGGACCAGCAGCGGCGCTTTGCCACCGAGCTCCAGCACCGCTGGTTTCAGATACTGCCCGCAGGTGCGGGCGATAATCCGCCCCACCGGCGTGGAGCCGGTAAAGTTGACGCGCCGCACCGCCGGATGGGCGATCAGCGACTCCACCAGCGCCGGCGCGTCTTGCGGCGCGCAGGTAAGATAGTTCACCACACCCGGCGGGAAGCCCGCCGCGTCGAGGGCGTCGATAATCAATCCTTGTGTCGCCGGGGAGAGCTCAGCGCCCTTGAGGATCACCGTGTTGCCGCAGGCCAGCGGCGTCGCCAGCGCCCGGGTGGCAAGGATCAGCGGCGCGTTCCACGGCGCCATGCCCAGCACCACGCCAGCCCCCTGGCGGACGCCCATCGCCAGATTGCCCGGCACGTTGGATGGAATGATCTGTCCTTCAATCTGGGTGGTCAGCGCCGCCGCTTCGCGCAGGATATCAGCCGCCAGATGGACGTTAAATCCGGCCCAGTGCGCGGTCGCGCCGGTTTCCGCCGCCATGGCGGCGATAAATTTAGCCTCCCGCAACAGCATATGTTCCGCCGCGTCGAGCAGTAAGCGACGCCGTTCCGCCGGGAGCGTATCGCGCCACTGTGGGAAGGCGCTGGCCGCGGCCTCGACGCAGCGTTTGCCGTCGGCGAGACTGGCGGCAGCGGCAACCGAAGCGACATCGTCTTGGGCCGGGTGGCGCCGGGTGAAGGTCCGACGGTCTTCGGCATCATGCCACTGGCCATCAATGTACAGATTGCAGGTGATTGTCATGGGGGTAGTAACCTCTTGTTCTGCGGTCCCTCCAGTGTACCGGTCGCCGCTGATGGCGAGCGTGAGCGGGGCGGTTATCGCACATTTTTTTGCCGGAATTGTGCGTAGCTCACAACATCCCAATCGTGCCTGACGCAAAAAGCAGCGCGACGCCGATTAAACCAGCAAATTCAGCGCGATTGGCATAAGGTGATAGCCATTGATTATTTGCCGGTGGCGAGGGGCTGTGCTGTTATTACTGTTCTTATAATCAATAATCAGGACTTATAACCATGTCTACAGGGAAAACTACGCTGGCGCTGCTGCTGAGCGCGCTGTTGCCGGTCAGCGCCGCATGGGCCGCGGGCAATGATACGCTGGTCTATTGCTCAGAGGCCTCCCCGGAGTCTTTCAACCCGCAGATCGCCAGCTCCGGCCCGTCGTTCGTCGCCAGCTCGCAGGTGCTGTATAACCGCCTGGTCACTTTTGACCCGGTGAAGAACACGCCGATCCCGTCGCTGGCCACCGAGTGGCACGTCTCTGAGGATGGCAAGACCTGGACCTTCACGCTGCGTCAGGGGGTGAAGTTCAACAGCAATAAATTCTTCAAACCGACCCGCGATTTTAACGCCGACGACGTCCTGTTTTCCGTGCTGCGCCAGATGGATCCTCAGCATCCTTATCACAAGGTGTCGCAGGGGAACTATGAGTACTTCCACGACGTGGGCCTCGATAAGCTGATTAAGTCGGTGAAAAAGGTCGATGACTATCACGTCCAGTTCGTACTTAACGAGCCGAACGCGGCGTTTCTTGCCGACTGGGGAATGGACTTCGCCTCTATTCTGTCGGCGGAGTATGGCGAGGCGATGCTGAAGAAAGGGACGCCGGAAAACGTTGATAACTGGCCTGTCGGTACCGGACCCTATGCCCTGCAGCAGTATAAAGTGGATTCGCAAATCCGCTATATCGCCAATCCCCACTACTGGGAAGGCGAGGTGCCGACTAAGCACTTAATCTTTTCCATCACGCCAAACGTCGAGACACGCCTGGCGAAACTGCAGACTAACGAGTGCCAGATTATTCCTGCGCCTTCGCCGGTTCAGTTCCCGGTAATTAAGGGCAATAAAGATCTGGCGCTGCACGCCGTCGAGGCGCTGAACGTCGGCTACCTGGCGTTTAACACGGAGAAAAAACCGTTTGATAATGTGCTGGTGCGCCAGGCGTTAAACTATGCCACCGACAAGCAGGCAATCGTTAAGGCGGTGTTCCTCGATTCCGGTACGGTGGCGAAGTCACCGATCCCGTCCACCATGCTCGGGTATAAAAAAGACCTCCCGGACTACGACTACGATCCGCAGAAAGCGAAAGCGCTGCTCAAGCAGGCGGGTCTGGAGCAAGGGGCGGAAGTGACCCTGTGGTCGATGCCGGTTCAACGTCCGTACAACCCGAACTCAAAACGCATTGCTGAAATGATCCAAAATGACTGGGCGAAAGTCGGGGTGAAAGCGAAGATCGTCAGCTATGAGTGGGGCGAATACCTCGCCGGCATGCGTAAAGGTGAACACGATAGCGCGCTGTACGGCTGGATGTCGGACAATGGCGACCCGGACAACTTTGCCGGCACGCTGCTCAGCTGTGATAATATCCAGACCGGCTCTAACGCCGCCCGCTGGTGCGATAAGTCGTATGACGCGCTGGTGAAGAAAGCGCTGCTGGTGAGCGATCCGCAGGCGCGCGCCACACTCTATGAACAGGCGCAAGAGATCTTCTACCAGCAGGCGCCGTGGATCAACCTGGCGACCGGCAAGACCTTCTATGCCACCCGCAGTAACGTCAGCGGCTACCGCGTGAGCATGATGGGCAGCGATTTTTCCAAAGCGAAGCTGAATTAAGCGAAAGGAGAACAGGATGGCACATCTGGATGAGGTTATCGTCAAAGTCGATGACACTATTGCCGAGGGGGTTATCGCTCATATGAATGAGCTGCTGATCGCCCTGAGCGATGACGCGCAGCTCAGTCGTGAGGAGCGCTATACCCAGCAGCAGCGCCTGCGCACCGCTATCGCCCACCATGGCCGACAGCATCAGGAAGAGCAGGACGCGCGCCGCGAGCAGTTGACCAAAGGCGGCGCGATCCTCTGAAGAGGTGCTCAGAACTGGCGTCTGGCCACCAGCCAGGCGCCCACTACCAGCATCACCGCGCCGCATAATGGCCCGATCAGCGCCCGCAGCGGTACGCCGTGGGCGCGAATTAAATCCATGATCAACCCGCCGACCAGCTGGCTGGCCACCAGTACCGCAATGGTAGTGGCCGCGCCGACGTTTTGATAGCCGCTGATGCTGGCAAAAACGAAAAAGGACCCCAGCAGGCCAGGGATCAGCGTCCACCACTTCACGCTCAGGGCCAGCTCCTGAAAGCCAGCGGCGCCCTGGCGCAGGAGCAACAGGGTCACGAAAATAACGATACCCACCAGCGAATTGAGCAGCATGGCGATGAGGATCGTCGACGCCGACTGGGTGATGCGCACCATCAGGGTGTTCTGTAGTACCAGGCCTACGCCGGCGGCCACCAGACAGGCGAGGGTGAGCGACGCATTCATGCCTTACCGTCCGGTTCCTGGCGCGCATCCAGCTGCAGCTGCATAAAGGTGAGATCCAGCCAGCGGCCAAATTTGGTTCCCACCTGCGGCATCTGCCCGGTGGTGATAAAGCCCAGCGTTTCATGCAGGTGCAGCGAGGCGTGGTTCTGCGACTCGATCCCGGCGACCATCACATGTTTATTCAGCCGCCGCGCTTCGGCGATCAGCGCAACCAGCAGTTTGCGGCCCAGGCCTTTCCCCTGATGGTCGGGGTGAACGTACACCGAATGCTCCACGGTGTGGCGAAAGCCGTCAAACGCGCGCCAGTCGCCAAAAGAGGAATAGCCGGTGATGACGCCGTTTTCCTCGCTCACCAGCACCGGAAAGCCGGCCAGCTGGCGGGCTTCAAACCACGCGATGCGGTTGTCGGTATCCACGGTTTTATCATTCCAGATAGCGGCGGTATGCACGACGGCGTGGTTATAGATCTCGGCGATCGCCGCGCAATCGTCTTTAATGGCAGGGCGGATGGACATAGCAAACCTCAGTTCTCGTACACTATAGTAGTACGTTATTATTACAATAATGAACGTCACGCTGTCATCCATTTTCAGCGAAATATTGCTGATGGGCCAGGGGGGGCGCGGCCCAACGGGCGATTGTGTAATGCGGGCGCGCACACTATAGTGTTACGTTATGAATACTATAGAAGACAACCTCAATCAGCGCATTAGCGCGCGCATCCGCATCGAGCGCGAATCCCGCGGCTGGTCGCTGAACGACCTCGCCGAACGGGCTGGCGCTTCGCGGGCGATGATCCATAAGATCGAGCGCGGTGAAAGCAGCCCGACGGCCTCAATGCTGGGCCGCCTTTCCGGCGCCTTCGGGATCAGTATGTCAACGCTGATCGCCCGGGCGGAAATGCAGGAAGGCAAGCTGCTGCGCTTTGCCAGCCAGCCGGTGTGGCACGACCCGCAAAGCCACTATCTCCGTCGCCACGTCTCGCCGCGCAGCGATCTGCCCATTGACATGGTGCAGATCGAGCTGCCGCCCGGCAGCGATGTGCCGATGCCGGCCTCGTCCTACGCGCTGGCCCGCCAGCTGATCTGGCTGCAGCAGGGCGAACTGGTGTTCATGGAAGGGAATACCCGCCACGAGATGCAGACAGGGGACTGTCTGGAGCTCGGCCCGCCGAACGACTGCCGCTTTATCAATGAGTCCGCAGAGACCTGCGTCTATCTGGTGGTGCGCCTTAATCAATCGCCATCCGGCTCTTAATGTTAAAGCGCATTGCGCATAAAGCAGCTAGCCTCAGTACAGTCTGCTAACAAGAGGAGTTTGCTATGACAGAACAAACGCAACGCCATCGCCGCTGGGTACTGGCTTCCCGTCCCCATGGTGAACCGACGGCAGAGCATTTCCGCCTGGAAGAGAGCGAGGTACCGACGCCAGGGCCGGGCCAGGTTCTGCTGCGTACCGTTTATTTATCGCTGGATCCCTATATGCGCGGGCGGATGAGCGACGCGCCGTCCTATTCACCGCCGGTGGCCATCGGCGCGGTGATGGTGGGCGGGACCGTGAGTCGCGTCGTGACCTCGCAGCATGATGATTTTCAACCAGGCGACTGGGTGCTGGGCTACAGCGGCTGGCAGGATTATGAGCTTTCCGACGGCAGCGGACTGGTGAAGCTGGGGGACAACCCGCAGCACCCGTCCTGGTCGCTGGGGGTTCTGGGGATGCCGGGCTTCACCGCCTACATGGGGTTGCTGGACATTGGCCAGCCGAAGGCGGGTGACACGCTGGTGGTCGCTGCGGCCACCGGGCCGGTGGGCGCCACGGTCGGACAGATCGGCAACATTAAGGGCTGCCGTACCGTCGGCATCGCCGGCGGCGCGGAGAAGTGTCGCTATGCGGTTGACACCTTAGGCTTTGATGTCTGCCTTGACCATCGCGCAGCGGACTTTGCCGAAGAGCTGGCCCAGGCCTGCCCGCAGGGCATTGACGTCTACTACGAAAACGTCGGCGGCAAGGTGTTTGACGCGGTGCTGCCGCTGCTGAATACCGCGGCCCGGGTTCCGGTCTGCGGGCTGGTGAGCGGCTATAACGCCACCGGTCTGCCGGATGGGCCGGATCGTCTGCCGTTGCTGATGGCGACCATCCTCAAGAAACGCATCCGGATGCAGGGCTTTATTATCGGCCAGGATTACGGGCATCGGATCGCGGAATTCCAGCAGCAGATGGGGCGCTGGGTGCAGGAGGGGAAAATTAAATATCGCGAACAGCTGATTGACGGTCTGGAGCAGGCGCCGCAGGCGCTGATCGGCCTGTTGAAAGGCGAAAACTTTGGTAAGGTGGTGATCCGCGTGTCGGCGGACGACTAATACGCCGGGTTTAGCCTGAATGCGCCTCTCTCCCGGCCGGGAAGAGAGGCGCTGCATGAATATCAGGCGTAAAAGGCTAACCGCTGGGCGAGCAGATCGACAAAGGCTTCGCGGTCCACATCCAGCAGCAGGGTGGTATTGGGCGGATTGCCGGTCAGATGGTAGTAATCGACCACCGTCATCCCCTGGGTATATTTTCCTTCCGTTTCCACGCCGACCCAGCGCTCGATGGTGGTAAAGAGCTCCGGCTTGAGGAGCCAGGCGATGGTGCAGGGGTCGTGCAGCGGCGCGCCGTCGAAGCCCCACTTTTCATCCTTATGGTAGGCCATAAAGAAGTCGAGCAGTTCGGCGACGATAGTGGATACCGGATTGCCAATCTTGCGGAATCGCTCAATATCCGCAGGAAGGATCTGCGCCCGGTGGGTGACATCCAGGCCCGCCATTACCACCGGGATCCCCGACTGAAAGACCATCTCCGCCGCCTGCGGATCAACGTAGATATTAAACTCCGCCGCCGGCTGCCAGTTGCCCAGCCCCATGGCGCCTCCCATGATCACGATGCGGGCGATCTTCACGTGCAGCTCCGGATGGCTGGCGAGCAGCAACGCCACGTTAGTCTGCGGCCCGGTGGCCACCAGCGTCACCGGCTCCCGGCTTTCCCGCAGCACTCTGGCCATCAGCTCGACGGCGGTGCAGTTCTGCGGGGAAAAGGCCGGCTCCGGCAGGTTCGGTCCATCCAGTCCGCTTTCCCCGTGCACGTTATCGGCGATGATCAGATCGCGCATCAATGGCTTCCACGCGCCGCCGGCGACCGGAATATCCGCGCGGTTCAGCAAGGTCAGCATACGCAGCACGTTGCGCAGAGTCTTCTCCGGGGTCTGGTTGCCTGCGGAGGCGGTGACGGCTTTCACCTCCAGCTCCGGCGAGGCGAGGGCGAGGACCAGGGCGATCGCGTCATCATGTCCCGGATCGCAATCAATCATTATCGGCAGTGCCATAGCAGCTCCTTGTTGGCGTTGTTCTGTGACCAGACTAACGCTGCGGCGCGAGGCAGACGAGAAAGTGTGCAGAATAGTGTGATGGCTAGCACGGTTGCAGGGGCAATCGCGCGGTGAGTCGCGGCGGTCCTGCATCATCATGCCTCGCCTTGCGATGGCGCAAGCTAGCGTCCGGCGCGGCGCGATAGAATAAAAATCGCTAATCCTTACGGATATTAATGGTTTGCTTTTCGGCGAGCGGATTCTTATCCTTAAGAAAACTCAAGAGGTTATGACGATGAAAGATGTAGTAGATAAATGCAGCACCAAAGGCTGCGCCATTGATGTCGGGACAATCATTGATAACGAGGACTGCGTCTACCGGGCTGAGAAGTTATTCCCGAGCCGCGAGGAAGCGGAGTCAACCGTAGCCGCCGTTCGCGAGCGTGCCGCCGCGGCGGCGCCGGCCAGTGAACCACCGCAGGTTGACTACACGCTCGCCGCCGCCGGCGACGAGGTGAAACTCGATCTGTCCATCGCCTTCTCCTGCCAGGCGGAAAAGATCATTTTCGAATTGTCCCTGAGAAACCTGCTTTAATCAGCGCCCCGGGCGCCAGCGCCTGAGGGTAACGCCTTCGCCCGCTGGTCCGCGGGCGAAGGCGAGCATTATTCGAAGCGCCAGGCGAGGTTCAGCCCGATACCATAGTTGCGTCCCGGCGCGGGCTCGTAGTAGCGTCCGTTGGACTCGTTAACGATGACGGACCCGACGTATTCGCGGTCGAACAGGTTGTCGACCCGGCCGAACAGATCCATATCCATCCTGCCATAGCTCCACTTATAGCCGGTCGTCAGGCCGACCACCGTCCAGGAAGGGGCTTTGGCGGTGTTTTCGTCGTTCGCCATGATGTCGCTCATGTAGCGAATATCGCTCCCGGCGTACCAGCCCTGCTCCGGCTGATAGCCGAAGGAGGCGTAACCCATATTGCGCGCGATCCCCGGAATACGGTTGCCGTTGCAGCTGGCGTCGCCGCAGACGTTGGTGCGATAGGTCGCGTCCAGCCAGGTCCAGGCCGCCTTCAGGCGCCAGCTCTCGCCAAACTGCTGATCCAGTCCCAGCTCCATGCCCTGACGACGGGTCTTGCCGGCGTTTTTATAGCTGGTGCGCCCGCCGCTGCTGCTGTCGACCACGATCTCATTATCGGTATCAGTCTGGAACAGGGCGGCGGTGAGCAGCCCATTGCCGATCCGCGTCTTGCTGCCGATCTCCACCGTGTCGTTGGTGGAGGGCTTCAGGCCGAAATTAAGGCCGCTCTGGTTATCGGAGCGGTATGACAGTTCGTTGATGGTCGGCGTCTCGAAGCCGCGGCCGGCGGAGAGGTAGACGTTCCACGCGTCGGTCAGGGCATACTTCAGCGAGCCTGCGGGCAGCCATTTGTGATAGCTGGCATCGCCGCTGTCATCGCCATTGCCCGGCGTGATGTAGTAGTCATTCGAATCGAACCATACCGAGCTGTAGCGCACCCCGGCATCGAGCGAAAGTTTGTCGGTGAGCTGCCACTGGGTCTGCAGGTAAGGGTCGACGTTCCACATCAGGTTGCGTTCGTTACGACGCAGCGCGCCCTGTTCGCCATACTGCGGCGCGCCGTTGACCATCACAAAGTTTTCATAGCCTTTGCGGCGCTCGCTCATGTTCTCGTAGTCAAGACCGGCGGTCAGGGTGACCGGCACCAGCAGCTCCCCGCGATGGGTCAGCCGGGTATCGATCCCCTGGTAGTGGCGGGTGAGGTCAATCACCCCGCCGGCGTGGCTCGGCTTCAGCTGCGGCGCGCGCGGGATCGACTGGTACTGGGTGGTTTCGCGTTCCCCGGCGTACATCATGACGCTGAGATCGTCCTGGGCGCTCAGCTGGCGCTCATAGCGCAGACCTGCCTGGGTCTGCTGGGTATTTTTGCGGGTATTATACTGGTCGCCGCGCGGCGACTGGCGCGGGTTATCGCGCCATTCATCGGCGGTTAAGCCGCCGGCGTCATTGGCTTTAATATCGACGCTATTCAGCAGCAGAGTCAGCTTACTGACGTCGTTGATACGCACCCCCAGCCGGGCGTTGGCCAGATTTTTGCGCGCGCCGCTGTGATCGCGATAGCCGTGGGTGGTGAAGCGGTTAGTCGACACCGTGTAATCCACATCGCCCGCGTGGCTGCCGTCGCCAACGGCGCCGGTGGCTTTCATTCCATAGTGCCAGGTGCCAAAGCTGCCATAGTAGCTGCTGGCTTCGACGGTGGGTGGCTGGGTGCCGGTCTGGCTGGTGACGTTGATCACCCCGCCGGACGAGTTACCGTAGAGGGCAGAGAAGGGGCCGCGCAGCACCTCAATGGTGTCGACGCTGCCGATATCGATATTGGACGTCTGCCCCTGGCCGTCGGGCATGGTCGCCGGAATGCCGTCCACATAGATGCGCAGCCCGCGCACGCCGTAGGTGGAGCGGGAGCCAAAGCCGCGAATCGACAGTTGCAGATCCTGGGCATAGTTTTGCCGGTTCTGCACCTGCAGGCCCGGCACGGCGCCTAGCGATTCAGAAAGGTTGACGCGCGGCGCGGCCTGGCGCATCTCATCCCCATTGACCACGCTGACGGCGGCGGGGGTATCCAGTTCAGAAACGGTGGTTGGCGCAGCGGTCACCACCATAGTTTGTTCATCGGCGGCCTGGGCGGCGGCGATGAGCGGCAGCAGCAGGGCCGGCAATGCCGCATGTCGCACGGATAGGATTTTCATCGATAGTACTCGGGAGACGAACCAAATGGAACATATGTATATATGTTACCCCGTTTGTAAAATATTTGAAAATTATTAACTGCCGTTGGTTAACGGATAGTGCTCAAGGCTGACGAATTTACCGAACAACAACAATTAGCGCTCCACTTTAATAAGAATAATGATTACTATTCTCATTCAAAACAAGGTAGAGCCATGACTTTGCCGCCGGAAGCGATGTCGGGTCAGCACATACAGGTTTATCAAAGGGAGTCGTCATGTCATTACGTCAGTTTGCCGCGCCGCGTCTGCGCCATTCACTGTTATTCACTTCTCTGCTGCTGGCAGGCAGCTTTAGCGCCCACGCCGCGGAAGAGATGCTGCGCAAGGCCGTCGGGAAAGGGGCCTACGAAATGGCCTACAGCCAGCAGGAGAACGCGCTATGGGTTGCCACTTCGCAGAGTCGTTCGCTGGACAAGGGCGGGATTGTGTATCGTCTTGACCCCACCACCCTCGACGTGACGCAGATTATTCACAACGATCTGAAGCCGTTCGGCGCCGCTATCAACCATGCCACCGGTACGCTGTGGTTTGGCAATACCGTTGACAGCACCGTCACCGCCATTGACGCCAAAACCGGCGCCGTGAAGGGGCGACTGGTGCTGGACGAGCGTCAGCGCAGTGAAACCGTGCGCCCGCTGCAGCCGCGCGAGCTGGCGGTCAATGAGCAAACCAACACCGTCTACATTACCGGTCTGGGCAAAGAGAGCGTGATTTGGGTGGTGGACGGCGCTACCCTGAAGCTGAAAACGACCATTACCAACACCGGGGCGATGGCCACAGGCCTGGCGATCGATCCGCAGGCAAAACGCCTTTATACCACCAACGCCGACGGCGAACTGCTGACCATTAACAGCGAGAACAACACCATTGTGTCGCGCAAAAAATTGCTGGATGACGGCAAAGCGCATTTCTACCTTAACCTGAGCCTAGATACCGCCGGCCACCGCGCCTTTATTACCGACAGCAAGCAGCCGGAAGTGCTGGTGGTCGATACCCGCGACGGCAAGGTGCTGGAGAAAATCGCCGCGCCGGAATCGCTGGCGGTGCTGTTCAACCCCACCCGCAACGAAGCCTATGTGACGCATCGTAAAGCGGGGGAGGTGAGCGTTATCGACGGCAAGAGTTATAAGGTGGTGAAGACCTTTAAAACGCCGACCCATCCCAACAGCCTGGCGCTCTCTGATGACGGCAAAACGCTGTACGTCAGCGTGAAACAAGCTTCCAGCCGTGAGAAAGAGGCCACCGCCCCGGACGATGTGATCCGCATCGCGCTGTAAGGTCCCCGGGCGCGACGACCACTGCCACCGGTGGTCGCGCCCGGCATCTCACCCTCTGTTACAAACGCGTATTGGCCTGATAAACCAGATGGTTATACACTTATCCCTTTCCCGCCTCGCGCGGGCAGTGGTAATCAGTGGAGATAAAATGAAAAAGCCATTTATGGTGATTTGCGCCGGCGCGATGCTGGCCTTGCTGGCAGGCTGTTCGTCCAACTACGTTATGACCACCAAAAGCGGTCAGACGATCGTGACTCACGGCAAGCCGCAGCTGGATAAAGAAACGGGGATGACCAGCTATATCGATGAGTCTGGTAATAAGCGGGAAATTAACAGCAGCGACGTGTCGCAGTTGGTTGAGGATAACTAAGTCCTGACCTCCCGGTTTGCCCGCGATGGACAAACCGGGAGTCCTGCCATTTACTGCTTGAGCGTCGGCGCTGTGCTGTGAATCGCATGCACGCGTTTACGTACGCCAAACCAGCCCGCCACCAACAGCACCGCCAGCAACGGGATGGAGCCAATGGTATAGGTGCCGTTCGGATAATCGAAGGCCATCAGCACCAGCACGCTAAACAGGAACAGCAGCGTCAGCCACGAGGTGAACGGCGCCCCCGGCATTCTGAAGCTCACCTGAGCCGCTTTCCCTTCCTTAATCGCTTTGCGCAGACGCATCTGACACACCACGATAAAGCCCCAGGAAGCAATGATCCCCAGCGAAGCGACGTTGAGGACGATCTCAAACACCTGCGACGGCACCAGATAGTTGAGGAACACCCCGACCACGTACACCGCCAGCGTCGCCAGGATCCCGGCGTAAGGGACGTGGTGACGGCTCATCTTCGACATGAACTTCGGCGCGGAGCCCCCCATCGACATGGAGCGCAGAATACGTCCGGTGCTGTAGAGGCCGGAGTTAAGGCTGGAGAGGGCGGCGGTTAATACCACGATGTTCATCACGCTGCCGATGTACGGCACGCCCAGTTTTGAGAAGAAGGTAACAAACGGGCTCTGTCCCGCCTGGTAGGCGTTCCACGGCAGCAGCAGCACCAGCAGCACCACCGACCCAACGTAGAACAGGCCGATACGCCAGATCACGCTGTTGATGGCCTTCGGCACCATCCTCTCCGGATCTTTACACTCACCGGCCGCGGTGCCCACCAGCTCAATGGAGGCGAAGGCGAAGACCACGCCCTGCACCAGCACCAGCGCCGGCAGGAGGCCGTGCGGGAAGAAGCCGCCGTTATCGGTGATCAGGTGGAAGCCTGTGGCATTACCGTCCAGCGGCTTACCGGAGCCGAGGAAAATGGTACCGACCACGAGAAACGCGACGATCGCCAGTACTTTGACCAGTGCGAACCAGAACTCCATCTCGGCGAACCACTTCACGCCGATCATGTTCATGGTGCCAACGATGGCTAGCGCGCCAAGGGCGAAGACCCACTGCGGCACATCGCCAAAGGCGCCCCAATAGTGCATATACAGCGCCACGGCGGTGATATCGACGATCCCGGTCATTGCCCAGTTAACGAAGTACATCCAGCCGGCCACGTAGGCGGCTTTTTCGCCGAGGAATTCCCTGGCATAAGAGACGAAGCTGCCGCTCGAGGGGCGGTGGAGAACCAGTTCGCCGAGCGCGCGAAGAATAAAGAAAGAGAAGATGCCGCAGACCAGATAGACCAGTGCGAGCGCTGGCCCTGCCATTTGTAAACGTGCCCCGGCGCCGAGGAACAAACCGGTACCGATGGCGCCGCCGATGGCAATCATCTGTACCTGACGGTTGCCCATCGCTTTGTGATAACCCGCTTCGTGTGAGTTGAGCCAGTGGCGTTTTGCAGCATGGTGCTCCGCTGCAGTGTCGTGTTTCGTATTCATTGATGTATCAGTTTCCTGTCAATGCCCATGTTTGCAGCCGGTGTGGAGGACGGCTGGCACATTATGCTGGCTTTCTCATCATTCTGACGTAGGAGATAAGCTCAGACATGGCGCTGAATCCTACACGTAACCTAATAGTTACGCACCTAAAACATTTACCGATAGCATTTGACAGATTTATCAATGAGATCAGCGTCGCAGAGTTTCCCGCAACAGAATGAAAGCGCTGGTATGTTGGCGTCGACTGGGGTAATAGCGAGGCTGTCCGGGGACGGCGTGGGGCCAGTTCGCCTGCTGGCGCATTCGTTGGTCACAGGCGATAGCCAGCTGTTCGCCGAGTCGCAGCCCAGCGTTTAACCGGTCATCGACGACCACCGTTTGGCCATTATCATCAGTGCTTTTGATGTTAATATCCGGATATTCCAGCATAAATGGCTTCAGCGTCAGTCACGGCGGGGATGCGCAGACGGGAGAAGCATGACGCCTGCCTGCCGAAGAGCAGAATGAACAGAGCGGTTAAGCCTTAGTGTTTAATTCATTCTGGCGGCGCAGGTATTGTAAGATGCAAGATCAGACCCATAGCGCCAGGCGACCCCACACAATGACCCCCTTACACTTTCATAAATATCACGGACTGGGTAATGATTACCTGGTATGCCATCGCGCCGTTGCCGACCAGCTGAGCAACGAGCATATTCGAATTCTGTGCCATCGCCACTATGGCGTTGGTTCCGATGGTCTGCTGATCGACAGCGGCGATCAAACCCATCCCACGCTGCGTATTATCAATCCGGACGGCTCCGAGGCGGAGAAAAGCGGTAATGGGCTACGGATCTATGCGCGCTATCTGTTTGATATCGGTCGCGTCGGCCATGAGCCTTTTTTAGTGCACACGGCGGGCGGAGATGTCTATTGCACCGTGGAGAGTGATTTTCATCAGATTAGCGTGGATATGGGGCGGGCGAATTTCAATCCGGCGGCGTTACCCGCCTTAGTGAATTTGCCCGAGGCGGTGAATTATCCGTTGACGCTGGCGGATGAAACCCTGTCCGTCGTGCTGGTCTCCATGGGCAATCCCCACTGCGTTGTCCTCGTGGATAAGCTCGACCTGGAACAGGTTCATCGTTTAGGACCGCAAATTGAACATCATCCCTTATTCCCCAAACGCTGCAATGTGCAGTTCGTGGAAATTGTCGATCGCCATACGCTGAAGATTGGTATCTGGGAGCGGGGCGCCGGGTTTACGATGGCCTCCGGGAGCAGCAGCTGCGCGGCGGCCAGCGCCATGCGCCGGTTAGGGAAGGTGGACGATCGGGTGGATGTCAACATGCCTGGCGGCCAGCTGTGCATCACCTTCGGCGCGGATTTTCAGGTCCGTATGCGTGGCCCGGTGCATAAAATCGCCAGCCTGACGCTGGATAAAGACTGCTTTGTTGGCGGCAGCGCCATCTTCACTGGCGCTGCATAACAGATGGCGCGGTCAGCCTGAAATTAACTCTCCTGAGGATCAGCCGACGGCCCGTTTGCCGAACAAACGATGGTGGCATGATCCCACCAGGCATTGTGCTTAACGTTGGTGGTAAGGACGCTAAACTGCGCCTGCTGTATCTCATTCAGTAAAGCCGGGAGGGGTTTAAGCGTACGCCAGGGCTGCCCCTCTTTCAGGAGATGATGCTTGACAGGATCGTAAGTGGCGAGGTCTTCAGCATAACGAGGAAGCCCGCACATCGAGCCGATCACCAGCCGGCCTGCGGGTTGAAGTCATCTTCTCGCCCCGTCAGAGCCTGGCTCCGCTCTCTGGTGCCTCGCCTGCGAGTAGCGCATAATGGCAACCTTTCCAATTCGTTACGGGCAGGAAAGCCGGTATGTTGAAGAAATTGTGTTTATTAACCCTTATCTCTGCCTTGGGCGCGGGCTGCGCACCGTTACAGCCCTCCGGCTGTCATAAAACGACCGCGACGGGAAGCTGTGGCTCTGGCCGCTGGGACGATCGGGATGAGTGGGGCGCCCAGGCGCGGGCCATCAGGGCCGCGATACTAGCCCAGATGGATACCCCCGAGCGCTGGCAGGGTAAGAAATGCAGGTTGCATTTAGCCTTTGCGCAGGATGGCACGGTTTTACATGTCTCGACCAGCAACGGTAACAAAGCCTATTGTGACGAGTTAGCCGCTGCTGCCAGGAAGGCCACGTTCCCGCCTTTTAACAACCCCGATGTCTTCCGGGATTTTCAGCAGTCCGGCTTTGATATGCAGGGTTAAATTGACTGTCTGGTCGGCTTTTGCCGGCTGGAAAAGCCTGGCGACACCGCGTGTGCGTGGCTGACCGTGGTTGCCGGGGAATCTCACCACTTTTTTCATTGCGCTTGCTGTCGTCAGCGGCTGTTACACATTGCCTTTTCTCATCCGGGCAAAGGCGGCGAACAACGGGAATGGCTACCAGGGAGAAACAGAGATGAACATCAACGTGGTCGGCACCAGCGGCTCAGGTAAATCCACCCTGGCTCGTCGCCTGGCGCACCGGCTGGGACTACCCTGGATCGAGCTCGATCGCCTGTACTGGCGGCCGAACTGGCAGGGCACGCCGGATGAGGCGTTTTTCGCCGCCATTGCCGCCGCTACGGCCTCGCCGGGCTGGGTGCTGGATGGCAACTACAATCGCAGCCGCGGGGTCAAATGGCGCGAGGTGGATCTGGTGATCTGGCTGGATTATGGCCTCTGGCGCACGCTGCGCCAGGCGGTGTGGCGGGCCGCGAGCCGGGCGTGGCGACAACAGGAGCTATGGCCGGGCACCGGCAACCGCGAGAGTTTCCGCCGTTCGTTCTGCAGCCGGGAATCCATCATCCTCTGGACGCTGAAGACCTGGCGGCAGAATCGTCGACGCTATCTGGCCGATATGCAGGATCCGCAATATCGGCATATTCGCTTCGTCCGGCTGCGCAGTCCGCGGCAGGCCGAGGCGCTGCTCCGCGAGCTGGAAGCGCAGCGGTCAGGCGGGCATATCTAATTTTCAGCAGTACACATGTGAATTAATTGTTTCTCAATAGTTAGCAGAGATTTTAATAATGCAGGCACGTACTTTCATATGAGCCTGCGAAATGTCTTATCGAATCAGTATCCTGGATAAAAGTCCGCTTGCCGCCGGGGAAACCGCCGCGCAGGCGCTGGCGCGTACATTAACGCTGGCGCAACACGCCGAAGCCTGGGGCTATCACCGCTTCTGGGTCGCCGAACACCACAATACCGATCAGCTGGCGAGCCCCTCGCCGGAGCTGGTTATCGCCTGGCTACTAGGCCACACCCGGCGGATCCGCCTCGGGTCTGGCGGCGTCATGCTCCAGCACTATAGCCCCTATAAGGTCGCAGAAAACTTTAACCTGCTGGCGGCCCTCGCGCCGGGCCGCATCGATCTCGGGGTCGGCAAGGCGCCTGGCGGCCTGCCGCTCTCCACCCGCGCTCTGCAGCAGGGCCTGCATCAGGAGGAGAAAGGCACCTTCGCCGACCAGCTGGCGCAGCTCGATAACTGGCTGTCGCTGACTGAGCCCGGAGGGGAAGAGAGCCTGCGCGCCACGCCGATCCCGCCGCGCCGGGCCGACGGATTTCTGCTCGGCGCCAGCCTGGAGAGCGCTGAACTGGCCGCCCGTCTTGACTGGAACTTCGTGTTTGCGGCCCATCTCAATGGCGACAGCGCGCTGCGCCGCACGGTGATCAACCGCTGGCGCGAGCTCAGCCCGCGTGAGGCGATCGTCGCCGTGCAGGTGGTGGTGGCTGACGACCCGGCCACCGCCGCTGCGCTGGCGCAGCAGGTCGAGGCGTGGGGCGTTGAGCTGGAGAACGGCCAGCGGGTAACCGTCGGCAGTGAGGCGCAGGCCGTCGCCTTTGCCCGCCAGGCCGGCAGCCGTCCCACCCGTATCGCCCGCCGCGAATCTTCACTGATCTCCGGTACCCCCGAACAGGTGAAAGCCCGGCTGGACGCGCTGCAGGCGGAAGATCGGCTGGATGAACTCATCATTGATACCCCCATTAGCGACGGGCCAGCGCGCCTGCACTCCCTGCGCCTGCTGGCGCAGGCTCACTACGGCAAGGAGGTGCTGAATGTCCTTTGAACAACAACTGATTAGCTGGCGGCGCGAGCTGCACCAGAACCCGGAGCTCTCCCTACAGGAAGTAGCCACCACCGCGCGGATCCGCGACTGGCTGCAGAGCGGCGGGCTGACTCTGCTGCCCTTCGATCTGAAAACCGGGCTGGTCGCCGAAGTCGGCAGCGGCGACAAGGTGATTGCCCTGCGGGCGGACATCGACGCGTTGCCCATCGAGGAGGCGACCGGTCTGCCTTACCGCTCACAAAATGAAGGGGTGATGCATGCCTGCGGCCATGATATTCACACCAGCGTGATGCTGGGGGCGGCGCTGCTGCTGAAGGAGCGGGAAGCGGAACTCCCGGGGCGGGTACGGATCCTGTTTCAGCCGGCGGAGGAAAATTTTGGCGGCGCGAAAACCCTGATCCGCGCCGGGGCGCTGGAGGACGTGTCGGCGATCTTTGGTATGCACAATGAGCCCGGCCTGCCGGTGGGCGAATTTGCCACCCGCGGCGGCGCGTTCTACGCCAACGTCGATCGCTTCGTCTTCAAAGTGACCGGGAAGGGGGCGCATGCCGCCCGCCCACATGAAGGAAAGGATGCGATCCTGCTGGCCAGCCAGCTGGTGACGGTGCTGCAGAGCGTGGCCAGCCGGGAAGTGAACACCCTCGACTCAGTGGTGCTCAGCGTGACGCGGGTCCAGGGAGGCAATACCTGGAACGTGCTGCCGGAGAGCGTCGAACTGGAGGGGACGCTGCGCACCCACAGCAGTGAAGTGCAGCAGCGGGTCAAGGCCCGGGTCAGCGAGATCGCGGCCGGTTTCGCCAGCGCCTTTGGCGCACAGATTGACGTCTTCTGGTATGCCGGCCCGACGGCGCTGGTCAATGACGCCCGCTGGGCCGACTTCGCCAGCGACGTGGCGGCCCAGGCCGGGTACCGCACCCATCACGCCGATCTGCATCTCGGTGGCGAAGATTTTGCGGTCTATCTTCAGCATATTCCCGGGGCGTTCGTCAGCATCGGCAGCGCCAGCGAATATGGTCTGCACCATCCGGCATTTAATCCGGATGAACGGCTGATTGCGCCCGCGGCGCATTATTTCGCCCGGCTCGCGGAAGAAGCGTTACAACACATTTAACGGATGGCAGGGGAAGGGGTAGCTATGTCTGAAAATCGACAATTGCGTCTGGGAACCATATTACATGGTGCATCGGGAAATATGTCCGCATGGCGTCATCCGGCGGCCCAGGCCGACGCCAGTATTAATTTTGATTTTGTTACAGAGACGGCGTTAAAAGCGGAAGCGGGTAAGCTGGATTTTATTTTTGTCGCCGACGGTTTATATATTAATGAAAAATCGATTCCCCATTTTTTAAATCGCTTCGAGCCCTTAACGGTGCTTTCCGCGCTGGCCGCGGTTACCCGGCGGCTGGGGCTGGTGGGGACCTTATCCACTTCGTACAGCGAGCCGTTTACCTCCGCCCGACAGTTCGCCAGCCTTGACCATTTAAGCCAGGGGCGGGCGGGCTGGAACGTGGTCACTTCGCCGCTGGAAGGGTCGGCGAAAAACTTCTCCCGGGCCCAGCATCCGGATCATGCGCTGCGCTATCGCATTGCCGATGAATATCTGCAGGTGGTGAAAGGCTTATGGGATTCATGGGAAGAGGACGCCTTTGTGCGCAATAAGGAGACTGGCCAGTTCTTTGATAAAAATAAACTGCATACGCTCGATCACCATGGCGATTTCTTTAAAGTGGCCGGGCCGCTAAATATTGCCCGCACGCCACAGGGACGGCCGATTATTTTCCAGGCCGGCGCGTCGGACGACGGCAAGAAATTAGCCGCACGCCACGCCGATGCCATTTTTACCCATCAGGAATCGCTGGCCGAGGCGCAGGCATTTTACCAGGACGTGAAAAGCCAGCTGGCGGCATGGCAGCGCACCCCGGATCAACTGCATATTTTCCAGGGCGTCAGCGTCATTGTCGGAGATGACGCCGAGGACGCGGAGCGCCAGTACCAGGCCACCGCGGCGCTGGTCTCCATCGAGGATGCGCTGAACTATCTTGGGCGCTATTTCGAGCACCATGATTTTTCGCAGTACCCGCTTGATGAACCGTTCCCGGATATTGGCGACCTGGGACAAAACAGCTTCCGCAGCACCACCGACGAGATTAAACGTCACGCCCGCGAGCGGGGATTAACCCTGCGCCAGGTGGCCCTGGAGGCCGCGAGCCCACGTCCGCGCTTTACCGGCACCGCCAGCGATGTCGCCGATGGCCTGCAGCTGTGGTTCGAACAGCGCGCGGCGGACGGTTTCATCATTCAGGGCGGCACGCCGGAAACCTTCCCGCGTTTTGTTGACGAGGTGGTGCCTCTGTTACAGGCGCGCGGTCTGTTCCGTCGCGACTATCCGGGCACCACCCTGCGGGAAAGTCTGGGCCTGGCGCTACCCGCTAATCAATTCCAAAAATAAGAAAAGAGAATCACGCTATGCAGAAAACAACACTCTTGCTGGCCGTCGCGTTGGCATTTAGCGCCTCGTCGTGGGCACAGGACGTCAAGATCAATGGCACCGGGGTAAGCCTGGAGGCCAACAAAACGCCGATTCACACAGCGAAAAACCCGAAGGCCATTGCCCTGTTGCCGAAAGACCTGCATCTGGCGGTGCCGGGGAAATTCACCGTCGCGGTGGCGGCCCTGAACTCACCGCCGCTGACGGTTTTCGCCGATGACAACAAAACCCTGCTCGGCAGCGAGGCGGATATCGCCCGGCTGGTGGCTGAGAGTCTCGGGCTGGAGGTGAACGTAGTTCCCACCTCCTGGGAAGACTGGCCGCTGGGAGTCACCTCCGGCAAATATGATGCCGCGATCAGCAATATTACCGTCACCAAAGAGCGAAAAGAGAAGTTCGATTTCGCCACCTACCGCAAAGACTCGCTGGGCTTCTACGTCAAAAGCACCAGTCCGCTGAGCAAGATTGACAAGGCGGAAGACATCGCCGGGCTGAAGATTATCGTTGGCTCCGGTACCAACCAGGAGGCGATCCTGCTGGCGTGGAACGCGGAGAACGTCAAAAAAGGGCTAAAACCGTTTACCCCGGTTTACACCAAGGATGATGCCGCCCAGACGCTGGCTCTGCAAACCGGACGAGCCGACGCCTTTTTCGGCCCTAACGTAATTGGCGCATGGAAGGCGGCGCTGACCGGCAAAACCAAACTGGTGGGCAGCGTCGATGGCGGCTGGCCGAAAGCGGCGCATATCGCGGTAACGCTGAAAAAAGACAGCGGGCTGGTGAATGCCGTCCAGGCGGCGCTGAACGGCGCTATCGCCAGCGGGGACTACGCCAAAGTGCTTAACCGCTGGGGAGAAGGGGTGGAAAGCATACCGCAATCGGAAATCAACCCGCCCGGGCTGGGCGACTGACAGGAGGCGCGATGAGCGAAGCATTCCGCGATATTTCTCCGGACGCCCCGGAGCTGCAGCCGATTATTAGCGGGCTGTTTGCTGAATACGCCGCCCGCTACGGCGACTATTTTTCCCGCGATGCGGAAGTGGAGTTGAGCGAGTGGTATTTGCCGCCGCAGGGGCTGTTTATCGTCCTTGAGCGTGAGGGCGAAATTATCGCCACCGGCGCTTATAAACCTAAGGATCGCCACACCGCAGAGATCAAACGTATCTGGACGCACCGCCGTCTGCGCCAGCAGGGGCTGGCGGCGAAAGTAGTTCAGGAGCTGGAGCGGCGGGCGGTGCTGGCCGGGTACAGCCATATCTACCTGACCACCGGCTTCCGCCAGCCGGAGGCGGTAAAGCTCTATCTCAGCCAGGGGTATGAGGCGCAGTTTGACCTCGCGCGAGACCCGGAAGAGTACAGTCAGCCGCCTTACGATGGCCGGCTGCGGTTCACTAAAGCGCTGGCGGTGAGCGCCTTTAGCCACAGCGCCTGAGGAGGCATTATGCATACATCTGAAACGATAAAAGTGGTGCCGGCGCGCTATCCGCTGCGGGTGGTGGGAGCCCTGGTGGCCCTGCTGGTGCTGGCGGTAGTGATCCAGTCGGTGGCCTTCAACCCGCGCTGGGAGTGGGGCGTCTTCGCCCGCTGGTTCTTTGACCCGGTGATCCTCGAAGGGCTGGGACAAACCCTGCTTCTGACCCTGCTCGGCACGGTGCTGAGCGTGATCTTCGGCGGCCTGCTGGCGCTGGCCCGCTTGTCCTCATCCTGGCTGCTCAGCAGCCTCGCCTGGAGCTATATCTGGCTGTTTCGCTCGCTGCCGCTGATTGTAGTGCTGATCATTCTCTACAACTTCTCCTATCTTTACGACACCCTGTCGCTGGGGATCCCGTTTACCGGCGTCACCTGGGCCAGCTACCAGACGATAAACGTGCTGGGGCAATTCTCCACGGCGGTGGTGGGCCTGACCCTGGTGCAGAGCGCCTATACCGCGGAGATTATTCGCGGCGGCTTCCTCGGCGTTGACCATGGGCAGTATGAGGCCGCTGCCGCGCTGGGGCTGCCCGCCTGGCGACGCACGCTGCGCATTATTTTGCCGCAGGCGCTGCGCACCATTCTGCCATCCGGCTTCAATGAGATCATCAGTCTGGCGAAAGGAACGGCGATGGTGTATGTCCTGGCGATGCCGGAGCTGTTCTACACCATCCAGATGATCTACAACCGTACCCAGGAGGTGATCCCGCTGTTGATGGTCGGCGCCGCCTGGTATCTGGCGATCACCAGCGTTCTCTCCGCCATTCAGTACCTGGTGGAACGTGGCCTGGCGCGCAGCGAGCGCCGCTCGGCGGTGAACAGCGCCCGCAGCAGCCGTCTGAATCAACCCGCACGTCAACCACAGCCCCAGGAGGCCGTCCATGCCCAGCTCTCGTAATGGCCATATCTCTATCACCGGCGTCAGCAAATACTATGGCCGCCACAAAGCGCTGGACGATGTGTCCTTGGAGATACCTCCGGGCACGGTGACGGTGATCCTCGGCCCTTCCGGTTCGGGCAAGTCCACGCTGCTGCGCACCATTAATCACCTCGAGCGCGTTGATGAAGGGTTTATTCAGATTGATGGCGACTATATCGGCTATCGCCGCAAAGGCGACAAGCTGTATGAGATGAAAGAGAAGGAGATCCTCCGCCAGCGGATCAACGTCGGCTACGTGTTTCAGAACTTTAACCTGTTTCCGCACCTGACGGTGCTGGAGAACCTGATAGAGGCGCCGATCGCCCACAAGCAGGCCACGCGCAAAGAGGCCATTGCCCGTGCCTGGGAGCTGCTGGACGTGGTTGGACTGCGCAATAAAGCAGATGCCTGGTCGCGGCATCTCTCCGGCGGCCAGCAGCAGCGTATCGCTATTGCCCGGGCGCTGGCGCTGGACCCGCGGGTGATCCTGTTTGATGAGCCCACCTCGGCGCTGGATCCGGAGCTGGTGGGCGAGGTGCTGGATGTCATCAAGAAGCTGGCGCGCTCTGGCACCACTCTGGTGGTGGTCACCCACGAGGTTGGCTTTGCCCGCGAGGTGGCCGATCAGGTGGTGTTTATGGTCGACGGCAGGATCGTCGAGCAGGGCAGCAGCGACGAGGTGCTCAACCATCCGCAGCATCCGCGTACCCGGCAGTTTTTATCCAGGGTGCTGCCGTCATGAACAGAGCGATAGCGACCCTTGTATTCAGCGCCCTGGCGCTGGACGCTCACGCGGCGCTGGATCTGCGCGCCAATGAGCAGCCATTGCCGGTCACCCGCGACCCGCAGGCGATCGCGAAAATTCCACCGGGCTATCGCTTCGTGGAACCGGGGACGCTGACGGTGGCGATCTCGGCGCTCAATTCTCCGCCGCTGGCGCTGCTTGCCAGCGACAACCGCACGCGGATCGGCAGCGACCCGGATATAGCCCGCCTGCTGGCCGGGAGCCTTGGCCTGAAGCTCAGGCTGGTGCCCACCGCGTGGGAGGACTGGCCGCTGGGCATCGCCGCCGGCCGCTACGATGTGGCGCTGATCAATATCGCGGTAACCGAGAAGCGCAAAGAGAAGTTCGATTTCGCCACCTACCGGGTGGACTCCCTGGCCTTCTCGGTGAAATCCACCAGCGACATCGCCGCGGTAAACGGACCCGCAGACCTCGCCGGGCGCAAAGTGATCGTCGGGTCTGGCACCAACCAGGAGCGGATCCTGCTGGGCTGGAATGAGGACAACCGGGCCGCCGGGCGGCCGCCGGCCCAGCCGGTCTACCTGACCGATGATGCCTCCGGCAACCTCTATATCCAGTCCGGGCGGGCGGATATCTTTTTCGGCCCGCAGTCGGTGGCCGCCTATAAAGCGGCCCTTAATGGCCAGACCCGGGTGGTAGGCCTGGGGCCGAAAAAAGCGTGGGTGGCGACAACCACCAAAAAAGGCAACGGCCTGGTCTTTGCCCTGCAGGCAGCCCTCGACGGGGCGATTGCCCGCGGTGAATATCAGCAGGTGCTGGCGCGCTGGGGAGAGCAGGGCGAGGCGGTGGCGCAGTCGGTGGTCAACCCGCCGGGGATCACCTACTAACCACCCGGGCCATGGTGTGCCGGTTGGGTGAGCGGTAATTTTCTGCCTACACTTAGGCTTTATCCTGGAGGCAGACCATGATTACCGTTTATGGCGTGCCGGGATGGGGCTCGACGATTAGCGAGCTGATGCTCTCCCTGGCCGATATTCCCTACGAGGTGGTTGACGTTGAGGGCTTTGACCAGCCCGGCCCGGCGCGCGAGCGCCTGCGGCAGATTAACCCGCTGTGTCAGGTGCCCACCCTGAGGCTGGCCGACGGCAACATCATGACCGAAACCGCCGCCATCGCGCTGATGATCCTCGACCAGCGTCCCGACCTGGCCCCCGCGCCGGGGACGCCGCAGCGTCAGCAGTTTCAGCGCCTGCTGGTCTGGCTGGTGGCTAATGTCTATCCTACCTTTACCTATGCCGACTATCCGGAACGCTGGGCGCCCGCCGCGGCGGAGCAGCTGGTGGAGAATTGTCGCCAGTACCGGAACAATCTCTATCTCTGGTTCGAACAGCAACTGGCCGCCGGGCCGTGGGCGCAGGGCGCGTCGATTACCCTCCTGGACTGCTATATCGCGGCGATGTACAGCTGGGGGCCGCGGCTGGCGTGGTTTGACGACCACGCGCCAAAATTCGCCGCCGTCGCCCGGGCGGTCTACCAGCGACCGGAGCTGGCCGCGACGCTGCGCCGTAACAAGCTGATTTAACGCACGCGATGCCAACCATAACGGCCATTGTGTGGTAGCGTTATGGCTCTGACCACAAGGAGTCTTTGCTATGCCGCATGTAGATATTAAATGTTTTCCCCGTGAACTGACTGAGGAACAAAAAACCGCACTGGCCGCCGACATTACCGAGGTGCTGATCCGTCATCTGAACAGCAAAGAGAGCGCGGTCAGCGTCGCGCTCACCCAGGTTGAGCCGGACGCGTGGCAGGCGGTGTGGGATAGTGAGATCGCCCCGCAGATGGCGCAGTTGATTAAGAAGCCGGGTTATAGCATGTAATTGCCACTGGCGGGCATGATGCCCGCCAGTGACGCTCGGTCAGAACCAAATCTCCGTCTGCACGCCGAAGTTCCATGTCCCGCCAGCGGTAAAGCCTTTGCTGCCGAAATCATCGTTGATCGCATAACGATCCAGGTCTTTATCCCAGTTCATCCAGGTGGCAAAGAAGCGGATTTCCGGCCGCGCCTTGATGTCCAGCACATCACCCACTTTAAAGGTGGGGGCGAAGGTCAGCTTGTAGAAATCACCGCGCACCGCCTGATACTGATAAACGTTGTCATTATAGCGATAGCTGCGCCCGTTCGGATTGAGATCCATATACTGCCACGAGGCCTCATACAGCAGGGCGAAGTGAGCGGAGATCCCTTGCGATACCCGCAGGTTAAACGTCGCCCAGTCGTAGCGGTCGCCGTCGCGATAGCGGTCTTCGCTGTGCTGGGCGATCACCGACGGCGCCAGCTGCCAGTTTTTCCCCAGCGGCAGGATCCCGTACGACGCAAAGCGCAGGGAGGCCGCGTTCTCGGTCAGGTCGCCATCGCTCCCCGGCTGACGCGCTTCGGCGCCCAGCCCGACGCCGTACTGCAGGGCGCTTTCCGACACCCCCGGCGCCAGGCCGTAGAACTGCTGTTTGTCGTGGAGGGCCAGCATCGCGTAGTAGCCGTTTTTGGCGGTGTTATCGCTGCGCAGGGCATAGCTCCCGGTGGTCGAGGTATTATCTTTCAGGTCATCGTTGCCCTGGGCGGTCATCACCGTGGTCATCAGCTGCCAGTTGCCGTAAAAATGGTTGGCGGTGAACAGCAGATTCTGGATGTCATTATCCGCGTAATTATCGCTGCCAAGGTCGCCGAAGTTACGCGCATACACCGAATAATCGCCGCGCAGGCCGCTTCCCCAGTCGACATCATTGATCCCGCCGCCGGTGCCACCGAGGAACATGATGTCGCTATCGGTAAAGTGGATATCGAAGTTATCCCGATCGAAGCGCTTGCCAGCCCAGATCGAGGCGCGTTTTAACGGCCCGGTGAACTCGGCGAAGTCGCCCATCTCGACGTACAGCTGACGAATGTTCAGATGGTGGCTGTCGTTATCCTGAACCCACGGATCCGGGTTGGTGGCCCCGTCGGCGAGCATGGTCTTAAAGCGCGCCCATGAGCCATCGTTGAAGGTAAGCTTTTTGCCAAAGCTCAGCTCAGCGTAATTATCTTTTTCGTTGCCGAGACGGCCGACGTGGGCATCGCCGTTGAGCGAACTGGCCGGGGAGATACCTGGCCCGCCGCGGGCGCCTTTGCCGTGGCTGTTGACTAACATTCCGGAGCGGGCGTAGGCGTTGAACTCGAAGCCATCGCTGAGGCTGCTTTTCGCCAACTGTTTGTCGGTGTCCTGCTGCTTTTGCTCGGTCGCTGCGGTGCGCTGACTGAGCGCCTGCACCTGCTTTTCCGCTGCCGCCGCGCGCTGTTCCGCGGCGCTGGTGCGCAGCTCCGCCTGCTGCGCCCGGCGTTTAGCTTCTCCCGCCTCCTGCTCCGCATGATTTAGCCGGGCCTCCAACAGAGCCAGCCGTTGCTCGACAGTGAGTGGGGCCGCACTCGCGCCGTAAGCCGAAAAAAGGGCGCAGCAAACCGCTGCGCTTATCAAAGAGATACGCATATCAATCCTTATTTTTTCAGAGGTATGAAGGGTGTGCTGCGCCTTACAGGGCGTGGTTTTCTCCACCAACAGACGATGCGTTCGACGGCGCACGGCGTCCAGCGTCAAGGTCAGCGCGGATCTGCTCGTACTGGTCGTCGAGGCGGTAGAAGCGACCCATCCACAACATTGAGGCCACAATCAGCAGCGCGGGGATATAGAGGTAGCAGGCTTTTATCGCCAGCATCGCGCCGTCGCTTTGCGTCTGGTTAGCGATATAACCGGCGGATGAGAGCAGTACCCCGGTAATGGCTCCTGCGCCCGCCATAGCCACCTTGCCAAGAAAGCCGTTGATGGAGGTTAAAATGCCGGCGGTATTGATGCCGGTTTTCCATACCCCGTAATCCACCGGATCGGCCTGCATGGAAAAGTAAATTGCCGTGCGCTGTCCGGCGCCAAGCGATAACACGACCGCTCCGGCAACCAGACCCCAGCTATTAACGCCTGCCGCCATCATCATACCCATGCCGACCAGGTTGATCGCGCTGGCGACCAGATACACGTGGCGCTTTTTCATTCGGCTGGCGAGCAGCGGCACGGTGAGGGTGCCCAGCAGGGGAACGAAGGTGGAGATTCCGGCGACGACCGCCGTGAGTTCGTTATTGCCGACGTAATAATGGAAGAAGTAGACCAGCGCCCCGGTTTGAAAGAAAAACGCGCCCCACATCAGGAAAATGTTGATGGCGAAGACGAACCACGGTCGATTGGCGCGCAGGCTGACCCAGGCGCGTTTTAAGGTCATGCGCTCCTGAGTAATGCTGATATTTTCCTTAACGTTCCGGAAGCTCACCAGCAGAAAAAAGGTGGCAATAACGCCGAAAACTACCGCCGTATAGAAGAAGCCGTGCTCCTGATTGCCTTTCCCCAGCGCGCCAACCAGCGGCAGAGTGGCGACCGCGACAATGGTCGCCCCGAGCGAGCCGAGCAGAATACGCACTGCCGACAGCGTCGTGCGCTCTCGCGAGTCGTTCGTCAGAAACGGCAGCATGGCGCAGAATGGAATATTAACGAGGGTATAGAGAAACGACAGGCACAAATAGGTGACAAAAGCGTAGATCAGCTTACCGGTGGTGCCGAAATCAGGCACGTAAAAGGCCAGAATACACAGCAGTCCGAAGGGGATCGCGCCAACCAGCAGATACGGACGGCAGCGCCCCCAGCGGGTGGCGGTATTGTCGATAACCAGCCCCATTAGCACGTCGGCAACGCCGTCCACCAGGCGCGTCACGAGGAACATCAGGCCTACGTAATAAGCGGGCAGGCCCATCACGTCGGTGTAAAAGAACATCAGATAAAGAGAGATCATCTGCCACACAAGGTTGCAGGAGAGGTCGGCGATGCCATAGCCAAGGCGTTGCCGCCAAAGGGTAAAGGTTGTTTCTGCCATAAAAGTAAACTCGCTTATCGTTGTTGTTAAAGTCCGTACTGGCGAATAAACCAGGCCGGGGTACAGCTCCACGCATGGCAGTAACTATTGATGAGCTTACTGCCATAGGGGGAAAAGTCAGGATGCTGCGGATCGAAAATTTCCCAGAAGGTGTCGGCGCCGTAGTCGACCATCGCTCCCCAGTAGGCTTTGATCTGCGCAATAGCGTCGTCGCGCAGCCCGCACTGCAGAAGAGCGGCAATATAGTGGTGACGCAGGTATGGCGTGTTCATGGCGATCGCGGGGGGATTTTGCTCCAGATTATGCATGATCTCCCGGCGCTGCTGAGGAGTACCGACTTCCGCCAGTACCAGCCAGATTTGCGATGCCCATGAGACCTGCCGCTGCTCGCCGCTGATGTAGAAGCCTTGCTGCTCGTCCCATAAGACATCGAGGGCCGCAGCTTTAAGCTGCTGTAAACGCTGGCGATAGCGGACGGCCAGCTCAGGTTCGAAACGCTCCGCCAGCCAGACGGCGCGCTGCAGGCAGTAAATCAGCACGCCCTGCGCTGCAGCCTGTTTATTCAGCGATGCCTGCCAGTCGATAAACACCCACCAGTCGTCGCTATCGCGCACAACCTCGGAGGCGTCGCAGCGTTTCAGCGCCAGTTCAATCTGACGACGGGCCGTGGGCCACAGCTCGCGGGCCGTAGCAATATCCTCCGCGCTTTGCAGATAGTTGTAGAGAACGTCAACAAAAAACAGAGAATAATCAAAAAGAAAGGTATCGTCAGCAATGATATCCGGCTGCACGAACACGTTGGCCGATACCATACCGTCCTCACGAGTATGTCCGGCGAAAAGGTACAGGCAGCGGCGTACTAAATCGTGACGGGCGAAGGTCACATCGTTCACCAGCGCCTGCAAACGTAAATCGCCGAGCCACAGGCGGCGGTCGCGTTTGGGGCCATCCTCAAACACCTCCTGCATGCAGTTTTGCAGGGTCAGAACGGCAACGCTGTCGATGGCCTTGAGCTGCGGGTCGGCGGTTGTCGCTGCCGGGCATGCGCCGCTGGCGGAGGTAACGGCATTCACCTGAATCTGGTTGAACTGCAGACGAAACTTGCGCGACACGGCTTTGACCTCCACCTTCAGATAGCGGAAGCAGTAGCGGCGCGGCAGATCAACGTCGGCCGGCAGGACATCAAGCCACAGATCCTGCTGCTGCAGCCAGCTGCTGCTTAGCCAGCCCTGGTAATCGCTGAACGGCTCACACACTTCGCTCAGCGTTTCGCCGAAGGTGAACTGCAGATGGGCCGGAGCGTCCGGCGGGCTCCCGACGCTCTGACAGAGAAAATGCAGGTAGCCAACAAAGTGGCTGCCAAAATCAATAATGACGCTATCGCCGCTGCTCAGCTCGCGCTGATAAAACGCGGCCAGGGAACTTACCGGCTCAGCGCGCCAGCCAAACAGCGCCGTGGCGTCGGCGTGGGCTTCCACCACGGCGATCGGCGGGTACGCTTGGCGGCGTAGCGCGGGCCGGAGCGTCTCGGCGGTGCGTAGAAAATCCGGGTGGCGGGTCATCGAGACCTGAGAATTATGCTGAATTGCCTGTGACATACTGCGTCCTCTGTATTTATTTGTCCGCAGCATAAGATGCCGGCCACGGGGGCAACCACTCTGGCAATGCCAATGCATTTGCCAGATTGGCACTGATAATGAGATGGGCGAGTTGCCGATCACAATTCCAAACATCTTGCTCGTGGCGGTCGGGAAAATGCATTATCTTGCCTCTGCGCCGTAAGCCGTTTTGGACTTTACAGATGATGATGTTGACCGTTGAGTATTATTTCACCCATCCGCAGGATAAGCTGGGCATGTATGCCAGCGATCCGGAAGATAATAGCCATGAACATTGTCATGAATTTGCTGAGCTGGTGATCGTTGAGGAAGGGCACGGTTTACACGTTATTAATGGCAGACCACTATATATTCAACAGGGCGACGTTTTTTACGTTCAGCCTGGCGACGTTCATTATTATGATGAGCTAGGGACGCTTAAGTTAATTAATGTGCTGATTAATCCGTTGGTAGAGTTTCATTATTTACAGCCTCTCGATACCTTATTACAGACTTTCTCTGCGCAGAATGCGTCCTGCTACGGTTGGCTGGCGCCGGACACCCGCCATATCTGCAAGGAACTGGTGGATAAGATATTTTCTGCCGAGCTGCGGCAGGGGCAAAATATTGCTCTGCGCGAAGCCGCGTTTTTCCAGCTGGTGACGACGATTCTGCATGCCGAAACCGAAGCGGAATATAGCACCACCAAATATAAGCTGCATAAATTGCTGACCTGGTTACAGGAGCACTGCTTTGAAGAGCATAACTGGCAGCAACTGGCGGAAAAATTCCATCTGACCACGCGGACCGCTTTTCGCCATATTAAAGAGGCGACGGGATTGACGCCGGATAATTATTTAAAGCGTCTGCGATTAGTTTCGGCGCGCGTAAAATTACGCGAGACCGATATGACGATTACCGAAGTGGCCTATCTATGCGGCTTTGCCAACAGTAATCACTTTACCACTTTATATAAAAAAGTTTTTGGCCTGACGCCCAGCGAAGACCGGCGGCGTTTGCAGCGCTAGTTCTCTCCCCGGAGGCGATGCTGCGCATCTGTCCGGGCCACGCGTCTCCAGCGATCTGCGGCCCGGTAGCCCGGGCAAGGCGCTGTGCGCCGCCCCCGGGAGAAAGTGCGCAGCAGTTGAATCTTTATTCTTCCGGAGTATTGGCCCGCACGTGGCGGCCGCTGGCGACAAAATTGCCGGTCCCCAGATGATGCAGGGTATTGATCTTATCGTCATCGAACTGCCAGCGTCCGGTGACGAATGCGCGTTCATCGGCGGCGGCAGACACCACCTCCCCGAACAGGGTGTCGTACTGGGTCTGGGCCGCCGTCGCCGGCAGCAGACGGCACTCCATCCATGCCAGACACTTCTCCTCGATCAGCGGCAGGCCCAGCTCCGGACCGGTCACCACCGGAATTCCGTAAGCATTGAATTTGTCTTCATCGCGGCCACTGACGCTGCCGACGGCGTAGGTCCAGCTGGCGGCGGCCACGCCGGGAACCACGATGCCGAAGGTGCCGTTGCGCTCGATGATTTCCCGCGTCCAGGTGCTTTTATCCACCACGATAGCCACCCGCGGTGGGGCGAATTCCACCGGCATCGACCAGGCGGCGGCCATGACGTTGCGCCGGTCGGACGCAGCGTCGTAGCTGGTGATCAAAATGGTCGGACCGTGGTTGAGCAGGCGGCTGGCATACTGCAGTTCCACGTGGCGAAAGCGGCTCATAGGCGTTCCTTGAGTAATGGGTCGGTTGGCGGGTAATACGTTAAGCCGCAATGAAAATGTAATCAATACGTCATCTCGTCTGACTATAGTCGCCAGCACAAAGTCCCAAAGAGGATCACAATATGTTGGCTCCCCTGATGTTATCCCAGGTGAGCGCGTCCCGTCGGATGTCGACCGCCGGGCAGGGGTTGCTTTCCCGCAAGGGAGGGCGACAATGCGCGCGCTGACCCCTATCACTCTGCAGGCGGTCTCATTCGCCTTCGCAGAGACCCCCATTCTCGATCGCTTCTCGCTGCATATCGAACCCGGCAGCATTGTGGCGCTGCTGGGCCCGTCCGGCTGCGGCAAAAGCACCTTGCTGCGCCTGCTGGCGGGGCTGAGCGTGCCGGCCAGCGGTGAAATCCGCTTTGGCGATCGGCTGGTGGCCCGCGCAGGATGGGGATTGCCCCCTGAACAACGCGATATCGGCATGGTTTTCCAGGATTACGCCCTCTGGCCGCATATGAGCGTGGCGCAGAACGTCGCCTTTCCGCTGCGCATGCGCGGCGTTGCCCGCGCCGAACGCGAGCGCCGGGTGAGCGAGGCGCTGGCGCGGGTGGGCCTCGACGGCTTTGCCGAACGTAAACCTTCAGGCCTTTCCGGCGGCCAGCAGCAGCGGGTGGCGCTGGCGCGGGCGATCGTCGCCGCGCCGCGGGTGCTGCTGTTTGATGAGCCGCTCTCCAACCTGGACAGCGAACTGCGCGAATCGCTGTGTGGCGAAATGAGCCGCCTGCTGCGCCAGCTCGGCATCACCGCCGTGTATGTTACCCATGACCGCCGTGAAGCCGAGCTGTTAGCCGACCGGATAGTCCATTTATCCGCGGGCCGCGTGGCCGCTGTCCGCGCCGTTACGCCAACCTCGGGGGACGTTGTATGAACACCGTTATGACCGTTAAGAAAGGAGTGGTACTCGCGATGGCTCTCTCCGCCATGATGCTCTCAAGCGCCCATGCGCTGACCGTTTACACCGCCGGCCCTGGCTCGCTGGCGAAAAGCCTGGCCAGCGGTTTTGAACAACAGACCGGGGTGAAGGTGACCGTTTTCCAGGCCACCACCGGCAAAGTGATGGCCCGTCTGGAGGCCGAGCAGGCCAACCCACAGGCGGATGTGCTGATCTCCGCTTCATGGGATACCGCGGAGGATCTGCACCAGCGGGGTTGGTTGCTGCCTTTTCACAGCGCCAACGCCGACAAGGTACCGGCTAATCTGAAATCGGCGGACTATATCGCCCAGGGGGTCTCGGCGCTTGGCATCGTCTGGAACAGCAAAAGCGGCACTCCGGAGCCGAAAGAGTGGCGGGATCTCACCCAGCCGGCGTTTAAAGATAAGGTAACGACGCCTGACCCGGCGCTCTCCGGCGCGTCGCTGGATCTGCTGATTGGCCTGCAAAACAGCATGGGCGACCAGGCCTGGCAGCTGTTTGACGATCTGAAAAAGAACGGCATGGTGGTCAGCGGCCCCAACGCCCAGGCGGTGACGCCGGTGATGCAGGGGGCGAAAGCGGCGGTGTTCGGCGCGGTGGATTATGTCTCCTACGGCAATATTCAGCAGGGCGAGTCGCTGAAGGTGATCTTCCCGGCCAGCGGGACGGTGATTGCCCCACGCCCGATGATGATCCTCAAAACCAGCCAGCATGCCGACGACGCCAAAGCCTTTATCGATTACGTGCTGTCGCCGGAAGGTCAGGCGCGGGTCGCCGACGCCTGGCTGATGCCCGCTCGCCGCGATGTGGCCGCTAAACGCCCGCTGCTGGACGCGCTGAAGGTCTTGCCCACCAGCGGCGAGGGGAGTAGCGAGCGTAGCGCCGTCCTCAGCCGCTTCAGTCAGCTGTATGCCCAATAATTGACACGATTCTCCGGCGCTGGCCGCCGGAGAACGCTTCGTTTCAGGAACCGCTGTGAAACAAAAATTCCTTTCCGGCGTGACCCTTGCTGCCCTGACGCTGCTGGTCGCGTTACCGCTGTTGTTTATTCTGCTGCAGGCGATTTTTCCCCATTTTAGCGCCGGTTCGCTCCATGACGCCTTTGGCGGCGTCTCGCCGCTGCTGGCCGACCCTCAGCTGATGTCGATGCTCGGCGGTACGCTGTGGATCGCCGGCGGCGTGGCGCTGGCCAGCGTCCTCATTGGCCTGCCGCTCGGCATTCTGCGCGGTATGTTTTCGTTGCCGCTGCCCCGGCTATGGGACCTGCTGTTTTTGATCCCCTTTCTGACGCCGCCCTATATCTCGGCGCTCTCGTGGATGTTGGCGCTGCAACGCCAGGGCTATCTGCAGCAGCTGACCGGCTGGCAGCTAAACGATCTGCTATTCAGCCGCAGCGGGATCGTGCTGGTGATGACCTTTAATATTTTTCCCGTGGTCTACTTTGCCGTTTCCCGCAGCCTGCTGGCGAGCGGGCAACGGCTGGCGATGGTCGCCCGGGTCCATGGCGCCAGCGCCTGGCGCGCCTTCTGGCACGTGACGCTGCCGATGCTCTCCCCGGCGCTGGCGGCGGGGATGCTGTTGGCGTTTACTCTCGCCATCGAGGAGTTTGGCGTACCGGCGGCGCTGGGCAGCCGGGCGGGAGTGGTGATGCTGACGGTGGGCATTGAGAAAAAGCTGGCCGACTGGCCGGTGGATCTCACCGGCGCTGCGCTGCTGTCGCTGCTGCTGATGGCGGTAGCGCTGTTCGCCTGGTGGCTGCAAACGCGGCTGGTGGGGGAGAAGGAGGTCACCAGCGTCACCGGCAAACCGGGAGAAAACCGTGGGACATCGCTGGGCTGGATGACGCTGCCCGCGCTGCTGGCGATGGCGGCCGTCGGCGGCCTGGCGGTCGGGGTCCCCGCCGCCTCGATGATGCTCACCAGCCTGATGGGCACCCTCTCGGGCGGAGTCAGTCTGGAGAATGTCACGCTGCGTCACTTCGCGGCGCTATTCGACCAGCAGGGCGATGCCCTGTCGGCCCTCGGCGTCAGCCTTTCTCTGGCGCTAGGTTCGGCGCTGATCGTCGGCGCGCTGGGGCTGCTGGCCGCCTGGCTGGTGATGGTGCAGAAGATCAAAGGGCGCAGGGTGGTGGATGCGCTGTCGCTGATGCCGGCGGCGCTGCCGGGCGTGGTGGTGGGGGTGGGATTGATCCTGCTATGGAACCAGCCCTTCTGGCCGCGCTCGCCCTACAACACGCTGTGGATGCTGCTGCTCTCCTATTGTTGCCTGCTGCTGCCCTGGCCGGTGCGCTATGTCGGCAGCGCGTTGCGCCAAATCGGCCCCAATCTTGAGCCCGCCGCCCGGGTCCACGGCGCGTCGCCGCTGCAGGCGCTGCGGCTAATTGTTCTGCCGCTGGTCTTTCCGGCGCTGCTGGCGGCGATGCTGATGGTGTTTGCGGTGGCGTCCCGGGAGCTGGTGACCTCGCTGCTGCTGGCGCCCGCCGGCACGCAGACCGTGGCGGTGTTTATCTGGCGCCAGTTCGAACAGGGATCCGTTGGTCAGGGCATGGCGATGGCCAGCCTGACGCTGTTGACCGGTCTGCTCCTGATGCTGACGGCGCTGGCGCTGATGCAGCGCAGCACGCGCGGTTAACGACAAGCGCACAAAAAAGAGGGTCGGCGCGGGAATATAGGCTATAAATGTCGGACACCAACAGCTGGAGACCCTGATGAGTCCCTTTTTACGCGCCTATTTTTCCCGTCTGGGCTGGACGGGAGAGCCTGATGTTTCTATTGATACCTTGCGCCAACTGCATCTGCAGCATAACAGCGCTATCCCTTTCGAAAACCTCGACGTCCTGCTGCCGCGCGAGATCCATCTTGACGACCTGGCGCTGGAAGCGAAGCTGATCGCCGGCCGACGCGGGGGGTATTGTTTTGAACAAAATGGCCTGCTGGAGCGCGCGCTACGCGAAATAGGTTTTAATGTCCGCAGCCTGCTGGGCCGGGTGGTGTTGGCCAATCCGCCGCAGATGCCGCCGCGCACCCATCGTTTATTGCTGGTGGAAGTGGCGGGTGAGCGCTGGATCGCCGACGTTGGCTTCGGTGGCCAGACGCTGACCGCGCCGATTAAGCTGCTGGCCGATATCCCGCAGCAGACGCCGCACGGCAGCTATCGTCTGGTGCATGAAGGGGATGAGTGGACGCTGCAGTTCAACCATCACGAGCATTGGCAGTCGATGTACCATTTCGATTTAGGTCGCCAGTATGCGTCTGATTATGTGATGGGTAACTTCTGGTCGGCGCACTGGCCGCAGTCACACTTTCGTCACCACCTGCTGATGTGTCGTCATCTGCCGGACGGCGGCAAAATGACCCTTACCAATTTCCACTTTACCCACTGGGAAAATAACCACGTGGTGGAGAAGGTCGATTTTGCCGATGTCTCCGCGCTGTACGAAGGGCTGCAAACCCGCTTCGGCCTGGGCGTGGACGATCCTAAACATGGCTTCAGCGAAGCGGCGCTGGCGGCGGTGATGGCGGCTTTCGATACGCATCCGGAAGCCGGGAAGTAAATTTCCTCATGCCCGGCGGCGCTGCGCTTGCGCGGGCCTACGGGGTATGAGCCTGTGAGAGCGCCCCGTAGGCCGGATAAGGCGACAGCCGCCACCCGGCGAAATTACAGGTACCGTGCCTGATATCTTGCCCGGCGGCGCTGCGCTTGTGCGGGCCTACGGGGGATGAGCCTGTGAGAGGGCCCTCTAGGCCGGGCAAGGCGACAGCCGCCACCCGGCGAAATTACAGGTACCGTGCCTGATATCTTGCCCGGCGGCGCTGCGCTTGCGCGGGCCTACGGGGTATGAGCTTGTGAGAGGGCCCTGTAGGCCGGGTAAGGCGACAACCGCCACCCGGCGAAATTACAGGTACCGTGCCTGATTTCTTGCCCGGCGGCGCTGCGCTTGCGCGGGTCTACGGGGGATGAGCTCTGTGAGAGGGCCCTGTAGGCCGGGTAAGGCGACAGCCGCCACCCGGCATAACGGCTGGAGCCGGGTCGATAACTACCCGGACTCGCGCGAAGGCCGCGTCCGGGCTACCGGTTAGGATGAATGATAACAGCCGCCAGCGCTCAGCGTCGGGAGCGCACCACCTGGTAGCGGCGGGTGAAATACTCCACCGGCGCGCTCCAGACGTGAACCAGACGGGTGAACGGGAAGATCAGGAAGATGGTCATCCCCAGCACCAGGTGGACGCGGTAAATCCAGGCCACGCCGTCCAGATGCGCCGAGGCGCCGCCGTGGAAGGTGACCACCGCCTGCGCCCAGTCCACCAGCTTGAGCATTTCGCTGCCGTCCGGATGCTGGGCGGAGAAGGGGATCGTCGTCAGCCCCAGCGCGCACTGAATCAGCAAAATGCACAGGATCAGAATATCTGCCGTGGTGGAGGTGGCGCGAATGCGCGGGTTGGTCAGGCGGCGAGCCAGCAAGCCGATGCCGCCCACCAGGGTGAGCACCCCACACACGCCGCCGAGGATCATCGCCATCAGCTGCTTCTGCGACATTGGCAGGAACCACGAGTAGACCCAGTGCGGGGTCAGCATGCCAAAGAGATGGCCGAAAAAAATGCCGAGAATGCCGATATGAAACAAGTTCGACCATAGCACCATCCCGCGTTTATCCAGCATCTGGCTGGATGACGCGCGCCAGGTATACTGCCCATAGTCGTAGCGTAGCCAGCTGCCGAGCAGAAACACGGCGCCGCAAAGGTAAGGGTAGATATCGTAAAAGAAGACGTTCAGATACTGGATCATTTCGGGCCTCCGGCGCGGATGTCGACGTACAGCGGCGCCACATCCTGGCTAAAGCGTCGTTGATAAGCTTGCATAGGCGAGCTGTCGCAAGCGGTCGCATTATCTTCAATAAACTTCACCTGCTCTTCTTCCCACACTTCGTCCAGCGCCTGACAGGTATCGTCGCGCTTTTCTCCCGCCACCTGTTTGGTGACACTGTCACTGGTGAGCGGGCTTTTTGCCAGTTCCAGCAGGGCGTCAAACAGTTGATAATACGAGCATTCTCGTTGCTTCAGGCGGCCGCCGATCAGCGCCAGAATCGGCGCGATATTCTGCAGCCCTTCACGGGCGTCGGCGAGGGGTAAAATACTGAGATACTCCAGATACAGCGGCAGATAGTCGGGCAGTTCTCGGCAATCGATCAGCAGACCTGCCTGCTGATACTGATTCATCAGGTCCACCATCGCCTGGCCACGGTCGCGGGACTCAGCATGCACATGTTCAAACAGCAGCAGCGAGGTGGCGCGCCCTCGCTCGAACACCTCGCACCAGTCGGCCTGGCGATCCAACAGCGGCGCCGCCAGCAGCTCCCCGACAAAGGGCGTCAGGGAAGGGATATCGGCGCTGACCAGCGCCAGGGCTTCGTCGCGGTTCTCCCACAGCACCTCGTCGGGATACTCCAGCAGCAGACCGAGCACTTTCAGGATCCGCATCACTCGCCCTCCCCATGCTTACGCACGCCGCTGACGTCGATGGCGTCAATCCGCCGGCTGTTAAACAGGTTGAATTTCGTATCTGACCCGTGGCAGCCGTCGCCGAAGGTAAAGCCGCAGCCGTTGCGTTCCGGGAAGGCGTCCTCCGCCAGTTCGCGATGGCTGGTGGGGATCACGAAGCGGTCTTCGTAGTTGGCGATCGCCAGATAGCGATACATCTCTTCGACCTGCTCAACGCTGAGTCCCACCTCTTCAATTGCCCGGGTATCGGTCACGCCCTCAACGGTTTGCGAGCGCTTGTAGTGGCGCATCGCCATCATCCGTTTCAGCGCGCGCAATACCGGCCCGGTATCCCCGGCGCTCAGCAGGTTCGCCAGGTACTGGACCGGAATGCGCAGGCTCTCAACCGCCGGCAGGATGGCGCCGTTGTTGGGCAGGCCGCCGGCGTCGGCAACCGACTGGATCGGCGACAGGGGCGGCACATACCAGACCATCGGCAGGGTGCGATACTCCGGATGCAGCGGCAGGGCCAGCTTCCAGTCCATCGCCAGCTTATAGACCGGCGATTTCTGCGCCGCCTCAATGACATTGTGGGGGATGCCTTGTTTTAACGCTTCCTCGATGACCGCCGGATCGTTTGGATTAAGGAATACCTCGCACTGGCGCTCATAGAGGTCGGTTTCATGCTCGGTGCTGGCAGCTTCTTCGATACGGTCGGCGTCATACAGCAAGACGCCGAGATAGCGGATGCGCCCGACGCAGGTTTCGGAGCACACCGTTGGCTGCCCGGACTCAATGCGCGGATAGCAGAAGATGCATTTTTCCGACTTGCCGCTCTTCCAGTTAAAGTAGATTTTTTTATATGGACAGCCGCTGATGCACATCCGCCAGCCGCGGCATTTGTCCTGGTCTATCAGCACGATGCCATCTTCCTCACGCTTGTAGATGGCGCCGCTCGGGCAGGTGGCTACGCAGCTCGGGTTGAGGCAGTGCTCGCACAGGCGCGGGAGGTACATCATAAAGGTGTTTTCGAACTGGCCGTACATCTCTTTCTGCATGGCTTCGAAGTTACGGTCGCGGGCGCGTTTCTCGAATTCACCGCCGAGCAGTTCCTCCCAGTTCGGGCCCCAGTCAATTTTATCCATCCGCTCGCCGCTGATCAGCGAGCGTGGGCGGGCGGTAGGCAGATATTTGCCCTCCGGCGCGTTGTGCAGATGCTGGTAATCGTAGGTGAAAGGTTCGTAGTAATCGTCAATCGCCGGCAGCACCGGGTTGGCGAATATCTTCGACAGCACGCTAACCCGATTGCCGAGGCGGGGCGTCAGTTTACCGCTGATGCCGCGGATCCAGCCGCCTTGCCACTGCTCCTGATCTTCCCAGTTTTTTGGGTAGCCAATGCCCGGTTTGGTTTCCACATTATTGAACCACGCGTACTCCATGCCCTCCCGGCTGCTCCAGACGTTTTTACAGGTGACCGAGCAGGTGTGACAGCCGATGCATTTGTCCAGATTCAGCACCATTCCAACCTGAGAACGGATTTTCATTTTTTCGCCTCCTGTACCTGATCGCGACCTTCGTCATCCAGCCAGGCAATATTTTTCATTTTGCGGATCATGATGAACTCGTCGCGGTTGGAGCCGACGGTGCCGTAGTAGTTAAAGCCATAGGCCAGCTGGGCGTAGCCGCCGATCATGTGCGTCGGCTTCGGGCAGACGCGGGTGACGGAGTTATGAATGCCGCCGCGGCGGCCGGTCACTTCCGAACCCGGGATATTCATAATCCGCTCCTGAGCGTGATACATCATGGTCATCCCCGGCGGCACGCGCTGGCTCACCACCGCCCGGGCGGTGAGGGCGCCGTTGGCGTTGAACGCTTCAATCCAGTCGTTATCTTCAATGCCCAGCTCTCTGGCGTCAGTTTCACTGAGCCAGACGATCGGCCCGCCGCGCGACAGCGTCAGCATCAGCAGGTTTTCGCTGTATGTGGAGTGGATCCCCCATTTCTGGTGCGGGGTCAGGAAGTTCAGCGCTTTCTCCGGAAAACCGTTCGGCGGCACGGCCTTCATCTGGCTGACGCTGCGGGTATCAATGGGCGGGCGATAAGCCACCAGGCTTTCGCCGAAAGCCCGCATCCACGGATGGTCCTGATACAGCTGTTGCCGCCCGGAGAGGGTGCGCCACGGGATCAGTTCGTGCACATTGGTATAACCGGCGTTGTAGGAGACGTGCTCGCTTTCCAGTCCGGACCACGTTGGGCTGGAGATGATCTTGCGCGGCTGCGCCTGAATATCGCGGAAGCGGATCTTCTCATCCTCTTTATTCAGCGCCAGATGAGTGTGGTCGCGACCGGTAAATTCTCCCAGCGCCTGCCAGGCTTTCACCGCCACCTGGCCGTTGGTTTCCGGCGCGAGGCTGAGAATAACTTCGGAGGCGTCAATGGCGCTGTCGATCCGCGGCCGGCCTTTGGCCGGACCGTCCTGCTTGAGGTAGTTAAGCTTGCCGAGGAAATCGACTTCGCTTTGCGTATTCCACGAGATGCCTTTTCCGCCGTTGCCAAGCTTATCGAGCAGCGGCCCGAGAGAGGTGAAGCGTTCCCAGGTGGCGGGATAGTCGCGCTCCACCAGGGCAATCGACGGAGCGGTTTTCCCGGGGATCAGATCGCATTCCCCCTTGCGCCAGTCAAGCACCTCGAACGGCTGCGCCAGCTCAGCCGGAGAGTCATGCTGCAGCGGGACCAGCACCACGTCGGTCTCTTTCCCGAGATGGCCGACGCAGACCTGCGAGAAGGATTTGGCGATATCTTTGTAAATCTCCCAGTCGCTCTTTGCCTCCCACGCCGGGTCGACGGCGGCGGAAAGCGGGTGGATAAACGGATGCATATCCGAGGTGTTCATATCGTCTTTTTCGTACCAGGTGGCGGTCGGTAGAACAATATCGGAAAAGAGACAGGTACTGGACATGCGGAAATCCAGCGTCACCAGCAGGTCGAGTTTGCCCTCGATAGCCGCCGTCTGCCACTCGACTTCCTCAGGTTTCACCTCATCGCTGGCGCCCAGTTCATCCCCCTGAATACCGCTGTCGGTCCCGAGCAGGTATTTCAACATGTACTCATGCCCCTTACCGGACGATCCCAGCAGGTTAGAGCGCCAGATAAACAGGTTCCGCGGATGGTTTTTGCCGCTGTCCGGCTGCTCGGCGGCAAAGCGGATCTCGCCGGATTTTAGCGACCGCACCGTGAACGCCGAGGGCGATAGCCCGGCGGCCTCGGCCTGCTGCTTGATGGCCAGCGGGTTGACGTTGAGCTGTGGCGCAGAAGGCAACCAGCCCATCCGTTCCGCGCGGACGTTGAAGTCGATAAGGCTGCCGCTAAATTTGCTGGCGTCGGCCAGCGGCGACAACAGCTCCTGCGCGGTCAGTTTTTCATAGCGCCACTGGCTGGCGTGATTGTAAAAATAGGAGGTGCTGTTCATCTGCCGCGGCGGACGGTTCCAGTCCAGCGCGAACGCCAGCGGCAGCCAGCCGGTCTGTGGGCGCAGCTTCTCCTGGCCGACATAGTGCGACCAGCCGCCGCCGCTCTGGCCGACGCATCCGCAGAACACCAGCAGGTTAATCATCCCCCGGTAGTTCATATCCATGTGGTACCAGTGGTTTACCCCGGCGCCGAGGATAATCATCGAACGGCCATGGGTTTTATGCGCCGTATCGGCGAACTCGCGGGCGATTTGTTCAATATGCTGGCGCGGCACGCCGGTGATCTGCTCCGCCCACGCCGGGGTATAGGCTTTGACCTCGGCGAAATCTTTCGCCGCATTGACATCATCAAGCCCGCGGTCCAGGCCGTAGTTAGCCAGAATCAGGTCATATACACTGGCCACCAGGGCGCTTTCGCCACTGGCCAGCGTCAGCTGTTTCACCGGGAGCGGATGAAGGGTTACCGGTGACTGCGGCACGCTGCGGAAATGTGGATTTTCATTGCCGCCGAAGTAGGGGAAGGCGACGGACGCCACGCTGTCGCGCCTGTCGAGCAGGGACAGCGTTAGCTCCACCGGTTTACCGTCTGCCAGCGGTTCGAGATTCCATTTACCTTTTTCGCCCCAGCGAAAGCCGATGGAACCGTTCGGCGCCACCAGTTCGCCGTCGGCGTTATACGCCACGGTTTTCCATTCCGGATTATTCGTTTCGCCCAGCCCATTCAGCAGGTCGGAGGCGCGCAGCATGCGGCCTGGCACATAGCTGCCATCGTCGCGCGGCTCAAGCATCACCAGCATCGGCATGTCGGTATAGGTGCGGCAGTAGTTAAGAAAGTAATCGCTCGGGTTATCAAGGTGGAAGGTTTTGAGGATCACGTGGCCCATGGCCATCGCCAGCGCGCTGTCGGTACCTTGCTTCGGCGCCAGCCAGTGGTCGCACAGTTTGGCCACTTCCGAATAGTCCGGAGTGATGGCGATGGTTTTGGTGCCTTTGTAGCGCACTTCGGTGAAGAAGTGGGCATCCGGGGTCCGGGTCTGCGGCACGTTGGAGCCCCAGGCGATAATGTAGCTGGCGTTGTACCAGTCGGCGGATTCCGGCACGTCGGTCTGCTCGCCCCAGGTCATCGGCGAGGCGGGGGGCAGGTCGCAGTACCAGTCATAGAAGCTAAGGCAGGTGCCGCCGATAAGGGATAAATAGCGGGTACCCGCGGCGTAGGAGACCATCGACATCGCCGGGATCGGCGAGAACCCGGCGACGCGGTCCGGACCGTAGTGTTTGATGGTCCAGACGTTGGCGGCGGCGATAAGCTGATTCAGCTCTTTCCAGCTGGAGCGGACAAAGCCGCCTTTGCCGCGCGCCGCTTTATAGCTGGAGGTTTTGGCCGGATCCTGCATGATGCTATCCCAGGCCTGCACCGGGTCGGGAAACTGCGCCAGTGCTTCGCGCCACAACGCAATCAGCCGTTTACGCGCCAGCGGGTACTTCAGACGGTTGGCGCTATAGAGATACCAGGAGTAGCTGGCGCCTCGCGGGCAGCCGCGTGGTTCATGGTTCGGCAGATCCGGGCGGGTACGCGGATAATCGGTCTGCTGGGTTTCCCAGGTCACCAGACCGTTTTTGACATAAATTTTCCAGCTGCAGGAGCCGGTGCAATTCACGCCGTGGGTGGAGCGGACAATTTTGTCGAACTGCCAGCGTTGACGGTAGCTATCTTCCCAGTCACGGTTGTTGTTGTAGACCTGACCGTGGCCGTTGGCAAAGGTCTCGCCTTTCTGCTTAAAGTAGCGAAAGCGATCCAGTAGTTTACTCATGACATTTCTCCTGCTCCGATGATGTCCGGCATCGTGCCACCCGGCCGGATGAGCGAACGAACGCGTAGGCCGGATAAGGCGTAAGCCGCCATCCGGCAGATAAATCGTTATGGTTAAGCGGGTTTACGTCGGCCGTAGACCAGCCAGGTCACCAATACGCAAACCACGTAAAAAACGAAGAAGACCTTCATCGCCCCGACCGGCGAACCGGTCATCGCCAGCGAGGTGCCGAAGGCTTTCGGGATAAAGAAGCCGCCGATGGCGCCAATTGCCGAGATAAAGCCCAGCGCGGCAGCGGTATCGGTTACGGCTTCGTGCTGCGCTTCTTCTTCGCTGCCGCCGCGCTGCCTCACGCTGTCGATGGTGAGCTGACGGAAGATGACGGCGATCATCTGGAAGGTGGAGCCGCTGCCGAGTCCGGCGGTTAAAAACAGCCCCATAAACACCACGTAGAAGGCGAGGAAGCTGCCGGATCCGCTGCCCGGCAGGGTGAGGAACAGCAGGCCGGTAAAGAGCGCCATCAGCACGAAATTGACCAGCGTCACCCGCACACCGCCCAGACGGTCGGAGATGATCCCGCCGAACGAGCGCGCCAGCGCGCCGATAAACGGCCCAAAGAAAGCCAGCTTGAGAATGTCGACCGCAGGAAACTGGGTTTTCGCCAGCATGGCGAAGCCGGCGGAGAAGCCGATAAATGAGCCGAAAGTCGCCAGATAGAGCAGGCTCAACAGCCACATATGCGGACGCTTGAGCACCGGGAGTTGATCGCGAATCGAGGCCTTCGAACTGGCGATGTCATTCATACCGAACCAGGCGGCAGCGGTGGCGAACAGCAGGAGCGGCACCCAGATGAGCGCCGCATTGCTCAGGGCTATCGTTGAACCATCGGGCTGGGTGACGCCATGGACGCCGAGGAAGGTGAAGAGCGGCAGGAAGATTACCGCCGGAGCGACCATCTGCATCACGCTGACCCCCAGATTGCCAAGGCCGCCGTTGATCCCCAGCGCGCTGCCCTGTTTGGCTTTGGGAAAAAAGAAACTGATATTTCCCATACTGGAAGCAAAATTCGCCCCGGCAAAACCACACAGCAGCGCAATAACAATAAATACCCAAAATGGAGTAGCAATATTCTGGATCGCCACGCCCAGCCAAATACAAGGCACAATCAGGATCACTGTACTTAATACAGTCCAGTAGCGCCCGCCGAAGAGGGGCACCATAAAGGAGTAGGGCACCCGTAATATCGCGCCGGAAAGTGAAGGAAGTGCGGTTAATAAAAAAAGCTGGTCGGTAGTGAAATGAAAACCGACCTTATTAAGATTGACCGCCACGGCGCTGAATAACATCCAGACGCAGAAGGCCAGTAGTAAGCAGGTTACTGATATCCATAAGTTTCTTCTCGCAATAGCCTGGCCCTTGTTTTCCCAGAAGGCCTTATTTTCTGGCCGCCAGTTTTTCAAAAGGTAATGATTATCCTTCTCATTTTGTACCGACATATTGCCCTCTAATTGCCCGGAATGGAGTAAATAAATAAGGTCAACAGCTGAATACAAGGGGACGGAGAATAACCCTTAATTGGCGTTATCTAAAAAGCGTAGATAAAAAAAACGTGCTGTCGGAGAGCACGTGGAGAGCGTAGCGGGATTAATTGTTACTAAATGTAAAATTTAACTAAAATAACTCCAGGGTTATCATCTTATTGACGTAACGGCTAAACGCCGTCTCGTCCAGGGTCTGGGTGCCGAGGGCGTAAATCCCGTCGAGGCCGCACACCAGGGCGATAAAACGCCAGGCGATATCCGCCGGCGGCTCGGTCGAATGAAACTCACCGCAGGCGAGGCCCTGCTCAACGATCGCCACGGTCTCGGCATGCCACATGGTCATGGTTAGCAGGTAGGCCGCTTTGATGTCCGGGTCGCTGTCGGCCAGTACCTGGCCTTCCCGCCACAGGCGGATATAGGGTTCCAGCCGGCCATCCTCGCTGCCGATCATCGAGAATAACCGCTCGCGCCAGCTGGCGTCCTCGGCCACCAGCGGCATGTCGAGCATCTCGCGGATAAGACGGATGAACACCTGGGACTTCAGCTCGCCGATGGAGGCGAAGTGGTGGTGCAGTTGCCCGGCGGCCACCTGCGCTTCGCGGGCGATCTGCCGCACGGTCATGGCGCTGAAGCCGCCGCGCAGCGCCAGGCGCATGGCGGCCTGCATAATCCCTTCCCGTCGCTCATCCCGCTGTAAATAGTGCATAGGACCCCGCTGATATCTGGCTTTGGCCGAGTGTAACAAAAAGTTGGACATGCGTTCAACAATCCGGCAGGATCGCCATCCTGGACGTGTGTCCAAGTTCTAACATTGAGGTACAAGCTATGTCACGGCAATGGATGACGCTGATGGCGATTTTGCTGGTTTATATTCCGGTGGCGATTGACGCCACGGTGTTGCATGTGGCCGCGCCGACCCTCAGCGTCGCGCTGGGCAGCAGCGGCAATGAGCTGCTGTGGATCATTGATATCTATTCATTGGTGATGGCCGGGATGGTGCTGCCGATGGGCGCCCTTGGCGATAAAATCGGCTTTAAACGTCTGCTGCTGCTCGGCAGCGCTATTTTTGGCGTCGCCTCGCTGTGCGCCGCACTGTCGCCGACGGCTCTGACGCTGATTGCCTCCCGTGCCCTGCTGGCGGTGGGGGCGGCGATGATCGTGCCGGCGACGCTGGCCGGGATCCGCAGCACCTTTGCCGAGGCCAGCCAGCGCAATATGGCGCTGGGGCTGTGGGCGGCGGTGGGCTCCGGCGGCGCGGCCTTTGGCCCGCTGGTGGGCGGCATGCTGTTGGAGCATTTCTACTGGGGATCGGTGTTCCTGATCAACGTGCCGATTGTGCTGGTGGTTATCGCCATTAACGCCAAAGTGGTGCCGCGTCAGCCCGCGCGCCGCGACCAGCCGCTGAACCTGCTGCAGGCGCTCATTTTGATTGCGGCGATCCTGATGCTGGTGTTTAGCGCCAAATCGGCCCTGAAGGGCCAGCTGGCGCTGTGGCTCACCGCGCTGGTGGCGATCGGCGGGGCGGCGATGCTCACCTGGTTTATCCGCAAACAGCTGTCGGCGGTCCGGCCGATGGTGGATATGCGACTGTTCACTCATCGCATTATTTTAAGCGGGGTGATGATGGCGATGACCGCCCTGATTACCCTGGTGGGTTTTGAGCTGTTGATGGCTCAGGAGCTGCAGTTTGTGCATCAGAAAACGCCGTTCGAGGCGGGGATGTTTATGCTGCCGGTGATGGTGGCCAGCGGCTTTAGCGGGCCGATTGCCGGGATGCTGGTGTCGAAGCTCGGGCTGCGCGAGGTGGCGACCGGCGGGATGTTGCTCAGCGCCTTCAGCTTTCTGGGCCTGGCGCTGACCGATTTCAGCACTCAGCAATGGTTGGCCTGGGGGCTGATGACGCTGCTCGGCTTTAGCGTCGCCAGCGCGCTGCTGGCCTCCAGCTCCGCCATTATGGCGGCGGCGCCGAAGGAGAAAGCGGCGGCGGCCGGGGCGATCGAAACCATGGCCTATGAGCTGGGCGCTGGCCTCGGCATTGCCCTGTTCGGCCTGATCCTGACCCGCAGCTACAGCGCCACCATTGTGCTACCGCCCGGGCTGAATGAGACCATGGCGCAGCGGGCGTCGTCATCGATCGGCGAGGCGGTTAGCCTGACCCAGGCGCTACCCGCCGGGGTAGCGGAGGCGCTGATGGCGGCGGCGAAGGCGGCCTTTACCCAGGCGCACAGTCTGGTGCTGGCGACAGCGGGGGTCATGCTTCTGCTGCTGGCCGCCGGGATCTGGCGCAGCCTCGCCACGGTGACGAAGCCGCAGACGGCGCTATAGCTGTAGCGACAGGTCCATCGCCGCGCGGCGTAGCGGGGCGAGGGCCTTCTCTTTTAACGCCGCGGCGCTGACCGTCGCGGCCGGCACCCCGACATTCAGCGCGGCCACCACCTGGCCATGACGCGACAGCACCGGCACCGCCAGCGAGCACAGGCCCACCTCTATCTGCCGGTCGGCGAGGGCATAGCCCTGCATGCGCACCCGATCAATCTCCGCGCGTAGCCCGGCCATATCGCACAGGGTGTGTGGGGTGTAGCGAATGAGCACGGCGCGTGACAGTGTCACCTCCAGCTGCTCTTCCGGCAGCGCGCTGAGCAATACCCGACCCATCGACGTCGCCCACGCCGGCAGGCGACTGCCGCGTCCGATATCGACGCTCAATAAATTATTCACCGCCGCGCGGGCAATATAGAGCACGTTATCCCCGTCGAGCGTCGCCGCCGAACAGGATTCGCCGAGGGCTTTGCCGAGGCTGTCCAGCGCCGTCTGCGCCACTTTCGCCAGCGGGGTGCCGGCGAGATAGGCATGGCCCACCGCCAGCACACGGGGGAGCAGCTCATAATGGCGGCCATCCGGGCTATGGACCATGCCCAGCGCGGCGAGGGTATACAGGCACCGGCGTACCGCCGCGCGGGAAATTTGCGTTTTCTGGCTTAACTGGGAAATGGTCAGCCGCTGACGCTGTGGGGTGAAGGCGTTAAGCACCTCCAGACCGCGGGCCAGAGACAGCATAAAGTTGGGATCGTGCTCGGCCTGCCTGGCGCTCAGCGTATTGGGGATATTGTCGCTCATCGCATCCTTCTCCGTTGCAGCGTAAAGCTCACGGCAGATCACTATACCTTGCGCAAAATGGGGCGCGCTGAATTGTGCCGGTTTTACCACCACGATCACATTAATAACCGTCTTTTAACAAACGCGTCGATAATCGCACAACATTTCGATTATCGCCGTTGACCATCCGCCAGGCCGAACCCTATTGTCAATGGCACAGCCCCCCCCCGTTATGGATGTGGGTACAAAAAGTTATACATCTCATCAGGAAGCGAAAATGACTGCCACCGTAGAACGTATTGAGAGCTGGATTGTGGATGTCCCAACCATCCGGCCACATAAATTGTCGATGACCACCATGGGATGTCAGACGCTGGTGATCGTGCGCCTTACCCGCTCCGACGGCATCTGCGGCATTGGCGAGGCCACCACCATCGGCGGCTTGAGCTATGGCGTCGAGAGCCCGGAGGCTATCTCGTCGGCGATAACGCATTACCTGACGCCGCTGCTGCTGGGGCAACCGGCTGATAACCTGAATGCGCTGACCGCCCGCATGAACAGCGCCATTAAAGGCAACACTTTTGCCAGGTCCGCCATTGAAACCGCGCTGCTGGATGCTCAGGGCAAAGCGCTGGGGCTGCCGGTGTCGGCGCTGCTCGGCGGCGCGCTGCAAACGGCGTTGCCGGTGCTGTGGACGTTAGCCAGCGGCGATACCGCGAAAGATATTGCCGAAGGGGAAAAACTGTTAGCCGAGCGGCGCCATCAGGCGTTCAAGCTGAAAATTGGCGCACGCGAATTAGCGACCGACCTGCGCCATACTCGCGCCATTGTGGAGGCGCTAGGGGATCGCGCCAGCATTCGCGTCGACGTCAATCAGGCCTGGGACGCCGCAACCGGCGCGAAAGGCTGCCGCGAGCTGGCGGCGATGGGCGTCGACCTCATCGAACAGCCGGTCAGCGCCCACGACAACGCGGCGCTGGTGCGGTTGAGCCAGCATATTGAAACCGCGATCCTCGCCGACGAAGCGGTGGCCACCGCTTACGATGGCTATCAACTGGCGCAGCAGGGCTTTACCGGCGCTTACGCGTTGAAAATCGCCAAGGCCGGCGGACCGAACAGCGTACTGGCGCTGGCCCGCGTCGCCCAGGCGGCGGGTATTGGCCTGTATGGCGGCACCATGCTGGAGGGGACCGTCGGGACTGTCGCCTCGCTACACGCCTGGTCGACGCTGCCGATGCAGTGGGGCACCGAAATGTTCGGCCCGCTGTTGCTGAAAGACGATATCGTCAGCGTACCGCTCTCTTTTGCCGACGGCGAGGTGGTGCTCCCGCAAATCCCGGGTCTTGGCGTCGAGCTGGATGAAGACAAACTGCGTTTTTACACCCGCCAGGCGTAGCGGGAAACAGGAGAAACAGATGCTATTTAAAGTGGATATGACCGTGAATATACCGCTCGGCTTTCCCGTCGCCGAAGCGGAGGAAATAAAACAACGCGAAAAAGCCTATTCGCAACAATTACAGCGGGAAGGCAAATGGCGACATATCTGGCGCGTCGCCGGTCTTTACGCCAATGTCAGTATTTTCGATGTCAAAGATACCGAAGAGTTACATCAAATATTAATGGGATTGCCGCTGTATCCTTTTATGGATATTCGCGTCGAGGCGCTGTGCCGCCATCCCTCGTCTGTTCGTGACGATGATAGCTAATAATAATAACACCTGACCTCATGCCGGGGTGACCCGGTAAATACCCTACAACGATAAGAGAGAATAATAATGAGTAATGCTTTCGTACAACAAGAAGCCGTGCAGAAATTATTACGTGAAGGGGCGGGTTTACACGTCCCTGGCGGAAACGAACGTTTTAAAGCCATTATTCACCGTCTGCTGGAGAATATCTGTACGCTGATCGACGACTATAACATCACCGAAGAAGAGTTCTGGCATGCGGTGAACTATCTGCATGCGCTGGGTGGTCGTCAGGAGGCGGCGCTGCTGGCGGCAGGGCTGGGTCTGGAGCATTTCCTCGACCTGCGTCAGGACGCCATCGACGCAGTGGCGCGCCGGGAAACCGGCACCCCGCGCACCATCGAAGGGCCGCTGTATGTGGCCAATGCGCCGCTGGCCGAAGGTCACGCCCGGATGGATGATGGCGCCGACCCGGGGGAAGTGATGTGGCTGCATGGCCAGGTCAAAGATACCGAGGGCCGGCCGGTGGCCAACGCCATCGTCGATATCTGGCACGCCAATACCCTCGGCAATTACTCCTTCTTCGACCCGAGCCAGAGCGAATACAACCTGCGCCGTCGGATCCGTACTGGCGCCGATGGCCGCTATAGCGTGCGCAGCATCCTGCCTTCCGGCTACGGCTGTCCGCCGGATGGACCAACGCAGAAATTGCTGGATCAGTTAGGCCGCCACGGCAACCGTCCGGCGCATATTCACTTCTTCGTCTCCGCGCCGGGGCATAAACATCTCACCAGCCAGATCAACCTCAGCGGCGATAAATACCTGTGGGATGATTTTGCCTTTGCCACCCGCGACGGTCTGATTGCCGACCCGATTAAAGTGACGGACCGCGAGACTATCGCGCAGCGCGACCTTGAGGGAGAGCACACTGAGGTCTGTTTTGATTTCACCCTGTGTAAAGCGCTCAGCGCCGACGAAGAGCAGCGCGGCGCCCGCCTGCGCGCCAAAGCGTAATCTGCTGTAACGGCCCCGGGCACGCGGTTGCCCGGGCCAGACATTGCACCTGAAAGCTAACAATTCACCCGGTTTATTTCATCCTGAATACCGCAGGAGGGACTGACTCATGCAAAAAACGCTATCAGCGCTTAAAGACAAAATTAACAACGCCTTAATTGTCGATCGTGAAAATCATATTTACCGCTGCCACCGGTCGATATTTACCGACCCGCAGCTGTTTGAATTTGAAATGAAGCATATCTTCGAAGGTAACTGGGTATTTCTCGCCCATGAAAGCCAAATTGCCGAACCGGGTGATTATTATACCCTGACGCTGGGGCGTCAGCCGGTGATTATTACCCGCGATAAAAAGCATGAGCTGCATGCGTTAATTAACAGCTGCGCTCATCGCGGCGCCATGTTATGCCGACGGAAAACCGGGAATAAAAACTCTTTTACCTGTCCGTTTCACGGCTGGACCTTCAGCAATAACGGCAAATTATTAAAAGCCAAAGATGAAAGCACCGGCGCTTATCCTGACACCTTCAAACAGGAAGGATCTCACGACCTGCAAAAGCTGCCGCGTTTTCAGTCCTATCGCGGTTTCTTATTCGGTAGTCTCAGTGCCGACGTGCAGCCGCTGGAAGCCTATCTCGGGGAAACTTGTAAAATCATCGATCTGATCGTCGACCAGGCGCCGGAGGGGCTGGAAGTGCTCAAGGGTTCGTCGAGCTACGTTTACGAAGGCAACTGGAAGCTGGGCGCGGAGAACGGCGCTGATGGCTACCATGTCAGCGTAGTGCACTGGAACTACGCCTCCACCATGTCACGCCGCAACTATGAAGCGCAAGGCACCCATGCGGTGGACGCCAACGGCTGGTCAAAAAGCCTCGGCGGCGGCTACGGATTTGATAACGGCCATATGCTGCTGTGGACCCGGGCGCTGAACCCGGAGGTGCGCCCGGTGTATGCCCATCGCGAGCGTCTGCAGGCGGAATTCGGCGAACGGCGCGCCGACCAGATGGTCAACGAAACCCGCAACCTGTGCCTGTACCCCAACGTCTATCTGATGGATCAATTCTCCACCCAGATCCGCGTCATTCGTCCGCTGGCGGTGGACAAAACCGAAGTCACTATCTGGTGCTTTGCCCCGAAGGGGGAATCCGACCAGGCGCGGGCCCTGCGTATCCGCCAGTATGAAGATTTCTTTAACGTTAGCGGGATGGGCACCCCGGACGATCTCGAAGAGTTCAGCGCCTGTCAGCGCGGCTATCTCGGTGAAAATCTGGCGTGGAGCGATCTCAGCCGCGGCGCGCTGCGCTGGGTCGATGGTCCGGATGAGCATGCGCAGCACGCCGGATTTAATCCGCGCTTAAGCGGCGTGAAATCGGAGGACGAGGCGCTGTACATCGCCCATCACCATCACTGGCAGACGCTGATGCTCGCGGCGATTGAACAAGAGCAGCAGCGCTATGACCAGTCGATCACCCAGCGTGTGGAGGTGGCCTGATGCTGAACCTCGAACAGGTACGCCAGTTTCTCTATCACGAAGCCCGTCTGCTGGATGACCGTCAGTGGGATGAATGGCTCAGCTGCTACAGCCCGCAGGTGATCTACTGGATGCCGGCGTGGGGCGACGACGATCAGCTGACGCGCGACCCGCAAAAAGAGATTTCGCTTATCTACTATCCCAACCGGGAAGGGCTGGAGGATCGCGTCTACCGTATTAAAACCGAGCGCTCCGGGGCCAGCACGCCGGAGCCGCGGACCACCCATATCATCAGCAACGTCGAACTGCTGGGGGAGAGCGACGAGGGGCTGGAGGTGCGTTACAGCTGGGTGACCTGGAGCCACCGCTATCAGCACACCGATGCCTTTTTCGGCGCCACCTGCTGCACGCTGACCGAGCAGGACGGCCGGCCGCAGATCGTGCGCAAAACCGTGCGCCTGAATAACGACTATATCCGTCAGGTGATTGACGTTTACCACATTTAAGAGGCGCCTATGACCTTCACTATTGCTCTTAATTTTGAGGACGGTATCACCCGCTTTATTCAATGCCATGCCGGAGAGAAAGTCCTGGATGCTGCCTATCGGCAGAAGGTGAATCTGCCGATGGACTGCTCGGACGGCGTGTGCGGCACCTGCAAATGCCACTGCGCCAGCGGGGAATACGATCTCGGCGAGGAGTATCTCGACGAGGCGTTAAGCGATGAGGAAGCGCAGGCCCGCCAGGTGCTGACCTGCCAGATGGTGCCCACCAGCGACTGCGTTCTCGATGTGCCGGTGGCCGCCGCGCAGTGTAAAACCGCCCTGACGAACACCGGGGCGCAGGTGCGACAGGTGAATTGTCTGTCCGATACCGCCATCGAGCTGGTGGTCGCCCTCGATGAGCCGCTGGACTTCCTGGCGGGGCAGTACGTCAACATTCAGGTGCCAGGCACGCCGCACGTTCGCGCCTATTCCTTCAGCTCACGGCCAGGCTCGGCAGAAGGGCGTTTCCTGATCCGTAACGTGCCCGGCGGCATGATGAGCCAGTGGTTAACCCTGCAGGCGCGGCCCGGCGATCGTCTTACCCTCAGCGGCCCGATGGGCAGCTTTTATCTGCGCCACGGCGAACGTCCGTTGCTGATGCTGGCCGGCGGTACCGGGCTGGCGCCGCTGCTCTCCATGCTCGAGACCTTGCAGGCGCAGAACGCCGCGCGCCCGGTGACCCTGATGTATGGCGTCACGCGCGACGCGGACCTGGTGAAGACCGAGGCGCTGGAGGCATTCCGTCAGCAGTTAAACCACTTTCGCTGGCTACCGGTAGTGGCGGAGGAAAACAGTCCTTGCCCGCAGCGCGGCTTCGTCACCGATCATCTTGACGACGCCATGCTGAATAATGGCGAGGTCGATATCTACCTTTGCGGACCGCCGCCGATGGTCAACGCGGTCGCCACGGCGCTGCGTGAGCGAGGGATCACCCCGGCGGGCTTCTGGTACGAGAAATTTATCGCCAGCCAGAGCGCGGCGGCATAAGGAGGCAGTATGCGTTTTAGCGATAAAGTGGTCGCCATCACCGGCGCGGCCCAGGGCATTGGCCGACAAACCGCGGAGCAGGCGGCTGCGGAAGGCGCGGCTCTGCTGCTCATCGATCGTTCGCCCAGGGTGCATGAGCTGGCGGCGACGCTGGATCAGTCCGGCAGTCAGGTGCTGGCGCTGGAGGCGGACCTGGAACAGTGGCCGAGCGCCGAGCAGGCGTTTGCCGACGGGGTGGCGCATTTTGGCCGCATCGATGTGTTAATCAATAACGTCGGGGGGACCATCTGGGCGCGGCCGTTTGCCGAATACCAACCGGAGCAGATTGAGAAAGAGATCCGCCGCTCGCTGTTTCCCACCCTGTGGGGCTGCCGCGCGGCGCTACCGTGGATGCTGAAGCAGGGCAAAGGCTGCATCGTCAATATCTCGTCGGTGGCGACAGCAGGGGTCAACCGGGTGCCTTATTCGGCGGCGAAGGGAGGTGTGAATGCGCTGACCCGGTCGATTGCCATGGAGTACAGCGGCAGCGGCATCCGCATCAATGCCGTCGCACCGGGCGGGACGGAGGCGCCGCCGCGCCTGACGCCGCGTAACGACGAGCAGCCCAGTGAACAGGAGAAGGCGTGGTATCAGCAGGTGGTCGATCAGACGGTGGCCAGCAGTCTGATGCACCGCTACGGCACGCTGGCGGAACAGGCAAACGCGATCCTGTTTCTCGCCAGCGATGAGGCCAGCTATATCACCGGCGTCACCCTCCCGGTGGCGGGCGGCGATCTCGGTTAACGGCGGGTCGCGTACCAGCAGAGCAGGGAGCCGAGACACACCATCCCGGCCCCTTGCCAGAACGACCACGATAGCGCGGCGCTAAGCAGGATCGCCGCCAGCGCGGAGGAGAGCACCGGGGTGAAGTAGGAGGCCGCCGCCAGCAGGCTGACGTTGCCGTGGAGGATCCCCACGTTCCACGCGGCGTAGGCCAGACCGAGGGCCACCGCTACCGTCAGCAGCTTGATGCTGACCGGCCAGCTGAAGTCCATCGGCGGCTGCGGCGTGGCGAGAAACTTCAGCCACAGCGTCAGCGCGGTTAACAGGACGAACAGGGTAATGGCATTTTTGCCACGGGCATATTTGGCCGTTACCGTGCAGTAGGCCGCCCAGATAAAGGCGCCGATAAAGGCCAGCAGATAGCTGAGCGGACTGGAGATGACGTTGCTGATAATCTCGTCCAGCTGCAGGCCGTGCTCGCCCCCCAACACCCAGCCGACGCCAAGCAGGGCGAGAAGCAAACCGGGGATCACCAGCCAGCTGCTTTTCTGACCATTAAACAGGATGGCGAACAGGATGGTCAGGCTGGGCCACAGATAATTGACCATCCCCACCTCAATGGCCTGTTGACGGCTGGCGGCATAGCCCAGGGACAGCGCGAGGCAGATTTCATAGCTGACGAACAGCACGCTGCCGGCCAGCAGATAGCGGCGCGGGATCTGGCGCAGGTTGGGAAAACCAACGGTAAAAATCAGCAGCAGGCCGCTGAGGCTGTAAATCATCGCCGCGCCGCCGACCGGGCCCAGTCCTTCGCTGACGCCGCGAATCAATCCGACCATCGTGCTCCATAAAATAATGGCGGCGAAGCCGATAGTCGTGGCTCTCTTTTTCTCCATGCTTATCCTGAGGGTTACGCGAATGCAGCCGGCATATATATCATCTTTTGACCGCCGCGGGGCGAAATTTTCCGACATGGGTAACCCCTGGGGATTAGTGAAAACGGCCGCGGCTGGCGATTAAGGGGGAGTGGGTTTTGCTCCTTGATTTGACGCAAATTTTCCCGGGATTTTGCTGTTAGTTTCCTCCGCGCGATGAATCAACATCCTGCATGGAGGAATGCAATGGACGTCAGCCGCAGAAAGTTCTTTAAGATCTGCGCAGGCGGTATGGCCGGAACCACAGCTGCCGCCCTGGGCTTTGCCCCCAAAATGGCGCTGGCTCAGGCACGCAACTACAAATTGCTGCGTGCGAAAGAGATCCGCAACACCTGCACTTACTGCTCCGTTGGCTGCGGGCTATTAATGTATAGCCTCGGCGACGGCGCGAAAAACGCCAAAGAAGCGATTTACCATATCGAAGGAGATCCGGACCATCCGGTGAGCCGCGGCGCGCTATGCCCGAAAGGCGCCGGCCTGCTGGACTATGTCCACAGTGATAACCGCCTGCGCTACCCGGAGTACCGCGCCCCGGGATCCGATAAATGGCAGCGACTCTCCTGGGATGAAGCCTTCAGCCGCATTGCCCGGCTGATGAAAGCCGACCGCGACGCCAACTTTATGGAAAAGAACGAGCAGGGCGCGACGGTTAACCGCTGGCTTTCCACCGGTATGCTGTGCGCTTCGGCGGCGAGTAATGAGACCGGCATGCTGACGCAAAAATTTGTGCGATCGCTCGGCATGCTGGCGGTAGACAACCAGGCGCGCGTCTGACACGGACCAACGGTAGCAAGTCTTGCTCCAACATTTGGTCGCGGTGCGATGACTAACCACTGGGTGGATATCAAAAACGCGAACGTCGTGGTGGTGATGGGCGGTAACGCCGCGGAAGCCCACCCGGTGGGATTCCGCTGGGCGATGGAGGCGAAGAACAACAACGACGCCACGCTTATCGTCGTCGACCCGCGCTTTACGCGCACTGCGTCGGTGGCCGATATCTATGCGCCGATTCGCTCCGGTACCGACATTACCTTCCTGTCGGGGGTGCTGCTGTACCTGATCGAACATAACAAAATCAATGCCGAGTACGTGAAGCACTACACCAACGCCAGCCTGCTGGTGCGGGATGATTTTGCCTTCGAAGAGGGGCTGTTCAGCGGCTATGATGCGGACAAACGCCAGTATGATAAATCGTCCTGGAACTACCAGTTCGATGAAAACGGCTACGCCAAACGCGATGAGACGCTAAGCCATCCGCGCTGCGTGTGGAATCTGCTGAAGCAGCACGTTTCCCGTTACACGCCAGAGGTGGTCGAAAACATCTGCGGTACGCCGAAAGCGGACTTCCTCAAGGTGTGCGACGTGCTGGCCTCAACCAGCGCCGCCGATCGCACCACCACCTTCCTGTATGCCCTGGGCTGGACGCAGCACACCGTCGGCGCGCAGAACATTCGCACCATGGCGATGATCCAATTGCTGCTCGGCAATATGGGCATGGCCGGCGGTGGCGTGAATGCCCTGCGCGGTCACTCTAATATTCAGGGGCTGACCGACCTTGGCCTGCTGTCTACCAGCCTGCCAGGCTACCTGACCCTGCCTTCTGAAAAGCAGCCGGATCTGCAGACGTACCTGGCGGCCAACACGCCAAAAGCGAGCCTGCCGGACCAGGTGAACTACTGGAGCAACTACCCGAAATTCTTTGTCAGCCTGATGAAATCCTTCTACGGCGAGGCGGCGCAAAAAGAGAACGACTGGGGCTTTGAGTGGTTACCAAAGTGGGACCAGGCTTACGACGTTATCAAATACTTCAACATGATGGATAACGGCAAAGTCACTGGCTATATCTGCCAGGGCTTTAACCCGGTCGCGTCCTTCCCGGACAAAAACAAAGTGGTTCGCAGCCTGAGCAAGCTGAAGTATATGGTGGTTATCGATCCGCTGGTCACCGAAACTTCCACTTTCTGGCAGAACCACGGCGAGTCTAATGACGTCGACCCGTCGACGATTCAGACGGAAGTCTTCCGCCTGCCATCGACCTGCTTTGCCGAAGAGGACGGTTCGATCGCCAACTCCGGCCGCTGGCTGCAGTGGCACTGGAAAGGTCAGGATGCCCCAGGTGAAGCACGTAACGACGGCGAGATCCTGGCCGGGATTTACCATCGCCTGCGCGAACTGTACCGCACCGAAGGCGGGAAGGGTGCGGAACCCCTGCTGAAGATGAGCTGGCGCTATAAGCAGCCGGACCATCCGGAATCGGAAGAAGTCGCGAAAGAGAACAACGGCTACGCACTGGCGGATCTTTATGACGCCAACGGCACCCTGGTGGCGAAAAAAGGCCAGCTGCTGAACAGCTTCGCGCTGCTGCGTGACGACGGGACGACGGCGTCTTCCTGTTGGATCTATGCCGGCAGCTGGACGGAGCAGGGCAACCAGATGGCGAATCGCGATAATGCCGACCCTTCGGGTCTGGGCAATACGCTGGGCTGGGCCTGGGCGTGGCCGCTTAATCGCCGGGTGCTCTATAACCGCGCTTCGGCCGATATCAACGGCAAGCCGTGGGATGCGAAGCGGATGCTGATCCAGTGGAACGGCAGCAAGTGGGTCGGGAATGATATTCCGGACTTCAATACCGCGCCGCCGGGGAGTAACACCGGGCCATTTATCATGCAGCAGGAGGGGCTGGGTCGCCTGTTCGCGCTGGATAAGCTGGCGGAAGGACCGTTCCCGGAACACTACGAGCCGATGGAAACCCCGCTTGGCACTAACCCGCTGCACCCGAAGGTGGTCTCCAGCCCGGTGGTGCGTTTGTATGAAGAGGACGCCATCCGCTTAGGTAAGAAGGATAAGTTCCCGTATGTCGGGACCACCTATCGTCTGACCGAGCATTTCCATACCTGGACCAAGCATGCGCTGCTCAATTCCATCGCGCAGCCGGAACAGTTTGTCGAAATCAGCGAAGGGCTGGCAAAAGCGAAAGGGATTGCCAACGGCGACCGGGTGAAAGTCAGCAGCCAGCGCGGCTTTATTCGCGCGGTAGCGGTGGTGACGCGCCGCCTGCAAACGCTCAACGTCAACGGCCAGCAGGTGGAGACCGTCGGGATCCCGCTGCACTGGGGTTTTGAAGGCGTGGCTCGCAAAGGCTATATCGCTAACACCCTGACGCCGAACGTTGGCGATTCCAACTCGCAAACGCCGGAATATAAGGCGTTTCTGGTCAACATCGAGAAAGCGTAAGGAGCGATTCAATGGCGATGGAAACACAAGACATTATTAAACGCTCCGCGACCAACCCGATCACCCCCGCGCCGCGCGCGCGGGACCATAAGGCGGAAGTCGCCAAGCTTATCGATGTCTCCTCCTGCGTGGGCTGTAAAGCCTGCCAGGTGGCCTGCTCCGAGTGGAATGACATCCGCGATGACGTGGGGCACTGCGTCGGGGTGTACGATAACCCGGCGGATCTTAGCGCCAAATCCTGGACGGTAATGCGCTTTAGCGAGACCGAACAGAACGGCAAGCTGGAGTGGCTTATCCGCAAGGATGGTTGTATGCACTGCGCAGAGCCGGGGTGTCTGAAGGCCTGCCCATCCGCCGGGGCGATTATTCAGTACGCCAATGGCATCGTCGATTTCCAGCAGGAAAACTGCATCGGCTGCGGCTACTGCATTGCTGGCTGTCCGTTTAACGTACCGCGTCTCAATAAAGAGGATAACCGGGTCTATAAATGCACCCTGTGCGTGGACCGGGTCAGCGTCGGTCAGGAACCGGCGTGCGTGAAAACCTGTCCTACCGGCGCGATCCACTTCGGCACGAAAAAAGAGATGCTTGAGGTGGCCGAGGAGCGGGTGGCTAAGCTGAAAAAACGCGGTTATGCCAACGCCGGGATTTACAACCCGCAGGGCGTCGGCGGCACCCACGTGATGTACGTATTGCATCATGCCGACCAGCCTGAGCTGTATCACAAGCTGCCGAAGGAACCGCAGATCGATACCAGTATCAATCTGTGGAAGGGGGCGCTGAAGCCGCTGTCGGCGGTGGGCTTTATCGCCACCTTTGCCGGGCTTATCTATCACTACATCGGTATCGGGCCGAACAAGGAAGTTGACGACGACGAGGAGGAGCATGATGAGTAAATCGAAGATGATAGTGCGCACGACCTTTATCGATCGCGCCTGTCACTGGACGGTGGTTATCTGTTTCTTCCTCGTGGCGCTGTCGGGAATATCGTTTTTCTTCCCGACGCTGCAGTGGCTGACCGAAACCTTCGGTACCCCGCAGATGGGGCGTATTCTGCACCCCTTCTTTGGCGTGCTGATTTTTGTCGCCCTGATGTTTATGTTCGTTCGTTTTGTCCACCACAACATCCCGGATAAACAGGATATTCCGTGGCTGAAAGGTATCGTCGAGGTGCTGAAAGGCAACGAGCATAAGGTGGCGCGCGTCGGTAAATATAACGCCGGGCAGAAGATGATGTTCTGGACCATCATGAGCATGATTTTCGTGCTGCTGGTGACCGGGGTGATTATCTGGCGGCCCTGGTTTGCCCAATATTTCCCGATTCCGGTGATTCGCTATAGCCTGCTGATACACGCCACTTCGGCCATTATTCTGATCCACGCCATCCTTATCCATATGTATATGGCGTTCTGGGTGAAGGGGTCGATTGGTAATGACTCCAATTTACTGATAGTGTTTTATGTTCAGATAGTGCCCGATGACTTTGTCATGCAGCTCCACCGATTTTGAGAACGACAGGGACTTCCTGCCCAGCCTTGC